>JBCDIW010000014.1:0-174190 GCA_038748515.1 Pseudomonadota bacterium
AACTCGCTTTCCCGCTCCAGGGCCTTGGAAATCCGGGCAAAGGCGCCCTGGAGTTCGCGACCTACGTCGTCGAACTCGCCATAGCCAAAGCGTGGATCGTCCTGCGTGGCGCTGGATGGGGAGAGGCCCTGGGTCCATTGAGACATGCGCCGGGTCCGCACATAGATGCGGCGCAGCACGAGCGCGGTCAGCACGCCCCAGAACGCGACAAAGCCCAGGCCCACGCGCTCGCGGAGCCGGAGGAGTTCAGTGAACTCATCGAATACTCCGCCCGGGCCCCTGATGACTTCTTCGGTGGCGCGAAACACCATGAAGACCTTGCTTCCGTCTTCCATGGGGTGGATCAAGAGCATGACGCCGCTCTCCCCATCGCCGAAGAAGCGGATTCGGTTTTCCCGGGGCAGGGAACCGCGGCGCATGATCAGTTCCCGGGTTTCCTCGGGCATCTGATCGAAATCTTCATAGAGCTGGATACCATGCCCCGAAGAATCGGGGAGCGTGCCGTACTGAGCGAAGTGCGCATCCGCGGTTTGCGCTTCCGTGCGCAGGAAAACCTCCGCGGCCTGCTGGATCCCACTCCACAGGTATTGGGGAAGGAGCTGCGAGTAGACGAAAACCAGTACCGCGACCTGGGCCAGGAGAAACACCCCCAGCTCTCTAGACAGAGTCCACCTAAACATCGTCTTCTTCTCCAAGGCGTATACCCACGCCGGATACGGTGTGCAGCAGGCTCACACTTTCATCGCCGTCCACGGCGCGCCGCAGCCGATGGAGCTGCACGTTAAAGTTATTCCTGCTGGGCACTTCATCGACCCATCCCGCTTCGTAAAGCTGCTCGTGAGGCACCGTCCGTGGACTGTGCCGCGCGAGCGTCTCGAGCATGCGCCAGCCCGTGGGCGAGAGTTCGAGACGGCGCCCCGCCCGTTCCGCAAGGCTGCGATCAAAATCCACGCGCAGATCGCCGACCTGGCGCACCGAGAGCTGCGCGCTTCGCCGTCCCGCCAGCGCCCGCACCCGCGCAACCAGTTCATCCATCTCAAAGGGCTTGGTCAGATAGTCATCGGCACCGGCCTTGAAGCCGGAGAGCTTGTCGTCCAGCGTATCGCGCGCGGTAAGTAAAATGAGCGGGACATCGCGGCCGTCCCGGCGCAGCGCCTCGCACAGCAGCAGCCCATCCATCACCGGCATGGAAACATCGACGATCAGAACATCGAAGGGATGCGACCGCGCAAGACTCAGGCCGGCGTCGCCGTTAGGGGCATAGTCGCAGTGGATGTCCTCGAGAGCCAGATAGTCGACCACCGTGGCCGACAGATCCCGGTCGTCCTCGACGAGAAGCGCGTTTATGGCCACGGAGAAGGCTGGCTGAACGCCCTCAGCCGCGCTTTGCTTCGCGCGATCGTAACGCGCAGGTCCTCCCCGATCATGAGGAGCAGGGGAACGAAAATCAGCGTAATGAAGGTCGCGAAAAGCACGCCGTAGGCCAGACTCGCCGCCGCGGGCTTGAGGTAGGAAGCTCCGGGCGCGGGATTGGCGATGAGGGGCGCGAGACCGACATAGGTCGTCAGGGAGGTGAGAAGTATCGCGCGCAGTCGCTCTGCCGCCACGGCGCGGACCGCGGCGCGGGGTTCAAGGTCCGCGAGGCGGTCACGGAACCGGGAGACGAGAAGCAGACTGTCGTTGATCACCACGCCGGAAAGCGCCAGAACGCCAAAAAACGACAACATACTGAAGGAAAGACCGTGCAGCCAGTGGCCAAAGACGGCACCGACGATACCAAAGGGAATGACCGAAAGAATCGCGAGCGGCGCGGCGTAGCTTTTGAGGGCAACGGCCAGGATCGCGTAGATCACGATCAGCGCCACGAAGGTAATGCGCTTGAAGGAAGCTTCAAAATCGGCGAGCTCTTCGGCCTCGCCGCCGAAGCTAAAGTTGACCTGGGGATAGCGACGCTGGAGATCGAAGAGAAGCTTGTTCCGGATCTCACCGACCACGGCCTCGGGGGAGGTAACGCCCTTGTTTACATTTGCGCTGATCCACACGGCTGAGCGCCCGTCAATGCGGATGCGTTCCCGGTTGGAGCGCTCGACCACGGCCTGCGCCACCGTTGCCAGGGGCACGGACTGTCCCGATGGGGTGCGAACCTGCATGTCCCAAAGATCGGTGACCGTGCGCCGGGCCTCCTCGGGGTAGCGAACGCGCACGCGAAGCTCGTCCCGCCCGCGCTGGATGCGCTGCGTTTCAAAACCGAAGAAGGACTGCTGCAACTGCTGCGCCAGTGACTGGGTGGACAGACCCAGGGCCCGCCCCTGTTCCGTTGGCACCAGGCGGATCTCCGGCGCCCCCACATCGAAGCTCGTGCGAACGTCATCGAGCCCGTCCATGAGGCGGATCGGCTCCAGCAGTTCGCGTCCGACGGTCAGGGCCTCTTCGAAATCCGCCGCCTTGATTTCAAGCCAGAATCCCTGAATGTTCGTGTCGCTGAACTTCAACTCAAGATCCGTAACTCCCTCGAGCTGACCGATGGCGTCACGCCAGTGCTCGGTAAACTGTGCCAGGGAAATGCGGCGCAGGGCTTCCGGGGTCAGCGCAACGTAGGCGCGGCCGGCCAGATCTCCGGTCATGCGCACCGAGGTCGATTCGATGACTTCGGCTCCCAGATCCTGGCTCAGGGCGTCGCCCACCGCGTAGGCCGTGCGCTCAAGGCGGTTGAGCGCGCGCTCGGTAAAGCCGTAGCTGGCGTCATCGGCGACGGCGAGTTCGACGCTGATCGTTGAGCCGGGCACGTCTGGAAAGAACACCGAACGCACTTGCTCGTTCACCAGCAGTCCGGCTCCGCCGACGGCGACCGCGAGGATCAGGATCATCATGGAGTAGCGGCGGTCGATGGCGCGCTCCAGGGCCGGCAGGAACCATCGTTCGCGGAAGTCATCGAGGCGCTCATTGATCCAGCCCCGCAGGCGCGCGAGACGCGAGTCTCCCCGCTCGGGCATGACGCTGCGCAGATGGGCGGGCAGAATCAGCTTGGACTCGATCATGGAAAAGAACAGACAGGCGGCCACCACCAGCGCGAACTGCCCGAAGATCTGCCCGAATTCCGCCTTGTGGAAGGCCAGGGACCCGAAGGCTACGATGGTGGTCAGGCCGCCGATCAGAGTGGGCATGGCCACGCGGTGCACGGCGCGCACCGTGGACTCGTCCGTCGGCGAGGCCGAGCGATGCGTGTAGATGCTCTCCCCGACCACGATGGCGTCGTCCACCAGAATGCCCATGGCCACGATGAAGCCGAAGGTGGAGACCTCGTTGATCGACATGCCGAGGATGCCATCGCTCATGGCGAGAAGCGCACCGGCAAAGCAGATCGGAAGCCCCATGGCTACCCAGATGGCCACGCGCGTCTGCAGCGTTACGCTCAGCAGGAGGATCACGAGCACAATGCCGGCCAGACCGTTGCTTGCAATCGCCGAGAGCCGGTCCACGATGTAGTCGCTGCGATCGTTCCACACATCCACGGCGACGCCCGCCGGGAGCTGGCCCTCCGCCTGCCAGCGCGCCACCACCGCGCGCGCTTCCTCGACCACGCGCAGCAGGTCACCCTGCTCGTCCACAGCCACGCGCAGACCCACCGAAGGCTGGCGGTTGAAGCGCAGCCAGGTATGCGGGGAGGTGGCGTAGCCGTCCATAACCGAGGCAACGTCGCCGATGGTGAGCTGGCTGCCATTGATATTGTCGCGCACCGGGATGCGGGCGAAGTCACCGGCCACATAGCGCGGCGCATCGGCCGTCAGGCGCAGCGTTGAGTCCGGGGAGCGAAGCACGCCGCTGACTTCGAGCACGGATTCGGAAGCTACGGCCCGGGACACATCGGCGAGGGACAGCCCGTAGGCCTGAAGCTGCGCCTCGTCGACCTCGATGGCGATTTCCGGAGTCCGCCGACCCTCGATGTCGACGCGTGCGATGTTTCCCTGGGAGAGCAGATCATCCCGCAGGCGCTCGGCAAGCTCGCTCAGAATCCCGTGAGACACGTCGCCAAAGAGCTGTACGCGAATCGCCGTCTCATCCCACTGCTGTGCCCGCACGACAGGACGCTCCGCCCTGACGGGAAGGGCGAAGATCGCGTCGACTTCGGCCTTGACGTCGTTCAGCAGCCGTTCGAGATCGGCATCGGGGAGCTTCCGTACCGTCGTCGTCGAGCCGCTGCGGCTCGAGGTGGACTGGATGTCGCGGATGCCGCGCACGTTTTCCAGGGCCTGTTCGATGCGCAGCGTGATGTTCTCCTCGGCCTGCTGCGCCGAGCCGCTGTCGTAGGCAACGCTGACCGTGACGCTGTTCGGCGAGAGGCGGGGAAAGGTCTCTTTGCGAAGCTGCAGCGCCGAGAGAACGCCCATGCCAAGAATCACCAGCATGAGCATGTTCGCGGCCACCGGGTTGCGGACGAACCACGCGATCATGGCACGCTGCCCGTGAGGCCGCCGACGAGCTCCGCATGAATCTCAACGGGTTGCACCCGGCTTCCCACCGTGAGGTTGGCTAGGGGGCGGACCAGGAACGACGCCTCACCCAGGGGATAGGGAGCGATGGCCAGGATCTCGTCGTTCAGATTGATGGTCCTGCGCGGCTCGATGGCCGAAAGGGCGCCCTGGGAATCGGCCATCCAGAGCAACCCGTCGGGGCTCAGCGCCGTGGCCGGCAGTCGGTAGGCGGCCTCGACGAGTCGCGTGGGCACATCAATGGACACGAAGGTACCGGGATAGAGCGGCTGCTCGCGCGCCAGGGGCTCGTCCACGGCGATGACCAGGGCGCGCTGGCGGTCGTCGCGCCCCATATGCTGCTCAAGGCGCAGCACGTAGCCCGGCCAGCGCTGCGCCGAGTCCGGGCCGATTACGGTCACCGCGGCGCCGGCCTCGGGGGCGATAGCGGACCACTGCTGCGCCGAGAGGGGAACACGCACTTCCACCCGGTCAACGCTCGCGATCCGCAGCAGGGGTGTCCCCATCTGTACGACGTCGCCGGGTCCCACGAGGCGCTCTACCACCACCGCGGAAAAGGGCGCCGCGACCTTCGTAAGCCGGAGATTGTTTTCCGCGTTTACCAGCGCCGACGCCGCGCTCTCGATCGCGGCGTCCGCCGCGGCGAGTTGGGGCACGCGCAGCGCCAGGTCCGAAGGTTCCTCATCGAAGGCTGCGGATTTCCACTCGGCCAGGGCGCGCTCGGCCTGGCGCTGCTCCTGCTGCAGGTTGAGCCGGGCATCCGCCAGAGCGCGCCGGCCGTCGGCCACGGCCATGCGGTACTGGATATCTTCAATCTCCACGAGAACGCGCTCCGGGCCGACTTCAAAGCCACTGTCGGCCTCGGTAGCCACCGCCAGTACGCGACCGCTGACCTGGGCCGACAGGGTGACCTCGAAACGGGCCCGGGCCTGGCCAAAGGCCGTGATGGCGCCCTGATGACGTCCTGGAACGCTGGTTATCACGCGCGCCTCGGGCACCGGCGGCGCGGCGGGCTCGATCGCCGCGGGCTCCGGAGCGAAGCGCCCGCTGGCAAATACGAGCGCCAGCGCGAGCAGCGTCAGTGCCAGCGCCGGAAACCAGACTCGCTGGATCACGCGATTCACAGGCTCAGCCCCAGGGCGACGCCCAGGTCCACGCGGTTCTGATTCTGCAGAAGGCGGGCGGAGAGTAGCTGTACCTCGGCGTCAAAGGCCGTCTGCTGGGCATTGAGCAGGTCGAAGATGTTTGCCAGGCCTTCCTGGTAGCGGGATTCGAAGAGCGTGCGGTTGTTGCGGGCGAAACGCAGCGCCAGCTCGCGTTCGTGCGTCTGGAGCTGGAGCGATTGTTCCAGGTTCATGGAATCCTCGACCTCGCGCAGCGCATTGAGGAGCGCCTCGCGCAGCACCCAGAATTCCCGCTCCGCGGCAAACTCCGCGCGATCCCGCTCGGCGCGAAGCTGACCGCCCTGAAAAACCGGAGCCGTTATGTTCAGCAGCAGTACCGTGAGGCCGTCCGCACTGAGGACGTCGCCCAGGGAGGCGCTGCTTCGAGTCTGGTCGAGGGAAAGCGATACCGTGGGCAGCAGCGCTTTGCCCGCGGCGTCCGCATCCGCTGCGGCGGCGTTCGCCCGCGCCATGGCTGAAGCCACGTCGGGCCTCGCGCTCATGACACTGAGCGGCACGGGCGCCGCGGGAACGGTAACGGCAAACACGTCCGGTACCTGCGGGTCCGCATCGTAGTCGCCGAGGATGACGCGCAGGGAACGGCTGAGACGGGTATAGCGTTCCTGGCGCTCCAATAGACCCGCGCGGGCCCGCGCGGCGCTTGTCCTGGCCGCTTCGAGGTCGGCGAGAGAGCCGATACCCACCAGGTAGCGTTCCCGGATAAGCGTCTCGTTGAGGCGCAGCGTGTCGATGCGCCGCTGCTCTACGCCGATGATCTCCTCGGAGTAGGCCAACTCCAGCAGTGTGCGAATAACAGTGGCCGCGAGCGAGTTCTGCGCGGCGCGATAGTCGGCTTCGCTGGCGTAGAGCCGTTCGGCGCCGGCTCGCGCCTGCGAGCGCAGCCGACCCCAGAGGTCCGCTTCCCAGGCCAGCGACGCGACGAAAGTTTCCGTATCGAGACCGGCGCCGTCGCTGGAGCTCGTTCGCGAGGACGTCTGCAGCGATGCCGCGGGCAGGACCGCCCCGCTTTGCCTGCGCAGTGCGGCTTCGGCCTCCGAGACGCGCAGAGCGGTCTGAGCGAGATTGGGATTTCCTGCGAGGGCGGCGGACACAAGGCCCGTTACCTCGGGATCGGCCACCAGGTGCCAGAGATTGGGGACCTCTACCGCGGCATCGAGGGAGCGGGACCACTCGGGCAGCACGGCTTCGGCCCCCAGTCGCTCGGCCGTACTGGGTGGCTGGTGGCCGCAGCCGAGGCTCAACGCCAGGCTTGCGAATGTCAGCAGTCGAAGGACCACGGTGGTCGCACTCGTCGAAAGATTGCACACACCCTAGCCCGCGATGACTTACGAAACCGTTAACACCAAAGGTATCTGGAGGCGGGCGAGCATCCGAGTTAGTGATCGCCAGCATCAGCCGGTTTTCGGGCCCTGTTATAGCTTTTGCTTCTTAATGCTCAAGGTGCCCGCACCTATACTGAAGTGGCTGCGGCCTGCCCACGAACGGGTCGCGACGCCTTGGGCTGTACCTTCAGTTGACGTAGCTCGATAACAACAAGGATGTGCCATGAGTCGATACGATCACCGTTTGTACCTCAGTCTGTCGCTCTGCTCGATGCTCTGCTCGCTGCTTCTCGCGTTGCCCGCAAGCGCCGATGAGCCCGGCGACTACAGTTTCTGGAAAACGCTGCGCAATCTGTTCTCACCCGAGACGGCCAACCGGCCGGTGACGACGGCGCAGACGCAGGGCATGTATCCCCTGTCGCTAGCACCCAGCGGCTTCGATGACGGCTTTGAGCCAGGGCGCTACGACAACTGGCAGCAGGTCGACGTACCGGTCAGCACCGGGGCCATGTGCGGTAATGGCTCGCCCTACAAGTTCTACGTTTACCGCGTGCCGGACACCAACAACACGCTTATGTACTTCGAGGGTGGCGGCGCCTGTTGGGACTATGCCAGCTGCTCGGGACAGGCCGGGGTTCGTGGAGCGCGCAATATCAACGGCATCCCCGACGGCTACGTGCAGAACGTAAACCTGCTCGATTTTGAGAATGCCACAAATCTTGGCACCGCCGCGGCTTCGCCCCTGATCTACACCTTCCACCCCTACAACCGCTTCAAGACTGGACAGTGGAACCTTGTGTACGTTCCCTACTGTACGGGCGATATCTATATCGGCGACAAAACGCAGGTATATGAAGACCCGGCCGGACAGGCGCCAAACCTCGTTTGGCACCACAACGGCCTGCGCAACGTGCAGGCGGTGACGTCTTGGGTGAAGAACAACCTTCGCCGGCCGAGACAGCTGGCCGTCGGCGGCTGCTCGGCGGGGAGCATCGGCGCCCTGCTCAACTACTCCAAAGTACGCGGCGATATGAACTCGCGCTACGCCTACCTGATCGACGATTCGGGACCGCTCTACGATGCACCACTGTCCAGCAACGATACGGACACCTACCCATCTTTGCTCCTGCACCGGGAAGTTCTGGATACCTGGACGGATTTCGTAGAGGGTGGGGACCCGTCGGCGGAAAACCCGATTAACCTGGTGCGGAACATCACTCCAGGCTTTGAATCGGACCGGCTGGCAAGCCTTTACGGCGCTCTCTCGGCGAAGTATCCGGACGATCGTCTCGGTATCACGCACTTCCTGGCCGACGGCAACTTCAGCAGCTATTCCTATGAGCGCTTCTATCCGGAGATCGGCAATGATCCGGACCCGGAGTCAAAACTCGACAGGCTCCGGGAGCGCTGGCAGCAGGACACGAACGACAATCTGATTCCGCTTCTGGACGCCACCGGGAACTGGAGCTACTACTTTCCGCTGTTCCGCAATTTCAACGAGAGTCACTGCACCACGGTGCTGGACCTGCGCTACGGAGAGATTCAGGAACTTGGCCTCGATATCTATGACTTCCTGAACACCGTCGTCGACTATCGCGGGGGGCCGCCGCTGCGGGCCGTGGAAACCTCCACGGCGGACTATACGGAGAACAGCTTCGACTTCTTCTATTGGCTGGTCGGGAGTCTGCTCTAGGGCGAGCGGGGCAGGCGTTAGCGCGGGGGCACCTGCTCCCCGCCTTCCCCATAGGCTTCGATACGCGCCTCCAGCAGACGCTCGCGCAGGTACTGCTGTCTGGTCTGGCCCTGGGGGAAACTGTCCATGCCGTTCACTTCCGCGATGATCTCGGCTTCCCGGGTCTTATAGTCGGTGAATCCCGGAATGTTCTCGGGTTTGAACGCTTCCCGGGCAGCCCGGTCCCGGGCGGCATAGCCCTCCACAAGCGCCGCGGCCTGTGCTTCGTAGGCCGCTTCATCCGGGGTGTTCAGGGCGAGCCAGGATAGCTTCAGGTGCATCGCCTCAAAGCCCATAACCCGCCCATCGCGCTCAAGTTCATTGATGGTGTCGAAAACTTCCGTCGCCCGGTCCGCCTGCCCTTCGGGATCATCAAAATAGTCCCGGAGCGCCTCCCGCGTTCCCTGAAGTTCCAGATAGGCGTCGACGCGCGCGATTTGCGCCCTGGAAAGGGACGTAGCGACATCGCGGGGGGAAAGCGCTCCCGACTCCACGCGCTGCCCGCTCTCACCGGTCCACAATTCCGTTGGCTGAATCCGGGACTGTGCGTCACGAGACGTCGGAGTGCTTTCCTGCTCCGTGGTGACAAACACCGCCATGGCGACCGCGAAGACGCCTGCGGTAACGAGGAGTCCTGTTTTCATCAATCAGTGTCCGTCTGCCGGCAGGGTCGTACCGTCAGTCTAGACAATAAACCGGCAGCCATTTCGCGCCCCGGTGGAGGACGCTCATTTTCCCCCGGCGGGCTTTCAGGCCCGGCGCAGCGCCGTATCGCGCCAGGCAAGCCCCAGCGCCAGACCAAAGCCCGTCAGGTTCAGATAGGCAATGAACACCGTCAAACCGACGCCCACGCCGGCATCGCGCGCGCAGACGACAGCGGCGGCGGTCAGGAGCACGGCAGCGACCGCGCGAGCCATGTACTGCCTCCCCCGGGAGAAGGGCTGGCCGGGGAAAACCTGCCTGAAGTGGCGCTTCATCCCGAGGCTCAAGGCACAGACGCCGAGCACCGTGAGCAAAAATCCGCTCACGCTGTTGCCGCCTGCGGGTCGCTGGCCAGCGGCGACTGAGGCTCGTCATCCAGCCGGACCGGTTGCGCTGTCACCATCCCGACCGCCCTTCGACGCATGATCAGAGCCGCGGCCGCGAAGGCGACGCCCGTGGCCAGCGCCACGAGATCGAAGGAAGCAAACACCCAATCGCCGACCCTGAGACTGTAGCCCAGGTGTACCTGTGTGGTGAGGGCATTCAGAACGGGGATGAGGGCGAATGCCACCGCCGCGAACCAGGCCTGCTCGATCCAGGCTCGCTTTGTGGATCTGATGACGGGGTGTACGAGACACAGGC
This sequence comes from Pseudomonadota bacterium, assembly GCA_038748515.1. Classification (GTDB taxonomy): domain Bacteria; phylum Pseudomonadota; class Gammaproteobacteria; order Pseudomonadales; family Halieaceae; genus Congregibacter. Next base: position 10,073 of record JBCDIW010000014.1, read on the forward strand.
CCCATACCAGGAACATCGTGTGCACCTCCCAGTCCGCCCGATGTTCCATGCCCGTCGGCAGAAGCCGGTTTGCCCAGAAATAGGCCGCAACGGCCACGGGAAGGCCCATGATCGTTCCGACATTCAGCGCGTCCACGAAACGGTAGCCGCGACTCTGCGGCCGGCCATCGTTGCGTCGGCGCTTTGCGGTCCAGTACACCGCTCCCGTGGCCACCATGGCCGTTCCGATCAGCCCCGAGAACAGGTAGAGCCAGCGCAGCACGGGACCGGCGAAGAGCCCCTCATGCAGGCCGATCAGCGTTGCCGCAATAGCGATAGGCGCGTTGGGTACTTCCGGGGACGCGCGTTCGTACGCGCCCGTCGTACCGCTGTATATAAAACCCCCTCCGCCGATGCGAGCAATGCCTTCGCTGCGACTGACACTTACCTCGGCGTTCGCGTCGCCCGGCAGCTTGACTTCTAGTCTCGTTACGGACGCGCCATCCCAGCGCGCCTCGGCGTCGGCCACCAGAGGCGCCAGTTCAACCAGGGGCGCCGTTTCGTGCGCACGCTCGAGCGGCACCTCGCCCACGGCCTCGGAGAGCACCTTCTGCGTCCGCTGGGCGTCGAAACCGAAAGTCCCAAGCGCAATGCCAGGCATCCACACGGTAACCATGAAGATCAGGCCGCTGTAGGTGATCATCAGCTGGAACGGCAGCGATGTGACGCTCAGCAGATTGTGCATATCCAGCCAGGAGCGCTGGCCCTTACCCGCACGGAAGGTGAAGAACTCCTTGAAGATCTTCTTATGGACCACGATCCCGGTGATCAAGCCGACGAACATCAGCATCGTGACGACGCCGATAAAGCGATAGGCAATGTCGCGATCCAGGTAATGCAGCAGATAGTGCATGCGGTAAAGCACCTGGCCACCGCCGGTTTCGCGGACCTCAGGGAGAGGCTCTCCGGTATTCAGATCCAGCAGGGCCTGACCGCGCAGGGACTCCGGATCGGGGGGGGTCTCGGCATTCTCGGGCGTGGGAAGCTGCCAGAACACGCGCAGATGGGGAGCGTCACGTCCGCCGGGGGGCGTTATAAACCAGCGATCGGCACCGGGCGCCTCGCGCTCCAGGTAACGGGCCGCTACGGTTATGGCTTCTGCCGGATTTGCCTGCTGCGGCGCGACCTGCTCCGGCTGCATCCAGCGATCGATCTCGGCGTCCACGTAGCCCAGCGTGCCGGTTACAAACATGAAGTAGAGAATCCAGCAGAACACCAGGCCGGTCCAGGTGTGCAGCCAGGTCATGGACTGGCGAAAAGCACCGTTCATAGTGAGGCTCCCTTCATGGTGATGCCTGCAGTGTATAGAGCAGCCAGGCACCGCCGCCGGTAGCGACGATCGCGCCCATCATCCCCAGCCATACGGTCTTCAGGCGCTCGACGCTGAATACCCACATAACGATCACACAATAAATAACGAAACTCAGTAGCGTCGCCGTTGCCACCGTATTAAGAACATCACCGGGCATGGCGAGAGCCAGGAACACGCCGCTCGTGTTGGTCAGTACGAACCCAGGGATCAGGGCAGCAAACACCCGTGACGTGATATGCCAGCCTGTGATTCGGCCGCGCTCCTTCCGTGTGACGGTACTTGCCATGTACGTTCCCGTGTGAGCTTCGGGTCCCCGTGTTCCCGCTTAAAGGGGGGAGACTGTTGACTGAAATCGTCCGCAGGGCGGGCGTTCGAAAATTCGGCGCGAAATGATCGGCTTTTGTATCTGAAACTGCAAATGCTTTTGATTCTAAGCGTTTTTGTTGTTATTCGTTGATATTCGGTTTTCAGTGGATCACCCCTGGTGCGCCGAGAAAATCCTTAGATACAAACCCCGCATCGCGGCAGCCGGTGAAGTATTGGCTAGAAGCCGTACATCAGCTGGACTCCGTAAGTTCGCGGCGGACTGAAAGACGTCATGGGAATCGTCTCAATCTCAAACGTTTCAACGATGGGCTCGAACTCGTCAAAAACGTTGTTGACGAAACCACGCACGGTCACGTCGCCGTAGCGATAGTCCGCTGAGACGTCAACGATCAAGAGAGACTCGGTTTTGAAACTGTTGTTCGCCTGCGTAAAGAATCCGTCCCGGTAATTACCTTCCGCGCCAACCGTCCAGTTCTGGAAGGTGTAGAACGCACCGAGCGCCGCCGTAAGTTCCGGGGCATTCGGGAAGTCGTTTCCGGTGAAGTCTCCGCTGCTGGTCGAGAATTCCTTGAACTCGGTGTTCGCATAACCGAGCGTGGCGTAGGCGTCCCAGTTGCCCGTGCGGTACGACAGCTCAAGTTCTGCCCCGTAGACCTCGGACTTACCCGCATTGAGGGTTGCCGAGATTACGCTTCCCGGCGGTGTATCCAGGACCTGCTGATCACTCCAGTCCAGGTAAAAGAGATTGGCGTTCAATCCGAGGCCACCGTCGAAACTCGCCTTGTACGACAACTCGTAGTTCTGCACGTACTCAGGATCGAACTCTTCCACGGAGAGAGTCAGGATATTCGCGGTGATGCCGCCCTGACGATAACCCTCGGAGTAGGTGAATCCGAGACGCTGCGTTTCGCTGAGCGCGTAGGTGATCCCCAGCTTGGGCAGGAATTCACTGAACTTGGTGCTGGCATCCAATTCAGCGTCGATCGCGCCAGGGACGACTACGGTGTAGGGCGCCGGGGGAGGCAGGATCAGGTTGAGTTCGGAGCGACTCACGGAGTCGAGGTCGATTTCCTCGTAGCGACCGCCGAGGGTCAACGTGATCCGCTCTCCCAGGTCGATATCAAACTCGCCAAACAGGGCCATGGTTTCCGTTGTAAGCGGGCTGTCCACGATGAGATCGGCATCCAGTCCATTCCCGAAAGCATTGATAAGGGCCACACCATCGCGCAATACGGTATTCGTCTCGTCGGAGTAGAAAACGCCGACCGCTCCGCGAACGCGAGCGCCGTCGTACACGAGGCGCAGCGTCTGATTGAGTTCTTCCTGATCTGCCGTCGCGAACCAGGCCTGGTCTCGGTCTGGGAGACTCGTTGCGTAATTCGAATTCAGATCCTCGGAGACAAACTCGTTGTACGCGGTCTGAGCCTCAAAGCGGAGTCGTTCGTTGATGCGATAGCTGATATTGAGCGTGGTGACGTCCTGTTCCGTATCCATTCCGCCGCTCCCAAACACGTTGCCATTATCAAACCGGCGTCTCTCGGGGAACCAGGAGGACGTATCGTTGCGGGCATCCGCCTGAACGTGTGTATGACTCAGGAGAATTTCCAGCGGCAGCGCCTTGGGCTTGTAGAGCAACTTGCCCCGCAGCGTATCGGTATCGCTGTAGTTGTAGGCATCTACGCCAAGGGCAGTATTCTCAATAAAGCCGTCCGTATTCAGTCGCTGCAGCGTTACACGATAGGCCAGCTCATCGGTAATAGCGCCAGTGTTTGCTAGACCAAGTTCGTAGGTTCCGAAGTTCCCATAGGCGGCGATCGCCGTCGTGTCCTGCTCGAACTCCGGATCATTCGTCGCCACAACCACACCCCCGGCCAGCGAATTTCGGGCCTGGGCCGTGCTTTGCGGTCCGCGGAGCATCTCGACCTGCTTTACATCGAACAGCGAGTTGAAGCCCCGCGCCAGCTGCTGCGTGGTGAACGCCGCTCCGTCCACCATCAGGGAGGCCACAGCGCCGTTTCCAGCGCCGCCTACGCCGGAGGAGTTGATCCCCCGAATACTGAAGGTGAAGGCCTGCAGTCCAACGCCGTTCACGTTCACATTGGCGGCGCGGCTGAACACGTCGGAGATTCGCTTGTCGTTGCTCCGGACGATGTCCGCTTCGGTCTGAACGTTGATGGACGTGTTCGTGTCCAAGAGGCTGCGCCGGAGGTTCTCGCCACGAACGATGACTTCTTCAATACGAACGATCGCGGGGCTGGATGGTGAACCATCGCCCTCTCGCAGAGCGAAGTCGATCCCGTTTATCTCAACGACAGTCAGCCCGGTGTTCGCCACGAGCAGCAGCAGGGCATCTTCGGGCGTGTAGGATCCCCGCACCGCGGGGCTGCGCAGGTCGCGGATGATGGCGCTGTCGGCGGTTACCTGGCGTCGCGTTTGCGTTGCGAACGCTTCAAGGGCCGACTGCAGGGGCTGAGCCTCGATATCGATCGGCACAGACGTCTCATCAGCGGCCCCGGCAAAGAGGGGCACGGAGCTCAACATCAGGGCCACAATGAGACCTGGCAAGGCCTTGAATTTGCGAAAGCCTGTGGTCGGAGCAGGCACTACACGGTGGAGCATCGTCGATCCCTTCGAATTCCGGTGGAGGCCCTATTGCGTCCATCCACGTCTAGACGGCATGGACGCATAAAACCCGGACGTGAAAATTGCGGCTTTGGAAAACGGAAGGAAGCGCCGTGCGCTCCGTGCTCAAGGCGGGCGACCGCCGGGGCATCCGAAGAATCGACGATCCCGCCTACGGGCGTGTTTTCGGGGGCTAGCCCGCATAGCTCACCGATTCGGCGACCCGGCGCCCTTTGGATCTTCTTTCGCCTCGCGAAACGCCTATTTGGTTTCTCGCCGGATCTTGCACGTTGCAGCGAATTTTCCTCCTGCGGCAATAGCTACGGCTATTGCCTTAGTCTGAAAATCCCCTGCAACGCACAATCTCTCGCCGAGAATTCCAAATATCGATGAGATATGCAGGCTAGACTACCGGCTCCGCTGACCGCGATACCATCTCATGATCTACTGCGATACGGCCCTGGAGGCTGTCTCCTCCATTCAGTCCGGGGAGTCCGTGTGGTGCCATTCCATGGCGGCAACGCCGGGCCTTCTGCTCGAAGCGCTTGTAGAGCATGCGCATAGCTGCACGGGTATCACGCTCATGCAGCTTCATCTGGAGCATGTGGAGAAAGCCGCCGAAGATTCGCTTGACGGGCATCTCAGGCACCGCTGCTTTTTTGCCGGGCGGGAGACTCGCCGGCTCATCAACGAGGGCAGGGCCGATTACGTGCCGATGTTCCTTTCTGAGATTCCCAAACTTTTTCGCCAGGGTGAGCAGTCCGTGGACGCGGCACTGGTGCAGGTTTCACCGCCGGATGTACACGGCAACTGTTCTCTGGGTATCTCCGTGGAAGCCACGCGGGCCGCCTGCGATGTGGCCTCAAAGATCATCGCTCACGTTAATCCACAGATGCCGCGCACCCACGGCGACGGCTTCATCAACGTTCGCGATGTCCATTGCGCTTACAAGGCATCCGCGCCGCTCATCAGCCCGCCATCGTCGACCGGGTCGAGTCTTGAAATGCGCATCGGGGCCCACGTCGCGAGCCTTGTGGAAGACGGCGCATGCCTGCAAATGGGTATCGGCGCCATCCCGGACGCGGCGTTACGTTGCCTCGGCGGGCATCGGGATCTCGGTGTACATACGGAGATGTTTTCCGACGGTCTACTCCCGCTCCTGGAGTCGGGAGTCATCAACAACTCGCTCAAGAAGATAGCCCGGGGACGTACCGTCACGGGCTTTGTGATGGGCAGCGAGCGTCTCTATCGCTTTGTGGATGACAACCCCGAAGTGACCTTCCTCGACATTGAGTTCGTAAACAACCCGACAGTCATCGCCAAGAATCCGCGCGTCACCTCCATCAATAGCGCGCTGCAGATCGACCTGTCCGGGCAGGTCTGCGCCGACTCGATCGGTCATAGGATTTATTCCGGTGTGGGCGGGCAGGTCGACTTTGTCCTCGGCGCCACCTGGTCCGCACAGGGTCGTTCGATCATCGCCTTACCGAGCACGGCGCGCGATGGGACGCTTTCACGCCTCGTCACTACGCTTGCCGCCGGGGCGGGGGTCGTCACGACCCGCGCCCAGGTGGACTACGTGGTCACGGAATACGGCATTGCCGAACTGCGGGGGCGTTCGCTGAGTGAACGGGCGCGGGACCTGATCGCCATCGCCCATCCACGGTTTCGTGAAGCGCTGGCCCGGGAGGCGCGCGATGTGCTAAAGCTCAGTCTGCCGACGTAAGCCCATCGCGTGCGGCGCTACCCCTCGATAAAACCAACAGCTGGAGTCCCCCATGCAACAAATACAGCTGGGCCCTGAAGCGGGTCTGGATCACCTGATGCTGACGTCCGCGCCCGAACGGCCCCCGGGGCCTGGAGAAGTGCAGGTGCGCGTCCACGCCAGCTCCCTGAACTATCACGACTACCTCGTGGCCATCGGCCTGTTACCCGCAACCGCAGGGCGCGTGCTCATGTCGGACGGTGCCGGCGAGGTGGTGGCCGTCGGGGAGGGGGTGACAGCCTTCACGGCCGGGGACCGCGTCATCAGCCACTTCTTTCCCAATTGGGTAGACGGCGTGCCGGGCAAGGACAACCTGCTCGGCGTTCCCGGCGATCACGCCGATGGTTTCGCGTGTCAGCTGGTGACCATGCCGGAGCGTGCGTTCTCTGCCATGCCGGCGCACATGAGCTATGCCCAGGGCGCGACCCTGCCCTGTGCGGGTCTCACGGCCTGGCGAGCCGTGATTGAGGAGGCTGACCTCCGGGAGGGTGACTGGGTCCTCGTGCAGGGAAGCGGTGGCGTCAGCGTGTTCGCACTGCAGCTTGCCCGGCAGCTCGGTTGCCGTGTTATCGCGACCACATCCTCCGACACCAAGGCAGAACGACTACGGCGACTGGGTGCGGAGGAAGTGCTCAACTACCGAGAGCAGGTCGAGTGGGGGCGTGCCGCCACGGAGATCAGCGGCGGCGGTGTCGCCCTCGTGATCGAGGTTGGCGGTCCGGGCACCGTAACCCAGTCGGTGCGCGCCCTGCGCATGGGCGGCACGATCAGCATGATCGGCGTGTTGACCGGCATAAGCGGGGAGGTGCCGCTCGCGGAGTTCTTTCAGCGCAATGCCGTAATGTCCGGGATTACCGTGGGCTCGCATGCGCACCAGGCACGCATGAACGCGGCCATGGAGGAATGGGAATTCGAGCCAGTGATCGACTCAAGCTATCCCCTGGCCGAACTCGCCGACGCGTTTCGACATCAGGAAAGCCAGAAGCACTTTGGCAAAATCGTGGTCGACCTGAGCTAATGCCTGGCCGGCCTCAGCTCGCTTCGGGCGGTCTCAGCCCACTCATGTGGGCGCGAGGGGGCGCGAGGGGGCGCGAGGGGGCGTGAGGGGGCGTGTGCGGGCAGGTGCTGATAAGCGCGAACCGGCTCGAAATTGTGCACGCGGCCGCCGCGCATCAGCGGCGGTCGATTTCGTCCAGTTCCAGCGCCGAATCGTCGAAGTTATCGCCCTTGTTTAGGCGGATGTGCAGCGATACGTTGTTTTTGGAGTCGGCGTACTCGATCGCCGTCTCCGCGCTTATCCGGCCTTTGTCGAAAAGGGCGATAAGCGCCTGATCGAAGGTGCGCATGTGGTACTTGCTGCCCTGCTCGATGGCATTACGCATTTCCGAAAGATCCTGCTTGATGATCAGGTCCTGGATCCGGGGGGTGTTGATCATGACTTCCACGGCGGCGCACTTGCCGCCTTCCAGGGTCGGAATCAGGCGCTGGGAAATAATGCCGCGCAGGTTCTGAGCGATGCGCACGACCTCATTTCCCTGGTCCTCGGGCGGGAAAAAAGTCGTCATCCGCTCAAGGGCCGATACGGCGTTATTGGCATGGAGCGTGGTGAGGCAGAGGTGGCCCGTGTTTGCGAACTTCAGGGCGGCCTCCATGGTCTCATGATCCCGGATCTCGCCGATAAGAATTACGTTGGGGGCGGAGCGCATGGCCGAGCGAATGCCCGTGCTGTAGCTTTCCGTATCCACGCCGATCTCTCGCTGAGCGACGACTGAACGCTTGTGGTGGTGCAGATACTCGATGGGATCTTCAATGGTGAGAATATGTCCGGCGGCGTTTTCATTCCGGTGATCGATCATCGCCGCCAGGGAGGTTGATTTACCCGACCCGGTGGCGCCGACCACCACCACGAGGCCGTTTTTTTCCATCACGATGTCGTTGAAGACGTGCGGAAGACCGAGCTGGTCAACGGTGGGGATCTCGTTGCGAACGTAGCGGAAGACAAGCGACGTTTCGCCCCGCTGGCGGAAGGCTGAGCCGCGGAAGCGACCGAGTTTGGGCACGCCGAGGCTGAAGTCGACCTCACCGTTTTCCTCGAAATCCTTTATTTTCCGATCCGATGCCACGTTACGGAAAATATGGTCCACCTGTCCGGGGCCCAACTGGTCACCGATCCAGGCGAAGCCGAACGGACCCTTGATGAGTATCTTTGCGCCGGCGTGGAAATAGATATCCTCGCCTTCTTTATTCACCATCAGAGCAAGGTAGGGCGCGATCTCCAGGTTTGTGTCAACCATCCGTGTTGCTCCCTATTTGAGAGAGCGGAAGTATGGCACTGTGCGCCGCCGACAAAAAGGGGCCAAGACGGTGCTGTGTCACGGTTTTCAGGACTGGAAAAACGCCGCTTTTGCGCCCAAAACCCCGTCCGTCGATAAGGGCCCGAGGGCACGGGATTCGGGGTGTCCGCCTTATCTCGGACGCCACCGAAACGTCGGGCGTTTCCCGGGTCTCGGGCGCTTCCCATAAGAAGTTGGGGCAGGATTTCAAGTTTCTGGCGTGTACCGCTTCTCTCGCCTTTTCGCTCACGCCCGCCGTCGCTAGCCCTTTGCAGCGACGCTGCTGCGGCGCGCCTTAACGCTACAGTTAAGGCAGAAGCGGTCGTTCGCATGTAGCGAGTGCTTTCGCCTACCTTTGCTCGTTGTCTTGCATACATCTGACCGCAGAACTAGCGAACTCCCAGATGTGGCGAGGAAACGGCATAGAGTCGGCGGTGGCAGGATCAGCGTATCCATCGCGATACCAGTTTTCGGTGATTGCCATTAGCGTTTCGTCGCCCTCATGGAAGGCAAGCGATGCATCGCGCCAACGTCGAGCCAGTTCCTGCGCAATCGGTGAATTTGGCGGTTCCCCTTTCGCTGCATCGATATCGCGGATAAGGCCGTCCCAAATATCGGCCACTTCGTCACGAAACTGATCAGCCTGTTTGTGTCGGAAGATTTGTTCAAGCTGCGATGTTGAATAGTGTCTGTCAGCGAGCTTCCTATCGGCTTCGTTCCAGTTTTGTTCATTCATTGCGTGGGTCTCCTTCAGTAGGCTTATAAGGTCGTCCACGGAAAGGGCCACACCGCTTTCAAGCTGACCCACCGCTCGGCGAATGGCTGCAAGTGTGCTCGTCAATTGCGCCTGCCGCGATGCTAGTACAGCCTCTTGCGCTCTCAGAAGGCGATGAAGCGCTACGCCGTCATTGAGTACATCGCGCATCTCAGCCAGACGCAGACCCATACGCTTGAGTACCTGTATCTTCTGCAGGCGCGCGATCGCTTTCTCGTCGTAGGATCGCCAACCTGCGGGTGTACGTGCCGGGTGAATCAACCCGTGTCGCTCGTACAGTCGCAGCGCTTTGATAGTGAGCCCAGTCGATTTGCTAACTTCGCTGGCGGTCAACAGCTTGCTGATAGGTGGTCTCCATCCAATAGACAAACCTGGTTATAAAGCCGACCCCTGGGGACGGCGCAAGCCTTTTTTCCCATTCGCCCGCACCTGCTCTGATACAGAGCGGACGGTCCAATCAGAGCGCACGAGTATTCCGTAACGATCCCAATCGGATATGCATCTGAGCGACTGTTGAGTTAACTGTCACCAGAATTCCAAACGCAAGTATAAGAACAACGTCACGAAGTAAAGCAGACTCTTATGAGTGTTGTTCTGCGCGCGTCCTATCGACCCAGGCTGTTTGAAAACTCCCATCCCGAACTGGTGGGCTGCAAGTTTGGCTGAAATACGCGGGCAAGAGTTGTCTCGGACAAGATTGTCTCCGTGAAAATTCAAACGAGGCCGCCTCCGCACGATGATGCAATTCAACATGGATTTTTCACACAGCCTGGGTCGGAAAGGGCAGTAGGCGACGGCTGCTTCTAGGTTCTGCTCTCTGGTTAGGCCCCTGAACGTCGGGCCACCAACGCAAACACGATAAAGTGCGTGGCGTTAGTTCGTTAAGACTAAGTAAGCGCCGTAGTGCAGAGTTCAAGCGACAGTTCCTCAAGGAAGCTGACGAGCCGGGTTTTGTGGATGCCGTGGGCTGTGAAGCGTTGGGTAGTAGCATGCGGCAACTGCAGCGCTGGCGCGATGTATTGGCAAAGCGCGCCGATGAAGCCGCTTTACCCGAGCTTGAAAAGAGCTGAGATGAAGAGCTGACTCGCGCGAAGCAAGAGTTTGCTCAGGTTAAACAGGAGCAGGATTTTTGAAAGACCCGGCGCGGTACAACTCGTAAGCTAGACTACTCGCGTTATCGCTAATCCTCAATAAGTCTGGATCGAACCAGGAATGCCAATGAAGACAGCCAAACTCTATCTGTTTGTTGCATGGCTGCTCGTCGGCTGCTTCTCGCGCGCCGAGTACCAGGCCGGGTATGCCACCGAGTGGCTGCGCGACGAAACGCGGGACCGGCCCATTTTGATCGACTGGTGGTACCCAACTATGTCCCAGACGATCGAGCCTGTAGATTACGGGCTTGGACGTGGCTCGGTAGCGCAAACTGGCACGGTTGCCACCGGCCGATTTCCAGTCGTTGTGCTCTCGCATGGCGCTTTGAGTGCGGCGCGCGACTATAGCTGGATCGCCGAGCGCCTCGCGCGTGCTGGCTTTCTGGTGGCGGGTGTTTCGCACTACGAAGAATCCTATGTATACGGTACTGAAACGGTGGATTCTTCCGCGGTTCTGCGCGCATGGCAACGACCGATGGATATCAGTGCTGCAATATCGTTCATAGCGACCAAGAGTCAACTCGCAGACTCCGCCAACACAAACTTGATCGCATTTCTCGGGCATTCAGCGGGCGGTGCAACCGGGATGGGGCTCGCGGGTCTCCGTTTCGACACCACCAGCATGGCGAACTACTGCCGATCCGATCGATCGCTGCAGGATCGCGGTTGCCGGTATGCGGACGGAGCCGCCGCACCTTTGGATCCGGAGCTTGCCGAGGCCGATTACAGGGACTCACGCATAAAGGCATTCATCACCCTGGATCCTGCGCTCGCTCCTGCTTTTCAGGACTTTTCGACGCTTAGTGACGCGACGCCTTTTCTGCTGATTGGGCCCGTGGACAACGATTTCTTTCCAGCTGACGAGTACGTCGAGCATTACGCAGCAAATCTGCCCAATGCGGAAGTGCACAGACTTGGCGACGGTGAAGGCCACTTCATTTTTCTGAGTCAATGCGAGCAAGACCTGAAGGCGAACGGAGTGCCGTTGTGCATGGACCGACCGGGTGTCGATCGGGGAAAAGTACACGCCCGGCTCGCGCCGCTAATCCTTAATTTCCTGAAAACCACGCTGTCCCCTCTCAAGCACTCTTAGGTGCGAATAAAGACCAGCATCTGCCGGAAACATGGTGACCGTTTACCGAATACGGTATTGAATTATGCGCCGGCTAGTTGCATTCCTTCGGCGGCTATACCGCGCTTTTAGGGAAGCTCCCGCGGGCATTGATATACTGTGCGCGCCGGCGGCGCTGTGGCGCCGGAAGTGCAGCCGAATGCCGCTTACGTTTTCGCCCGCCTGTAGCTCAGCAGGATAGAGCAGCCGCCTCCTAAGCGGCAGGTCGCAGGTTCGACTCCTGCCAGGCGGACCATTTTCCCTGAGGGCTTTCCGGGCACATGGGTAACGCTTCTTGATCGACGGGGATTTAGCCGATCGACAGTCCCTGCCGATTCCGGATCTTCAGTTAAATCCGGCGCTGTCGGTCGAGGTACTTATCGTAGGCAACGAGCGCACGCCCGTTGTGATCCTCGACGACGTTCTCGCCTCGACCGCGCCGCTCCTCGACTACGCGTCTCGCCTCGCCGCGTTTTCGGTCGGCGGTTCCATTGGCTATCCCGGCGTTCGCGCCGCTCTGCCGGGTACTTACGCCGGGATCCTTCTTCCGCGCCTGAAGGAGGTGATCGCCTCGGTCTACGGCCTTAACAGCGAAGCAGACGGCGAGGTGATTCATGAGCTGTTTTCGCTGGTCTGCGTGCCTCCGAAGGAACTGCACATGTTGCAATGTGTGCCCCACTTCGACAGCCACAATCCCTTCTACTTCGCCACCGTGCACTACCTGAACCCCGGTCCGCACGGCGGAACCGGTATTTTTCGCCATCGGCCGACCGGCTTCGAAAGCATCACCGAGGCCCGCTATCCGCTGTTTACGGCGGCCGCCGAAGCGCATGTCCGTTCCCATGGCCCGCCGCCCGGGCAGTACATCAATAGTTCCGACGATCACTTCGAACTGATCGCGGAGTTCGAGTACCGGCCCAACCGGCTGCTGCTGTATCCGGGCTATCTGCTTCATTCGGGTTTGATCGATGCGGCCAGGGATCTCTCCGATCACCCGGCCGAGGGCCGCCTGACCGCCAATCTCTTTACGCTTTTTCACCCCTGAGGAGCAGACTCGGTGCCCGGGAAATCCTGCCGGGGTCCTGACTGAGAAGGACGATCTACGCGACCGGGCGGTCGCTGCCGTTAGCGTTCGCCGGGTTCGTCGCTGGGCAATCCCGCGGCGATTCGTCGCAGAAGCCCGGCCCTCTGCTCCGGGTTCGTCTTTGTGAGCAGATCGTCGAGGTCGCGGGGCAGATGGTCCGCCGGGTCTTCACCCAGACGGAACACGAGATGCTCGAAGTAGGTATGCCAGCGCTGCCGCTTCGCCCTCGGCATCGCGCTGATTGCCAGAATCGCATGCGCCAGCGTGTCCGGCATCGACAGCGCGTTCTCTTCGCTGTCGCCAAACCAGTAGTTCACCAGCACGTTGAAAGTTTCGAGCGACTCCACCGCATGCCACCACAGGGCGGGAATGTAGAGGGCATCACCGGGATTCAGGGTGACCCGCATCGCACGCGCTGCGGCATCGGCGTAGCGGGGATGGCGCTCCAGGTCGGGCTCACGGATATCAACACTGCTGGTCGGTACACCTCCGGGTGAGGACAACAGGGGGCCCAGATACAGGTTGTCGATTTCCTCCGGGGCATAGAGCGTGAAGCGTCGTGAACCCGCCACGACAACGGCCACGTTGTCGTGCACGTCGGAGTGCGGCGCTACGCAGGACGCCATGCTCACCCACATGGTGGGCGGTACGGACTCGGGGAGCCATAGGCAGGGGTTTTCCACGTCCCAGTCGCGGAATACCTGGCGGACCGGGGCTGCCTGGACGGCGATGGCGAAGTTGCCCTGGGCCGCTTCCGGGAATCGGGCGAGCACGTCGCTGAGCGGTGACTGGCGTGCCGCGTAGTTGACCCTGCGCGCATCTCTTTGGAAGCCGAAGCTGCCGTGGATTTCAGGCCGACCGAGGATGGCGTACACGGGCTCGCCCGTGTCCCGGGCCCGCAAGTACTCCATCAGGGTTTCGTCCCCGCTGCCCGCGGCGTTGACGGCAGCCCACTGTCTTGCTGCACCGCGCAAAAGGGCGGGGTGCTCGCCTTCGGCGATGTGTTCCCTGAGAGCTTCAAGGCTGTCGAGTTCGACGGTTGCGGGCTGCATGAGAGGTTGTTCGCCAGCGGAAAGCCGCCAATCTACCAAGCGTCAGGCGCGTGATCATAGTGCGTTTGAGGGGAGTTCAGGTCCCATCCACCTTGTCGTGTGGCAAATCCGCTTTGTCGCAAATACGTTGGAGAGGCGACCACTCTGTGTAACCGTCGCCTCATAAATTTAATAACGCGAGGGGGAATCGCCGCATGAAGCACTATCCTGGTGCCCGTAATCGGTTGGCCAGCGCCATAGCGGTCGCGCTGGGGATTGCGCCCGGCATGCACGCCCTGGCGCAGTCTGAAGAGCCGACCGCTCCGCCTCCGCCCGCAAACACGGTGCTTGAGGAAGTGGTTGTCACCGGTGTTCGAGCGAGTATTCAGCGCGCGATGGACCAGAAGCGCGATGCGGCCGGGGTGATGGACGCGATCAGTGCTCAGGACCTCGGTGTTTTCCCCGATACCAACCTCGCCGAATCGCTGCAGCGCATCACCGGGGTATCGATCAGCCGCGAACGCGGTGAAGGCGCCGAGGTCACCGTCCGCGGCTTCGGTCCGGAGTTCAACCTCGTAACCTTGAACGGCCGCCAGATGCCAACGCAGTCGGGCATCAACCGCTCCTTTGATTTTGCCAACATCGCCGCCGAGGGCGTCTCGGGCGTGCAGGTGTTCAAGACCGGTAAAGCCGACATGCCGACCGGCGGCATCGGTTCTACGATCAATATTCAGACGGCCCGCCCTCTCGAAGCTCCCGGACCAAGAGCAACTGTCGCCCTTAGAGCGGTGCACGATACGTCGACGGAAGAGGGCGACTCAATTACCCCGGAGATTTCCGGGATTCTGAGCAACACCTTTGCCGACGACCGGCTTGGTGTGGCCCTGAGCTTTTCCTCCCAGGAGCGTGACAGCGGCGTCCAGACAGGCCGGGTCGACGGCTGGCGGTCCTTCCCGGGATCCGTCAACAACGACTGGGGCAGCGGGATCGGCACGCAGGAATGGGGCGGCATACCCGTAAACGGTCAGGAAAACCGTCCCGGCGACGATGATATCTACTCCGTTCCCCAGGTGATCGGTTACGAGCTCGCGGAGTTCAACCGCGAGCGCATCAACGGGCAGCTCACCCTTCAATGGCAGGCGACCGACAGCGTTCGCGCGACCGTCGACTATACCTACGCCCAGCATGAGTTCACGCGGACCTTCAGCAATATGTCCGGCTGGTTCAACTTCGGCGGCCAGGAAAGCAGCTGGACTGACGGTCCCGTGGCCTCTCCGCGCGTCTACACGGAAGTCGGCGTGGCCAACGACCTCGCCATGGGCGCGGGTCTCGACGGTGAAGAAGAGACCATGGACTCCCTGGGTCTCAATCTGATCTGGGACGTGACGGATCGCCTGTCCCTGGAGTTCGACTACCACGACTCAACGGCGGAGCTGCAGCCCAACAGCCGCTTCGGCAACAGTTCGGTACTCGGTCTGGCGAGCTACACCCGGACCAGCACCACGGGTATTTTCGGTGCCGATCTGCCAATCCTCGACGTTGCCCTGAGCGGACCCCTGGACGCCAACGACATGATCGTGGCGGGATCGGTGTTCACGCAGGAAGTCGCGGAGATGAATATCGAGCAGGCCAAGTTTGCCGGCACCTTTGACTTCAATGAGATGTCGAGCATCAACTTCGGTGTCCAGGTAACGGAGGTCGACAACCGGTCGGCCGAGTCCACGGTGCAGCGCGACACCTGGGGTGGCGTGACGCAGCCGGGAGACATTGCCGATCTCATGAATCCCGCGTCGATGGCCGGCGCCTTCGACGCCATATCCGGCGGCAGTGACCCGCGGCGGGACAGCGATTACTTCACCTTCAGCCTTGCCGACGTAGCGGCACGGACCGAAGACCTCCAGGCATCCGGCGCGGTCGACGTCGCACCGATCCCGGATCTTGGCGATTGCGGAACCGGGTTCTGCCCGTCATCGAATTACTCGGTGGACCGCCGAACCCGGGAGGAGGCCCTGGCGGCGTTCGTTCACTACCACCTCGCCTTCGATCTCTTCGACCGGCCGGCAAATTTTCACGCGGGGATTCGCTACGAAGAAACGGATGTGTCTTCCCAGGCGTTGGTGCCGACCTACTCCGGGCTGGACTGGGTAGGCGGCAACGAGTTCGTGGCGATTGCCGCGGTGGATGAAAACGGCAATCAGATCCGTGACTTCACCGACCTCGACGGGTCCTACGACAACACCCTGCCCAACATCGACTTCGATATCGAGCTTATTCAGGATCTGGTCATGCGCCTGTCCTGGAGCAAAACCATGACGCGCCCGAATTATCAGGACATTCAGGGCGGATTCACCATCGATACGCTGCTGCGCGTCGATGGCGGCACGGGCCGGGTCGGTAACCCGGAGCTCCTGCCATTTGAATCGAATAACTTTGACTTCTCCCTGGAGTGGTACTACGGCGATTCGAGCTACATCTCAGCGGGTTACTTCCGCAAGGACGTGGAAAACTTCATTGGCGAATCCATCCAGGAGAACCAGGCCGTCCCCTTCGACCTCCCGCACCCGGCCTTCGGACCACTGTACGACCAGGCGGTTGCGGCCACCGGAACGTCCGACAGCGGCGTGAACTACGGCTACATCATCAACAACTTTGGCGACCAACCGGGGGTGGACGCCGCCAACGGGGTCATCTCCGGCGTTGCCGGGCGCGATCCGAACGCGACCTTCGATGTGACCGTGCCCGTGAATTTCGAGGAGTCGGTTATCGACGGCTGGGAGCTCGCGTGGCAGCACGCGCTCGGAGACACCGGCTTTGGCTGGATCGTGAACGCGACTTTTGCCGACGGCGATACGCGACACAACGATCTGAACCTGACGCAGCAGTTTGTCCTGCCCGGTCTCAGCGACTCGGCGAACTTCATCGGCTACTACGACAAAAACGGTATCCAGGTGCGGATCGCGTACAACTGGCGCGACGCCTACCTATCGGGATTGGGGCAGCCCAACGTCGGCGTAGGCCCGACCTACGTGGATGAGTATGGCCAGTGGGATGCGAGTGCGTTCTACGAGTGGGGGGATAACTGGATCGTTTTCCTCGAGGCCGTGAACTTCACCAACGAGACGGTGAAAGTCTTCGGGCGCGATGAGGACCAGGTGCTTCAGGCGGTCCAGACGGGCGAGCGCTACAACTTCGGGGTCCGCTGGAAATACTGATCCGCAGGACCTCGCCCGTCCTTCCGAGGCGGGGGAAAGGCAATCCGGCCGAAGCTCGCTTCGGCCTTTTTTTGCGGTCCGAATACCCCCAGAATAGGTGTCATGGCGACGGCGAATAAAATCGAAAAAGTCGTGATCGTCGGTGGTGGTTCCGCAGGGTGGCTCACGGCAGGCGTGCTCGCCGCCACATTGCGCCGGCGGGGACTGGACTCGGTCTGCGTAACGCTGATCGAGGCGCCGGGCATCGCGACGATAGGCGTGGGTGAGGGCACCTGGCCGTCCATGCGGAGCACGCTTCAGTCCATCGGTATCAGCGAGACCGACTTTATCCGACACTGCGATGCGGCGTTCAAGCAGGGTACCTGCTTCAGCGGTTGGAAGGGCTCAGCCGGTGTAGACCAGTACCTGCACCCCTTCACGCTGCCGCAAAACTACCACGACTCGAACACGGCTGCCGAGTGGCTGCAAAGTGGTCAGAGCCTGCGTTTCTCCGACGCGGTAACGGCCCAGGGGCGTCTTGCTCCTCTGGGTTATGCACCCAAGAGCATGTCCACACCCGAGTACGCCTTTTATCTCAACTATGGTTACCACCTGAATGCCGGCAAGTTTGCCGAACTTCTTCGGGAGCACTGTATCGAGAACCTTGGGGTGGTTCATCGCCTTGGCGAGGTGCGGCGCGTTCGTGCCGCCGAGAGCGGCGACCTGCTCGGGCTCGAACTGGCTACGGGCGAATACCTGAGTGGCGATTTCTTTGTGGACTGCACCGGTATGCGTGCGCTGCTTATCGGTGAGCATTTCGGCGTTCCGTTCCAGTCCTGTGCGGACGTGTTATTCAACGACACGGCGCTGGCCGTGCAGGTCGCTTACTCCGACCCGGACCAGCCCGTGGCGTCCTGTACGATCTCTACAGCCCAAGAGGCCGGCTGGGTGTGGGACATCGGCCTAAGCACGCGGCGCGGTGTCGGCTATGTGTACTCCCAGGCGCACAGCGACGATGATTCCGCGGCGAAGGTTCTGGACAGCTACCTTGCGGCCTCCGGCGCCTCCGCGAGCTCCGAGCCCCGCCGGATTCGTTTTACCCCGGGCTATCGCGAGCGATTCTGGACCAGGAACTGTCTTGCTATCGGCATGGCGGCCGGCTTCCTCGAACCGCTTGAGGCGTCTGCACTGGTGCTCGTGGAGCTTTCGGCGCGCTATCTCGCCGAAGATTTCCCGGTGGAGCGGGCCATGCTCCCGGCCGCGGCGCGTTCCTTCAATCGACGCTTTGCCCACCACTGGCATATGATCATCGACTTCCTGAAGCTCCATTACGTGCTCTCAAAGCGCGACGGAGACTACTGGCGGGACCATCGGCGCAGCGAGACCATCCCTGATTTCCTCCAGGATCGCCTGGCTCTCTGGCGATACCGACCACCCTGGCATCAGGACGCGATCGCCTCCGACGACATGTTTCCGCCGGCGAGCTACCAGTATGTGCTCTACGGCATGGGCTTTCGCACCAACACCGACCGGTGCCCGGCGCCCGCGGCCCCGCGGGGGCGTCCGTCGGTCATGGAAGAAGTATTGCGACTGACCGGTAAGCTTGAGCGACAGCTACCGGCCCACCGCGACCTGCTGAACCGGATCCGTGAACATCGTCTGCCGATCGTGTAGAACGACATGACCGTAGAGGAGAAGCCATTGTCGCAGGAACGCTATCAGGTCCTGAACGCCGATGAGCATGGCGCGCTGCGCGTGCGCACGCAACGGGCCGCTGCACTCGGCGATGACCTCATGAGCTGCATGGTATTCCCCGGCGAGTTCCGCAACGTTCAGGCCAGCTACCCGATCCTCTTCCAGAAGTACGCCGACACCGGTCGCTTCTTCGCGGTGGCACTGTTTGGCTTTGAAGAAGGGGAAAACCTATTCCTTGGCGAGGACGGCTGGGAACCGGTTTACCTGCCGCTGGTCATGCAAAGACAGCCGCTCCTCATCGCCTTTCAGGAAAACAGCGGCGACGAAAAGAAGGCCGTGATCTCGATCGACACGGAAAGTCCACGACTCAACGAAGACGAGGGAGCGCCGCTTTTTCTGCCGCACGGCGGCGCCAGCGAATACCTGGCGGAGATGAGCGACATACTCGAGTCCGTGCATCTCGGGCACCAGCAATCCGAGACTTTCTGCGCGCTGCTCGAAAAGCACGGGTTATTGGAATCTTTCGTCCTCGATGTGACCCTCGACAACGGAGAGCAACATCAGCTCGTCGGCTTTTACGGAATCAACGAAGAGCGCCTGCAGGCCCTTTCCCCGGAAGCGCTCCACGAGCTCCAGGAAAACGGAGCGCTGCTCGCGACCTTCCTGGCGGTCGCCTCCCTGGCCCAGTTCCGGCAGCTGATACGGCGCAAGAATCGCAAGCTGTGAATGCGCCACTGACAGGCACGGGCACCAGTGGAGCGACACCGCCTTCCGGCGCGAGCGTGAACTACGGGTCGCTGCCCCAGGTGAGCGAGTGCTCGGGAGTGGATGCGGCCAGTCTGTCGGCGCAGGCCTTTCTCGATGAGAACGAACCGCTCGTACTGCGCGGTCTGGTCGCGCACTGGCCGGAGCTCAAGATGGATGATGCGGCGCTGCTGAAGAGCATCGCGGAGAGCGCGTCGGACACGCCCATACCGTTCTATACGGCTGCGCCGGAAGCTCAGGGCCGGATTTTCTACAACGACGCCATGAACGGCTTTAATTTCGAACGTCGCACCGGACGCCTCCGCGATTGCTGCGACTGGCTGGCCGCCCATCGGGCGCAGGAGCAGGCAGGGACGTTGTACGTGGGCTCAACCGCGGTCGATGGCTGGTGGCCCGGCTTCCACGATACGCACGGACTCGAGCTGGGGCGGCCGGAAGCGCTGTGCAGCCTCTGGCTCGGAAATCAAACGCGTATCGCGGCACACTACGACTTTCCGCGAAACCTGGCCTGCGTGGTCGCCGGTGAGCGGCGCTTCACGCTCTTTCCGCCTCATGCTGCGATGGATCTGCATATAGGGCCACTGGAGCACACTCCCTCGGGCCAGCCTATCAGCATGGTGGATTTCGCGAACATTGATAGCGAGCGCTTTCCGCGCTTTGCCCGTGCCCTGGAGCACGCCCGGGTCGCCGAGCTGGCCCCAGGTGATGCGATCTACATTCCGGGCATGTGGTGGCATCACGTCGAAGCCCTCGCGACCGTGAATTTGCTCGTGAACTACTGGTGGCGCGACAGTGCGCTGCATCTGGGTTCTCCGCAAATGGCGCTGCTCCATGCGGCCCTCGCCATTGGCCAACTCGGTGATGAAGAGCGCCAGGCCTGGCGCCCCCTGTTCGAGAAACTCGTTTTCGAGCGCGATGAACGGGAGTGGGAGCACCTGGATGCAGACCGACGCGGTGTCCTGGGCCCCGTGGACGAGGGTCACGCCGATGCGCTGCGCCGGCAGATAGCTCAGCAGCTGCGTTTGTGAAGAAAACCGATAAAGCGAATCCCCACCCGCCGTGAAGGGAGAAAAGATGGACAGCAAACTGGTGAAAAAAGTCGTTATCGCAGGGGGTGGGACCGCCGGCTGGATGGCGGCCGCGTCGCTCGCCAAGCTCCTGGGCAAGAATCTTGAGATCACGCTGGTCGAATCCGACCTCATTCCCACGGTCGGGGTCGGGGAGGCCACCATTCCCACCCTGCTGACCCTCCACCAGCTTCTGGAGATCGACGAACAGGAATTCCTGCGCGAGGTACAGGGGACCTTCAAGCTTGGGATTTCCTTCGAAAACTGGCGCGACGTAGCAAAGGACTACATCCACTCCTTCGGCTGGACCGGCAAGGACTGCTGGGCGGCGGGGTTTCAGCACTTCTGGCTCAAGGGCATGGAAGAGGGGATTGCGCTGCCCTTCGGCCAGTACTGCCCCGAGCTTGTCGCGGCCGAGCAAAATCGTTTCGCGGTGACGCCCCGCGACGGACTCAACTACGCCTATCATCTCGATGCCGGTCTATACGCCAAATTTCTGCGACGCATCGCCGAAGAAAACGGCGCGGTGCGCCAGGAAGGCACCATCGATCAGGTGGTTCAGGACCCCCAGAGCGGTTTTATCCGCAAGCTCGTGCTCAAGTCGGGACTGGAACTGGAGGGAGATCTGTTCTTGGACTGCACGGGTTTCGGCGGTCTCCTGATCGAAAAGACGCTTCACGCCGGCTACGACGACTGGACACACTGGTTACCCTGCGATCGCGCCGTGGCTGTGCAGACCCGATCGGTGGGAGCGCCGGTGCCCTACACCCGGTCCATTGCCCGGGATTCGGGGTGGCAGTGGCGAATCCCGCTGCAGCACCGGGTCGGCAACGGTCTGGTGTTCTGCAGTCAGTACTGGTCCGAGGACGAGGCCGTTGAAACCTTGCTCAGCAACGTGCAGGGAGAAACGCTTACGGATCCTCGCGTGATCCGCTTCCGCACGGGACAGCGCCGCGAGCACTGGAAGAAAAACTGCGTTTCCCTCGGCCTGGCCAGTGGCTTTATCGAACCCCTGGAGTCAACCAGTATCCACCTGATCCAGAGAGGCATCATCCGCCTGATGCAGATGTTCCCCTATGCGGGTATCCGCGAGCCCGACGTTATCGAGTTCAACGAGCAGATGCAGCACGAGTGCGACAACATCCGTGATTTCATCGTGCTTCACTACCACGTCACGGAGCGCCGCGACACCGAGTTCTGGCGTCACTGCAGTTCCATGCGAGTCCCCGATTCACTGCAGCATCGCCTCGATCTGTTCCGCGAATCCGGTCGGGTTTTCAAAGTGCCGAACGAGCTCTTTGGAGAGAACTCCTGGATACAGGTGATGCTGGGTCAGGGTCTGCTCCCGGAGCAGTATCACCCCATCGTCAACAACATGAAGGACGGTGAACTGCATGCGTTTCTCGGGGGAATTCGCCGGGGTATCGAAAAGCGTGTGTCGCAGCTCCCGACGCACAAGAATTTCCTGGACTACTACTGCAGCGCCGAGGACGTGGCGTCCGTGACGCACAAAGCCGTGGCCTGAACATGGGGGCCCAGCCGGAGCGCGTCAATGATTCGATCCAGCATGCCCTGGGTCGCCTGCTGCACCATGAGTACTCCCGGCAGTTCTGGCTGCTGCAGATAGGCGGTTGGCTTGGGCTTTCCGTCGTTGGCTTCCTGAGCCTCAATCTCTGGTACAACCAGCCAGAGCTGGGCTACCTCGGACACACGCTGCTGCAGTCGGCTCTCGGTCTTCTCCTTTCCTGGCCCCTGCGTCCGATCTATCGCCGGGTCTGGTCCTGGTCGCCCGCGGCCCGGGTGGCCGCCATCGCGGTTGCCGTTCTCACGGCGTCGAGCCTCTGGGCGTTTCTGCGCCTGGTGCTCTTCGAGTACATGACTGGCGAGGCCGATCTTATGGCTGACTTCGGCGGCTGGCTGTATCCGTCGCTTTTCATTTTCCTGTGCTGGACCGCTCTGTATCACGGGTTCAAGTACTACCGTCTTGCCGAGTTGGAGCACTCGGCTCTGCAGGACATGGCCGCCGCCAAGAACCGCGAAGCATTCAAGGCGGCTCAGGCTCGCTCGTCGGCCCGGGAGGCCGAGCTGACCATGCTGCGCTATCAGCTCAATCCGCATTTCCTGTTCAACACCCTCAATGCGCTTCAGAGTCTTGTCGCATCGCGGCAAACGGAACGCGCCTCTCAGATGATTTCGTCTCTCAGCGACTTTCTGCGTTATTCGCTGTACACAGACACGCAGGACCCCGTAACCGTGGCGGAGGAGTTTCTCGCCATCGAGCGCTACCTGGAGATCGAGCAGGTGCGATTTCGAGACCGGCTGAGCGTGTCCATTCAGATTTCACCGGAAGCGGCCCGCGAACTGATTCCGAGCATGCTGCTCCAGCCGCTGGTCGAAAACGCTATCAAGCACGCCGTATCCAAGAGCGAGGAGAAATCCCATCTGGAAATAGCGGCCTTTTGCAATGGACACGTTCTTGAGCTACAGGTCAGCGACTCCGGCGACGGTCGCGCCAGGACAGATCCCATTGATGACACCGGCGTAGGGTTGCGCAATATACGCCAGCGGCTCGATGGCTCCTACGGAGCGGCCGCCAGTCTCCGGCACGAGAGGCGCAGCGACGGCGGCGTTACCGCTCGGATCTGCATACCGCTGCAACGGCAGCTGGCCTACGGCTGATGCTGCGTACCCTGGTCATCGACGACGAGCCGCTCGCCGTGGAGCTGATGAGCGGGTTGCTCGCCGGTGAGGCCGAGATAGAAGTTGTCAGCACGGCTCGCAGTGGCCGCATGGGGCTCGTCGCCATTCGCGAGCACGCGCCGGATCTCGTGTTCCTCGACGTTGAGATGCCCGGTCTCAACGGTTTCGATGTGGTGGCGCAGCTGCAGGAAGACGATCACATGCCCTTGATCGTTTTTGTTTCTGCCTTCGACAAGTACGCGCTGGAAGCCTTCGATGTAAACGCGGTGGACTACATACTGAAGCCGGTAGAGGAGCGGCGTCTCAGACGCACACTCAATCGCGTTCGGGAGCGGCTCGTGCACCCGGACAAGGCAGCTCTGCTCCGGGCCATGGAGGCCGGCCGTGCCCGCTCGGGCGTCCCGGAGTCGTCCCTGGGTGTGTCCCAGGGCAGTGGCAGCGAGCGAGACCGGCCCGATCGCCTGCCCGTGCGTCAGGGGGACGCCGTGCAGCTGCTTCCCTTCGAAGACATCGACTGGGTGGACGCTGCCGGAGACTATATGTGCGTCCACGCGGCCGGTGAAACGCATATTTTGCGATGCACGATGAAGGAGCTGTCTGAACGACTCGCATCGGGCACCTTCGCCCGTATTCATCGCTCCACGCTGGTAAACCTGCGCAAGATCGTAGGGATAACGCCGCTGACGAAAGGGGAGTGCACGCTACATCTTGACTGCGACACGCGCCTCAAAGTGAGCCGAAACTACCGCTCGGCGATCCAGCACCTGCTGTCCTGACTGGAGCGTCTTTCCAGCGGACGTGCCCGCAATCCCGCTCCGGGTTTTCCCGTCAGTCTCGGCAGGGGTCCCGTTCGTCGCGCCAGCACTGGGCACTCAAGCTTCGCTGTGGCAGCGTTCCTTACTCATCATAATAAAAGCGAGCAAGGAGTCGTTCCGTGTCGCTGAAGGTGGAGCAAGCAGGGACGGGCCCCGGATGGCGAACGTGGATTGCGGGGCGCCCGGTGGCATCGCTGGGTGCCCTCGTTCTCAGCGCGGGTCTCTGCGCCTCCGGTCAATGCGCCCCCGGTGCCGCGGAGTTTTCCGAAACCGTGGTCTGGGCGAAAAACATCGGTGGCGCCAGGCTGGCTACGCTTGCCGGCGAGCTTTTTGAGGCGGATTCCTGCGACGACGAAGCCCTCTGCCACCGTGTGGAAGACGTCCGTCGCACGCAGGATCCTGTCCTTCACGCCACCTACCGCAGCGGCGATCAGTGCTATGCCATATCCCTGCCCGACGGCAGCTATGACCTCGTCTACTACTTCGTGGAGCCCGACGGCCAGCCGCATAAGCAGCGGGTGATGGATATCAGCATTGAGGATCGTCGCGTCCTGTCCAATCTGCGCATCGCCGAGGCCGCCGCTGGCGAGCCTAGAAATGCCGCCATACGGGGCTTTCGCGATATTCGACTCACCGACGGACAGCTGGATACCTGCGTTGAGTCCCGGGTGGGTCAGGCGGTGGTCAGCGGCCTACTTGTCCGCAACTCCCGTTTTTCGGACACCGGCTGGGATCTCGTCTGGGAAGACGATTTCAGTGACGTTGATGCCTTCGCCGACAACTGGACCGCCGAACAGTGGGCCCCCGGCCACGTGAACAATGAAGTCCAGGCCTATACGAGGGACCGAAAAAACGTACGCATCGAAGATGGCGTGCTTATCCTGGAGGCTCATCGCACCGGACTCGCCGATCCTGCCTACAGCTCCGGTCGTGTGCACAGCTGGGGCAACCGTGCTATCCACTATGGCCGTCTCGATATTCGAGCGCGGGTTCCCGAAGGTCGCGGTGTATGGCCGGCTATATGGCTCATGCCCGTAGATCCCTACCGCTACGCAACCCACTGTTCGGAAGAACAGGGAAAGGGTGAAGACGACGCGTCGTGCGACTCCTGGCCCAACTCAGGGGAGATCGATCTCATGGAACACATCGGCCATGAGCCTGATCTCATCCACGGCACGGTGCACACCCGCGACTTTTATGCCGGTCTTGGAACGCAGATCCAATCGACGATCGTGGTCCCGGACCTCGATGAGACATTCCATACCTATTCCCTGGTCTGGAAGCAGGGGGCCATGGCGATGTACATCGACGGGGTTCGCTATTTCGCCTACTTCGACGAGGGACAGGGAGAAGGACAATGGCCCTTTGACCATGCGTTCCACATCGTCATGAATCTTGCCGTCGGCGGAAAGTGGAGCGATTCCCACGGTCCCGTGGAAGAGGACGCGTTTCCCAGGCGTCTCGAGATCGACTACGTACGCATCTACGAGCCGGAGCCAGCGCAGCAGTCGACGGCCCAGGCTGAGTACGCGCCACCGTTTCTGGAGACGACCGATCCCCCTCAGGAAGCGCTCAGGCGAAGCCCGTAGCCCACAGGGAACAGAGGGTCGTAGATGTCGTCGTCTATGTTGACCACCTGAGCGGCGCGCCGGGGCCAGGAGAATGACAGCGTGCCTTGGAATTCGTGGTCGCCGAACAGTACATCGGCGACCCCGGCGCCCTCGGAACCCGGTAGCCAGGCGGCAACAAATGCGGATGAGGCGTCCAATTCTTCATTCACGACCAGTGGGCGGCCGCCGATGAGAACGGTCACGACCGGAACACCGCGAGAGACGATGTTTCGGATCGTCTCCAGATCCTCCGGGTGGCTGACCCGGTGTTCCAGCGTACTGCCGTAGGGTTCGAGGACTTTCATCTCACCGCGGATCATGGATCCTGCGTGGACGATTACCTCCTCGCCCACGCGAACGTCGCCCAGGCCTTCGGCGTAGGGGCGCTCGCCGATAACGACGACGGCAACGTCGTGGAGTGCCGGGTCTGCATCCTCGCCCGTCGGTGACTGCGCCAGAGTCGCGGCGGGAGCGATGTCTCGGATCGCTTCCCAGATCGAAAACCCACCTTCGATACCCGTGTTGTCCGTTTCACCCTGCCATGCGACCGTAAAACCGCCGCACTGATGCCCGCGATTATCGGCGTTCTTTCCGGCGACAAAGATCCGCGCCGACTTATCCAGGGGCAGCGCGCCGCCTTCATTCTTGAGGAGAACCTGGGTCTTGCGCACGGCCTCCCGCGCGAGGGCGCGATGTTCCCCGCCGCCGAAGCTCTCGTCGAGGGAACGGGCGCGCGCCGCCGGCGAGGGTTTCTCGAAAAGGCCGAAGGCGGCCTTTACGCGGAGGATCCTGCGGACCGCATCGTCGATGCGCGCCATGGGCACGGTTCCGCTTTGAACATGCTCGCGCAGGTGATCGATGAAGGCCCGCCATTCCACGGATACCATGAACATGTCCACACCGGCGTTGACGCTCAGGGCTACGGCCTCCCGATAGTCCTTCGACAGGTAGTCGATACCGTCCCAGTCGGAGATTACAAAGCCATCGAAGCCGAGTTCACCCTTGAGCACGTCCATGAGGAGAAAGCGATGGCCGTGGCATTTGTCGCCGTTCCAGCTGTTGAATGACGCCATCACCGTGAAGACGCCGGCGTCGATGGCGGGCCGGTAGGGGGCAATGTGCAGGCGGTCCAGCTCGGCGAAGGGCAGGGTAGTTTCTCCCTGATCGATGCCGTGGGTCGTGCCTCCGTCGCCTACCCAGTGCTTGGCGCAGGCGACCACGCTGTCATCCCCGCCGTCACCCTGCATGCCCTCAACGAAGGCCTGGGCGTAGGCGGCTACTCGAGTGGGGTCTTCCGAATAGCTTTCGTAGGTTCGGCCCCAGTGGTGATCCCGGGCCACGGCGAGCGTTGGGGCGAAGGTCCAATCGACGCCGGTGGCCAATATTTCACGGCGTGTTGCGGCGGCGATACGCCGGATCAGATCGGGATCCCGGGCGCAGCCCAGGCCAATATTGTGCGGAAAGATCGTCGCGCCGATAACGTTGTTGTTGCCGTGGATCGCATCGATGCCGTAGATCACGGGGACGGGAACGCGATCCTCACCCCCGGTCATGGAGGCCTGCCAGTAGGCTTCGTTCATGCTCACCCAGTCCGGGGGGCGGTTCTCCCCGGGGGCGGAACCGCCGCCGCTCAGCACGGAGCCGATATGGAAGTTCTTTACGTCCTCCGGCGTGCAGGCCATACGTTCGGGCTGCGTCATCTGCCCGATTTTCTGGTCGAGCGTCATCTTCGCAAGCAGCGCTTCGCTGCGCGCGGCGATCTCCGGGCTGGCCAGCCTCTGCTTCAGCATGCTCATGGTCACGCCGCCCGAACTTCGAATTCTGTTTGCAGGGACGCCTCTGAATCGCCGCCGATCCAGGCATGGAAGTGTCCCGGCTCCACGGTCCATTGCATGTGGCGATCGTAGAAAGCGAGTTCGTCGGTGTGCAGACGGAAGCTGATGCGCTGGCGTTCGCCCGGGCGCAGGCGCAGGCGCCGGAAAGCCTTAAGCTCCCGCACCGGGCGCGTAACGCTGCCGACAAGATCGCGCACGTACAGCTGAACCACCTCTTCGCCCTCGTGCATACCGGTATTCAGTACGTCGGCGGAAATGTCCAGGGCTTCACCAAGGGCGATGTGATGATGGGACGTGGTGATCTTCACGTACTGGAATTGCGTGTAGGAGAGACCGAAGCCGAAGGGGAACAGCGGACGGAAACCAGCGTCGAGGTGGAAGGAGGCCATACCCAGGGAGGTCTGCGGTGCCTGGGCGGGTACATCATTCATATGCAGACAGGTCCCGTCGGTTGGGGGCCGGCCCGTGTTCTTCTGCGCGTAGTAAATCGGAATCTGACCCACGACGCGCGGAAAGCTGACTGGGAGTTTGCCCGAGGGCGCTGCAAGGCCCAGCAGCAGATCAGCGATCGCCGGGCCCCCCATGGTCCCGGGGTGCCAGGCATACAGCACGGCGTCAGCCAGGGGCAGGACTCGTTCCAGGGTCAGGGGCCGGCCGGCCATGATCACCACGATCACCGGTTTTCCCGCCGCGGCCACGGCTTCGAGCAATTCGAGTTGCTGACCGGGCAAGTCGATATTCGCTCGCGAGTGCGCTTCCCCACTCATGAACGATTCTTCGCCCAGCACCAGGATATTGACGTCGACTTCTGCGGCGACCTGCCGTACCTGCGCAAACTCATCGACGCTGTCTGCGCGGGTTGTTTCGACTCCCGCGAGCTGACGAATGTCGACGGTGCGTCCGATCAGCTCGCGAAGCGCCGTGGCTACCGTTACGCTGTGTTGCGCCTCGCCGTCGAACACCCAGGTGCCCATCTGCTCGTAGCCGTCGTCGGCAAGAGGACCAATCAGCGAAACGGATTCAAGGCGCGATGCGGACAGGGGCAGCACGTGCTCATCGTTCTTCAGTAGCACGCAGCTCTGCGTGGCGAGTTCCTTCGCCGTCTTCAGGTGCTGGCGGCTGAGAAGTTCGGGATGCTCCTCCCGCTGCGTGTAGGGGTTTTCGAAAAGACCCAGCTCGAACTTGAGCGCCAGAATACGCCCCACCATACGGTCGATGTGTTCCAGGCTGACCGTCCCGCTGTGGACCATGTGCTCAAGGTGATCGCGATAGGACGTGCTGGCCATCTCCATGTCGACGCCCGCGGTGACGGCGGCGTAGGCGGCCTCGGAGTCGTCGTGGGTGAAACCATGCACCGACATTTCCACCACTGATTCCCAGTCGCTAACGACCATACCGTTGTAGCGCCACTCCTGGCGGAGAACGTCGTCGAGGAGCCAGCTGTTTCCCGAAGCGGGCACGCCGTCGATCTCGCAGAAGGCCGTCATGAAGGTCGCGACCCCGGCTTCAGCAGCGTCTTTGAAGGGACGCAGGTAAACGTTCCGGAGTTCGTTTTCCGGGACGTTTGCCGTGTTGTAATCGCGCCCCGATTCCGCGGCGCCGTAGGCGGCAAAATGTTTGGCGCAGGCAGCGATCGCGCCGACTTCGCAAAGTGCATCGCCCTGAAAGCCCCGAACCATGGCGACGCCCATGGCGCTAGCGAGGAGCGGGTCTTCGCCGGGGGACTCCGCGATGCGTCCCCAGCGCGGGTCCCGGGTTACGTCAATCATCGGGGCAAAGGTCCAGTTGATGCCACAGCCTGCCGCCTCGGCGGCGCTGATCCGCGCGGCCGCCTCGACCAGCTCCGTGTTCCAGGACGCGGCCTGTCCCAGGGGAATGGGGAATATGGTTTTGAATCCGTGGATGACGTCGCGGCCGATCAACAGCGGGATACCCAGGCGGCTCTCCTCTACGGCGATGTGCTGCAGCGCATTGATCGTGTCGAGATCCACCTCATTGAGCACCGAACCCACGCGGCCCGCTCGGATTGCGTCGGCGATGTGCTCGGGAACGTAGCCGCCGCCAGCCTGGAGCTGACTCATCTGACCGATTTTTTCGTCGAGACCCATCTGTGCCAGCAGACCGTTGATGCGATCCTGGCGCTGCGCTTCTTCCGTCGAAACTGGTGATGGCATGGCGATATTGGTCATGAACGTGTCCCCTGATAATGCTGCTGAACTTGCCCGACGCCTCGCGCAGCTGCCACGGGGCCGGGACGATCAATCTAAGGCCGAAACATATAGAGATGTGCAACCCATGCAAGGGAATTCCGTTCAAGTGGATTTGACGTGAGGTGAACAGGAGATTCACGGCGCTCGCCCCTTCTATCCCGCTCGAAGTCCCCCTTGTCTCATATTCGTTGTGCGCCCAGGCTGCGACGGTAGCTTTGCCTCCGGGAGCCTTTGTGCAGCTCGCGGTGGCGTGAATTGGGCAGCAGACGCGACCTACAATAACGATACGGGCGAGACTTCATGGAAACAGAGCCGCTTTCCGTGCGCGAAAAACTGGGTTACGGCCTGGGCGACACGGCATCCAATTTTTTCTTTCAGGTTTTCAACCTGTTTCTGATGTACTACTACACCGACATCTTCGGTCTTGCGCCGGCGGCGGTGGGAGCCATGTTCCTCGTGACCAAGATCATCGACGCCGCGAGCGATCCGATCATGGGTCTGATCGCCGATCGCACCAACTCGCGCTGGGGTAAGTACCGTCCCTACCTGCTGTGGGGAGCGATACCCTACGGAGCCTGCGGCTATCTCATGTTCGCCGGCCCCGAGCTTTCGGACACGGGAAAGCTGGTCTACGCCTATCTGACCTACACCGCCATGATGCTCGCCTATACGGTGGTGAACGTTCCCTATTCGGCGCTTATGGGTGTGATTTCGCCCTCATCGATCGAGCGAACCAAGGTTGCCAGCTATCGATTTATCTGCGCGTTCCTTGCGGGCTGGCTCATCGCCACCTTTGTGGGCCCCCTGAAGAACATGCTCGGGGGTGGCGACGAGGCGCAGGGATTCCGGCTCACGATGATCATCTTTGCCATCGCCTCCGTCGCCCTATTCTGGGTGACCTTCGCGACGACCCGCGAACGGGTCAAGGTCAAGCCGCGCAAAAGCGACATCCGACAGGACCTGAGGGCGCTGCTGAGCAACGGGCCCTGGGCCGTTCTGTTTCTCTCCGCCATCGTCACTCTGATGAATATCGCGGTGCGCAACGGGTCCCTGCTCTACTACTTCAAGTACTACGTCGGCGACGACGGCACGCCGCTTTTTCTTATCTTCGATAAAACGGCGGTGTTTCTTTCCCTGGGCCTTATCTCGATGATCGGGGGCATCGTGCTTACCAAGTACCTGGCAGAGCATTTCGAGAAGCGCACGCTCATGATCACGCTGACGCTGCTCAACGCCGCCTCGATGGCGGCGTTCTATTTCATCCCGCCGGAAGACTACTGGATGATGGTGCTCGTGAACTGTCTGGGTTCCTTTGTCATCGGTCCGACTCCGGCGCTGGTGTGGTCCATGTACGCGGATTGCGCGGACTATGGCGAATGGAAAACGGGGCGTCGCATTACCGCTCTCGTGTTTTCGACCGTACAATTTGCACAGAAGATGGGCCTCGCGGTCGGGGCGGGGGTCCTCGGAATCGTACTGGGGGCCTTCGGTTTCGCGGCGAATGAGGCGCAGTCCGACGGCTCCCTGCTGGGTATACGCCTGATGTTCAGCATCCTGCCTGCGGTGCTTGCGGTTGCCGGCGCTGGCTTCATTCTGTTCTATCGCATCGATGCGCGTACGATCAGCCAGATGGAAGACGAGCTCGCGGCGCTGCACGAACCCGCGCCAGCCTGATGAGCGCCCGCCGCTGCGCGCCCAGGGCCGCCGGGGCGATGGGCAGCACGCTCCTTGTCTTCCTGCTCGGCTCGGCCGTCAGCGCTCAGGATGGGAGCAGGTCATCCGACGCGCCTGCCTTCGTGTGGGAAACAGATTTCCGGGATGACTTCGAGTTCCTGGACTCGGCGAACTGGCAGGATCAACTGCTGTGGGTCAACGACGAGGACCAGTGTTACGTGCCGGACGGTGCGCACCATACGCGGGAGGTCAGCGGAGGAACGCTCAAGCTTCGGGTGATCGATCTCGGTGTCGTGCAGCCGTGTTCGAACGTACACAAGTCGGGCGCCGTACACCCCGGCTCGGCCTTTGTCGCGGCCCGACTCACGTCCAAAAACCGGCGCGAGTTTGTCGGTGGTCGCTGGACGGCCCGCCTGCGAGTGGAGAACAGCGGTCAGCCGGGTATGTTCCCCGCGTGGTGGCTCCTGGGCGCCCAAAACAACGAACCCCCGGTGCAGGAAGACGATGAATACGTATGCTGGCCGATGACCGGCTCCGGGGAAATCGATATCTTTGAACACCATGGCGAGGGCGGTCCGGACCGTTACGCCGCGCGCATTATCGAAAGCGAAGGCTACTGCGGTGGCGGGGACTGGCAGGCCTCCATGCTCGTGCAGGAAGCATCACTGGACCAGTTCCACGAATACGCCGTGGCCTGGCTGGGCGAAGATCTGGTGTTTACGCTTGATGGCAACGAGGTTTACCGGCTGATGGGCAAGGCGTCGCTCCTCCCTGAGCCCATGTTCGCCGTGCTCAACTTTGCCAAGATCGAGCCAGGCCCCATGGCGTCGCCCTGGGTGATGGAGGTTGACTGGGTGAAGCACGAACGGATTCGAAGCCTGGCCGGCGCCGCGCAAAGCGCGAGGTCGATGGCCGCGCCGAAGCTCGGGGGGCGTCTGTGAACAAAGCCTGGAATCTCGTAGCGGACATCGGCGGAACCAATGCGCGCTTTGCCCTCGAGCAGAGCGGCGAAGCGGAGCTTATGTGCCTTCGAACCTATTCCGTTTCTGATCATGGCAGTTTTTCCGAGGCCCTGGAGGCGTACCTCGATGAGGCGGCGGTCCAGGGGCGCGGGCCCCTCCCCGAAGCGGCCTGCCTTGGCGTCGCGTCCCCGGTCGATGCGAGCATCATCCAGTTCACCAACAGCCCCTGGTCCCTGGATCGAGAAGCGCTCTCCCGTCGCCTGGGAACCCCCGTGCACCTGATCAATGATTTCGCCGCTGTGGGGTATGGTGTGGCCGAGCTTCGACGGGAGCACTGGTTCTCGCTGGGAGGGGGTGAGCCGGACGGCGATCGTCCCATAGCCGTCCTCGGGGCGGGAACCGGACTTGGGGTGTGCACTCTGCTTCCCGTGAACGGGCGCTACCACGTTATCGAGGGAGAGGGAGGTCACGTGGACTTTGCCCCCGTCGACGCCCAGGAACTCGCCGTGCTGCAGATTCTGATGGCGCGCTTTGGACGCGTTTCGGTAGAGCGCATATTATCCGGAGCCGGAATCGTCAACGTTTACGAAGCCCTAGCGGAACTCGCGGGCCGCGACCCGCTGCACAGCACCGCCGCTGGAATCACCGACGCCGCGCTTGCGGGCGTGGAGTCCATGGCGGTACGCAGTCTGGAGATGTTCTGCCGCATTCTCGGATCCACAGCGGGTAATCTCGCGCTCACCCTGGGCGCCCGTGGCGGCGTGTACATCGCCGGTGGCATAGCGCCGCGGTTCCGGGATTTCCTGGCGCGGAGCGAGTTCCGGGCACGCTTCGAGGCCAAGGGACGCTTCTCGGCCTATCTGCGCGATATACCGGTCCGCTTGGTTATCCGTGAGAATCTTGGCCTTGAGGGTGCCGTCAGCCTGCTGCGTCAGGAGCGGCTAAAGCAGGCCTCGGGAGCGCTGCCGACGTAGGGCGCGGTCCGCCGCCGTCCGCATGACCTGATCCATAGCAGATTGTTACGAAGGAGACTATGGCCACACTACATCCCACTATCGCGGCCGTCACGCAGCGGATCCGTGACCGCAGCGGCCCCGGTCGCGACGGCTACCTGGAGCTCATGGACCGCAGCCGATCTCTGCGCCCCCAGCGGGCTTCCCTGTCCTGCGGCAACCTGGCTCACGGCTTCGCCGCCTGTGGGGCCGACGACAAGGATCGGCTGCGCCTGGTCGAGTCGGCCAACATCGGCATAGTAACGGCGTACAACGACATGCTTTCCGCTCATGAGCCCTACGCGGAGTACCCGGACCTCATCAAAGGTCACCTGCGCGCTATCGGCAGCACCGGGCAGGTTGCCGGGGGCGTTCCCGCCATGTGCGACGGCGTGACGCAGGGGCAGGTCGGCATGGAACTGTCGCTCTTCAGTCGCGACAACATCGCCCAGTCCGCCGCCGTCGCCCTGTCCCATCATATGTTCGATGGGATCGTGGGGCTGGGCACCTGCGATAAGATCATCCCGGGCCTCGTTATTGGCATGCTGCGTTTCGGACACCTGCCTGGACTCTTTATCCCCGCGGGCCCCATGCCCTCCGGGCTGTCGAATCCGGAAAAATCGCGCGTGCGCCAGCTCTTCGCCGAAGGCAAGGCGGGTCGCGACGAACTGCTTGCCGCCGAGGCCGCGTCTTACCACAGCCCCGGGACCTGCACCTTCTACGGCACCGCGAACAGCAACCAGCTGCTCATGGAAGCCATGGGCCTGCAGCTTCCCGGTGGTTCCTTCGTGAATCCCGGGACGTCCCTGCGCGATGAGCTGACGCGCCTGGGCTCGGAGCAGATTGCCCGTATCACGGCGCAGGGCCCCGACTACCGTCCGCTCGCCTCCATCATCGATGAGCGCTCCTTCGTGAACGCCATCGTCAGTCTGCTGGCTTCCGGCGGGTCCACCAATCATTCCATTCACCTGATCGCCATGGCGCGATCGGCGGGGCTGATCGTAAACTGGGACGATTTCTCCGAGCTTTCTTCCGTTGTGCCGCTCCTCGCCCGCGTTTATCCGAATGGCACGGCGGATATCAACCATTTCCACGCCGCGGGCGGCACGGCGTTTCTGTTTAGGGAACTGATGAACGGCGGACTCATGCACAGCGATGCGGGCACGGTCTGGGGTGCCAACTTCAGCGACTTTGCGCAGGAACCCCGGCTCGACGACGGCGCCCTCGTTTGGCATGCCGCCGTGAGCGAGAGCGCCGACGAGGACGTGCTGCGGCCTCTCGAACGGCCTTTCGATCCCGAGGGCGGGCTTCGGTTGCTCAGCGGCAATCTGGGCCGGAGCGTGATCAAGATATCGGCGGTCAAGGAGCAGCACCGTACCGTGCATGCGCCTGCCGTAGTGGTCGACAGCCAGCAGGCCATGGTGGAGCGCTTTGAAGCCGGAGAGCTCGATCGAGACTGCATCGTGGTCGTTCGTTTCCAGGGTCCTCGCGCCAACGGTATGCCGGAACTGCATAAGCTGACGCCGCTCCTGGGCGTATTGCAGGACCGCGGGCACGCCGTGGCTCTGGTGACCGACGGGCGTATGTCCGGGGCCTCGGGCAAGGTTCCCGCCGCCATCCACGTCTCGCCCGAGGCGCTGCTGGGCGGACCTATCGGACGCGTTCGCGAAGGCGACATGCTTACCCTGGATGCGGAGGCGGGTACGCTGACCGTTGCCGTGGAAGCTGCGGAGCTGGAGGCCCGGGAAGCCTGTCCCATGTGCCAAACCAATGATGCGGGCGTGGGACGCGAGCTGTTTGAGCTGTTCCGCAGGGCCGTATCAACCCCGGAGGAGGGTGCCTGTGTCTTTTTCTGAACGTCCCGACCCCTTGGATGCGGGGGCAGTCCTGGCGCTGGCTCCGGTCGTACCGGTGATAACGGTTACGGATATCGGTCATGCGCTGCCGCTCGCCCAGGCGCTGGTGGCGGGGGGGCTTCCGGTGCTTGAGGTGACGTTGCGCACGGCGCATGGCCTTGCCGCGATCGAAGCCATTGCGGCCCAGGTCCCGGGTGCGCTGGTGGGCGCGGGAACGGTACGCAGCGCGGATGAATTCGCCGCCGCCGTCGATGCGGGGAGCCGCTTTGTCGTATCGCCGGGCCTGACCGACAAGCTGCTGGCCCGGGCCGGCGCCAGCGATGTCCCGCTGGTGCCCGGCATCGCCACGGCCGGGGAACTGATGCGGGCGCGGGAGGAGGGTCTGACGCACCTTAAGTTCTTCCCCGCCGAGGCGGCCGGCGGAGTGGCGGCCCTGCGCGCCCTGTGTGCACCGTTCCCGGACATGCGTTTCTGTCCGACCGGTGGCGTAAAGCTCTCGAATCTCGCCGACTACCTGGCCATAGATGCCGTGGTCACCGTCGGCGGAACCTGGATGACCCCGACGGCATTGCTGGAAGGCGGCGATTGGAACGCCGTGGAACAGCTCGCCCGGGAAGCGGCCGAGGCCGTCCGAAGGATTCGGGTGGAAGGTAATTGAACCCGATACTGCACGCCGAGGAGTGGTCATGCACCTGATGATCTTTGGAGCTCGCGGCGATCTGGCCGCGCGGAAGCTCTTTCCAGCGCTGTATCACCTGCACAACTGCGACCTGCTGCCCGAGTCGCTGCGGATCCATGCCCTGGCGCGAGAAGACCTCTCCCTGGACAGTTTCCTTGGGGATATCAAAGATCGGGTCCGGCGCTACGTGGACGACACGCGCTGGTCCGAGGAGCAGTGGCAGGCCTACGCCTCGCGCTTCGCGTACCGGCGCCTCGACTTTAACCACCCGGATGCCTTCGCCGAACTCGCCAGCGTGCTGTCGGAAGACGATCCGGCGCTTTTCTACCTGGCGACTCCGCCGGCGCTGTTTGGCCCGATCTGTGAGCATCTGGGCAGCGCCGGGTGTCTTGGCGGCGACCGCCGCGTTCTCCTCGAAAAGCCCATCGGGCACGATCTGGCGAGCTGCTGTGCGGTCAATGACACCGTGGCGCGCTACTTCAGCGAAGACGCGACGTACCGGGTGGACCACTATCTCGGCAAGGAGACGGTACAGAACCTTCTCGTACTGCGTTTTGGCAATCGTTTTATCAATACGCAGTGGGACCAGAGCTGTGTCGATCACGTGCAGATCACCGTGGCCGAGCCGATCGGGATCGAGGGGCGCTGGTCTTACTACGACGGCGTCGGCCAGCTTCGCGACATGGTTCAGAACCACCTGATGCAGCTGCTGTGCCTGGTGGCCATGGAGCCTCCCAATTCCATGACCGCCGCCGGTATCCGCGACGAAAAAGTGAAAATTGTCCGCGCTCTGCGTCGCCTGAATGCGGATATGGTCCGGGATCATGCGGTTCGCGCGCAGTACACCCAGGGATGGATGCGCGGCGAATCCGTGCCCGGTTACCTCGAGGAGGAGGGCGGCCGAAGTTCCAGTGATACTGAAACCTTCGTGGCGCTGAAGACCTTTATCGACAACTGGCGCTGGGCGGGCGTGCCGTTCTATCTGCGCACGGGAAAGCGGATGCCGGACAAGGTTACGGAGATCGTAATTACCTACAAAGCGCTGCCCCACAACATCTTCGCCGCCTCCGGACGGGGAGATGCGCCCAATCGTCTGGTGATCCGGCTGCAGCCCAACGAGGGCATCGAAATGCAGATGGTTTCGAAGCTGCACAGCCTGCGAAATCGCATGGCGCTCGAAACCCGCGATCTGAACCTGGATTTTCTCGATACCTCGAACCTCAATCGCATTCCCGACGCCTACGAGCGTCTGTTCCTGGATGCCATTAATGGCGATCAGTCGCTGTTCGTCGGTCGCGAGGAAATCGAAGAATCCTGGCGTTGGTGCGACGCCCTCATCGACGCCTGGCAGGAAGACGGGACGCCCCTGCAGCAGTACCAGGCTGGATCCTGGGGACCGACCAAGGGCGAACTTCTGATCGAGAAAGACGGCCGGAGCTGGCATGTCTGACGCGGAGCTGCTTGAGTTCCCCGACCGGGGAGCGTTGGACGATGCGCTGGCCGCCGCCGTGGCGGGTCAGCTCGCCGCAGGTATCGAGGCCCGCGGGCGGGCCAGCCTGGCGGTGTCCGGCGGTTCCACACCGAAGGGCGTGTTTGCGCGGCTGGCTCGGACCTCGCTTGCCTGGGACGCGGTAACGGTCACCCTGGTCGATGAGCGCTGGGTCAATCCGACGCACGCCGACAGCAACGAGCGCCTGACGCGAGAAAACCTTCTGACGGGCGAGGCCGCCGCCGCGCGTTTCGTGCCGCTCTACGCCGAGGCGCCGCGGCCCGAGGATGCGCTTGGCGAGATCGCCGCGTCCCTCACGGTCTTCGACACTTTCGACAGCGTCATGCTGGGCATGGGAGCTGACGGGCACTTCGCATCGCTGTTTCCCGGTAGCGCGTCGCTGGATGCCGGTCTCGATCTTGACGGCAGCGAGGACTGCATCGCTGTAGATCCTCCCGTCGCACCCCATGCGCGCATGAGTCTGACCCTGGCGCGAATCATCAACACCCGACAGCTTGTGCTGCAGATCACCGGTGATGAGAAACGCGCGGTTCTTGAGCTGGCCCGGCGCCACCGGGATCCGCAGCAGCTGCCCATCGCCGCCGTTCTTGCGCTGAGCGCACCACCGCTTGCAGTCTACTGGTCACCCTGAGCGACAGGGCCTGGCGCCAGCGACTAAAAATCCCAGCCCAGACCCGTCGTGATCCCCCAGTCAAATTCTCCGGCCTCGTCATCGACGGCGGAACTGTCGTAGCTGCTCCAGGCGCTGATATCCCAGAAAAAGTCACTGATGAATTCCCAGCGCAGAGTTGCGTTGGTGTCGGCGCGCACGCGCCCGCTCTGGGACAGCGACGGGTAGACGTCCGTGCCGAGAATGAGATTCAGCTCCGGAGAATCGAAGCGCCAGCGGGAATAGTGACCGGTGATCACCGCCTCCGCACTCTCCTGACGATCGCCCATCAGGCTGCGCTCCTCCAGGCCCTGGATCCCCAGACCCACCGTAAGCGTCTGGTAGTTGGTGTCCAGGATGTAGCGACCCAGGCCGGCGCCCAGCGTTATGCGGTAGTCGAGCCCGAGCTCATCGTTGGTCTCGTGACCGCCGAAGAGATTTCGGTAGATGGCTTTGCGGTCGGTCCACACTTTTCGGGATACGGTCACCCGCGAGCTCCGCCGGGTCTCCTGATCCGTGTCGGAAACCGTCAGGCGGGAAGTGATGGCGTTTTGCGCCCGTTCGTCTTCATAGGACACATTGGCCCGAAGCTCCGTCTGTGTGACTCCGCTGGCTTTGGTGAAGGCGTAGTTCGCGCTCAGATATACGTCGAGGCGATCCGCGATGCTGTCTTCGATCGGACGCAATTCCACAACATCCTCCCAGCTCAGATCGCGCTCGCCGAACACATCCTTCAGGCGGATACTCCCAGCCACTGCCGCTTCCGCAAGGCTGCCGAAAAAGCGCTCACCGGTTACGAGACGCACTTCATAGTTGTAGTTGGAACTCAGGCTTGCGATCTCCTTCCATTCGATCTTGATGGTCCCCATGGCGTCGGTGCCGAGAGACAGTCGGCCGCCGAGCAGCTGCTGGATTTCGCCCGTGATTCGGTCACCGTTGTAGAGGGTGATAACATCGCTTTTGCGGTGCGCCTGCGCTGGCAGGGACAGGCCGAGTATCAGCGTTACCTGCCACAGTAACCGCAGAACCCTGGAGAACAATCCGCATGCTGTCCCGGCGTGGAGCCAAGCTGGTGTTTTGCCGACGAGTGTCACGAGGGACTCCTATCTGATGACGTCGCTACTTTCCTACGCCCACGACGCCAGGGGCAACGGTACGCTCAGTGTAACCGGCACGAGCAGGCGACCAGCCGGCCGCGGTGTCCGAGGTTTGCCGCTGCTGTCCCTGCTCGCCTTTCTTTTGGCGGCTCCCGTTCAGGCTTTCTTTGATCCCGCGGCGGCAGCCCCGCGCAATATCGACGCAGGCCGGGAAATCTATCTGGAGCTTCTTAAGGCCGCCCGGGCGGGACGATGGGGGGAGTTCGAAGAACTGCGGGGTCGCCTCGGGGATTATCCTCTGGCCGGCTACGCCCGCTACGAGCGCCTCAAGGCCCGATTGCGCACGACACCGGGCAGCACCGCGCGGGACTTTATCGCCGAGCACAGGCAGGATCCCCTGGGCTTGCGCTACCTTGATCACTATCTGTCGTCCGCCGGCCGGGACCGGCGCTGGGGTGATTTTCTGGCGGTCGCGACGCGCGAGCCCCGCAGCGAGCGCCTGCGTTGCTATTACGCCCGGGCCAAGCGCGGCCGGGGCGCACAAGACGAAGCCTGGGCCCTGGCGAGTCGTCTGTTTCTCTCCGGCACGTCGGTACATAAAGCCTGCGATCCCCTGTTTCGTCTGTGGCGCGAAGCGGACGGGCTGAACGACGATCTGATCTGGAACCGTGCACGCCTCGCCTTCGGTGCCCGGCAGGGAGGACTGCTTCGCTACGTGGCCTCGCTCGGTGGTCCTCAGGCGGCGCTGGACGCTCTACGCCGGGTGTATCGTGAACCGCACCGCGTTACGCCGCTGATCGGTGAGCTTGCGCAGCCCTATCGAGGCCAGGTGCTTACGCTGGGGCTCGAGCGCCTGGCGCGCCAATCGCCCCGGCAGGCGCTGCGCCAGTATCAGGCACAGCCCTATGAAGAACTGAACGCGACGCAGCGTGCGCGCATCGAAGCGGCGATCGCGCGGCGCGCTTTGATCGAGCGCGAAATCCCTGTCCGCCCCTGGATAGATGAGCAGCTGCCGCGCTGGGACGACGACGACCTCACCGTGCTGCGGCTGCGCTGGGCGCTTGCGGAAAGCGACTGGGAGGCTATCGAGCAGTTTACGGCGCTTCTCCATACCCCCGTGGAGGGTGCCTGGCGCTACTGGAGCGCGCGATCGCTCCAGGAGCGCGGCAGCGACGAAGCGGCCTTTGAGCGCTTTCGAAAGCTCGCCCTGGAACGCAGCTACTATGGTTTCCTGAGCGCGGACCATCTCGATCTGCCCTACAGTTTTAACGATGCCCGCGCACCCGAACCCGATGTGAAGCTCCTGGCCGCGCTCCCAGAGGTGACCAAAGACGCCATCTGGCGCGTGCATGAACTCAAGGCGATCGATCGGGAGCGACTGGCTCACGCGGAGTGGACTTACCTGATCCAAAGAAGCGACCGCGAGGCCCAACTGCTTCTCGCCAGCTTCGCCGCGAGCGAAGGCTGGTACCGGCTGGCGATTGACGCGGCGAACGCCGGGGAAGCCAGGGATGCCCTGGCCCTGCGTTTTCCACTGGCCTATCGGGACGCGTTTGAGAAGCGGGCGGCTCTGCGTCAGCTCCCCGTGAGTGAGCTCATGGCGATTGCGCGACGCGAGAGTGCGTTCTTCGCCGACGCCCGTTCTCCGGTTGGCGCCCGCGGTCTCATGCAACTCATGCCGTCGACGGGAATCGAAGTGGCACGTCGGTCGGGCCTGCGACTGGACGCCAATCAGCTGTACAGCGTCAATCACAATCTGGATCTGGGCAGTGCCTACTACCGGGAACTCCTCGACCTTTTCGACGGCAATCGAGCTTTCGCCCTGGCGGCCTACAATGCGGGCCCTCATCGGGTTCAGCGTTGGATCGCCAGTGGCCTCCCGGTCGATGCGTGGATCGAAACCATTCCCTTCCGGGAGACGCGCGAGTACGTAAAGGCTGTCCTGGCCTACAGCGTGGTTTTTGATTACCGCCTGGGCCGCGACGCACAGCTCATGACCGCCGCCGAGGCTCATGGCGGCTGGTGAGGCGCGGCTCCTGAGCATCATCGTCCCGGTGCTCAATGAGGGCTTGCACATAGAAGAGTTTCTGACCCGGCTGCGTGATTGCTTTCCGACCGCCCAGCTCATGCTGGTCGACGGGGGCAGCACCGATGACACCGTGGTTCGGGCTTTGCGCTGTGGCGTACCCGTGCTCCTGGGCGCATCCGGCCGGGCCGTGCAGATGAATCTGGGCGCGGCGGCATCGCGGGGCGAGTGGCTGCTCTTCCTTCACGCCGACTGTAGCCCCCGGTTTTCCGAGCTGGAACTCCGTTCCCTGTTGAATGATGACATCCGGGCCCGCGATGACGGCTGGACGTTTTTCAAGGTGCGCCTGCGGGGGCAGAGTCGGCTGCTGGGCGTTATCGCGTGGTTCATGAATCGGCGATCGCGCCTCACGGGCGTTGCTACGGGAGACCAGGGGCTGCTGCTGAGACGGACGCTTTTCGAGAAACTCGAAGGTTTTGCACCGATCCCGCTGATGGAAGATGTGGAGTTGAGCAAGCGTCTGCGACGGCTGGCCGCGCCGCTGGACACTGAGCTTCAGATCAGTGCATCGGGCCGGCGCTGGGACGAGCAGGGCGCCGTGCGCACCATTCTCCGCATGTGGGGCCTGCGCCTGGCCTTTTGGCTGGGCGTAGCGCCGCAACGGCTATGGCATTACTACTACGGACGACGTGCCCTGGCTAAATCGCGAACGGCGCTGGCGCATGAATAAACCGGCGCGGGACTCGCGGGGAATCCAGCTCTTCGCACGCCTGCCGGTGCCGGGCCGGGTGAAAACGCGCCTTGCCCGCTCCATCGGAGCGGCGGCCTCCTGTGCGGTGCACGAGGAACTGCTGGCGCTTACGGCGCGGACCCTCCTGGAGGCGGCGCTGGCGCCCGTGGAGCTGTGGCTGGATGAAAGTGGGACGCACGGACTTCTCGAAGCCCTGCTGCGCGCCGGTATGCGGGGACCGTTCGAGCAGACCGGGCACGACCTCGGAGAACGTATGCGCCGCTCTCTCGTCGCCGGCTTGCAGCGCTATGAACGGGTTGTGCTCGTGGGGAGTGACTGCCCGGGTCTGGACAAGGCATATCTTCGCTCCGCTTTCGATGCCCTCGACGAGGCCGATGTGGTCATCGGGCCGGCGGAAGATGGGGGCTATGTACTGATCGGGGCCCGAGGAGACTTCGCGCCGCTGTTTGCGGATATTCCCTGGGGCACGGGAGAGGTCCTGCAACGCAGCCGCGCCGCGGCCGCTGCGGCGGATCTGTCTCTTGCGCTGTTGGAACCGCGCTACGATATCGACGTGGAGGCCGACCTGCTCCGCTGGCGCTCCCCCCGAGGGGAAGCGTCAGGCGCTAAGAGCGCGTGAGGACACGGACACGTCCTCGGCCCCGCGCAGGGGCCGTTCCAGGGATGTTGCCGAGCGGGTTCGGCAGAG
The DNA here is from genome assembly GCA_038748515.1 of Pseudomonadota bacterium. Taxonomy (GTDB): domain Bacteria; phylum Pseudomonadota; class Gammaproteobacteria; order Pseudomonadales; family Halieaceae; genus Congregibacter. Next base: position 52,395 of record JBCDIW010000014.1, read on the forward strand.
GAGCAGCCAGGCAATAGCGGTGCAATAGCCTAGGTTGGTCTTGAGTTCGTTATCTGGATTGCTGAGAAATGCCCTCTGACTTGCCAGCCCGCGTACCCGGGATGCGACGTCGGGGCGGTGGGCCAGATAGCGATCCCAGAGATCGCGATGGTCCGAGGCGGTGATGCGGAACAGCCCCAGCCCCTGGCCACGGCGTGAGAACAGTCCAACGTCGCTGTCGCACGTAACGGCGTCGAGCAGTTCGGTTTCTGCCTCATCGGTCCATTCCCCGAGGTACTCCAGGGTGGGTCGTATGACCTGCTCGCGCAGGTGATCTGCAGTGATGTACATGTAGCAGGCTCCTCGCAGGAATTGGGTCGGGCCGTTCTACGACGGCCTCGGACCGATTAGCTTGCTAAAGCACGGCTGCTCAGCGAACCGCGACAGAACCATTCTTAGCTTCCTCGCCGACGCTGTCAACGTAAAATCAACGATTTAGGTATCTTTTTTTACAGATTAGTTGATAAGTCGAGGTCTTTTCGGCGGGCTTATGTGCCAGAAACCTCAATAATTGATCAATAAATAACCAGAGCGGTCAAAATTTAACCAGTTGGCCGGCATTCATCCCCCAGCCAGTTTCACCGTAAAGCCCTCGGCTTCGAGGTAGGCCTTCAGCGCACTGCGCTGATCGCCCTGGATTTCAATGTCCCGGTTCTTCACGGCACCGCCCACGCCGCAGCGCTGTTTCATGGCCTTGGCCCGTGTCTTGAGGGCGGCCGCATCACCCGGAAGCCCGGTGATCACGGTGACGGCTTTGCCGCCGCGGCCCTTGCTCTCGCGCCGCAGGCGAACGATGCCGTCTCCCGCCGCATCTCGGGCGCTCTGCAGCATGCGGCAACGACAGTCCACCTTGACCTGGCCACACTCAGGGCAGAGACGCCCCCGGTCCGTGCTATAGACCCGCCGGCTGTCACCTTGTGACTTGCGCCCCATACTCATTGCCCCCTCCGTCGGCGGCAGTGTAGTGTACGCCGCACTTTCATACCGCTCCGAGCCGATTACAGCGCAGTGACAGATTCCGCAACGCCCCGCGTTCCCGGTGCTCCGGTCCGCGCGGTGGAAGAAAGAAGCACTGGAGTTGCTCCAGACGCAGCCGCGCAGCCCGCCCGCTCCAGCGAGCGCATGGCGGCCCTGGAGGCAGAGCTGGCGTTTCAGACAGATACCTGCCGTGAACTCAGCGATGCCTTGGCGACGCAGCAACTTGATATTTTGACCTTGCAACGACAGGTGCGTTATCTAAGCGATCAACTCGCCGCTTTACGTGAACGCGAGCGGCAGGACCGGGCGGAAGCGCCGGACGACGAAAGACCACCGCATTACTGACGATGTTTTCTGCTTCAGTCTTCAGGTCGCATGGCGAAACCTCCCACCGTTGGCACGCAGGAGCGCGCGCGGCATGCGTCTGAGTGCCTTTGGCGAGAAGTTTGCCGCGAGCAGCGGTATCAGCGCGCTCATGGACGACCTCGGAACGGCGCTCGGTGAGAACCCGGATCTGCTGTTCATGGGGGGAGGAAACCCGGGGCGCGTCGACGCCGCCGAGTCCTACTTCACCAAGCGCCTCCAGGCCTGCCTGGGGAGCGACGAGCGTCGCCACCAGCTTCTGGGGATTTATCAGGCTCCTCAGGGAGACCGCAGCCTGCGCGGAGAGCTTGCGGCTTACCTCACGAGGGAGTTTGGCTGGAACCTGGGGCCGGAGCACATCGCGATAGCGAACGGCAGCCAGTCGGCGTTTTTCGTGCTCTACAATCTCTTTGCCGGCCAGATGGCCGATGGCAGCCAACGCCGGGTCCATCTCCCCCTGAGTCCGGAGTACGTCGGCTACGCCGATATCGGTCTCGGCGAAGACTTCTTCTCGGCCACGAGACCCCAGATCGAGCGCCTCGACAAGCAGCGCTTCCGCTACCACATCGATTTTTCGGCGCTTAAGCTTGATGCGCGCGTCGCGGCCCTGTGTCTGTCGCGTCCCTGCAATCCCACGGGTAACGTCGCCGCCGACGACGAGATCCGGCATCTCGCGGGACTCGCCCGGGATCGCGATGTGCCGCTCATCATCGACGGCGCCTATGGGCTTCCTTTCCCCAATCTGATCTATCGGGATGCCAGTCCCTACTGGGATGAGAACACGGTGCTCATGCTCAGCCTTTCCAAGCTCGGCCTGCCCGGTGTGAGAACGGGGATCATTGTTGCGCATCCCGAAATCACCGCGGCCTTTGCCCGGGCCAATACGGTCATTAGCCTGGCCTGCGGCACCCTCGGTCCCCAGCTCCTGCGTGGCAGCCTGGACGATGGATCCCTGCCGCGACTCTGCCGGGACGGCCTCCGCCCCTACTATGAGGAACGACGCGAGCGCGCTCTCGACATCATCGATTCGCTGCGCGGTGATCTGCCCCTCTGGGTGCACGCCGCGGATGGTGCATTCTTCCTCTGGCTGTGGTGCGAGGGCCTGCCCATCGACAGCGTTGAACTCTATCGCCGCCTGAAGGATCGAGGCGTGATTGTGCTTCCCGGCAACGATTTCTTTATCGGCACCGGCCGGGACTGGACGCACCGGAGTGAGTGCCTGCGGCTTTCCTATGCCGGAGCTATGGCCACCATTGAGAAAGGCCTGGCAACGGTCATTGATGAAATCCGGGCGGTCTACCAGGCCGCCTGACTCAAAACCAACCCCTGGAGTCAATTATGAGAATAACGCTGGGAATCCTGGGTCTTGCCACCGCGGGACTGCTTTCGCAGCCGGGGGCGGCGGAGCCTGCGAACCTCGAGTGGCTCAATGAGCACTACGAACAGACGGCGAGCACGGCCCGGGCGCTCTGGGAGTATGCGGAAGTCGGCTATCAGGAGACTCGCAGCAGCGCGTTGCTGCAGGACCAGCTTGCCCGCGCCGGCTTCGACGTCGAGGCCGGCGTAGCCGGTATTCCTACGGCCTTCGTCGCCAGCTACGGCTCCGGCGGCCCGGTCCTGGGCATACTCGGGGAGTTCGACGCGCTGCCGGGCATTACTCAGGACTCGGTACCTCAGCGCTCGCTGCTCACGGAAAAGAAGGCCGGTCACGCCTGTGGTCACAACCTATTCGGCGCGGGCTCGGCGGCGGCCGCCATGGCCATCGCCGCCTGGCTCGACGAAACCGGAACACCGGGTACGATCCGCTTCTACGGTACGCCAGCCGAGGAGGGCGGCAGCGGGAAGGTCTACATGGTGCGTGCGGGACTGTTCAACGACGTCGACTTCGCGCTGCACTGGCATCCGGCCGACCGCAATTCGGCCGGAGCGACGACGACGCTGGCCAACCGCTCCGCCAAGTTCCGCTTTACGGGGGTATCGGCGCACGCCGCGGGTAACCCCGATCGGGGGCGCTCGGCCCTGGATGGCGTCGAGGCCATGAACCACATGGTAAACCTGATGCGCGAGCATGTGCCCCAGGAAACGCGGATCCACTACGTCATCACCGCTGGGGGCAACGCGCCGAACGTGGTGCCCGACTACGCCGAAGTCTTCTACTACTTGCGTCACCCCGAGGCGGACACGGTAAGGCGCATCTGGGAGCGTCTCGAGGAAGCGGCGCGGGGCGCGGCCCTGGGTACCGGGACAGAGGTACAGACCGAGATTATTCACGGCAACCATCCGCTGCTCGTCAATGAAACGCTGGCGCGGATGATGGATGAGACGCTGCGGAACATGGGGGGGATTAATTACAGCGCCGAAGAGGAGCGCTTTGCTCGCGAGATCTATTCGAGCTTTGACCGGCCCGGTCTGCCCCTGGGGAGTGAGAAAGAGGTCCAGCCGTTCAGCGTCGGGCTGGGCTTCGGCTCCACGGATGTCGGTGATGTGTCCATCGCTGTGCCGACCGTCGGCCTGCTCACCGCAACTTTTGTACCCGGAACGGCCGGTCACAGTTGGCAGGCGGTCGCGGCCGGCGGTACCTCCATCGGCTTCAAGGGCGCTGATCTCGCGGCCCGTACCCTGAGTTCGGCTGCCATTCGCCTTTACACCGATGCCGCCTTGCGCGATGCGGCGCTCGCCGAGTTTCGTCAGCGTCGCGGCGAAGACTTCGTCTATGAGGCGATGCTGGGCGATCGCGATCCGCCGCTCGACTATCGCAATTAGCCGGCGCTGCCGGCCCATGCGCCCGAGCCGCGCGCCCGGCACACGCAGCACCCCCGCATCGCGCTGCCCGCCGCGGCGTCCACCCGTTCTCCGGGCCCGGTAAGCGGTGGGTGGATAGAATTCATAACCTTGAGTGAGGTAAGCCATGACCAATCCAGAACGCCGCGACAGCGCCGAGCAGGCTGAGTACCGCGCCCACTGTCGCGACTGGTTGGCCACGCACCATCCAGGCGAGCCGTCGGTGCGGCTGCCGACGTCGGCGCTGGAAATCATGACCGACGAGCAGATGGACTATCTGCGCGCCTGGCAGGGAGCGGCCTACGCGGCGGGGCTGGTGGGCTGCGACTATCCGGAGGAATTTGGCGGGGGTGGGCGGAGCGACTGCCAGCGCATTGCCAACGAAGAAATGCTCGCGGCGAGGACTCCCTATTTCCCCAACATCATTGGGCTGGGTATGGCAGCGCCTACCGTGCTGCATCACGGCAGCGATGAGCTCAAAGCGCGGCTGCTGCCCCGGCTGTTTTCCGGCGAAGATATCTGGTGCCAGGGCTTCAGCGAGCCGGGCGCCGGCTCGGATCTCGCCAGCGTCCAGACCTTCGCCGAGCGGCGCGGTGACAAATGGGTGATCAACGGACACAAGGTGTGGACGAGTCTCGCGCACTTCGCGCAATGGATGATTCTGCTCCTGCGCACGGACAAGGGGCACAAATACGAGGGCTTGTCCTATTTCGTGGTACCCATCGCCTCCGCCCTCGGAAACGGCGTTACCGTTCGACCACTGATCAAGATGACCGGCGAAACCGGTTTCAACGAGGTCCTCTTTGAAGACCTCGAAGTTGACGACAGCTACCGTCTCGACGAACTCGGCAAGGGTTGGCAGGTGGCCATGACCACGCTGCTCTTTGAGCGCGGCGCCGGTGATCTCGTCACGCCCCGCTCCGGAGGCCTGAAAAGCAGCAGCGCGCACACCACCAGCGCCCGCGCGGTGATGGAACTGGCCCAGCGGACGGCCCGGGGGGACGGCCTGGCATCCGAGGATCCGCTCCTGCGGGATCGCATGGTGCGTCAGGCCATCCGGGAGGAGGCGCTGAAGGAACATCAGCGCCGCGCCCGGGTGCCCGCCCTCATCGACCACCCCATGCGCCTGCCGCTGCAGAACAAGCTGCTGGCCTCGGAGCTCGCGCAGGATACCGCCGCCCTGGCGCTCGACGTGGCCGGACCCGCCGCCGGGCTCTATCTCGGCGATGAGCACGCCCCGGCAGGCGGGCAGTGGCCCCTGGCCTACATGAATTCCTACGGCATCACGATAGCGGCGGGGACCAGCGAGGTTCAGCGCAATATCCTCGGCGAGCGGGTGCTTGGCCTCGCCAAATCCAAATAGAGCCCGAATCACAAACGCGGGGAGCACCGGGTATGACACAGCCCAGAAACTATGGTTTTGAAGAGGAAGCCGGAATGTTGAAGGACGCGGCGCGCCGCTTCTTCGGCGAGCGGCTTCCCGTAGATCGCCTTCACGCGCTGGTGGCCTCGGACTACGACCCCGAGGGCGTGGCGCCGCTGCGCTGGGATCCGGCGCTCTGGGACGAGATGGTGGCCCTTGGCTGGACGTCCCTGGCGGTGCCCGAAGACGCCGGCGGCCTCGCCATGCCCTGGGTTGCGGTGGCCGGCCTGCTCGAAGAGGCCGGTCGCGCCGCACTGCCGGCTCCGCTGTTAACGACGCTGAAAAGCACGGCGCTGCTGCGGCGGCTGGGGTCGTCAGCCACCGGGGCGCTCGAGGAGCTCGCGGCCGGCGCGGCGGCCACCATGGTCTGCCTCGATGCCAGCGGTAGCGTGGGACCCGGGTCCCTGAGGGCCAGCCACGGCCGACTCGAGGGCGAAGCTTTCTTTGTCCAGGACGCGGGCAAGTGCTCACGCTTCCTGGTGCTGGCTGCGGAGGGCGACGGCGCCTGGGGGTTTTACTGGGTTGCCGCGGACGCGCCGGGGACTTCGATTCATAGCGATGCCATCGTCGATCTCACCCGCGACCAGGCCCGGGTACAGTTTTCCGCGACGCCGGCAGAGCGTATCGCGGGCGATGGCCTCGAATACTGGCAAGCGGCGGAGCCCGAGCTGTGGACGCTGCTCAGCGCCGATATGGTAGGCGCCGCCGAGTGGCAGCTGCAGACGACGGTCGACTACGCCCAGCAGCGGAAACAGTTCGACCGCCCCCTGGGTTTTTTCCAGGCCGTCAAACACCAGCTCGTGGATGTGATGGTGTCCACCGACGAGAGCAAATCCCTGCTCTACAGCGCTGCCTGCGCCCTGGACCATGAGCCGGGGCGATGCCGCGAGCTGGCTCTGATGGCGAAGGCCTCGGCCTCGGAAACGGCGGGCTTCGCATCGGGGCGATCCGTGCAATGCCATGGCGGCATCGGCTTCACCTGGGAGTGCTACGTTCAGCTTTACTTCAAACGGCAGGAACACAGCCGTCGGCTGTTTGGCGATGCCGCGACGCACCGCGCGGAACTCGCCCGGCTCCTGATTGATCGAGACGCCGCCTGAATCAGCGCATGGGGTGTAAGACGGCGGCGGTGCCCAGCGCTGTCAAGCCAATGGCGTTCGCCGCAACGACGTTGCGCATCGCCAGTAGATCCTGTGCGGGGCACTCATGCCCTGGCGCTCTCACTGAAGAAGCGTCGCGTGTCCTCATCCGACGGGTAAAACGCTTCGATGCGTAACTCGTCGGTAGTGATGTCCTGGGGTGTACCGAAGGTGCTGAGCACCGTGAACAGGGACAGAACCAGGCCGTCAATGTCCAGCTCCAGGGGAATGACCGGCAGCAGGGGATCCTGCTGCGAGCGCAGCTCGGGCAGGTCACCGGCGTTGCGCAGCAGGGCCTCTATGTGCGCTATCACGGCCGGATCTCCGGAGGCCAGGGCCTCGCTGCGCAGGCGCTGTACAAACAGGGGCAGCGCCGTATCAACGTTGCGTATGAAGCGGCGCAGACCGCGCGGAGCGAGCGTCGCAGCGGCCAGATTGAACGGCGTAGTGCCTACCCCGGCCTCGACGGAATCCCCACTGAGGCCGATGAGCATTTCGGCGGCCGGATTCCCCATTACCCAGTTCCATTTCCGATCAACCACCAGGGCGGGGTAGGGATGGTGGTGCTCAAGAACCCGGGTGAGCGCTTCGCGTATCGGCGCCATATGCGGCTCGTCCAGGGTCGATTCACGGTACAGCGGCGCAAACCCTGCGGCGTTGAGGAGCGTGTTCCTCTCGCGCAGGGGGATATCCAGAGCCTCGGCCAGGCGCACCACCATCTCCCGGCTCGGCCGACTGCGGCCCGTTTCGAGCCAGCTCAGGTGGCGCTGCGATATGGCGGCGGTTTCCGCGAGTTGAAGCTGGGACAGGTGCCGGGCCCGGCGCCATTGTCGGCACAGCGTGGGGAAGTGTGCGCCTGCGACGGTCATGGCCTGCCTCTCGATGTCGTCCACGCCAGCCGCGGACCCTGGGCGTATTTTCGCGGGCGCCTTTGACCGAATTCAATGACCATCCAAGTCATTGAGTCAATAACGGATCGGGCTCATGGTGACCGCACCGCCGAAGGTACGGCTCCACCTGAGAGGAATTTTGATGTCACGCCGCCTGATCTCGTTCGTTTTTCTGCCGCCGTTTCTGGCCCTTACGGTCTGGGCTCTGCTCAACGGCGGCATCATGGGAATCTTGAACACCTACCAGACACCGGGAGGCGCACAGGTTTTCGCGGACCTCGTTATCTCGCTGATTCTGCTGCTGACCTTTCTGGTGCCTCATGCCCGGGCTCACGGGCGCAATCCCTGGATCTGGGTAGGCCTGACCCTGGGTCTCGGCTCCATTGCACCCCTGCTGTACTTTGCCACCGGGAGCCAGAGGGAAACGGCTGAGGTCGGAGTTGAGCGCGCAGCGACGTGAACGCACGCAGCTGTGTAAGGCTGCGGGTTTGCGCAGCGCATCCGCGCTGCGCGGCGGGAAGCACGGCCTGGCAGACCGAGCGGGTGTCTTGATCCTGGCCGGCGCCAAACCGCCGCAGTTTGTCAGGCCGCGGCGCTGTTGCCCGCCTCGTAGCTTGCCAGGAACGACATCAACGCCAAGCGTTCCGCGTCATCCCTTTCACGCGTGCGCGACAGCAGATGCGTGGTGCGGGGCTCGCGATCCAGGAACAGCTTGCCGGTCAGTTCTCCGGCTTCGGTCGCGGCCGCGAGCCAGACGATGGTGTCCGCGCCCTCCGCCGGGGTTCGCAGGATGTGCTTCGTGACGCGGTGGAATCCCGGCAGTGAACTCTCAACACCGGGCGTGTCCGCCCATCCCGGGTGCATCGCATTGACCACAATGCCATCGTCGGCCCACTCCCGCGCCCATTCCTCGCTGACCACCATGAGGGCCCGTTTGCAGCGCGCATAGGCGACGGCGCCGGAGTAGCCCTCGGGGCGTGCCTGCAGGCGCTTCACCGACAGAGGCTGCGTGTACATGCCGCCGGAAAGCACGTTGATCACACGACCCTCGGCTTCGCGCAGCAGGGGGTGCAGCGCCCGCGTCAGCCGCCAGGGACTGAGCAGGAGGAGGGCAAAGCTCTGTTCCAATCCTTCGCCGGTCTCTCCCCATTCGGTAAACAAAGCGCCGGCGTTGTTCACCAGAACGTCGATGGGGCGCCCCTCGCGGAGAAGGGATGCGGCAAGACGATCGACATCGGCGAGGAGGGAGAGGTCGGCGATATCGTAGCGGATCTCGCTGTTGCCACTTTCTTCCCGGAGTTCGGCCGTGACCGCCTTCGCCTTGTCTTCGTTGCGCATAACGAGCACCAGGTCCGCTCCCTTCGCCGCGAGACTGCGCGCGGTGGCGAGCCCCAGGCCAGAGCTTGCCCCCGTGACAATGATGCGCGTGCCCTGGAGAGACGCGCTTATCGGCTTGAAGTGGCGCCGCCCCAGGCGATACCCCAGTTTGCTGAACATCGCGAGACCCGGCCACACCAGCTGATCCGCGCGCCGGCTGATGCCCGAAGTGGCGGGGGTCGCATAGTCGTCCGCCAGGGCCTCCCGCAGGCCCGCCACAGCGATGCGTCCCATGCTGCGCATGCCCGGAGTCAGCGCTCCCTCAAGCGAAGCCAGGGGGCCTTTGAACTCGAACTCCGCGCGGTAGTCGATGGCACAACCGTCGCCGTCCGGCTCGAAGCTGATGATGTCGACGCCGCTGAACAGTACACAGTCGGCGGCGAGCGTGATCTGTCGCGGGCTGGCAAATTCTGTCACCACATAGTCCACGAGCACTGAGCCGACGGGCAGTTTGCAGCGGACCTTGAAGCGGGTGCCCTCGGCGATGGGTCCGGGGGTCGGTTTTTCAGCCTCAAACGCGGTGGCGTCCCATTCGGCCGCGCTGCGGAAGTCGGCGACGTAGCTGAACGCCTCTTCAATCGGGCGTTCGACGTGTATGCGTTCGTCAAGGGTAATCATGGTCGAGCTGTTCATTGCGTTGGTGCCGCTGTCTACGCCGGTCTCAGGCAGTCAGTTCACACCGTGGCGAGGACCTGGAGGGGCATCAAGGAGTAGCCGGGGATCCGGCGCCGCTACCCAGACGACAGCGGGTCAGTCTTCGTCCCAGACCCGGCGCAGCGGTTCACCAAAGTCGTCGTAGATTACCCGTCGTTTCGCCCGCCGGCCTCGGGCTCTCATGGCGGGTTTCCGCTTTTTGCGCATGGCTTCCCGGCGGGCTTCGAGCCGGGCAACGACGTCGCCCAGGGGGGTACGCGGATCGGCGGGTTCGGAAAACAGCGGTCGCGATGGCGGCGGACGTGTCCCGGGCTCCCAGGCACTCTGACCGCTGGGCACCTGGTTCACTTTGCCACCGCGACGCAGGTATTGCTCGGTGGCCGCTTCGAGCTCGCGGCGCAGCGTCGCCTTGCCCCGGGCCGCCGTGCTCGCCGGGCCCCGCGGCGGAGGAATACGCCGATGAGAACCACGATCTGCGCTCATGGCGTCCGTCGATGCTGTGGAAATTTCGTTCTCATCGCAGTACCGCCTCCGAGGACATCCGCCCATTCTAGCGATTGCGCGCGCGATATGCCGGTGGTTCCGAGGTGGGGCGATCTGGGATAATCGCCGCCCCGGCTCTCCAATGGACTCTGTTTATGCTCTTGTTGCTTTTCTTCACGGCGGCTTTCGTGGTGTTCTCCTACGTCGTTCTGCGCGGTGAAAACCTGGCCTATCTAGACCGGCCCGTGCCGCGCCATCCGGCTCGCATGCCCGGCGACGGCATGCGCTCTGTGCTTAAGGAGCTTTCGGACTTCGCCGGTCAGTCGCACGGCTGGGGGCGGGAACGGATCAGAAATATCCGGCGCTTCATGGACCAGATGGCCGAACGCCACGACTACGAAGCCAGCTTTCATCCCCTGGACAGCGGCGAGATTCGCGGTGAATGGGTTCTCGCTCCGGGCCACAGCGATTCCCGGCGGCTGCTCTATATCCACGGCGGCGCTTTTTTTTCCGGGAGTCCGCTAAGCCATCGCCGGATTACCGATCGCCTAGCGCGGCTGACGGGTTGTGCCGTGTTCGCCGTCGACTACCGCTTGATGCCTGAGAACCCCCGCATTGCCGGGATCGAAGACTGCCGCCAGGCGTATCGCTGGATGCTGGACAATGGTCCGGACGGGCCCGAGCCCGCTTCCTATGTACTCGTCGCCGGTGACTCGGCCGGGGGAAACCTGTGCCTGTCGCTGCTGGCCTGGGTCCGCGATATGGGACTACGTCAGGCTGACGCGGGCATCGCCCTCTCGCCGGCAACGGATGGGGCCCTGGACGCGCCAAGCCTGCGTGAAAACGTGGCGACGGATGCGATGCTGGGTCCAGCCTTCGGCACCCTGGCGCGCATGCCGAAGATTCTCCTGCTGTGGTACACCCTTATTACCACGCGCATGCGCCCCGCCGATCCGCGCATCTCACCGCTGCGCGGCTCTCTCGCCGGACTCCCTCCTATTCTGATACAGGCGAGCGACAGCGAGATGCTTCTGGATGACGCGCGGCGTTACGCGGCCAAGGCGCAGGCAGCGGAATCACCCGTGGTGTTGCAGACCTGGCCGGACATGATTCACGTGTGGCAGATGTTTACGACCGAATTGCCCGAGGCCGAAGAGGCCTACGCCAAGATAGGCCAGTTCCTCGATGGCCTGGAAGCCGAGGAGGATTCGGCGGCCGCATGAACGCCCTGCGCTCATCGATTGTCTTTATCTGGATGGTACTGAGCATCATCCCCCTGGGAACTGGGCTGATTGTCAGCAGTATCGCGCTGGATTCTGGAGCCCTGTGGCGCTGGTTCGCCGGGCCCTGGGTCCGGGGCGTAATCGGCGCGGCGCGCTGGATCGGCGGCGTGGATTACCGCGTACGCGGGCGTGAGCACCTGCCCGATGCCGCCGACATGCAGCGCGTAATCCTGGTGTCCAAGCACCAGTCAACCTGGGAGACGTTCTTTCTTCCGGGTCATATGCCGCACAATCTCGCTTTCGTATTCAAACGCGAGCTGTTGCGTATCCCCGTGTTTGGCTGGTGCATGGGCCGCCTCGACATGGTGCCGATTGACCGCAGCAAACGTTCCGAGGCCTGGAACCGGGTGGCTTCGCTGGGCGTGGACCTGATGGATCGCGGCCGCTGGATCATCATGTTTCCCGAGGGTACGCGGAGCGAACGGGGGAGCAAGGGCTCCTATAAATCCGGAGCCAGCCGCCTTGCCATCGCGACCGACGCGGTTCTCATACCCGTGGCGGTGAGTTCCGGTAAATGCTGGCCGCGGCGTTCGTTCTGGTTTATCCCCGGGCGCATCGATGTTTCCATCGGGCCTCCCATAAAGCCCGATGGTCGGAGCGCCGATCAACTCATGCGCGCCGTGGAAGACTGGATCGAGGCAGAGATGTGGCACCTGGATCCGGATGCCTACGGCGGGCACGATAGCGCAGAGCGTTCGGCCAGTGCTCCGTGCTCAGCGCCAGCCCAGACAGACTCGGTGCCCGCAGCGGGTGACGGCGTGGCAAAGAAGTCTCAAGCGGGGTGAGCAGGCCGACCGACGGCTTCGCGCGGCAACAGATCGAATCCACAGTCACGGAGACTCGGCATGGCCCTTGAGGAAAGAGAAATTGAATACGCCATCGACGGTGCCACCCACGCGGGCCTGCTGGTCTGGGACGCGGACATAGCCGGGGCGAGGCCCGGCGTCCTCGTGTCTCACGCGTGGGCCGGTCGCAGCCCTTTCGAGGATGAGAAGGCCCGCTGGCTGGCCCGACTGGGCTACGCGGGCTTCGCCCTGGATATGTATGGCAAGGGCGTCCGGGGGAGTTCCACGGAAGAGAATTCGGCACTCATGGGCCCGTTCATGGAAGACCGCGGCAGGCTGTTGCGCCACGTTGATGCAGCGCTGGAAACGCTGCGCGCGCAGGAGCAAGTTGATCGGGATCGCTGTGCGGGCATGGGGTTCTGCTTCGGCGGCCTGTGCATGCTGGATCTGGCTCGAAGCGGCGCCGGGATCGCCGGCGTGGTGTCGGTCCACGGCCTTTTTACGCCGCTTCCGCAGGCGCCCACATCGTCTGTCCACGCGCGCGTGCTGTGTTTGCACGGCTACGACGATCCCATGGCGCCTCCGCAGAGCATGCTCGATCTGGCCAATGAAATGACCGCCGCCGGAGCAGACTGGCAGCTGCACGCTTACGGCGGGACGATGCATGCGTTCACCAATCCGGCGGCGAATGATCCGGATTTCGGTACGGTGTACAGCGCTCGCGCCGATGCGCGAGCGCATCGTGCCATCGAGGGATTTTTCGCCGAGTGCTTTTCCGCTTGAAGCCCTGAGCAGAAAAACGGACACAGAGCGGCTCGCAGCCTGAGAACCGGGACAGACGTTGGACGAAGACCGACAGCCGATCATCGTAGGCGCGGGGCAGGCGACCTGGCGGGAGAGGGATCCCTCCCACACGCCGATCGACGCCATGCAGGCGGTCTCGAAACTCGCCCTGCAGAGCGGTGGGCCGGCGCTGTACTCGGCGATCGATGCGATTGTGCACGTCCCGTTCATCATGGATCAGGTACCCCAACTGGCGGCGGCGATGCCGAGGAATCCCGGTGCGGAGCTGGGCCAGCGCCTTGGGATCAACGCGCTTCAGTTCACTGCCGACGTGGGTGGCAACCTGCCCCAGGCCCTGGTCAACGAGTTTGCCGGAAGGCTGGCGCAAGGCAGCCACGAGGCGGTGCTTCTCACCGGAGCGGAACTTCTGGGTACCTTCCTGGGGGAAGTTCGCTCCGGGGCCGGGATGCCGGCGTGGGAATCCGGTGCCCAGAGCAGCGCGGAATGCATCACCAAGACGCCGGTAATGACCGCCGCGACGGAGCGGGCGCATGGACTCTTTGAACCGAAACACGCCTACCCCCTATTCGAGTCCGCGATCCGCCACGCCCGGGGTCTCTCCGCCGACCAGCACGCGCAGCAGCTGGGCACGCTCGTCGCCCGCATGAGCGATGTTGCCGCGGCGAACCCCCTGGCCTGGAAGCGGGAGCGCCTGACTCCGGAGCAGGTGCTCGCTACGGAAAATGGGAATCGCATGATCTGCTACCCCTATACCAAGGTGATGAATTCGATCATCGCGGTGGATCAGGCTGCGGCGCTTGTTCTCACCACCGTCGGCAAGGCGAAGGAACTGGGGATCGATAGCGAGCATTGGGTGTACCTGCGCGGTGCAGCGAGTGCGCACGACCGTTGGTTCCTGAGCGAGCGGGTGACGCTCAACGCTTCTCCGGCCCTCGCCGCGGCGGCAAGCGAAGCGCTGCGCCAGGCCCGGATGGAGCTGGGCGAACTGCTGTATTTCGACCTCTACAGCTGCTTTCCCTCCGCGATAGCCGTGGCCTGCGACGCTCTGGGCCTGACACCGGAGGATCCTCGGGGCGTAACGGTGACCGGGGGCATGTCCCTCTTCGGCGGTCCGGGAAACAACTACAGCTTGCACGCGATCGCAACGATGGTTGATCGGCTGTGCGAAGGAGACGCCGGCGCGGGTCTCGTCAGTGCCAACGGCGGCTATCTCACCAAACACTCCGTCGGCGTGTATTCGCGCGACGCCGGCGGCACGCCCTGGACACCGCGCGAAGCGGGGGTATGGCAGTACCGCGTTGACGAAGAGCCGTTCCTGGAACTCGCTGAGTCAGGCCATGGCGCCTTCGTGATCGATGCCCACACCGTTCGTTTCGGTCGCGAGGGACCGAGGGAAGGAATTCTGCTGGGACGTCTGGGGGATGGACGCCGCTGCGTTGCAAAAACAGAAATTCCCGCTACCGTCGACGCGCTTCTGGCTCGTGACTGCGTCGGTGAAACCGGCGCCGTGAGCCACAGCGATGGTTTAAATCGTTTTGAATTCTGAGCGCCAGCGTTTTATGGAAGAACTCTAGCCGAGGGTTTCGAAGCGATTTGCTTCGAGGTTTTTGACCACGTTGTCGATGTCGAACAGTTGGCCGTTCATGGCGATGTAGACCCCGGGTGACGCTGCCTGCAGCGCTCCGATGGCGCAGCCGATGTTAAAGATCGCGTCCGAGCTCTTGAACGCGGCAGGCTGCAGGGCGCCGGTAAGAACGATGGTTTTTGCGGGGATTCCCGCAAGCGCCTGGCCCGTCGCCACCATGCCATCCGTGCCATGCGTGATAAGCACCCGCGCTTCGGTGCAGAGCTCGACACGCTCACGAATGAGCGCTCGATCAGCGTCGTCCAGATCCAGACTGTCCTTGCGCAGCGCTGATTCCACGGTATAGGGGAAATTGACCCCCATGCTCGCGAGGAGATCCCCGATTACCGGCTCTCCCACCTGGTAGTCGCTCTTGGCATCAAAATAGATCTTATCGATGGTGCCGCCAGTCGTGATGATGTGCAGATTCATGGGGTTTCGGTACGTCGCAGAGGGCCGCAAATCCTGCAACATGGGCGGAGTTCTGTCGAGGATTGCGCCCGGGCAAGGGCTGCCGGGGATACCGTCAAGGGTGCGGCGGCCTCAACAGCTGCGGGAGCTTCGCGGCGTTGATCCGCCGCGCCGTATAATCAACGCCCGCCCACGCAGGTCAACTCATGAGCCTCTACGAAAACTACGTGCTTCCCCACTTCATCAACTGCGCCTGTGGCACCCGTCCTGTTATGAAGCAAAGGGAGAAGGTCGTACCGCTGGCCCGAGGCACGGTGCTCGAAGTCGGCATTGGCACGGGCTTGAATCTCGCGTTCTATGACCCCCGGCGAGTTGATCGCATTATCGGGCTGGACCCGTCGCAGCGGTCCTGGAAACTCGCGGCAAAACGCATGGCTGGACTTTCCATTCCGCTCGAGTTCCTCGACCTGCCCGGTGAGAATATACCCCTCGCCGATGAAAGCGTGGATACCATTGTGATCACCTTCAGCCTGTGTACGATCCCGGATCCCCTGCGGGCCCTGGAGGGCATGCGTCGCGTTCTGCGCCGCGATGGCGAGTTTCTTTTTTGCGAACACGGTCTTGCGCCGGATCCCGAGGTCGTGCGCTGGCAGAACCGTCTCAATGGCATCTGGAAGGCGATGGCCGGTGGTTGTCATCTGAATCGCGACATCACCGGGCTCCTCCACGACGGAGGCTTTCATATCGACACGCTGCACAGCCGGTATCTTCCGGGTACGCCGCGATTTGCGGGATTCAATTACTGGGGATCTGCGAGCATCGCCTGATCCGTGACACGGCCAGCTACAGTCCGGCTGCGGCACGTCGCGGCTCTCCTTGCGTTCCTACTTGCGGTCACGACCCCGACCTGCGGCTTCGCGCAGGCTGACGGTCTTACCTACCGCATCAGCGGCGTGGACGGAGAGCTTCGCGACAATCTGCGGGCCCATCTCGGGGAATCGCCGCGAAGCCGGGAGGCCGCGGAGCGCTTTATTGTCGCGGCTCCCCAGCGCGCCGAGCGCGCCCTGGAGGCTCTGGGTTACTACCAGCACAGTATCGCTGTGGAGGTGGATCGCAGCGGCCGTCCCTGGCGCGCCCAGTTTGAGGTCAACAGTGGGGAAGTGTTGCGCTACAGCAACGTTGCCATCGAACTGACAGGGGCGGGCGCCGATACCGCACCGTTTCAGACGCTGCTGAACTCGTCCGCCCCGAAGAAGGGAGGGCCGGTACATCACGGACACTACGAGTCCTTCAAGGCGAGCCTGCAACAGCTTGCGAGGCAGCTGGGTTACTTCGATGCCGCACTCCAGGAGAGTCGTATAGAGGTAGAGCCAGCGGCGGAACGCGCTGAACTGACGCTCCGCTACAGCACGGGCCCGCGCTATCGCTTCGGGGAACTAAGGGCCGATGACGACGTGCTGGCGCCGCAGTTTCTGGCGCGACTTCTACCCTACGATCAGGGCGGTCCCTATTCTCAGGCGGGCCTTCTTGATCTGCGCCAGCGTCTGCTGCGCCTGGGATACTTTTCCGGCGTGGTGGTGCTTCCGGAGCTCGACCAGCGCGCGGACGGCCGGGTACCGATTCGCGTCGAGGCAACCCCGGCACCGGCGCACAGCTATGAGCTTGGCGTGGGCTACAGCACCGATACGCAGCAGCGCTTTTCCCTGCTCTGGCGCAGCCCCAAGCTGAACAATCGCGGTCACTCGCAGCAGACGTCGCTGCGCTGGTCGCCAATAAACCCCGAACTGCGCACTATCTACAGCATCCCCCTGGATGATCCCGCCAACGACCTGCTGCAGTTTGTCGGTCGCCTTGAGGCCAACGAATACGGCGACCTCGAGAGCAACCAGAGGGAAGTCGGCCTGCGTCGGGAGCAGACCACGCCCACCGGCGTGCGCGCCCTGGGCCTGCGTCTGCTGCGCGAGGACTGGAGCGCGTTGAGCGAGGATTTTGACGCCGAGTTCGTGCTCCTGGGGGGGAGTTTCTCGCGTCGCCAGCGCCGCGGCGATGCTGTCGATCCCGAATCGGGGTTCAGCCAGTACTACGAGTTCGGCCTGGCTTCGTCGTCCCTGGGATCCGATGAAGACCTGCTTCGGCTGCGGGCCGAGCTGCTGGGCGTACGCCGCTTCTTCAACGACTGGCGCCTCGTTGCCCGCGCCGAGGCCGGCTACCTGCGGTCGAGTTCCCAGCGTCCGGATGAGATCCCGCCGTCCCTTGCCTTTTTCGCCGGTGGAGACAACAGCATTCGCGGCTATGCCTATCAATCCGTGGGGCGCGAGCTGACCGCCAGCGCGATTCTCGACACCAGACGCGCCGACCGTCTTGTGGTTGGTGGCACGCGATTGTTGACCTCGAGTCTCGAACTGCAGCGCTATGTCACCCCCCAGTGGCGCGTCGCGGCGTTCGTGGATGCGGGCGATGCGTTCGTGGAAAGTGATTTCGAGCTCAACGTTGGCGTCGGTTTCGGGATTCACTACCTGTCTCCCGTGGGCGCCCTGCGGCTGGAAGTGGCCGACCCGGTGACGAGCGACGATCGCGATTGGCGCGTCCACATCAATATCGGGGCCGAATTTTGAAGCGCCGGCCCATCCTGCTAGTGATTTCCGTTGCGCTGGCGGTAGTCGTCATCCCAGCTCTGCTGGTGCTCGGCACGCCGTTCGGGCTCCGCTGGGCTCTGAACGCTTTCGAGCCCCAGCTCCCGGTGCGGCTCGAAAACGTAACCGGTACGCTCCTGTCGGAATTTCGGGCGGCCCGGGTAAGTTATGCGGATGAGCAAGTCGAGGTAACGCTGGCAGAGTTGGCTGTATCCCCTCGGCTGGCATGCCTCTGGCGCGGCCGGATCTGCCTGCGTGGCGTGCACGTTAAGACCATGGATGTCGCGACCGGTCCCGGGGGCGGATCATCGTCCGGTGATCCCCTGGCTGCCTTTGAAGCGCTGCCCTCCATCAGCGTCGCGGAGCTGCGGGTGGGGGTGCTGAATCTCGCCGCGGATGACACGAGCGAGGTGATCCGGGATCTCCATCTCGCCGGTCGCCTTGATCCCTCGGGGCTTGCCCTCGAGGAGGTCGCGCTCTGTCACGACCTGGGCTGCGTCGATGGAGCGCTTACCTTGGGTGCGCGCGGGCGATGGACGCTGAGCAGCAATCTGGACGGCGGCTCGGCCCTGCCGGACATGAGCGAACTCCAGATTCCGCGCCGCCTTGTGCTCGAGGCATCCGGAAGTCTGGATGGCGCCGAGTTCATACTGAACGATCGGGAGGGTACTGGTGTGAACCTCTCCGGGACCTTGACCCGCTCCAAGGCCGGCGTAGAGGCGAGGCTGGCGCTTGCCGGGCTTGCGTCCCTGCTCCCGACTCTGAGGGAGGTGGACTGGCTGGCCGTATCGGGCCCCCTCGACCTACAGTTCTCCGGCAGCGCGGAATCCTGGAATCTTGGCTTCGCCCAGGCGATCTCGATCGACCAGGCGGTCACGCAACCGGTGCGTGGCGAGCTTCGCCGCGAGGCTGAGGGTTGGTATCTGGATCGCCTTAGCCTGGGTCACGACGAACTGCCCGCGCTGTCTCTGAGCGCCGCCTGGCCCGATCCGCGCTCTCCCGTGATCATCGAGGCACAGGCTGCGAGCTTCTCTGTCCCGAAAGTATCGGGTCTCCCTGACGGCGTCCTCGAAGGCAACGTGAATCTGCGGCTGTCGCCGGAAGAGGAAAGGACCGCGTGGGTCCTGCATACGCCGGGCCTTTCCCTGGGGGAGGGCGGCAGACTGTGGCTCGCGAAGGGTGAGCTTTCCGGCGCGGACAGGGTTGATCTGCCCTTCGGAGATCTATTCGTGGCGTTGCAACCGCCCGAGGCGCCAAGAGATCAGGAAATCGCTTTTCGCTACGTTCGGGATGAGGCAAGCAAGCGGGCGGTGCTGGCATCGGCAGGGCCACTCACGCTGGGCGACCTGGAGATGACATCCCTGGAGCTCGAGCGACGCGCGGACGACGGCCAGCGTTTCCGCCTGCGCGGTATCGGCGACGTGACCACGCTTATCGATTTTGCCCTGGAGCGCGACGCGTCTTCGGTACAAGTGCGCATCGACCCCTTCAGCGTCGAATATGCGGGCCAGGCGCTTAGCAGCGATGAAACGGTGCAGCTGTCCTGGGAAGCGCAGCGCGAGACGCTGAGCCTGGGACCGCTGTGCCTGCGCTGGCAGGGCAGTCGACTCTGCAGCAGCGCCACGGACCTTGCCGCATCGGGAGATCTACAGCTGGTCATTGAGCTGTCGGAGGAGTACGCCGACCGGATCGCTGACAAACCCTTCGCCGTGTCCGCTTCCGGGGCCGGGAACCTGACACTGCGGTGGAAGGACTGGAACCCCGAACAGGGGAGCGTGGAGCTCGTTGTGGACGCGCTGCGTGTCGACCCCTTCGTCGGCGACGAGACCGCTGAAGCGGTGGTATTTGAACGGGTTGCGGTGGCGGGGCAGTTGGATGACGCGGGTGCGACCCTCGAGCTGCACCTCGCGTCGGAACAGGTCGGTGATGTCGACGTCGACATGAGCCTGGAACAGGGCCGGCTCGACGGGGCGCTGGTCGCCGAGGCGCTGTCCCTCGCGGCGTTCACGGATGTACTGCCGCGCTGGAGTATCCAGGCGGGGACCCTGAGCGCCGATCTCCAGATCGCCGGGCCCAGCGAAGCGCCGCAGCTGGCCGGTACGGTGCAGGTGCGCGACGCCGCTCTCACGATTCCGGAGCTGGACACACGCATTGATGCATTGAACGTGGCTACGATTTTCGAGGGAAGAAACTTCGACATCGACGGCTCTGCCATTCTCGGAGGCGGCGAGCTGCGCCTTGACGGTCGCTGCTGTGAGGACAGACAACTGCTGGCGAAGCTGACCGGCGACCGCAATCGTCTGACCCTGCCGAATGGGCTCGACGCTGTGCTTACGCCCACCCTGGATCTCGCTTTCGATCCCCGGCGCCTCGGCGTTCGTGGCTCGGTCGCCGTACACCAGGGTGTCTTCGTGCACAGCGGTCTGGGCGAGGACGGTGTGGATGTGTCCTCGGACGTGGTCCGGGTAGACCGCTCGGCCGCACAGGCCCAGCGCTTCGCCCTGGACCTCGAACTGCGGACGCTGATCGAACCGGGCTTCACGCTGCGCTCGCAGCAACTCGAATCCACCCTCGGGGGCGACGTCCGACTTCGCATGCGAAGCGGCCTGCCGATCAGTCTGTTTGGTAACCTTGACGTGCTTGGCGGCGAGCTGCGCGTCTACGGGCAGGCGCTGCGCCTTACCGACGGATCCCTGGGTTTCGTCGGCGATGCAGAGAATCCCGACCTCAACATCAGTGCGGAACGGGAGATACGCAGCGAAAACCAGCGCGTGGGTTTTCGCGTCACGGGAACGCTTGAGGCACCGCGCTTTGATCTGTTCTCCGACCCCCGGCGGCCCGACTACGTGACGCTGTCCTATCTGTTGCGAGGTCGGGGTCCGGATGTGGGAGCGTCCGCCGACGGCACGGCCATGGCGCTGTCGCTCGGTGCTTCGGCACTCAACCAATCCGGCGTACTGGCGCCGCTCAACAGTTTGCCGGGGCTTTCCGGGGTGACTATTGGTGCTGAGGGAACGGATGAGGACATGTCGGCTACCATCAGCGCCTACGTCGGCAACCGCCTGTATCTCAGCTACGGCCTGGGCATCTACGAACCCATCAATGCGCTTACAGCGCGTCTCTATCTGCGCTCCCGACTCTGGCTGGAAGTGGTCAGTCGATTGGAAAGCTCCTTCGATCTCTACTACCGCTTCGATACGGACTAACTATGCCGGCTAAGGGCTCACACATTGTACCGGCACCTCCGGAGACACATCGCACCGGGATTTGCCTTTGGACCCCGTAACCCAGGGAGCGCTTGGGGCGTCCCTGCCCCAGAGCCTCGCCCGGCGCTCGGACATGGCGCTCGCCGCTCTGGCCGGAATGCTCGCGGGCATGGCCCCGGATCTCGATGTTCTTATCCGGTCATCCGAGGACCCGCTGCTTTTTCTGGAGTACCACCGGCAGTTCACCCACTCGCTGTTCTTCATCCCCTTCGGCGCCGCCATCGTCGCCGGTCTGCTGTGGCTGCTCTTTGGCCGGCGACGCCGCTGGGATTTCCTGCAGCTATATGCGTTCTGTTTCCTCGGCTATGCCACGCACGCGCTGCTGGACGCCTGCACAACCTACGGCACGCAGCTCCTCTGGCCCTTCACGTCACGACGCTTTGCCTGGAACAACGTTTCGGTTATCGATCCTCTGGTCACGCTTCCCCTGCTGCTCCTGGTAGCGGTGTCCCTGCGGACCGGCCGTGCCCGCTACGCGCGCATCGCCTTTCTCTGGGTTGTCACCTATCTGAGTCTGGGCGTCCTGGCGCGCGACGCGGCACAGGAACTGGGGCGTTCGGTAGCGGCCAGACGCGGCCATGCACCGGTCGCCGTCGAGGCAAAGCCCAGCTTTGCCAACATTCTGCTGTGGAAAACCGTCTACCTGGAGGGGGGTCGCTATTACGTCGATGCCCTGCGCCTGGGCGTCGAGCCGCGGCTCTATCCCGGGGACAGCGTGGCGGCCCTCGATCTTGACCGGGACTTCCCCTGGCTGCGCCGCACTTCTCTCCAGGCCAACGATGTAGAGCGCTTTCGCTGGTTCAGCATGGGCTACCTCGCCCGCGATCCCAAGTACCCGGAACGGATCATGGACCTGCGCTTTTCGCTACTTCCCGACGAAATCCGCCCGCTGTGGAGCATCGAACTCGACCCCCGGGCCCAGGACGACCGTCACGTGCGTTACGTCACCGATCGCAGGGCCGGCGCGGCCCAGTGGGGCCGCCTCTGGGCGATGCTGCGCGGCGCTGGCGGTGTGGCCCTGGATGACTACGCTGCGCCGACGCGGCGTTCGCAGGGCAGCGAGACGACTCAGGCCGCGTCGCTCCAACAGGCTTCGGCGGCTTCCAGCGCCGATCCGCCTTCAATCCGGTAGCCTTCCTGCTTGAGCGCGGCTTCGAGGGCATTCAGGCAGAACACGACATTGCGCTCCCGACTCGCATGGCCCATGAGGCCGATACGCCAGGTTTTGCCGGCCAGGGCACCCAGACCCGCGCCGATCTCAAGGTCGAACTCCCGGAGCAGGCGGGCGCGCAAACGTGCGTCGTCGATGCCTTCGGGAATGCCCACCGCGTTGAGCTGCGGCAGTCGCCACTCGGCATCCACAACCATGGAGAGACCCATGGCTTCGAGGCCCGCCACCAGCGCCCGGTGATTGCGCGCGTGGCGGGCGATCGCCGCCTCCAGCCCCTCTTCACGCAGCATGACGAGGCTCTCGTGGAGTGCATACAGGGCATTCACCGGTGCCGTGTGGTGATAGCTGCGCTTGCTGTCGCCACCCCAGTAACCCATGACCAGCTGCATATCGAGGAACCAGCTCTGCACCTTGTGGCCGCGATGGCGGATACGCTCCACGGCGCGGGGGCTGAAGGTCACCGGCGACAGACCGGGCACGCAGGACAAGCATTTCTGCGATCCTGAATAGACGGCGTCAGCGCCCCAGGAATCGACCTTGAGTTCAATGCCACCGAGAGAGGTGACCGTGTCCATAATGACCAGGACATCGTGCTCGCGACCCAGGGCGCAGAGGCGCTCGGCATCGCTGCGCGTGCCCGTGGAGGTTTCGGCGTGGACGAACGCCAGCGCGCTGGCTTCGGGGTGCGCCGCAAGCGCCTCGGCGACTTTGGCGGGATCCACCGGGGAGCCCCAGGAGTCCTCGACCATAATGGGCGTCGCCCCACAGCGCTCTACGTTCTCGCGCATGCGGCCGCCGAAAACGCCATTCGCACACACGATCACCGTGTCTCCGGGGGAGATGAGGTTTACAAAGCAGGCTTCCATGCCCGCGGATCCTGGAGCCGAGACCGGCAGCGTCAGTTCGTTTTCAGTCTGAAACGCGTATTGCAGGAGGCCCTTGATTTCGTCCATGAGCTCGACGAACAGCGGATCGAGGTGCCCGATCGTCGGACGTCCCAGCGCCCCGAGTACGCGCGGCGAAACGTCTGACGGGCCGGGACCCATAAGTATGCGCTGGGGGGGATAGAAACTCTGGCTCAACGTAAACACTCCCTGGGTGAGATCGCGGAAATCCGGGGCGCGGAGTATAGCGTCAGCCGAATCGCGCGGCACGGGCTCCTTGTCGCCACGGGGGTGCTGTGTCAGCATCTCGCCCCCTTCATTGCTCCCGGCGCCCTTGCGCAAAACATCGATGTATCACGTACCCCTGGCACGGTTCCTGTCGTTGGCACTCCTGAGCCTTCTTGTCCCGGCCTGCTCCACGGAGCCCGTGCAGCGGGAGATCGCCGCCGATCCCGTCGACATGAACGGGAACTGGGAGCTCGACTACGGCAGCAGCGACAATCTCCAGGCCCAGTTCCGTTCTTCCATGCGCTCCCTGCGCCAGCAGCAGGCCCGGGCCGCGAACGCGGAGCGCGGTGGGGCTGTGGTCAACAACGGAGGATCAGGTCAGTCCCTGTACGCCCTGGCCCAGATGGCCGAGCTGGTCACCCAGTCCCAGCTCATGAAGATCGAGCAAGATCGCGTGAACATCCGCGTGGAGCGGGAAGACAATTTTTCGCTGAGCTGCAACTACCGCAGTGAGGTCATCAGCCAGCAGGACTACGGCGTCGGCCGCGAGCGTTGCTTCTGGGACGGACAGCAGCTGGTGTTTGAGATCCGCCTGCCCGAGGGTCTGGACATCGTGCACCGCTATTCGGTCTCGGCCAGCGGCGACACGCTTGCAGTGGTCACGTCCCTGTATTCCGACAAGGTATCGGGACCTTTTTCGGTACGCCGGATCTATCAGCGTTTTGAACCTGGACGCAGCCCCTACAACTGTACGGAAACCTTGAGCCGGGGGCGGGTCTGTACGACGGAGAGGCAGCCGTGAGGCGCGCTGGGAGGCGCGCTATAAAAGGCGCAGCTCGGTGCGGCGATTCATGGCGAGGGGAGGGTTTTCCACCGGCTGGCGAAGCGACGACTCGCCGGCGCCCGGTACTTTGGGTGCGGAACGCGCTGCTCCACGCTTTGATCCTGGGCCTTCTGGGAGCCTGTGCGAGCCAGGATTCGCCGGGACCGTCCCGGGCTCAGGTGGCCCCGGTACCGGCTGACGCCGTCGTTGTTGGACCCACCACGCTTGAGCGCGCTCCCGCATCCTCCCGGGCACCGGATATCGGTATCCAGGTATTTAGCAGTGCCAGCACGCCGCATACGGGTACAGCGCCGGCCTTCCCGACCGTGCGCAAAGCTGAAACGCTGCTTCTTCCATCGCTGCTGGCCCGGACGCTGCAGGCCGGGGGCGCCTTCGGCGTGGTGCGCGTGGTGCCCGATGACAACCAGCGCCTGCCGCTGTTGGTCTCGGGCGAAATACTGGCTTCGGAACCGGCGCTGCTGGACCTGCGCATTACCCTGCGCGGCGCCGATGAGCGTGTGCTGTTTCAGCAGCGCTACCGGGACACTGCGAATCCCGAAGACTATCCGGCCCGGACGGGAGCGGAACCCTTCGGCGATCTCTACCGTCGGGTCGCCAACGATCTGCACGACGTCGTGGCACAGATGACGGAGGCGGAGCTCACGGTACTTTCCCGCCTCGCGCTCCTGCGCTTCGGCGCTGGCCTCGCTCCGGCGAGTTTCGCGTCCTACATCACCGAAGCTGACGACGGGGAAGTGACGCTGATCGCCTATCCAGCGGAAGACGATCCGATGCTCGCGCGCCTGCGACGCCTGCGACGGCAGGACGACCTCTTTGTGGACGCGGTGGACGAACAGTACGGCGACCTCCTTGATTCGGTGGGCGAAAGCTACGATCTGTGGCGCAGCTACGTGTTCGAACTGGAAAACTATGGGGCGGCGTACCGCGAGAGCGCGGCACAGCGCGGAAGTGACGCCCGGCGCGGAAGCTTCGCCTCGATGCAGCAGGTGTATGCCACCTTCCGCAAAGTGAAGCTTCAGGAGGAAGACCTGCGGGATGTGGTCAGCGGCTTTGACGGCGAGGCCCTCGATACGATCATGGAGGTCGACGACGGCGTATTCCGGCTCAGCGGCAGTGTCGAGGAGCGCTATCGTCAGTGGCGCGATATCCTCACGCGCATCTACCGCCTTGAGAGTGGTCTGCCCGAGCCCGCTCCCGGCAGTTGAGCCGCGCGCGTGCCGGCAAGGCCTTGGGTTATGCTTGAGCCGTGACTGACAGGGATCATCAAAGCCGCGGTAGCGGGGCCCCGAGCAGGCTCGATGACGCCGCATCGGCCGATACAGCCGGCGTTGACCGCAACGCTCCCTCGGGGCTTTTCGATATGATCCTGCGACGAGCGAGCCGTGTCGCGGGCGGCACGCTGGATCTTGCCATGGATGTGGCAACGGCCGGCGCCATGTTCGGTGACTACCGCATCCGCGATCTTCTTGCCAGCTCTGCATCCCCGGAACGCCTCGAGGCCATGGCCGAAGCGGGGCGGTTCCTGCGCGATGCCCGTGAGACCGCCGGCCTGTCCATCGAGGAACTCGCCGAACGCCTGGAACTCAAGGACGATGCAGTGCTCGCAAGCGTAGAGGAGGGGCGCGGCATTCTTCCGCTGGAACTCGTGCTGCGCACCGCCTCTCTTCTGGCGCGCCACGACCCGGTACCGTTCCTGATCAAGTTTCTGCGCAGCTACAATCCCGGACTGGAGGCGAAGCTCGAACAGTGGGGCGTCATGGCCCTGCCGCGCAACTTTGAGCGCGAGCGTCGCTTCGTAAACCTGTATCGGCAGCATGATTTCCTCCGCGATCTGTCCGACGACGAGTACCAGCGCTTTATCGAGTACATGGACGCCTCGACGAACCTCGTGGTGGAAGTGATGCAGCGCGAAGGCGCCGCCCCCGCAGGCGGCAGAGCCCGGAAAAAAGCCAAGGCGCGGACGCGCAAGTCCGCACCGCGAAGCTCCGCGCCCAAGACGGGCTCCAAGTCGCGCCAAGGCCCAGCATCCCAGGCTGCGCAGCAACGAGGATCCGGCGCCCCGGACAGCGACGTCCGTCGCAAGCCGGTGGTGCGCAAGGTGAAGCCGAGAAACCTTGGAAGCTGATAAACCGCGCCGCTGGCTGGCGACCTGTCCCCGCGGTGTTTCGAACTTGCTTGCACAGGAGGTCCGGGACGCCGGCGGCGAACGGGTCGAGGAATTAGCGCAGGGTGTCGCATTCCACGGTTCCCGAGCGAGCATGTATCGGCTCTGTCTCTGGTCTCGCGTCGCGAGTCGCGTGCTGCTTTCTGTGGGCGAAGGCGCGGCGGGCAATGCCAATGAACTTTATGCAACGCTTCTGGAGATGCCCTGGGAGAGCCTGCTCGCCGCGAAGGTGAGCTTCTCCGTCGCTTTCAGTGGAAGCAATGCCGAGCTGCGCAATACGCGCTTCGGTGCGCAGCGCTGCAAGGACGCCGTTCTCGATCGCTTCCGGGCCCGTGGCCTGCGCCCGCCCGACGTGCGCCCCGGGACGGCGGACGTCAGCATAAGCGTGCGTCTGCGCGAGAGGCAGGTGGACGTCGCCGTCGATATGGCCGGCGAGAGCCTGCATCGGCGGGGCTATCGCCGGGGAACCGGTGTCGCTCCCCTCAAGGAAAATCTCGCCGCGGCGATGTTGCTGAGGGCGGGCTGGCCGGCGCTCGCAAGCGAGGGCGCGGCGCTGATCGATCCCCTGTGTGGCTCGGCGACCTTGCTCGTGGAAGGTGCGCTTATGGCCCTGGATCGGGCGCCCGCGCTGGAGCGGGAACGTTTCGGATTCATGGGCTGGCACGGACATGAAGCGGTCCAATGGGAGGCCCTTCGGGCCGAGGCACGAGCCCGGGCAGAGCGGGGCGCGCGGGGGGATGTCCCGGAGATTCGCGGCTACGACGCGGATCCTCGCGTTATTCGCCGGGCGCAGGAGAACATAGCGGCCGCCGGTCTCTCGAGAGTTGTGCGGGTGTCGGTAAAGGCGCTCAATGAAGTCAGCCGCCCCACCCACCGGCCCATGGCCCGGGGTCTGCTGATCTCCAATCCACCCTACGGAAAGCGTATCGGCGAAGCGCCCAATCTCCCCCTGCTCTATCGCCGTCTCGGTAAACTGATGCACGATGAGTTCAGTGGCTGGGAAGCCGCGATCCTGGCCCCGGAACCCGATTTTGCCCGGGCTACGGGCCTGCGGAGTCATCGAAACCATCGTTTGTACAACGGGCGCATTCCCGTCGGCCTGTATCGGTTCACGTTGATCAACAACCGCCTCGCGGACCCGGCACCAGCGCCGACAGCCCCAGAACAGGCGCCGGCCCTGGTCAAGGAAGAAGAGGCCGGCGCTGAAATGCTGGCGAACCGCCTGCGCAAGAACCGGCAGCGCCTCTCCCGGTGGTTGAAACGGTCGGGAACGAGCTGCTACCGCCTGTATGACGCCGACCTGCCCGAGTACGCCGTTGCGATCGATGTATACAACGGCTGGTTGCATGTGGCGGAGTATCGGGCACCGCCGCAGGTACCCCAGGACAAGGCCGCGCTCAGACTCAACACCGTGCGCGCCGTTCTCCCGGAAACCCTGGGCGTGCCGGCGTCGCAAATCGTATACAAGCGACGCGAACGGCAGCGCGGGTCCCAGCAGTACGGGCGCCGAGATGAACGCGGAGAACTGCTTACGGTCAGCGAAGGTCGTGCTCGCCTGCTGGTCAATCTCCACGACTATCTCGATACGGGACTGTTCCTCGATCATCGGCCGCTGCGCCTAAGAATCGCGGAGGAGGCGCATGGAAAGCGCTTTCTGAACCTTTTCTGCTACACGGGCACGGCGACCGTGCACGCCGCCCTCGGAGGTGCCCGGGAAAGCCTGAGTATCGACCTTTCGAACACCTATCTGCGTTGGTTGGAGAAGAACCTGAACCTCAATGGTCTGTCTCCGCAGCGGCACGAGACCTTTCGAGGGGATGTGCTGGCTTGGCTCAAGGACAGCGAAAGGCAGTTTGACCTGCTCCTGCTGGACCCGCCTTCCTTTTCCAATTCGTCGGGTCTGGACAGCGATTTTGACGTTCAGCGCGACCACGCCGCACTAATCAAAGCATCCATGGGACGCCTCGCGGGAGATGGCGTACTCTATTTCTCGAACAATCGGCGGCGATTCCGACTCGACGATGAGGTAAGTGAGCGCTTCGCTGTGGAAGACATTACCCGAAGTACGCTGGATCCGGACTTCCCGAGATCGCCGCCACCGCACCGATGCTGGCGGATTCGCCATCTTTCGGACTGAGCGAATGCAGCGGGAGCGTGATAGAAAAAAACTTATCCACACCGCTTGCGGAGCCTAAATCGTATGTGGTAGCCATCCATATTTCAAGAATGTGAATTAGATTAATCACATAAAGTATTGAAATAATTGTATTTACTGAAAATGTGCTTTTCTGAACACACGCCAGGAAAAACTGCTGTGAATAACTCCGGGAGGCTTGCTTTTTTTCTGCGCACTGCTTTATCCACAGCAGCAGGGCCCTGAAGGGTAGAAATCCGTTGTTGCTGATCGCCTTTCACAGTCAGAGCGGAACCTCGGCGGGGCTCGCGCGGTCGGCGTTCGCGGCAGCGCGGACGGAGTATCGGGACACGCGGCTTCTGCGATGCTGCGATGCCGGAGCCCGCGATCTCGCCGGCGCGGCCGGGGTTTTGCTGATCTGTGCCGAGAATTCGGGCCGTCTCGCCGGTGGCGCGAAGGATTTACTGGACCGATGCTTGTACCCGCTCCATGAGCGGGGGCATACCGTTCCCTACGCTTTGATGATCAGCGCCGGAAACGACGGTCGCGGAGCGGTGGAGGAGGCGCGACGCATCCTTCGCGGTATTCCCTTTACGGAAGCTCTCGAGCCGCGAATAATCCGCGGCCCTATCACCACGTCGTCGCTCGACGAAGCCGCGGAACTCGGAGCCGGTTTCGCGGCGGGCCTGGCGATGGGTATTTTCTAGCAATCCGGCCTGCGGTGTCCCGTCCGAAGCGACCCCGATGACAGGTCTCCAGCAGAGAGCGAGGAAGCCATGAGTGAGACGCCGGCAGCGGTCCCGGAAGGCTATGAGCCGATGCCCGAGGGGCTGGGCTTTGCAGACCGGCTGCAGCCCTTTTATCGGCGCAGGCGCGGTCGCGAGGTGAGCTTCGGGTTGCTGGTGGACACGCAGCACCTGAATATGATGGGTATCTGTCATGGCGGCGCGCTGATGACCCTCGCTGACGTTGCCGCAGCCACCAGCATTCATGTCATGCGAGACGCCCCGGCGCCGTCGCCGACCATAAATCTGAGCTTTGATTTCCAGTCCCCCGGGCGCAAGGGCCACTGGTTGCACACGCAGGCCGATCACGTGGATCTCAAGCGTCGCTTTGGTTTCTGCAGCGGCGTCATCCTCGATGGGGAGAAGATCGTGCTGCGCTTCAGCGGTACGTTCCTGCACGGTGAGGCGCCAACCCCGGAGGAGGGCCAGGCCAGAGCAAAGGTGATGTCCCTGCTCATGGGCGACGACGCTCCTCTGAGCTAGGGTCGACGAGAGCCCGCAGGCGCGGCCTCCGTGGTATGGGCCTCCGATCGCAGCAGAGATGCGAAAGCCTGGGCGCTGCGCGAGGCACTGCGATCACGGTGCATCACGAGGCCAAGGGTCCGGGTCAGATGCGTGGCACGCACGTCCAGGCATTTCAGCGTTTCTCCCGCCATGAAGTCCGGGAGGACCGTCCATCCGAGACCGACGCTGGCGAGCATGCGAAGTGTCTCGAGGTAATTCGTCGACATCCGCAGGTCGAGTTCCAGTCCGGTGTCGCGAAAGTGGCGTCGCACGATCTGTCCGGTAAAGGTTTCCAGGCCCGGAAGCACCGCCGGGTAGGTCGCGAGATCGGCCAGACCAAGCTCTTCCCGCGTGGCCAGCTCGTGATCCCGAGCCGCCATGACGCGCAGACTGTCCCGCCAAAGGGGTTCACTGTGCAACTGGGTCACATCTCCCGGTGCCAGCGTTACCACGGCGAGCTCGATGACGCCGGTGCGCAGACGTTCGTAGGCGAGCTCCGAATCGAGAAATTCGATGTCCAGCCGGACGGCGGGATAGCGCCGTTGAAAAATCGAGAGGACGGGCGGCAGGCGGTGCAGGCCGATGTGGTGGCTCGTGGCGATGCGCAGCGTGCCGGCCACGATTCCATCGAGATCGCGAACGGATTGTTGCGCCTTGCGCAGGCTGTGCTCGACCTCCGGAACATGCGCCAGTAACGCACGTCCGGCTTCCGTGAGCTCGGTCCTGCGGCCCAGACGATCGAACAGCACCGCTCCGAGGGACTCTTCCAGAACGGCGATGCGTTTGCTCACGGCAGGCTGACTCAAATGCAGTCGCTCGGCGGCCCCCGAAAAGGATCCGCAGGCCGCCACCTCCGCAAAGGCTCGCAGGTTGGCAAAGTCCATCTATAACATCCAGTAATGCAAGAGATAAAAAATATAGATTAGAGTTATTTGCAGCCCGGGTCTATCATCGCGCTCTTGCTCAAGCCGGAGAACCACCATGGCTGGCCTCACGCTCTACGACAAACTCTGGAATGCGCACCTCGTTGAGGAGCGCGACGATGGGTCGGCGCTGATCTACATCGACCGGCATCTCATCCATGAGGTGACATCTCCCCAGGCCTTCGAGGGCCTGCGCCTGGCCGGGCGCGAGCCCTGGCGTCTCGGCGCCAATCTCGCGGTCCCGGACCACAACGTGCCCACGGAGCGCAGCGAGCGCATGGCGGGGGTTGAGGGAATCGTCGACGAAACCTCCCGGCTTCAGGTGAAAACCCTGGATGACAACTGCGCGGCCTTCGGCATCGAGGAGATTCCCATCAACGACCGACGCCAGGGCATCGTGCACGTCATCGGCCCGGAGCTCGGCGCGACGCTCCCGGGTATGACGGTGGTTTGCGGCGATTCCCATACAAGTACCCATGGCGCCCTCGGAGCGCTTGCGCATGGCATCGGAACCTCGGAGGTGGAGCACGTACTCGCCACCCAGTGTCTGGTGCAACAAAAGATGCGCAACATGCGGGTACGGATTGATGGCCGCCTGGGGCAGGGCGTTACCGCCAAGGATCTTGCGCTGGCCATCATCGGGGAGATCGGCACCGCCGGAGGCACCGGCTACGCCATCGAGTTTGCCGGGGAGGCTGTGCAGACCCTGTCCATGGAAGGCCGCATGACGCTCTGCAATATGTCGATCGAGGCGGGGGCGCGTATGGGCATGGTGGCGGTCGACGAGGTCACGCTGGACTACGTGCGCGGACGGCCCATGGCGCCCGCGGGCGATGACTGGGAGCGCGCCGCGGCAGCCTGGAGGGATTTGCGCAGCGACGAGGACGCCGTGTTTGACCGTGAAATTGTCCTCGACGGTGCTTCCATAATGCCGCAGGTCACCTGGGGGACCTCACCGGAAATGGTAGCACCGGTGTCCGCGTTTATCCCGGTCCCGGAAGACATCGAAAACGCCACGCAGCGCGCGGCTACGGAGCGCGCGCTCCAGTACATGGGGCTGGAGGGAGGAACCCCCATCGGTGAAATACCGGTGGATCGCGTATTTATTGGTTCATGCACCAACTCCCGCATCGAGGATCTTCGTGACGCAGCGGAGGTGGTGCGGGGGCGCCGCGTCGCGTCTACCGTGAAGCAGGCGATGGTGGTGCCGGGTTCCGGCGAGGTGAAAGCCCAGGCCGAGGCCGAAGGGCTCGACGCGATTTTCATCGAGGCCGGCCTCGAATGGCGGGAGCCCGGTTGCTCCATGTGTCTGGCGATGAACGCCGACCGTCTGGGCCGCGGCGAGCACTGCGCCTCTACGTCGAACCGGAATTTCGAGGGCCGCCAGGGCTTTGGCGGTCGTACGCATCTGGTGAGCCCCGCCATGGCCGCGGCCGCCGCGGTCGCCGGCCACTTTGTAGATGTGCGCAGCCTGGACGCGGAGGACGCCGCATGAAAGCCCTCACCGTACATCAGGGACTCGTGGCGCCGATGGATCGGGCCAACGTGGACACCGATCTCATTATCCCGAAGCAGTTTCTCAAGTCGATCAAGCGCAGCGGCTTCGGCCCCAACCTCTTCGATGAATTGCGCTATCTCGACGAGGGGCAGCCGGGCCAGGACTGCAGCAATCGACCCCTGAATCCGGATTTCCCCCTGAATCACGCGCGCTATGCAGGAGCCTCTATTCTTCTCGCCCGGGAAAACTTCGGCTGCGGCTCGTCCCGCGAACACGCACCCTGGGCCCTGGAGGACTTCGGCTTCCGGGTAATCATCGCGCCGAGCTTCGCCGACATTTTTTACAACAACTGCTTCAAGAACGGCGTCCTCCCCGTCGTACTGCCCATCGAGACCGTCGCCACGCTGTTCGACGAACTCTACGCGGAAGAGGGTTACGGCCTGAACGTCGATCTGCGCGAGGGCTTTGTTGAGACGTCAGACGGTCGCCGCTTCGGTTTCGAAGTGGACAGCTACCGCCGGCAGTGTCTTCTCGACGGCCTGGACGACATCGGAGTCACGCTCAAAAGCAGTATGGCGATCGAGGCCTACGAGGCGCGTCGTGCCGCGGAGGCCCCGTGGCTCTTCCCGGATCGAGCCGCATCGTGAGCCGTCGTGTTCTCCTTCTACCCGGAGATTACATCGGCCGGGAAATCGTTCCCGAGGCCACCCGCGTTCTGGAATTGATGTCTCGCCGCTACGGCTTGCCCATTGAACTTGAGGAAGGGCTGATTGGCGGAGCGGCGGTTGATGAGGCTGGCGTTCCCCTGCCGGACGAGACGCTGGCGAAAGCGCGCCAGGCGGATGCCGTGCTCCTCGGTGCCGTGGGCGGGCCGGCCTATGATGGGTTGGACAGGGCGCTGCGGCCGGAACGGGGCCTCCTACAGATCCGTTCCGAGCTGGGTCTGTTCGGCAATCTCCGCCCCGCAATCATGTACCCGCAGCTGGTGGACGCCTCCAGCCTGAAGCCGGAGCTGGTCGCGGGCCTCGATATTCTGATCGTGCGCGAGCTTACGGGAGGAATCTATTTCGGCGAGCCCCGGGGCATTCGGGAACGCGAAGACGGGGAACGCGAGGGATTCAATACCTATATCTACAGTGAAAGCGAAATCCGTCGCATAGCCCGGCTCGCTTTTGACCTGGCCCGTAAGCGCAGCGGTCGCGTGTGCAGCGTAGACAAGGCGAACGTGCTCGAGGCGACGGTGCTCTGGCGCGAGGTGGTCACGGCGGTGGCCGAAGAGTACGACAACGTTGAGTTGGAACACCTCTACGTCGATAACGCCGCCATGCAACTCGTGCGGGCACCCAAGCAGTTCGACGTGCTGGTCACGGGTAATATGTTCGGCGACATTCTCTCGGACGCCGCGGCCATGCTGACCGGATCCATCGGCATGCTGCCGTCGGCGTCTTTGAACGAGCGGGGGCAGGGTATCTACGAGCCCTGCCACGGATCCGCACCCGATATCGCCGGCCAGGGCAAGGCCAATCCCCTGGCGACCATTCTCTCCGTGGCGATGATGATGCGCTATTCGTTGGACTGCGCGAAGGCTGCCGACGACATCGAGACGGCCGTGGGGGCAGTGCTTGATCAAGGCCTTCGTACGCCGGACATTGCCACCGATGAGGACGCCGTCATCGGAACGCGTGAAATGGGTGATGCGGTCATCGAGGCGCTGGAATCCGGGCACTGAAGGGCTGGGCGACCCTGGCCGCCGCTACGAACGGGGATGAGGAAAGACAGACGATGAGCAGCAGCTACAACGTGGCCGTGGTGGGCGCCACCGGGGCCGTCGGCGAGGTAATGGTCGAGATCCTCGAGGAGCGCGGCTTTCCCGTGGAGCATTTGCATCTCCTGGCGTCGGAACGATCGGCCGGCAAGCGCGTGAGTTTTCGCGGCAAATCACACGTGGTGCAGAATCTTGAGAACTTCGATTTCTCAAAGGCCAACATTGCGCTGTTTTCCGCCGGCGGCGGCGTGTCCGAAGTCCACGCGCCGCGAGCCGCCGCGGCCGGCTGCATTGTCATCGACAATACCTCGCACTTTCGCCGCGACGCCGATATCCCTCTGATCGTGCCTGAGGTGAATGCCGACGCCGTGGAACACTTCCGGGGGCGCGGCATCATCGCCAATCCCAACTGTTCCACGATTCAGATGCTCGTGGCGCTCAAACCCCTGCACGATCTTGCCACCCTGACGCGGATCAATGTCGCGACCTATCAGGCCGTATCCGGTACGGGAAAGTCCGCGATCGAAGAGCTCGCCACGCAAACGGCGAAGCTGCTGAACGGCCATCCTGTGGAAAGCCATGTGTATCCGCGACAGATTGCCTTCAATGCGCTCCCGCATATCGACACGTTCCAGGACAACGGCTACACGCGGGAAGAGATGAAAATGGTGTGGGAGACGCAGAAGATCTTTGCCGATGAGTCGATCCGCGTGAACCCGACCTGCGTGCGAGTGCCGGTTTTTCATGGGCACGCCGAGGCCATTCATATTGAAACGCGCGATGAGCTGAGCGTGGAAAACGCTCGCGCCGCCCTCGACGCCGCCGCGGGAGTTGTCCTTCTCGATGAGCGCCGCGATGGCGGCTATGCGACCCAGGTCAGCGACGCGGCCGGGAAAGATCCGGTGTTCGTGAGCCGGCTGCGCAAGGATATCTCCTTTGATCGAGGGCTGAATCTGTGGGTGGTCGCCGACAATTTGCGTAAGGGAGCGGCGCTGAACAGCGTGCAGATTGCGGAGTTGCTGCACGAGCGGGGACTGGCGAAGGCGGCGTCCTGAGGTGAGTTTGCGGCGTGTCTGAGATCGTTTGGGTAATACGCAGGCTTGACGCCAGCGCGCAGCGAGCGATACAGTCGCGGGAATTGCAGCAGTTTGTTCTTAAAATTACGCAAGCTGTTGTCAAATCAGCGTTTTCTGATGCGAAACGATCGCCAGCGGGATCCCGAAGACCAGGATCCGGTCGCGGGCAGGATCCCAGTGCAGCCCCCGCGACGGCGGCGGCAGCGGTTCGCGCAGGGCGATAGGCGACGATAGACAATAAGGCGTAGCCATGGCGACGACGGGAGTGGGTGTCAAAGCGGCTGCTCGCGCTGCTTTTGCAGCGTGGGCGGCGACCATCGCGTCTCCGGCGCTGGCGCTGGGCCTTGGCGACATCGAGATGCAGTCGTTCCTGAACGAACCGCTGCGTGCCGAAGTTGCGCTTCTCGATACCCGCCAGCTTACGGTGGACGACATTCGCATTCGCCTGGCCGCCGTCGAGGACTTCGATCGCCTTGGCGTGGACCGCAACTACTTCCTCACCAGCATCGAATTCGAAATCAGCGTCGACGAGGCGACGGGGCGCGGCGTCATTCTGTTGACGACCCCCGAGGCCGTTCTCGAACCGTTCCTCGACATCATCATCGAGGCACGCTGGCCCCAGGGACGCCTTCTCCGTGAATACACGGTGCTCGTCGATCCCCCGGCGTTCCGCAAGGAGGTGTTGACGGTATCGGCGACCGAGCGGCTCCAGGCGGCGGCACCGGACAAACCGGCCGTGGCCCCGGCCGCTAACGATCCGCCGGCTGCTGAGAGTCAGGGCGGCGTCGAGCGCGGCGACCGCGTTGCCCTGCGTGAAAGCAGCCTAGCTGCCGGACAAATGCCCGAGCGGGCGTTCTCCGCGGAAACGACTTCCCAGCCTCGGCCGGGCAGTCGCTACATGGTCAAGCGCGATGAAACGCTCTGGGAGATCGCATCGAGCGGTCGCCCCGACGGCGTATCGGTACAGCAGGCGATGCTGGATATCCAGCGCATAAACCCCGAAGCGTTCATTGGCGGCAACATCAACCGCGTCAAGGCCGGCTACATTATTTATCTCCCCGCGGCGGGGGAGGTCGACTCGGCTGATCTGGCAACGGCCCTGGAACAGGTGCGCGCCCAGAATCTGGCCTACCGGGAGGGCCGCGCGGGTCCGGGCATTACGGCCGCCGCTACATTGCGCGTATCCGCCGATCCCCTGCCCGCGGACACGGCGCCCAGCGGCGAGCTCCCGGCCCTCGTCCCCGACGACAGCAGCATGGCTGCCGACGACGCGGACGCTCCGGCGGTGGCCGATGCCGGGGCACCGGTCGCCGGCGCCCCCGCGGAAGAAACGCCGTCTGCCGCGGAAAACGAGCTTGCGGCTCAGCTGGCAGCGATGTCCGAGCGC
Organism: Pseudomonadota bacterium; assembly: GCA_038748515.1. Classification (GTDB taxonomy): domain Bacteria; phylum Pseudomonadota; class Gammaproteobacteria; order Pseudomonadales; family Halieaceae; genus Congregibacter. Next base: position 88,691 of record JBCDIW010000014.1, read on the forward strand.
CTCGATACGCTGGAGCAGATCGTCGCGCTCAAGGATCAACAGATCGCCACGCTCGAGGAAGCGCTGCGTGAGGCGCGGGAAGCGGCTGCGGCCGCGCCCCAGGTCGTGCCACCGGCCACAACGCAGCCGGCCGCGCCAGTCGCTCCCCCGCAGCGCACGGCGCCACCGCCAGCCGCGCCCATTCCCTGGCTGCCCATTGGCGGTGGAATCCTCGTGCTGCTGCTTGCCGGCGCTGCGCTGTTCCTGCGTAAGCGCCGCGGCGCTGAAAGCGCGGTCGACGACCGCACCGCGAGTGTGATCGAAGACGATGTCTTTGAAGGGGTAAGTCTGAAAAGTGACGCCCTCACCGATCTGGCGGACGACGACGATGACGTCCCGGCACCGGTCGCCGCAACACCGACCGCGCCCGAGGATGTCCGGAGTCTGGAAGATGACGTCGGCGACAGCGGGGACGCGCCGACGGATGAGGAAGATGCAGCACGCGCACCAGATTCTCCAGATCCCCATGATGCCGGCGGAAGTCGCGGGTACGGCGAGCGCAAGCACGATGACTACATCGACGAAGGCGCCACGGGAGATGCGCTCGCCGAGGCGGACATCTACATCGCCTACGGTCGCTATCTCCAGGCCATCGAACTGCTGAACACCGCGATCGAAAGCGAGCCCGAAAATACGGCCTACCGGCTCAAGCTCACGGAGCTGTATGTCGACATGGGCGAAGACGAGAGAGCCGCGGAGCAGCTCCTCGCGCTGCGGGTACAGGGCGATGAAGACGCGATTGAGCGCGCTGAGGCCCTGCTTGGCAGCGGTGCGGCGGTCGCAGCCGACAGTGCCGCACCTGCCGACAGTGTGACACCCGGTACGTCCAGCGACGACGCGCCGCCCGAGGAACCCGGGCTGGAACTCGATCTCGATGATGACCTGCGCGACCTTGTGGATGGAACCCAGGCCACGACCAGCGATCGACCTCCCACGTCCGGTGAGGACGATGCTCCCGGAGCCGCGGCGCCCGGTCTTGCCGCCGATTTGGATCTCGCCGGCGCTGACGGCCTCAACGATGTCGAAAAGGCCACCGTGGCCTCAGCCTCGCAGGCCGCCATTGCCGATCTGGAAGACGCTTTTGACGAGAGCAACATCGAGTTCGAGCACCTTGAGATCGAGGATGACCTGGTCGACGGAGGGCTCGACGATACGCCGATCTCCCTGGAAGACCCGGAAGAAGTGCTCGACCTCACGGACGCCCTGTCAGAGTTCAGCAACGCCACCATAGACGGTGAGAGAGACGGCGATAGCGGCAACGGCGAGGATCTCCTGATCGCCGACGATGCGGATCAAATGGCGACCAAGCTGGATCTCGCCCGAGCTTACATCGATATGGGCGACAGCGAGGGCGCGCGGGGAATCCTCGAAGAGATCGCGGCCGCCGGCACCGGCGCCCAGCAGCAGGAGGCCCGCGAGCTTCTAAGTCGCATTGGCTGAGCTTCCGCGGCGTTTTCCCACGGAGGCCCTGCCCCTGGGGCAGCGTCTCGCCCTGCGTATCGAGTACGACGGAACTTCTTACTGTGGCTGGCAGGCCCAGCCGCAGCTGCCGGACGTCGGCACGGTGCAGGAGCAGCTCGAAGCGGCGCTCGCTGCCGTGGCGGCCGTGCCCGTCCGCGTACACTGCGCCGGTCGTACCGATAGCGGCGTTCACGCCACAGCGCAGTGGGTCCATTTCGACGCGCCGGTTAGGCGCAGCATCAAGTCCTGGGTGGTTGGAGGCAACGCGCAGCTGCCCAGCGTATTGCGTATCGCCGACGCGCATGCCGTGGAGCCGAGTTTTCACGCTCGGCACAGCGCCCGGTCGCGACGCTACGACTACCTCATCGCCAACGTGGCCGTCGCTCCCGCCCTTCTCGCCGGAAGAACACTCTGGGTCCGTGACCCTCTGGATGCAGCGCGCATGCACCGGGCGCTTCAGGCGTTGCTCGGAGAGCGGGATTTCAGCGCGTTTCGCGCCGCGGCCTGCCAGTCGACGACGCCGATGCGTTGCCTGTCGTCGGCCAGTGTGACGCGCCGGGACACGTTCCTCCGTGTGCGTCTCGAAGCGAATGCCTTTCTGCATCACATGGTACGAAACATCGTCGGCTCCCTCATCGAGGTTGGCCTCGGCCGACAGGAAGAAGGCTGGCTCGGGGCGCTGCTGGAATCCCGGGATCGGCGTCTTGCCGGCGCGACAGCCCCTCCGGAAGGTCTCTACCTGACCGGCGTCAGTTACGATCCGGTTTTCCGGCTTCCCGAGGACGAGACACCGGCGTTTTTCCCCGCCTGACGCCCCGGGGTCCAGCGCCGCCGCCGAGCGTGCTTCTGCTATCATTCAGTCCTCGGCAGCGAGGGGTTCCCGGGGGAGGGGATGTGACCCGGGTCAAGATTTGCGGAATACGAACGCTGGACGCCGCGTTGGCGGCCTGTGATGCGGGAGCCGATGCCCTGGGCTTCGTGTTTTACCCACCGAGCCCGCGTTTTGTCGAACCCCAGACCGTCGAGAAAATCATTGCTGCCCTGCCACCGCTGGTAGGCACCGTGGGCCTCTTTGTGAACCCCCCGCGGGAGACCGTCGCCAGTGTTCTTGAGCGCTGCCCCATCGATGCGTTGCAGTTCCACGGAACGGAAGAGCGACACTTCTGCGAGGCGTTTTCCAGGCCCTACCTGCGGGCTGTGAGCATGCGCCCGGGCGCGGATGTTGCAGCGCTCGTGAGCGAGCATCCGCGAGCGAGGGCCTTCTTGTTCGACGCGTATCGGGAGGGTACTCCCGGAGGCACCGGAGAGACCTTTGCCTGGGATCGCATACCGGCGATGCAAAGCCCCTGGCTGTTGGCGGGAGGACTGAACCCGGATAATGTGACCGCTGCGATTCGCAGCGCGTCGCCGCCGGCCGTTGATGTGAGCGGCGGCGTGGAGAGCGAGCCGGGGATCAAGGATCCGGCACTGATGCGGCGCTTCATGGCCGCCGTGCACAGCGCGCAGCCGTAGAGAGCGCCCGGGCGCAGGCCGCGCTCAGGCGAGACAGTAATACAGCGAGAAAAGCCCGAGGAGACGGTGGGCCGTCACCGCCCGGGCAGATTTTCCGGTAACGGGGGAGCCCATACATGACCATAGAATCCAACCCGCTGCGCTACGCGAGCCAGCCGGACGCGGAAGGACGCTTCGGACGCTACGGCGGGAAGTTTGTTTCCGAGACCCTCATGGCTGCGCTTGCCGATCTCGAGGCCGTATACCGCCGTCTCTCGGAGGATGAAGATTTTCAGCGCGAGTTTGACGAGGACCTTGCCAATTACGTCGGTCGTCCGTCACCGCTCTACCTGGCAAGACGCTGGTCCGACGAGATCGGTGGTGCGCGCATTTACCTGAAGCGCGAGGATCTCAACCACACCGGCGCCCACAAGGTGAACAATACCGTGGGGCAGGCGCTCCTGGCGAAGCACATGGGCAAGCCGCGAGTGATCGCGGAAACCGGAGCCGGCCAGCACGGTGTCGCCAGCGCCACCATCGCCGCGCGCCTCGGTCTCGAATGCCATGTGTTCATGGGTGCGGAGGACGTGCAGCGCCAGTCGCTGAATGTCTACCGTATGAAGCTCCTCGGCGCGACCGTGGTGCCCGTGACCGCAGGCTCGGCAACCTTGAAAGATGCCATGAACGAGGCCATGCGCGACTGGGTGACGAACGTGGACGACACCTTCTACATCATCGGTACCGTGGCGGGGCCGCACCCCTATCCGATGCTCGTGCGTGATTTTCAGTGCGTTATTGGTCGCGAAGCGCGCGTCCAGGCGCTTACGCAGACCGGGCGTCTCCCCGATGCCCTTGTCGCCTGCGTGGGCGGCGGTTCCAACGCGATTGGCCTGTTCCATCCGTTCCTCGCCGACGAATCCGTGGCCATGTACGGCGTCGAGGCCGGAGGGCTCGGTATCGAGTCGGGCCAGCACGCGGCGCCGCTGTCGGCGGGCAGCCCCGGAGTTCTGCACGGAAATCGCACCTACCTTATGCAGGACGAGGACGGGCAGATCACCCACACGCATTCCGTGTCCGCGGGACTGGATTACCCCGGTGTGGGGCCCGAGCATTCCTGGCTTAAGGACATCGGGCGCGTCAACTATGTCGCGGCCAATGACGATGAGGCTCTCGCGGCGTTCCACCGCGTCACGCGTATCGAGGGCATCATGCCGGCGCTGGAGACGGCACACGCCCTGGCCTTCGCCGAGAAACTGGCGGCGACCATGACCCCCGAGCAGACCATTGTCGTCAACCTCTCCGGACGCGGCGACAAGGACATTCTCACCGTCGCCAAGCTGGAAGGTATTGAGGTCTGAGATGGCGAGGTCAGGAAAGATAGTTGTGGCGGAAGACGGGGTGCTTTCGTGAGTCGTATCGCGGGTTGTTTTGCCGCTCTGCGCTCCGCCGGCCGCAAAGCCGTGGTGCCCTATATCGTCGCCGGGGATCCGGCGGAAGACATCACCGTTGATTTGATGCTGGCGCTGGTGGAAGCCGGCGCGGACATCATCGAACTGGGAGTGCCATTTTCAGACCCGATGGCCGAGGGGCCCGTGATCCAGCGCGGGCACGAGCGCGCCCTCGAGCGCGGGGTACGACTCAGGCACGCCATCGACACCGTGGCCGAGTTTCGGGAGCTGGACAGAGAAACGCCGGTGCTGCTCATGGGCTATGCCAATCCCGTCGAGCGCATGGGTTACGGGGAATTCGCGAATCGCGCCGCGCAAGCGGGCGTGGATGCGCTGCTCACGGTGGATATTCCTCCTGAGGAAGTCGCCGCCGTTCGCGCTGAACTCGACCGCGTGGGCATGGACAACATCTTCCTCGTGGCGCCGACCACGCCGGCAGAGCGGCGCAACCGCATCGCCAACGAGGCCAGCGGTTTTATCTACTACGTGTCCCTGAAGGGCGTAACCGGGGCCGCCAACCTCAATCAGGCCGAGGTCAGCGCTCAGGTCGGCGAGCTCCGCGGACACAGCGATCTGCCGGTCTGCGTGGGTTTCGGCATCAAGGACGGGGCCTCGGCCGCGGCGGTGGCGCAAAGTGCCGACGGTGTGGTGATCGGTTCGGCTCTCGTTAAGCGCCTCGCCGACGTCGTGGCCGAGGGCGGTGATCGCGGCGCGGTCCTCGATGCCGCTAAAGAGCTCATTGCCGAGATTCGCCACAGCGTAGATGCACTCAAGCAGGACGCCGCCTGAGGCTCACCGTGCGTATAATGCGCGCCGCGGGAGTGCAGCGAACGCCGCGTACCCGCAACGCCAGAGCGCAAGCTCCGGACAGGCCGTAGCAGCAGGGATCTTTCATGAGCTGGATCGATAAAATTCTTCCGTCGGGAGTAACCAGGGCCGAGGGCGCGAAGCGATCCACCGTTCCCGAAGGAGTATGGACGAAATGCATCAAGTGCGAGGCCGTCCTATACCGTCCTGATCTTGAGCGAAACGCCAACGTCTGTCCGAAGTGCGGCCATCACATGCGCCTGGGCGCGCGTCAGCGTATCGACCTGTTTCTTGATCCGCAGCCGCGCGAAGAGCTGTTCGAGGACATCGAGCCCATCGACCGGCTACGCTTCCGGGACAAGAAAAAATACACCGCACGCCTCGCGGCCGCTCAAAAGGCCACCGGGGAGCGCGATGCGCTGGTTGCCATGCGCGGCAGTCTGCAGGGCATCCGCGTGATCACCGTTGCTTTCGAATTCAGCTTTCACGGCGGCTCCATGGGCCAGGCGGTGGGCGAAAAGTTTTCCCGGGCCGCGCAGCTCGCGCTGCAGGAGCGATTGCCGCTGGTTTGTTTTGCGGCCTCCGGTGGTGCGCGCATGCAGGAAGCGCTGATTTCCCTCATGCAGATGGCAAAGACGTCGGCCGTAATCGAACGCATGCACAGCGAGGGTGTGCCGTACATTTCGGTAATGACCGATCCGATTTACGGCGGCGTTTCCGCCTCGCTGGCGCTCCTTGGCGATCTGAACATCGCCGAACCCGAGGTGCGCGCGGGTTTCGCCGGCCCCAACATCATCGAGCAGACGATCAGGCAAAAACTCCCCAAGGGTTTTCAGCGCAGCGAGTTTCTTCTTGAACACGGCGCCATCGACATGATCGTGCCGCGCAACGAACTGCGCGATACGATCGCCCGGATCCTGGGCAAGCTTCTCCACGCGGCGCCGCCTCAGGCCGACCACGCCGACACATCGAGCACGGAAGATGCCCCGGCCGATGCCGCCCAGGCCGCCGCGGCGGCGACCACCGCCGGGGGCGAAGACGGCGCGGTAGAAGACGACGGCGTCGCGGAAGAAGAGTTCGTGGAGGCGTCCCAGGATCCTGCCGTTGAAACCAAGCCGCCTGTCGATGAACAGCTCGAGGCGGAATCCTCAAGTTCCGCGAGCGAGGTTGTCGCCGGTTCTGACGAAGCCGAGAGCGACGCCAAAGCCAGCGAGGCCAGCGCTCCCGGGGCAGAGGAAGGATCGGCACAGGAAAGCGCTGACGATTCCGGGGTCGACGCGGAAGAGGCCGGGAAAGACGACGCCAAAAAACCGGATGCCTGAGCGATCCCTCGGGGAGTGGCTGGCACACCTTGAGCGCATACATCCCTCCTCCATAGACCTCGGTCTCACCCGCGTTGCGGTCGTTGCCCGGGATCTTGGCCTGCTTCCCTTTATGCAGCGGTCACTGATGATCGCCGGAACGAACGGAAAGGGCAGTGTGGCGTACAGCGCCGATGCGGTCCTGCGTGCCCACGGTCTAAGCACGGGACGCTACACGTCGCCACACCTCCTGAGCTTCAATGAGCGCATCACGCTGAACGCCGAACCCGTCGCCGACGCTTTGATTCTGGCTGCCTTCGCGGCCATCGAGCACGCGAGAGGTGACACAACCCTGACCTATTTCGAGTTCGCCACGCTTGCCGCCCTTTGGGTGTTTCGTCGCGAGAATGTCGATATTGCGATACTCGAGATTGGTCTCGGCGGGCGCCTGGACGCCGTGAATATCGTGGACAGCGACGTGGCGGTGATCACGGCCATCGACCTCGATCACCAGCACTGGCTGGGCGCTACGGTCGACGAGATAGCCCCCGAAAAGGCGGCCATTGCACGCCCGGGTCGCCCCGTGATTCTCGCCGAGGCCAACTACCCGCGAACGCTCTTCGCGACCCTGGCCCGCATCGGCGCGGCCGTGTTGCGGGCGGGGGACGACTGGTCCTGGCGCGAGGAAGGATCGCGGCTGAACGTCAGCGTGGACGGGCAGCGGCTCGGTCTACCGATCCCCCTGGGCCTGCGAGCCGCCAACGTGGCCGCGGCGGTGCGGGCGTGTCGCTATCTGCTTGGTGATGACTTTTCCGAGGCTGCGGTCAAGACCGGTCTTGCGGACCTGGTGGTTCCCGCCCGCTGCGAACGGCGCGACCTGGCCGGGCGCGAGCTGCTCGTCGATGTGGCGCACAATCCGGCCGCCATGGCGGTGCTCGCGTCCTTTATCAAGCGCCTGCCACTGCGGAGAAGCGTGGCCATGCTCGGCGTGATGGAAGACAAGGACTACGCTGCCATGGCACACAGTCTCGCGGACTGCGTGGACGGGGCCTGTGCCGTCGCCATACCCGGGATCGCCCGGGCGGCGGCTCCGGAAGCCGTGTGGCAGGCCCTGGATCGGGCCGGTATCGCTATTGCCCAGACCGACTTTTCGCTGGCGGGCGTCTGGGAGCAGCTTCTCGAACGTACGCAGATCGGCGATCGGATCGTGGTTTGCGGCTCCTTTTACACCGTAGCCGGTATACTTGAGCTTTTGCGCGCCGATAGCAGTGGATAGCCACCTCAAGCAGCGTCTCGTAGGCGCGCTCATCCTGATCGCCCTGGCCGTGGTGTTCTGGCCCATCATCTTCGTCAGCGATGATTCGCGCGTCGACGAACGGCTCGTTGTCGTTCCGACCGCTCCGCCGGTAGACCCGACTCCGCTGCCCGAGCCGGACAACGCGGGCCTTCGTGCCCTGGGGGAGGCTCAGGCGCAATCTCAGATCGTTCGCGACGTGGCACCGCCCACCGGCGAAATGGAGGCGGAAGACGTTGCGCCGGACATCGTGGGGGACGGCGCGGTTGATCCCGGGGCAGAGTCAGGCGAGCCTGACCTCGACGCGCCCGTTCTGCCGGAGGCGGGCAACGATGACGATGAGATCGCATCCCTGCCTCCGCGCGAGGAAACGCTGCCCGTCGCCACCCTGGATGAGGCGCGCCAGTCCCTGACCGAGCCCGCCATCGACGATGACGGGCTGCCGATCGCCTTCTCGCTGCAGGTCGCCACCGTGGGCGATCGGGCGCGTGCCGAGCAGCTGCGCCAGGGCCTCATCGACGCGGGTTACAAGGCGTATATGAAGCGTCTGCGGCGCGACGACCGCACGCTCTTCAGGGTCATGGTGGGTCCGAAGTTTCAGCGCGATGAACTCGTGCCCATCAAGGCCGTGGTCGACGAAAACTGGCGAGTGGATTCGCTGATCATCAGGTACGTGCCATGAACTGGCCCCAGCTGGACCTCTTCAACCAACTTGACTGGATCATTGTCGTGATCGTGGGCGTGTCGGCGCTCGTGAGCCTGTGGCGCGGCTTCGTGCGCGAGGCCCTGTCCCTGGCCGGCTGGGTCATCGCGTTCATCGTCGCCAACCTGGCCGCGGTGCACGTTGCGAACGGCATCGGCGACCTCATCGCAAACCGTACGGGTCGCTACATCGTCGCCTGGTCCCTGCTGTTCGTCGTTACGCTGGTCGCCAGTTCCATCACGGCTCGCATCACCAGCAGGCTGATCAAGGCCTCGGGGCTGGGCATCGCCGACCGGCTTCTCGGGATGGTGTTCGGCGTCCTGCGAGGCGCACTGATCGTTATGGCACTGGTTTTCGTAGTTCGAGAGATCGTGCCGCGCAGTGAGCAGTCACTGCTCGACGAATCCCAGCTCATGCCGCATATCGACGTGCTCCTGGGCTGGAGTTCGCGAACCTTTGAACAGTTTCGCGATGTCGACATACCGGGACTGAAGATCTGATGCGTTGGATCGGTCGCCGGAAACGCGGAATAGCGGGAGGGCGTTCAGCATGTGTGGACTGACAGGGATCGTCGGCAAGCAGGCCGTGGCGGCGGAGATTTACGACGCCCTGACGGTGCTCCAGCACCGCGGCCAGGACGCCGCGGGAATCATGACCTGCAGCGATAACCGCATGCACCAGCGCAAGAGCATCGGCCTGGTCCGCGATGTTTTCCGGCAGCAGCACATGCAGCGTCTCGAAGGACGCTTTGGCATTGGCCACGTGCGCTATCCCACCGCCGGCAGTGCGGGAGCCGGGAACGCGCAGCCCTTCTACGTCAATTCCCCGTACGGTATCGCCCTGGCACACAACGGCAACCTGACCAACTCAGAGATGCTGCGCCGCGAGCTGTTTGAAAGCGAAATGCGCCACCTGAACACGGACTCGGACTCCGAGGTGCTGCTCAACGTATTTGCCCACGAACTGCAGGCCCGCGGCAAGCTCTATCCGCATCCCGAAGACCTCTTCGCCGCCGTCGCCGCCGTGCATCGACGCTGTCGCGGGGGCTACGCCGCCGTGGCCATGCTTGTGAATCACGGGATTCTTGCCTTCCGCGATCCGCATGGTATCCGCCCCCTGGTGGTGGGCTATCGCGGTGAAGGGTCGGATCGGGAGTACATGGTTGCCTCCGAAAGCGTGGCGCTGGATGTCCTCGGCTTTCGATTCCTGAGTGATGTCGCCCCGGGCGAAGCCGTGTTTATCGATGCGAAGAGGCAGCTGCATATGAAGCAGTGCGCCGACAGGCCGATGCTGTTTCCCTGTATTTTCGAGCACGTGTACTTTGCCCGCCCGGACAGCCTCATCGACGAAATATCGGTGTACAAGACCCGCAAGCGCCAGGGCGAGGCGCTGGCGAAAAAAGTCCTGCGACAGAGGCCCGAGCACGACATCGACGTAGTGATCCCGGTGCCGGACTCTAGCCGCACCGCGGGCCTGGCCATGGCCTCGACCATGGGCATTAAGTACCGCGAGGCGTTCATAAAAAACCGCTACATCGGTCGCACCTTCATCATGCCCGGACAGCAGCAGCGGCGGAAGTCCGTGCGCCAGAAGCTGAATCCGATTCGCCTGGAGTTTGAAGGACGAAACGTCATGCTTGTGGACGATTCCATTGTGCGGGGCACCACCAGCCGTGAGATCATTCAGATGGCTCGCGATGCCGGCGCCCGACGCGTATACCTCGCTTCGGCAGCGCCGCCGGTGCGCTATCCCAACGTTTACGGTATCGACATGCCGTCCCGCGAAGAGCTGATTGCCCATGGGCGGAGTGTGGAAGAGATCGGCCAGCTTATCGGGGCGGATTGGCTGATTTACCAGGATCTCGACGACCTGATTCGCTGCTCCCGGGAGGGCAATCCCACGGTCGACGGCTTCGAGTGTTCGGTGTTCAACGGCGAGTACATTACCGGCGACGTCGATCGGAGCTACCTGGACCAACTTCAACAGGAACGCAATGATGAAGCCCAGTGTCGCCGCCGCGAGGCGCAGTCCGGCGATGGCGTCGTGGTCGGTATTCACAACGACGAGGCGACCGAGGTCGGCTGAGGCCGGTCGCCACGCGCTTTTGGGGCGGAGACCGAGGTGAGCAGACGAGACGATCCCCAGCTGGACGAGCTGCACTGGCAGAGCCTTGCCGTGCGTGCGGGAATTCATCGCTCCGACGAGGGCGAGCACTCCGAGCCCCTGTACGCGACCTCGAGCTATATCTTCGACAGCGCCGCGCACGCGGCGGCGCGCTTCGCCGGGGACGATCCCGGGAACGTGTACTCGCGCTACACCAATCCTACGGTACGCGGCTTCGAAGAACGCCTGGCGGCGCTCGAAGGCGCCGAGGCCTGCGTGGCCACGGCCTCGGGCATGGCGGCGATTCTCAGCACCTGCATGGCCCTGCTCAAGGCCGGGGATCACGTGATCTGTTCCCGCGACGTGTTTGGAACCACGCGATCTCTTTTTGCCCGCTATCTCACCGCCTTTGGCGTTGATGTCGACTTCGTGCCGCTGCTTCCCCAACAGGGATGGCGGGATGCCCTGCGTGAGAACACGCGGCTGCTTTACCTGGAAACTCCGTCCAATCCGCTCTGCGAGGTTGCCGACATCGGTGCCATGGCCACGCTCGCCTCGGGCAGCGGTGCCCTGCTGGTCGTGGACAACTGCTTCTGTACCCCCGCGCTGCAAACGCCCCTGGCGCTGGGCGCAGACATCGTGATTCATTCGGCGACGAAGTTTCTCGATGGCCAGGGGCGCTGCGTTGGTGGTGCGGTGCTGGGCAGCACGGCGCTCATGGAGGAGGTGGTGGCCTTCCTGCGCAGCTGCGGTCCCACCATGAGCCCCTTCAACGCATGGGTGTTCCTCAAAGGTTTGGAAACGCTGTCCCTGCGCATGCGCGCGCACAGCGACAACGCTCTGCAGTTGGCCGAGTGGCTGCAGGATCAGCCGGCCGTGGATGCGGTGTTCTATGCGGGCCTGGATACTCACCCCGGGCACGCGCTGGCGGCGCAGCAGCAGAGCGCTTTCGGCGGCGTGCTTTCCTTCCGCGTCCGGGGTCAGCAGGAAGCGGCGTGGCGCGTCATCGACGCCACCCGTCTCATGTCGCTCACGGCCAATCTCGGCGATGCCAAGACCACCATCGTCCATCCAGCCACCACCACGCACAGTCGAATCTCCAGCGAAGAGCGCGCCGACGCGGGGATTAGCGACAACCTGATTCGCGTTGCCGTGGGACTGGAAGACGTCGAAGACCTGAAAAAAGATCTTCATCGGGGTCTGTTGACCCTGTCATGACCTCGCGCCGGGAAAAGCAGATTGGTGACGCGAGACCCGGCGGGGGAGAGCGGTGGACAAACGGATGAGTCACAAGGGGCAGATCGATGCGGCGGTAGCGGAAGTCGGTAAGGTGCTGCTCGGCAAGGAGCCGCAGCTCCGCCAGGCGTTCTGCTGCCTGCTCGCGGATGGACACCTCCTTATCGAGGACCTTCCGGGCATGGGCAAGACGACCCTCTCTCACGCCCTGGCCGACGTGCTTGGCCTAAGCTACAAGCGTGTACAGTTCACCTCGGATCTGCTGCCGGCGGATATCCTCGGAGTGTCCATTTTTCATCGCGAAGACAACAGCTTTCGCTTCCATCCCGGGCCCATCTTCACCCAGGTCCTGCTCGCCGATGAAATCAACCGGAGCACACCGCGTACCCAGAGCGCGCTCCTGGAAGCCATGGCGGAGCGCCAGGTCTCCCTCGAAGGCGAGACGCGCGGGCTGCCCGAGCCCTTTTTCGTCATCGCCACACAGAATCCTCTCGAACAGTCCGGCACCTATCCGCTTCCGGAGTCGCAGCTGGATCGTTTCCTTATGCGCATTGAGCTTGGCTATCCCGCCGCCGCGGCAGAGCGGCAGATGCTGCGCAACATGGGCGGCGACATGCGGACGCCGAGCCTGCGTCAGTGCATCAGCGTAGAGGAACTCGCCGTTATTCGAGCGGCCGTGGACGATGTGCACGCCTCGGATACGCTGCTGGATTATGTGCAGCGTCTCGCGGCGCGGACCCGCGCCGGCGGCGAATTCGCCGTGGGCCTGTCACCGCGGGGTGTGCTGGCGCTTCTGCGGTCCGCAAAAACCTGGGCGATCATGGAAGATCGAGACCATGTCCTGCCCGACGATGTTCAGGCGGTGTTGCCGGCGACCATCGCCCATCGCCTGCAGCCCGGGGGCGGCTTCGCCGGCGACGGCCTTGCCCTCGTCGCCCTCCTGCGGCGTGAAGTAGACGTAGTCTAGTGCCCTGTCCCGACCTCCTGCGAAGAATCCGGTCGCACCATTGAACACGGCCGCGAGCCTCGAAGATCGTGCCCGGGCGCGCTGGCTGCGATGGCTCTCGCGTCGCATACCCTCGTCCAACTCCGTGACGCTGGATCAGCGTCGTATTTTTATTTTTCCCTCGCGTACCGGTTTCTTTTTCGTCCTTTGTCTGCTCATGATGCTGATCGCGGCGATCAACTACCAGAACAACACGAGCTACGCGCTGACCTTTCTGCTCGCCAACCTGTTTGTGGTCGCCGTGCTCCACACCTACGCGAATCTTGCCGGCCTCACGATTACCGCGATCGGGGCTGACGACGCCTTCGCCGGAGGGGTGAGCGCATTCCGTCTGCGTCTCAGTGCCGGTGGCCGCCGGGGGCATTATGCGCTGTGGCTGGGTTGGCCGGTTCCTGCGGAACAACGGCGCCGACGGCGCTTCCTGGTCGGACTGTTTTCATCGCCGGCGATGATGGCGGTGGAAGAACTGGACCTGGACGTGGATGAGCAGCGCGAGCTGCGACTGCACCTCCCGGTGGGTCGCCGCGGTTGGTACAACCCCGGACGGCTGCGCATCGAAAGCCTGTACCCCCTGGGACTGCTGCGCTGCTGGACCTGGATCGACCTGGATATCCGTGCTCTGGTGTATCCGGAGCCCCAGGCGGCCGCGGAGAATGGGGTCGACGCCGGGGAGGGCGAGGACGGCCTGCAGACCGAGGGTATCGGTGACGATGAATTTGCCGGTATCCGGGACTACCGCGAGGGAGACAGTCCGCGGCGCGTGTACTGGAAAGGTGTCGCGCGGGGTATGGAGCTGCAAAGCAAGGAATACTCCGTCGCCGTTTCGGACACCCGGTGGCTCGATTGGGATCAGTATCCGGGCCTGGGTGTTGAGGGCCGGCTGTCGGCGCTTTGTCATCGGGTGCTCGACTACCATCGGCGCGAATTGGAATACGGCCTGCGTCTCCCCGGTACGGAATTGGCGCCGGCCAAGGGCGACAAGCAGCGCGAGCGTGCACTCCGGGCGCTGGCGCTGTACGGGCAAGACGAGACGTCCCCGTGAAACAGTCCGAGCAGCTTCCACGCCCGGCGCTGCTGTGGATCATCGTGGCCCAGGCCATGCTGCTGGTACCCCATCTTCCACGCGTACCGGTGTGGGTGATTGCGGTCTACATCATCGCCTTCGCCTGGCGCGTGCAGGCCTATCGCGGGCGCGTGGCTCTGCCCGGGCGCTGGTTGAAGGTCGCGCTCTCGGGAGCGGCCTCCGGGGGCATTGTGCTGAGCTTCGGCTCGCTCCTGGGCATGGAGCCGATGGTCGCTTTCTTGCTCACGGCGTTTGCGCTGAAGCTCACGGAAATGCGTTCCCGCAAGGACGCCTACGTCGTGATCTTCCTGGGGTACTTCGTCTGCCTGACCGCGTTTCTGTTCAGCCAGGATCTTCTGCTGGTTATCTTCGGCGTGCTCCTTGTCTGGGTGCTGACCACTGCCCTGGTGTGCGTACATCGCCCGAGCGGCCGACTCACAGACCGACAGCCGCTGAAGACCGCCGGCGCGATGCTTTTCCAGGCGGTGCCGCTGATGCTGGTGTTGTTCTTTCTGTTTCCCCGCATCCCACCGCTATGGGCTGTGCCGCTGAAGGCCCACACGGCAAAGACCGGGATGAGCGACACTCTGCGCCCCGGAGACGTGTCGTCCCTGAGCCAGTCCGACGAGGTCGCGTTTCGCGTGCGTTTCGACGGTGCGATCCCCGAGACATCCCTGCTGTACTGGCGTGGCGTGGTGATGAGTCGCCTCACGGGCGACACCTGGGGCAGCCTCCCTTTTCTCGACGTGCCGGCGAATGAAAGACGAGAAGCTCCCACACAAACCGAGGGAGACTACATCGACTATCGCGTCATCATGGAGCCAACGCAGCAGAATTGGCTGTATAGCCTCCGCTACGCCCGACCGCAGATTAAGGGCGTTATGAGGCTGTCCGATTATCGACTCTTTGTGCCGGCCATCGTCGAAAACGATTACATGTACAGCGTGCGCAGCTGGCCTGCTACACGCCTCGAACTTGAGTTGAGTGAGTGGCGCCGAAGCGTGGAGACGCGTCTTCCATCGCAGGACAACCCGCGGACGCGTGAACTTGCCCAAACCCTTTACGCGGAATCCGAAACAACCCGGGGCTTTGTAGCCTCGGCCCTTGCGTACTTCCGCAACCAGGAATTCTTCTACACGCTGCAGCCGCCGACCCTGGGCGACACGGACGTGATGGACCGTTTTCTCTTTGAAACCCGTCGCGGATTCTGCGAGCACTACGCCTATGCTTTTGCCGTGATGGCGCGCAGCCTCGGTATCCCCGCCCGTATTGTCGGTGGCTATCTCGGCGGGGAGGTAAACCCGGTCAACCGCACGGTGATTGTCCACCAGTTCGATGCCCACGCCTGGAACGAAGTCTGGATCGAAGGGGAGGGCTGGGTGCGCGTCGATCCCACCGCCGCCGTGGCCCCGGATCGCATTCTCTATGGTCTGGAACGCGCCGTTGCGGATGAGGGCAGCTTTCTGGCGGACTCACCGCTGTCACCGCTGCGCTTTCGCGGCGTTGACTGGATCAACGGGCTGCGGCTTCGCTATGACGCGCTCACCTATCGCTGGCAGAGCTGGGTAACCGGCTTTGACGGCGATGCTCAGCTTGATCTGCTTCGCGGCGTTTTCGGTGAGTTTTCCGCGTCGCGTTCTATGGCGGTGCTTCTCGGGGTCGGCGTCGGCACCATGAGTCTCGTGTCCCTCCTGCTGCTGCGCGGTCGCCGCGCCGCGCCGCGACCCGTCCTCGAAACCGAGATGGAGCGTTTTGCGCGGCGGCTGCATAGCCGGGGGCTGGAGCGCCGACCCGGAGAAACCACGGCGCAGCTGGCCGCTCGCGCCGTGCAACGCTGGCCCGGCCATGCGCCGCGCATCAGCCGGCTCTACGGCCGCCTCGAGGCCGCCGTGTACGGTCCGGCCGTGGTGGAGGACGAGCAGCGTCTCGCCCGGGAACTGCGCCGGAAGATTCGTGCTCTAAGGCCCTGATGGCACCCGCTTACGGGATGCGCAACTGATGCCTTTTGTGCGTAGAAGAATACATGCGCAAGAAACCGAGCGGTCTTTCCCTTCTCCTGCTGTTGCTGTCCTGGCTGCTGGCGGGTCCGGCACGATCGGAACTGCTTTGGCACTGGGACGATCCCTTCAGTGCACAGGAGCAGCGGTTTCTGAAGCGCTGGCTGACCCGGACTGCTGAGGCGCTGGAGAGCTGGGCCGGGCCCTTTCCCTTCGATGTACACGTGCACCTCCGGCGTCGGGACGATGCTTCGGAACCCGTTCCCTGGGCGAACACCTGGCGCGCCGGTGAACAGTCGCTCTTCTTCTATGTGGACCCGACTTATGCGGCCGATGAGTTCTACGCCGACTGGACCGCGCCGCACGAATTCGCCCACCTGCTCCTGCCCTACCTGGGGCGGGATAACGCCTGGGCGGCGGAAGGCTTCGCGAGCTACCTGCAGTACCCGCTCATGGTCCAGCTCGGTGTCCTTGACGTGCACGAAGCCGAGCGGCGCCGCAGCCGGAAGATGGACCGGGCTCTAAGCGCCCTCACCGACGAGAGCCGGTCACTGCCGGAGAATCTGTCCGTACTGCGCAAGGCGGGCGCCTACTCGACGTTTTATTGGGCCGGCGCCGTGTATTGGGAACGCGTTGAGGCGCGCCTGATGGACCGGAGCCTGTCGCTGCGAGCGGTGTTGCGGGGCTTCCTCGACTGTTGTCGAAACGAGCGCTACACGCTCGGCGAGCTGGCGACGCGCCTTGATACGGTGGTTGACCAACTTCCTCCGATCGAGGGGCCTCGTTCAGGGGTAGGGGTGCAGCCCGTCCTGTCCGCGCCCGAAAAATCCCCGGCGCCCAACGGACAAACAGCGGCCCCATCGCGGATTTTCCGCGAGGAGCTTCAGCGCATGAATCGTGACCCGGGGTGTCCACCCCGTCCCGAGGCGCTTTCGCGGCCTGGGCTCCGGCTCCAGGGTCAGGCGACCTCGGAGATCTCCACGGCGGCGATACGCTTGCCGTCTTCCGCCTTGCGCTGAAAGTCGATGATCTGATCGAAGTTCATATAGCGGTAGATGTCGCCGGCCATGGAGTCGATGTTGCGGGCGTACTCCATATACTCCTCGACCGAGGGCAGCTTACCGAGTACGGCGCCGACCGAAGCCAGCTCGGCGGACGTCAGATACACGTTGGCGCCGTCGCCCAGGCGGTTGGGGAAGTTACGCGTGCTGGTCGAGAGCACCGTTGAGTTGGACGCGACCCGCGCCTGGTTGCCCATGCACAGCGAGCAGCCCGGCATTTCGGTGCGCGCGCCGGACTTACCATAGATGCTGTAATAGCCTTCCTCCATGAGCTGGTGCTCATCCATGCGGGTCGGCGGCACGATCCACATACGCGTGCTGATGGTGCCTTCGTGCTGATCCAGCAGTTTTCCGGCGGCGCGGAAGTGACCGATGTTGGTCATGCAGCTGCCGATAAACACTTCGTCGACCTTGTCGCCGGCGACCTCCGAAAGCAGACGCGCATCGTCCGGGTCATTCGGAGCGCACACGATGGGCTCCGACACTTCGGCCAGATCGATTTCGATAACGGCGGCGTACTCGGCGTCGGCGTCGGCGCGCATTAGGCTGGGATTGGCCAGCCACTCTTCCATTTTCTGAGCGCGCCGCTCCAGCGTGCGAGCGTCCCCGTAGCCCTCGGCGATCATCGAGCGCAGCAGCACGATGTTGGAGCGCAGGTATTCAGACACCGTGCTTTCCGACAGATCGATCGTGCAACCGGCCGCGGAGCGCTCGGCGGAGGCGTCGGACAGCTCGAAGGCCTGTTCGACGGTGAGGTCCGGGAGTCCCTCAATCTCGAGAATTCGCCCGGAGAAAATATTCTTCTTGCCCTTCTTCTCGACCGTGAGCAGTCCCTGCTGAATGGCGTAGTAGGGGATTGCGTGAACGAGGTCGCGCAGGGTGATTCCCGGCCGCATTTCACCCTTGAAGCGAACGAGGACCGACTCCGGCATATCAAGGGGCATAACGCCCGTTGCGGCGGCAAAGGCGACCAGTCCCGAGCCCGCGGGGAAGGAAATGCCCATGGGGAATCGGGTGTGCGAGTCGCCGCCGGTGCCGACCGTATCCGGCAGCAGCATGCGGTTCAGCCAGCTGTGAATGATGCCGTCGCCGGGACGCAGGCTGACGCCGCCGCGGGTCATGATGAAATCCGGGAGCGTATGCTGCGTGTCGATATCCACGGGCTTGGGATAGGCCGCGGTGTGGCAGAAGCTCTGCATCACGAGGTCCGAGGAAAAACCGAGGCAGGCGAGGTCCTTGAGCTCGTCGCGGGTCATGGGCCCCGTCGTGTCCTGGGAGCCGACGGTCGTCATGAGGGGCTCGCAGTAGGTACCCGGTCGTACGCCCTCCATACCACAGGCCTTGCCGACCATTTTTTGGCCAAGCGTGTAGCCCTTACCCGAGTCCGCGGGCTGCTCCGGTGTGCGGAATACCTCCGAGGCGGGCAAGCCCATGGCATCGCGGGTGCGCATGGTCAGGCCGCGCCCGATGATCAGGTTGATGCGTCCGCCGGCGCGCACTTCGTCGAGCAGCACCTCCGATTTCAGCTCGAACTCCGAGATCGTGTCACCGCTTTCATTGAGGATCTTGCCCTCGTAGGGGCGGATCTCGACGATGTCGCCCATACCCAGATCGTCCACTGGCGCTTCGAAAACCAGTGCGCCTGCGTCTTCCATGGTGTTGTAAAAAATCGGCGCAACCTTGCCACCGATGCAGATGCCGCCGCCGCGCTTGTTCGGCACGCCGGGGATGTCGTCACCAAAGAACCACAGCACCGAGTTCGTCGCCGACTTCCGCGAGGAGCCGGTGCCGACCACGTCGCCGACGAAGGCCACGGGTATGCCCATGGCCTGGATCTCTTCAACCTGCTTCATGGGGCCGGTTACGCCGTGTTCTTCCGGCGTCAGGCCGTCCCGGGTCATTTTGTACATGGCCAGGGCGTGGAGCGGAATGTCGGGTCGCGACCAGGCATCCGGGGCAGGGGAGAGGTCATCCGTATTGGTTTCCCCGGTTACCTTGAACACGGCCACCTTGATGGATTCGGGTACGGCGTCGCGTTTCGTAAACCACTCGGCGTCAGCCCAGCTTTGCATGACCTCCTTTGCGTGCGTGTTGCCGCCATCGGCCAGCTCGGCCACGTCGTGGAAGCCTTCAAAGACAAGGAGCGTGTCCTTCAGTTCCGCGGCGGCTTCGGCGGCCAGCGTGTCGTCCGAGAGCAGCTTGACCAGGGTTTCTATGTTGTAGCCACCGTGCATATTGCCCAGCAGCTTGACGGCGTCGGCCGGGGAGATCAGGGCACAGTCGGTTTCGCCCTGAGCGACCGCCGACAGAAAACCGGCCTTGACGTAGGCGGCCTCGTCGACACCCGGCGGCACCCGGTTGGCGAGCAGTTCCAGGAGGAATTCCTCTTCGCCGGCGGGCGGGTTCTTAAGCAGTTCAACCAGCTCAGCGACTTGCTCGGCGGTCAGCGGCTTGGCGGGAATTCCCTGGGCGGCGCGTTCGGCTTCGTGAGTACGGTAGGCGTCAAGCATGTCGATCTCCTTGCGAAATATTCGGCATCGTCGCGTTCTGGGGATGCCGCCGGTATACGGTATTCAATTTCGGTGTCCAATCTCGGTCTTTAATGTCGACGAGAGAAAGCGCAAGGCAGCCGGCCGCATCGCTGCCGGCGCACGGTCGCAGGAATCAGAGTCCCGGCGCAATCCAGGTCAGCGGGCGTATCCGGCTCGTGCGAGTCACGCCCACACTACCTGAATCGCGGCACGGCCCGCGCCGCAGCGGACAGCGGCCTACCCGTCTTCTAGCGGTCGATTGAGCTTCCGGTAACAGACGTCTGGAAACAATCGTCTTGTAGCACTCGTAGCACTCTTAACAACAGTCGTTACCCGGATCGAAGACCGATAATAGAAGACCAGCGCCCTAAGCCCAGAATCCTAAGTCCAGGATTCTAAGCCCAGAATCCTAAGCCCAGAAACCTTAACTCAGGATCCCAGGCCTCAGAAACGCTGCCTGCTAACTTTGCGCCCCACGACGTCCTCGGCGTTATCGACTCGCTGTTTGCTTGAATCGAATACGGCGTCGGTTGCCCTGGCTCGGCTCCGCGTCATTCCGCATGAATCGGTTTTCGAACGACGCAGTTTCCCCCGTTTTTGTGCCGTCGAGTATAAACGAGGCGTGGAAATTACGCCATAAATCAGTGTTTTATGAGTGTTATTGATTCGGTGAATGGGGTGCCTGGGAGTGCCTTATCATATGCATAGTACATCCAAAGGTCGCTATCTCACTAAAGGGTACTCGCTCGTCCATCTTTAATCGTGGTCGAGCGTCGCTGGGCGCTGGGCAGGGCGTCGGTGGCCGTTTATGCTATCGCCTGATTCGAGGCGATGAACCGCAATGGCCAGGCTTCCCCGGGTAAAAACACCGTGCATTGGCGTGTGCTCGACAGGCATTGGCGACAGCGTGTGCCGGGGTTGCAAGCGTTTTGCGCATGAGGTGATTCACTGGAACGGCTACTCCGAAGATCAGAAGCGCATCGTCGACGAGCGTCTTGCCCAGTTCCTCGCCCAGTGTGTGAAGAACCGAATCCGCATTCTCGACGAAGCGCTTCTTCGCTGGCAGTTGGGCACGCAGCATGTTCGCCACAACCCCGACCACGACCCGCACTGCTGGGTGTTCGCCCTGCTGAAGGCCGGGGCAGGGCAGATCGACAATCCTCGGGATTTTGGTTTTGAAGTGGACCTGCGGTGGCATGACTTGCCGCTGCTGGAACTGCGCGAACAGATCGATGCGGAGTTCTACGCGCTGTCCTGCGCGCATTTCGAACGCTACTACCTGCTTCCGGACCTGTTTGGTCGAGAACGCGTGGGATGACCGCAGCCCTCGCTTCTCCGGGCTTTGATCTGGCGCCGCTGCGGGAGTTTCTGCCCTGCGCCACGCCGGCTGCCTGGATTGAACAGGCAGCATCGCCGGAGGCGCTGTCTATTCTGTTGATAGACCACGCGAACTGCGAGAAGAAGGCTGCATCCACAGCGTTGCATCTTATGTATCGCTACGTTGAGCACCCCGCGCTGCTGAACAAGCTGTCGCGACTGGCGAGGGAGGAGCTGCGTCACTTCGAGCAGGTGCTGGCCATCATCGAGGCGCGGAGAATCCCCTATCCACAGCTTTCGGCGGCGCGCTACGCGTCGGCACTCCGCGAGCTGGTTGCGAAGGATGAGCCGCTGCGTCTCGTCGACACGCTGCTGGTGGGGGCCATCATCGAAGCGCGATCCTGCGAGCGCTTTGCGGCGCTGCTTGCGGTAGTGGACGAGGAGTTAGCAGCGTTCTACCGCAGTTTGCTCAAATCCGAAGCACGTCATTTCGAGGATTATCTGGGACTTGCGCGGCAGTTGGTGCCGGGAGCCGATCTTGAGAGCCGCCTTGCTCCGCTCCTGGCTCGAGAACGGGAACTGATCGAGGGCCCGGACGCCCAGTTTCGGTTTCATTCCGGTGTGCCGGAAGTGGCCTGAACGGATTCGCCATTCTCTATACCTGCTACACCTGTTACCTGCCGAGACCTCGCCGCGGCTGCCGTTTGCGTTACTTGAAGATAACTTTAATTATACAATTCAAGCTATTGAAATATATCAAAATTATTAAGACTGATGTCTCCATTTTCATGGCGCAAAAACCATCCCTGGGCATCCCAGTCTCCCAGAACCCAACGTGTACCGTTGGGCTCGTCGTGCCTGGCCGGCCGGTGCGTGTGTCCGTGAACGAGCGTCCGGACACCGGTTTCACGCATAACGCGCGCGACCTCTGACGGCGTCACATCCATGATGTCGGTCGCCTTGCGACTCCCGGCATCGCGGCTGGCCATGCGCAGCTGAGCCGCGAGCTGTCGCCGCTCATCAAGGCTGCGCGCGAGTACATCGGCCTGCCACTCGGGGGATCGCGCGAGGGTTCGAAAACGCTGATAGTCCTCGTCGCGGGTGCAGAGGCTGTCTCCGTGCATCAGCAGCACGGCTTCACCGCCGGGGGTTATGACCACGGGATCGTCAAGCAGACGAGCGCCTGCGCGCGCTGCGTAGTCGGCGCCGATCAGGAAATCGCGATTGCCGTGCATGAGATAAAGATCGCGACCGCTGTCACCGAATTCGCGCAGGGCATCGGCGACTTCCCCGACAAGCGGCGAATCGTCGTCATCGCCGACCCAGAACTCGAAGAGGTCTCCGAGGATGTACAGGGCGTCCGCCGGGGCGCCGTTCGTGTCACTGCTGATCTGACGGAGAAAGTCGAAGAACGCACCTGTGACCGCGGGTCGCTCCGAATCCAGATGTAGATCGGATATGAAGTAAACCGTTTCGGTCACAGAGCGTGCGAATCAGGCCTCGTCGGCAGATTCTTCGTCTACGGTCGCCGACTCGATAATCACGGCTTCGGTGGGCACATCCTGGTGTCCGCCGCGCGAGGTCGTCGGAACGGCGCGGATCTTCTCCAGCACATCGTCTCCTTCAACAACGCGTCCGAAGACGGCGTAACCCCAGCCCTGCATCGTCTTGCCGCTGTGATTCAGGAAGTCGTTGTCCTTCACGTTGATGAAAAACTGCGCCGTGGCCGAATGGGGATCCATGGTGCGCGCCATGGCGATGGTGCCGAAGTCGTTCTTCAATCCGTTGTCCGCTTCGTTCTCTATAGGATCCTGCGTGGGTTTCTGATTCATTTCCGCATCAAAGCCACCGCCCTGGATCATGAAATTGTCGATTACGCGGTGAAAGATCGTGCCGTCGTAGAAGCCTTCGCGCACATACATAAGGAAGTTGGCCACGCTCGCTGGCGCTTTTTCAGCGTCGAGTTCAAGTTTGATGGAGCCGTAGGTAGTGTTCAGAGTGACCATAACGTGTCCTTGAGGCGGGTTCATAAACCTGGTGCGGGCACTACGCCAAGCGCGGGCGTTAATTTTATTCTTGTTGCTGGCCGAGGCCGTCTACTATCTCGCTGAAACTTCGCTCGCTGAGACTTCGGGTCGGCCCCCGGGAGCGGTGCCGCATCACGAGAGGCCGCGATGGTACGCGCTTTGGTTTGCTGTGAATACCCTGACTGCGGTTAATCCTCATGATCCTGTCGCGCCAGGCGACGGATGGGGATGCCTCTCTCTGCTGACCGGCTCCGGCGCCAGCGCTATACTCGCCGGTTTTTTGAGGCCGGCTAACTGGACGAGTTTCGCACGCGGTGTTGCGAGACCCGGGCGCCGGTACACCGGCTGAGCTTTGAGAGACAAACAATGAGTTCCGACCCGCTGCCCGCGTCGACAGGGAACAGCTTCCTTCGCTCCATTATTCGCGATGATCTCGACGCGGGGCGCGTGACCCGCGTGGTAACGCGCTTTCCGCCGGAGCCCAACGGCTACCTGCATATCGGCCACGCCAAGTCCATCAGTGTGAACTTCGGGCTTGCCGAGGAATTTGGCGGTGTGTGCAATCTGCGTTTCGACGATACGAACCCGGAGAAAGAGAGTCAGGAATTCATCGATTCGATACAGGCGGATGTGCGCTGGCTGGGCTACGCGTGGGACGGTGAAGTGCGCTACGCGTCCAGCTATTTCGAGCAACTGTATTCCTGGGCCGTCCACCTGGTTGAGCGGGGGAAGGCCTACGTGGATGACCTTTCGGCGGAGCAGGCAAGAGAGTACCGCGGCACGCTCACGGAGCCGGGTCGCAACAGTCCCTTCCGCGATCGCGCCGTGGAGGAAAGTCTCGATCTGCTCGCGCGCATGCGTAGCGGTGAGTTTGCCGAGGGAGAGCGTGTTCTGCGGGCGAAGATCGACATGGCGCACCCGAACATCAATATGCGCGACCCGATTCTCTATCGCATCCGCCATGCGTCTCATCACCAGACCGGCGATCGCTGGAGCATCTACCCCACCTACGATTTTGCCCACGGTCAGGAGGACGCGATCGAGGGGGTCAGTCATTCGATCTGCACGCTGGAGTTCGAAGATCACCGGCCGCTGTACGACTGGTTTATCGAAAACCTGCCGGTTCCGAGTCGACCGCGGCAGTATGAGTTCGGACGCCTGAATACCAGCTTCACCGTAACGAGCAAGCGCAAGCTCAAGCAGCTGGTGGATGACGGAGTCGTCGACGGCTGGGACGATCCGCGGATGCCGACCATTGCGGGACTTCGCCGCCGGGGCTACACGCCGTCGGCGCTACGCCAGTTTTGCGAAATGGTGGGCACATCCCGGGCGAACGGGGTCGCCGACGTGGCGATGCTCGAGCACGCCATCCGCGACGATCTCAACCAGAACGCGCCCCGAGCCATGTGTGTGCTGCGGCCGCTGAAGTTGAAGCTGCGCAATCTCGACGCCCGCCATGATCCGATCACGGCGCCTGCCCATCCCCATCGGGATGAGCTCGGGCAGCGGGAACTGCCGTTTTCCAACGAGCTGTATATCGACCGCGAGGATTTCCGGGAAGAGGCGAACAAGAAATTCAAGCGTCTCGTACTTGGGAAGCGCGTCCGGCTGCGCAACGCCTATGTCGTCGAGGCCGTGGACGTTGAACGGGACGATAGAGGAGGAATCAGCGCGGTGATCGCAGAGGCAGTGCCGGACACTCTTGGGGCGGATCCCGGTGACGGCATCAAACCCAAGGGTGTGATCCATTGGGTCGACGCGGCCACGTCCCGTCCCGCGACGGTGCGAATCTACGACCGGCTGTTTACAGACCCGGCGCCGGATCGCACAGACACGGACTTTATGAGTCTGGTGAATCCTGAATCCCTGTCGATCATCGACGATGCCCGCATTGAGGCGCCGCTCGCGAGTGCGTCTCCCGAGGATCGTTTCCAGTTTGAGCGCGAGGGGTACTTCGTAGCCGATCGCTTCGACCACTCGCCCGAGAGCCCGGTGTTCAACCAGACCATTGGTCTGCGTGACGTCTGGGCCGCGAAAAGCTGATTCCCGTGACGAGGTCGACGCCCCCCATGCCTGGCCTGCGGATTCGCTGGAGAGCAAACGCATGACGCTCAAGCTGTACAACACCAAGGCTCGTGAGAAGCAGATTTTCACGCCCATCGAACCACAGCGCGTCACCATGTACGTATGCGGACCGACGGTGTACAACCTCGCGCATATTGGCAATGCCCGCCCGGTTGTCGTGTTCGATACGCTGTTTCGCCTGCTGCAGACGCTTTTCGATGACGTGGTGTATGCCCGCAATATCACGGATATCGACGACAAAATCATGGCCGCGGCCCGGGAGCGCGGCGTTGGGATCGATGCTATCTCCGAGGAGTTCGCTCAGAAGTATCGCGAGGACACCGCCGAGCTGAACGCGCTGACGCCAAGCCTGGAGCCGCACGCCACGGACAACATCGGCCCCATGATTCAGCTCACGGAGACCTTGCTGCAGCGCGACCACGCCTACGCCTCGGAGGGTCACGTGCTCTTTGACGTAACATCCATGCCGGATTACGGGGAGCTGTCCGGGCGCAGTCTCGATGACATGTTGTCTGGCGCGCGGGTCGAGGTTGCCGACTACAAGCGCCATCCGGGGGACTTCGTGCTCTGGAAGCCGTCGTCGGAGGAGGAGCCCGGCTGGGACACGCCCTGGGGCCGGGTGCGGCCAGGATGGCACCTCGAGTGCTCGGCCATGATTCGCGAGCACCTGGGCCCGACGATCGACATTCACGGCGGCGGCCGAGATCTTATCTTTCCGCACCACGAAAACGAGATCGCCCAGAGCTGCTGCGCCTACGGCGACGAGTTTGTGCGCTACTGGATGCACAACGCCTTTATCGACATCGATGGAGAGAAGATGTCGAAATCCCTGGGTAATGTGCGCACGATTCGCGAGCTGCTGAAAAGCTACCGCGGAGAAGTCCTGCGCTTTGCGCTGCTGTCCGCCCATTACCGGTCGCCGCTGAATTTCTCTCGCGAGCTGCTTGAGCAGGCGGAACAGTCCCTCGCCGGGTTCTACACCGCGTTGCGGGAAGTCCAGGATATCGAACTCGACAGGGAAGTCATGCTCGCAGGCGAGCCGTTCTATGACGCGCTCTGCGACGACCTCAATACCCCACAGGCGATCAGCGAGCTGCATGTGCTCGCACGCGAGCTGAATAAAGCCGAAGCCGCCGAAAAGCCAGCGCTGAAGGCCCGCCTGCTCGCCGCAGGCGATCTCCTTGGCGTGCTCGCCCAGGATCCGTCGGCGTGGCTGCAAGGCGGTGCTTCCGACGACGGCCTGGATGCACAAGCTATCGAGGCGCTGATCGCCGAACGTGCTGCCGCCAAGGCCCAGCGAGACTTCGCCCGCGCCGATGACATTCGCGATCAACTCACGGCCGCATCTGTTGTGCTGGAGGATGGACCTGAGGGCACTAAATGGCGCCGCGGCTGAGCTCCCCGGGGCTTAGTAAATCCCTGATTTTATTGACGCCTCCCGGGCACGTCGGTACCATCCGCGCTCGCTGATCGACCTTGCCGCAGCCCCTGGGCGGCGGTAGGGTTGAAGGGACGTTTCAAGACGGACGAGCAAGACATCGGGGTATAGCGCAGTCTGGTAGCGCGCCTGCTTTGGGAGCAGGATGTCGGGAGTTCGAATCTCTCTACCCCGACCACTCGTCAAAGAAGCAGCGCCGCTCGCGCGGGCCACCGCTGTTTTTCCGGCGTACCGTTCTCCGCGGCCTACATGGTGTTATGTGGGTGCGGATTGTTCAGGCACTACAGACTGTTCAGGCACTTCGGACTGTTCAGGCACTGCGGGTTGCGCAGGTAGCGAGGACTGAACAGAGCCGGTTGGAAAGCCATCAGCGACATGCTGCATTCACGGCCGGGTCGTGTGTTCGCAGTGGTGGCCGTAGCTCACCAGGTAGAGCACCGGATTGTGGCTCCGGAGGTAGCGGGTTCGAGACCCGTCGGCCACCCCACCCAACGCACTGATTTACCTTGCTTTTCTCTTTTTCGCTGCCGTTCTGTGTGGTGTTTGTGTGGCGGCGATCTCAAACCGCGACCAGTCCTGCTCCCCCCGATACTCCTCGATGAACTCCGAATAGAGCTCCATGAACATGCTGACGCTATGCCCGAGCTGGTACGCGCCCTCAGCTGCCCCCACCCCCTGTGATAGCAACTCAGCGGCCCTGGTGTGCCGGCAGGTGTACGGATCCCGGTAAGGGATGCGCTCCGCCGTGTGCGCTTCCTTCCACCACGGGTTCAAGCGCTTCGTGTCCTTCAGGGGCCCGCCGTTGTAAGCCCGCATGATCGGGCCCTTGTCGAATCGGCTCGGGTGCTCGTCCAGATGCGGCCGCAGCGCCTGGGGCACATACACGCGTCGACTGTGGCCTGTCTTTGTCTCGTCGTGGTACTTGCTGCGCACGAACTGGCCTTCGATCCACATGAAGGCGCCGTCGTAGTGGCGGTTAGTCAGGGCGAGGAGCTCGCCTGGCCGCGTGCCAAGGCCAAACATGAGACGGAAGTACAGCGCCGCCTGCTCGGACCAGTGCGCGTCGGTGAGCGTCTTCTGTGAGGGCTTCTCAAGCGCCAGCTGCTTGTGCTTGATCGCCAAAGCCTCGAGGCGCTGCAGTAGTCCGTCACGTTCCGCGATTGAGTAGCGCTGCCGGCGTTTGTTCCTGGTCTTGCCTCGCGCAGCGCGCGGCCATTCCACCGCATCGGCCGGGTTCGGATTGATCCCCGCGTGCTTCAGTGTGCCCCGGAGTGGGCGGAGATAGTTCTTCTGCGTCTTGACCGAGACCCCGAAAGACGCGAGCCGCTCCTGTATGTCGGCCGTCGTGATTTCATTTACCGGCCAGGACGCATACGCCGGCATCCACCGGGCGTTGAGTACAGAGTGATAGCCGCGGATCTGGTTCTCGCCGATCTGCAGGGATGAGAGCCAGCGGAAAGCGACGTCAGAGAAAACAGCAAGGTCGGTGCGCTCCTGGCGGAGCGGTAGACCTAGCCGGAGGCGCGCGAGCTTGTCTTCACGATGCTCAACTGCGGCGGCAAGGGCAGCTGCGTCGAATGGGTCGCACTCGAGGATCTTGCTGTAGACCCGCTTCCCACCTCTCCAGATTTCGACTTGGAGCCCTTTTCCTCGGGGCTTGATTCCTGTGGGCCATCGTCGAGCGTCCATCGGTCAATCTCTCGCCAATTGAAGCGGGCTCGCCCGCCGCGGACGGTGTAATGTACACCACGGACCCAGTGCCGCTTCATGTAGCTGTCGACGATATTTTCCGTCACTTCCAGCCGCGCGGCGATCTGCGCCTTGCTGATAGTCGGGGGCGGGGGAAGCTCGCCGTAGTCGGTGGCTTTGTCACTCATCCCGTTCACCGCTCTGTGCAATACCCGGCGCTGTTTTGTGTAGGAAGGCGTCGCGGCGCTCAATCCACTTTTCGTGATGAGGCTCGACACGGCGAAAGCCGAATGCCTGCGGGCCTGGAGGCTCAGAGTTTTCCAGCAGCTCCCGCGCCTCCTCCAAGTCCTTCAGTAGCTCGGCGTTCTCAGCGAGCAGTGTTGGTGCGGCGGCGATGAGGCGGGCATCCGGGCCGTTCTCGCCGCCGTTGGGGAAATGCAAGTCAGGATGCCCGTCGCTTCCTTGAACAACTGCACAGGCCACTGCAATTCCGCGACGCTCGGTAAGCACTCGTCGATAGCTATTCGATGTCGCGATAATCCACGGACCCTCTGTATGTCCCTCGAATTCACTCACCGTCTTCACCATCCTGTTGCGCTGTTTGCATGGCTTCGTCGATTGCCTCGCGCCACTCATCAGCAACAACACGGATCTCGTCGTTGATCGTGTACTTCGTGCTTGTCCCGTGGGTGCATCTGACGATCCACGTGTCTCCGTCCGAAACATCAATCTGAGCTTCATGGTTGACCATCCACTCAAGACGAGTCCGGTCCCTGATCAGCTCCTCCCGCTCATCAAGCACCTCGTCCAATGCCTGCCGGCTCACTCCGACCTGTATGCCGTCCATGTCGAGCTGAACCTGGCACTGGCGAAGGTTTGCAGCTGCTGCGTCGCTCATTCGTCGCCACCTGTTGACGGTGCGTCGTATATGATTTCAGAAAGAGTCGAGAGCAGCACCGTGGAAACGACGGTGTCGCCTTTGTGCACATCGAAAAGCCCTATGCTGAAGGTTCCGAAGCTCCGTTCTTCGTAGGTGATTTCGGTTACGCCATCAGACCCGACAGCGTGCGCTATGGGATACTCGTTCTCGCGCATCGGCTCCTGACCGTAGATGCCCTTGATCTTGCGTCCGTCAATCCCCGTCGGCTTTCCAACTTCAAAACCGGACGGACTGCTACTCCCTGGAAGCGGCGATCCGATGGGCTTGCGGTCGTGCTTCGCCCGTATCTCGTCCTTTAGGCTCCAGATGCGCTCCAGCTCGATGCCGGCGGCTACGTCTTCGTTGATGGCGTTGGCATTACACAGCGCCGCCAGTGTTACCCGTACACTACCGACCTCTTGTATGGGGTCACCGACAGGCTTGGCGAAAACGTAGTCGACCAGCTGTAGTGCCTGTTCTTTCGTACATCCCAGAGACTGCACCAGCTCGAGCGCCTCCTCGAGGAACCGGAAGTTGCGATCGTTGGTGTCGCTGCTTATCTCCGGGCCGAAGCAGGCTAGCATCCATTCGCCGACAGCTGTCTGTACCTTTCTCATGATGACCTCGCTACTTCCTTGACTAGTGTTCTGCGCCTGGTGCACCTGGCGCTGGTTCCAAACGTGCGCCGGCGAACCAGCTCCGCATCCCTTGCACTCGATCGCCGGAACTTCCCCTTCGAGGTCCGATGCGTCGGGATCGTCGAGGTACCATGAGCCTTTGACTAGATCGGTGCTCCCGCAGTGCGGGCAGGGCAGGGCGTTTACTAGGTCGGTCATGCTTAGCTCTCCATTCGCTTGAAGCTGATCACCCAGACCCACGGGTTCGCGTTCCACGACCCGGGGCCGTTCAGCGAGTCCCACAGCAGAGAGAACGCATTGCGGTAGGGCGTATCCCGGTTGGCCGATGGGTAGTCGAGCAGCGCGATTTCCTCGTCGGTAAACTCGCTGAAGTCGGCGCGATCCGCGCCTTCGGCTTGCGCGTCTTCCTCGCTAATGTCCCGGAGCCGCTCTATGCGAACGCTGATGATTTCTACGGTGATGCGGGATGCCCAACGGGGCATGAACCGCCCGTGGCGATATCGGCCCAG
This sequence comes from Pseudomonadota bacterium, assembly GCA_038748515.1. GTDB lineage: Bacteria > Pseudomonadota > Gammaproteobacteria > Pseudomonadales > Halieaceae > Congregibacter. The sequence goes on from JBCDIW010000014.1 coordinate 118,854, forward strand.
CATCACGCCGCGCGCGACTTCGACAAGGTTTCGGTCCGCTTCGTAGAACACGTATGGCGATGTGAACTGGCTGCCCGGGAGTTCGTCGTAGCCCTTGCCGACGCGCCAGGGCTCACGCACCCAAAGCCGGTCTCCGGGTACGCCGTAAGGATTTGTCAACCACCAGTCGCCCTGGACGGCAGTCCAAACCCATCGAAGCCCTTTCGGATCTCCTACCCAAGGAACAAAGCCGAGTGTGCCGGTGAGATGCGTCGGCGGCTGCGGCTTAACGATCCGCCGCGTCTGCGTCTTCACATCGTCGAGGATCAGACGCGGCAACCTTCCGGAGAATGGGATTCCCCGCTCTCTCACCCGACCTGCTCCTGATACTGCGCCCAGGCCTTCTCGACCTGGTCGAATGTATCGGCGTGCCCGCCCTTGTCGGGGTGAGCAAGCGATCGGCGTCTGTTGTAGGCGCGCTTGACGACGTCGGGCGGGGCGTCGTCGGCTACTCCGAGGACTGACCACCACGACGCGCTGGGCTCCGAAGGTGGCGGCAGCTGTGCCGCGCCATGGTAGGCCGCTCTGATCTGGTGAATGCCGCCGTGGCGAAGCTTCGTGCGGTCCGCCTCGATGCAGTGGTGGATGGCCTGCAGGTTGTCTTCGACCTTCGTGTATCGGTCGACCGGGATGCATGTCGAAATTCCGTCCCAGGTGAAGTACACGACCACGCCGCGGTCGTCCGGATTCTGCTGGCCGAGCGTGACGTTCGACGAGACGACGACCTGCTCAACCTTCTTGCCCGAGTCCGACCCGAGCAGCTCGAGTGACTTCGTGACGTTCTTCAGCGCGCCGGATAGTGAAGTCTTGAACTGGCTTTTCTGTGGGCGCTTCGCGCGCGGCCAGTTCGGCGGCCACTGCAAGGGGTAAGCGCTGATCTGTTCAGCCATCGGACTCCCCCGAGCGGTAAACGACCTTGCTCTGCGATCCGGCAACACCGATGACCTCGGTCTGCAGCATGATCGGGAGCTCAATGATCCACGCGCGGCCGTACTGTGGTCCGTACTGATTGGCTTTGCGTTTCAGTTCGTCCAAGGGAGCGCCGAGCGGCGTCTCCCAGATGATAGGCTGCCCGGTGTCGTCGGGCGCGTCTGAGCTCACGACGACGGCGTAGCACGGCCTGGTGATCTTCACGCCGCCGCCCTCCGCTTATTGGCCATGTTCTCGAGGCCCCGCCGGTAGTTACTGAACTTTGCGTAGCCAAGCTCGACCGAAATCTCCCGTTCGCTGAACCCATTGCACCGCATCGCGTAGATGCGTCGCTCAATCTCCGCGGCCAGAAGCGCTTGCCAAGTTGAGCCCTCGCGCCGCAATTGTGTGCACAGTGTCGACGGCGCTATTCCGAGCTCACTGGCGAACACGTCCGCGCGGGCAATCACCGGACGAATGCAGTCCGCCAGGTGGTTCTGGACCTGCTCGGTGTAGGTCACGCGGCTTCTCCCTGCGTGCCGCCCAGGTCGAGCAGTTCCTGCGTCGGCCAGCCCCCGAGCACTTCCTCGAGGTCGCGCATTACCGACCGGATCGCGCGGACGTAGGCGGCGAATTCATCGGCGCGGTACTGGTGGGGCTCGACGTCGTCGTCGAGGTTCTCGCGGAGGCGATCAGAGAGCTTCATTCGGCGCAGGCCGACAGAAGCCGTCACTGCGAAGTCCATGGCGTTGTGCTCTAGCGCGATCCGGCAGACCTGCTTCCCCGCCTCGAGCATCGCCGCCCATTCCTCGCCGTCGAGGTCGTCTTTACGAACACTGATGTTGGCCGTGCCGCCGTCCTTCGCGTGCTTAAGAGAGCAGTCGTGGCCCAGTTCAAAGCGGCCCTGGAGCTTGTCGACATCCTGAAGCCACAGCGTGAAGTTGATGCACGGATCCGTCTCGGGCTCGAGGAGCTTGAACGGCCGGCCCCCAATCGCGCCTTTGAGGATCGGCAGGAATGCATCGGCATCGTCCGCACCCGCGCCCACGATCAGCAGCGACAGGGTCTTGTCGAGGTAGGCGAAGGTCCAACTTGGGACCGCGATCAGCAGCGGCAGCATGTCCTGCGCGACCTCCTCCTTGATGGCGCGGAACTCAGCGGGCGACACCGGTTCGTCGTTCTTCGATCGCTCCTTCGCTATCTTAGTCGCGCGCATCTTCACCACTGACGCCGGCACGGTCTTTGTATCGGTGCGCAGGCAGAACAGAATCCCGCCGTCGGCCTCATAGGTGAGTTCGGACGTGTTCTCGCCCAGGGGCGGGACAAAGCCGCTGGACGACTGGAAACTAGCGCCGCACTCGCTGAAGGGCTTGCCCGGCAGGCCTATCGTTAGCGCGGCGACGACCGCATCGTTGGCCTGGGTCAACTGGTAAACGGTTGCAGACTTGAACATCGGCGGGGCTCCTATGCGGCTTGATCGGTTGCGGAAGCGATCGTCATGGCTCCGATCGAGAACAGCGAGTCGTGAATGCCTGCTTGGCGAAGCTTTTGTTCCGTCACGCCTCTCACCTTCTCGGGGTCCGTGCCGGCGGGAACTCCGACTCGCAGGACGACTTGAACCTCGACGATGTCCTGCCCCGCAGGTGCCGCAGCGTCGCGCACCGCCCTGGCTTGGTCGGAAACTTGCGGTACCGACGGCGCGGCTGGCGCAGCGCTTGGCTCCGCGGGCTCCGGTGGAGCATCGGCAAACCCGTCGCTTACTGGCGGCGCTGCCGCTGCCGCGGCCTGCTCCTGCTCAAGCTTTTCGCGCGCCGCCTTCTCGGCCTTCTCCTGGCGCACGAGTTCGACGTCGATCATGCGATCAAGGCGATCCGTATAGACCTCGTCCGACTCGAACAGGATGCCCGCGACGTGCTCGCGCGTGAGCGGGGAGTGGAGCCCGGCCCGGTGGCAGGCGTTCTCAAGGTTGGAGAGCCGAAGCTCGGTGCGCATCTGCAGGCTGACGCACTCCTGCACCGCGAGCGCGACCTTGTCGCCGGCCGCTTTGGTCACGTTGCCCTTTTCCGTGAGCGCGCCCAGGCTGACGATGTCGTCGATCGATGCGGTGCGGAACTCCTCGGCGACCTCGTACTGGTCGTACAGGTTGACCATGGACGCGGTCAGCTTCTCACGCGCCTCCTCGAGCCGCTCAGCCTCAAACTTCGCGACCTGCTCGGTGATCTTGGCCCGGGCTTCGATGCATAGCGCCTCAAGGGCCTTGCCCTTCTGATCGAACTCCGTGATCGGGGCGCTGATTTCCTTCACCGAGTCAATGCGCCGGCGCTTGATCGCCTCGCGCAGCTTGTTGATTTCGGTGGCCTGGGCCTTGGCCGACTTCACCGTGTCGGCCGTCACGACGATGTCGTACTGCTCGAGCGTCTCGCGCAGCTTGGCCTCGATCAGCTCGAAGTTGGTGGTAATAGCGACCGGCGGGGCCTCGACGGTCAGTTCTGGGATCGCGGTTTCGGTTGTGGCTTCCATCAGAAATTAAACTCCTCGGCTTCTTTCGCGACGACCGCCTCGGCAAGCGTCTGCTTGCGGTTCTTAAACAATGCCGTCAGTTCGTCCCGATACTGCTCATTCGCGTCGCGGCTTATGAATACAGCGATTCGGGGATGCGCCTCGCGGAGTTCGTCGGGGTTTGACGCGGCATTGATCAGCGCGGCCACGTCGGCGAAGGTGTTGAGCCCCTCGGCGGGGTCCGGCGCGGGCTCTGCCTGGACCGTCTCGGCCTCGATGACGGTCTCGTCGACCGGCGTAGCTGTGGCGGGCTCCGGCTCCTCCGTGCTCCCTCGGATCGCGTCGGACAGGCTGCTTGCCCGGGGCCCGACCTCGCGCTCTGTCGGCGGCGCTTCGCGCAGTTCATCGTCGGTGTACACGCCGAGCAGCGCCTCTGGCGCGTAGAGACGGACCCAGTTCTTGCACTGGAGGTAGCCCATCTGCTGCTTCTGGTTCGTCTTCCAGAGAGGCGAGTTGCGCGTGGTAACTGATGAGAGCATCAGCCATTCGCCCCAGGTGATGTCCTGCTCTCCTTTGAGCACGGCGCCGACGCGGCACTGCAGCTGCTCGCCCTCGCCCTGGAACTCGTACTTGAAAGAGCCCACGATCGCGCCGCTGTTCTTCACGACGGCATTCACGAGCTGTGCCTCGTAGCCGAGCTTGCCGCTCACAAGGTGGGTTTTCTGAGCGACCACGAACGGGTTCATGCGCCACTGCAGCGCCTGCATGATCACGGCCCAGCAATCCCCGGTGTTGTCCTTCAGGTGCTGCGGGATCGTCGCGTTGGCCTTGGCCATGCGGGTCGCCATGGCGTCGATCTGCGCCAGTAGCGGCGCGTTCATCATGATGTCGCTCGGATCGCTGGTGGCCATCGGTGCATCGCCGGCGAGCTGTACTTCCTGTGCGGTCATAGGATCGTCTCCTGAATCAAACAATGTGGAATCGATTCGCCCAGGAAGGCGGCTCGATGGTGCGTATTTCGTCGGGGAAGCCGGGCCAGTCCTGATCGCGCGCATCGCGGAGCACCCGCATGGCACGCCGATAGAGCGCACGGCCGATGTCGAGATAGCTCTCGGGCAAGGCGTAGGCTGCGGCGGGGTAGGGCGGCGTGTTCTCGACGCAGACCAGTAGGAACTTGGTGAATCCGAAGTTCCCGGTGTGCTCGAGCAGCTGACTGCACTGGTTGACGCCTTCCAGATACATCGCCGCAGACAGGTGGTAGTAGTGGTCGATGATGGCGCGGTTAAACGATGTTTCGGTGGCGTCCCGGGTCGTTTTCAGATCAATGATGATCGAGTGCGCGGGGTTCAGCGCGTCGGGACGGACCTTTAGCATCTGCTTGAACGGTTCGGGTGACTCGTCCGGGTCTTTCGACTTGTACCACCAGAAGACCGAGGACTCGGGAATCATGTCGCTCAGCAGGATCCGCACGTCGGTGAGCTTCATCACCGATTCGGCCATGTACTCAGCCGCGTGCTGCTGCGCCAGCGTGATGATGGTTTTGCCGGCATTCATGGCGATGAACTGGTCGCGGACCGCGCGATCCGTGCTTGAGCGCATGTTGAGGCCCTCGGGCAGTACCGCGACGGCGTCCTTGTAGGTGTCGGGCTCGAGGACCATTGCGTGCACCGCGGTGCCCAGGGCCATTGCTGGCGTCGATTCCTTCGGATGCGTTCGCTCGTAGTGGAAGTGCGCCGGCGTCTGATTGCACAGCGTCTTCAGCCGAGACGATCCGACAGCAAACGAACCGTGATACTCGGCGTTGCTCATATCCGGATACCAGCCGGGCTCGACCAGGCGTGCATCGCGCTGCTCGTCAATCTGTTCAGGCGTTCCCATTGCGGGCCTCCAAGGTAAAGACGGCGCCGCCGGCTGGCAGGCCGACAGACTCGCGAGAATCTGAAGGCGACTTTGGCCCACCAACCGACGGCGCCGAATTCATCATGCGGATCAACTTGCGGCGGGCTTTGAACTGCGATCCGGCGCGCGTCGTGAACTTCTCGCCCAGGTACCACGCACCGGCAAACCATTCGCCGCAGCTCAGCTTGTCGCAGATCACGACGCAATCTCCTGCTGGTATTGGTCGCGCAGTGCTTCAAGCCAAAGACCCATGAACACACCGCTGCGACCCTCAAACCGCTGGCTGCGGCGGTGCCAGTTGTCGAAGTCTTCGGCGATCGTTGCGAGTGCATTGGCCATATCACCGTGCGGCATAGCCATATCGTCGAGCGCCACTTCTGCGGCCTTGCGCGCATCGACATCGGTCATCGACCGCAACCATTCGGGGAACGTGCCGCGGAATGGCTCGCAGGTTGCGTCGGTCTCGTCCTGGGCTGAGTTGAGGGCGGCGTCGTTCAAAACAGCGTCTCCGTCTTTGGCCCGCAGCCCCAATGCAGCCACTTCGAACGCACGCCGAGTTCCTCGGCCAGTTCGACGATGTATGCAGTTCGGAGAGCTACGCCGCGCTCAAGCTTGCTGAGCTGCTGCTGGCTGATGCCAGCCGCCTCTGCAAGCTCTTTTTGCGACATTCCCGCCGCTTTGCGTGTCTGTGCTAGGCGTCGGGCAAGGCTCATCGCAGCGCCCCTTCGCGGATCAGCTGCAGGCGCTGACGCTCCGCCCAAGTGGATTTCATCGCATTGCGCGCGGCCTGGTCGAAGCCCTCGGAAGTCTTAAGCTCAGCAACTTTCGCGTCGAGTTCTTCCTGCGAATGCGCCGTGATCGTCTTGCCGAAAACTATGGCTTTGAACAGCGGAATAGGGTGAGTTGGTGAGTTCATTTCGCGCCTTCTTGGCAATGAGCATGCAAGAAGAATACGAAACGTAATATAGCTATGTCAATACAAAATGTATTTTGTGTATTAGGTTTCGTTGTATATCGACGATCAAGGACAGAATCTCAGGCAAAAAAAACCCGCCAGGCGGCGGGCTCAGATCAATTTCGCGGCTCGGTCAATCGTCGGTGCTTGGCTCGGAGGTTTGCGCCGCGATCATGTCGTTGGCGCGCTCTTGAAGGCTGACTAATTCAGTGAGCTTCTGGCTGGTTTCTTTCGACCGAATCCATGTTCCGTACCAGAACATAGGGGCGCAGATAAGCATGATCCCCCAGCTGATTGCGAAGACTCCGACGACGATCGCCACGAGCGTATTGCCTTCTATAAGTTCCAGCATTAGTACCGCCTCTAATTGCTCCGATTTTGCCGACATCCGCCACTATTGATGTCTTCCGGTTTCGTGCGCTCCCAACGCGCGTCCTCTCACTGATTTCTCAGGTTTGTGCGACGTGTCGCAAGTCTACCCGTGTGCAAATTTCACAGTTTGAAATGGCTGATCACCATAGCTAGGTTTGATCGTCTACGGATAAGAAAGGCCAGGGTAGCTCGGTCACAGTGGCGGCGATTGGTGGACTCGTAGCCCTGCTTGACCAGGCCGAGAAACTCGAAGAAGAAGCATGAGTATCCGTTTTCCGAAAGCAGACACGCTAGGGAGTACTTGTGTCCGGAGAACGCGCACACACCGAGGTGTTGCATGAGCTGTACCGCTTGCTCGACCGTGAAGAGCGAGCCCTGATGATTACCTTAACCGACGAGTTGTTGGCTGAGGATCCAGAAGACGACGCGCCAACTCAGAGCGCCCAGGCAAATCGAGGTCGATAACTTCAACCAAGCGCATTATCAACATAGTGGCCTTCTCAGGATCGAGCCGCGCCAGTTTGTCCAAGTCCGAGGCCTCGTCAACTGAATCACCCCGAGCGCGCGCATAAAGCGTTCCCCGCTTTATAGCCAGAGCGTCTTCTATCCGCACCATGTCCTGAAAATCCAATCGGGTCCGCCCGGTCTCGAGGTGAGAGACCCGTGCCTGGCCCTGCCAACCACACAGTTCCGCTAGCTGCTCCTGATTGAGCCCAGCGGCTTCTCTCGCTCGCCGTATTTCCGCGCCGATATTCATGCGCTTCAGCATATTACGCGCTGTAATGACTCCATAATCGATTTTGTATTGACGCAATATTACGAATCCTATTAAATGCGCGTATGGAACAGAGTCCTCTCAAAGCTTTTCGCGCCGAGCACGGCTTCACACAGACGGCTTTGGGCGTGCGGCTCGGGCTTCCGGAGAAGATCGCCCAGGCTCGGATATCGCACTACGAGTCTGGGCGGAGCGAGATTCCGCGCGAGATCGCATATGCCTTTATCGATCTGGCTGCCGAGCATGACGATGCCTACTCATTGGAAGACTTGTATCCCAGGCCGAAGAAAGTCGCTTAGCCGAACCGCAGCCCTCCTCGTGAGGGTTTTTTTGTAGCCGAATTTGTACTGGAAAGTGCAGGAAAGTGGTGGAAACAAATAAATGGCTGATCAGCTGACACTTTCGTTTGAGCCTGTCGGGCATGAGCAGTGGGGGAACGTCCGTGAGTACCTCGATGATCATGCGATTCCCGAGTACTGCCGCCGGAACGACGTCCAGAAAAAGCACCTTGCCGCGGATCTGGAGCTCAGCCCGAGCGATCTACGGCGGAAGCTGGTCCCCAGTGCTGGTGATCAGCGCAACTTCTCGACCGATGACCTCGAGCGCTGGCTCGCATTCACGCGCGACCTGGGACCGCTGTACTACCTGTTCGAAAAGTACGGCGGATCAGCGGACGAGCGCGTCGCTCAGCTTCAAGCGGAGATTGATCGGATTCGCGGTGCGCACGAGGTCCACGCGTAGTGGCGCGTTATCGCAAAGTGGACACACGCATCTGGAACGACGCGAAATTCAACGCCTTGTCGGACGACGGCAAGCTGGTGTTTTTTCTGCTGCTAACGCATCCGCAGATGACCGCGCTAGGTGCCATGCGCGCCACGATCCCGGGTCTGGCTGAAGAACTGGGATGGCTTCCGGAAGCCTTCCGGGAAGCCTTTCAGGAAGCCTTAGCGAAGGGTATGGCGAAGCATGATCCGGAGGCCCGTTTAATCGTGCTTCCCAACTTCCTGAAGTACAACCGCCCCGAGTCGCCAAACGTCGTAAAAGCATGGGATAGCGCACTCGATCTGCTTCCAGAGTGTCGCCTGAAAAGTGAATTAATTCAGGATGTTAAAGCCTTTGCGGAAGGCTTAACGGAAGGCTTTGCGAAAGCCTTACCGGAAGCCTTCGCGAAGGGTATGCCTTATCAGGAGCAGGAGCAGGAGCAGGAGCAGGAGCAGGATAAGTCAAAACATACACCCGCTTCGCCTGAAGGCGAACCCGGTCTGCCTGGAATCCCACCGGCGGACTCGCCCGAGTCTCCGAGCACTAAGCAGGCGAAAGGAAAACGCGCCAAACCCAAACGACCGATCCCCGAGGACTTCACCGTCACCCCGGACATGGTCGCCTGGGCCAACGAAAACGGCTTCGGCCATGTGAATCTCTTGGAGTGCACCGATGAATTCGTCGACTACTGGAAAGCCCGCGGGGACGCTTACGCCGATTGGGTCGCTACTTGGCGAAACAGGATTCGACAAATCGCCAAGCGAACTAGCAGCGGAGCCCCCAGCGGACCGCTCTCTGCCGTCGACCGAGTGCGTATCGCAACTGGGCAATGAGCGATTCGAACGTGTCATGGGTCGGCTGTGGCTCCGCATGACCGAGACCTACGGCCACAAGTTCACGAGCGCCTATGGCGTTGAACCGAACGAGTCCTGGGCAGCGTGCTTGGTCGAGCTGGGCGACGAGCAGATAAAAAACGGCCTGACCGCGTTGCTGAGCCGCGAGGATCCGTGGCCGCCTACCGCGGTCGAGTTCCGAAACCTGTGCCTGAACCACGAGCCGAGTTCCGGCGTGGACTGGGAGCACGAGCGCATCCGCCAAGCCGACAGGGCAGGGCAGGAGCTTCTCGCATTGCCGCGGCCCCCGCGCGATCCCGAAGTCTCTCAGCGTGGCATCGCCTCACTGCGGGAGCAGCTCGCGTGATTGACGACGTTGTCCCGACGCCGACAGGCAAGTGCCGCTGCGGTGCGCCCGTGGCACTGCGCCTGGTCTGCCTTCGGCACCACCAATCCGGGCACACCAAGCTGGCGCCGTTCTCAGAGCACGGGACCGTGAAGTACGAGGATCGGCGCACGGTCTGGGAGTCTGCACGCATCACCGGCGAGTGGCGGTTCGAATACTGGCACGAGACCTGCGCGGCGTGCTTCTACGGCGAGAGCGGGCAGCAGGAGGCCTTCGCGGCATGACCAAGCGCGAGAAGCTTCCGGCGCGGGTCGGGAAGATCCAGATCGGCGAGGGCCTGACCCTCAAGCAGGAGCTTTTCGCGCGCGCCATCATCCAATGCAAGGGCAACCACAGCGAGGCCTACCGGCTCGCCTACGACACATCACGGTCCAAGCCCGAGACCGTCTGGCGATCTGCTCACGAGGTCGCGCACAACCCCAAAGTGCAGGCAAGGGTGCAGGAACTGCTCTCGACGACCGTCACCAAGCACAACATCGACGCCAACACGGTCCTGTCGATGTACCTCGAGACCTACCACCTGGCGAAGCTGAGCGGCTCCCTGTACGCGATGAACCGCGCCATCGACGGCATTGCCCGCGTGACGGGTCTCAACAAGTTCGACCTTGGCGATGACGACGGCGAGCCGCCGCGCATCGAGTACGTGATCCCGAAAGACGACGAGGAGGGCGAAGCGGCATGAGCGACGTTCTGGGCTACGACTGCGACGGGAAGCCGGTGCGGGTGGGGGATATGGTCGAGGTGGTTCGCACCGACGCCCGTTGGGCCGACAAGCTTGGGGCTGTTTGTCGTGTGCTTGGACCCGGATATCGGCCAGATTTCGTCAGTATTGACCTTTCGGCGTTTCACGGCCTGAAACACAACACACTCCCCAGCGGGCTCCGGGTTATCAACGACAACACCGGCTCCTGGGACCACATCGAGCAGATTCTGCAGTGGCAGCGGACGAAGGTCGAGGAGGTCGCGGCGTGAACACATCAAGCTGGCAGCTGTTCATCCTGTTCATCGTGTTCCTAGTCCTGAAGCTGACCGGCTACATCGATTGGTCGTGGCTCTGGGTGCTCGCACCGATCTGGGCGCCGGCGATAACCGGATTCATCTTGCTGGCTCCGTGGATTGTGAACCAGGCGAAGAAGCGATGACCGACCGCCAGCCAATCAAATGGCCGCGGCAGTACGCTGGCGACATCCTGGCGGAGCGCTCGCTCGACAAGCGCCGCGAGCTGCTCGAGGCCGTACCCGCACACCTGCGCGCCATGGTCGAGTTCCATGTGCATCACGGCTGGCAGCGGGAGCGGGAGGCGGTGGCGCAGTGATCTACGGGTCCGTCTGCTCCGGCATCGAAGCGGCCACGGTCGCGTGGCATCCGTTCGGCTGGCGTCCTGCGTTCTTCTCGGAAATCGACAAATTCCCGCGCGCTGTTCTGCAACACCACTACCCGGACGTGCCGCTGCACGGCGACTTCACAACGATCAAGGCGAGCACCTATGAGTCAATTGAGCTTCTTGTCGGCGGAACCCCCTGCCAGTCATTCAGCGTCGCCGGACTCCGTCAGGGATTGGATGACGACCGCGGCAACCTGGCACTCGAGTATCTTCGACTGGCTCAGAGGCTCCGGCCCCGCTGGCTGGTTTGGGAGAACGTCCCCGGCGTCCTGTCATCGAGCGGAGGACGGGACTTTGGTGCCTTTCTCGGGGGCCTGGGCGAACTCGGGTATGGGTTCGCCTACCGAGTGCTTGACGCTCAGTACTTCGGAGTTCCACAGCGGCGCCGACGTGTGTTCGTTGTCGGATGTCTTGGAGACTGGCGACGTGCCGCAGCGGTTCTATTTGAGCGCGAAAGCCTGTCAGGGAATCCTGCACCGAGCCGCGAAACGCGGCAGGCAATTGCCCAGGGCGCTATATCTCGCGCTCTCGCAGCGAGCAGCACGGCAAGCGGATACTTAGACGCAAACGTCGAAACTTTCATTCCGTGTGTATCGAATGCCCTGACGGCGAACGACAGTCATGATCCAAACGATAAAACGTTTGTTCCTGTCGCGTTCGATACCACGCAGATCACAGACCCTGAGAACCGCAGCAACCCACAGCCAGGTGATCCATGTCACCCGCTCGCTGCGCAAGGTCATCCGCCAGCCGTAGCGTTTAAGCCCAGCCACAACACGCGCTGCAAGGACGGTGCGCCTTCGGAAATCTATCCGCCGCTGACAGCTGACGCTGACAAGGGCGATCAGGACCCAGTTGTACAGGCTGCCATGGCCGTTCGACGCCTCACACCGCGCGAGTGCGAACGCCTGCAGGGTTTCCCAGACGACTACACGCTGATCCCCTACCGCAACAAGCCTGCCGACCAGTGCCCGGACGGACCACGCTACAAAGCACTCGGCAACAGCATGGCCGTGCCCGTCATGGCGTGGATCGGGCAGCGCATTCAGATAGTCGAGGAACTCAGCATCTGCCGCGCCGAGGACGAGCTCGTCGAAATCGTGGTGGGGATCAACTGATGGGCGAAGCCGTCGCCCTGAAGGCATGCGTGGTCTGCGGCACTAAGTTCGAGCCAGTGAGCCGCCGGCACTCAGTCTGCAGCGAGCAGTGCGCGATCGATCTGGCCGGGCACAAGCGGCGGGAGGCCTGGAAGAAACAAGCTAGGCGCGAGGCTGAAGAAGCGCGGCGCCAGTACCGCGCCAGTCGCAAGCCTGCCAAGAACCACGACGGCGGCGGTCTCTACACGCAGGCCAGGCAGGCGATCAACGGATTCGTGCGCGAGCGCGACTACGACAAGCCTTGCATCGTCCACGGCACCAACGACCCGAACGACTTCTACGACGCCGGGCATTTCATCGGAGTCGAGACGACGTCGGCGCTGCGCTTCAACCTGTGGAACATCCACAAGCAAAAGCGTTCCTCGAATCGCGGCGCTCACAACCGCAAGAAGTTCCGCAACACGACGCCGGCGAAGTACGAGGCCAACCTGGTGAAGCGCATCGGGCAGGCGCGCGTCGACTGGCTGAAGGGTCCGCACGAGCCGCGCGAGTACACCGACGCCTGGCTCACGCGCGCGGCATCCATCTTCCGCCGGCGGGCAAAGAACTATCAGCGGTATCGGGAGAAGAGGGCGGCGCGTGCCAATCAGAGCTGAAATGCGCGCGCGGTATCCCGCGGACTGGAAGCGTCGCAGCCGGTTCGTGCGGTTTATCCGGGCCAAGAATCACTGCGAATGGTGCGGTGCTGAGAACTACAAACCGCACCCGATCACCGGCGGAAAAGTCATCCTGACCTGCGCCCATGTCTACGACCACCGACCCGAGGCCGCTGGCCTGCTTAACCTCGCCGCGCTCTGTCAGCGCTGCCACAACCGACACGACCAGCCCATGCGCCAGCGAAACGCGGCGCTGACCCGCAGCCGCACGGCAGATGCTCGAGCAGGGCAGCTGCGCCTGATTTCGTGATGGGAGCCACCGCCATGACCAGCAAAGCGACTGAGGACTACGAGCCCAAGGATCTGATGCTCGCAGAGCAGCTCCGCAAGATCGTCGCGGAAGAGCTCGCGGGCAGCGTCCGGTTCCGCCGCGGCTCGAACGTGCTGTCGTCATTGTCAGATCTCCCGGAACGGAAGCGCCGGCGCCGGGCGAACATCACCGCCAGGGCGACCGCAACCCGGGCCCCGGGGTATTCCCGGCCGCTCTACACGGGCAACAGCAAGTACGTGCAGGCCATCTGGAAGCTGAGCGATCGGCACATCGCATCGATCATGGCCCGCTACACCCTGGCCACGGATCAGCGGGGAGATGCCGCGGCGATAATTCTGGCCAACGGCATCGCTCGGTGCTTCAAGACGCGGAAGACGCAGGATACTGCCAGGATCATCGCCCTCGAGCTGATCTGTGGCGGGAACTCCACGGATGTCTGCCGCGCGTTGCACATCCCGCAGGAGGACTGGCGAGACAGCAACAAGCGGCGAATTTTCAACAGAATCTCCACCCAGCTTGAGCGTCTGGATATCGATTCACTGCTCGCCTGGCACGCGGTCTGGGAGCACGGCTATCGACCCCGTGAAATCGCCTGACTTGCAGAGTTACCCGCAACGGGTTATTTTCAGGGGGTAAATCGTCATCTTGGACGTAATCCCGACCCGGCCCCGCGCCGGGTTTTTTGTGCCTGCGATTTCCCCATTTTCCCCTGCTTTGCGAGCGTCGTCGGGTACTCCCGCGGTCCCGGCGCGCACGCGTTTTTCTGTCCATGCGGAGCGCACCATGAGCCTTAGCGAAAAGCTGGAAACACTCGAACTTGAAGCTGCAGAATTCCTGCGTGCCCGTGGCTGGGAACTGACACCGCCAGTGGAGCAGCCTGAGGAATTCGTGCTGCCTGACGATGATGCTTCACCCGAAGAGGTCGCGCAGTTCATTGAGGACCACAGCTGGACGCTCGAGGTCGACGGGCAAAACATCGGGACGCTGGATGACGACTTCATCCGATACGACACCGCGTGGCTGATGATCATCAGTGATCGAGACCGTATTAAATCGATGCTGTCGAAGTGGACCACCGAACAGCTCCAGAAACAGCGCCGCGACCAGGACAAAAAGGGCTCGTGGAATTTCACGCCTAGCCAGCGTTACAACCCGATTCTGAATTCGGTGTTGCATGAGATCCTGCGAGAGCGCCTGGGCGAGCGCCCGACGCCTACCACCGGCGGCATGGGCGACAACGGCCTGCAACAGTAGCGACATGACCGACCAGGCGCCGTCCCAGGACGCTCGCTATCGGTCCCGCAAGTTCCTGATCACCTGCTCGGCGCTGCTTCTCGCGTCGGTATTTCTCGCATTCGGCAAGATCACCGGAGCCGAATGGACACAGATAGCCCTGATGTGCCTGGGCGCATACAACCTGGCTAACGCTATTTCTGGCGGACTCCGTGGTACGCAGGCTCGCCGCCCCTGAAAAGGAAACCAACGTGCCACAGTTCTCCAAGTTCACCGCCGAGATTCTCGGGATCGTTTCCATCCTGATGACGATCGGTTGGGGTGTCTACATAACAGGCGTGAAGCTGGGCACCACCGAAGGCGAGATAAAGACTCTGGCCACGCGGATTCACGCGAACACAGAGTCAATCAAGCGCGTCGAAACGCGTATGACCAGCGATCAGAATCGCATTCTGGGCGAACTCGACAAGCATGCTCGAGCCATGGAGACGATCCGGGTCGAGGCCAAAGAAGACCGGCGGATGATTCTGGACCAGATCCAGCGCCTAACAGACCGTCACGCACGGACCGCGATGAACCCGTGACCTGGCGCTTTTTCGAACTCTCGGAGTTCGACTGCGAGTGCGGGAAGTGCGCTCGCTCCAATGCGATGCGGCACGACGTTATATCACGCCTAGACGACGCGAGAGCCGATGCAACACGCATCGTGCCCGGGATACGTTTCAAGATTCTCTCTGGCTACCGATGCCCATTGCATCGGCTGACCGTTAAGAACCCGACGAGCTCACACGCCGCGGGCTTGGCAATGAACATCGCCGCCCCGAACTCGGCTTGGTACTTCGCGATCGTGAAGTCGCTTATGGGCCGAGGCTTTCACCGATTCGGATTTAACAACGGCTCGATACACGTCGACGCCGACCCCAACAAACCGCCGCGCGTCGCGTGGACCTACTACGACTGAGGCAATTATGCGCACCCACTGGAAGTACGTACTTCTCGCTGTATGTCTTTCGCTACTGGCCGCGATGGCGTTGTCGCAGGAAGCGCGCGTCATCCTCCCCGGTGATCTACCCGCCGGCGAGTACACGCTTGTGCCCATGGCACCGCCGACCCCGCCCGAATCCGATCCTGAGCCGGACAGCGATGCGGACCCCGCACCAGACGGCGCCGAGCCTGATCCCGATCCCGTCGACGGTCCTATGCCGGCGGAGCGACCAGACCTCGGGAAGCGTGGCGAGGCAACGAACAGCGCCTACGTAGGGCCCTATGTGCCGGCCGAGTCGCGTATGCCGACGCTGACGTACAAAGGCGGCTTTCAGATTGATCGCGGGACGTTCGGCGTCTCAAGTATTGCGTCACACAAGGGGGCTTTCAGTGTCTCCGGCGACCGCCTACTGATCGCGGGCAACCGCAGTACGGGCCGTGATGTCGGTGTGTTTGAGATCCCGACCCTCGCTGACAATCCAGAGAATGCGATCGCGCGGAACGTGGTGCCGTTTTTCCGACTCGCCGGTGTCAGTGGGAATCACCTGACCGATGTGTATTTGTGGGGAGATTGGATTCTCGCCATGAACACGACGTTCTACGACGGCAGCGACACAAACACCTGTTATGTGCTGATGGTCCGCGCTGACCGAAGCGAGCAAGCGCGCTGTCACGACCTCTGGGCCCCAAAGGCCGCGGCGCCTGAGTGGCGCCCCCAGATGTCCGGCGGCAGCTTTTTCAAGCCGCCTGCTGAAATGGTCGATGCGCTGGGCGGCTCGCTGTGTATGCACGGCGAGCACTGGATCAACATCATCCGGCGTTATTCGGCTGGGCCGTCCCTCTCGTGTTTCTATCCCGATCTGCCCGCAGCGGATCGCGTCGTTCGTCTGACTGCGCATATGTACTACCCGTACAACCACACGGTTGGGCAACACGGATCAAGCCGGCCGATTTGGGTGCCCGAAGAGCCAGGCTCAGCCAGCGGCGAATGGCTGGTTCGTCAGCGCAAAAGCAATCCGGTATTCAACCGGCTCTCTCGTTACGAAGGTTGCTTCATCTGGATGCCGACCGACAGCTACGTCTGCGTCGGCCTCAATGCCGGCCAGCGATACGGCGACTGGTACGGTCCTGACAAAGACGGAAACGCGAAAGACGGACGAAAAACCCACGTCCAGAAGGGCACGCATACCGGACACCCTGATGAAATGCCCAAGGGTGTGATAAACCCGAACTGCCGCCCGGGTGCCTGGAGTGAGGCCGACCGGTCGGAATGGTGCCGACCAGAAACGCCAGGTAAGTTGCGCTCGCTTCGCGATCAGACGAACTACGTCTGGATTTGGGACATGCCGGAGATTCTCGCCGCCGACAAGCCCTGGAGCCCTGAGCCTGCCGAGTGGCAGCCGTTAAATCCGCTACTACCCGAAGATGCGCGCCCGGGCTGGATCGTCGGGGCGTTTTTCGACACGGACACCAACTACCTCTATGTCATCAATGGGCGGGGCATCGTTCGGGTCTACCAAGTGAGCTGATGTCCCTCTTTGTCCAGTCACGGAGCGCTGTCAGTTCGACGACAGTAACGCTCGACGCGCCCGCGACGGCGGGAAACCTGCTGATGTACATCTGTGCGGACAACAACGTTTCGCAGACGCTCACCCCGGCTGGATTCACCACACTCCGTTCGTTCAACGGCGGTGGGGCAGCTGTAAGAGCCAACATCGTCGTGGCGATCAAAGAGGCTGCAGGTGGTGAGCAAACCATCACCAACGGCGGTGCCACCGGCCCTCGACCATCAACCATCGTCGTGGAATACACGAACGTGGACATTGCGAGTATCGTTTCGGCGATCGCGCAAGGGTGGGCAGCGTCTGAGGTCTCGCCATTTACGGCGTCGGTGGCATCCCCGGCTGCGAACACGCTAGCGCTGGCGATCTACGCCGGCGAAGCGCTGAGCACGGCCAATTTCTCACCACACCCCGCTGCCGACATGATCGTGAGGCGAAGGGCGGCCGCAACTAATGCCCCGGCGGCCAACTGGCCCGGTGTGGGCCTAGCAGAATCCAGTTCGCTGTTCGCCGCCGGCGAGGACATCACGCTGGGATGGACGACAAGCCCAGCAGATAACCGGAAAACTGTCGTTGTGGTCGCGTTGCCGCCCGTGGGTGGCGACTCACCGATTGACATACCCGGAAGCGCGCAGGACATAGCGGTAACGACGCACCCCGGGGCCGTTTCTATCGGTCGACAAATCGCTGCGAACCTTGCCGCCATCGACGCGCAAGCTCACCCGGGCATCATCAGCCTGGGCGCGTCGCTGGGCGCCGCTGTCAAGCAGATTGAAGTGCTCACACCGGGCGGCTCTGTCTCGAGCGGCTCGGTGATCAACGGTCAGGCCAAATCCATCGTCGTCGATGCGCTCGTCGGCCAGGTCAGCGCCGGTACGACAATCGGCGCGGTGGTCAAGCAGATCGACGTCCAGCCGCATTCTGGCGCCGTACAGTCGGGCAATCAGCTGTCCGGCGGCGCTGCTGGGATCGACGTCACGACGTACGCGGGCCAGGTCGAGCTGGCCATCACCATTCAAGGCTCGCTGGCCGATATAAGCGTCGAAGCCCTGGCCGGCAGCCTGGGGCTGGGCACGGCGATCAACGCCGTGGCTCAGCAAATCGAGCTCACGCCATACGGCGGCGTGCTCACACTTGGGACCAATCTTTTCGCGCAAGCTCAGCAGATCGAAGTTCGAACGTTTCGGGCGACGGTGGCCGGCGGTGTTCCGCCGATCTCTGTCCCCGGCCTCGAGTGCGCGTGGCCGGTTTCACGGATTCACGTCAAGTTCACAGAGGAGGGCTAGCGATGGCAGCCGGAGACGTTGACAACCCGCAGCAGTTTTATGCCGACATTCAACAGGCGCTGCACGATTTGGAGCTTGGAACGTACAAGTTCGCTTTCGTCACCAGCGCGATCACGCCGGCGGCGAATGATCCGGATCCACGCTGGGGCGCCGGCGGAAGCACAGATTACAGCACCGCAGAAGTAACGCCGGGCGGCAACTACGCCGCGGGTGGCGTTACGTTGCTCAACCCGACGGTGACGCTGGTCAGCGGCCGCGGCCGTACGGACTTTGGGGACGTCGACATCGTGCAGGATGCGGCCAACCCCAACAATGCCCGATGGGCGATCGTCTACAACGACGATGCCAATAAGCGGGTCACGCACATCATTGATCTGGGCAGCAATATCGACCTGACTAGCGGACCGTTTGCGTGGTCTTGGAATACGTCAGGCGCCCACGAGATAGGAGCGGCAGCGTAATGGCACAAGGAACCGTTAATCCGACTATCGCGCAGCGAGTCACGCGCGATCGCGAGCGGCTGGCAACGCTTCGCACCAAGCTAGCTGAGGCAAAAGCAAAGGGCCTGGCGAAGCGCGAAGAAGACATCGCTGGCGAGATCAATACGCTCGCTGAGCGTCTGCGCGCCGTGAAGGAAGCCGTCGAAGGCGTCGATGTCTAAACGCATTGCCACGCCGACACAAAAGCTCTACGCCGGCGATACGGATCGCATCGTCTCCGTCGACTGCAGGGGCCTGCTCGACGACGGCGAGACTGTGTCGGCCGTGTCGATCGAGAACAGCGGCGGGCTTACCGCGGACCAGGCCCAGGTGCTTACGAGCGAGCAGACGATTGAGGGCGAAACCGTGGGCGCCAATCTCGCCGTTGCGTTCCGTGTCGACCGTGGCAGTGCTGCGGCTGGGCGTTACGAGATTGACCTACTGATCACGTCGAGCTCCGGCCAGGTAATACCGGGCTCCGTCGCCATCCGCTGCGTCTGATCGCTATCTGAAACCATTGCCGGGAGGGTCTCTCGGTGCAAATTCGGCCGACGGTGCCGCAGGATAGGTTTATCCGCAGCACTGCGAAATACCCGGCATTCGTCGGCGGACTCGGGTCCGGAAAAACCGAAGCGCTCGTAAACCGGGCGATCATGCGGAAGATCGAAAGCCCGAAGACGGACCGGGCGTTCTATGAGCCCACCTACGACCTGATTCGAAGGATCGCTTGGCCGCGGTTCGAGGAGAAGCTTAGCCAGCTCAAGATCCCCTACAAGCTGCTAAAAAGCCCGCACAACGAGATCAAGATCAAGGGCCTGGGAAAGATCATTTTCCGGTCCATGGAGAACCCCGACAACATTATCGGGTATCAGGTCCACGATTCAGACGTCGACGAGCTCGACACGCTGCCGCATGAGAAGGCGGCGAAGGCCTGGCGGAACATCATTGCGCGGAACCGGACGAAAAAGCCGGACGGCGCCATGAACACCATAGGGGTCGCGACCACGCCGGAGGGATTCCGGTTCATGTACGAGCGGTGGGAGCTAAAAGGCGATCACCGGTACCAGCTGATCCGCGGCAGCACGCGGTCAAACGCACACAACCTGCCAGACGATTACATTGACGAGCTGCTCGATGCCTATCCCGAGCATTTGCACGACGCCTACCTCGAAGGTCTGTTTGCAAATCTCACGTCGGGCACGGTGTACCGCTGCTTTGATCGCCGGCGAAACGTCACGGACGAGCTGCCCCGGGACAAAGAGCCGCTGCACATCGGCATGGATTTCAACGTGGGCGAAATGTCCGCGGTCATACACGTCGAGCGTGAGGGAAAGCCGCGGGCGGTAGGCGAGGTCGTCGGTGGCCTGGACACGCCGGACATGATTGGAATCATCCGCCGACGCTATGGGTCGGAACGCACCATCACGATCTATCCGGACTCAACCGGTGATAACCGCAAGTCGGTGGATGCCAGTAAGACGGATATTTCGCAGCTGAGACAGGCCGGGTTCCGGATTAGCGCTCCGAAGAAAAACCCGCCGGTGCGGGATCGCATCAACTGCATGAACAAGGGCTTTGAGTCCGGGGACTACCTCGTGAACGTCAAGGCCTGCCCGACCTATACGCGGTGCCTGGAGCAGCAGGCCTACAACAAGAACGGCGAGCCGGATAAGACTCAGGGCCTGGATCACCACCCTGACGCCGGCGGCTACTTCATGCACCGCAAGCACCCGATCATCAAACCGGCCACGTCCACAACCATAGGGATGGCGCATTGAGCATCGATTACCAGCGCGAGGACTACAAGAAAGCGGTTCCCGAGTGGGAACTGCTCTCCGATGTCGTCGCCGGTGAGCGCGTGATAAAGGAGCGCGACTCCGGTCTGAAAGGCGGTGTGCGGCACAACCAAGCCACCGCTCAGACGCAAGCGGGACACCTGTCGTATTCGCGTAAGCGCTACCTGCCCATGCCCAATGCGACGGATCTATCGCTCGACAACCTGGCGCGCTATGAGAACTACCTCGCCCGGGCCGTGTTCTACAACGCGACGGGCCGCACGCTTCGCGGCCTGGTTGGCACGGCATTCAAGCGTGCACCCGAAGTCGAACTGGATCAGCTGGACTACTTGCTGAAAGATGCGGACGGGCAGGGCGTCGGTCTCCTGCAGCAAGCGCAAGCGGCCCTCGCCGCGGTGATGAAAGCGGGGCGCTTCGGGCTCTGGGTCGACTTTCCCGCCACCGGCGGCGAGTCGTCCCGCGCGGATCTGGATGCCGGCAATGTCCGCCCGACGATCCTCGCTTACAAGCCGGACTCGATCATCAACTGGCGCACGGAGAAGGTCGGCGCAGAGCACCGCCTCGCGCTCGTCGTGCTGTCGGAGGTTGCCGAGGAGGTAGCCGAAGACGGTTATTCGGTCACGGAAACCGACCAGATCCGCGTGCTTCGCATGGATTATCCGCTCGTGACCTTAGCCGACGAAACCGTCACGCGAGACATGACTGCGGCGAAGGTCTACCAGGTCGAAGTGCACAAGAAGGTCGAGGGCGGCAGTTTCGAACTAGCAGAGCAGTACACGCCGGCCGATGCCCAAGGCGCGAGTTGGGACCGCATACCGTTTACGTTCATCGGTGCCCAGGACAACAACCCGTCGATCGACCAGTCACCGCTGCTCGATATGGCGGTGGTCAACCTCGCGCACTACCGCAATTCTGCCGACTACGAGGACTCCGCGTTCTTCTGCGGCCAGCCGCAGCCGTACATGACCGGGCTGGATGAGGAGTGGCGCGACTGGCTCGAAAAGAATGGCGTCTACATCGGCGCCCGGGCTCCGATCATGTTGCCCGTCGATGCCGAGTTCGGGTTCGCGCAGGCTCAGCCCAACACCCTGGTCAAAGAGGCCATGGACCAGAAGGAGCAGCAAATGCGGGCCCTGGGCGCCCGGCTGCTCACGAAGGGCGAAGCCGTCAGGACCGCGACGGAGGCCCAGAACGACAACGAGACCGAGCACAGCGTCCTTTCCCTGGTCGCTGAGAACGTCTCGGAGGCCTACACGTCAGCGCTGCAGTGGGCGGCGCTGTATCAGGGGATAGACCCCGACAGCGTCTCGATGGAGTTGTCGCGCGATTACATGGAAGTCACCTTAGACGCGCAGACGATAACGGCCCTCGTTGCAGCTTGGCAGGGTGGGGCGCTGCCGGACAGCGACATGATCGCCAACTTCAAGCGCGGCGGGCTGATCGATCCTGAGCGCGCCGACGACGACATCCTCGAGGAGCTCAGCGAGCAGCGCGTAACGGTGCCGTTGGACGATGCAGAGTCAAGCGCTAACTGACTCGACGATCCGCCACGCCGTACAGCTTGAAGGCCTTAAGGCGGGCGAGGTCAACGAGTTCGCGCGCTTTCTGCGGCGCACGGACGAGTCGCTGCAGGACCAGCTGCGCAACGTCGACGACCTGACCGCCTACAGCCGGACACGCCTCGAGCGCTTGGTGCGGTCCACACGCAGCGAGCTCGCATCGATCTTCGGGGAGTATCGCGAAGAATTTGAGGGCCGACTCTCGGATCTGGCCGAGTACGAAAGCGAGTTCGAGGCCCGAAACCTCTCGAATGTGGGATGGGAGTCCGTCATCCCTGCGCCGCGGCAAGTGCGCGCAGCCGTGTTCACGCAGCCGCTACTGGTCAAAGGCGCCGACGGCGGCAAGTTGCTCACCGCGTTTGTTAAGGATTTCTCGGACGGCGAGGTCGCCAAACTGTCGAACGCTGTGCGCCAGGCCGCCTACGAAGGCTTGACCGTCCGCGAGCTGCGGCAGCGCATCCGTGGCACCCGGTCCCGGAACTATCAGGACGGGCTGCTCGCGGTCACAGCTCGCAACGCCGACGCGATCGCACGCACGTCGGTGCAGCACGTCTCGGCCGTGGCCCGTCAGGAGACATGGAAAGCCAACAGCGACGTTGTGATCGGCTATCGATGGCTGTCGACCTTGGACGGGAAGACGTCGACGCTGTGCCGGTCCCTCGATGGCCAGGTGTTTAAGTTCGACCAGGGCCCGGTGCCGCCGGCGCACATTCGTTGCCGATCAACCACGCTCGCGGAGCTCGCTGAACGTTTCGCGGATCTGGACGCCGGCGGGACGCGGGCAGCGCGAAGCACGACCACGGGCAAGACCGTCGACGTACCGCAGGGTGAGACGTTCTACAGCTGGCTCAAGCAGCAATCGCCGGAGTTTCAGGACGAGGTGATCGGGCCGTTTCGGGGCCGGCTGCTGCGCGAGGGCGGCTTATCGGCGCAGCGCTTCGCGCAGCTGCAGCTTGATCGCAACTTCCGGCCGCTGACCCTGGTCGAGATGCGAAAGCTCGAGCCGCTGGCCTTTCAGCGGGCTTTCGGCGAGCGCAAGATCCCGGGGGGAGGGAGCACGCCGCCGCCGGTCCCAGTCCGCCGGTTCAGCTATCAGGACTACCAGCCGGTAAAGCGGGTCGCGGACGCTGAACGCTATCTGGTCGACAACAAGATCACCGACGATGCGCAGCTGAAGGGCACGAGCATCGAAGGGCTGAATGTCATGCTCCCGGCGATGCACGAGGCGGCCGAGCGCTACAAGCTGCAGCCGCTGGCCGGGATCGGTTCGCTGGCAAAGTACGGCTACCGAGTGCCCAGAAGGGCACAGGCGGCGATCGCGAGCCGTGTCAGGAGCGAGACGACAGGCAATCGCGGCATCTTTCACGCGCCGGGGTCGTTCGGACGACGCAGCTGGGCTGATGAACAGAAGCGCCGCGCGGAGCACTGGGGCACCCGGTACCACGACGAGAAGGAGCGGATACTCAACGCTTTGCGTGACGGCACCAATCGCTTTGGCACACTGGCGCCGGAGGTCGACTTGCGGGCCAGGCGTATGAAGCCTCTGGACTTCCGTTTCACCGTGGATGCCGGCATGGACTTCGTAGAGACGACCCGGGCCACGGTGTTCCACGAGTACGGCCACGTCCTGCACCTGATCAACGAGACGATCGGCGCGGACATCGACGCGTTTCTGAGCGCCGAACAGCCGCTCCGCAACGGCTGGCAATACCTCCTCTCGAAGTACGCGGGGACCAACTCGAAGGAGTACGTCGCGGAGGCCTTCACGGTGTACATGTCGTTGCCGAAGGCGCAGCATTTCCGGATCCACCCGAAGCTGCTCGAGATATTCAAGCAGTACGACGAGGCTGCGAAGTGACCTACGAGGAAATGATCGACAAGATCAACGCGGCCGAGCCCTACGAAAAGCTCGCTGTCGCTGAGGCGTGCCTCGAGGAATACGACGGCGACGATAAAGACGATATCGCGCACATGATCCTGGAAATGGCGATGGTCGACCAAGATCCGCCGCCACCAGCTGAGTAATACCCCACCGCGCCCAGTGGGCGCACACACATCGGAGAGTCTCCCATGCTCAAGTTAGAAATCGACTCCCTCGAGGGCGTCGAGGAATCCCAGCGCGCGCTTTACAAGGAACAGGAAGGCGGCGGCTTTCGCCTGGAGGTTGAAGGGATCGAGGACACCGGAGCCCTAAAGCGCGCCAAGGACCACGAGAAGAAGCAGCGTCAGGAAGCCGAGGACCGTGCGCGCGGCCTGCAGGAAAAGCTCGACGCGATCGATAAGGACAACAAGGAGGCCAAGGACAAGAACGCTCGCGACAAGGGCGACGTCGAGGCTCTGGAAAAGTCCTGGCAGGAGAAGCTGACCAACCGAGAAACGGAGCTCAACGGCAAGATCGAGTCGCTCGAAGGCTCGCTGAGAACGGTGCTGGTCGACGGTAAAGCCGAGGCCCTGGCGGCAGAGCTCGCGATTGACGGCTCCGCCGCAGCGCTCCTGCCTCACATCAAAGCGCGCCTGGCCACGGACATGCGCGACGGACAAATGACAACGGTTGTGCTCGACAAAGAGGGCAAGCCGTCAGCTCTGACAGTGGACGAGCTGAAGAAAGAAATTGCCGGCGAGAAGGCCTTTGCGCCTCTCATCGCCGGAAGCAAGGCCAGCGGGAGCGGTGCTTCTGGAGCGGGCCGCGGTGGCGGTGCTGCCAGTACGGGCAACCTTGCAGGCGACAAAAAAGAGCGTGTCGCGGCCATCAAAGAAAGGTTCCCAGACCTTCCCTAAATCCTGAACCGGAGTAATAGCTATGCTCACCAACATGCAGGTGTTTAACCAGTACATCATGCCCGCGGTCATCGAGACGCTGGCGCAGATGGTGGAGAAGTTCAACGCGGCCTCAAACGGGGCTATTCGACTGACGACCGAGGGGTTTACCGGCGATTTCTATCAGGAATCGTTCTTTGCCTCGCTGCACACCGCGCAGCGTCGTGTGGATCGCTACGCGTCCAATGACGCCGTCGCGGCTACAGACCTGTCGCAACTGAAAAAAAGCAGCGTCAAAGTCGCCGGCGGCTTCGGTCCCATTCGCTTCGAGCCCTCGCAGCTCACCTGGCTGCAGAAGCCCACGGCAGAAGGCGTCGAGGTCATCTCTCGCAACATGGCCGAGGCGATGTTCCAAGATATGCTGAACACCGCCATTGCATCCCTGGTTGCGGCCATCGAGGCTCAGGGAGCGGCGACGGTTGTGGACGGCGGCACGGCGGCGCTCAGCCACAACCTGATCAACAGCTCGCATGCGTTGTTCGGGGACTCCAGCTCCGCCATTGCCGCTCAGATCATGGACGGTATCAGCTATCACAACCTCATCGACGTTGCGCTCACCAACGGCAACAGACTGTTTGTGGCCGGTAACGTTTTGGTGGTCGATATTCTGAACCGCCCCGTCGTGGTCACTGATGCACCGGCGCTGCGCGCTGGAGGCGATCAGAAGGTGGTCAGTGCTGTGCAAGACGCCGCGATCGTTCACGATGCCGGCGATCTGATCACGAACGTCGAGACGACGAACGGAAACCAGCGGATCGAAACCACCATGCAGACCGACTACACGTTTGGCCTGGGTCTGAAAGGCTATACCTGGGACGAGGTCAACGGTGGCAAGTCGCCGACTGATGCTGAGCTGGCCCTGGGCTCGAATTGGGACAAGGTCGCGACCTCAATCAAGCACACGGCTGGCGTTCTCGCCATCACTGACATTTAACGCGTAGCAGGCGCTCCCCGGGCTTCGGCCCGGGTTTTTTCTTTCCAACCTGGCAGGGATACTGTCAGGCGCATAGAGGGCTAGACCATGAAAGCAGTTGCACTCAAACCCACCACCCTGAAAGTGGAAGGCGAGCAAGTAGCGGTACCCAAGGGCGCTGAGGTCGAAGTCGATCCCAAGGAACTCGACGTCAAGCTCAAGCTCCGTCACCGCGTGCTGATCAGCAAGACCGATCTTGCCGCTGAGCAGAAGGCCGCCAAGGAAGCAGCGCAGGCCGCGCTTGAGACGCCGGAAGGTGACGAGGGTGGGGAAGGCGGCGAAGGCGGCGAGCAGTAACGATGGCCATTGTCGTCGAAGACGGCACGGGGGTCGCCGGCGCGAACAGTTACGCGTCGGTGGCCCAGCTGTACGAATACGCTGCTGCCCGCGGCACGCTGCTCGAGGTCGACCAGGAGACCGCGGAATCGCTGCTGACCCGCGCCATGGACTACATGGAAGACCAGTTCGGGCGCCGCTGGCAGGGTGATCGTGCAAGCGCGACGCAGGAACTGGCGTGGCCGCGTGTCAACGTGTGGGTCGATAACATCCGCCTGGACGGCAACTCTATTCCTCGGAATCTCCAGTACGGCCAGCTCGCCGCGGCGATTGAGGCCAACTTTCAAGACCTCCAACCCAACCCGACGGCCGCCGTAAAGCGCCAGAAGGTCGACACCATCGAGGTCGAGTACGCGAATAACGGCAAGCGCTATCCCGTCTCAGCGTTTGCCAAGCCCGAGGCGCTGCTGCGCCCGCTGTGCAAGCACGGCGGCCTGACACTGCTCACCCGAGCGTAATCCATGAGCGAGTTTTACACCGACCTGGCGGACACCGCCGGGGAGCTGCTGGCGGAGTTCGGACGGCCGCTGACGTTCACCCGGAGCGCTCGCGGGGCGTTTGATCCCGCCACGGGTACCGTTGCCTCAACGGCGAGCACCTACACGCTCAACGGCGTCGTCACCAAGTTCAAAAACTCCGAGATTGACGGCGAGCGAATCCTCTCCAAGGATCGCCGCGTGCTGGTCGATGGACGCGGACAGGAGCCAGCCGTCGGCGATACCGTTCAGATCGAGGGCAAGTCCGCGCGGGTGCAGGATTACATGCCGCTGAGCCCGGCTGGCGTAGCGGTCATGTACGCGGTGCAGGCGCGACTGTGAGCTTCGAGAGCGATATTCGTCGCTTCAACATGAAAGTGCGCGATGCCGCTGAGGACGAATTCCGGGCGCGCTGCCTGGCGCTGGCCAACGGCGCGATTCGCAATACCCCGGTGCTCAGCGGTCGGCTGCGCGCGAACTGGCAAGCCACCATCGACAGCCCTGCACTGGGCGATCTTGAGAGCCAGGGCCCGCGCCTGGGCCTGTGGGCTGCGCAGAACAACGTCGCACTGACCGCGGCGAGCTTGCGCATCGACCAGGCGTTTTATCTGACGAACAACCTGCCATACGCCGTACCGGTCGAGGAGGGCAACGACAAGATGCCACCCCGCCGGATGCTGGCCCGCGCTATTCAGGCCGCCTCGCGGAGATAGCCATGCCCCGATTCACTGAGACGCAGCGAGCGCTCGACGTTCGCCTGGGTACCTATGCCGGCGCGGAGCCGATCGCGTGGCCAAACGTGACGTTTGAGCCGGAAGAAGATCAAACGTGGATCCGGCCGCAGCACCTACCGAACACGCCGCGCAAAGGCCTCAATCGAAACACGACCACGCGCGGCCAAGGCTTCTACCAGATCGACATATTCGCGCCAGCGGACCAGGGCGATGGCCCCGCGGTCACGCTGGCCGATCAGATTGCCGCCCTCTTTCCCGAGGACGACAAACTTCAGAACGGCAGTACGACCGTTGTGTTGGGAGTCCCCGCACAGGACGTCGCCGGTCCAAGCGGTGCTTGGTACCGCGTAGCGGTTCTTATCCCCTACCAGTCTTTCACCAAGTAACGCCAGAAGGAGACTTCCATGTCCAACGCATTTAGCAGTGCGGGCACTACTGTGGGCCTGTCGGCCACGCTGCCCGGCGCTTTCGATGCCGCAGGGTACGGGGCGCTGACTTTCACCGAAATCGGTGAGATCGAGAGCGTGCCCGAGTTCGGCCCATCGTTCAGTCTGATTACGTTCACGCCGCTCAACTCGCGGGTCGTTTCGAAGCGCAAAGGCTCAGTGAACTATGGCCAGCTCGCGATCACCTTGGGTCGTGTGCCGAGTGACGCCGGTCAGACGATCCTGATCGCCGCACAGGCTTCAGACGCCAGCCAGGCGATCGAAATCACGCTGCAGGACGGCACGAAAATCTACACGACCGGTCAGGTCATGTCCTACCGCACCAACGTCGGCAACACCGAGTCGATGACGCTCGCGTCCGTAATGATCGAACTCGACCGTCCTCTGATCGAGGTCGCGCCATAGCAAACCCCGCGGGCCTCCCTGGGCCCGCGCTTTCCTCAATCAATGGGAGTTCCCAACGATGAAAATAGCCGGAATCGATGCCAGTGGCTCGGCCGCACGCGGAGCAAAGCTAGAGCTGCTCCACCCTGTTACGAAAGCACCGTTCACGTCGCCTAGCGGCGAGCCGGTGACGATCACACTGCTGGGCCAAGACTCGCCGCAGTACCGATCGCGCTTTCAGGAGCTAGTGAACGCGAACATGGAAAGCCGACGCCGGAAAGGGGCGATCCCGCACGACGCTGTCGAGCAGTCCGCGGAGCTTCTCGCTGTGTGCACGACCGACTGGTCGGGAATGGAACTCGAGGACGAGTCGATGCTCGAGTGTAATTTCGACAACGCCAAGCAGGTGTTTGAGTCTGAGGCGTGGATCCGCGAACAGGCGGACGCGTTCGTCTCTGACCGCGCCAATTTTTTAAGGTAGCCCTCGACGCGGCGCTGCTCTATGCGGCGCAGTTTGCCTGGCTCAGCGCCGTTCCCGAGGGCCACAAGAAAAGCCGACTGGAGCAATTCCAGTCCCAAGACCAGAACCACCCCAGCCTGCGGCTCCCAGATGTAGAGCCGCTGCAATACCTGATCAGCTACTGGCAGGAACTCGGCTTAACCGAGTCGTCCGCATTCGGCGCCGCGCCACTGTCCTTTCAGGAGATCGAGGCTTGGCAACGCACCACGCGGCTTGAGCTCGACCCCTGGGAGGTGCTCGCGCTTCGCGATCTGTCGATGAAGTTCTCGACGACGCTTGCTGCCTCGAAAGACCCCGCAGCGCCGCCTGCTTGGCTAAACCCTGACGTTACCGCCCGACGCAAAAGCGTCGACGACGTGTTCCGAACCGTGTTGAAGGTGCACCGCGAACTATGAACGACTTCGCCACACTCCGCGTCAAAGTGACGAGCGACGGCATCACGATTGCCGGACGTGAGCTCGATCAGCTTGCGCGGTCGGCCGGCGAAGCCGAACAGCGGGTCTCAGCGTTCTCGCGCGCCAACACGACTGTCGACCGCCTAACGCGCTCAATGCAGGGCCTGGGCGCCGCCCTGAGCGCCCTGGGCCTCGGTGCGGCCATGACGCAGGTCATCCGCGCCACGGATCAGTACGCGGCCATGCGTGGGCAGCTGGCCCTGGTCACAGAAAGCCAGGAGCAGCTCAACTCCACGTATGAGCGATCGCTGCGCCTTGCCAACGAGACCGGCCAGTCGACCGAGACCACGGTATCGCTGTATGCCCGTCTCGCCCGCTCCACTGAAGAACTGAACCTTAGCCAGAACCAGCTGTTCACCATCACCGAGGCTGTTAACCAGTCTTTCGTCGTCTCCGGCGCCTCCGCGCAGGAATCCAGCTCCGCCATTCTCCAGCTGTCCCAGGGCCTTGCGGCCGGCGCCCTTCGCGGGGAAGAACTGAACTCCGTCATGGAGAACAGTCCCCGCTTGGCGCGTGCGCTTGCCGATGGGCTGGGCGTATCGATCGGACAGCTTCGGTCGCTCGGCCAGGAGGGCCAGCTCACCGCGGAGCGCGTCACCGGCGCGCTGCTGTCGACGGCCGACTCGATCAATGACGAGTTTGAACAGATGCCGATGACGGTTGGCCGGGCGACGCAGCGCGTGCGGAACCTGGTCGGCGATATGTTCGGCACGGTGGACGCCGAACCGGTGATGGAAGCCGTCGAAGAGTTTGAGGAGCTCATCGCTGATGAAGGATTCCAACGCTCGATAACGTCCGTCACCGAGGGCTTGATCAGCATGGCTACGGGGTTTGCCCGAGCTCTCGATTCAGGGACGCGGCTCTCGCGTTTCATCGGTGAAGAGCTGTCGCGCCGCCTCAACGGCACAGCATTGGACGATATCCCTGGAATGACTCGGGAGCTTGAGAAGCTCGAGTCGCGGCTTGAGAATAAGCTGTGGATGTGGGCCGCCACAGACGAGCGAATCGCCGAAGTCTCAGAGCGCGCAGAGTTTCTCCGGGTGGCGCTTTCTCGAGCAGCTGCGGAGATGCGCGAAACCAGCGACACAGGCGACAGACTCGCGAGGGCAACCGATGACGTTGCCTCAGCTGCCGAAGAAGCCGAGGACGAGGTCGACAACCTTGCCGTAAGCCTCGGGCAAGTAGCCACGGTCGGCTTCGCTGGTGCCGATGGCATGCTCACGTTTGCCGCCGCATCCCAGCAAGTCGCCCAGGACAACATCGAAGCGAAGCTCGCGCTGGTCGCCACCCGGGAAGAGCTGGACGGCCCATTCGACCAAGCCCTACAGAACGTCGTCGAGCGCATCGATACCGAATTCGCGAGCGCCTGGCGCGGGGCTTTCGATTCCTTCGACGACTTCGCCGACGGGATCAAGAGCGCGCTCGAGCAGCTGCTCGCGGAACTCGCCCACATGGCCATCACGCGGCCGATCATCATGCAGCTGGGGGCCGCGGTGGGTCTCGGCGGCGCCAGCTCGGCGGCCATGGCCGGGGCAGGCGGGCTCGGCGCGGGTGGCATCAGCGGCGCGCTGTCTAGCCTCGGCGGCCCGCTGATGTCGGGCCTTACCGGGCTCGAGGGCTTTGCAGCGTCCCAGGGCCTCACCGGTACCGCCAATTTCCTGTACGGCGCTCAGAGTGGCTTTGCGCAAACCGGCGCGCTCGTGGGCGGTGGTGCCGCGGCGGGGGCTGCACTCACGGGCGGTGCGGGCTTGCTCGGAAGCCTGCTCGCGAATCAGCTCTTCGGGGGTGGCGTGGGGACGAGTATCGGTTCCGCCTTCGGGGGTGTCGGGGGCGGTGTCGTCGGCGCCTCGGCACTGACGGGTATCTTGGGAGCCGCTGGCGGCCCCGTGGGCGCCATAGTCGGCGCGTTACTCGGCGGCGGTCTAGGCTCTGTGTTCGGCAATGATCAACCCTCAGACCGTACGGGAACGGCGCTCCTCAATGCCAGCACCGGACAGATCACCATCGGTGGCCTGGATGGTAAGAAATTCAGCCAGGAGAACCGGGATAGCGCCGCCGCCTTAGCGGAGACCTTTGCGCAGTTCGCCGCGTCCATCGGCGGCAGTAGCGCCGTGCTGGATATCGGTGTAGGCAGCCGTGATGGCCTGCGCCTGGATGGAAAGGACTACGGCGAGGACATCGCCGGTTTCCTCGACGCGGGCTTTTCCAAGATCCTCGCCGAGGCAGACGATCTGAGCGGCGCTCTGTCCATTGATGGCGTATCGGCGGCCGTGGATGCCTTCGAGCGTCTGAACGACGAAAGCGCCACCATGACCGGGGCGTTTGATAACGCGTCTCAAGCGATGCGAGACGTCATTCAGGGCTACGACGGCAGCGCGGAAAGCGTGATGCAGCTCAGCCAGGCGCTGTCGGTTACTGAGCAGATGGCGTTCCAGCTGGCCGGGGCGATCATCGATGCACAGCGACAGATCGACAGCCTTACCGGCGACAGTGCGCAACGAATCCGCGACTCTGTGCTGACGGACGAGGAACGCTTCGCGGTCACGATCGAGCGACGCGACACGCTGGCCGAGGAACTGGAGAACCTGGCCGATCCCGCCAAGATCCTGGAGGCCGTGCGCGAGATTGAGCGACTCAACGAGGAGGCCTTCCGGCTCCTGGGCGACGCCACGCCGCAACAGGCCGATCAGTTCGCCGGATTCATCGAGCAGATCAACGACGCAGCACAGTCGCAGCTGGATAACGCGCTGCTGTCTCTCGAGAGCCGCCAGGAACAGATCAATGAAGAGCTCGGCCGTGTTCTGACCGCTGGCGCAGGGGACATGGCCAACGCCGCAGCCACGCAAGCGAATGCGGCAGCACGGTTTGCATCGGCCGTTGCCACGTTTGCCGCGGTGGCGGCGGACTTCGGTCGGGGCGGTGGCGAGATTAACGCGTGAGTCGCGACGATCTTGCGAGTGACCTAACCACGGCTGTGGCCGAGGACGTTACCCGTCCGCACTGGTTTGTCGAGATTGAACTCGACCCGACCGTTTACTTTACGACGTGGGAGTCGATCACCTGGCCAGGCGTCGGCGCGTTCCTGAACACTGGTCTGGAAGTGTTCCTGCGGGACAAAGAGCGGCCGCAGATCGAGATTTTCAACGAGGAGAATGCGATCGGGGCGCTTTTTCTCGCCTCGGGCGGATCGGGCAAGCCTGTGCGCATCTGGAAGGCGTACCGCAACGATGGCAGCACATCGACACTGCCGGGCTTCGCAGAGCCGGTGCTTGCGTTTGAGGGCGTTACCAGCGGAACCGCTATCAACGACTACGTGACCGTCTCCTGTCGACGCACAGAACCTCTCTTCACGCCTCGCCGATACGTCTCGAAGCCAACGTTCAACCACCTCCCTCGACCCGGAACGGTGATCGAGATGCCGAACCAGAAAATCACCCTGGAGTGATCCATGCCGGCTTTACCCTTTGAACTGGGCTCGAAAACGATTGTAGAGCGCTCATCGCAGGTCCGATTCGATGAAGCGGTAGACGGCACGCTCCGGACCATCGACCGCGGCGCTACGACCTACCGGCAGATTTCGTGCGTCGTGGAAGCACTCGACGACACCGACGCCGAATCGCTTGAGGTCTTTCTCGACACCAACGAAACCATGGACATCGACGTGACGGTAAACGGTGTGTCGTACCGCGGCCGACTTCTGCCGAGTGTGCCGGTCGCTGTACGCGTCATTCAGGCGCGCCGAGAGGTATCGTTTGCGCTGTGGGCCCGCCGCCTGTGACCGAGCGACAGTCGACCTCAATCCGCTTTGGGGGATCGCGATACGGCGTTACCGTCACGACGTTTGGTTCGGCGCCCTCGGGCGGACTGGATTCGTATGTTCGGGCCGTGCGTCGGCGCACCGCTCGCGCCAGGGAGATAAATCGACTCCAAACGCCTCTCCGCGAAATTCAGAAGAACGTCGCGGCCGAAAACCGCCCCATCCCTATCCTCTACGGAGCACCGCAGGTGGGTGGCTTCGTCATCGCGATCAACTACGACCAGGCGAGCAGCGTCTGGACGGTCGGGTATCTGATCGGTGAGGGCCCGATCAACGCGATCAACGAGATTTACGCGGACGATGCCGAGCTGCCGGCATCCGTGTCGGTCAATCGATACACCGGGGCGCCGGGGCAGGGCGTCGACCCTCTCCTCGAGGCGGCGATCGAGAACTACTCGGACACGCTCGACGGCCTTGCCTATTTCGTCCTCCAGTTCAGCAGCAGTGTTTTCGATGCGTGGCCCACGGTAGTGGCCAACATCGAGGGCCGGCTCGTGCTGGATCCACGGACGGGGCTCACCGAGTTCACGGAGAATCCCGCGCTGCACCTGGCGGACTATCTGGCGAGCACCGAGTACGGCCCCGGCTACACGGTCGACACGGCCAGTGTGATCGCCGCGGCGGACGCCTGTGACGACACGACGGGCCTGGGCGAGGCTCGCAGACAGTCGCACATGGTCATTGATCGGCCCTACCCGTCTGAGGAACTCATCGAAGTACTCCGAACCTATGCGGGCTGCATGGTCGCCATGCGGGCGAAGACCGCGCTTCTGATCCCCGATAGACCGGCGGCCGTCGCCGCGACCTACGACCACCCCGACATTCTCGAAGGCACGATGAGCATTCGACAGGCCGACATGACGGAAGTGCCCACGGTCGTGCAGGTGTACTACACCGACACCAGCGGGCGGGAATGGCGAGAGAGGCTCGCCGACGAAGCGGCGATCCCCGGGGCCCCGAGGCGCGTTTCTCAGACACGGCTGCCTGGCATTAAGCGGCACTCCCAAGCCTACCGCGAGGCCGTCGAGCGTCTGAACAAGCTACAACTCGGCGACCTGACGGCGGACTTCGTGACATTCGACGAGGGAATCGAGCGCGAGGTCGGCGATATTGTCGAGGTGACCCACCACCGCGGTCTGACTAGCAAGCCGCTGAGATTGATGCAGGATCCCATCCTCGAGGAAACGGGTCGCTGGCGCATCGTTGGCGAGGAGTACGACGCGGCGGTGTACAGCAACGCCGTAGTAACGCAGCCGAGCTCGCCGGACACGAATCTACCAGCGAACACCCCGCCGCCGGCAGTTACTGGCCTGAGCCTCAGCGAGACGACCTACCAACTGCAGAACAACAAGTTTGCCAGTCGGATTGATATCAGCTGGAACGCCTCAGCCAACCCCTTCGTAACTGGCTATGTGATCAAGGTGATGTCCGGCGATGACGTGGTGTTCGCGACGATCACGACGGCGACGACGGCCGCCACATCACCGCTGCTCGAGGGCATCCCTTACGTCGTTGAGGTCCGTCCGCAGACCCCGGTGTTTACTGGCGACCCCGCGGTCGATACCTACACGATCATCGGCAAGACGGCGATTCCGGATGCGCCTGCGGCGCTGACTGGCTTTGAGGTCGGCGGCGACGTGCGGTTGTCCTGGCCCGCATCCACCGACGTGGACGCTGAGCGCTACGAGATTCGCTACGGCCCTGTCGGGGGCACCTGGGAGCAAGCCAGTTCACTCGATATCACCGATGCCTTGAGGCTGACCTCGCGAGACGTGCCGGCTGGCGAGTGGGTGTTCTACGTCAAGACCATTGACTCAATCGGACAGTTCAGCACGGACTCAGCGCAGACGACGATAACGGTCACGCTCGACAACGATGCTTTTGCCGCAGGGGCTCAGATTCCGCTAGCGCCAGCCGCCATCGGCCAGATGAACAACATGCACGAGGTTCAGGAGGATCGCACGAGCTCAGCGCGGAGCTACTACACGGACAGCGGTCAAACCTGGGCGCAGATCTGCGGCAGTGTCGCCATGAGTTCCCTCGGGCCACTGTTCACCGAACAGGCCAACACGGTCAGCGAGTTTCTGAGCGAGACGCTGGACCTGGGCGTCGACAGTGCCGGGAACTTTCGTGGTGAGAAGTCGGTATCGCCGATTGGCAGTCCCTCGACGAGCAGAGTCCTGCAGACTCAGGTGGACGGGGGCCCCTGGGTAGACGAGCCCACGAACTCAGTCAACAAGGTCGCGCGCGCCGCTCGCTTCGCCATCCGCAGCGCAGCGGACCCCATGCTGATCCGTGAGGGCGACGGCTTTGTGCGGGTAGACGTGTTTGCGAAGGAAGAGACAGGGACGAGCACGAGCCTTGTGAGCGGTCCGCGCAAGATCATCCTCAGCCGAGCCTACGTCGCTGCGCGCTCGTTGATCTTGCTGCCCCAGGGCTCAACGGCACTGATCCCGGTGTACGACAACGTCATCCTGAACGATGCGGCAAACGGTAACGTCACGACCTTCGACGTGTACATATTCGATACCAGTGACAATCCAGTCGCTGCAGATTTTCAATGGCAATGGAAGGGTGTCTAGCTCATGAGCATTGCAGCACTTCTTGGTCTGACCGGACGCATGGCGACGCTTGAGACCGCAATATCCGATCTTCAGAACGCGCAAGGCGGTATTGAAGTCTTCGACACGGCCGGCAGTTTTACATGGGTCAGGCCCGCGGGTGTTGAGCTGGTCTACGTGACCCTTGTCGGTGGCGGCGGCGGTGGCGGCGGTGGCGGCGGAGACATCAGCGTCAACCCGACCAATTTCCATTGGGCATCTGGCGGCGGCGGCGGGATGGTCATTTTGCGGCATCCCGCCCGAGTGACCGGAAATGCGAGCGTTACTGTCGGCGCGGGAGGTGTGCGCGGGTTTGGTCGCTTTGACGGCAATGGCGTTGGTAGCGCCGGCAATGATGGGGGCACGAGCTTGTTCGGAGGCCTTCGCGCTTTTGGCGGAGCCGGTGGAATCGTCGGGACGGGCGGGGCCGTGCAGCAGGGCTCGGAGGGTGGCGCAAAGACACCTGCGGAGGCCTATGACACCAGCTTTGGCGGGATTTTCTACGCTGAAGGCCCACGAGCCGGCAACGTCGGCGAACCACAGGGCGGCGGCGGATTCCATGGATTTGGGCACTACGGCGGCGCGGCAGGTGCAGCCGGAGCTAACTTCTACGGTGGCAGCGGTGGTGGTGCGGGTTTCACTGGGAGCGGGGGAGCCGGGGGAGCCGGGGGCGGCGTCAACGGAGGAGGCGGTGCCGATGGAGGCGGCCACGGCGCTGGCGGAGGGGGCGGAGGCTCGGCGGGGGACTTCATTCAGACACCAAGCCCCGGAAATGGCGGAAATGGTTTCCGCGGCCTCGTTATCGTGGAGTGGTGAGCTATGCCCTACGACGCTTTTGTAGACGCCGCGCCTGTCGCCTCAGATACCGGTAACGACTTCGCCGACACAACTCGCGAGAATCTCATGGCTCTACGCGACGCCGTCGTTATGGGTCTGATGAAAGGCTGGACCTATGCGCCGGTCGGTGGCACTGCGGCGCAGCCCGCACAGTTCTTGTACTCCAAGGGTCTAGAGCGCATCCGCGGCACGGTGACCTGGGGAACGTCGGGCGGGGCAGATGGGAACGTGACGCAGATTGTCTGGGCGTACAGCGCCGATAGCGGATCGAGCTACGACACGATCACCACGGAGTCCGTGACCTACGATGCCGACGGGTTCGTCACTGGCTGCTCGAGCACCTGACTGCGTTCTAAAGCCTCACGACCTGCCGACCACCGGCCCAAAGCACTGCAATGGGGTACTTGTCCGGCGGCCTGGTGGCCGACCAGATGATGCCAATCCGATACACCGGATCGTCCGCCTTCCGTGTCCTCGATGCGTAGACCATCGCCGAGAGCGGAAGCCCGTCGATTTCTTTCGTTTCGTCATCCCATTTCCGAATAATCAACGAACCGATCGTGCGGTCACGACGCGGGAACGGGATGCGGCGCTCATGCTGGTGCGTGTCGCGCCAGTCCTCCCAGGAGGTGATCGGCTGGTGGGGTGGGATGACAGGCATTCAGCCAGGCGCATCGCGGCAATGCTTCTTTTCCAGCTCGTGCACGCGCGACAACACCTGCAGAAGGCTCGCCAGATCAGGGGAGTCTAGGTACCCGCCTTCATACTGGTCACCCCAATACATGTCGCTCACACCATCGAATCTAGCGTAAGCCTCAAACACTCTTTCTGCCCGTGCCTCGGGCGCCCTCCACCACTGATCGTGGTCGACGTCTTCAGGCCGAGAAACCAGATCAACGGCCAACGCATGAAAGCCTGAACCAGGCTCGTCGTCTTGAGTGCAGACAAACAGCAACCGATGCATGTGCTTTGTTGCGAAGTCTGGCTCGAGGTTCGCAAGCGGCTCGTCAGCGAGCGTGAGATCCTTAACTGCAGTCCCTTCGTTTGACTCGCTCATGGCGGTTTCCTGTGTGGTGTTTTGTGTGGTGAACCGTGAATCAGTGACTTTCAGGGGCGTTTTCTGACCGTCACAGCTTCGTAAGTGCTTGTTTTACATGGTCAGTGAAGGTCGGTACAGTACAGCTGGCTGGTTCGAGACCCGTCGGCCACCCCATCACCTGCTGGCGCCGTCCTACTAGCGCAGCCCGCCTCGCGGTCGCGTTAGAATCCTCAGAATAGGGGCAACCCCTAGTTCCGCGCCCATAGCTCAGCTGGATAGAGCATCGGCCTTCTAAGCCGGCGGTCGGGGGTTCGAATCCTCCTGGGCGCGCCATTCCATTAGTGTACCTATGTGTCCGAAAGCTCATAGACTTAGGGTGTCGATCTCGACACCTTGTCTCCCTGAAGTGCATGGGAAGTGCATAGACAGTGTTTTGTAGCGGCGTTCAGCATGGCGATGTGCCCATGCGCGGTCGGTAGCGATACGCTAAATCTCCGAATCACGCCGCTCGTTCAGCTCGCTTCTAGGATTGATCTCAGTCTGGACCAGCTCTCATCAGGTAGGGCCTGGATGATCTTCACAAGACGTTGATCTCCACTTCGCAAAATTCGGCGACGGACTTCCGGGGCGATCTCTTCTGCGCTCTGAACTTCAGCCTCGTCAATATCAATCCCCCTGACGATTGCACCCGTTCGCAGCGCCTCATCTAAAGTGATTGAAAAGGGCTGCTCGAATGAAGCGCCGCACGTGTGGCACTCCTTCGCCGCGATCGGGTTCAGGGCGCCGCAATCTCCACAAGGTTTAAGCCGCTCTGGCTGGACGGGAAACTCATAGCCGCAGACGTGACACTCTTTCGCAGATAGCGCGCATTCTTCTCCACACTCTCTGCATACTTTGTGCTTCGGTCCGCCTGAGCCGGCTCTCGCTGCGGGGGACATTTCTTCCTCGACGCGGCGCGCGAAGTCGTCAAACACCGCGAAAGAGGGCATGACCACATAGGCTCGTGTGTCATCGTCTGGCCCTAATGTCCGCACCGCTCGGCCAACAGCTTGTCTGAACGCCAGCTCAGTCAGGGCATTGGGCAAGTAGAGAAGGACCCGCAAGCGCTTAATATCGACGCCCTCTGAAACCATGGCAACCGAAACCAGCCATCTTTTGTCAGTGTTCCTGAAGGCGCGGATCTTGGCTCCGGGATTCGGCATGTTGCTGTGGACAAGCATGGGGCGCTCGCCCTCTATGCGCTCCAATAGATCAACCATGTATTCGGCCATTTCAATGCTCGGAGCGATAACGAGGCCGCCGACATTTGGCATGCGATGGCGAAGTTCATCCAGCTTGTTGCTACCCCACTCGCACATAGTCGCCTGATAGCCGTTGTGAAGTGGTGTCACACCGTCGGACTCAAACTGTGGTGTCTTCGCGAGCTTGTAGAAGTCCAGTGCACGTTGCAGGCCAGGGATCCTCTTGAGTGCCGAGGGGAGCTCGGCGGCTTTGTACCCGGATACAGGGAGCTGGTGGCCGTGCATATCGACGGTGAACTTGCCTTCATGTCGATGAAACGTGACTGGCCTGCAGTAACCCAGGTCAACAGCTTCTCCATACGTAAGAACGTAAGTGCCTTCCGCGGGGTGATCGATAGCGCCTGCGTCGTCGTAGGCGAGCCATACGGATTCCGCGCCATCCGACCGTATAGGGGTGCCGGTGAGAACGAGTACAAATCGGCTGTCTGCAAAAGCTCCGTCCGCGCCTCGGCCCCAGGCTGCTTCCACTGCGGCGTGATGATGCTCGTCGCAGATTACGAGTGTCCTATTTGCTCTGCACACCGCTTGCAGCTCTGGAAGGAGGCCCTGGATAGCAGCCCAAGTTGCACAAACATCCAGTGACAGAGCAGCGATATCGCCGTCAGCGGCGGTCACTTTGGCCATGTGTCGACCGGTCACCATCCTGAAGTCATCCGCCCACTGGTTCACCACCTCGGAGCGGGGGGCGATAACGATAACTCGATCAACTTCACCGGCCTCGAGTAGGGTCGATGCGATCGCACAAGATGCGATCGTCTTACCTGCACCAGGCGCAGCGTTTATCAGGAAATGCTTGTCCGTCCCGCGGTCTACCAGCCAGTTAATTGCCTTAGAGTGGGCTTCAGTTTGCCAATTGCGAAGCTTGATTTTCATTTTGACCCCTTCCTCATGTTGCATACCGGGCAAAGAGCCTGGCCATTACGTACGGTTGTAGCGCCGCCATTTGTGTGAGCTACGACGTGGTCTGCATGGAATCCCTGTCCCAATTCGCGTCCGCAAATCTGGCACGAGTTTCCTGCGATCCACGCCAGGATTCGTCGTTGTCGTCTAGTAAAAAGCCGTTTCATCGAGACACCTGATATTCGGTTAACGCCACTTGCTTCACGGGCAGTTTGTCCGGCGGATTGAGGGTCGCGTACTGGTTAATTCGGCGAAGAGCCATGACGAATGGCACACGCTTCGATTTGACGACATAGCCGTCGCGCCTCATGTCCGAGATCACTTTCGTCAGGCTCGGAACTCCGAATAGGACGATGCACTCCAGGTGAGTGATTGGCTGGCCATCCAGCAGATGTTCCTTCACTGCGGCGACCAAATTGACGTTTGTATTTGCCATATCCTTACGCGGCCTCTTCGAGTATCTGGCTCAGCATTAGTTGCTCCGGGGCATGCTCGACGTATGCTTCGTCGGCTCCACACTCGCTACACATCATTCGCCATGCCCATTGCTCCATAACTTCATACACTGGCAGCTCATCAAACGGCTTCCGCCAATGATCGATTTGTGTGACCGGAGCCTTCACCACAGGTTCTGACGCATCGACAATCATCGATGCGCACTCCAGTAGCTCATTCGCCGGGACTTCGTCGCCGTAGACACCGCGAAGCTCCGCGTAGATTTCGCGTACTTTCTGGGGCTTGTTCATATCGCTGCTCCTCTGGTGTCCATGTAGTGGGTCCTCGACAGGCCCTTTCGTGTTAGTGGCGTTGCTATCGCGCCTTACCTTTCCTGTCTGCGCCTTCTGCCGGAGCGAAAGTCTGTCGGTGTGTGCTCTGCGACAAATCCCGACAGGTGTATGAGCTGGCCCTCTGTCGAGAGAGCTGCCGAAGTTGTTCGGGCTGAGACGAGTCGCAGGTCCTGACCGATGCCAGCTGATTCGTATTGCTCCCACTTTCCATCACGGATTCGTTCGAGAAAGCGCAGAGCGTCTGATAGGTTGGGTTGGCCGCCGGCGATCGCCGGGTTCTCAATGGCGTCAATCGCATAGCTCTTTATGAGCTTGGTGCTTAAGCGTAGGAACGTGCTTGCCTTGTCGAAAACATCGACGCCGGCGAGTTGTCCATGGAGGAAATAGAACGCTCCGACCTGGTGGGGCCTGGGTTCGTGCGCCTCTACAAACTGTTCTAGAGCGACACTGGTGCTCTGATACAGGTCAGCCATTGCAGATGTTTCGGAGCTGCTGGCCATAGCTGCAAATTTCTGATCGATGTCCGCCCAAACCGCGGCTTGATCGCTACGGCGTTCTCCCGACTGGCGCAGCGAATGAGTGACGGACGTCATCTTCCTTGCCCTGCCTCGAGCAAACTGCGCTCTATCCGTTTGCTCAAAGTGGGCTGACCTGTAGGGCCAAGGGAGAGCAAAGCTAAGAGTCTTGGGAAGAGCGACAGTCATTGTGTCTCCAACGATAAAAGTTGTGTTCGCTGAAGTTATTGCAGGTGGCGTGCCAGGCCGGGGCTCTTGCTGGAAAAAAACCTATAAGTAATTGAAATATAATGTTTTAAAGCGCTACCTTCATGTGGTGGTTACTGCGAGCAGAGATGCTTATGCCCTTAAGAACATAAAAAATATTAGGTTTTAATAAAAATCGGTGCTACTTTCTTGGGCTTGAGGCGGGTGGCTCGCCGGCTGGGTGTCTTGATGGGAGGTAACGCCGAGTGTCTAAAGAAGCGCTTCTATGCTGGGTGGGTCAGGCCGACCTTGATGCTTCAACAGGAGCCAAGGAGGGGTCGGGTCCTATTCTTGCGACTATGCGCGAGCGGCCTCATCGGCGCTTACATTTGCTCTACAACTACCCGAAGGCAAAGGTCGACGTCTACTGCGAGTGGCTGACAAGCCAGGCCAGTGCTGAGGTCCGTTTGCACGAGGTCCGGCTAAGCTCGCCCGTCCATTACGGCGATATCTATCGCGAGGCAAGCCGGACGCTTGGAGATTTAATAAAGGAGGTCGGCAAGGAGCAGGTGTCGGTGCTCGTAAGTCCGGGCACTGCTCAGATGCACTCAGTATGGATTCTGATGTGCAAAACCACTTTTGAAGTAGAGATGCTGGAGTCGTCAGAGCAGCAGGGCATCGGGGATGTGCGCGTGCCATTTGATATCGCCGCCGACTTCATCCCTACATTGCTCGCAGAGTCAGATGCCACTCTTCGTCGCATGGCAGCAGGGGATGCGGCGACAGCTCCCGCGTTTGAGAACATCATCGCTCAGAGTGGCGCGATGCTCGAGCAAATTGCAAAGGCCAGGTTGATTGCCGAGCGCGACATCCCAGCACTGATCCTGGGAGAGTCCGGGACAGGCAAAGAACTCTTCGCACGTGCGATCCACAATGCCAGTCCACGCGGGCGCGCCAATAAAGGTCCGCTGAAAGTCGTCAACTGTGGCGCAATCTCTCCCGAGCTAGTGGACAGTGAGCTCTTCGGCCATGCCAAGGGGGCATTCACCGGTGCAACGCAAAAAAAGGAGGGCTACTTTGAGGCAGCCGACGGCGGGACGATTTTTCTGGATGAGTTTGGAGAGCTGCCTTTGGACACACAAGTACGCCTGCTACGAGTGTTGAACGATGGGACGTTTACACCGGTAGGGGATACGGTTGAGCGAAAGGTTGATGTGCGAATTATCGCGGCCACGAATCGCGATCTTATGTCAGAGATAGTGGAAGGAAAATTCCGCGAAGACCTCTTTTATCGTGTTGCGGTGGGCGTGGTCACTCTACCGCCGTTACGGCAGAGAGAGGGTGATTTGATGCTTCTTACCGACCGGTTGATGGAAGGCATCAACAAAGAAGAGATCGATCGTGGCGCTGACAGGGAACATAAAAAATTATCTGTAAAGGCAAGAAATGTTATCAAGGCGCATAGCTGGCCAGGCAATGTGAGAGAACTGCAGGCGAGTCTCACGAGAGCCTCAGTATTTGCTCTGGGGCGGTTAATCACAGAGCAAGAAATGCGAGAGGCGATTCTGCAGCGCCCGGCGAAAGCCGGCGACCTTCTTAGTCACGAATTCAATGATTCCTTCGATATTCAGGAGCTTATAAGGAGTTTGAAGCGGCATTACCTCAAGAAGGCGCTGGCCCAAACAGGCGACAATAAAACCAAAGCGGCCGATAAGCTCGGACTCAAGAGCTATCAGACCCTTACCAAATGGATGGAAGATGTCGGACTTTAAGTAGAGTTGGCCCGCCCTTTGCTGTCCGGGGCGGCATGGACAGAATAGAACCTATGACGTCACAGAATTTCGAGATTCTACGACCCCACTGGCCGGACCTGGCAAATCTAGGCGGTCACGCGGAGAAGTACGTCTTTGATGATCCCCAGAGTGCGCTAATTAAGCTGCGTTGCTTCGCGGAAAAACTCGTGGGCGTCGTGTATCGAGAGTGGTCTTTACCGTGCTACCCCAACGACAAGTTCATTGACCGCTTGGAAAACAGTTCTTTCGCCTCCGTGGTCGATACAGCCAT
Organism: Pseudomonadota bacterium; assembly: GCA_038748515.1. Taxonomy (GTDB): domain Bacteria; phylum Pseudomonadota; class Gammaproteobacteria; order Pseudomonadales; family Halieaceae; genus Congregibacter. The sequence continues at coordinate 161,858 of JBCDIW010000014.1, forward strand.
TATCGATAAGCTACACGCGATTCGGAAAGAGGGAAACAAAGCCGCGCACGAGGGTAAGTTCGGCAGAGGTAGCAGTCTATGGCTGTTAAAGGAGTCCCACATTCTGGCTTCCTGGTTGCTAGTCTCAATGAAGAAGGGCGACAAGTCAGATTTACTGCCCTTTATAGAGCCACAGCCAGCGGAGAAGCTCTCTGCCAAGAAAGCTGATGCTCTGCAGAAGCGTCTGGCCGAGCACCAAGCCCGTTTTGACCAGGCAATGGCCGAGCTCGAAGCCTCCCAGCAGGCAGAGCAGCAAGCGCAGGCGGAAGCAGCCAAGCTGAAGCAACAGCTAGACGAAGCCGTCGTTGCGCGGCACAAACGGGCCAATGAGGTTGCTAAGAACCTTCTCGAGCTCAACGAATCCCAGACGCGTCGGCGTCTGATCGATACCGAGCTTCACAGCCGTGGTTGGGATATCGATCTCGTCGAAGGCAAAGACACCGAGGAGGTCAGAACTGAGGTCGAGGTTGATGGTCAGCCCACGCAATCGGGTATCGGCTACTGCGACTACGTGCTTTATGACGACAACGGCAAGCCACTGGCCATTATCGAGGCTAAGCGTACTCGAGAGAATGCCGAAAAAGGACGGCAGCAGGCCAAACTCTATGCCGACGCTTTGGAGAGGGCGCATGGCCAACGCCCGGTGATTTTCTACACCAATGGGCACGACATCTATATTTGGGACGACGCACAAAAGGCTACGCCGCGGAAGCTGTATAGCTTCTATGGCAAAGACAGCCTGCAGTATTTGATTCGTCAGCGCGTTACCCGAAAGGATCTGAATGCCACTCCAATCGATACCGATATTGCCGGGCGGATGTACCAGATTGAATCCATCACCCGCGTATGTGAACGCTTTACCGCGAACCAACGGAAGGCGCTGTTGGTGCAGGCAACCGGTACCGGCAAGACACGTGTGGCCGTTGCTCTCACAAAACGAATGATTGAGGCCGGCTGGGCTAAGCGCGTGCTGTTCCTGTGCGATCGTAAGGAGCTGCGCAAGCAAGCTGGCAAAGCATACAACGAGTTCCTGAGCGAGCCTCTCTACATCGTGGGCAAGAGTAAGAAGGCTGATCGAGCAACGGCTCAGCTATACATTGCCACGTATCCCGGAATGATGCGCATCATGGAAGAGTTTGATCCAGGCTACTTTGACCTGATCATCGCGGATGAGTCTCACCGCTCAATCTATAACGTCTTCGGCGACATCTTTAAGTACTATGATGCGCTTCAGCTGGGCCTGACCGCTACTCCTGTAGAGATGATCAGCCGGTCAACCAGTCAGCTTTTCGGTTGCGAGTACAAAATGCCGACGGCGAATTACCCACTGGAACAGGCGGTGGCGGACGGCCACTTGGTGCCTTTCAAGGTGGTTAGCCACACCACCCAGTTCCTGCGTGAGGGTATACAGGGACATAGCTTGAGCGATGAGCAGATCGCCGAGCTGGAAGAGCAGGGCGTTGACCCTAATGAGTTGGATTTCAACGCAGCGAGCCTCGATAAGGCCGTTTTCAACAAAGATACCAACCGCGCCATTCTCAAGAACCTTATGGAGAGCGGTCAGCGACTTGCCGATGGGCAGACCCTCGGTAAGTCCATCATCTTCGCCCGGAATATTCACCATGCCGATCTGTTGGCCGAACTATTCGCTGAGATGTACCCCGAATACGGCGGTAACTTCTGCCGCGTGATCCACTCGAAGTTCGAGCGCGCCGAGGAGCTCATTGACGACTTTAAGGCGACAGACGGTAAAGACAGTGAGATCACCGTAGCTATCTCTGTCGACATGTTGGACACCGGAATCGATGTGCCGGAGGTGTTGAACCTGGTGTTTGCCAAGCCGGTTAAATCCAAGGTGAAGTTCTGGCAAATGATCGGCCGTGGCACGCGTTTATGCCCGAACCTGTCTGGCCCGGCTACTGACGGCAGCGACGACAAGTCCAAGTTTTTGATTTTTGACCATTGGGCCAACTTCGAATATTTCGAGATGGAGCGGGAAGAGGAGGATCCTCGTCAGAGCAAGTCGCTTAGTCAGAAGCTGTTCGAGGCAAGGCTGACTTTTGCCGAAGAGGCGCTCAAACGCGGGGAGATGGACGCCTTTGGCAAGATGGTCGTGTTGATCAAGCAGGATATCGACAGCCTCGATGATAAGAATATCGCCATCAAAGATAACTGGACGCTCAAGCAGCAGTTGAGCAAGGTAGATGTTCTCCACCAATTTGCGCCTGTAACCAAGGGGTTACTTTTTGATCAATTGGCTCCTCTGATGCAGTGGCGCAATATCAAGGGGCAAAGCGAGGCGCTGAAGTTCGACTTGGACATGGTCAACGCCCAGTACGCCCGCATGGCGCAACCTGAACTCCTTGAGCCCGTCAAGGATCAGATACTGATCAAGGTGCGAACGTTGTCCATGCACCTGAATCAGGTGCGCAGCAAGGCTGAGCAGATTAACCAGATTCAGCAGGACAATTTCTGGCAGGTAGCTGCCTTCGATGATCTTGAGCAGCAGCGGCAAAGCCTGCGCGGAGTGATTCATCTCCGTGATAAGGGTGCGACACCACCCCCGGAGCCCCTGATGATCCTGGATATCAAGGAGGATGAAGCCGAGTACCAGACCGATGAGCGAAAAACCAATATCCGCACGGTTGATTACGAGATTTACAGACAGGAAGTTGAGAAAACCCTGACGCCACTGTTTGAGAAGGATCCTGTGCTGCAGAAGATTCGCGCCGGCGAGCCAGTAACGGAAGCAGAGCTGGTTCAGTTAAATGCAATGGTCCATACACAGAACCCAAGAGTGGACCTCAACCTGCTCGTAGAGTTCTTTCCGGAGTCGACCGCCGGCGTTGACCAACTACTTCGAACTATCGTTGGCCTAGATGCGAGCGTGATAAAGCTGCAGTTCACCGAGTTTGTTCAGGAACACCACATCAAGCTCAACGCGATGCAGCAGCGTTTTCTGGGCTTGCTGGAGAGTGAAATTTGTCGCCGTGGTCACATGACCATTGCCGACCTCTACGAGCAGCCATTCAAATCGCTGCATACAGATGGTATCGATGGGCTTTTTCAGGACGAGCAAGCGCATCTGATCGCGGGCTTTGTTGCCGGTTTTACCGTCAAGGCAGAGGACCCGGTGCAGAAATTAGAACTGCCCATATCCGAGAAAATTGTAGAGCAACCGAAACCCTAGATATTGAATTGTCTGGGCTGAGAGGACTGCGAGCAGATTACAGAGAGAAGAATGATTACAGGCGAATTAAAAAACAAGATCGACCGGCTCTGGGTGGAGTTTTGGACGGGTGGTGTGACCAATCCCCTGACGGTAATTGAGCAGATTACCTTTCTGATGTACGCCCGCCTGCTAGACATGAATGAAACCAGTGACGAAAGGCGCGCCGAGCGATCCGGGAAAGCTTTCAACCGCCGCTTCTCCGACAAACAGCAGCACCTGCGTTGGCAGAAGAATTTACGACATATCGAATCTGCTGACGAACTGTTGCGAGTAGTACGGGAGGAGCTTTTTCCGTTCTTCAAGACCACCAGTGGTGAGGGCTCACTGTTTGCCGAGTTCATGAACGATGCCCAACTGATGATCCAGAAGCCTGCGCTATTGCGCAAGGCGATCGATATGGTCAACGACCTCCCACTCAGCCAAGGGGATACCAAGGGCGATCTGTACGAATACTTGTTGAGCAAGCTCACCACCGCAGGAATCAATGGGCAGTTCCGTACGCCGCGGCACATTATCCGGGCGATGGTGGAAATGATGGATCCGTCAGCGACCGATCGGATCTGCGACCCCGCCTGCGGTACGGCAGGATTTTTGAGCACCACTTACGAGTTCATGCTCGAGAAATACAGCTCCAAGCAAGGCTCCATCCGCGAAATAGTTGTGGATGAGAATGGCGAAGAGCAGGAGCAGGTCATCTACACCGGAGATCTTCTGGCCGAACACCGTAATCATGTAGATAAAGACATGTTTCACGGCTTCGACTTTGACGCAACAATGCTGCGCATTGCCGCGATGAACCTAGTGATGCACGGCGTTACCGAGCCGGATATTCACTACCAGGATACGCTTAGCCAAGGCTTTATTGAGCGTTTTCCGAAGTCAGCCAGAGACGGCTTCGACCTCGTACTGGCCAATCCTCCCTTCAAAGGCAGTCTGGACGAGGAAGACGTTGACCCCGAAATTCTTCGTACGGTTAAAACTAGAAAGACGGAGCTGCTGTTTATAGCCCTGATTCTTCGAATGCTCAGAGTAGGAGGGAGGGCCGCGGTGATCGTACCGGATGGCGTATTGTTTGGCTCCTCCAAGGCGCATCAACAATTACGCCAGACGCTCATTGAAGACAACCAGCTGGAGGCTGTCGTCAGCCTGCCTAGCGGGGTGTTTAGGCCCTACGCTGGGGTGAGTACTGCGGTGGTGATCTTTACCAAGGGTGGCCAGACTGATCGGGTTTGGTTCTATGACCTCAAAGCTGACGGATTTTCCCTGGATGATAAGAGAGCTCCCCTGAGTGGAGAGCACAGCAACGACCTGCCTGACTTGGTCTCGCAGTGGAAAGATTATATTTCGACGGCCACTTCTGGTGAGGCTCTAGATCAGTGGGAGGACAAGACTGGCAAAGCTTTTTGTGTAGAGAAGGTTGAGATCGCAAGTAAAAAATACGATTTGTCCGTCAACCGCTATAAAGAAGTCGCCCATGTAGAGGAGCAGTATGATCCACCGGTAAAGGTACTGCGTCGTCTTATGGAGTTAGAAGCCGAGATACAGGCCGACCTAACCGCTTTAGAGAGAATGTTGTGAATCTTGTTCCTTTTGGAAGCACCTGTATATTACAGAATGGTCGGGCGTTTAAGCCATCTGAGTGGTCTTCGGAGGGGGTGCCAATTGTAAGAATTCAGAATCTGAATGACGAACTCAAGCCCTTTAACTATTGCAACTTTGAGGTCGACAAAAAGTTCCACGTGGAGAGGGGAGATTTGCTTTTCTCATGGTCAGGTACTCCTGGGACTTCTTTCGGTGCTTTTTTTTGGATGCGGGGTAAGGGTTACCTCAATCAGCACATTTTCCGAGTAGACGTTGACGAATCTAAGATCGATAAGCGTTATCTGCGATACGCCATAAACTCAAAGTTAGGCCAGATCATCGATCAGGCCCATGGTGGTGTCGGTCTGAAACACATTACAAAAGGCAAGCTAGAGGCAGTAGAAATACCCCTTCCTGGCCTGGATGAGCAGCAACGCGTCGCTGTCATCCTCGGCAAGGCAGAAAACCTCGGCCGAAAACGCCAGCAAGCCATCCAGCTCGCCGACGAATTTCTGCGCGCTGTTTTTCTGGATATGTTTGGAGATCCACTTAGCAATCCAAAAAACTGGGATGTAAAAATCCTCAAGAAATTGACATCAAAAATTGGCAGTGGTGCAACTCCAAAAGGTGGCAAGGAGGCGTACCAGGAAGAAGGGATATCTCTAATCCGCAGTTTAAATATTCACGACAACAAATTTCTGCATAAAGATTTAGCGTTTATCAGTGAAGAGCAGTCAGGTCGTCTTTCAAATGTTGTAGTCGAACGAGGTGATGTGCTGCTGAACATCACCGGAGCTTCAGTCTGTCGTTGCGCGATTGTAGATGACTCCGTATTGCCGGCCAGAGTAAATCAGCATGTATGCATTCTGAGACCCGAGTCGATACCACCAAACTATCTGCTGCATTTATTGATTTCGGCCCCCTACAAGCGTCACCTGCTGAGCATCGCTGGTGCAGGTGGTGCTACTAGAGAGGCCCTCACAAAGACGCAGGTTGAAGACCTACCTATTCCCGTGCCCCCGCAAGATATACTGGATAAATTTGATTCGATCTGCTCTCGCCTGAAGAGTCTGAGTGTCAAAAAGTCCGCGTTTGCTGAAGAGCCCATTTTAGAGTCGCTCAGTCAGAAGGCATTCTCAGGAGAACTCTAGTTCATGAATGATCATCAAATTGAAATGCCTGAAAGTGTCGAATGTCAACTTGACTTCATTCAATCAGCCAACAATCTCCGAGGTGTCAATCAGCTGCTGACGCAGGTGATGGCGAAACAGAAGATTCAGGCGCTCATAAAGGATGAAAATCTTGCGCTTATCTGTGACTCGGTGATGGATTTGGCACTGGCGGGCGACGGTGACGATGACGAGAACCGGTTACTTGCCGCCGCAGTACTTGGGCGCCTGTCTGCTGTTGCGCGAGCCCGTGATGCAGCCGTGTTTGCGCGTATATCTGAGCTTTTCGATTCTGAGCCTCTGCCAATCGAGTCTCTAGCCGACGGTGATGAAAAGTACTATGCATCGTTGAGTTTTGCGGCCATTGAAGCCAACTGGTTGGTTGATTACTGCCACCGGCAGTCGGTTCTGATTGATACCTCAGAAAAGGCCCGTCGAGTGCTCTTGTCGGTAGCGCTGCGCGAGGCTGGATCCCTTTCCGATTACTGGCAGCAGAGCCTGTCTGCGATGGGTGAGTTGGGCGGTATAGAAAGTAGCGAAACACGTTACAAGCGGATCCGCCGGATAACTAGCGCGGCGGGAGAGACTGTTCGTGAGTGGCAGGGAGAGGTGGGCACTGACTCCGGCCTCGCACTGGCTAATTGGTTTGCAGCGCTCGTGAAGAGCGGTAAGAAGGACGTCGAAGAGGAATTGCTCACAGATATTCTCGATGAGGCGCTCACCATGCTACTGCGCGTTATCGAGTTGCGTTTCTCAAATGCATTGCTTGCACCGACCTATAGCATGCTTGATAGCGCCCGAGATGCTTTCGGGAGTCAGCGCTGGACAGATCTGCTCCGTGGTTCAAGGAATATAGATAAGGTTCGCACTGCTCTTAAGGAAGCCGCTTTGGTGTTGGCGCGTCAGGGCACGACCGATCCCGAGCTCATCGAGGTTCTGTCTATCGCCTACTACTCCCTGTCACAGGTTATGCCTGCTATCACCTCACATTTCGCCGAGGCGCGCGACCTCGATCCGGAGACTAAAACCTGGTGGGAGCAGGGTGGCAAGATTAAGAAAAGTCAACGCAACGTTAGCCACCAGATGGGCAACACCGAGGACCAGCAGATCGGCTCGCTGCTCATCAATGTGCAAGACAGTAAGACGGTTATGCAGAAACTCGAAAGAGCGGTAGTTCCGTTCCTCGAAATTTCTGATCCCCCACTGGCTGAGACGGTAAAAAAAGCCGCCGGCAGCTACAGCGAGATTGCGCTCGCTGCCCGTCAACTGGCGACGATGCGCAAGCTAAAGCACATGGGCCTGAAGGGAGCTGTCTTGGAGTACAACGCGCTTCAGCATGAAATGCTGGGAGGGCACCAATTAGGTGTGCGCAAGATCAAAGTGGAACGCGACGGCATCCAGAAAGAGTTTGGCGGAAAGATAAAGGTGCTCGTAAAGCCCCGTGTTTCTCCGGCCGAGAAAGCAGCAGGAGCAGAATAGGGTGGAAGCACTAGAGGCGAAAATACTGCTGAAGAACCTTCTGAAACGCATTCGGCCGGTCGGAGATGATGAGTATGAATTGAGCGTTAGTCTGACCGATGACGAGCTAGCTGCTTTGCAGATGGCTTTGATGGCCATGGAGGGCGTTAATCAGCTGGCAGCGCCGGCGAAGGCGGCTGCAAGCCCATTGGCGCCCTTAAAGCCTGTCCCGGCATTCGAGCCGGACCTCGTTGCGGAGCCTGAAGCTGAGGCGCCGAGTGCTGCTGCCCCCGTAGAGCCCCTTTTTGAGCTCGATACCAGCGTCCTTACGACGTTGCCAGACCCACCCGATGACCGACGACTGTGCTTTGATTTTGGTACCGCGATGTCAAAAGTGGCGCTGGTCAGAGATGCCTCTCCTGAGCGTAATTATGAAGATATCGAGATACTTCGTTTGGGCGTACCGGGCGATCAAGAAGAAGTAAGCTTCACGATGTTGGTGTCGTCGGTATTCATCGATGCTGACGGCTTGCTCTGGTTCGGTCAAATCGCCGTGGAGCGTTCGCGTTGGGAAGAGGGGCGAAAGCGTCTCGACAACATCAAGCACTATCTCTCGGTTGAGGGTGATGGCTTAAGAAGTGTTGTAACTGACATCTTTAATCCGACGGACATTGAGATCACCTATGGCGACATGGTCCTAGCCTACCTGATGTTTCTTACCTGGACAGTAAATCACTGTCTGGAGGAGATAGAAGAACCTCGAAACCTGCCCCGTCGATTTGCCATGCCGTGCTTCCAGGGTGCTAAAGCCACAGAGATGGCCCAGAGTCTCGGCGAGATGCTTGGGGATGCTCAGATATTGGCCGATACCTTTTTCAGTACTCTTCAGAAGGGCATTCCTCTGCGTACGTTTACGGAGGCTGTATCTGTACTGCGAGATACCGAGCGAACCTACGACTTCCTCAAAGAGGCTATCACTGAGCCTCTCGGCGTCGCCGGCTCAATCATGAGCTGGAAGAACGACGTTAACTCTTTAATTATGGTTGTTGATGTAGGTGCTGGAACGAGCGATTTCAGTCTCTATCGTATGCACTATGACTGGAAAGCCGACAAGAGTGTGGCTTTCGAGGTAAACGATTCATCAGAAGGTATTACCGAGGCTGGCAACTTCCTGGACACGCTACTAAGGGGCCTCATCTTAAAGAACGCTGGCGTAACATCTGAGCACGAGCACTGGGTCAATATCCTCGGCAGCTTGGAGCTTGATCTACGTAATTACAAAGAACGCCTTTTTCAAGATGGCGATATCAGCGTACGTCTGTTCACAGATGATCTGGTCACCGTAACCCTCGAGGAGTTCGAGTCGCTTGATCAGGTTAAGAGCTTTGGCAATTCACTTCGATCATGCCGCGATGAGATTTTAGGTCGAGTCGATTCAAGCTGGATTCAGGGGGCGCCTCATGGCGCCCTGGGTCTTGCTCTGACTGGTGGTGGAGCCTCTTTACCGATGGTGAAGGCACTGACACAAGGCGAAATCGAGGTTCACGGCACGAGGCTCAAGCTCGTGCAAACAAAGGAGTTCCCGAACTGGTTGGAAGAGGAGTATCCGGAACTTGAGGCGGATTATCCAAGAATCGCGGTCTCGTTGGGCGGCGCGCGAAAGCGCATAATCGATAGTGGGGGCGTCGCGCGAATCACAGCTGGCGGTCATACCTCAAGCCCCACATTGGGCGGGTACTACACTAAAGGCAGTTAACTTGGCGTTAAGGATTCATGGCCCAGATAAAGGCCCTCAGGCTCTCTAACTTTAAGTCGATAGGTGCAGAGACTCAGGAGATAGAGTTCGCACCTATAACTCTACTCTTTGGGCCAAATAGCGCAGGAAAGAGCACCGTGCTCCAGGCGCTGGTGTTCGCTCGAGAGGCCATACTTCATGGCAATCTGGATCCAGATACAACGGATTTGGGAGGTGACTGGCTGGATCTAGGTGGGTTCGGAAACGTCGTGCATGGACGGGACCTGGATGTGGCTATCGGTTTGGGTGTGACTCTGAAGGTGGACTCGTCAGACATCCCCGGATTCACGAACGAGCATGAAGCTGAGTCATTGGAAGAGTTTGGTTTTGACCGCCTGGAAGATTTATTCGCTGATCTCGAAACAGTCGATATCGACATGCAGATTCGGTGGAGCGAAGATCGTTCGCGGCCCTTTGTCGAAATGTTTCGCTGCAAGTTGGACGGCGATTTAACCGCGGTGATCCGGTCGACAACCGACGGCCGCCAGGTCTATGTCGATGAAATGCCGTTGCTGTCGCATATCTTCCAAGATCCAGTCGATTTCCTGGATGACGATCGAAGCCTATCGGAGCTCCTCTCGGAATCATTAAGTCTTTCTCTGGTGGAGCGGGCGTCTCGCGGATTGCGAGGCGTGACTGGTGGTGACCGTCCTTTCGCCTCCTTCAAGATCGAAGAGCTCGAAGAGCTGATAGAGGATGATGAGCTTCCACGCCAGGAAGTGTTGCAGAAGTTGCTAGAAGAGTTGGGTTACAGATCGACACGTCGCGCAGCTACCTTGGAGCGGCGAGTGAGTTCGCTAGTCACCAACGCGCCAAGCCAGTCCTCAGTCGATAGGGTGGCGATCAACCTTCGCCACCAAGACGGCGCTCTTCCCCCACTAGCGTCAGGCTTGGTTTACGAGGAAGACGCGTGGGCTCAATCCTCTGCAGAGGAGGAGCTGGGATTATCGCATGAGCGTGCCACAAGGCTGTTTCTTCGGCGTGCGCTAGATATGGCTATCTGCGGGCCGCTAGCGTGTTTTTCTTCAATTCTTGAAGAAATGCACTACATAGGCCCCCTTCGAGATTTGCCTTCACGGCAAATAGATGTCCCTAAGACCAAGACGAGTTCCAGATGGGCTAAGGGTCTCGCGGCCTGGGAGTCCCTTCCTGGAATGGAGCCGCAGTCTATCGATGAGATCAACTATTGGCTGGGTGACGAATGCCTCGGATCAGGCTACCAGGTTCAACTCAAGAAATTCAGAGAGCTGCCGAGTGATAGTCCGCTCTACGAACTTTTGGGAGCCGACGTAAACAACCCTCGGGGTCTAATCAGTCTTTTAGAGGAACTGCCCGAGAAGACGCGTGTGACGCTCCAGGACTCCGGCAATGGCCTCAGCGTAATGCCTCAAGACATCGGCGTGGGGATCTCACAGTTGTTTCCCGTCGTTGTAGCGAGCGTCAGCTTCAAAGAAGCACTCCTCGCTATTGAGCAGGCTGAACTGCATGTGCATCCTAGGCTGCAAACCGAGCTCGCTGATATGTTTATCCGCTATGCCTTGGATTCGGAAAATCAATTCCTGCTTGAGACGCATAGTGAGCACTTGATGTTGAGGCTGCTTCGAAGGGTCAGGGATTCCATGGGTTCGGATGTGACGGAACCCGAATCCGCGGTCGACGACATGTATTTACATGCGCTTAATTCGGTTGCGCTAGATTATGACGATAACCTCGAGATAGCTTCCGAAGGGGAAATGCTGGTTGACGCCAAGCAGATCGACTCAGAGGCGGCTAATATGTCGAGAAGGGATTGCCTTTTCCCTTGGCATTTGGCTGTTCACTATGTTGAACCGAGTGACACGGGCACGCAATTCACACGCCTTCGTGTAAGCGAAGACGGCGATTTTCTAGACGAATGGCCGGAAGGTTTCTTCGAAGAGCGCGATGACGAGGTGTTTTTCTGATGCATCGAGAGTACGCGGTCGATCCAGAGTCTCTGAGTGATTACTCCAACCTCAGAACGATGTTCGAGTCGTTCGTTGGTAGCCAATCCAGGCTGATATCTGACTGTCCCCGTAATTGGCACCGTGAGGTGTTGGGTGCGATCAACCAGCTTAGAGAGGAGGGAGTCGGACCGAACAAGCGCAAAGGCCTAAAGAACCAGCTGCAAAAACTCTGCCGCACCAATATGTGCAAGAACAGAACTGTCGAGCCATGGGCACGTGAGGCGAGCTGGCTTTGCTACGCTGAAGTGGAGCACGAGCGGTATCCTTTTGATGCGATCTTGAGTTCGGGCACGCCGACGGACCCAGATCATCCGGTGTATGGTCTTGATGAGTTGTTTTTTAACTGCCCAAGCTGCTGGCAAGAGCCTAACCAGGCTCACGTGCGGAGGCTCGCACCTGAGATTGTGGGGCAAGCGATGTCCATGCTCAGGGTTTCAAAGCGAATTGTTCTCGTAGACCCTTACTTCTGGTTCACTCAGCCTCGTTGGGATAATTACCGTCCTCTGCTAGTCGAGCTTTTTAGAGTTATAGGCGATCTGAACTTCAATAGGGGAGTCGGAAGGCTCGAGATTCACACCTCAGACAGACACTCGAACGCGGGAGGTTTTCTCCATACCCATGTTGTGCCGTTGATGCCAAGAGGGATATCCGTCCAGTGCAAGATCTGGCCGAAGGCGCAGATGCATGATCGTTTCATACTGACCGATGTCGGTGGAGTATTCCTGGGGCAAGGCTTGTCGGAATTCGAACTCTCCGGTGATGAAGAGGTTCTCATCGGTGTTTTGGAGCGCGAGACTTTTCGTAAGGAGGCTGGCAAGTTGGACGGTGAGCCAGTGGAGAAGTCGATAGTCGAAAGCTAGGGATAAGCCGGCGAGCGGAACGATGCCAAAGTCCGCAGTGCACCAATCGCAGAAAGTCCCCAAGGTCTAGGTTGTTGGGCGACTGGGCGTCACTGAGCGGAGTGCCCTGAGCTTTATGGCGGCGACGCCTGCGTCGCTTCACCAGGCCATGGCGATCCAGGATGGCGTGGATGGTGCTGACCGCGGGTGGATCGATCATGGGAAACTCCTTCTC
>JBCDIW010000015.1:0-172441 GCA_038748515.1 Pseudomonadota bacterium
CCCGGAGGGTCGATCCAGGTTGGATTCACGACGACGACGTTTGGCAATGCGCCCAATGGGATGGTCATTCCCTTTGAAGTGGAGTTGTACGAAGACGGTGAGCTGGTAGGGACATTGAGCCGATCGGTGCGCGTTCAGAGTGAATCGCAGCTTCAACTCGCGATATCTGCGCTAGAGGGTACGTCACTTAGGCAACAGGCGGACCCCATCGAGCCTGGTAAGGCGTTCAGCTACCAGGTGGTGTATGGAAACCCAGGGCCGGTGGTCGGATTCTCAGCTTCAAACGCGCAACTCAGACTTCCACTTCCAGACAGTGTGCAGTTTATCGGAGCGGATGGACAGGGCATCTACGACGTTTCCGAGCACAGTGTTAGCTGGAGTCTAGAAGACAGTCTCCTGAGTGGTGGTGGGGGGAGTGTTAGTGTTGATGTGAAGGCGAAATTAAACACCCCCGACGGCGAACTACTCGTCGTTGAAAATGCGGTGCTAACGGGTGTGGTTGGCCAACAGGAGCGGAGTGCGATTGCGAGTGTTGTGACTCGAGTGGGTTCAAAGCAGGTGGAGTTGTCTATCACGGATGGCTTGCATCAGGAAAGCGGAGTGTTCGAGCTGTCCAATTCGAGTGGGTCGGCCTCGGGACTTCTCACTTTCTTTGTGCTGTCGCCCGAAGGGGTGTCGAGTCTAAACCCGCTATCTCCTCCCGGCGGTAGCTGCTCATCATGCGGTCGAGGGCAACTTCTGTCCTGGGGAACAAATGATCTCGGAAACCTTTTCGATGGTTCGTCGCAGTCCATCGATTTTTTGATCAATAGTCTGCCAGTTAGAGGTCGAGTTCTTCCGTTGGAATCGACTCTGCTGAACGATGGTGGCTTTGACGGGAGCATTGAGCTGATCCGGCTGGTTAACCCGATAGGCACGGTTACTGAGTTCGACGGGTTACTTCAAACTACAGAGTTTGGCGGTACCGACCAATTCACCATCCGCCTCGGAAGTGCCCCCGCAGACGACACGTCGGTAACGCTCTCTCTAGCAACGAGTGACGCTGGTGAAGGCAGCGTAAGTCCCGCATCGCTCAACTTCTCTGACGTGAACTGGGACGAGCCGCAAACCGTCACGGTGACGGGTGTCGATGACACGATCAAGGATGGGTCGGTCAGCTACAAGGTGGTGATACAGGTCTCGGCGAGCGGTGATATCAATTTTGCCGGCCTGGACCCTCGCGATGTCATCGTGATCAACCTAGACAATGACGGCGATAACGATGGAGACGGTCTGACAAACGCACAGGAAGCTCAGCTCGGCACAAATCCGAATCTGGCGGACACAGACGGTGATGGTTTACCGGACGGCTACGAAGTCGATAGGAGATTTGCACCGCTGAATCCGCTCGACGGCGAAGCTGACGCTGACGGGGACGGATTCTCGAATCGGGAAGAGTTCGATGCGCAGACCGATCCGCGCGACGCCTCCGATATTCCTGCACCGCCCGGCCTCAGTCCCGCAATCCTGTTTCGAGCGTTTTGTACCTCGAATCCGTCCGCTCCGGCCTGTTAGTAGTATGGTTGCGGTTGGAACCACAACACTGCGACGGGCTTGCCGCGTTCGGATTTTTTATGATCGCTGAGGTATCCGGCCGGTCTGAGGGGAATAGGGTCGTTGCGGGCGCCAGGCCTCGCCGGTCGGTTTGCGTGACCGATCCCAGCGCGCGTCTCCGTTAGAAGTGGGCCGATTACGTCCGATTTGTGCAAGATTCCTTAGAAAACAAGGGCTTTCGGCCCCAGGCGGGCTTGAGAAACGAAAAAATCGGCTTTAAACTCCGCCGTCACTTGATTCAGCGCCTCCCCGACAGGCTCGTGGTCGGGGAACGGACGTTAAATCCAGGGTTGAGTTCAAGACAGTGGCCGTGCGGACACGCGCTCGCCAGGACCCGGGCAGTCTCTCCCCTGAGGAATTACGCTGACCACCTGGCCCGTGACGTGGCGTTGCGCGGCCTTGTCGTCTTCGGCGCTGGAAACGGGCGCTGGAAACGGTGCCGTCTGGCGAGCCTATCTCTCGTGCCCCAGGTTCGAGGCACAAGGTTCGGGACTCTGAATGGCAACGTACCAGTTTTAATGTAGATGGCCGATAGCGGTTCAGGGTACTGGAACGTATCGCATCATACAGACGAGGCTCTGCGTAAGAGCGCCGCAATGGAGAAAGGCAATCAGTAAAGATAGCGGTAAGGGCAAGCGCGCCCTGACCAACGACGAAATCGAGGCGGATAAGGTCCGCCTCATCGGGGCCGACGGCGAGCAGGTGGGGATTGTTCCCATCGCCGAAGCCCGCGCCGCGGCTGAAGCCGCCAGCATGGACCTCGTGCTGATCGCTGATCAGTCCGACCCCGTAGTCTGCAAGGTCATGGACTACGGTAAGCACGTCTTCGAGGCCAAGAAGCAGAAGAACGCGCAAAAGAAGAAGCAGCGAAGAACGCAGCTAAAGGAAATGAAGTTTCGTCCAGGGACGGAAGAAGGGGACTACCAGGTCAAGCTACGCAACCTGACGCGTTTCCTTGAAAATGGCGATAAAGCCAAGGTCACGCTCCGCTACCGCGGACGCGAGATGGCCCACCAGGACATCGGCATGGAACTGCTCAAGCGAGTGGAAGCCGATCTGGCGGAGTTGGGTAATGTCGAGCAGTTTCCCAAAATGGAAGGCCGGCAGATGACCATGGTGATAGCGCCCAAAAAGCGGAAGAACTAGCGGCCCGTGAATGCCCTAGGCTTTCGGCCAGCTGCGGGAGGCAGCGGCTGAAACTTGTCTTCATCAGAGAAGCACACCGATGCGCAGCTGGGCTGCCGACCGGTGCGAATGCGGAGTACGAACAATGCCTAAAGCAAAAATTCACAGCGGCGCAGCCAAGCGCTTTAAAAAAACCGCGGGTGGCTATAAGCGTAAGAGCGCTAACAAAAGCCATATCCTGACCAAGATGACGACCAAGCGTAAGCGCCAGCTGCGTGGAACTTCCATGATCCACGATAGCGACAAGGTGCTGATCGACCGCATGCTGCGGGCGAAGTAAGTCGGCGACTGAGTTAAGGAAAGGAGAAAAGCATGCCTCGCGTAAAACGTGGTGTCGTCGCTCACCGTCGGCACAAAAAGATTCTGAAGCAGGCCAAGGGCTACTACGGAGCGCGCTCACGCGTGTTCCGCGTCGCCAAGCAGGCCGTAACCAAGGCGGGCCAGTATGCCTACCGCGACCGCCGGCAGCGTAAGCGCCAGTTCCGCGCCCTGTGGATCACGCGCATCAACGCCCAGTCGCGCAGCAATGGCCTGAGCTACAGCCGCCTGATCAATGGCTTGAAGAAGGCGCAGATTGGCCTGGACCGTCGCGTCCTCGCTGACCTCGCCGTGCATGACAAGCGCGCCTTTGCAGCGATCGTGGAGCAAGCGAAAGCAGCCCTGGCTGCCTGAGCCTATCCCGCCGCGGCTTCACCGCGGTTCGCTTGCAACACGGAAAACCGAAGGGAAAGGGCCCGGCTCTTTCCCTTTTTTTATGGGTCCCGATTGTGGATGCACAATGACCATGGAACAGCTTGAAGAACTTGCCCTTCGCGGGCGCGCCGCCATCGCCGATGCGGATGATATTCCGGCGCTGGAAGCTGTCCGCGTTGATTTTCTGGGTAAAAAGGGTGCCCTTACCGCGCTGCTTAAGGGGCTTGCCTCACTTCCGCCGGAGGAGCGTCCCAAGGCCGGCGCCCAGATCAACGTGGTGAAGCAGGAGCTGCAGGGGCTGATTGGCGACCGCCGCAGCGGCCTCGAGGAAGCCGCCGTCAACGCACGCCTTGCGAGTGAGGCGATCGATGTGACGCTGCCGGGACGCAATTCCGGGGCCGGGCATCTACACCCGGTGACGCGGACCATCGAGCGCATCGAGGACTTCTTCACAGCGGCGGGATTCAGCGTCGCCGATGGTCCCGAGATCGAGGACGACTACTACAACTTCGAGGCATTGAACTTCCCTCCGGAGCACCCGGCGCGGGCCGAGCATGACACCTTCTTCGTGGACTCGAAGACGGTGCTGCGCACCCACACTTCGCCGGTACAGATCCGGGTGATGGAGAACGAGAACCCCCCCCTGCGGGTTATCTGCCCCGGGCGCGTGTACCGCTGCGATTCGGATCTGACGCACACACCCATGTTCCACCAGGTGGAAGGCCTGCTCGTCGACGAGCAATCGAGCCTCGCCGATCTCAAGGGGCTGATCGAGCAGTTTCTGCAGGTGTTCTTCGAGCAGGAGCTCGAAGTGCGGTTCCGTCCTTCCTATTTCCCCTTTGTGGAGCCCGGAGCGGAAGTCGACATTCAGTGCGTTCACTGCGGCGGCGCGGGCTGTCGTGTGTGCAGCCATACCGGATGGCTGGAAGTCATGGGCTGCGGCATGGTGCACCCGCGCGTGTTTGAGATGGCGGGGATCGATCCGGACCGCTACTCCGGTTTTGCCTTCGGCATGGGCGTGGAGCGGCTCGCGATGCTGCGCTACAGCGTGAACGACCTGCGCCTGTTCTTCGAGAACGACCTGCGTTTTCTTTCCCAGTTCTGACGACCCTTCTGCGAGGATTTAGTCCGTGAAGTTCAACGAACAATGGCTCCGCGAGTGGGTCGACCCGAAGCTTGGCAGTGAGGAGCTCGGGCAGCAGATCACCATGGCGGGACTCGAAGTCGACGCCATTGAGCCCGTGGCCGGTGCTTTTTCGGGCGTCGTGGTGGGCGAGATCGTCGCCGCTGAACAACACCCGGATGCGGACAAGCTACGAGTGTGCACCGTTGAGGCGGGACTCGATGGGCCACTGCAGATCGTGTGCGGAGCGCCCAATGCGCGGGTCGGCCTTAAGGCACCGCTGGCGAGGGTCGGAGCGGTGCTGCCCGGCGACTTTGCGATCAAGGCGGCGAAGCTGCGCGGTGTGGAATCCCAGGGCATGCTCTGCGCGGCCGCGGAGCTCGGTCTCTCCGAGGACAACGCCGGTTTGCTGGAGCTGCCCGCGGATGCGCCCGTGGCGGAGGACCTGCGAGCGTATCTCGATCTCGACGATGTGAGCTTTGAAGTGGGGCTTACACCGAATCGTGCGGATTGCCTGAGCATCGCCGGCATCGCCCGCGAAGTGGCACTGCTCAACGACCTCGGCGTGTGCTCGCCGCCGGATGAGCCGGTTATGCCGGAAACGGAAGCGTCGTTCGGCGTGGCGCTGCAGTCGCCGGAACGCTGTTCCCGCTATCTGTGCCGCGTCGTCGAAGACGTGGATCTCAGCCGGCCCAGTCCCCTCTGGATGCAGGAAAAGCTGCGTCGCTGCGGCCTGCGGAGCATCGACGCGGCGGTGGATATCACCAACTACCTGCTCCTCGAGCTGGGCCAGCCCATGCACGCCTTCGATCTGGACAAGCTGCAGGGCGGGATCGTGGTGCGGGAGGCCAGCGAGGGCGAGAAGCTCGCGCTCCTCAACGATCAAACCGTTGAACTGGGCAGCGATAACCTGGTGATCGCCGATCAGGCGGGCCCCGTGGCCCTGGCCGGAATCATGGGTGGCGCTGAATCCGCGGTGATTAACGGTACGACCCGTCTGCTTCTGGAGGCGGCCTTCTTCGCCCCGGTGCCGCTGTCGGGACAGGCGCGGTCCTTCGGTCTGCACACGGATTCCTCGCACCGCTTTGAGCGGGGCGTTGACTACACGCTGCAGCGTCGTGCGATGGAGCGTGCCACAAAGCTGCTTCTCGAAATCGTCGGTGGCCGGGCAGGCCCCATTGTCGAAGCCGTGGACGAGTCGCAGCTGCCGGCGCCCCAACCGATCCATTTGCGTCGCTCACGCATCGAACGCCTACTGGGCGTGGCGATCGCTGATGAGGAAGTCGAGCGCATCCTTCGCGGCCTGGGTATGGGTGTTGACGCACAGGGCGACGGCTGGGTATGCGTCGCACCGAGCTGGCGCTTTGATGTGACGATCGAGGCGGATCTCCTGGAGGAACTCGGTCGGGTGTACGGTTACAACCGCCTGCCCACCACGCGCATCCGCGCTGACGTGGCGCTGCCTGCGCAGCCCGAGCGCCAGCTCGGACTGCGGGAACTGCGGCGAGTGTTGCTGTCGCGGGACTACGACGAGGCTGTCTGCTACAGCTTCATCGACGCCGAAATCCAGCAGAGCCTGGATCCCGGACTGGAGCCCGTGGTCCTCAGTAACCCCATATCTCCCGAACATGCCGTGATGCGCAGCTCCCTGGTGGCGGGGCTGCTTCGAGCGGCGCAGCACAATCTGAAACGACAGCAACACCGCGTACGGCTCTTCGAAAGTGGTCTGCGGTTCATCCAGTCTGATGGCGACCTCGAGCAGCGTCGCAGCCTGGCGCTCCTGGTGACCGGTCCCGCGACGCCGGAGTCCTGGGCCGTAGCGGACCGCGACGTCGATTTTCACGACCTCAAGGGCGATGTGGAAGCCCTGCTTTCCCGGGCCGATACGCTCACCGCCACGGAGTTTGTCAGCGGCGAACGCGCCGGGATGCATCCCGGCCAAACCGCGCTGCTGATGCGTGATGGCGCAGAGATCGGCTATATCGCCACGCTCCATCCGGGCCTGCAGCAATCGCTGGATTTTGACCGTCCCGTGTTCGTGGCGGAGCTTGATCTGGACGCGTTTATCGAGCGGCGTCTGCCTGTCTTCGCGCCCGTATCGCGCTTCCCGGCGCTGCGTCGCGACCTGGCCCTGGTTGTCGATGAAGGGCTTGCAGCGGGGGAGCTCCTGGGGGCGGTTCGAGCGGCGGCGGGCGCTTACGAGCCAGAGTTAACGCTTTTTGACGTTTATCAGGGCAAAGGCATTGATACACATAGAAAAAGTGTGGCTCTTGGTTTGACATTCCAGGACCAATCACGCACTCTTGATGATGACGAAGTTAACCAATGTGTGCAGCAAGTCGTTGATTCGTTGATAAAAAAGTTCAATGCGGAGCTCCGTGGCTGAAAGCCGCCGGCGCCTTCGCAGTCGGGGCGCTCGAGACAGGGAGAGGCATCGGTTTCAAGATGAAAACCGGAGTCCGGATTCGGGTGAAGAAGGGTGAATAGGGCGGATTGCATGGCTGCGCTCACCAAGTCGGAGATGGCGGAACGCCTGTTCGAGGAACTGGGTCTCAACAAGCGCGAGGCCAAGGAGATCGTTGAACTGTTCTTCGAAGAGATTCGAGTCTGCCTCGAGAACAACGAGCAGGTGAAGCTCTCCGGTTTCGGCAATTTCGATCTTCGCGATAAGAATCAACGTCCCGGACGTAACCCAAAAACGGGTGAGGAAATCCCGATTTCCGCGCGGCGAGTGGTAACCTTCAGGCCGGGGCAAAAACTGAAAGCCCGAGTCGAGGCCTATGCTGGAACCGAGCCACAATAACGAATTGCCGGCGATCCCCGGCAAACGCTATTTCACCATCGGTGAGGTAAGCGAGCTGTGTGCGGTCAAGCCGCATGTGCTGCGCTACTGGGAGCAGGAGTTCCCCCAGCTCAAACCGGTCAAACGTCGGGGTAATCGCCGCTACTACCAGCGCGAAGACGTCCTCACGATTCGCCAGATTCGCGCCCTGCTCTACGACGAGGGCTATACGATCGGCGGTGCGCGACAGCGCATGACCGACGAGAAGAGTCGTGGCGCGCATCCATCGCAGATCGCCGCCGTGATTCGCGAAACCATCGAAGACCTCGAAGAGTTGCTGGAACTGCTCAAGCCGGGCAAGTAAACCGGGCCGTCTACTCCGGCGGCGGAAATACTCCGCTTTACCCCCACTCTCCGTTGCGAGCGCGGCAGGCTTCCGTATAATGCGCGCCTCGGCGTTCGCCGGGTCTCGTCGGGGTGTAGCGCAGTCTGGTAGCGCACCACACTGGGGGTGTGGTGGTCGTCGGTTCAAATCCGGCCACCCCGACCAAAATCAATGACTTACGAGTGAGGCGTACAAAGCGTACAAAACTCACTTTGTACGGTGCACCATCAGCCCCCGCATGCCCAACTAGAGGATGCAAATCGTCACTCTACCGACGCCTATACCTCGGTAACGGTCGGCAGGGGATGCTGGATACCGCTCCCCTGAGCCATGCGCTTGAGGGCGGCAACGGGACGTTTATTAAGTTCTGGGGTAACTACGCTGTGTCGGACGAAACCCAATACACCGCTGGTGAACAGCTGGACGTTCAGATGCAGACGGCAAGAGGCAGTGCGCTTCTCTCTAGCCCTCCGACCGATTCGGTGCCCCTCTACTAACGGACCATTTGCCCGTACCCGCTCGGACTACGGTAAATGTCTTTAGGTTTCGTCTTGGACCACAGAATGCCAATCCTCAAGACACCATCGTCATGCTTTCGCGTCGCCTCTACCAGCGCAGAGAGGCAGGCCATTTACAGAACTACAGTCGAATCAGTTGAGTATGACTAGTTCCATGATCCTGTTATCTCGGGTGGGGAGGGGTTACGACCTCGGACGAAGTGAGTGTTTTTCCAGTCCTGCCAGGTTTCTACAGGTTGGTGGAGTGAGATGATGGGCATAGGCCACAAGCCTACTTCGATTTCATCAGAGGCTTCGCAACGTATCTATGTATTGCTTCCCCGTACAATCCTACTAAGACGACTACACAAACGACGTAGACGTCAGTCGGGATGTAACCTCTCGACGATGCTTTGGCCAGGAGTACCACCGCGGCAGGAAGAGCAGCGCTCAGGACTAGCGCCCTTAAGGCTATCGAACGGTGCGACACGAGCTCGCTCAATTCGTTGCTCTTTTCAGCAGACAAACTTTCGGAGTCGCAGTCGCTATGCTTCCAACGTCACAGCGCGTGTTGGGCTGGTAGGGAGAGACTACGGGCATGGAAAGCCAGATACTACGTCGGCCTACTCATTAAGCTGCGCCATAACGTGCGTTGCAATCTGAATCCGAAAAGGCCTGCGCAAATAAGTGCCAGTGTCGCTGGGGACGGGACGGACAACATAGATGATTCAAGTCTGAATGCTTGGGCGTCTCGGCCTGCAAATACCGTAGATCCAAGAGATTCCAGGTCGAAAGCCGTCCAATCGCCAGAACCACCAAAGGGGTCGTTTATAACCACTGTCCTATCGCCATTTGTGGAGCTGTGAGACCAAACAAAATCCGATGCCGCGCCAGGCCAGTAATTGAAACCCATTGACGGCCTGCACCTAACGAGACTGACGGCAAGTTCGTTGACCACTCGAGTATGGACGCCCCAAAGTTATTATCGAGCCCTGTGTCAACGCCGGTAAGACTTCCTATGGTGGTCGAAAAAAAAGCCGAGGAGCTTGGAAGCCCCGCCGTATCGTCAAAAAAGGAGATTTCAAATGCACCGACTTGAGGATCCGAAAGGAAGAACCCAAACCACGTCAGTTCCGTCGCTACAGCTACAGAGTCCATGACAAAGTCCTCTGCGATCTGCGTCCCACCCGTAGTGCTGTTCCATCCACCATCCAAGTTGTCTAGCGGTTTTTCGATTATCACTGCAGAGTGGGACGCACCTGCGCCCAGAACAGCGAACCCACATACTATTTGTCTTATCCAAGTATGCAATCTGTGGCCCCTATTAATTCCCACGTTTTGGCGATGGCATATCAACCCCGCATACAAGATTCACGCCAAAGAGTTCACAAGGTCACACGTTCTCACCATGTGACCATCATATATAGGTATGCCGGTTAAGGCGTTCGCGGTCTTTCCCAGGTAACCATCCAATGAAGCCAGCGTCTGTAAGAAAAACTGACGCTCGCAGGAAAGGGCGTGGCGACATGTCCAATCAAACCTCAATGGATTAGTCTAGTCCTGATCGTTCTGCAATTTGGTGTCGGTGATGGGCTGGTGGGGTGGGATAAAGACGCATAGTGTACTCTCTGTTTCGGACTTCATTGCTTGAAAATTACTTAACCGCTTGCCTTTTTCGGGTTCTTTTCTAACATTGCTCAGAGCATGTACGAAGAGCGGAAATCCAATGCAAGTCGTAGAACCAAAAGACAAGCCGGAGATTAAGATCGCGGTAGAGGCTCATATTCGACTTAGACACGATCATGCTCTCTGGTATCCACACAAAAAACTGATAAAGAAGGTTGATAAGGATAAGAGAAAGGCAATACCAAATTGGGATGCCAGCAAGTTCGATAGCTATCAAATCGCCATAGATGCCATTTACAAGTCCGCAAAATTCCCGGCTTATGTTAATGAAGGACGCCTGGTCACGGTTTTTGATATGGGTTACTTGACTGGAAATGACGCAACAAGAGGGAATCGACGGGTCTCATCCGTGACGGTCGTAACAGAACGCAACGGCAAAGTGGTAACCGCGCACCCTGGCCTGCCAAAAAAACTGAAGCTAGGTACTGCAACTCGCTCTCCGACGCATACTTAGGTTTCGTCTCGACACCTCTCCCCTTGTGTCCCCTACAGGCCCGTAGCTAGGAGATTGACTCTTTGGGGTACTCCGCACATCAACCTCGTAAACCGCGCTATTTCAGCGCGTCTTGACCTTGTGTGTAACGACCCAGTGAATAAGGGGGAACCTACCCTCCGCGGGACTCGCAGTTCAGGACCATATCGTCGGCTCATCGGAACACGATGACGCATCCTGCGAAGCACCGTGTGCGAACCGCGATCCCGTTCGCTGCGCCTTAGGAGCTACGCGCGCGCCTCCTTCGCGACCCCATTCGCGTCAATAGCCTGGCGTCTGCAATAATCGGCGCTCTAAGCCGCGATCATGAATGGGCCGGCCTGCATGGACTTACTTTGACGTTAGCGTGGCGACAACGCGCGGGCCAAACACCGGGGGTGAAAAACTATGCTTGAGCAGGGGAACAAAGGGCTTCTGTCCCTGATGCTGACCACATACCTGGTGCTACCTCACGGCCCGGCATTGGCACAGGATGACGCTGCGGCGCGGCAGATCACGTTTGGCAACGGCGAACGAAATCTCATCGACGTAGTTGGGCTTGAGCGAGGAAACGACGAAAGTCCGTTTGTCGAGGAGCGCAGCAATGGCGAATCGGTCGTGAAGCGCCGTGGAAACTCGACCGTGGTTTCCTTCGCCAACGTCGTCATCGAAAAGCCAGGCTGGCTGGTCCTGCACCCGGTGATGGACGGCCGGCCGAACGGTAAGGTGGTGTCCGGCTACGCCTACCTGCGCGCGGGCGCGAACGCGAATACGTCTATACGAATCGATCACCCCGCCGCATCGGGAGACAAGTTTCTCGTGATGCTGCACAGCGATGTCAACGAAGACGGTGTCTTTGATTTTGTGTTTGTCGAAGACGGCGTGAACGTTGAAGACCAGGCGGTCTTTGAAGGCAGCCGCATGATTGCGCACATCATCTCGGTACCGTAGGCGGAAGCGCCAGGCCGTCTTTTCACGCAAGGGCCCTCGGCCGCCAGCGCACGATCCTGAACTCTGCCGAGCGGGACACCTCCGAAGATTCTTCGGCAGGCCCGGTCAACGCGACACCGTTCGCAAGGGGTCGGGAATAAGGGCCGCAGATCACACTTGCGGCCCTTTCCGCTCAATTGTTCACGATCAGAAGCTGTAGGTCATGGTCGCGTTGACCTGCCGGCGCATCCCCGGAAAGCAGTCGCCACGAGTCAGGCAGGACGTCAGATACACCTCGTCGCCCACATTGCGAACGTTCACCGCAAGGTCCAGGGCGTCGCTCCAGCGATAGCCCAGCATGAGATCGCCAACGACGTAGTCAGGGGTGACGTAGCGCAGGGTTTCTATTTCATCGACACTCTCCCCGACGTAGCGAACGCCCGCACCGGCGCGCAGGCCGGGCAGTAGGGACGATGCATCCCAGCTCACCCAGGCGGAGGCCTGCTCATCCGGAGAACCGCCGAGGGCGAAGCCGTTCGGGTCCTCCGCATCAAGGGTGGAAAAGGCGAGCTGAAAAGAGAAGTCACCAACGTCGAATTGTGCCTCCAGCTCGATGCCGCTGAGGGAGGACTCTCCCTGCTGCTGCGCTGCATCGCCGGGCAGGCTGTTGGGGTTGGGCAGGTTGGTGATTTCGATATCGAAGTACGCGATGGTGAAGTAACCGGGGAACGCCTCCGGTTCGTACTTCACGCCATACTCCCACTGCGTCGCGCGCTCGGGCTCGAGCTGGTCTCCCGCGAGCGTCACACCGACTACGGTTTCGAACGACTCTGCGTAGTTCACATACGGCGCGAGACCGTTGTCGAAACGGTAGAGCACGGCGCCACTGAAGGATGTTTCGTCATCATCCTGCTCGGCGGCGCCGCTGTCATTCTCGACGCTGTCGTAGCGCAGGCCCGCTGTGAAGCGCCAGTTGCCCAGGCTGATCTGATCCGATACGTAGACACCGAGATCGTTCACTGTTTGTAAGGGGTTGTCGACGTAGATCGCATCGAAGACCGCCTGGTCGGGCGACCCGGTAAACACGGGATTGGCGAGATCGAGAACGTAGCTGAAGTCGCCGGCAAGGGCGCCGCCGCCGAAGAAGTAGGAGAAGTTGTTGTCCGTTTCCACGTCCTGATATTGGACGCCAATAAGCACATCGTGCTCCAGCGCACCCGTCTGAAAGTAACCGCTGATGCGGGCGTCGATGGCCGCCTGCTCGAAGGTGTTGTCGGCCTGGTAGAACGTCCGCGGGGCGGTGGTGGAGGTGAAGAGAGGCGCGCCAACGATATCGTTCAGGTAGCGACTGTTCCCAGCCCCGGTGAAGGCGGGCCAGGCCTGGTGGTAGTCGGCCTCTCCGTCGCGCCACAGCGCCGTGGCATTCAGGTACCAGTCGCCTGCCAGCTGATGCTCCAGCAGCAGCGTGAACTGCGTTGACTCCGTATCGAAGCGATTGAAATCCGGTTCGCCGGCGTACACGTCCTGATCGAGATAGGAGCCGTCCGCCAGCGGCAGGAGCGTTCCCTGTACCGGGATGAACTGCGAGCCCGTGTCGCTGTCCGTTTCCTGGTGCATCAGGATCGCGGTCAGGGAGCTTCGCTCGCTGAGCGCCAGGGTCATGGACGGCATGAGGACCAACGTATCGTCGCTGACGTTGTCGACCTGGGTGTCGCTGTCGCGGTAGTAGGCGACGAAGCGGCTCAACACCTGGGTGTCGCCCTCAAGCAGCGGCAGGTTCACGTCGAGTCCAAGCTGACGTCTATCGAAGTTTCCGTATTGCGCGTTGATCTCGCCCGAGGTACCGGCCCTGGGAGTTTTTGAAACCACGTTGACGATACCGCCCGGCGAACCTTGTCCGTAGAGTACGGACGCCGGCCCTCGGAGCACCTCCACCTGTTCGATGGTGTAGATCTCCGTGCGGGTCGTGTTGTAGCTGCCGAAGAGCTCCTGAATGGAATCCCGGTAGCGCGGGATCGACAGACCTCGCACGCGAATCCAGTCGCCCCGCGTCGCAAAGCCGAAGGTTTCGGCGGTGACGCCGGGCATGTAGCCCGTGGTCTGCGACAGATTCAGCGCCCCTTTTTCGATGAAGGCTTCGGCCGTTTCCACCGACAGCGAGCGCGCCGTCTCGACAATCGGCGTTGCCGCCTTAGTCGCGCCAAAACGACTCAGATCGCCGTACACGAAAACTTCCTCGATGGCCTGATCGGCGCCTGGCGGTTGCGGCTGAGCCTGCGCCTGGGGCAACGCGGCGCTAAGGCAAGTGACCAACCCGGCCAGAAGTGTGGTGTTGGCTTTGTATGATGAAGTGGTCATCCCCCGATTCCCTTTCAGTAATGATAAAGATTCGTATTATCATTTCTAAAAGCTTCGGTCGCAATACCAACGTGCGGCATCGTGGGCGTTCGGGGACCAATGTTTACTTCAGTACAGCGCCCCTAGGGCCAGGTGGAACGGGGTGACGGTGTCGCATGGAACCGGGCCGCGTGGAATTCATGCGGCCCGCCAGATGAATCCGCTACATCCAATCAGGAACGGCCAGCGCCGGACCCGCCATCGCGTTGAACGCGGGAATGGCGTCGTTTACCAGCGTGTCCCAGCCCTCGATAGCCTCTTCCCACATGGGCCGCAGATCATCGAGGCGGCGACGCTGTCCGTCCGTAATGCCCAGCACCGCATCGTCCACCTGCTGATAGAAATTGATCAGAAAGGTATCGATGCGCGGATGGAAGTTCAGGACATCCTGGAAGGTTTCCCGGTCCGGGGTGGTCACCGAACGCTGCCACTCCTCGAGTTGCTCCAGCAACTCGTCCGCGGCGGAGGCGATTTCCTCGTTACCCGCCTTGTCCGCGAGGGTCTTGCGCAGTTCGAGCTGCTCCTGCACGGCCTGAAGGCTGGCGATGCGCTGGTACAGTGCATCGAGCATGTCGAAGGTCTCGCCGAGGACCATCTGCTGGCGTCCAATCGCTTCGGCCGAGTACTCATTGACGGGATCCCATGACAGCGTCAACGGCTTTTCGACGCTTTGCTCTCCAAGCGTGAGACGGACCCGGTACTGCCCCGGAGCAACGCTGTGCCCGGCCACGGACTTGCCTTCACCCGCACCAAACACCACGGGATACTGCAGGGCCGTTACCGGATCGCGACGCAGGTTCCAGATCGCACGGTTGATCCCTTTCTCGGCGGGGAGGGCGTACTTCGTTCCCTTGCCACCCCCTTCGTTGCCCGTGTCGGCGCTCGAGGTCAGGGTGCGGACGACGTCGCCCTCGGAATCGAGGATTTCCAGGCTGAGCGTCTCCTCAGCGAGGTCAGGAGCCTCGCCCAGGCTGTAGTAAATCACCGCGCCGTCAGGCGCACTCGGCGCGGTGCTTTCACCGCCGGCGGAGCGGCCCTTGGTCGGCGTCATGCGGTAGGCCGTGCTCGGGGCATACAGATGCATTTCGGCGGTTTCCTGGGCGGCGTCGTACTGACGCAGCGGGCCGATGTCGTCGATGACCCAGAAGGCGCGACCCTGGGTGGAAAGCACGATGTCTTTCTGACGGAACATCAGGTCGGTGATCGGAACTACCGGAAGCTCGCCCTGGAAAGGCCGCCAATTGTCACCACCGTCGAAGGACAGGAACAGCCCGCGTTCCATACCGGCAACGAGCAGACCGGCACGCTCCGGGTCCTCGCGTACCACCCGCACGAAATGTTCCGTGGGCAGCCCGGCACTGATCGAGCGCCAGCTCGCGCCGTAGTTCGACGTCTTATACACGTAGGGCCGCTGGTCGCCCTCCTTGTACTTCATGACCACCACATAGGCCGTGGCGGGATCGTGGGGAGACACATCGATGCTGTTTACCAGCCCCCGACCCGCGCCACTGGGGGTAACATTGCTCCAGTTCTCGCCGCCGTCGCGCGTCACGTGCACCAGGCCGTCGTCGCTGCCGACCCAGAGCGTTGCCGCGTCGTGGGGGCTCTCGGCGAAGGCGAAGATCGTGTTGTACTGCTCGATGTTCTCGTTGGTGTAGGGCCCGGATCCCTGTCCCTGTTTGTCGTCCTCGTTGCGCGTGAGGTCCGGGCTGACCTCGCTCCAGTCGTAGCCGCGATTGCTGGACTTCAGCAGCACGTTGCTGCCGTGGTAGATCACCCGGGGGTCGTGGACCGAGACGTGAATCGGCGCGTTCCAGTTAAAGCGATAGGTTGCATCGCGAGCCAGCAGGCCAAGCCCCGTTTCCTCGTAGGCCTTGACCGAGCGGCTGGTGCGCGTCTCGGTATCGAACTCATCGATCAGACCCAGGTAGCAGCCGGCGTAGGTGTAGCGCGGGTTGTCCGGATCCATGGCCACGTAGGCGCTCTCGCAGCCGCCGTGGACTTCCCAGTCATCGCGGCCGATCACGCCGTCGCGGGAGCGACTGCGGATGGCGACGGTGGAGTTGTCCTGCTGGCCGCCGTAGATGCGGTATTCAAACTGGTTGTCAGTGTTGACGCGGTAAAACTGCGCCGTGGGCTGATTGTCTTGCCGCGACCAGCTTGCGCCGCCATCAAAGGACACGTTGGCCCCGCCGTCGTTCGCGTTGACCATCCACTTCGAGTTCTCGGGATTGATCCAGAGATAGTGGTTATCGCCATGCGGAGTGGCCATGCGGTTGAACGTCTTGCCGCCATCGATGGATTTCATGAACGGGGCATTGAGCACGTACACCGTGTTCGCATCGTTGGGGTCCGCGAAGACGTGCATGTAATACCAGGACCGCGCTCGCAGGATGCGCTCGCTGTTCATTTGCTTCCAGTTGTCGCCCCCGTCGTCGGAGCGGTAGAGGCCGCCTGTATCGTCCTCGGCTTCCACGATCGCCCACACACGACCCGGCTGTGCGGGAGAAGCCGCGACGCCAATCTTGCCCATGCCGTCCGGGAGACCCTCGGTCACGCGCTCCCAGCTGTCACCACCGTCGCGGGAACGCCAGATGCCGCTGCCCGGGCCGCCGGAGCGCAGGGCCCAGGGCGTGCGCTGGTTGTCCCACAGCGCCGCGTACAGAATTCGTGGATTACCCATGTCCAGGGCGAGATCGACAGCTCCGGTCGTACCGTTTTCCGGCGCCAGCACGCGTCGCCAGCTGCGTCCGCCATCCTCGCTTTTGAAGATGCCGCCATCGTCGCCGGCGGCGTAGGTGTTGCCCTGAGCGGCGACCCAGACCACATCCGGATTGTCGGGATGAATGCGGATCTCTCCGAACTGGCGCACGTTGTCGAAGCCGATGTGGGTCCAGTGCTCGCCGCCGTCGGTGGATTTGTACAGCCCATCGCCTTGCGAAGACGCGATATTGCGGAACGGCGACTCGCCCATGCCCACGAAGACCACGTTCGGGTCCGAGGGTGCTACCGCGATCGCCCCGACGGCGGAACTGCCGAAATCATCGTCGGAGATGGGTCGCCAGCTCGCCCCGGCGTTGTCCGTACGCCAGACGCCGCCGGTGGTGCCCATGTAGTAGCGGTGTGGTTCGCTGGGAACGCCCACCGCCACGGTGGCGCGGCCACCGCGGAACGGCCCGACATTGCGCGCCTCGACGCCGTCGAAAAATGCGCGTTCTTCGTCCTGGGCAACAGACAGCGGACACAAGGTGACAAAAAGCAGTGCAGCGCCCAGGGTGGCGCCGCGGCGTACAGATTCAGCGAGTCGCTTCATGGTGAGTAATTACCTGCGGATTATTGTTTGGCCGGTCGCCCCGGGGCGCCGGAATCGCGGACGGGAGTATAGGCCATTGCCGCGCCCTTGCGACGGCATTGCGCCTGCCCTTTATGGCCCCACTCGAAGTCCGGTTTTAACGACGGCGCCAGCGGAATTTCCGCCGTTAAAGATAGGGGCCCCACATGAACGCCACAGTGCCGAAGACGCCGACCAGCGTGATCACGCATCCCACGGCCACGGTGCCGCTGGTGAACACCGTGAAGCGCCGCGAGCCGGCGCTCTGCGCGAGGAAGTAGAGCTCCAGGATCGCCAGCGGTATCAGGTAGCTGCCGAATACCAGAACGATATCGGCGGGGCCTGACAGCGTTTCGTTCATACCCCGGGGACCCTGATTGAGCAACACCCAGGCCATGATTCCCACGCGCAGAAACCAGACGCCGTTAGCGACCATGAAGCTGCGCAGGGCCCAGCGCCGGTGTTCCGCAAAGCGCTTCTGGAGTGCGCACCGCCAGGCAAGGGCGACGAAGATCAGGATGAGCAGAGCATCGAGCGAAATCGCCACGCCGCTGACGAGACTGAGCTGTGTGCCGCGTACCCAGGTCAGCCACAGGCCGCTGATTGCCAGGACGCAGGCGCTGACCGCAAATACCCGACCGCTGATGCGGTGCGCCGCAGGCAGACTTCTGCGCAGCGCGGGAATGAGTTGCAGCAAGCCGCTCAGCGTCATCACGGCGGCGAGCAAAACGTGGCCGATAAACATCAGGTTGCCCGAAGTGTCATCGGCGACATAGCCTTCAATCAGCGGCTTCTCGTCCCAGGCCGCCCAGTCACCAGACAGCGTGCGTCCACCGTAGTAGATCAGGATGAACCCAATGAATGCCAGCTGACCCAGCGCGGCGATGCCGTACCAGGAGCTGATGCTGCGCTTGAGCCAGACGGACCGGGGAGGCCGGGTTTCGGCTGGTGCGCTGGGTGGCGGTGACGGTACTGCCGGACCGGAGATCTCGCCGGTAGCTGCATCCATGCGCAAGGTCCACCTCCTCATCCTGTCGAAACTGCGAACCCGACAAAGGGTGTAGTGAGGGGACGGGTGCTACAAGGGCGCGGTCACGCATTCGCGACGAAGCGCGCGTCTGGTGCGACGAGTCGAACGGCGGCGAACAGACTCTCAGCCAAACACAACCATGCACTGCGTTCCGCGAGCTATGGCCCGGCCATCGGGCGCGAAGAGGGTTACGGACTGCTGTGTATAGCCGTCGTGGGCCGAATCCAGCTGTACATCGATCAGCCAGTTAGCAAGGCCCTGGTCGTCGAAGCGCTGGCCCGTGAAGTTGAGCATCCAGGTCATGGTGCTCGCGGGAGTCGGTTGGGAGAGCCAGCTGAGGCCGATGGGCGGGGGAAAATCGGACATGGTCAACAGCTGCGCCAGTCCCGTCTTTTCGGCTTCGTCCCGCAGGCTGACGCGATAGACCTGTTCCGTGTCCTGCGCACCGGCTCCCGGAAAGTGGCCCTTGAGCAGGGTGGCCTGGAACTGCTGCAGGAAATCGGGTGTTACTCCCTTGAGGAAGGGCAGCTCGACACCCTGGTCGTCGTCGAAGACGGCGGGAGCGAAATCGTGCGACACCACGGATTCCCGCGCGCGTCCGAAAATAGCGACGAAAACGGCCAGTACGCTTTCGCCGTCGATGAACCTTGCCTCGATCTGCCGCGTACTCCCGCCGATGCGCAGTACCTCTGTGGATATCCTGAGGGGTCCCGAGGGCACCGGCGCGCACAGAGTTGCCTGCATCGTGCGAATAGGGAGCCCCTCCGCGAACACCTGCATGGCTTCGACAGCCAGTGCCGCCTGGATTCCCCCATACAGGCTACGCCCCTGTTTCCACGCGTCGCTTGGCTCGGCGGTGAGCGAGCCGTCCTCGTGGCGGGTGCAGGTCGCCAACAGCGTGGAGAGGGATTGCGTGGGCGCGGTCTCTTCGGAGGGGCTTAGCTCAATGTTGCTCATGGATGATGTGTTCCTGATTGTTGGACCGGACGGCTCGCGTGGCGAGTTCGCTGCTTGGCTCTTCTACGCTCTCTCGCCTGCTTTTGGCCCAAAACCTGAGGAGTGGTTGCCGCGACTACGGCAAGCCACGGTCGGCGCCCAGGCGAACGCGGAAGCACGGTGTCGTGGCCCGTTTTTTCGGGAAGCGCGGGGCTGCGGGGCTAACGCAGGGACCTGGCGCTGCTCTGCCAGTTTGCAGCTGGATGCGCCGTTGGGAGCGTTGCGTCGGGAATGGCAGGACAGCAAGAAAAGGTGAGAGCGGCATGCCCCGGACCGTCTAGTATCAGATCCCGGTTGCAGGGCCGGCAGCGCACGGAGCCGTAAGTGGACGGTCGTGGAAGGGGAGGTAGGACCGCGTGGATTGGGTAGGGCGAATGGAGCAGTCAATTGGCTTCATCGAGGACAACATCGAGAGCGAATTGAATATCGATGAGATAGCCAGAGCCGCCCACGCCTCGCGCTATCACTTCCATCGAATGTTCCTGTCGATGGTCGGTGTTACACCGGCTGATTACCTGAGGAGGCGCAGGCTGACGCTGGCCGCCAGAGATCTCGTGTCCAGCAATAGCCGAGTCATAGATATCGCCGCACGTTACGGCTACGGCTCGCCAAACGCGTTCACCCGCGCCTTCCGGGAGATGCACGGCGTCAATCCCAGCGAGGCTCGCGCCAATCAGACCAGACTCTCGGCCTTTGCCCGGGTAAGCCTTTCTTCATCAGAGCGGGACGATCACATGCTGGACTACAGGATCATCGAAAAACCAGATTTCACGGTGCTTGGAAAGAGCAAGGACTTTAGCTTCGACAGGTTCATCAAAGAGGGGCCCAAGTTCTGGAAGAACTATGTTGGATCCGAGGACTACCGATCGCTCATCGCCATCGGTCAGGGTCGGGGAGGCGCCGTTTCCGAGGCGTCGCTGCTTTCGGTCTATTTCCCTCTCGAGGACAGCGATCGCGAGACCTTTGTGGACGTCTTGGGCATCGAAGTTTCGGAAAATACGGACTCATCGAAGTACAGTAGTCATCCCGTACCTGCCGCGACCTATGCCGAATTCACATGCAAGTATCAGAGTTCGATGAAGACCAATAAGCAAATTTATGGCGAGTGGTTTGCCGCGACGGGTTACGAACGCGACGGATCAAAGCCGGACATCGCCGCTTATTTCCCCCTGGCATTCCGGCCCATGAACGAGACCATTGTCCGCTGGTGGATTCCCGTTGTGAGGCACGGCGCATAGCCACCACGGACATTCATCACCGCCACCTATGAATACACCCGCACATCTGATTCTTGGCGCGGCAACGTTTGCCCACGAAGACCAACGGGGCAGTCTGACAGCCGCGTTGGGAGGTGCGCTGGCGCCGGACCTGTCGCTGTACTTGATGGCCGGATGGCATCTCGCCGTCATCGGCACACCGGCAGACGTGGTCTTCCGAGACCTGTATTACTCCGAGGCTTGGCAGGCGATCTTCGCGGTCGATAACTCGGTGTTTGTGTGGGGGTCGTTGCTGGCGCTGGGGATCTTTGGGGGCTGGGCGTGGCTCAGAGTGTTTGCCGCCGCCGCGCTGCTCCATGTCGCGCTCGACTTTCCACTGCACGCGGGGGATGGGCGGCCTCACTTCTGGCCACTCACCCAGTGGGTGTTCGACAGCCCCGTGAGCTACTGGGATGAGCGTTATTTCGGATCGATCCTCGGGCCGATGGAGCTGCTGCTGACCGTGGCCCTGAGCGTCGTGCTGATTCGGCGCTTTAGAACCATGCCTCCGCGCCTGTTGTTCGCCGGGCTCCTGGCGTTTGAGGCCGCTTCGAGCGGCATCTGGTATCTGATGTTCTAGGGTCCACGGGTCGCTGGACACGGCAGGGTTCAGCGGCGGTTGCCTGTTCTCCTTTTGACTGGCGCACGAAGCTGTAGCTATCGATGTCGCCTGCTCGGAAGGTCAGTTACAGCGGGTTTGTGTTCCGAAGGAGTGGCAGCTAATCGTTCGACCATTGTTCAGCCTGGTGGTCGACTGGTTGCCGTAGCGGTAAGTGGTTCCGCTAACGCCATTGCTGATGTGATGCGTCGACCTGTTCCCGTACTCGTAGCTGTTGCCCGTCACGCCATTGCTGAACGTGTGGTTTGAAACGGCACCGTTTTTCAGGCTCCTGCCGGTGATCCCGTTTCCCAGATTGTGACTTGTTACGGGCCCGTTTGTGGAACTTGCGGAGCCTACGGACTCGAGCGGCGGCTTCGCCGGGGAGTCGACCTGCGCCGCCAGATTCATCGACAAGGCCATGGCCGCTGTCGCGGTGAACAAAGCTCTCATACGCGCCTCCCTGGGAGTTCTCAATTCAAGTTTAGGCTATCGACTGGCGCACTGCTCCCGGTCCTACCCCGATTACCCGCTTGAACGCTTTCGCAAACGCGGCCTCGCTGTCGTAACCGCAGCGGTCAGCGACCTCCAGAACCGGCAGCCTTTCCTCGTCGAGCAGATTGTAGGCGACCTGCATCCGCCACCGGGTCAGGTATTCCATCGGGCTCTCCCCCAGTAGCGCCTTGAAGCGCGAAGCAAAGGACGAGCGTGACATGGCGGCCAGGGTCGCCAGCTTGTCGACCGTCCATTTCGCATGCGGCTCGGCCTGCATGCCGACGAGCGCTTTGTGAATTTTCTGATCCCGCAGCGCCGCCGCCAGACCGGTGCCGCGGTCGCTGTTCTCCACATGCTCCTTGAGAATAATCACAAAGAGCGCCTCGGCCAGCCGGTCCACCACGGCTTCTGTGCCCGCGCTCGTGCGAAGCGACTCGCTGATCATCAGGTCCATGAGCGTGGCAATGTTGCCGTCGGAATTTCTCCGCTGGATCACGAGAGCATCCGGTAGCACATCCAGCAGCGCCGATGCCGCGTTCTGCTCGAAGTGAAAGTATCCGCAGATCAGGCCGACCCCATCATCCTTCAGCCCTTCCTCGTAACTCACGGCGCTTTGCCGGTTGCTCGGCAGGTTGCACTCCGCCACGTTGCTGAGCAGGTGATGGCTGTCCCGGGGAAAGAGCACGCAGTCCCCTTTCTCCAGGTACACGGTGCCGTGCAGATCGTCGCTGCGGATGTAGGCATCGGCGTGCGAAATGATGTGAAAACTTGCTTTACCCGTGCCCGACGTGTCGATGGCCCAGTCGCCGCAGTACTGGGCGTTATTGATCACATCCGTCTTCAGGCGAAAGGTCGCGAGGAGCTGATTGAGCGCGTCCAAGTTTCCGTTTCTCCCGCTGACAGCCAATTTGGACGTTCGGGCATAAACCCCGGCGTTTCGAACATGTTGCCACATGGCCTCATCCGCTTAAATGGAACTCATGGCTCAGCCATTGAAACCCAACCGACAAAGGACAAGCATCATGAAGAACACCATCTTAGCTGTATCTCTGACCGTCCTTGGCGCCCTGGCCCCGGTCCAGGCACAGGCCGCGGAACTGGCCAGCGGGAGTCTGCAGGGCGCCTTTTCGTCCTGGGGCAAGTCGTCCCTCCAGGGTGACTGGAAGATTGTCGAAGACGGCGGCGCCCAGTACATCGAGTTAGACGACAACTTCCACGCCAAAAAGGGCCCGGACGTGAAGATTTTTCTATCGCCGACTCCCTCGGCTCAGGTCACCGGCGACAACGCGGTGGATGGCAGCGTGTTTGTCGAACTCATCTCTGACTTCGACGGAAGCACTCGTATCGAGATCCCGGCAGGTACGGATCTCACTCAGTTCCAGTCTTTGGTCTTCCACTGCGAGGCCTACTCCAAGCTTTGGGGCAGCTCACCGCTGCGCTAGTCCTTCCATGGCGGCTCACCCGATGAGCCGGTGAGCCACACCCGATTCCTCAAGGAGACAGAACCGTGAAAAGATACGTACCCCTGGCACTAAGCATCTTCGTTGCCTTCATCTTCATTCAGTCGACGTTCTTCAAGTTTTCCGGCGCGGAGGAGACCGTCATTATTTTCAATACGATCGCGGACTGGATGATCAGCGTCGGCCTGCCGCCCTTTGGTGCCGGCGTGTTTGCCGAGTTCGGCGCCTACGGCGTTGGCGCGCTTGAGCTAATTGCTTCCGCACTGATCCTGATCCCCACGACGCGTAGGCTGGGCGCGAGCATCAGTCTCGCGGTAATCAGTGGCGCTATCTTCTTCCACTTGTTCACGCCGCTGGGCATTGACCGGGTGGTTGACCAGGCCGGCAACACGGATGGCGGAGCCCTGTTCTTCACCGCGGTCGCCGTTTGGATCAGCAGCGTCGCCGTGATCGTGATGAATCAGCATTTGACGCGCGCCGCTGAGAATGGCGGCAACTCAGACGCGCCTATTGCGCTTGCCTAGCCTGCTCCAGCTCTGAGTTTGCTGCCTCTCTTCGAGCTGGCAGGTTCTTCCACCCGACAGCGCGTTGGCCGCCCTGCGACCAGCGCGCTTTTCGTTATGCGTCGTTACGAGGGCAAGTCCCCTCGGCCGCCGGCCTTTGGTTAGACCTGATGCCGATTCATGCCCTGATGCTGGCGCGAAAAGCCATACACCCCTGATCGACCGATCTCAAGTGTGAGGCTTGTGGACGGTATCTGTCTTGAGGCGACAGCCCAGATTTCGCGGATGCCGACCGTGAACGTCAGATGTCTTCTACTTGATTAAGGTAATCCGCGTAGCCTTCCTCCGCCATGTCATTCCGGTGCACAAAGCGCAGGGATGCGGAGTTGATGCAGTAGCGCAGGCCTCCCCGATCCCGAGGGCCGTCGGGGAACACGTGCCCCAGATGGCTGTCGCCATGCGTGCTCCGCACTTCGGTGCGAATCATGCCGTGGCTGGAATCGCGCAGTTCGTTAACGTACGCAGGCTCGATAGGTTTGGTGAAACTCGGCCACCCGCATCCCGACTCATACTTGTCAGATGAGGCAAACAGCGGTTCTCCAGATACGATGTCAACGTATATGCCGGGTTCGTGGTTCTCGAGGTACTTACCCGTGCCTGGCAACTCGGTGCCGTTCTCCTGCGTGACTCGGTACTGCTCGGCGTCGAGCGCGGCGATGGCGTCTGCTGATTTCTGATAGGTGGACATGGTTTTTTCCTCTCCTAGGAGCCAAAGAGTTGGTGGCTTGGCGCCGCGTTTTCAATACTCGCAAAGCTTATGGGCTTGCAGCCAGACCTGCGAACGAGAATCAGCCCGGGCGCTGGGGATTCGCAGCGGTGGTTCGAGGCAACCAGCGATGCCAGCGTCTGAGCTGAGCCATAGCGGATGGTCATCCACGGTTACCAGTAGGCCCCATACGGATCGGCGCCGCGGGTCGGACCAGTGCTCTGGGGATGTACAACGTGAGCGACTGCTCACGACAGGCGTCGCCTTGCGGCTAAAAGCGCTACGCGCCATGGGCACTAACAGCCGGGCTTCTTTCGTGTTTTTTTGAATCCTGGGTGGTTACATCATTGATCCAGCGCAATGTATCGGCGCGCGAGGGGCCTAAGCTGGGTGCGCGAGATGCGGGTCCAACAATGGCCCGTCTCACGATCCGCTCGATTCTCTGTAAGCAGACTTTGAGCAAACTTGGAGCAAACTCTGACTTGGAGGGAACTCCGAGAATGTTTGGAGCAAGCTTGGAGAGCCCTTCGAAAAAAATTCGAGGAACCATAAACATGAAGCGCGTAATCCCAGGTCTGCTGCTGCTCAGCTCGAGTCTCCAGGCATTCGCCCACGAAGGCCATGGCGCCGATTCGGGGTCTGTCTTGCACTACTTCAGCGGGCCGCACCTTTTTCTGATGATTTTTGTCGGGCTTTGTGTGGCCGGCGCATGCTATGTCGGCCTGAAAGATCGTCGCGAACGGCGGTAGTTTCGCTCTCCAGGAACGGACTCGGCTTTGTTCTTCGTACCAACGCTGCCGGCCCCGCAGCAGGTTTGATGCCTCCGATAACCGATTCAACACAGGTCAGGGCATTTAGGCATTGGAGTCTTCCGCCTCATCCTCATCATCGCGATCCTGCTTCGCCGGTCCTGGCTCATCAACGGAAGACTGCGAGCTGTAGGCTGAAGGCCCCGGGCCTGCTCTGGTGTTTTCATCGGCTTTGCCGGAGTCGCTTGCGGTCGCGCTGCTCATAACGACTTCAATGGGCCCGGAGAGGTGTAGGTCACGCTGGGGGAACGGAATATTGATTCCCGCTTCGTCGAAGCGTTCTTTGATCGTGCGCATCAGGTCCCAGAAGACGTCCCAGTAATCCGTGGTGAGTGCCCAGGGCCGAACGACGAAATTGACCGAGTTGTCACCGAGCTCATTCACTCGGATTGTGGGCGCCGGATCGGCCAGTACCTTCGGGTGTGCCGCTACGGCCTGCTCAATGATGTTCTGGGCCGTTCCGATGTCATCGCCGTAGCCAATGCCGAACACCATGTCCACACGCCGGGTGCGCCGCGCCGTCGCGTTGGTGATCACGTTATTCCAGATGGAATCGTTGGGCACCCAGTTAACCTGGTTATCGAAAGTCAGAATTCTTGTGGAGACGAGCGTCATGGCCTCTACCTTTCCGAAGACTCCACCGGCATTCACAACATCACCGACGTCGAACGGTCGATACATGAGAATCATGATGCCGCTCGCGAAGTTGCTCAGAGTGCCCTGGAGGGCCAGGCCGATAACAAGACCGGCGGCACCAATGGCGGCTGCCAGGGGCGTTATGTTGATACCGAGCGCACTGATAGCCACGAGGAGGCCGATAAGCATCACGACCCTCTGACTCCCGTTCACCAGGAAATCCTGCAGCAGGCTCGATGCGTCTGGCAGGCGCTTTATCGCCGCTCGAACGACGCCTCCGATTACTTTGGCGATGATCCACACAACGATGAGGATCAGAAAAAACTTTCCCAGCTTCAGGGCCAATCCCTGGCCGCCCGAAGGGCTCAGGGCCCAGGCTTTGGCCTGGGCATAGAAGACGGCCGGATCACGCAGGTTTATGCGCTGCCCCGTCGCGTTGATGATGTATTGGCGAGCTACGGTGGTATCGCCGCCACGTTTGGCAAATACGGCCAATACGGCCTGCAGCCTTTCTATGGTGGCGTTAACGACATCTTGCTGGTCTGCGGCGAGACCGGCGATAACTTCTTTCTCGCGCTGATCGTCGGTTTTGGTGAGCGCTATGTCCATCCGAATACGCTTGCGCACCTGGCGCTGAAGGATGGCCAGCCACGCCTCGACGCGTTCCTCCAACTGCTGCTGGCGCAGAGGCTGCAGTTCCTCCACCAATTCCGACACCGAGGACGTCCAGGGAGCAAGCCGCTCATGGGCCGGGGGCTGTTCCCTGACTCTCCTCACCACGAGGCGGGCATCGCGTTCGATCTCACTCAACGCAGGATCGCTGCTGGGTTCAGGCAGATCCAGATTGGTAACAACATTCACATAGGTCCGACTCTCGGTCAGGTCCCCGCCTTTTTCTTCCGCCGCATCGATGAGAATGGTGGCCCGGGCGGCCAGCTCGTTTCGCAACTGAAACACGAGGCCGCCGCGCAGCGTCAGCTCTTCCTCAAGCTCGCCGGTCAAGGCGTTTTCGCGCACGAGGCGCTCGCCTTCGATGATAAGGTCCGATAAGGCGGTTGCTGCGGCCTGAAGATAACTGACAGCGGCCTGAGCACGGACTTCCAGCTCGGCCAATGGCATGGGCGTCGCCGCAAACTCCAGCTCGGACCGCGACTTCTCAACCAGAATGGCGCCATCCTCCCCCACGATGGCGCTGCGAAACGCCCTCGCGCTGCTCTCTGGGCCGGGCAGTGGGGCTTGCATCACCGCCATCGGAGCGCCGGAATCCTGCTGTGCCCAGGAGTGCGCCGCGCCGAAAAAATAAACGAGCATGAGTACAGCAAGCACGCGGCGCATCGGAGTGTCCTCCCATGAGCGCTTCAGTTTTGAGCTTCGCAGAATAGGGGAAACCAGGGAACGGGGCCGACTCATCGCTTACGCCTCGACTTGAGTGGGGGTTTCAGTTCGTGCTTCGGACTGAACGTCTTGGCGACATTTTCTGATGTTGCCCGGCTTTAGCAAGCCCTGTCGAGGTTTAGCGGAGTTTCACGCTACGCCCTTATCACGGGCACAGCGGTGAGACTCAGATGCCCGGGTTCCGTGGATACGATGTCACGCGCCGCCCTCGGGCTTCGATGTCATCTCAGGATGGAAGATCAGCGAATCGCCGACCCGCTCCTTGCCAGCCAGCTCCGCGATTCTGGGGAGCGATGCCAACAGGATATCGACGCTGATGGGATTGATGCGCCGATAGAGCGGAGGCATTTCCGCGAAGTCCCAGGGGGCGACGCCTTCCGCGGGATTGGAGATCACGATCAGGCTGGCGTAGTTCATCCCGAGCATCCGAGCGTAGGCGACCTCTGTGCCTACGTTCATGGTCACCACATCGCCGCCTCACTGGGCGAACATGCGGATCTCAGCCGCTGATTCAAAGCGTCCGCCGCGTGCCTGTACGATCACTCCGGCCTTGTGCAGGCTGATATCGTCCAGAGCGCGATCGCCGCGCAGTCGAGCACGGGTCTCTTCCAGGAGAATCGTGCGCAGGTCCGGATCCATAGCGGGCAGGACGCGGGGCAGGGGGATATTCTCGGGGTCACGGTAAATCTCCCGGGGAAAGCTCAGCGGTCGATCGACGTTCATATCGATAAAGTCGTGCGGCACCACATAGTCATAGGGCTGCATCGCCGGATTGATACCGCCGGCGGTGGCTCCGCCAAGGACTTCTTTGACGCCAAGGTCGTAAAGCGCGACCCAGCTTGCCTGCAACGCGACGCTGCCGTGCATGTGCACGTAGTAGAAACGCACACCGTTTGCCTCCCCCGGGTAAATGGGTGCCGATTCGCCCAGTTTGGTCTGCAGCGTGAAAGGTTCGTCCAGGATATCGTCGCGCAGGAGCAGGGCGTCGTTAATAAAGGTACCGCCGAAGATCGCTATGGTGGCGCCATTGCCCTGGCTTTTTGCGGGTTGAACAGCAAAGACCAGCAAGAGCACCAGGGTGATAGCGCCATGCACCGCGGAAGTGCGAGTATCGTCGAAAGTCACTGTGTTCCCCTTCTCATTGACAGTTGTCCTAGCTCTTGCTGCAAAGATTGTTGCGAAGATTGCTGTGGTCGAAGCCATCGACTCAGTTTTGTTACCTTTGCCAAGCAGTTCTCGTGCCGCCCGAAGCAGCAACGACGAGCGACAGGCTGAGCGAAGCCGGGAGCGATCGGCCGTGTTCCCCACTCCCAGGCCGCAAGTTCACAACCACGCGAGATAGAAGCCATGCGCTTGCTTTTCGTATGTACCCACAACCGGTGTCGCAGCATCATCGCTGAAGCTGTGACCCGTCATCTCGCCGGCGATTGCTTTGATGTTGCCAGCGCCGGAAGTGCGCCCGCCGGCGTCGTTCATCCTCTTTCGCTACACCACCTTGCACAGCGGGACATACCGACGGGCGGCCTGGCGAGCAAGAGCTTCGATGATGTAAGCCAGAGCCCCTTCGATATCGTCGTTACCCTGTGTGATTCGGCGGCTGGGGAACCCTGCCCGCTATGGTTGGAACCCGCCGAGAAGGTGCACTGGGGACTCGCCGATCCGTCGCGTATTGTTGGCGACGGACAGACGGTTCGTGCCGCCTTCCACGAAACGATCGATATCCTGGTGACGCGTATCCAGACACTCCGGCGCGAAGCCGACGCCCTGGCATCGGCGGCTCTCCTGGCCGAGAGAATGCGCTCTCTAGCCAGCGACAAGACGGGGTCGGTCGCCGCAGAATACGATGCTCAATCCTCGAAATAGGGGCGCGGCACCAGGATGATCTCGGTCTGGCGACCGTCCATGTAGCGCAGCGTTTCACCGTCGAAGAATGCGTCCTCCTCGGTCATGAAGCGCACAACCTGTCCGCCCCACTCGGGCACGGCTGCCTTGGCATTGAGCTCGATGGAGTAGGCCGTGTTCGCCTGCATCGTATAGGAACCACTCAGGCCCTTGCGCGGTGCCTGGGTCTCCCAGGAGCCGATACCGGGCCCGGCTCCGTGGCCGTGGAGGCCGATGGGATGGGTGTAGATCGTGCCGTCGATGCCCTGCGCCTCGATCGTGCGGCGGGCCGCGGCGAGGATATCGTTGCCGCTGCGTCCCACGGCAAACTCCGCCGTCAGCGCGTCCTGGACCTTGTTCGATGCGGCGAGACCGTCCCGCAGACCTTTCGGCGCCTCCGTCTCACCCGGGCGCAGCACATAGGCATGATGCTGCGTATCGGTGTTGAGGCGAAGATAGGTGATGCCGAAATCTACGTGCAGGAAGTCGCCCGGCATGATCACCTCGCCGGAGTCGATACCCATGCTGGCGATATCAAAGGCCTTCTGCTCCTGCCGCTGGACGTGAACACTGGGATGGAACCAGGTGTCGAGGCCCAGGTCCGTCACCCGCTGCCGCAGGTACCAGCGCAGGTCGCCGGTTGTGGTCACGCCCGGCGTGAGCGCGGCTTCGGAAAACGCGTCGGACAGAATCGCGTGGGCGATGCGCACGATGTGCGGATACACCGCCATCTCGGAGGCCGTGCGCGTCTCAAGCCAGCCCACGGCCAGGCCCGGGCGCTCTACCAGACGTTCGGTGAGCGGTCCCAGCGCTGTTTCGAGCTTGCGGCGCATGCCGGCACTCAAACCGTCGGCGAGGGGAAAATCATCCGAAGTATTGATAGCAATGGTCTGCGGATCGCGCTCCCGGATGATATCCGCTACCCGTCTCCACTGGTCCGGCTGGGCGTCCGCGTCCCAGGCGGCCGGAAACAGGTCGGCCACGGGATAGCGCGCCACGGCCATGCGCTCCGCTGAGTCGTCGCCGTTGTCATGGAAGATCAGGATCGTGGTGCGGCGCGCGTTCAGCCAGGTTGAGGGCAGCATGGTTCTAAGCACCGGATCCTCATCGTATTCACCGGCGATCAGGATCCACATGTCCACGCCTTCGCGACGCATGAGCGGCAGTACTATCGTATCGAGGCGCTCGCGGAGCCACTCGTCCACGATGCGGGACCGATCGCGCTCCGGAAGTATGTGCGGCGTGCGCGGGTCCATCTGCATCTGCGCGTCGGCAACGGAGGAGGCGAGCAGCGAAGAAGCCAGCACTGCGACCAGCACCGGCGCCTGTACCGCGCGATAAAGCGAGTAAAGCATCTTGATTACCTTGTTGTTGATAAACCTCGGGGAGGTGCCGTGGTTGTTGTGTGACAGCTCTATTTCACCGGGAGTGTTTCCAGCACGATTCGCGACGGCGTGGCGGGGCCATGGTGCACCGCATTGTGCGCAACCACGCCCTCGGTCTCGTCGACGTTGTTGCCCCCGGTGTTCAGATTGCGCATGTACTGCGGAAACTTGCTTGAAGACACTTCCACGCGAATGCGGTGCCCCGCCTTGAACAGATAGCTAGTGGTCATGGGCGTGGGCGTGAGTTCATACACTTCTCCGGGCGACATCATCTTCGGATTCTCATAACCGTCGCGGTACCGAACGCGCAGGATGGTGTCGTCGACGTTCCAGGCGCTGCCGTCCGGGTAGACGTCTACAAGCTTTACTGTGAAATCCGTGTCGAGGGCGTCGGACGCCACGTACAGGGTCGGGCGAACGCTGCCCGTGACTTCCAGGTCTTCATCGAGCGGGTCGGTGGTGTAGACGAGCACATCGACCCGGGCTTCGATCGCGCGCTGGTCAAAGCTGCCGCCGTCAGCCGCGCCCCGGTTGCAGCACACTCCGCCGCCGAGGGCCGGGACCGGATTCATGGGGTCGTAGGTGAAGCTATCGCTCGCGGCGCTGGCCGGTTCCTCCCAGCTGAGGCGGCCGTCTCCGTAGAGGCTGTTGGCGTAGCCGTCGGAGCTCAGGAAGAGGGTGCGGGACTGTGAGTCCTCGGGGGGCCATAGATTGGCGCTGGCCCAGGCGTTGCGGCCCATGGTGTAGTACTGGACGCGAGGCAGTTCGCTGAAGGCGTCGCTGTTTTCGTCCTTAAGGTAATAGTCGAAGAACGCGAACATTTGCTCGTAGAGCGGGAACCAGGCGTTACCCACGTTGAGGTCGCCGGCGATGTAGTCGTCGTGTTCCGGAATGCGATAGAAGGCGCAGTGCAGCGTCGGTGCGATCAGTACGTACTGACCGCCGCGGTCGCGCTGCGTGGGGGCGTTGTCTCGGGTGTGCTGATAGGCCGCGAGGTTCGGCCCCTGGCTGACGTCAAACCAGCTGTTAAACCAGAATGCAGGGACCGCGATCGGCGCGTTGTCGTGATACAGACCGCCTTCGAACCAGGCCGGGTCCGCCGGGCTGCGCCGCAGCAGCTCCTGCATCGGCCCAAAATTGGCTCCCGCATCCTCCAGCCAGTCGCTAGCGGGCAGCTTGCGCAGCTGTTTGGCCCAGTCCACTTCAGGCATCTCCGGCGCCAGATCGTAGAGCTTGCGGAAGCGCCGCAGATCCTCTTCGCTCGTGCCGGCCGGGAAGCGGGGATAGACCTGCTGCTGAACGCCGTGAAGCCACACCGAGAACAGCGTCTGGTGGACTCCGCCTTTGTACCAGTTCCCCTGTTCCATGAACTCACCCACGCGACCGATACCGGCCCCGGAGGCCATGGGGACCATGGCCTTGTGCGCGGGATGATCCATGGCGGCGAGCGCGAGCTGCCACTCGGCGGAGGAGGAACAGCCGAGCGTACCCACCGCTCCGCTGGACCAGGGCTGCTCGGCAAACCAGTCCAGGGCGTCCCAGCCGTCGGTGCGTGGATTGCCCAGGATTTCCCACTCGCCTTCGGAGTAGTAGCGGCCGCGTTC
Organism: Pseudomonadota bacterium; assembly: GCA_038748515.1. Lineage (GTDB taxonomy): Bacteria > Pseudomonadota > Gammaproteobacteria > Pseudomonadales > Halieaceae > Congregibacter. The sequence goes on from JBCDIW010000015.1 coordinate 31,889, forward strand.
GTTCTGGATTGCGACGGCGTAGCCACGGGAGACGGCTTCAAAGGTCCAGTTGAGCGTCGCTCCCCCGACTTCGTTGAAGTCATAGGGTGTCTTGATAAAGATCAGCGGCAGCTTCTCGTTTGCATCCTTGGGTCTGAAGATGTCCGTGGCCAGCCGCACGCCGTCGCGCATGGGCACCATGACCATGGTGTCGGCATCCGAGATGCGCTCCAGGTCGGCGAAGGTGATGTCCGGTTTCTGGGCGAGGGCCCCCGATGTGAGGAACGCGAGGGGAAGGGTCAGGGTGAGCAGAAGGCTTCGCATAATCGGCCTCTATCTAAGTCTATGATTTGCTTTCTATAAACTGCTGGCATCGAAGTTCGATGCGTGGCGCTGGATCTATCGCCATGCGATGCGAAGCAGGTCTGCCGGTGAAATCAGTCGCGTCGTTCTGGGTCACAGCCCTCGGTGCGACGCGTATCGTCGAGCTGGGTGATGCGCCAGCCCTCATCGCTGAGCTTCATCACGAACAGATCCACGCCGCAGTGGTGGAACACGTCGTCAACGAACAGGTTGTAGGGCGTCCAGGCCATGGCGAGCTCTCCGTCTATAAGCACGGTTTCGTCGAAGGTCACCTCGTCGAGGAAGCGCTCGCCGGTGACGACTCGCTCGATAAACCCGTCCACACCTTGCGTGCCGAGGCGCGCTTCTTCCGCAAACACCGAACGAAGCTTGGCCTCGTCACGACCGCGCATTCCGTCAAAGAGCGCGGTGACGACGGCGAGCACAGCTTCGTGGTCGGTACCTTCGTGATGTTCGGCAAGCGTGGCGGTGCTCGCCAGCAGGCTTACCGAGAGAGCGGCGAAAAAGCCACAGGGACGCTGCAATGAGATCGGCATACGGGCATCCTTATCGTTGGTAGGTCGATTGCCGCGCGGCAGTGTACTACCTTGATGGAAGGCGGCGCTCGTCCAGAGCTGCTGAAGAAAGGAACACCGCAGGAAGCGGTGTCCGCAACGGTGATCCGCGGCCATCCGACGGCCTCACCCGGGGAAGGAGAATTCTTCATTGAACGACAACAAAAGAACAAGAAGGCAAGCCAGAATTAGAGCACAGAGGAAAAACTGGCCTGGGAAAGGGCTCACCGTGTTCCTGGCGCTGCAGCTTGGTGCGCAGGCCTTCGCCGGCACGGCATTGGTTGGTGGACGCCTCATCGACGGCTTCGGTCATTACCCCATTGCGAACAGCGTGATTCTTGTAGACGAGGGCGTAATCCAGCAGGTCGGCACGGTGGATACACTTCCCGTGCCCGAGGGCTACGACGTTGTGTCCACGGAAGGTATGGACGTGCTGCCGGGCCTGTGGGAGAACCATGCTCACCTGATGCTCACGGGTCACTCCGATTATTCGCACTGGCATCCGACCTACGCCGACCGCTTCGCGAGCGAGATCATGCCCGCCAGCGCGGTTCAGCTGTTGCTGGCCGGTATCACCACTACGCGTGATTTGGGCGCTCCCCTGGAGGACTCCCTATCGCTGAAGCGACGAATCGAGAGCGGCGAAATCCCGGGACCGCGGGTTTTTATCTCGGGCCCATTTATTCAGCACGAGCCCTATCCGAACACTGAGATGTACCGCTGGGGCGTCAGCGGGGCAGCGGACGGTCGCCGCAAGGTCGCGCTTCTCGCTGAGGCCGGCGTCGATATCATCAAGCTCATCGACCAGGACAAGATGACCCTCGATGAGGCGCAGGCGGTGGTGGACGAGGCCCACAAGCACGGGCTCAAAGTTGTCGCCCATTCGCATCGCCCCGACGAGATTCGCCGTGGGCTGGAAATCGGTGTCGACAACTTCGAGCACACCGGGCTCACGACCGCACCCGAGTACCCGGCGGACGTGATTCGCATGCTGCGCGAGCGAACGGCGACGGGTCGAGTCGCCGGCGGACCGATGTTCTGGACCCCCACGGTCGAAGGCCTTTGGAACTACGAGTTCACGGTGGCCAATCCGGAGAAACTCGACAATGACTGCTGGCATCGGGGCCTCGAACCCTCGACCATCGCGGATATCGAAGCGTCGATCCGCTATCCCGGCCAGCTTGCGTACACGCAGCTCACGCCGATCCGCAAGCCGACGCTGAAGCGCAAATTTCTGCAGCTGCGGGAAGCCGGCGTGGTGATGCTGGTCGGCACCGACAGCGGCATCCCGATGAAATTCCACTGCCAGAGCACCTGGAATGAGATGGACGTATGGGTGAACGTGATGGGGGTTGATCCCATGGACACCATCCGAGCCGCCACCTACTGGGGCGCGGTGATGATGGGTGTCGAGGACAAGTGGGGCACGGTGTCTGCGGGTAAGTACGCAGACATTGTGGCGGTGCAGGGCGACGTGCTCCGACACATAAACCTGCTTTCACGGGTCGACTTCGTCATGAAAGGCGGCGTGGTCTACAAGCAGGATGGACGCCCGGTCGAGGAGGCGCTGTGAGTCTGCTTCGCTCTAACGCTGAGCACGGGGAGCACGGCTGTATCGAGATCCACGAGTGAGCTTTCGTGAGTTCCTGGGCGCCGCCCTGCGCGGCGCGCTTCTTACGGGCCTGGCGATCGCGCTCATACTGGGTGTCGCCATCGCGGTGAACGGGAGCGCGCACGCTGACTTCCAGGTGGATCTCGAACTCGAACGCTTTGACGGCCTGTGGCTGGTCGTCCTGTTTCCCCTGCTGCTTTGGCTGCTGACGCTTCTGGTCTCGCCCCTATCCTATCTTCTGTGGCGTCTGCTTCCGAAGCCGCGTCGCGATCAGAGTCGCGACGCGGTCTGAGTCTCTAAAAGCAGGCCGTGTCTGGCAGCGGCACACGCCGCTCCCTCCCACTGGCATCGTGCTCGATGCGGTAGCAGGACGGCCTGCGATCGTAGTCCACGTAGCGATCGTCTCCCTGGGATTGCAAAAGGAGCCTTGTGGCCGTAGCACCGATGATCGCGCCACCGACCAGACCGACACCCCGGTTTTGCCGATACCGGTAGCGATGCGGTGGTGGCGTCCAGTACCAGTTATTGTTCCAGGCCCCCAGACCCCAGTAGCGCCTGCGGTCAAATCGCCAGTCATAGCCGCCGCGGAAACGGCGGTCCCAGTAACCGCGGCGAAAGCGACGATCCCACTGCCGGAAATACGGGTTGCGGTTGAAGCGACGCCGATCGTCCCAGCGATCGCGGTGGTCCCATCCTCCATGGATACGCCGCCGATCGTCGTAATCCGCGCTCGCGGTCCCGGGGCCGATAAGGAACAGGCTGGCGACCAGTGCTGCGAAAACGATCCTAGGTTTCATAGTGCACAGCTCCCTTGGTGAGTGTCGCTACAGCCTAGGCGCTGGCACCTGAACGAATGCTGAATGGAAAGATGAAGATTTTCCCGGGTCGTTCAGATTGGGTTCAGGGACCTGGCGCTAGCCTTGTCCCCGAGTCCATCAAGGAGGATCTGTGCATGAAGACACTGAATCGTTTTTCCCCCGCCCTGGCGTTGGCTTCACTCTTCGGGCTTGGCGCCACGGCCCATGCGGACACTTACAGCAAGGTCATCGAGGCTCCGGTTGTGTCCGTCGATCCCATCGTGCAGATTCGAGAGGATCGTATTCCCTTTGAGCGATGCCGTACGGAACGGGTGCGGATCGAGGGGCGCGGCAACCCGAGGTCCTTTACCCCCGCGGTGCTTGGGGGTGTTCTTGGCGGCGCCGCCGGCAGCGTCCTGGGGGACAATTCGAGTCGCCGCGACCTCATTACTGGCGCGGGAGTGTTGCTGGGCGCATCGGTCGGCAACGACTTCGAACAGCGTCGCCGCCAGCGCCAGGACGGGTACTACGTTACCGAAGATGTGTGCACTACCGAGTACGAGATTCGCGAGCGCGAACAGATAAGCGGCTATCGCGTCCGCTACCGTTTTGAGGATAGCATCTACGAAACCCGCACTGCCGTGGATCCCGGATCCACGATCGCCGTGCGTATGCGATTGGAGCCGCTGCCCTGAGTGGCAGCGTCACCGCTATTCGGAGCGATGAATGTTGCGCACAGCTTTCGGTTTTCTCCTGCTTTATGTGCTGACTCTCGGACCGGCCCTGGCGCAGGAGCGCGAGGACGAGCTCGAGGATTGGCAGCAGCGTATCCTCGAAGCGATCGAGCGTGACGGAGAGGCCGGGCGCGGGCCTGCAAGCGAAGCCTACCGCCAAAGCACCCCTGACGACGCGGCCGCCGCTGCGGCTGAACAGGCTCGTCGCGAGCACGGGGGTCGCGTTCTCGCGGTCGGTCGTATCGGGGACAGCTATCGTGTGCGTCTACTCCTGGACAGCGGTCGAGTAGTGACCGTCGAGGTTCCGGAATAGGACCATGCGGCTGCTGGTGGTCGAGGACGACGCGCGCCTGCGCGCCCGCCTGGCGGAGCATTTCCGCGGCAACGGCTGGATCGTCGATGAAGCGCCCGATGGCCAGGAGGCACAATTCCTGGCGAGCGAGTATCCGGTTGATATCGCTATCGTCGACCTGGGACTTCCCGACGTGTCGGGTGTGGAGCTTATTCGCGACTGGCGCAATGCCGGTCTCGACATGCCTGTTTTGATTCTCACGGCGCGGGCCGACTGGCAGGACAAGGTCGGTGGTCTGGAGGCGGGCGCCGATGATTACGTGACCAAACCCTTCTACCTCGAAGAGGTGGAAGCCCGTCTTGACGCCCTGCTGCGCCGCGTCGAAGGCCGTCGCCGCGCTGTGGCGGAGTACGGAGCGCTGAGCATCGACTTCAGCGCACGGCGCGTAGAGCGCGATGGCGATGCGATCGAACTCACCACCTACGAATACAATACGCTTGCCTACCTAGCGCGGCGCCCCGGCGAGGCGGTTTCGCGCGCCGAACTCCTGGATCATCTCTACGACCGGGACAGTGATCGCGACAGCAATGTGCTGGAAGTGTTTGTAGGCCGCCTCCGCCGCAAGCTCGATCCGCAGGCGGATCTGCGTCCCATCGAGACCGTGCGCGGCGTCGGCTACCGCTTCACCCTGGAGCGCCGTGGGGCATGACGCGTTTGCCGCGATCCCTGGCCAGCCGACTGATGATCGCGGCCCTCATCCTGGTTCCCGCAACGCTCGGTCTTGCCGCCGCGTACCTGGAACGGGCCCATCGGGATGCGCTCGATGCGGCTATCGCCGAGCGACTGCAGCTGCAGGTGATTACCCTGCTTGCGCAGGCCAATGTCACCGACGACTTCGATCTGCCGCTCATGCCCCTGGAAGCGCGACTGCTGCAGCCCGCCTCCGGGCTCTATGCCATGGTCAGCAGCGATCGAGGGGAGACGCTCTGGGTATCGCCCTCCGCTGCTTTTCTGAGTAATCCCCTGGAGCGTCTGAGTGACGGCATCCCGCCCCTGAGTCCCGGCACGCGTTTTGACAACGAACTGGGCGGCCTGTTTCGCCACGCGTACCAGGTCCTCTGGGAACGGGAAGACGGTAGCGAAGTGCCCCTGCGCTTCGTCGTGGCCGAGAGCTCGGCGCCCCGCGATGCCGATGTGATGGAGTTTCGCTCCAAGCTCATCCTGTGGCTGGCGGCGATGCTGGTGATCATGCTGTCGCTGCAGCTCGCCATCGTGCGCTGGGGGCTTACGCCCCTGCGCCGCCTGGCGGAGCGCATCGAGCAGATCGAAGCGGGAAAGGCGGCCGAGCTTGATGGGGACTGGCCCCGCGAGGTCGAGCCCCTGGTGGGTAACCTGGAGTCTTTACTCAGCGGTGAGCAGCAGCGCCGGGAGCGCATGCGCAATACCCTCGCTGATCTGGCACACAGTCTTAAGACGCCCCTTGCCGTGCTGCGAAGCGCCGATCTGCAGGCGCCGGACTATGGCTCGCTGCAGCAGGAGCAGCTCGATCGCATGGATGAGGTCATGCAGTGGCACCTGCAGCGGGCCGTTGGCGCCAACCACCGCCTGCTTCAGCGGGTGGAGGTGCTCCCGGTCCTCGAGCGTTTGCGCAGCACGCTGCTCAAGGTCTACGCCGCGCGGGACCTGGAGATCGTGATCGCGGCGGAGGGCGACGCGCGCTTTCGCGGCGACGAGCGCGACCTGATGGAAATCCTCGGCAACCTGCTCGACAACGCCTGTAAGTACGCGCGCGCCAGGGTGCGAGCCCTGGCGATACAGGACGTTGGAGAGGGGCTGCGCTTGATCATAGAGGACGACGGAGAAGGTATTTCGCCGGAGCTTCGGGATTCCCTCCTTGGTCGCGGCGCACGAGCGGACTCCCGCCAGGAGGGGCAGGGCATTGGCCTTGCGGTGGTGATGGACATTGTGAAGGCCCAGCAGGGCAAACTGGTGCTGGGTGACAGCATACTGGGCGGCGCGCGCGTCGAGCTGATCCTAGCCTGACACCGAATTGCTGATCGGACGCTTACGTCGCAACAGTGCCCGGGGATCAACCCCTGTAACGAGGGCCGTACCCGTCAACACCAGCACCCCTCCGCCAACGGTATGCCAGCCCACGGCCTCATCGAGAAACAGCCATCCCCAGGTAACGCCGAAGAGTGGAATCAGGTAGCCCACGGTCAGCGCCGAAGCTGCGCCGACGGTGCTGATCAGGTGGAAGTACAGCAGATAGGCCATTCCCGTGCAGACGACGCCCAGGACGAGCGCGGCGGCTACCGCGCCCGGTGGCCAGACGAGGGGCTGGGGCACGACCGCCATCAGGGGAATGATGAGCGCAAAGCTGGCCCAGAGGCTGCCGTTGGCGTTGGCGAAGGCCGGTACGCGCTGGGCAAACTCCGCATAGCTGCTCGCTATTCCGTAGCAGATCGGCGCCAGCATGCACACCAGAACAGCGCGCAGCTGAGCGGCGTCGATGGGCTCGCCCTGACCAATGCCTACGAGGGCAGAAACCCCGGCCATGCCGGCGCCCAGTCCCAGCATCGCGCGGAGCGTAATGGGCTTGCGGCGCCAGATAAAGCCGACCACGAGGCCGCAGAGCGGCGCGGTGGCATTGATCACCGAGAGCACGGAGGCCTGAAGTTCGTGCGCGGCCCAGGCCATGACAAAGAAGGGGATCGCTGTGTTGAATGCGCCCAGAAACAGATAGTGGCGCCAGTAGCGACGCACATCCACGGGCTGGCGCAGCCCTTGGACCACGACCAGCAGGAACAACGCCGCGCTGAAGAGTCGCAGTTCCAGCAGCCAGGTCGCTCCAAGCTGCGGCACCGCTATACGCATGAAAAGGAAGGACGAGCCCCAGATCGCAGCGAGAAGTACGAGCTGTGCGAATTGCGCCGGTGTCACGTCGGGGGCCCCGTCCCATCGGAAGTAGAAGGCTGTGTTACGCGCCCTCGCAGCGGGCAGATTCCCAGCCCTGCATGGCCAGTTTGCGTTCCGGGCCCCAGCGGTAGGCGCCGCTGTTGCCATCACCACGGATGACCCGGTGACAGGGTATCAGGTACGCAATGCGGTTATGGGCCATGGCCGTGCCCACGGCCCGGCTCGCCCGGGGCGCCGACGCGTACCGGGCAAGCTGGGCGTAGCTCACGCGCTGCCCTTCGCCAACGTCCAGCAGCGCTTTCCACACGCGGATCTGAAAGTTCGTGCCGCGGAGCAGCAGGTGCAGCCTTCCGCGCTCCAGGGGCCTGGCAAAGATGCGTTCGGCCAGCGCCATGGCCTCTGCATCGCTGCGCGACAGGCGTGCGCCCGGCCAGTCGCCAAGTAACTCTTCAACGGCGTCGGACGCTTCGGTCTCGTGGAAGGCCAGATGGCAGATGCCGCGGTCACCGAAGGCAAGCAGGGCCTCGCCGAAGGGTGTGGACGCCCAGCCGTAGCTGAGGTCGAGGCCCCGGCCGCCGCTGGCAATCTCTCCCGGGGTCATGGCGTCGCAGGCGATGGTCAGGTCGTGAAGCCGCGCCGGTCCCGACAGCCCGGCGGCGAGACTGGCCTCGAGTACGGTGGCGCTGTCGCGCAGGGCGGCAACGGCGGCGTCGCGGGTCAGGGACTGCAGAAAACGTTTCGGTGAAACGCCGGCCCAGCTGCTGAAGACGCGCTGCAGGTGTGCCTCACTTATATGAAGCGCCTGTGCCAGTTCACCGAGGGCAGGCTGCGATGAATGGTGCTCGCTCAGATAGCGAATGGCCGCCGCGACGAGACGGTAGTGCGGATGGTCCAAGCCGCCGTCGTCCGCGCTGGAATTCACAGGCGCTGCATCAGCTTCGAGATGGGACAGGGTTGCGCTGAGGTTGTCCATGGGTCGTTCCTCCTGATTGAGAGGACCTCAGTTTGCTTCTGAGCGCGCGCGTAAACCACCCGATTCCTGCTCGATTGGACAGCATCAGTAATCGGCCCCCGCATCAGGGCAGAGGCGCGAGAGCGAGCTGGCGCGACTGGGCCACGAGCCGCCCGCTCACGTCCCAGAGCTCGCCATCTTCCTCCAGCATTCCGCCACTGATGAAGCGCGTACTGAAACGACAGCGGAGCCAGCCGGACGCCGGAACGCCGCGAATATGTGCCGTGAGTTCCACGGTGGGTGTCCAGGCGACGGGCAGCTTCGCGTTGAACACCGTGGGGGGGAATGCGTCGGTGGCAAAGATAAGACCGAACAGATCCATGGGCTCAGCGTCATTGAGTCGCAGCCAGCCGCGGATCAGCGGATCGCCTGAGGGTTTGCCTTCGACGAAGCGCGCGTCGTCAGGATGAAGACGCAGATCGACGCGGCTGAAGAGTCTGGGCGGCAGACCGATCTTGGGATCGTGCTTGATACGCACGCAGTCTTCGGGCGGTGGCAGATCCGGGGGGCTTGCGTCGATACGTTCCGGCCCCTCGATGCGGGTCATGTCCCCGAAACTGCCAAGCAGCTCGATCAGCGGTCGTTCCGCGCTCTGCAGCGTCGCTCGCACCGTCGTTAGAAGCTTGCCGGCTTTCACGATCTGCGGGTCGATGGTTACTGGGCCGGGTTTTCCTGGCGAGAGGTAGTGAGCCGTCACGGTGATCGGGTGCGGCTTGGCGGCCGCGGTGGCCATGGCTCGGGCACCCATGGCCAGGAGGTAGCCCCCGTTGGCGTTGCCGAGGATGTCCCAGCCGTCGTGGATCCTGGCTGAATAGGGATGTTCGCTGGTGTCGACGGCTATAGCGGTGGCAAAACTCATACAGACGTTTCCCGATAGTTGGGTTTGGCAGATCGTGCCTTCCTGAAAACCGGGGCGCGCGAGGCTCCCTTCGATGCGGACCGCTACGCCCGATCCGCGCGTAAAGTAGTCGGTTTAGGAGGCGACTTCCAGCCTGTTTCACGCCCGCGGCATGCATGGCGCACCGCTGTCCCTGATGTGTCTTACTGCAAGGTCCAGGCAACGTGCGATCGCGCCAAAGTCGCTTGACCCTCTGGTGCAATCCTGTGAGGGTGGGGCGCCGACCGTAATGCCGAGCGGAGCGTCTTCGTATGGCCGATTCGCAGAACCACCGATTGCTCCTTGAACTGGAAAAGATCCGCCGCGACGTGAATCGCGAGATCATGAATCCGGCGATCCCGACACTGAGTGTCGATGACTTGCGTCCCATCGTAACCATGGCCGCCCGGGCGCGGCTAAGCTACCTGCAGGAGTTGATGGACATCGCCCGTCTCGATCCGGACAGGCCGTCGCACGAGCAGATCACGATCCTCGCCCGGCAGCGCGAGACCTACGACGAGCTCCGTCAGGCCGTGAATGCTCTGGAGACCGCCATCGAGCGGGGTTATCTCGATGTCGCTGGCACTTGAGTCCGCGCTCGCAGCACACCCGCAGTTTCCGCGACTCTTCTCCCCACTGGAACTGGGTATTACCCGGCTGAAGAACCGCATCGCGGCCATGGAACTCAGGGAGCACGGCAGCAGCCGGGACGAGACGGTTGCGCTGGCGCGCGCCATCGAGAACGCCGCTGCGACGATCATGAGCACGCTCTTTGGGTGGCACCCGGCGAGGAATAGTCGGGCGCTTACAACTGGTCGGGCGGTGTCGCTCAATCGTGCTACCGTTAAATATCGTTCGAGCGGTGGCGCTGGTCAATCTTGTAATGCGCTTAAAGCAGTAGATCGCGTTCCACGCGAACGCCGGTAGGGTCCATGCACGTACCTGCTCAACTTGTTAACGCCCCCATCTTGTTCATCGCCTGGGCGATGGCGACGCTTGCGCTTGTCGTGGCCCTGCGCAGGGCCAACTGGCGAGCGCTCGCGCTGGATCCGAGGCGGCTCCACCTCGTCGGCGGTGGGGCCGTGGGCTGCCTGCTGCTGTGGTTGATGAACATTCACCTGGTAGACGGCGTGGTGCTTCACTTCCTTGGCGTAACGACGCTGACACTGGTTGTAGGTTGGTCGCTCACGATCCTCGGGGCTTCCCTCGCCTTAATCGGCTTTTTCGCTTTGCAGGGCCTGGACTGGACATCGCTGGGACTCAGTCTTTGTCTGAGCATCGTCGTACCCGCGTCGCTGACCCGCATTCTCGTGCATTGGCTGTACCGCCCGAAGCTCCGTCATCCCTTCGTGTACATTCTTGGGGCGGGCTTTGCCGGTGGCGGCCTGGTGGTGCTCAGCCTGTCGCTCATCGCTGTCCTGCTCTTTTGGATCGCCGGTCTCGACGCCTATGTGGCGTCTGCCGCCGAGTGGTGGCCGCTGATCTTCCTCGTGATGTTTTCTGAGGGTTTCCTCAATGGGATGTGCGTTTCCGCCCTCGCCGTGTTCCATCCCGATTGGGTGAAAACCTACGATGACCGTTTCTACCTGAACGGTACCTGAGCACTTAGAGAATCCCCGGTGACCGACCTACAGCTCTGGGAATACGGGGCAATCGCCTTGCTGTTCGTGTGGGGAGGGTTTGTTCGCTCGGGCCTTGGTTTTGGCGGGGCCGTACTGACTCTGCCTTTCCTCCTCATGATTCGCGACGAACCGCTGCTTTTCCTGCCGCTTATCTCCGTACATCTGCTGCTGTTCTCGGGGGTGACTGTGTGGCTGGCACATCGCGCGGACCGCGCGGCCGGGCACGAAGCTGCCGCGACCGTGAACTGGGCATTCCTGCGCTACGCGCTGCCGCTGATGATCGTGCCAAAACTCATCGGCGTCGCCGGAGTCATCACTCTGCCGGGTCCACTGGTGAGTGGATTTATCTTTTGCACCATCACGCTCTACGGAATCAGCTACTTGCTCGGCCGGCCGTTTAAGAGCGGCAGCACCCGCATCGACGCGCTGTTCCTCATGATCGGTGGTTATGTGAGCGGTGTGTCCCTCATTGCCGCGCCGCTGGTTGTACCGGTCGCCGCCAGTCGCATGCCCAAGGAGCAGCTTCGCGACACGCTGTTTGTGCTGTGGTTTGTGCTCGTCGCCCTGAAGTTGCTGGCTTTTATCCTCAGCGGCGTGGACCTGCAGTGGTTTCAGCATCTCTGGCTTCTGCCCGCAGCCACCGTTGGGCATTTCCTGGGTTTGCGCTTTCACGCCTACTCAATGCAGGCCGATACCAAACAGTTTTTCCGCTATCTTGGCGCGGCACTGCTCCTTGTCAGCATCGCCGGCCTTGCGAGGCTGGCGCTGTGAGAAAACGTCAGAACCTGCACGGGTCTCACTCTGGCTTCTGGGGGGTGGTCTTCGGGCGGGAAAGCGCTATGCTGGGGGTTCCCCTGTATTCCAGAGGTGTTGCGATGGCGGTCCGCAGATATTTTTATGGTGTTTGGGTGGCTTCTTGGCTCGCGCTGCTGGCGGTGAACGGCGCGCAGGCGCAATCCGAGGGTATGCAAAGCGACTGGCTCGAACTGGTGAAAGGTCACCGGGACAGCCGCACGGGCGCACAAATCATGGGCGTTGCCGACGACGCCAGCACCGGCAGTAAGATGGTGATGGTGAAGGTGCCGAAGGCGGTTCTCGCCAGCGAAACCGACATGGAAGAGGTGCGCGTCGTCGCCCAGGTCCCGGAAAAAAGGGAGTTGACGAACCCCCTTCCGGAACTCGAGACCCAGTGGGTGGATGACTACGACAACGACCATTACGGCCTGCTCGTAAAGCTTAAGGAAGACCAGCGCCTGCCGTTCCGATTGTTCTTCAACGCGGAAGGCCAGGGCGGCTCCATCGGCGGCGTCCAACCTTGACACTGTCGGGCCCCGTCCCTATAGTCTCGCCCCCACGCGCCCGTAGCTCAGCTGGATAGAGTACCTGGCTACGAACCAGGCGGTCGTACGTTCGAATCGTACCGGGCGCGCCACTCAAATGAAGAAGGCCTCCGCATAGCGGGGGCCTTCTTCGTTTGCGAGGAGTGCTCAGTCGAAGAACGTGCTCGTTCGACAAAACGCGTTAGCGTTTTGGACGCCCGCCGCGCGAAGCGCGAGGACGCCCGGAGGGTGATTACGCCCCTTAGGGCGTAATCATCAATCGTACCGGGCGCGCCACTCAAACGAAGAAGGCCTCCGCATAGCGGGGGCCTTCTTCGTTTGCGAGGAATGTTCAGTCGAAGAACGTGCTCATTCGACAAAACGCGACAGCGTTTTGGACGCCCGCCGCGCGAAGCGCGAGGACGCCCGGAGGGTGATTACGCCCCTTAGGGCGTAGTCATCAATCCCGCTGGAACGGCTGCTCGTCGATAGCACCGAATAGATGGCCAGAGAGAACGTGGGGTTCTCGTTGCGCGATTTCTTCAGCGAGCTGAACGAGGCCGGCCGCCTGCCGGTAAGTCTGGTGCACTGGCGCCATGCGAACCTTGACGCCTCAATTTGTCACCCCGATTGATTCGGTCGTATTCAGACAGGATACTGGTTTGCGAATGGCCCGGCGTTCCTCTCCGCGCCGGCTTCCGAGCGAAAAGGCTGATAGATGATTCCGTTTGCCCCTGGCTCCGACCCTTTGGACAACGCGTACCAGCGCGTTCGCGCGGCGCCGGCTAACGCCGAGGCGCAGCTGGAGCTGGCCATCGGCCTCATTGAGCGCGGGCGCCTGGACGAGGCCCGGCGGCATGCCATCGCTGCCGCCGAGCACGCATCGCCAGACTGGGAAAACCTTGCGGTGCTCGGCACCGTACTGTTCGAGCTCGGTGTGTTTCCCGAAGCGCATCGCATCCTGATTCAGGCCGCCCAGCTGAAGCGTATCGGCGCCGCGCAGCTGCGCATGCTGGCCGCGCTGTACCATCACACCGGGGACGTCGATCTCGAGCGGCACTGCCTGAAGGCCATGGCGACGCTCGAAGCGGTAGTGGGGCCGCAGCGTATCCATCCCGGCAAGCCTCACGTACTGCGCCTGCGCTCGGTAGAAAACAGCTACTTCGGTGTCAAGATCAATAGACAGACGGGCTTACGCTTCGCCTCGCTCAAGGGCGGCCACTTTTCCCTCAAGAATCTCGCTGACTCGAAGCGCATGAACCGCTACATCGGCACCGTATTTGGCGACAATCTCAATGGGCTGAAGGATCTGCCGGATTTCGATCTGTTCATCAACTGCGTGGGCTGCGCTGATAGGGATCCAGGCGGACTTGAGCGCATCCGGTCATTCGTAAACCGGCATCCCGAGGTACCGGTCATCAACGCGCCGGACAAAGTGCTGCGCACTACCCGCGCTGACAACGCGATCCGTCTGAATGAGATTGGCGGCGTTGTCATGCCGCAGACGAAGGTTTTCACACTGGAACGGTCTGCGGAAGCGGTCGCGGCGAGTGTTGAAGAAGCCGGCTTCGACTTTCCAGTGATCGTGCGCCAGCGCGGCACCCAGACCGGCAAAACGGTGGAGAAAATCGACAGCCGGCCGGACTTGCTCACGTGGATTTACGATCAGCCGATGGGAGCGGAAATCCACGTTATCAGCTGGCTGGACTGCGCCTGGGACGACGGATACTTCCACAAGACGCGCGTTTTTTTCATCGACGACGTGTTCTACCCCGTGGCCAACCTGAGCAGCGACTTCTGGCAAATTCACTCAGGCGACCGCTACCGCGTCATGTCAGAGACGCCTTCGACGCAGGAAGAAGAGAAGCGTTTTCTCAGCGACCCCAGGGGTTATCTCGGGGCCAAGGCCTACGATGCGCTTCACGGCATCCGCGATGCGATCGATCTTGATTTTTTTGGCATCGACTTCACGCTCGATGCCGAGGGCAACGTGCTGGTCTTTGAGGCCAACGCCGCCATGCGGCACAACTTCGATCACGCCGGAACGTTTCCTTACACCCGTCCATACCTCGAGACGATATCCCAGGCCTTCGGCGACATGATTGACCGCCGGGTTGCGGAGCGGAACAAGACCCAGCCGGCGCCGCGCCCGACGCAGACCGAAAGGCCCGCAAGCCCGGCGAGCTCGCCGATACCGACCGTCAAGCTCGCCGCCTTCATGAATCCTATCGGCAACCTGACTGCCCATTCCGGCGAACAGTTGATCGCCGAACTGATCGAGCGTCTCAGCAAGCCGCCGTACTGGCTGATGCTTTCCAGCGGGCAGATGCCCATTGATCTCACCTGGGTAAACCACGTCTTGGAAACCCTGGGTGCGGCGGGGCGACCGCCCGGCGCCGAACCACCGCACATTTCGCGAACCCGGGTTCGAATCAATCCGAACACGGTAGCGAGCACCGCCGGGAAGGTAACGCGCTACAGCCGCACACCGGATGCGCTGCCGCTGCACACCGACTGCAGCAATTTGGTCACGCCGCCAAACGTGGTTGCCTTCGCCATGGAGCGGCCGGATGCCCACGGCGGCGGCGAAAGCGTCATGCTCTCGGCTGTAGACCTTGTGGAGGAATTGCCCTCGGAGCTAAGCGAGTTCCTGCGTCGCCCGGAATTTCCCTTCAGCCCGGAACAGCGCTTCGCTATCCTCGAAGGTGACGGCGACAGCCAGCGCATTCGCTACTATCGAAACCAGATTATCTCCGGTTCAGCCGGGCAGAATCTGAGCGACGACCTGATAGCGGCGCTGGACCAACTGGACAGGCACCTGGACGCCGCCGAGAACTCGGTGCGCTTTCACATGCGGGCGGGCGATGTCGTGATCATGGACAACACTCGGGTGATGCACGGTCGCGACTCGATGGCGCCCGACAGCCAGCGCCTGATGCATCGCTTTCGGTTGACGAGCCCGGCGGTGGCGGCGCGGGACGTTTGACCTACTTTTCTCAGTAGCGCCTAAGCGCTAACGACCTATTGCCGACCGCGGCGAGCGCATGGGTGCTGGGCGAAGTCATTACGGTTTTGAGGTTCCCGGGAACCAGTGGGGGAGACCCTTCCGGTAGGGAACTCCTCTACCGCTGCCGAGCCAGGCGCGACAGACGATTCCGATCTTCGCGCACGTGAACGCCCTGGAAGCGTGGGCCATCCAAAGAAGCAGTCACACGCCACTCGATTCATCCATGGCGTCCAGCTACTACGCAGCAACGAAAGAGCCGCCTGAAATTTGAATTGGAGCACGATCCGAACACGCCAGGTGATGTCAACCGGCAGTGAGCAGGCTAGTATCGAGCAATCAGAACGAAGCGCAGAAGGTATACGTGCCCAACACCCCCACGCCGCCCCGGGTCGCCGTATTCGTTACAGGTCAGCTACGGAACGCGTCTGAACACATCGAGAACTGGCTTGCCACCGGCTTTGCCAACTGTACGCCAGTGTTCTTTTTCACTATCTGGAACGAGGTTGGCCATGTTGATCTGAGTCGCATGTACCAGCGCTCGGTCAGGCAGGTACGTCGTGGCGAAACTTTTGTAGAGATCTCCAGTGTCGGCCTCTACCTGAGCCGATACTCGGAGCTGGAGCACGAAATCCAGCTTATTGAGCAACGGCTCGGTGGAAACTGCAGCTTCAGGGTCGTCCCCTATCAGGCGTCCTTTCTGCGCAGGATTGACGATCTTGAGATGCCCGACCACCTGGCGGAAGACACGCACCCGTTCTGGCAGAGCTGTGTGCCCATGGCCTACATGAACAAGCGAGCAATCGAGGAGTTCCAGGAATCCCAGGCGGTTGAATCATTCGACGCGTATTGCCGCATACAGGGTGAGACGACGTTCAGCAGGGATACGGAAATCGACTGGGCCGGACTCAGCTCGAGCAGTGATCAGGTGATCACGTCGCCAGACACGGTCAATCCAGCGCATCAGCTTTCTGTGAAGTTCTTCGCGGCGGGTCTCGAGCCGTTCGTAACGCTCATGACGGCTTACTACCCTTCCATTGATGCCTGGCGAGCCTACGTTCCGGGGTCGCCGTGGGAGCAACAGCCCATAGGTGAGCGTTTTCTGAAGCGGCTCTGTGACGAGCACGGCTACAGCGTGGATTTCTCCGTGCGCACGACCATTCGACGGCAGAGGATGTTCCCTATTCACCCTGAGGTACTGCCTCTCGACACCGTGGCGGCGAACTGGACCATCCCAGAGATTGTTGAAGTGGGTGAGCAGGCCATTGCGGCGATTCGAAGCTGGGAAGAAGACAACCCCCTGGTGCTAGAGGACGAGCCCTCAACAGGCCTGAGCAAGTGGTTGCCGTTGCCGGGTCGGCGCGCGGAGTTCAAGCGTCAGAAGCGTTGACGGCGTCGTCACGCTTTAGCGTGATACCGCAATCGTTGTTTCTTCCCGCGTATTGCCAGTCGTACCTTAGGCCATGCTCTTGGTTGTCACGCTCGCGAGGCGTCCGCGTTTCCAAACGCCGATACGATCTCCAGTAGATTACGTCGCTCGCGTATGCCCTCGCTGCGACACCATCCCGCCCAATCCTCTACTTCAGTCCAGTCGGAGACGAACACAAAGTCGGCCCCCGCTTCGCGTGCGACTTTGTAGTCGTACTTGCTATCGCCGACGAACAGGGCTCGCTCGAAACCGACCGTTTCTCGTTCGAGAATTGCCTCCTTTGACGACGGGCTTCCAAAAATACCCCCGTCAAACAACAGCGCGAGATCTCGTGCGTCAAACGTGTCCCGTAGCTCCTGTTGATCCCCGCCCGATACGATCTTCCAGACCGAGCCTCGGGTAGCCTCACGCAGCGGTAGCAGTCCGGGTGCCACTTCGGCGCCGGCAAGACCGGCCTTCACCGCTGCGGCAAAGCGTGACAGCAAATCCTCGTATTCCGCTTCATTGAACTCTCTGCCTACAATCTCCTCGAGAAAATAGCGAAATTTCTTGTATCGAGAGATGCCGCCGTTCGCTTTGTGATACGCGAGCAGTTCCCGGGCGGCCGCGCCGCCGTAGCTTTCGGCGGCCGCATAGAATGCGTCGGACTTCACGCCATTGGAGTTCAGCACGACCCCGTCGCAATCGAGAAGGATCAGGTCGTAGTCACGAAGTCTCATGGGTTCCCCGCGGCAGACTCAGAGAACGCCCGAGGTCTTCATGGCATGGGCGATCCGGGACGCGAGCTCAAAGTCCTCGGGCCAGTCGATGTCGACTTTTTTTGTGGATTCCATACAGACGAGGTAGGGGTTCTTGCCAATTCGATCGCCCAGACTCAGATAGTTGCGTCGGCTTGAGATGTAGTACGCGTGATTGATCTCGTACAGTGGCTCGAGGTCTTGGGTACTGGGCCAGGGATTTACTTCGCGGTCGCAGTTCACGATTTTTTTTAAACGATCATCCCAGAGGAACTGCTGGATTTTGTTAACGCTCATGATGGAGTCGTGATCCCCGCTGAGTACTTCCTCGCGATAGCAGTCGAGCGCCTTCTGATAGTCCTCGTGATTCACGAAGGGAGCGGTGACGTGAAGCCAGAAAATGTGATCGCCCGCTACCACGGTCGGGACGTAATCGATCAGGTCCGAGACTCGCGTCGAACTCAGGCAGAGTGGCTTGGGTCGCTCGATCAGACGGACTTTGGAGCTGAGAAATGCCTGCGCTTGCTCCATTACCTCCGCATCGTCCGTGGAGATCACTATCTCGTCGACCCTGTCTTCCAGGGCGATGAGCTGACGCATTTTGAGCTGGAACAGGCTCGTACCGTCCTCAAGGAACGGACGCACATTCTTTCCTTTTACGCGCTCGCTGCCGCTGCGGAGGGGTACAAATACGGATATAGATTCATTCATAGTCGATAACGGGGGACGCTGATGGGGTCGAGATGCGAGCCCGCGCCGATCCTACTCAGCTGATGAGTCCGTAGACGCTGGCCTTGTTTACGTGGTACCGCGATGGCGTGAGAAACAGCAGCTCGATCGCCTGAGCGTTCTGGGAGTAGCATTCAAATATGCTTTCAACTTCTGTATTCCTGGGATCGCCGTCGCCGAACCCGTCAAAGCCCGCCAGGTAGATGCTTGAGGCACCGCCGCTGGTGGCGACCGCGAGCGCATAGGCCAGGACCAGGGAGTTGGGCAGAAAGCAGCGCGTTGCCTCAAAAGCAAATTGGCCGCGACTTATCCCGAGTCCAAAGTCGAGCAGTTCTTTGTCTTGCAGTGCTGCCTGAACTTCGTTGGGCAGCATGCTCTCCGGCGTAATCAGGGGTTGCGGGAGCTGAAGGTGTTCATGGCAATCCGCGAGGAGTCGCACGGGATGGCAGGCGGCCCGTGCGTCAATAAGATCCATTTCAATATCTGCCTGCGTGTTCAGGGCGAGCACGAAGGGTTGTTGCTGCCGAATGAACTGCTCGATGCCGTCGCGGTGCGAGTAAACGCTTGGCCCGGTTCCCAAAATAAGAACGGGTCTGTTGCCGATCAGCGACGAAGGCTCCCAACTGCCCCTGGGCTCACCGGAGTAAAACTCCCGAGCGCCTTCGATACTGCCAACACTGAAGGTTTTTCCGCCTTCTTTACGCAAGTACTCGAGCACGGCCAGGATGTCCTCCTCGCTGTACCGGGGGTCGCTGAGCATTTGCTGCACGTAGGTCGGATGGATGCCGTACTGGCCGGCGAGAAAATAGTAGGGGTTTTTCCCCCACTTGTAGTCCGCCTTCAGTGGATCGAAGTGGCGCCGTATGAGTCGCAGAAGTTTCGTGGGGTTGGGCTTGCGTGCCTGTAGTTCCGGGATCGCCAGCATGAGGTATTCAGTCTGTGCGTTACCGGGGCCGCGCCCCATGCCGGTGACCGTGGAGTCCAGCCAGGTTATGCCGGTCTGCGCGGCTCGCTGACTGTTCGCAATGGCCTGTCCCATATTGTCGTGCGTGTGGATGCCGAGCTCACCGGTCCACTCTTTCTGGATCTGCGCGCCGATATGCTCCACTTCCTCGGGAGCGAGTGAACCAAGGCTGTCAGCAAAGTAGAGCACGTCCAGGGGGTGCTCGGCCGCGAGTTTCGCGAGACCGCTTATTTCTTCGTCCGAGCGGTCGGACACCTGCATGAGGTTAAACCCAACCAGATAGCCCCGGGCCTTGAGCCAGTCTGCCGCGGGCAGGCAGGCTTGAAACTCGTGCACATGACAGGCGATCCGGACCAGCGACACTGGAGAATCCGACGCAGGAGCGAACAGCTTCTCGAGGACGGTGACCTGATGCTCCGCGTCGTCCGGTGATGGTGGCACGAGCTCTGCACCATTCACCATTACGCCGATGCGGTCGCGGAGCTGCTCGGGGATAGGCAGGCTGTTCAGAAAACCGTCGGTGCTGAAGGCGCAACCGCCTTTGAAGCCCTGGTTTTTCAGCGTGCGAAAACCAATCTCGACGAAATCGACCTGTATAGTGGCCATTGCCTCGAGGTAGTCGCTGATCAGTTCGGCGCTAAAGTTCCAGTCGTTGTAGTAGCCGCCGTCCCTAAGGGTACAGTCGACGAATTTAAGGGGCATCACCGAATTCCTGTGTAAACGTGCCCGAGGGGACAGCGGTCCGGGGGCAGCACTGATTGAGGGAACGCTAGCGGAACTGCTGACTCATCTCAATGGACGCTAGTGAGGCAGGGCATCGGGATTGCTTCGGACTTGATGCCCGCCGATGCTTTCCACGCGGTTCGCCACGCGGTTCGCCACGCGGTGTTCTCCACGCATCGATGGTCGGACGCTCTCCGCCGCTATCATATCGTGAAAGACACTATTCAAATACTGCTCCAAATCTCAGATTTGAACACGTCAAGATCAATGCGCAGCCGTGCTTTGCCCGTGCAACGCTAGCTCGGCACACCGTTAATCCTGAAGTCCAATGCATCGATCGAATGGAGGTGGTGGCGTTCGGCTTCCGGAAGCTGCGAGTCAAGGCTTGAGGCATTGAGTAGTCCGGCCAAAAGTCGGTTGCGCTGGTCGCTGTCCAGCACGCGTTCGCGTGCTAGTCGATTGATTTCGATTGCTACCGGTACCACGTTCCAACTGAGAGTGCGGGAAGAATCCACATCACCCCGGGCGGACATTTCAGCTCTCCATTTCGCGACCCAAGATTCTGGTGGGATCAATTCTTGTGCTTCGACATTAGTTCCGGGTAAAACTCTCGCAAGCAATTCCCCGACCAGGGTTCCACGTGAATACTGCAACTGCTCAACCTCGACTCCCACATTAGCCATTCGCTTCTCAAGGCAGGGGTAATTGAAGGACGTGCAGTCCCTTGTCCAGCAGTGAGATTCGTCGAGCTCGGTTTGCTCCTTAACGAATTCAGAAAACGAACTTACTCGTTGCCGAGGACCTTTTAAATTTTGCAGATACAGCGACGGGTACAGTTCCCGTAGCGGTCGGCGAACAAGGACGGCCTTTATTGACGCGCCGGTTTCCGCTAATAGCCCCAGCCACTGTAGAGTGGATGTTTCGTGAATCGCACTTAGGTGTTCTGAGGAAAATAGAAGCGTGTTGCAACCTAATGAGGCTGCTCTTTCTGAGAGGCGCTTGATAACCTTTTTCTGTTCTTTCACCGCTCCGCGCTGTAGGAGTATATCTGTGCCTGGAACCACGGTGGGCAAGCAGCCGAGTTTTATGAGCTTGGGCGTTGCGTACTCGACCGCGCGCTGGAAGGCGGTCGAACCGGTCTTCATCGGTCCCGCATGTAAGAGAACGTTCATAAATCGTGTCGAAGCTTTAGAACAGAGTTATTGATGGATTACACCAGAGTCGCGCAAAAAATCCGCACACAAGTGGAGGTCTGAGCCGCGATTTTTTTGTGTCTTCACTACGGGTCTTTTGTGTGTGCTACGGCTTTTCCAAGATCTCTTCGGCCTTCGTCAAGTACTGATGATCGAGTGTGCAATACTCAGGCCGTGCATTCGTTAAACCGACGGAGAAAGCTGTATCCGCTACGATCGTCGCTGGCCTTACTAGATGAACCGTTGGGGTTTGTCATCGAGTAGCCAAAAGTATCGATATCTGCTGCATAGATCGCACTCACTTTCTCGATCATCTGCGGGCTGTAAACGCCGCTTAAGTCTTCGGCAGCGCCAGAGCTGTTGAGGTGTGGAAGAGAAGCGGTCACGGCTAGCTGCTTTGCGACATATTCGAAGTCGTCTTCCAGGCTTTCATAGAAGCCCACAAAATCGACAGCGAGACGCCTCGAAGCATCAAAAATGAAGCGATGCTGAGGGCGAAAATGCATCTGTGTATCTACAGTTTCATGGTCTAACCAGCGCATTACGAAGTCACTGAAATCCGAGTATTCGGAAAGGACATCAGCTTGAAACATGGCGTCCTTTTCGTTCATGCCCCCTTTGGACAAAAACCTGTATGCAGAGTAGAGGCGGGACCATGGATTGCGCACGAATGCAAACTTGAAGAAAGTCAGAAAGCGATAAGGTCCAAGCACTTCGAGATACTTTTCCACGGTCAGGTGTCCGCCGCCCAGGCAGCCATAAAGTGACTGTGAAACGGAGATTCCGGCGGCCTTGGGGACGTGCACAAAGACAGACCGGGTTTCCAGCATCGGCGCGATACTGTAGGAGTCCGCTGATTTGGGCGGCGTACCATTCAAGGCCGGACGGCGGGTCGGGCGAGGCCGTAGAAAACGCTTTCCACTGATCCACGCGATGTGCGCAAGGCTCTTGAGGGGAGGCTGCGCTAAACGACTGCTATGGGCTTCATGTTTCATTGGTTTGCTAGCGTTCTACAAAGCGGTCGTGATGGCTTCTATTTGTGGATGCGACCGCTGCTTTCTGGAGAAGGTGCCGGGCACGTCTTTACCTCGGGAGCGGTTGATGTCCTGGGCGTCCCTAGCGAGCCGCACTTTGAGGAGCGCCCACGACCGATTGTTTGTGTTGCCCTGCGTCTCGAAGTCCCCGAACGGTCGTCAACTGGTAGCACCACGCGCCCTCGCGAGAGTCGAGGCGAGAGTCCAGGCGAGAGCCGAGGCAAAGGTCGAGGCGCGGATCGAACGATTCAAGGCCAACACTGCGTGCTCGGACCGCGCTCTAACAATCTGACCGTCATTGAAAATCGCAGGTTGCGGCCCTCGCCTCATGACAACACGCTGAACGCGATCACCCTCGATTGCGTCGGATTATAGAGTAGAAGTGCGTTCCACAAGACGTGTTTGTTACGCTCTCGACCATTAAGCAGCCGGATTCTGAGGAAGGATTCACAGTTCGATCGCGCTTGAGTGGCGTGCGGACGACGATTCGCTTGACGTGCATGGGGCTACGCCGCGACTCGGGGGTTCCAGCCAGTTGTTGCTCAGCGCCCAGCCAGCTCATCGCTTGAGAGGTATTCGCAGGACAGGCGAAGTGTACAACGTGTGTTGAGACACAGCCGTCGAGCTGAGTCTATCGACTGGACTCTCGCGGGCCCGTCGACGGATGAGCTGGGCTCCAATTTATCGTGTCTTGCCTTCTGGGCCGCGCCACGGGCGATGACTTCGACGAAAACCCGGGCAATTGTGAGTGTCCGGTCGATCATTGCACGCTTACTCCAGATGCTGTTTGAACAAACCTTCAAGAACACCGTCGCGACTCCGCTGCGCAAGCCATAAATTGACGTAGGCCAGCAGGCGGGGGTCATGAGGCATCAGGTAACCCTTGTCCTGATAGGTCAGTTGCCTGCCCGGCATGGCGTCACACAGGGCATCGAATCGCTGGCTCACGAATCTGGCCTCAATGGCGTCGGTGATCATAACGTCGGCGCGCCCCGCAGCGAGCTCTTCAAAAATCGTCACATTGTCCGGGTGTCGCACGATCTCCGCCGCCGTTATGTGCTCGTTCACAAAACGCTCATTAGTGCCTCCGGGATTGACGATGACGCGCACCCCGGGTCTATCGATCGAATTCAGGGAGCTGAATGTCGCGCGGTCACTGCACCGGGCCAAGGGAGTCTTCCCGCCGCGATGGTAGGGCTCCGAGAATGCCCCATAACGCGCGCGCTCCAGGGTCCGGGATACGCCGCTCATGGCGATATCGAAGCGCCCCGCGCGGAGATCTGCGGTCAGCTTTGGCCAGCTGGTTTCGACAAGTACAAGTTCGGCACCCAACGTCCGGGCCAGATCTTTTGCCATGTCGATATCGACGCCGCGGTAGCCGTCTTCTATTCGTTGGGAAAAGGGGGCGTAATCTCCGGTGGTGCCCACGCGCAGCACAGCGGCATCGAGAATCTGGTCGAAAGCGGACAAATACAAACGAACGCCCCGGGCGGCACGCTGCAAGGCCAGCGCCGAGGCCGCCGTCACGCCTTCCGTCTCGATCGCAATACTCTGCGACGCCGACACCTCCGCGAGCGCGCCCACGATGGCATCACCCAGGCGCAGCAACTCGGGGCGTAGCTCGGCGCTCAGATCCGGGGCGCTTGTCGGAGCGCCGCCGACCGCCCAGCGGTCGAACCAGTAGCGCTGGATGTCCTTGGCCGCCTCGATCTGGGCGACAAAAAACGCCCGGGTTGATTCGCGTCTCAGGCGGTGGCGTAGCCCTGCGAGTTCCGCCGCATCAAGAACTTGAGCCTCCCGCTCCCGGTCCTCGATGGGCCGGTGATGGATCCATTTGTAGGCCGCCACGGCCCGCATGTGGGAAAGACGTTCGTTGAGCAGCGACGTAAGCTCGTTCTCGGCATACGCAAAGGCCGGGAGAGCCCAGAGCGCCAGCAGCAGTAGCAGTCCTGACGTCGGACTCCTCACGGTGAGCAAAACATGGGTTTTATTGACCCCTTCAACGTGTGTGGCGTTACACCGCCTACCTTGCAATCAATCGCTTCACCTGTACACCCCGACCGAAGCGGGACCTGTCGCTCGCGGGCGCTGCGGCGCAGCTGTCTCGCTGTTCGCGGGTACGGGGGGTTGGGGAACAGCGTAGGAGGGCGAGTGGCCGGCATACTGCCCGAGGTAGTCTCTGGAATACTCTTGCGGAGCACACCCGGTTGAGTGCATTGCTCCGCGGCCACCACCGCTCTGCTCGTCCGGCACCTGATGCGCGTCTTCTGCGTCCGTTCTTGACAGGTTGTGAGCGAGACCGCTAGTTTCGACGGCAGAACCAAAAGAACATGTCATCACCAATCAGGACGGGAATCGTGCGAAAAACCAGGTCGATAAGGGCCCCATTGTGCTTGCTTGGGCCGCAGTGCCTCATCACCGTGTGTTTAACGCTGCTGTCGCCACCGAGTCTTTCCCTGGACCTCACAACGATGCTGCCCCTCGTGCCCGGTTCAACCTGGCGTCTGTCCGCGGACGGCCAGGAGTACACCTTGAGCGTTATCGGCACGGGAACGTTCGAAGGCGCGTCCGTAACGGTCATGCGCAATGTCGTCAGCGGAGTGACGATACTTGAATACTATCTTTCAAAAAGCAGCGCAGGCGACCTCTACCACGGCGCCGAGTTTGACTCGCCGCCGTTTGGATCGACGCGCACAATTTACACGCCACCGCGGCTTCAATTACCCGACGAACTGGACTTCGGACAGTCTGAAACCCAGGGGACAACGATCTCGGTTACGAACAGCGTTATTCCGGGGCTGGGTCAGGTCAACACGATCACCGATACGATCACCCTCGTAGGCCCGGAATTGGTCACCGTGCCCGCCGGCACCTTTCCGGCGTATAAGTTCGTTATCGACTCTGTGTTCGATGCAGTGCTGGTCGACTTTCCCAGTTCTTCAACGGTGTGGTACGTACCGGGCCTGGGCGCGGTCAAAGCGATCAACGTGGACGAGGAAGGTACGGAGACCACGGTGCTTCTCGACTTCTCCCTGGCAGGCCCGGACAGCGACGGTGACGGGATCCCGGACGACGGCGATGCATTCCCGAACGACGCGGGAGAATTCGCCGATACCGATGGCGACAACATCGGAAACAGCGCCGATAGCGACGACGACAACGACGGCATCGGCGATGCCGAGGAACTGGACTGCGGGTTGAATCCGCTCCTCAACGATGCGGCGCTTGACTCGGACAGCGACGGGATCAGCAACGAAGAGGAGTGTCGCGCCGGCACCAACCCCTTTGACGACAGCGATCCCGGAGCTGGCGGCCTCAATCTGATCCTTATTCAGGCCGTTCAGTGCGAAAAGGAAAACGACTGTTGATATAGAAAGTCGAGCCGAAAGCCGAAAGCCGAAAGCCGAAAAGAGTACGGCGGAAACCGCACCCGCCGCTGGGTCCACGACGTGAGCAGGTGTCGGCGCTGGCTTGGGGTCGGCGTCCCTAGAGCTGAATGCCGACGAGGTTGAAAAAGAGCATGGCGCCGAACAGCGCCACGGTGGAGATACCGAGCAGGCTGGCGTGCGTCAGGGAAAGGTAGGCGCGGAGGCCGGGCGACGGCCCTGACCGCCGCCAGACCTGCAGTGTGCCCAGGCCCAGGAGCAGTGCCATTACCAGCACGACGTTCAGGATGAGCAGCAACACGGTCATGCGCAGGAAGTCGTTGTTGGAGTACTGAATGAACGCCTGAGCGAGGTTGTCCGTTCCCAGGGTGATGGGCAGGCTCAACGCGACTACGCCCGTAGCCGCCAGCAGCGCCAGGCGCTTCGGCGCAAGCCAATGCCCTTGATTCGACTCCGCGGGGGGCGGCAGGCGCCAGAGCGGCGCCAGAAACCCGCTGAGTAGAGTCAGCAGTCCCAGCACGAGGCACCAGCTCCAGATACGGGGATCGCCTAGGCGGGATACCTTTCGCCAGGCCGCTGAGTTCGACGTGAGGTAAAGATCGCCGTTGCTCAGTTGCTTGAAGGCGACGCGATCGGAAAGGTCCTCCACCCGGGCGAAGGCGCCGTCGCCGATGGCCCGGTACTCCTCCTTGCCGATCCATAGGGTGTCTCCTTCTGCGCCTTCTGTGCCAAGCGTGACGCGACGCGTGTTGCCGGCGTAAAACACCTTGGCCATGCTCGTGAAGGGGCGACGCTCCACCCAGTAGGTTCCAGGGAGCTTGTCCCGGGCAATGGGCTGCGGTGGCGTGCCGTCCGTCCGCGCCTCGGGCATCACGCGGGGCGGCAGGAAATTCTCGGCAAAGCTGTCCCAAACCTTTTCAGTGCTGGAAAGGCGTTCCCCCTTGGGGCCGGCCTCACCGGGGATCAGTCGCCCTCTGCCGATGGCGCTCATCAGGAGGTCGCTGAGATCGGGCACCGGAGTGGCCGACATCAGGGTCAGGTAGAAGCCAAGCTGCAGCTCGGGAATCACCGCCATATGGCTGGCAAAGCCCGGCAGTCCGCAGCCGTGGGAGGCCATGGCGTACTCGCCATAGCGGCGCGGGTACAGATGCAGTCCCACGCCCTCCACCAGGGGATTAGCGCGGAACTGCACGTGCTGCATGCTCGCGCGACGCTCCCGGGACAGCACCTCGTCGTAGACGTAGCTGGCAAGGTCGGCGTGAAACGCCGCGTAACGCAGCATATCGGCCGGTGTCGAAATGATGCCGCCGGAGGCGGCGGCGGAGGGGTGCTTGGGAAAGAATGCGACGGGCTGTAGCTCGCCGCTGGGGAACACCGCTGCGGGGGTAGCGAGGTTTTCGGGCAGGGCAAGACTGTGATGGAGAAGGGTGTTTTCCATGTCCAGGGGCGCAAATATGTTCTGCGCCATGTAGTCGGCGAGCGTGAGGCCACTGACGTCTTCAATCAGCGCTCCTTCCAAGGCAACGCCCAGATTGGCGTAGAGACTGATCTGGCCCGGTTCCCGGATCAGGTTTTCCCGCAGCAGCCGCGCGAATTCCTGACGGCTTACCGGAGTCGGAATATCCGTATGCGTGCCCTGCGGGGTACCGCCGCCGGTCATGCCGCTGGAGTGGGTCATGAGCTGACGCAGGGTCACTCGATCGCCCCAGGGCTCGGGCAGCCGGTAGCGCGTGAGGTGCCGATTTACCGGCGTATCCAGGTCCGGAAGCAATCCGCCCTCGATCAACTGTAGCGCCGAGACCGCGGTGAAGGACTTCGACAGCGAGCACATGCGCATCCGACTGCGCTGCGGATCCAGGGGAATCTCGCGCGGCGCGTCTTCCCAGCCGTAGGCTTCCAGAAGCAGCGTCTCTCCGCCCTGTATCACTCCGACGGCGGCACCGGAGAGGCGTCGCTCCTCGAACGCCGCGCCGAGGAGGCCATCGGCCCAGTTCTTGAGCGCCTTTGGCTCGAACACCGGTTCGGCACAGATTCCCGGCGTTCCACCGAGGCCGCAGAGAGCGGCGCCTACCGCGATCTTCCGCAGCCGCTGCCGGATGCCCGGGGCGCTCACTGAGCGCCGCGTTCGCTGATGTCGGCGCCCGAGCCCGTACCGGCCCCTTCCGCGACGCTGTCGGGCTCTGCCTCAAAGTACTTGGAGTAGATACCTTCTGGGAGGTTGCGGTAGTCGAGAAGACTGATGTTCGCAGGACCATGCCCCGGGGCATCGATGATCACCGAGTGCCTGGCGAAGCCCGTTTCCATAAAGCCGCGTCGGAAGTGATTGCGGGACTTGACCACGAAAATACTGAGGTCATCCACGGGGACGGCAAGATCTTCAAGAAGCTTCGGCGTGGTGACCTGCTCGTAATAGTCACTGAGGATATACCAGGTATTGTCCGCAGCCTCGATGGTCGCATAGCGCTTCCCGACGAGGCCGCCGGGCTTGCCCAGGAAACGCAGGCTGCCCTCGACGGGCAGAGGCGCCCCGGCGAGCTCCGAGCTCTTGCCGCCGATGTTCAGCGCTACGGCATCCCCTTCATCGTAGTTCTCGTGGAGTTCATCGAGCACGTCCTGATCGGCGATCGCGGCGATCACGAAATCCGTCTTGCCGAGCCGCCGCAGCTCCCGGGCGATCTCCGTGGAGTCGCCCATGCGATCGGACATGTTGGCCAGAACGAGTTTGCCGGGATCGGCTTTCTGGGCGTCCAAACCGCGACCTACGCCTTCGCTTACGGCGGGAATGGGGTACTCGAAGTCTGCCCGGCGACTGCGAATGTACTCGTTCATGTCAGCGGCGATTTCATCGGCCAGCTCCTGATCGTTGTTGGTCACGACGAGTACGGCCATGCCGATATCCGGCACATCGGCAAAGGTCCAGCCGTTGAACACCGACACGAAGGCGTCCTGCTCACGATTCTCCCAGCGACGGGCGCGCTCCATGATGTCCTGCGGAGCTCCAGTATGGGTGCCGCCGTAAACCGTGGCGAACATCACGCCGGGCTTGCGCAGAGCGCTGGTCGGCGTGTAGTCGCCACGGATGCTGCGTATCAACAGGCGCGCCGCGCGCTCGCCCTGGAGGTCCGCGTCGTAGTGAGGAAAGCGCTTTACCGCGAGACCGATATCCAGGTACTTCAGGAGTTCCTCATCCTCGTTGCCATGGTGGTCGAAGGTTGCGGAGATCGGGATGTCGTCGCCGACCAGGACGCGGACGCGACGTACGATTTCCGCCTCCGGTCGGGGAATACCCTCCACAGCCATGCCTCCGTGGAGAAACAGATGCACGCCATCCACCTTCTCCATGGCAGCGATGTTGTCGACGATGCCCCCGGTGTACTTATCGAAGGCCTCGCGTGTGATGGTGCTTGCCGAGGACCCGCCGAAGGGCCAGGCGACCAGATACGCGGGCTTAGCCAGGACGCCGGCCTGCATGGATACGCCGTGAAGAAAACCCTGTATATAGGGGATCGGCACCGCCTTGGTCGCTTCCGCCGCAAGGCCGGACAGGGGTTTGAAATCGTGTTCGAACTGCTCAATGCCCGTGGGTGGCGAGGGGCAGAAGGTGCAGGTTTCGTGCTGGAACATCGCGTATGCAATCACGATGTCGCTCTGGCTTTCGCGCAGCTGCAGATAGCTGAACAGATAAATGGCTCCGGCGGCCACAAGCCCGAGCACGCCCAGGCCGATACGTTTCATCCACTTCATCGGTGGCGCTCCCTGTGTCTGGAAAATCTGCTGTGCGGCGCCCGCGTGCCTGGGCGCCAGTGGGGCCTGTGTGCTTTACCAGCCGCCAGATCTTGACCAGTGCGCGGACAGCCGGCCGCCCTCAAGCACATCGTAGGCGTCGTACTGCGCGGCGGTGGCACAGGCGTGATTGGGCAGCACCCGCAGCTGGCTACCGAGGGGAAACTGCGCGTAGTTGATGCTCTGTCCGTCCCGCGCCGGGCTGATGATCCCGTGCTCCTGATTCGCGCCGCTCATCACGAGAGGGAGGGGTTTGCCGTCGATGTCGACAACGGCCCCGTACCCGAAATCCTGTTCCTGATCGGCCGTGCCGCGATCGCGCGACATGGCCATCCAGCCGCCGTCGGTGATGATCCACTGCTTGTCCTTCTGATAACCGGTGACAGTGACAAGGACGCTCAGCGCGATGTCCTGCGGCGCGCACACGCCGATCCCCGCCATCACCAGGTCGAAGGTCGAGTACACACCGGCGCGGACTTCGCTGATCCCACTCAGGTCGTCGATGGCGAAGGCGGTGGGCGTCGAGCCGACGGATACGACGGGACAGGGAAGGCCGGCGGCGCGCAGTCGCCGGGCGGCGTCGAGGCTACGATCCCGTTCCTGCCGGGCCATGGCCAGCAGGGATTCCGGCGTTCGGCAGCTGTAGCTCTCGCCCGCATGGGTCATGACGCCGCGCAGTTCCACACCGTCGCTGCCGTGCAGCGCCTCGCCGATGCGCAGCAGGTCTTCGCCATAGGGGTCGGTGCCCGAACGATGACCGTCGGTATCGAGTTCTATGAGTACGGGAAAGGACGTACCCCGCGCCGCGCCATAGGCAGCCAGCATCTCTGCCATCTCCGGTGTATCCAGGGTCACCTTCAGATCCATGCCCCGGGTCATCAAATCACGTGCCTGATCAAACTTGTTGGGAGAGATGCCGACGGCATAGAACACATCGGTGATGCCGTGATCGAGGAAGTACGCGGCCTCTTTCAGAGTTGACACCGTGATGCCCTCGACGTTTCCCGCGGCGATGATATCCCGGGTAACGTCGATGCTCTTGTGCGTTTTGACATGCGGGCGCAGGACGCCGCCGAGGGATCCGATATGCTGCGAGAGCCTTGACGCGTTCGCCCGGAGCTTATCCCGGTCGAGGAGCAGGGCGGGGGTGGTCAGGCGAGCGAGGTCCGTGGCGGCCGGAGCGTCCGTCCGCGTCTCTTCGCCTTCCGGCTCGATGGGCTGCTGTGGTTTAGCGGTAATTGCGGCGCTTGTCACGGTCGAGCCTCCGGCGGTGTGCCATGCTGGCTGAGAGCTGTGAATCGCCCGAGAATCTGTGCCTTGCGCAGCGCAAGACTTGCTGCCGCGAGGTCCTGCATACCCATACCAGTGCTGTCGAAGATCGTGATCTCCTGATCCGAGCCGCGCCCGTTGGCGTTGCCGTTAATGACCGCACCGAGGGGGACGATGTCCTTTTCCTCGATCAAGCCAGCGGCAACGGCGTGCTGGGCCTCTCCCAGTCGCGCGTTCTGATCCGGTGCATCACCAAACACGATGGCATCCGCGAAGAGCGCTGCGTCAACTTCCTGCTTGCCCTGGGTGTCCGTTCCCATGCACGCGATGTGCGTGCCGGGGCGGATCCAGTCGGCTGCGATGTAGGATGAGAAGGACAGGGCGACGGTAATGAGCACATCGCTGCCACGGCACAGATCTTCCATGGGCACAATGTCGATCGGGACATCGAGATCCGCCAGCGCGCCCGTGAGAGCCTCCGCGGAGCCGGACGGGCGCTTTGGAAGGAGCACGCGATCGAACTTGCCCTGGGCAAAGCAGGCGCGCACCTGGAATTCCGCCTGGCCGCCGGCGGCGGTAACGCCGAGGATTCGAGCGTCCTCGCGGGCCAGATAACGCAGGGAGATAGCGCTCGCCGCGGCCGTACGCAGCGCCGTAAGGTAGGTGCCGCAGACCAGCGCCGCCGGCGCGCCGCTGTCCGGATCGAAAAGCATGATAGTGGACTGATGATTCGCCAGGCCCCGTTCCCGATTGCCGGGCCATAGCCCCCCGGCTTTGATGCCGAGGGAAGGTCCGCGTTGATCGAAGCCCGACTTAAAGCCAAAGATAGCGTCGGAATACCCCAGCGCCTGTCTCACGACGGGAAAGTTGAAGGCATCGTCTGCCGCGAGGCTCGAAAAGCACGCCTCGATAGCCTCATTGACCTCGCCCTGTGTCACACAGTCACGCACGTCGCTCTCGGACAGGAAAAAGATGGTACCGGGGCGAATATCCGGCATTGAGATGCGCTGATGAGCTGCACCGGTGGGAGCCGTTTCTTCAAGCGCCAGAGCAGTGGCGGTGTCATGAACCTGGGGAGACACTAACGTTACAACCTCTTGTGGTGAGCGTGGCTGGGGCTGTTCTGCGCGCTGATCGCGGGCGTCCAGACCGCAGCGCTGCGACACGGCGTGGAGATGCGCTATGCGCCCTCCGGCGTTGAACCCCGATCCAGTTCGCAATTCTGCGACCCATGATTTATCTTGTCAACAAGCTATTTTTTTGGCCGAGATTTTTCTGAACACTGGAAGGGTATCCGCGCGCTGTTAGCGCAGCGGCTGTAGAAGAATGCCCCCGATGAGCGCTGCGCATCGCCGCCGCTCGCGCTTTGAGCGGCCCTGGTCCAAAAACAATCTTGACACGTAGTATCTCGATATCGTGATATATTCCAAACAAAGCGAAGGCGGGACGAGCTTATGAATCTTCTCTCGATGGTCCGTGGTCAGCGATCAGCTCGGACTGGCAGCGGCGCCCTGGCCGCGCTTTTCCAGGGTATCGCGCTATTTATCGGTTTGCTTCTCTCGGCTACGGGGCAGGCCCGCATCGTTGGTCTTGAGACTTTCGCGCTGAACGACGAGCGGGCGCTGGAGGTTGAAGTCGGTGAGCTTCCGGTACTGGAAAATCGCGACAATCCCGATAGCCGACGCATCAAGCTCGGCTTCTTCCGCGTGAAGTCAGCGCGAGATGACAGCAGCGTTCCAACCTTCATTCTCCCCGGTGGCCCCGGAGGCTCATACACGGAGCGCCTCGAGGAACCCGGTCGGGGTCGAGACGCCACTGTTGAACTGATCGATCTCTATCGCCAGCGTGGTGACGTTGTGCTGGTGGACCTTCGCGGTGTGAGTCGCTCCACACCGAATGCGGTCTGTGAAGGTGCACCGAACAAGTGGCGCTTGATCAATGAAAAGTCCGACTTCATGGACGTGCTGGCCGCTGGTGCGCTCGCTTGCCGTAAAAAGCTGCTGGACGAGGG
The DNA here is from genome assembly GCA_038748515.1 of Pseudomonadota bacterium. GTDB lineage: Bacteria > Pseudomonadota > Gammaproteobacteria > Pseudomonadales > Halieaceae > Congregibacter. The sequence goes on from JBCDIW010000015.1 coordinate 64,231, forward strand.
CTTCGATATCCGCGGTTACAACGTCCTTGAAGCCGCCGCTGACGTGATCGAAATCGCCGACAGCCTGGGTTACGAACAGATACGCCTGCACGGCACCAGTTTCGGAAGCCATTGGTCCATGACGGTAATGCGCTATCACAGCGATCGGGTTGCCCGCGCCGTTATCTCCGGCGTGGAAAGCTACGACCATACCTACGACGACCCTGAAGGTCTGCGCGCCGCGGCTTCGATGATCTCGGTCATGGCGTCAACCGCCTGGCAGGAAGCCGGGCGCGAAGGCGATCCACTGACCCACATCGACGCGCTGCTCAAACGGTCCCTGGAGGATCCGGAGCTCGCGCACGGGCTGGAGCCTTACCTGGTGAGCACGCTGGCGCTGGGCGGGCAGGATTTTGGCCTGACTTCGCGGGCGCGAATGCCGGGTTGGCCTGATGCCGCCGCTGATCTGGTGGATGGGAGTGTTTGGCTTGAGAAGACCTTTGTGCGTTTTCTGGGTGCCCGCTTCGCCGTGCCCTCCGGTTGGGACGCTGCGGCCGTCGGCCTTTTCGATTGCTCTTCCGGGCTTTCCGAGGAGCGGCGGGCCCGCCTCAATGCGCATGCTGATCCCCTGTTCACGCCCGCAGCCCTCGAGTTCTACGACACCATCTGCCCGGCCTGGGATGTGCCCCCGCTATCGAAGGAGTTTAGGGCCGGAGCGATCGTTGATGTGCCTGTGCTGTTTGTGCATGGAGATATCGATTTTGCGACACCGCTGTCGAACGCCGAGGAAAACATGAGCCTCTATCCCCAGGGGCATCTTGTTGTGGTCGGAAACGGCTCCCACGGGGCTTTTCTGGAGAGCCTGCGCATGGATTCGCAAATGGAGTCGCTCGTTCTGGATTGGATAGATGGAAAAGCACCTTCCCGGGATTATGTTCAGCTTCCTCCGATCGAGTTCGAGAGCTTTGATTGACGGCTTGCGATGGTCGACAATCGCAAGCGATTCTATTTATCATTACGTAAAGAGATTTCCGGGCGTCTAACTTATCTTAGTGTCCCGTGTAGCGCTCTCAGCCCGTGCGACGACTGCAAGCGCGGCGACAATCTGGATCGGAGCGGCGGGGCCCAGGGCGAAGGGCTGGGCAGAGGGCAGGGCAGAGCGCAGAGCAAAGGGCAGGGCAAAGTGCTTTGGCCGACGCACCGGGGGCGACAGAACACTCGAGTATGGAGAGGTTTAGCGAGTATGGCAGGGCTTCAGAGTGGACGCAGCGCGTGGCATATCACCGCCCGCGTCATGCTGGCGATGATCGGAGGCTACGTTTTTGCCAACGGCCTGGCGCTGTTGCTCGTATTTTCCCTGCCCCTTGATCGCTTCCACGGTGTCGTTCTGGGCACCCTGCTGACTTTCCCATTCTGGGTGGCTGCGATCATGTGGGTTTTCAGCGCCGAGAAGCTGGCGCCCGTTGCGATCAAGCTGCTTGGCGTCAGCGCCGCGACTATCGGCGCCAGCGTCGCGCTCTATCTGCTCAAGAGCTAGGGTCCTGTTCCATTGATTCAGTGTAGCTACGGGCCCGGAATAACCGCTGCCGCAGGACGCGCCCAGCCGGTCTGAGGCCAGACCGAAAAATACGGAGACAGACGGATGATCGGTGGCTTTCGACAGTCCATGACCTGGCTGCACACCTGGTCCGGCCTCGTAATGTGCTGGGTGCTCTACTTTATGTTTGTGACCGGTACCCTGGGTTATTTCGATACGGAGATCGATCTGTGGATGACGCCGGAGCTGCCCTATCAACTGGACGAACAGCCCTTTGAGCAAACGCTGGCCAATATCACGATGGCGCAGCAGCGCCTGATGGAGCTCGCACCGGACGCCCAGCGCTGGTTCATTTCTCCCGAGCCCTGGCGGGAGTCGCCGCGCCTCAAAGTCGGCTGGGTGCCGCTTCCCGCCGAGGACGGGACGCGCGGTACATTCAGCGAGGCGATCCTCGATCCCACTACAGGACAGGTGCTGACCGCACGAGAAACCGGCGGTGGACAGCTGCTCTACCGGATGCACTACCTGCTTCACTACCTCCCGGGGCGGAGTGGCTACTGGATCGCCACGATCGCGACCATGCTCATGTTCATCGGCCTCGTAACGGGTATCGTCGCGCACAAGAAGATATTCGCGGACTTCTTTACCTTCCGCTGGGGTCGGGGCCAGCGGTCCTGGCTGGATGCGCACAATATGCTGTCGGTGGCGACCCTGCCCTTTCAGCTCATGATTACCTACAGCGGACTGCTGTTTACCCTCGGTTTGTTCTGGATGCCCTTCGTAGTGTTGGGTGGCTATGGATTTGATGTTCAGCGAGTCGCTGGTTTGCAGGCTGAGCTTGCCGGGAGAGAGCCGATTCTCCGCGCCGATGAGCCTGGAAGGCTGCTGCCGCTGGCGGAGCTGGCGCGCCAAGGCACGCAGGACTGGTCCGACAAAACAGTCAGTCTGGTCTTCGTCGAGAACCCTGGCGACGCAAACGCCACGGTATCGATTCAGGCTCCCGGGGTAGGCCGGGATCGGCCCACGGTACAGTACATGGGCGTGAGCGGTGAATTGGTGAGCGAGGGCGGTCTTGAGCTGCCCAACGCAAGCGCACGCTTTGCTCTGGCGTCCATTGATCTGCACGAGGGTATCTTTGCCGGGGCCTTCCTCCGCTGGCTGTACTTTCTCGCCGGCGTAATGGGTACGGGGATGATTGCGACCGGCGCGATCTACTGGGTGGAGGCGAGGCGCAAGAAGGATCCGGATGCGCAGTACAGCCGTGGACACCGATTCGTGCGCAACATGAATGTGGGCACTTTCGTGGGATTACTCATAGCGATTGGCGCCTATTTCTGGTCAAACCGACTGCTGAGCGTGGACATGCCGGGCCGCGAGCAGTGGGAGGTGCACAGCATGTTTCTTGTATGGCTTGGGTGTTTTGTGCACGCCAGCCTGAGGCCCTACGCCCGCGCCTGGATTGAACAGCTGTATGTCCTCGCCGCGGTATTCCTGATGCTGCCTCTGGTCAATGCCCTGACCACCGAGCTGCATTTGCTGAACACGCTGGCATCCGGGAGCTGGGTGCTGGCGGGCTTTGATCTCGTTGCGTTGCTTGTCGGTATGATCGCGCTCACCGTCGCCCGTCACCTGAGGCAGCGAGAGCTGCGCCAGAAATCTGCTGCGATTCCCGAGCCCTCGGCGGAGAAGCGTGCTGCTGAGACTCCGTTGGAGCATTCGTCGGACTTGCCGCCGCTGCCTCGCGCTCAGGTTCCCCAGGTTCAGGTTTCCCAGGTCTAGAGCAGCGCTATGCAGTGGATTGCTCTTATTCTGACCCAGATCGCAACGGTTGCGCTGTGCCTGTGTATGCGTCGACACAGAACTCTCATTGGCGGTCGCGAGCTGAGCATCGGCGTTCGCTGGAGCGTACGAAGTGTCGCGTTTCTGGTGTTACTGCTGGCGCAGCTCATACTGCTGCGAGAGCTGGCCACCCTTCCGGCCCTGGCGCTGTTTTTTGGCTGGTTCACGGCTGCGATGCTGCTGGTGGTTGCCTGTGTAACCTGGAAAGAGGCTCGCTCCCGGCGCAGCTGACGCCGTCTCTAGAGCGCCACCCTCGGCCGTACTTCCAAGCTGTCGGGTCGCGCTAGTTTTCAAGCGCCATCGGTGCCTCACCCAGGCTGCTGCCCAGCGAACGTAGTAAACGTGCGAGATCGCTTTGCTGCTTAACGGAAAGGCCGCTTAGGGCATCGTGCGCCTCACCGAAACGAACCGCGATCAGCTTGTTGGTGAGCTTAACGCCCTTGGCAGTGAGGCGGGCTGTCAGTGACCGACCGTCCACCTTGCTGCGACGCCGCGCGATCAGGCCCTGCTTCGTCAGTCTGTTCAGGAGCGCCGTCATCGCCCCGGAGGTGAGTACCACGGCGTCCTGGAGCTCTGTGGGTGTCAACTCGTAGGGCTTGCCCGAGCGCAGCAGCGTCGCCAGGGCGTCGAACTCCGAGTAAAGCAACCCATGAGGTTTGAGTACCTCGTTGATCCGCGCATTCAGCGTGGTACCGACTCTCAACAGTCGCCCGACGACAGCCATGGCGCCGGGGTCGAGGTCCGGCCGCTCCCGCTGCCAGTCGGATATCAGCGCGTCGATGAGGTCGGTGTCGGCGCTAGCGACTCTTTTCGCAGCGCCTGCCGCAGCGCCCGAATGCTTTGCCTTGCTGCTCTTTGTCGCCTTGGCCTTTTTCTCCGCCGGGCTGCTGTTGCGGGGTCCAGGCGCCATTCGCCGTACCTCTTATTGTTGGAGTCGAGCGCGCAGTGTGCCCAATCGCGGGCAAAGATTAAACCGCCGACTGCCCGTCAGGGAGCTGCACTTTCCCGGTATCGCGCGTACTCATCATCCATCACCGCCTGGTAAGCGCCGAGAGCCTCGGTGAGTTCCTGTTTCAGCGTGACAAACACCTCTCGCTGGGGCTCGGTCGGGGCACCGTGGCCAAAGATCACGTAGTTGTAGAGCAGGGAAAGGCGATCGTTGAGCTGTATCGGGTATGCGATCTTGTCCTTCGGGCTCTGGTTTTTGGTTTGATAGAGCTGTGCTTCGACCGATGCCAGGGCGCGAAGAAGATCCGCTGTGTCTGGGGTCTCGGGCGCCGCCTCCACGGACTTGCGCAGTTCCCTTATCTTCAGCACCGTGCCGTTTGCCTGGGAGATGGCGTCGCGGACGTCCAGCGCAAAATCACGCTGTGCCGTCAACGCCTCCCGGGAGAGGTCGGCTTTGCGCGGATCCGCTATGACCGTAAGCGGCTGCTCGAGGACCGTGCCGCCGGCGCTGATACGCGCCGTGTAGGCCCCCGGAAGCACCTGGGGACCCACAAAGGGCGGAATCGCCTCCAGGATCATGCCCGGAAACATGACGGCACCGTCGTAGCGAAGCGACCACTCCACGCTGTGCGCTCCGGCGCTTTGCTGTGGCCGCAGGAACAGTCGGCTGACGATCTCACCGTCGCTATCGACGATCACGCCGCGCGCATCGTCGACGGGTTCCGGCAGGACGAAGTTGAGCCTGATCGGTACCGCGGACAGCACCCCCGTATTGGCCGCATAGAGCCTGGCGCCCCGCGGAGCGCCTTCCCGGGCCAGGTCCCGGAGCGTGGGCACACCCTCAAGCACAAAGAAAGAGCGACCGTGTGTGGCGATTGCCAGCTCGTCGTCCCGTGCCTCGATGCCCATGACCGGCGTCGACGGCAGATTGAGGCTCAACGAATGCCAGCTGACACCGCGGTTAAAGGACACGTGCACTCCGCGTTCCGTTCCCAGGTAGAGCAGTCCCGCCACCTCCGGATCTTCTTCGATGGCATGCGCGAAGTCTTCCGCGGCCAGCCCGCCGACGCGCCTGCTCCAGTCCGCACCGAAATTCTCCGTAACGTAGACGTAGGGCTGGCGGTCGCCCATCTCGTAGCGCTTGGCCACGAGGTAGGCCGTTCCCGGAGCGTGGCTCGAGGCGTCAATCAGTGCGATCCGGCTGTGCGCCGGCAGGTCTTTGGGCGTGACGTTCTGCCAGCTTTTGCCGCCGTTGCGCGACAGGTGAACGAGGCCATCGTCGGAGCCGGTCCAGATCAGTCCGGCATCGAGCGGTGAGGGCGCGATGGTGTAGAGGGTTCCGTAGACCTCGGGTCCGTCCTGATCCAGACGTACCGGCCCGCCGGTTTCGCCCAGCGTGTCCGGTTCCGCCCGGGTCAGATCGGGCGAGATCTTGTTCCAGGAGCGACCTTCATCGGTGCTACGCCAAAGGTGCTGGGAGCCGGCGTAGAGCGTTTGACCGTCCGCCGGCGAAAACACCACGGGGAAAATCCAGTTCCAGCGCTCGCGCATGCTCGCCGCAGTCTGACCCATCACACCGTAGGGGTAGGGCGATACGTTGGCAAAGGTCTGCTTTCGGTGGTCGATGCGAAGCAGCTGGTTGGTGGAGCTCACGAAGAATACGTCGGGGTTTCCGGGGTGGGGAGCCACATAGCCGTTTTCGCTCGGTGCCACGGAAAGATAGTCCCCGAAAGTGTCGACGTGCCGCGCCTCGCCGAACACCTCGGTGCTGCGGCTGGGTACGCAGATCGAGCTGTTGTCCTGCTGTGTGCCGCACAGCTGGTAGGGAAACTCATGGGTCAGCGCAAGACGGTAGATCTGCGCTGTCGGCATATCCTGTTCCGTCCAGCTGCTGCCCCCGTTGACGCTGACGCTGGCGCCGCCGTCGTCGGCCAGGATCATCCGCGCCGGGTTTTCCGGATCGATCCACAGGTCATGAGCATCCGCGTGGCGGGTGGGCACGGCATCGAAACTTTCACCACCGTCCGTCGATTTCTCGAGCTTAAAGCTCAGGACGTACAGCGTATCCTGATCCACGGGATCAGGCCGCAGCTGCATAAAGTAGAAGCTACGCTGCCAGAGTTTGCGGTCGCCGTTGATATGGGACCACGTTGCGCCACCGTCATCGGAGCGATAAAGGCCGCCGGCGTCTGCTTCAATGTTCGCGAAAATCCGCTGGGAGTTCGCCGGGGATACGGCGATCGTGATCTTGCCCAACACACCTTCAGGAAGCCCGGGATTGCGGGTGATTTCCATCCAGGTGTCGCCGCCGTCCACCGATTTGAAAATCGACGATTCCGGACCTCCGGACCAAAGTTTCCAGGGCTTGCGGTAGACCTGCCACAGAGTGGCATAGAGCACCTCAGGGTTGCCCGGGTCCATGGACAGGTCGATGCCGCCGCTGCGCGGCGATCGGTAGAGAATTTTTTCCCAGCTTTCACCGCCGTCTTTCGACCGGTAGATGCCGCGATCTTCCGTCTCGGCAAAGGGATCGCCCAGGGCCGCGGCGTAGACGATCTGCGAATTCTCGGGATGAATACGGATCCTGGTGATCGTGCGCGTGCTGGCCAGGCCGAGGTGCCTCCAGGTGTCGCCGCCGTCCTCGGTTTTGTAGATGCCATCACCCTGAAGAACGTTGCCGCGGAGCTGGCCCTCGCCCATGCCGATGTATACCGTGTCTGGGTTTCCCTTATCGATGGCCACGGCTCCCACGGAGGACGCGTTGATTTTCCCATCGGTAACCGGAGCCCAGTCGCCCCCACCGTCGACGCTCTTCCACAGGCCTCCCCCGGTGGCTCCGAAGTAGTACTCATTCGGCCGCGCTGAGCTGCCCATGGCCGCGATGGAGCGCCCGCCGCGCCCGGGCCCGACATTGCGCCAGCTCAGCATCTGGTAGGCACCCTGGAGCGCATCGTCTCCCGCGGCCATCGCCGGCGCCGTCCACAGCACGAGCGAGTGCAGCATGACCATGATCCCAAAAAGCGGGGCCAAGAGCAGATTGGCGTGGTGGAGTACGGATCGTTGCAGGCAGCGGGGCGTAATCATGCTTGTCTCGTTCTTTCAGGGCCGCAGGGCACCACAGTTTATCTTTATCTTAAGTTAAATTGAAAGCAGGCGCTGCAGGGACGTCCTGCCGCCGCCCGAGTCAGCCCAAAACGCCCGCAGCGCGGTCAAACATCCAATAGCTGCCCACGATGCCGCAGGCCGCCGCGAGCAGCGAGCGAGAGTGGGATTCCGCATCCTCGCCGATGACGCGAAGCAGCTGCAGCAGGCTGAGCGCCACCAACACCACAGCGATTTGCCCCATCTCTATTCCCAGGTTAAAGGCCAGGAGGCTTTCCCACAGGTTCGGGGCATTAAGGCTCAGAATGTTATGCAGCACGAAAGAGAAGCCCAGTCCGTGCAGCAGACCGATCCCGCCGATGAGCACGTACATGCTCCCTTCCCCGACGACCGTTGTGTTGGAACGCCGAAAAGCGGCCATCGCCGCGAACACGATACTTGCCGCAATCGCGGTCTCTACCGCCGGTATGAACCAGGACGCTGTGGGCACGTAGCCGAAGAAACCCAGGCTAAGGGTGACGCAATGGCCCAGGGTGAAGGCCGTAACCCGCCCCAGCAGCGCTCCCGGTCCGCTGGCACCCACGGTCAGACATAGGACAAAGAGCACGTGATCCAGGCCCTCGAGGATATGCGCGATGCCCTGGGCAACCATGACGCGCAGGGCAGCAAAGGACGCGCGCTCGACGCGCAGGGGCTCATGAAGGAGGCCACGGCTGTTGTAGAAATCCGTGCCCTCCACAGCGTGATCGATAACGATGCTGACCGTCTGGTCCTGCTCAGGCAGCTGCGGGTCCAGGGTGGTGGCAAGCGTATAGCCGTCGAGGCCGCTGGGCGTCGGGTATTGAAGCTTGATGTCCACAACCGCGTCACCCACAAAGAGTGGTGAAGCGCTCGACGTCGAGCTCTTGCGAGGTACGGCGTTGAGTACACCGGGCTCCCGCGCGTTGGCGGGCGTCTCTGCTATCAGAGCTTGTGGTGGTTCCTTGAAGACAGATTGCGCCTGGGCGAGCGTTTCAAAATCCGGTGCCCTTGCGGCTTCCCGAACAACGACTTCAACAACCTTTCCGCGCAGCCGCTGCGCGTCCTGCCGGAGGTACAGGGCGTTCTCGAAAATTTCACCGAGGCCCAGCGGAGCCACCCGCAGAGCTTCCCAGTCAACGCTGTGGGAAATTCCCCCGACCGCGACGCCGTTGACCGTGTACGGCGCCGCCCTCGGCAGCCCGTCGACACCGACCTCGCCAAGCTTGTCTGCCACGAGGTAGGGCATGGGCAGGCGCGCCAGTAACTCTGCGCCGTCGCTTCGATGTTCGACATGCAGAACTACCAGCTTGATGTTGACCTCAAAGTGGGCCTGCGCGGGTGCACCGAAAAATGTGCATGGGAGGTAAAGGCAGGCTGCCAGAGCGCGGAAGATGCTTCCCAGGGAGCCGATGCCGCGAGGTAGGCTTCCGCGATGGCGCCGTCGTCGGAGAGCGCCAGGACCATTACTGGCTCCTAACACGAACGGCGCTCGTAGACGGTGACGCGGGGCCGATAGTTCAGGTCAGCGTCGAGGGGCGCGATCGGGCGGGCGATGTGTTTCCAGGGCACCGCGTCCAGCCTGGCCGTGGTGAGCCCGAGGGAATCCACTTCGTGGATGCGCTCGTCCTTGATCAGGTGCGCGAAGCCGGCGCGAAAGTGACCGCGGGACTTGCCGACGACAAAACGCGCCGCGCGCACATCAACGCCGAAGTGGGAGATAAAGTCTTCGCCCAGGAGCTGCTGGCATGCGGAAATGACGATTACCGAGTTGCCCCGAATGTCGAGTACGCAGGAGGGGCCGAGGGGCACGCGAGATCCGGCGTAAACGCCGTACCGACTCTCATAGTCGCCGTCGCCGAGCCAGAGAACTTTCGCCGGCGTCGACAGCGGGCGGGAAAAGCGCGTAGCTTTGTTTTCGTTGAAGCGGGCGATGAACTCTCCGCCGACGCCGACTTCGTTCGCCGCCTGAACGACATGGACGTCGATGAATGGCGCGAAGACGCCGCCATCGAGTTCCGCCCTGAGGAATGCATCAAGCAGCCAGGTTGTGTCTCCCGTCGCGCCCCCGCCGGGATTGTCGGCAATATCGGCGAAAATCCGCGGTCCTTCTTCGGGCCTCGTTGTGCTCGCCAGACCTACGGCTTCGTCGACGCTCAGCGTCGCGCGGCGGAAGCGCTGGCGCTGACTCCATACCTGCGTAGAGAGCGTCTCGAGCGCCTCCCGCAGCTCCCGGCGCTGTTCGCCGAAGGCGTACAACCAGAACCCGTTGTGTTGTGCATCCGTGAAGGAAAACCCGGGGATTACAGATATCCCCTCGCAAGCGCCGCGGCCAAGAAAGGCCTCGGCGCCGGCGATGATCGCACCCAGCGGTTCGTCCCGGTCCGTAAGCTGCGATACCTGCGGGGTCAGCAGGGGGAGTCGGGAAGCCGCCTGGACGGGACGCCACCCGGTGAGCATACGGTGAAGCTGGGCGGCGGCGTCTTCCGCTCGATCCTGCGAATCCACGTGAGGGTTGGTGCGCTGCGCGATGAGCGCGTCGCAGGAAGAGATCATCTCCGGCGTGAGATTCGCGTGCAGGTCCAGCGTGGCAACCACGGGAACGTCATTGCCCACAACTTCCCGAACTGCCCTCAGGTAGTCGCCGTCCAAATCATCCAGGCGCGTGGTCCTCCCGGCACCGTGCGCAATGACGTAGACCGCATCGACAGGCATCGCATCGCGCAGACGCTCAAGCATGCGAGCCTTGATTCGTTCGTAATCGTCGTGCTGCACGGCTCCAGCGGCCTGCCCATCGGCGATCAGTATCGGTACGGGGCACCAGTCCCGGAGCCTGCTCATTGCCGGGAGAAATCCCCGGCCTCCGCGGTTACCCAACCAGTAGTCGATCACGTTGGAGCTGAGAATCTCTTCGCCTTCCAGGTAGGCATAGTCCCGAAAGTGCTGGAGCGTCGCGGCTGGTGCGAAGCGGTTGGACTCAACGCTGATGCCGAGGAGGGCAATTCTCGCGATGCGCCTCACCGGCTCAGCTCGCAAAGACCGACAGCACAAACGCGATTCCCAGTGGGAGGTAGATACCCAGGATGTACCCGGCAACACCGAGCAGGGCGCCCACGGGGGCGAGGGCCGGGCGATAGGCGGATGCGGCGATGGGCCCGGAAACGGCTCCTCCGACGTTCGCCATGCTTCCCACGGCAACAAAAAACGCAGGAAGGCGAAGGAGACGACAGGCAAGGAGAAGGCAGGCGACGTGCACCAGCAAAACCAGGGCTCCGGCGAAAAGAAAAACCGGCGCCTCACCCACGGCTCGCAGATCAGCCTGCGCTCCGACGGAAACCAGGAGGAGGAACAGCGCAGCGTAAGCATACTCGGAGGCCCGGTGCTGCCGGGCGAGCTGCCCCAAACGGCTGCCAGACAGCAGTAGCCCGAGGCTGACCGTGATCAGGATGGTCCAGGTGGTGGCGGTGATGATTCTGGGCGATCCCAGCTCCGGGAGATTCTCCGCGAAAACCCGGGCCAGGAAGGAGCCTACCAGGGAAAAGCCAAGGATCATGCAGATCGAGTTAACGGTCGCGGGCTTCGCGTGGGCGCTGCTTTCCCTGAGCTGGGCCTCCACCGAATCCAGGCGGCTCATATCCGCGTTGAGAAAGCGATTAAGGAATGGCTGCTGCGCCGCAACGGCGATCAGCAGCCCCAGCCAGGAGTAGGCGATGACCGTGTCCACCACGACGATCGGTCCGATATAGGATGCGGGCACGCCAAGACTTTGCTGCATGGCCACCATGTTGGCAGAGCCTCCGATCCAGGTAGCGCTCAGCATGGCAAAGGCCTGCCAGGCGTCGTCCCCAAGCCACGGAGAAAAGAGCAGGTAAGCCAGCACACAGCCGGCACCCACTCCCAACGCGCCGATAGCCAGGGACAGCAGGGCAGACACGCCAACGGATGCCACGGCACGCAGATCGGTACTGACGGTGAGCAGTATCAGGGCCATGGGCAGGGCGTACCTGGCGAGCGACGCATAAAGCGGATGCTCCGCTGGCAAAACGCCGGCGGTCGACAGCAGCATGGGAACAAAATACATCCACACCACCGGCGGAAAATATCGGAACAGCCACCCGAGGCTGCTCAGGCTCGAAGCCGCATACACCCCGGCCGCGATACCGACAAGGGCGACGGCGAGAGTCATGGAATCGGCAATCATCGCCCCTGGTCCCAGTGTCCGAAGTGGATAGTATTTACCTTTACCTGGAGATATACAGGGTAATCCCCTTTCCTGCCTGCGGGCAACCGTGTCCGGGCTAGCGCCACCGGGGCGGGTGCTCGACAAACAATAGCCGAGCAAGGATTCGTCTGTTGGCTCTTATCCGAAGTCCGGGACGGGGCTGCTTGTCATGCACAGACACAGGCACGGCGTCGGCGCAGACGATGGTTCCCTTTGGCGTCTGTTTTTGTGAAACTATCTCGACATCGAGGCAAATTGCATCCAAACTGGCCGCCCTGCGAACACTCAAAGCAGGCGTGTGCCCATGCGACTCAAAAACACTCTCCTTCCCCTGGTGGCTCTGTTCGCCCTCGCGCTGGTCGTTGCTGCCACGACCTTGCTTCCCCGGGTGCTTGGCGTGACCCGGATCCTCGCCGCGGTGAGCTGCAACCAGACTTTTGGTGGCTACGAGCCCTGGGACACGCTCGTGGAGCGAGATCTGAGCGTACTGGGAGATCTTGACCCCTACGTCAGCCTCCGGCCCGACAGCGCCGATCGGAGCGTTTCCGGCCGCCTTCTCGGCATCCCGGTAACGACGGCGGTGTACCACCCGGGCTACGGCTGCGTCAGCGCAGACTCACCCGGTGACAAGCTCGCGAAACACCGGGCAGAGCTGGGCGAGGGGATGCCGCTAGCGCGCGCGGAAACCGCTTTTCCACGCTTGAATGCCTTTATCCGGGACGAGTTTGAACAGTACGGCGATGAGACCAGCAACGGCGTGAATCATCGGGCGTTTGTCGTTCTTCATGGCGGGGAGATCATCGCCGAGCACTATGCACCACCCTTTGGCCCCGCAACGCGCTTCTCAAGTCAGTCCATGGCGAAGTCGGTGAACGCACTGCTCTGGGCTGCCGCGGACATGCGCGGTCTGCTGGACCTCGATGGTCCCGTTGCCGCGCCGGAATGGGATGCGGCGGACCCGCGACAAGCGATCAGCAACCGGCACTTGCTGGATATGGTCAGCGGCCTGGACTTCGATGAAAACTACGAGATGGACCTCTTCAGCCAGTTTTTCGACATGATTTTGTCCGGCGATCTCGGGCACTTCGCCGCGAACCTCAAGCTTGTCCATACGCCGGGAGATCGTTGGTACTACTCTACCGCGGACGCCAATCTCTCCGGCCGTACACTCGGTTTCAAGCTCGCCGAGCGCGGCTACTCGGTCCATCGCTTCGCCGATGAGGCACTTTTCCGACACATTGCTGCGGATCCGGTGGAGCTACAGATCGATAACGCCGGGTCCTTCTGGGCGGGGTCTGCCGTCCACATGACCACGCTCGACTGGGCCCGTCTGGGTCAGCTGGTGCTCGATGGGGGCATTTATCGCGGTGAACAGCTCTTACCCGCCGAATTCCTCGGGGAACTGGCAGTACCCCTGCCCCAGTCCCGGGGCTGGTACCGCTCAAGCATGTGGCTGAATCGCAGCCTGGACTTCGGCGAGGAGCGTCAACTCGCCCCCGGGCTACCCGATGACACCATCAGCTTCAGCGGATTTCAGGGACAAAAGGTCCATATCATTCCCTCCAAAGACATGGTGATCGTGCGCTTCGGGCGAACCGACGGAGAAGGGGGTTCGGATGTGTACAAGCGCCTGATCGCCGACGCTTATGAGTTGACCCTCGAGGAAGCTGCGTCCGCTCCCCTCGATGTGGCTGGGGAGGTCGCCGAAGGGAGCCCTGATGCCAGATAAAACGCGCGAATTCGGCATTCAGCGTCGATCCAGCTGTCGAGCGAGTTCCCTCGCCGGTTCGATAAGATGCAGATACAGGACGGACTGTGCGACCTTGACCGCGCGATCGCGGACCGCGGCGAGCAAACGGGGGCACTCTCCCATGCCTCGCTGGCCCGCCAGCGGCAACAGGTGTTGCTCTGCGAGCGTGTGGCTGCGCGAAACCTGCAGATTGCTGGTGATCAATGTCAGTAGCCGCGGCATGGAGCAGCAATCGTACAGCGCCAGGTGAAAAGCAAGATAGGCACTCCAATCCAGGAGCCGGGCCTGCTGCATTGAAGCAAGCGCGCTACTGCAGTTCTCCAGTGTCTCATCGGTATGTCTGGGGATCGCGTGCTCCAGGGCCAGGGACTCCAGCTGGTAGCGGATGTGCGCGGTCTCCAGAACCTGGGTACCGGCCACACCCACCACGGAGAACCCGCGGTTCTTACGGAAACTCACCAGTCCCTCGGCTTCAAGAACGCGCAACGCATCACGGACCGGCATGCGACTCAGGGATAGCTCGCGTGCGATAGCTTCCTGCCGAAGGGGCGCGCCCGGAGGCATGTCTCCATCGAGGATGGCGCGACGCAGTTCCCGGGTCGCGTGTTCTGTTGCCGAGACCTCACGGCTCTCCGCGGCGGTGCTTTTTTCCATCTCCGATTTCCTCTTCAACAATCAATCCCTCGTCTTTGTCAGAGATCCAGCGCCTGGCGGGCCCTCGCCCGCGTGCTTTGACGGATCGCGTTCTTGACTCCGCTATGGTCATAATTGGATCCAATTATGACAAAACACTAATCCTTCTGAAAATTCGTGAGTTCTGAAATCGTGCGTCCATCGCCGCATGGATATCACGATGTAATACTATTATATAGAGATAATAAGTAGATTTGAGTGAGACTCTAGATACGGGGGTAACGTGTGGATCCGCGCAGTGCTCGAAGGATGCCGAGTTGCGACAGGACGGAATTTGGATCCTGAGGGCTAATTCGGTGCATGAATTCAGCGAAAAATACCAATCTCTCCGATCGCCGCCCCCGATCATGTAAGCCCTCAGGGACCCTGGAGCGATTTCCCTAGGGACAGTCAACGATCACCAGGCCTGCAAAACGAAGCGAATCTCATTCACGCAGTGAGCGCTGGATTTTTTCGAAAGGAAAAGGCTTCGAGAAAAGAATCTTGTTGACAAGATAGTTTTTTGCAGCGCAGGATTGAGGTCATGGGATCCAATTTGCATTATGAGGACTTGTGATGTCGACGAGAAAGTACCCCGTGCTACGACTGACAAATTCGTCGCTGTCTCTGGCCGTCGCCGCGGCGATCTCGTCCGGCACAGGCGTTGCGCAAACATCGGGTGACGACGACGTTATGGAAGAAGTGATCGTGCGCGCACTGAAGCGCGACCAGACGATCTACGAGGCGCCGGTCAGTCTCACGGCGATTTCCGAGACCCAGCTACAGCAGCTGGGCACCCAGGAAATCAACGACTACCTACAGTTCGTTCCGAACGTTACGGTCACCAGCGGCGGGGGCCGACGTTCCTGGGATATCAGCATCCGGGGCCTGTCGGTGCAGGAAGGAGTGGCCAATACCTACGGTGTGTTTCTGGACGAGTTCAATGTTTCGCCAACATCGATCTCTGCCTTCAATAACCCGTCTCTCCAGGACGCGGCGCAGATAGAAGTGCTCCGTGGCCCGCAGGGCGTGTACTTTGGGCGCAGTATCATGGCCGGAGCCATAAACATCACGACCAACAAGCCGTCGCAGGAGTTTGAAGGTGATATCTCGGCGCGTGTCGGATCGAATGAGCGCTACCAGGTCCGGGGTGCTGTGAGCGGGCCGCTGATCGAAGACACGCTGAGTTTTCGCCTTCTTGGCTACTACGAAGAGTTCGGCGGCTTCATGAACAACCTCGGTCCCATTGATGTCACCAATGACTTCGAAGAGAGCGGTGTACGCCTTGCCCTGCGCTGGACTCCTGGGGATAACACAACGATCGATATCGCCGGTGCCTATGTGGATGCCGAAGACAGTATCGCCAATACCGTGCCCGTCGGTATTCCGATCGCCGGGGTTGCGGATTTTATCGCGCCGCTCACCTTCGGGGCAGTCGATTCCCTCGAAACGCTCGCGCAGTTACAGGGCACTCCCATCTATCCCGCTGGTGGTGCGCACACCTTCAACGTCGATGAGCCGTCCGCATCAAGCAACGAGGCGCAGTACATAACCGTTCGCGGTGAGCATGACTTCGGCGGCTTCAGCCTGGTCGGCGTCGCGGGCTACATGAGCGGTGAAAGTGTCATCAACGATCTGGAGGGCGATTTCGGCCTGAACGAGACGGAGTTCCTGACGCCCTTCGGTGCACCGGCGACGCTGATCGTCGATTACGATCTGTTTGGGCAAGAGGAGGTCGAGTCCTACTCTCTGGAGCTTCGCCTGCAATCCAATGATGCGGGGCCCCTGCAGTGGGTGGTCGGCGTTCTGTACGCGGAAGATGAGGAAGTGCAGAGGGAAACGGACTTCCTCCAGATCGGATCGTTGTTCCTGGGTGATTTTGCCGGTGTACAGGGCGCCTTCGATCCCTTTATCGATAACGACATGGTTGAGAGTCGCGCTGTGTTCGGTGACATCAGCTACGCCTTTTTCGACCAGCGCCTCACGCTGAGTGCCGGTGCACGCTACAGCGACGATAGCTTTTCGAGCTTCGGCACCGTCGGCGATTCAGTTATCAACGGTCCGGGGGCGGAGCGCCCCAAGCAGACGGTGGAGTTCACCAACTTCGCACCGACTTTCACGGCCGCCTATTCAGTGACCGATAACGTCAACGTTTATGCCAAGGCCGCTAATGCCTACCGCCCCGGCGGCCTCAACAACAACCCTCTGGTTCCCGAAGGCTACGACTCGGAAGACCTCTGGAACTTCGAGCTTGGCTTCAAGGGCCTGCTTATGGACGGAGCCCTGGACCTTCGGGCCGCGGCGTACGTGATGAAGTGGGATGACGTCCAGACCAACGTGTTTGACCCGGATCTCCTGCTGAGTTTCCTCGGCAATGCCAGCGAAGCCACGTTCCAGGGTTTTGAGGTGGAGTCACGGTACTTGATTACGGAGCGCCTGATCTGGGAGTTCGGCCTCGGCTATACCTCAGCGGAGTACGACAAGTTCGAGGGCGGCTTTGTGCCCAACCTCACTGAACCTGTCGATCTCAGTGGGACCACAATTCCCCTGGCACCGGAATGGACCGTGAACACGCAGCTCCAGTACACGCAGCCGCTTGGCTCCGGGGCCGAGCTCTTCCTGCGCGGTGAGTATCAGTTTGTTGATGAGCAGTTCGCGACTCCGGGAGGAGAGGAGTTCGATGCCGTGGTCCTGGACTCCTACGAACTGATCAATCTGCGCGCCGGATTTACCACCGCCGACTACTCGGTCACCGTATTCGCCGAGAATCTTGCCGACGAGTACTACCTGCAGGGCTCCACCGGCGGGATCTATCCCCTGGGACTGCGGTCCGCCATAAACGAGGGTCGGCGCTTTGGCATTCGTGGCCAGTATTTCTTTTAGTGCCAGATTCATGCCTTGGGACGAAATGCCGGCGGCCGCTGCCGGGGAACGACGGCAGGTCTGAATGACCGTGTTTCCGCAACGCCGAAAGACCCAAAGCAAGCGTTTACCGATTCTTAGTGGACTGCTTCTTCTGCTGGCGCAACAGCCATCGGTCGCTGTCGCCGCGGCAGAACGCGAAAGGGTGACGCCGGCGCCGCTGCTTGAGCCGGAAGACGCAACGAAGAAAGTAAGCAGCGAAGCATGGGGAGCTCGCCTGGGCAAGAACGCCGTTGAGGACTGGGCGGATTCGATCCTCGGCGCCGCGATCGACGCGGGTGAGATCGATGCCGCCAGCATCAGTGTGGTGCGCGGTAACGAGGTACTGCTGCTCAAGGGCTACGGAATTGCGGACGCCAGCACTGGCAGGCAGGCCACGGCTCAGACACCGTTCCGCAGCGGCTCGGTCAGCAAGCTCTTTACCGCGATCGCCGTGCTGCAACTTGCCGAGCGCGGTCTCCTGACGCTGGACGACGACATCAATCAGCACCTCAAACGGGCGCACGTTGACACCTCGCAGGGTCGTACGACGATCCGCCATCTGCTCTCGCATACCGACGGTTTCGAGGAGCGCTTTCGCGACACCCTGACCCCCAACCCGCTCGAGGAGCGGGCGACCGTCGAATACATGCGCCGCCGCGCTCATCGCCAGGTGCGGCAACCCGGCATCACGACGTCCTACTCGAACCACGGTGTCGCCACCGCCGGCATAATTATCGAGGACGTCAGCGCACAGACCTACGGCGACTATGTCAGCGAGCATATTTTCGAGCCCCTGGGTTTCGAGCACGCCGGGGTCGAGTTTCCCGGGAAGCTTCCCACCGCGGTGGCGGTCGAGCATGAGCTCGACAAGGCGGGGAAGCCCGCGCGTCGGCCCCTGTTGTACAAGGCACCGTACTATCTGGGTTCCGGTGGTTTCTTTTACTCCGCCGAGGACATGGGCAAATTCATGCGCGCTGTGCTCGCTCAATCAGACAAGCTTCTGAGCCCCGAAAGCTGGAAGCAGGCCTGGCGCCTACAGGCCTCGGCGGGAGATCCGCGAGGCGGTGCAATCGGGCTGGGCTTCTGGATCTATGAGCCAACCCGGGAACGAGATGCGCCCTGGGAGCCGCGGATCATCGGGCACAGCGGCGCAACGGAGGGGTTCGCGGCCCGTATGCTTCTCTTCCCGCACGAGGACGTTGGCCTGTTCTTCGCGACCATGCGCAGTCCCCAGTCTCTTTTCGACAGTTCGGAATTCTCGACCTGGGATGGCGCTTTCGACTTCGTACGCCGATTCCGCGGCGCGCCAGCCTGGCCGGACTACGCTGCTCCTGCTGATGCGCTGCCGCTGGACGCGTTCACGGGCGTGTACCGCAGCAATCGCCGCCCCTATTCGGGCGCGGAGTATTTCCTGCGCAGCTTATTTGACGCCGCCGAGCGCGTAACCGTCACGGACGGTAAGCTGGCGTGGTCCGGAACCCCGCTGCGTCGCATCGGGCCCCGCGCCTTTGAGCGGCCTACGAAGACTGGCTACGGCGGCATTATCAGTTTTTCCGAGGACCGGAATACGGCCTGGACGAGCGGATCGAGCAGCTACACGCGCTATCCGGCCTGGCATCCCGGCCTTTTCCTTAGGCCGCTCACCGCTGCCACCCTGCTGCTTGCTCTGCTGCCCGCGGCCGCCGCGCTGTGGCCCCGGCGCGGGAGCAGCCGCAAAACCGATAGTGTCCTGGCCCTGGCCGGGTTCGCGGCCCTTCTCGTTATTGCGACGCCGATCCTCTGGCTTTTGGCAGGCGATCATCCGCGCCTGGAGACCCCGCGCTACGCGATGCAGTACGCGTTGGCCTGGCTCACGCTGGGACTGTCGATCTACGCCGTTCTGCGCGTAGTGAGAGATGCTCGCGGATCCGGGAAAGTGCATCGGATTCTCGCTCTGAGCCGCGGCGCCGGCGCGCTTGGCCTGACGGGGCTGCTGGCTATTTTCATCGCCTACGACGCGCTCCGCGTGGGACTCGACTGATGGTGACAATCGCCGAACCTACCGCGCTTCGACAGGCCGTGGCCCGCGGTTGCCGGCGTCAGACCATCGGAAGCGCCGTACGCACTCAGCTCTCGAGTATCCGGAAAACGTTCCACTGATAGAGCGATATTACGGTCAGGCCAAAGCATAGCGCGGCGACGCAGTGTGCCCAGGTGGTACCTCGTCGCCCGTCCCCCGAGGACGTCAAGGCCCAGGGGGTCATCACCACGCAGGCAGCGGTCAGCGCCGCGACCGCCCACAGCAGGATGGCCAGGACAACAAACGCTGGCGAAGGGTAGGGTGAGATTAGTGTCACCGGCGACTCCAGATAGCCCCGGATTGCCACCGCGAACACCGCTGGGACCGATAACCAGCCGACGGCGGTTAGATTCAGGAGCGCGACCGGCACACGTTGTTTTCCAAGGCCTATTTCCGCGGCCGGGCGCCGACGACGGAACAATGCCCAGAACAGGATCACGAGCGAGAGCAGCAGGGTCAAACCCAGGGGGGCCACCAGCGTGACCGGTCGTTCAAAGAATGCGATCGGCTCGAAGGCCTGCGAGCCGCTCTCGGGCACCATCCAGCGCACGTCTCCCGCATCGTTACGCTCAAAGGTAATACGACCTCCATCCTCGAGAGAGGCAAAGACCTCAGGCTCGACCTCCACGTAGCGCCGACTCGAGTCGCCCCGGCTGATCACCAGATAGCCGTCCTGTGTGTTTTTAACGGTAACGCTATCCAGCAAAGCCGAGAAGACCCGGTCGAAGCGCGTGTTGTTGCGACGCGTGCCCACGTAGGTACCGGTGTAGGTCGCAGCCCGCTCGGCGAAGTCCGCCGGCGGGGAGGGCCGGGGAGCCGTTGTGCCCGGATAGAAATGCTCGACCACTCGCCGGGCCAGAGATCGCAGCTTGCTGCCGCTGTCCGTGTTCGTGGAAACAAAGAAACCCAGACCCAGCTCCGGAATGATCGTCAGCATGGACTTGAATTCGTTGATGGAGCCGCCGTGCTCCAACGCGCGGTAGCCGGCGTAGTCCCGGGTCCAGAAACCATGGGCATTGGCCTGGGTAAAAGGACCGTTGGCAAACAGCGGTTCGCTCATGCGCTCCCAGGTGTCCGCCTCCAGGATCCGGACGTTCTCGTAGCTGCCCCGGTTGAGGTGCATTTTCAGGTAGCGCGCCATGTCCCAGCCGGTGGCGGACATGCTGCCCTCGGCGTGCACCGAGTCTCGAGAGGCCGGGTATTCGAGGACTTCATGCCAACCCGCGCGCCAGTGATGCGACCGGGCTTCCCGGCGCTGGAGATCGGCGAGCCAGGCCTCCTCACTGATGCCGTCCGTCGTCTTTATGCGTACGTCCGAGTTCACCATGCCCAGCGGCAGCAATATCTCGTTGCGAATGTAGTCCGCGTAGGACTGGCCGGATACGCGAGCAATCACCTCGCCGAGCAGTGTGAAGCTGTAGTTGGAGTAGGAAGTCACCGTTCCCGGCTCTCGCACCTGCCGAGCCTCAATCGCAGCGAGTTGGGCCTCGATGCCCGCCTCCTCCGAGGACGGCGGCGGTCCGTAGTAGCCCAGAAAACGATCTTCAAAGCCCGCCGAATGGGTAAGCAGATCCTTGATCGAGATCGTCCCGAGATGATCGTCGATGTCGACACCGTCGAGGTATTGGCGGACGTTGCTATCCAGATCGATCAAGCCCCGCTCAAGGAGCTGCATGATCGCCGTAGCGGTAAACGTCTTGGTGATCGACGCGATTCGAAAGAGGTGCTTCTCCGGATCCACGGGTTCGCCCGTGGATGCGTCGGCGGTACCGTAGCCTTTCAGCAGCAGCGTTTGCTTGGACGATACGATGGCAACCACGGCGCCGGTGATCCGGTGATCCTCCATCGTTGCCACGGCGATGCCATCTACAAACGCTTCCAGCGCCTGGGGATTCAGGGACGATGCGCGCCGTGGAGCGGACCGCTCGGCTGGCGCAGACGCGAGATTGGGTGCCGGAGTGCCTGCGGTCGAGTCGCCGCTTTGGGAATGGGCTGGCGCACTGGCGAGCAAGCACAGAGCCAGGGCAAGCGTCGCGGCCGTGATGGGATGTCTCACGATGGGTATCTTCCTGTGCAGGTTGCTTTCGCCAGCGGTCGCAAGTTTGTGGGGTTCAGTCGCTTTGCATAATCCCGGCGTAAAGCTGGGGATCGACATTTCCGCCGCTGAGAACGACACCGACGCGCTCGTAGCCGGCATCAAGCTTTCCATGGAGGAGCGCCGCGAGCGCTACGGCACCGCCCGGTTCCACGACGAGCTTCAGCACTCGGAATGCATAGCGCATGGCTTCCCGGACCTCGTCCTCGGTCACCACAAGTCCGCCTGCGAGTCTCGATTTATTGATCGCAAAGGTCAGCTCGCCGGGTCTCGGGGCCAGCAAAGCGTCACAGATGGACTTCTGGGAAGCATCGGCCATCTCTCTATTTCCCGTCTGCAGCGAGCGCGCATGATCGTCGAAATTCTCGGGCTCAACGGCGTAGACCCGGGTGTTCGGACTCAGCACTTCCGCCGCCAGCGCGCAACCGGCAATCAGCCCGCCGCCGCCGCAGCACACCAGCAGCGCGTCGAGCTGTTCGTCCCGGCCCGCCATGTCCTCAAACATCTCCAGCCCCATCGTTCCCTGACCGGCGATAATGTACGGATCGTCGAAGGAGGGAACGATGACACCGCCGTCACGTTCGGCCAGTTCGTAGGCGATGGCCTCTCGAGATTCCCGGTAGCGGTCGTAGGTGACGACTTCGGCACCAAGGGCCCGCGTGTTGGCCAGCTTGATCGCCGGTGCGTCCTTGGGCATCACGATCCTGGCGCGAACGCCACACAGGCCGGCGGCCGCCGCGACGCCCTGGGCATGATTGCCCGAGGACCAGGCGATGACACCGGCACCGCGCTGTTGGGCATCGAGCCGGCTGATTCGGTTGTAGGCGCCGCGGAACTTGAAGCTCCCCGCCACCTGCAGCATTTCCGGTTTGAGGAACACCCGGCGGCCGGTGTGCTCGTTGAGAAAACGGTTGCTCAGCAACGGCGTGTGGACGGCTACCTTGTGCAGCCGGCTGGCGGCGTCCTGGACGTCTGAGAATGAGGGCGGGTGCATGGTGGACATGGGCTGAGCTCCCGGGCGCGGTAGACTCGTTTTCGGGAAATCTACGACCGTCGTTTTACCTCGCAGATATCTTTACGTAGTATTACATAGATCAGCGGAGTTCGGATCCCTTTCATGAAAAACCCAAAGCCGCGGCGCTCAATTTTCGGACCTGGTGCACCGGCACGACCTGTCTCGCTCCGTGGGCCGGCGGGCCCGTGGCGCCGGGTTCTGGGTCTCATCATTATTCTCATGTCGCCGTGGGCGTCCGCGCAGCCGCATGGCGCCCCCACGGGCGAGGGCGCCTTCGTACTCGAAGAGACAACGATCGCCCAAGTTCACGCGGCGGTACGTGCCGGGAAACTCAGCTTTGCGGCACTCGTGGAGCGTTATCTGACGCGTATCGAGTTCTATGACCAGGCGACGCGTCTAAATGCGCTTGTCGTTTTGAATCAACAGGCCCGGGCGCGCGCCGGGGAACTGGATGAAGAGTACCGCCGCACGGGAGTGCTGCGGCCGCTCCACGGCATTCCCCTGATCATCAAGGACAACTACGACGTAGCCGGCTTGCCCACCACCGCCGGCTCCCTGGCCATGAAAGGCTCGCTACCGCCGGACGACGCTTTTCAGATCCGGCAACTGCGGGAGGCGGGCGCTATCGTGCTGGCAAAGTCCAATATGGCGGAGTGGGCTTTCAGCCCCTACGTGACGGTCAGTTCGATTTCGGGCGTCACGCGCAATCCTTACGATCTCGAACGCGTTCCAGCGGGGTCCAGCGGCGGGACGGCGGCGGCGGTTGCCGCCAACCTCGGGGTGGCAGGTCTGGGCACCGATACGGGCAATTCCATACGCGGGCCTTCGTCTCACAATGCCCTGGTGGGTATCCGCTCCACCATGGGAGCAACGAGTCGCGACGGTATCGTGCCGCTGTCGCTGCGAAACGATATCGGTGGGCCCATGGCGAGAACCGTTGAGGATGCGGTCCGCATCTTTGAAGCGATCGTAGGCCACGATCCCGCCGACTCAATTACCGAGCGCTCCCGGGGCAACACGCACCAGGACTACCGGCAGTATCTCGATGAAGAGGGCCTCAAGGGAGCACGCCTGGGGGTGTTCCGGCACTACCTGCGAGACGGTGCCGTCGATCCCGAGATCCTGAAGCTCACCGAGCAGGCCCTCGGCGATCTCGCCGCCGCGGGCGCAAGTATCGTCGACCCCTTCGACATCCCGCGTTTTCGCTGGCTCACGAAGAACTTCAGCTGTAATCGTTTTCGCCATGATGTGAACAGCTACCTGGCCACGCTCGGAGACAACGCCCCCTACGCGACGCTGCAGGCGATCTTCGACTCCGGACTCTACTCGCCCTACGTTGAAGAGCGCCTCGTCTCCGCACTCAAGCAGGATCGGGCCCCGTCTGAGCGCCGTCCGCCCTGCGGGGATGTCTTCAGCGATCCGCGCAATATCAAGTTTCGCGACGCGGTGCTTGCGGCCATGGATGAGGCCGGCGTTGACGCCATCGTCTATCCGACCTGGGGCTACGCCCCGCGCCGGATCGGCGATATGGACTCTCCGGCGGGGGACAACAGCCAGGTACTGGCTCCCCAGACCGGCTTTCCGGCGGTCACTGTGCCTATCGGCTATGTCAACGATGGTCTGCCTGCTGGCATGAGCTTTGTTGGCAGAGCGTATTCGGAACCGCGTTTGATTGCCTTTGCCTACGCCTATGAGCAGGCGACCCTGCATCGTCGCGCCCCCGCGGGCTTTCCTCCGATCTCTCCCGCCGAGGCCCGATAACATCAGCCGGCGCGGGTGGGCGCCTCGCCGTCAGGCTTTGCCGGGATGGCCTCGATCGCGGCGGGCCGGGGCTGCCGCTCGATCTTCTGGTTTTGTCGCGATCAGTCTTGTTTGCGGGCGCGTTCCATAATTGCGCGCAGGCGCTCTTCGGGTAGACCGAAGACCGTGTAGCCGTTGGCGCCTTCCATGGTATCGGCGGCTACCATGGCGTTGACAATAGCCTCTTCCGTGGCCTCGACCGTGGCTTCGAACACCAGGGAAAGGTGGTTGTTTGGGAACATGCTCAAGCCCCGGGACAGGGAGTTTTCGTCCAGCACATCTTTCGCAGCCGTGGAAAACGCCACAAAGATATCTCCGGATCCATCGCCGCTGATGGCACCGAGGCGGCCGATCGCAAGGGAGGGTCGTTTCGCGATGCGCTTCAACTGGTGAGGGAGCAGCGGGGCATCGGTCGCCACTACGACAATGATGGAGCCGTCGCGAGACCCGGATGCAAGCTCTGCGGCCGCCCGCTCATCGCAGCTCGGCCAGACACCGCTCGCAAGGTCGGCGCGCACGCAGGGCAGAAGAACCTCGTGAAGCTCCGTGACGGACACGCCGGCGATCTGCTTCAGGTGGTCGCGGGCCCCGTAGTTGCACTGGACAAGCACGCCGACGGTGTAGCTTAGACTCTCGTAGCTCACCACCCTTGATGACGTCCCGATGCCGCCCTTGAACCGGTTACATATCATTCCCGTACCGCCGCCGACAGCGCCTTCGAGAACCGGACCGCCCGATGCGCTCTGCATCGCGGCCAGGGCGTGGTCGCGGGTGACGTGAAAGCCGTTGATGTCGTTGAGCACGCCGTCGTAGGTTTCGGCCGCGATCGGGGCATGCCAGTCCGCCGGCCAGCCGCGGTCCACCATCCACGCTACGGCGGCATCGCGAGCAACACCCACGGAATGGGTGTTGGTGATCAGGATCGGACCATCGATCAGTCCGCGCTCATCGAGCCAGGTGGTTCCGGTCATCTCACCGGAGGCATTCAACGTAAACCACCCGCCGAATACCGGGCTGGTGGAGTTTTTCCCGCGAGGATGAATGGCCGTCACGCCGGTGCGTATCGGACCCTCGCCCCGGCGGAGTTCACCGCTGCCTTCAATTATCGTGGTATGGCCGACTTCGACACCGGCCACGTCGGTGATCGCGTTGTGTCGGCCGGTCTCGCCCGCAAAGGGGACTCCGAGATCCCGTGCCCTTTCCGTAGCGTGCACAGAGGCGCCGAGGGCGCTGGTCAGCAGAAACCAGGACAGCAGAAAGCAGGACAGCTGCCTTCCGAGGAGCACCGCCGGGTCTGCGAGATCGCCGAGAACTTCGCGCAGTACACCGCCAAACGCATCTGCCCGCGCGGCAGGCCGCTGTAGCCGACGATTATCAGTCACGATCCCGTTCCCCCTGGGGACGATAGAAAGCGGCGTAACCCTCATGGCGCAGAATTACGCCCTCCAGGTTTCCGTAGGTGCCCAGAACGAACTCAAAGCGTCGCTGGCCCTCGGCATCTACGAATTCGTTCCGAGCAATCGCATGCAGCGGATACTCGACGTCTTTGAATCCCCCGCCATCGAGGGGGACCGTCAGCGCCATGGCGATGCCCTCGTCATGCGAGACGATAGAGAAGACCTGCATCTCGCCGAAGGTCGTTCGCTTATCCCGGGGATCGACCGGCTCCACGGCATAGTCCCCCTGGAAGGTGTCGAGCAACGCTGGTTGAACGACCCCGGGATCGACCAGCGTTACCTCACTTTCCGGCCAGTCGAAGGCGTCCGCGATGGAGCGCAGCATCTCTCGGTAGAGGTCGGCACCCCGGGCGCCATTGGTGAATATCACCGCGCCCTTGCCGCTGTCCAGGTAGAGCTGGGCCAGCGCCTTATAGGATTCGTTGGATCCCTCATGGCCGAAGCGCCGCGTCGTGCCGCTGCCGCGCAGAAAGGGGCCCAGTCCCACGCGCCCGGGCCCGACCTCCGTGAGTACGTCCTGGGCGTGGGCGCGCGACAAGAAGGACCCGGGCTTGCCAAAGTAGCTGTCCCGCAGCGTGATCAGCATCGCTGCCGTATCCGACGGCGTGGTCCAGAGCCCGGAAGCCGCTGTCTCCGGGAAGCTGTGCCAGCCCCGTGGCTCGGCGTTGGGCATACCTTTGTCGTCGTGAGCATGGGCAATATTGCCGTGGCTTGCGGGCAGGGGCTGTTCGTAGGTGGAGCGGCGCATGGCGAGGGGTTCGAAGAGGTGTTTCCGGGCAGCCTCCTGAAAATCCATCCCCGTCACGTCAGCGATGGCCAGCCCCGTTACCGTGGTGCCGCCGCCGGAGTAATCCGACACAGAGCCAGGTTCGTGAATGAAGCCCACCGGGCGACTTTTGGCCGCGCCGCGACCTGACAGGATATCGACGACACCAGGCAGCGCCTCGTCGGGGAGAAAATCGTCGAACCCGTGCACGTTCAGACCCGCGGTATGCGACATCAGCCCGCGCAGCGTGACCACCCTGCCCGCGGCCGTGGCATTCGGCTCAAGCTTCCAACGCTTGAGATAACGATTGATATCGGTATCCAGATCAAGGACGCCGTCCCGGACAAGAGCGTGGGCGGTGAGGGCCGCGCCGACTTTACTGACGGAGCCCACGGAAAACACGGTGTCCCTATCCACGGCCGAATCAGTACCGGCCCGGGCAACGCCATACCCGCCGGCGTAGACAATCTCGCCGCGCTCGATGATCGCCAGGGACACGCCGGGGACGCCGTGGTGAACCATACGCTCCGCCAGGTTCCAGCGAAGCGGGGCCGTGCCGCGCTGATGCAGAGCGGGTCGCAGGCCGTTTTCAAAATTGTGAATCCGCTGCGCGAGACCCGCTTCATCGGTCGCGGCGAGGCCCGCGAGAGAGACCGAAAAGCTCACGCCGGCGAGGATGGAGAAAAAGGTTCTGCCGTTCGTCACAGCCACCTACCTCTGATAATTTAGTTTGATGTCGTGATTTATTCAGGCCGGAAACTTAGTACAGACGGTGGGCTCTGCGCAAGCCATCGCGGCCTCTTTCGCCCGGACGGGGCCTGATTCGAAGCACTGATCCGGGATCCGAAGCGCCACTTTGCAGGTCAGATCCGAGGCAGGTATCTTTGCGTAGAGATACAGTGATCCCGCGGACCGACGTATGATGCTGTCTTCGGAAGAACCTCGACCATCAGTTGCCAGGCGGAGACAGCGATGACAAAGGGCGGATTCAAGCGCTGGAGCGCCGCAGCCATGGTGCTGGGCCTGGGCGGTCTCGCAGCCTGGGGCCTGTTTGTCGGTAAGCCGCAGCCTGCATCAACGCCTATACCGGTTGTCGAGCCACCCCTGGTGTCCTATGTGTTCGCGCGGCCCGAGCTCACGCGCCTGTCGGTGCGCACCCAGGGCACCGTAGAGGCCTCGCGCGAGGTGGTCCTGAGCAGTGAGATTGGCGGCCGCGTGGTAGGCATCAGCCAAAACTTCGTCGAAGGCGTTTTCTTCCGAGCCGGCGATACGCTGCTTCAGTTGGAGAAGGCCGACTATGAACTGGCAGTCGCCCGCGCCGAGGCGCGGGTCGCGTCGGCGCAGCAGGAACTCGCCCAGGAGGAGGGCCGAGCCCTGCAGGCGCGGCGCGAGTGGCGGGAGCTGGGCGACACCAAGGCCAACGATCTGTTCCTGCGCAAGCCGCAGCTGGCGGCCGCGAAAGCCTCCCTGGAGGCCGCGAAGGCGGAGTTGGCCGACGCGCACCGCCATTTGCGAAACACCACGGTAACGCTGCCCTTTGACGGGCGTACGGTACGGCGCAGCGTTGATCTCGGACAGTTCGTGACCCCGGGGGCATCTCTCGCTGTCGTGTATGGCACGGACAAAGTAGAAGTCCGGCTGCCGGTTGCGGACCATCAGCTCGCGCTCCTGGATCTTCCGCTTTCCGCGACGCCGCGGGCCGACGCCGACTACCCGGGCGTGCGCCTGAGCGCGATGGTCGGCGGAGAGCGGTACGAGTGGCACGGCACGATCCGCCGCACCGACGCGCGTTTTGACGAAAACAGCCGCACGCTGTACGCCATTGCCGAGGTCGATCGACCTTTCGAAGCGCAGCAGAGCAAGAACCGACCTCCGCTGGTGCCGGGCCTGTTCGTGGATGCGCGGATCGAGGGCCGTCCCCTCGACGGCCTGGCGCGCCTGCCCCGGGCGGCGCTCCAGGGCAGGGATATGCTCCGAGTCGTCGACAACGAGAGTACGATCCGTGAGCACCGCGTGGCCACCCTGCATCAGGATCGGAACAGCGTCTGGATTCGAGGCCTCGCAGCCGGTGATCGAGTCGTCGTCAGCAATACGGCTTTGCTTCAGGTTGGCGCCACGGTAACCCCCGTGTTGGCTGAACAGCTCGCCGCCGAGAGTCATTGATCGTGAGCTCTACGGTGCGCTGGTTTATCGGTAATCCCGTGGCGGCGAATCTGCTGACCGTGTTCCTCGTGGTGATGGGAATCAGCGGCGTGTTCGCCATCGACAAGGACTTCTTCCCGCCGATCAAGATCAATCAGGTCAGCGTCACGCTGCCCTACCCCGGGGGCAGCCCGCGGGAGGTCGAAGAGCAGATCTGCATGCGGATCGAAGAGGCGATCCACACCCTGGACGGGATCAAGGAGATCCGTTCCACAGCGTCGCAGGGACAGGGGCGGGTGCTCGTGGAGGCGCTGCCGGGCTACGACCTGCAACGCCTGACCGCCGAGATCAAAAGCAAGGTTGATGCGATTGACACGTTCCCGGTCGATGCGGAAAAACCCGTCGTCAACGAGCTGGCCTTCCGAACGCCGATGATCACGGTGACCGTTGCAGGAATGCTGACCGAGCGGGCCCTCAAGGAAATCTCCGAATCCCTGCGCGACGACCTGGCGGAGCAGCCCTGGGTGTCGCTCGTTGAAGTCAGTAAGCCCCGACCCTATGAAGTGTCCGTCGAGGTGTCGGAGTACGACCTGCGTCGCTACGGTCTTACCTTCAGCGAGGTGGTGTCGGCGATTCGAGGTGCCTCCCTCAATCTCCCGGCCGGTGCCATCAAGACCGAGGAGGGCGATATCCGCCTGCAGACCCGCGGGCAGGCCTACGTCCGCGAGGACTTCGAGGACATCGTGGTGCGCACGCGGCGGGACGGCACCCGGCTCCGGCTGGGCGAGGTCGCGACGATCATCGATGGCTTTGAAAGTATGGACATCCGGACCCGCTTCGACGAGGCGCCGTCACACAATCTGACGGTATTCGCCACCGAGCGACCCAACGTCTTGCGCACCAGTGAGTCAGTAAGGCGCTGGGTTGAGCGGCAGCGACCGACCCTGCCAGACGGCGTCACGTTGACCGTATGGCGGGATCGCTCCGAGTCCCTGCAGGCTCGCATCGACACGCTGCTCAGCAACGGTCTCGGCGGCCTAGCGCTGGTCTTTGGCCTGCTGCTGCTCTTTCTGCGTCCGAGGCTGGCGATGTGGGTGTCCGCCGGGATCGGCGTTGCGTTCCTCGGCGCCCTGGGCGCGTTGCAGTACACCGGTGTCAGCCTGAACATGATGTCGTTGTTCGCTTTTCTGCTGATTCTGGGGATCGTGGTCGATGACGCCATCATTGTCGGGGAATCCGTCCATGCCCACCAGGACGCCGGCGATCTGGCAGAGCTCGGTGCCCTCGAGGGGACGCTGAGCGTTCTCAAACCCGTGATGTTCGCGGTGATCAGTACGATGGTGTTTTTCGTTCCGATGCTGGTCATGCCGGGAACGATTTCCCAGTTTGCCTTCCCGATCCCGGTCGTCATTCTGCTGGCGCTGCTGTTTTCCCTGGTCGAGTGCCTGTGGATCCTCCCGGCTCACCTGGCCCACATGCCGCCGGTGCGCGAAAGCTCCAATCGCGTGCTGCGGCAGCTGGAGCAGCTGCGTCGACGCTTTGCCGACGGCATGGTCTACGCCGCGCAGCACGTGTACCGGCCGCTCCTGGACCGTTCGCTTCTCGCCGCGCCGGTGGTGGCCGCGGGCTTTCTTACCGCACTGCTGCTTACTTTGGGCCTCTTCGGCGGCGGTTGGGTCAAAACCGCGTTTTTTCCGGAGATCAAGGCCGACTTTATGCGCGCAACGATTACGCTGCCCGAAGGCGGACCGTTCAGCGAAACCATCGGAGTCCTTGAACGCGTCGAAGCGGCCGCGGAGCAATTGAAGGCCGAGTATGCGGGCTCCGCGACCCCGGAAACGGTTATCGGTCATATCTATTCCCGGGGCGATGCCAACCAGGTAACGGTCACCGTCGAGACGCTTTCGGATGCGGTAAGCGGAGCTGAGCTTGCGGCGCGCTGGGAGAGCTTCATCGGTGCCTTGCCCACGGCAAAGTCCTTCCAGATTGACTTTACGACCAACGATCGCGGGAAACCCATCAGCCTCGTGCTAGCCGCCAACGATTCGGAGGTCCTGCGCGCCGTGACAGATGAGCTGCGCGCGGCGCTGGGGCGATTCCAGGGCGTCTACAACATCACCGACACCCTGGAAACAGCCCGGGACGAAGTGGTCCTCGAGCTGCGCCCGGCGGCGGAGAACCTCGGTCTGAGTCTGGCGGATCTGGCGCGTCAGGTTCGCGAGGGTTTCTACGGTGCCGAGGTTCAGCGCATCCCGCGGCAGCGCGAGGACGTGCGGGTGATGGTGCGCTATCCGGAGTCCGAGCGCCTGTCTGTGGACGATCTCGCCAACCTGCGTATCCGCACGCCGGAGGGCACAGAGGTGCCGTTCAATACCGTGGCTTCGGTCAGCTTCGAACCGGGTTTTCCGTCCATTTCGCGCCTGGATCGGAAGCGGACCGTTGAGGTGAGCGCAGACATCGTTGAGGGCGGACCGAGTGCCCAGGAGGTTGTGCGGAGAATCCGCAAAGACTACGCGCCGCAGTGGAGAGCGCAGCACCCGGGCCTGCTTCTCGACCTGGACGGAGAGATGAAAGAGGCCGCGGACTTTGCGGTGTATATGATTCAGGCGATGGCTTTGTCCATGGCGGTAATCTACGGTCTGATGGCCGTTGCGTTCCGCTCCTACTGGCAGCCGCTGCTCGTGCTCACGGCCGTTCCCTTCGGCATCATGGGCGCCATCCTTGGGCATCTGTTCCTCAACCTCAACGTGACCATGGTTTCGTTCCTCGGTGTCATCGCCTGCTCCGGCGTTGTGGTCAATGACAACCTCGTACTCATCGATCGCATCAATAAGCTGCGCAGTCGCGGCCACGATCTGCGCGAGGCTCTGCTCATGGGCGGGACGGACCGCTTTCGGCCCATCATTCTCACCTCCCTGACCACCTTTGTCGGCCTGCTGCCGATTATTTCCGAGACGTCGGTACAGGCGCAGTTCCTCATTCCGATGGTTGTGTCGCTGGCTTTCGGCGTGCTTTTTGCGACAGGCGTGACCCTGGTGCTGGTCCCGGTGCTGTACGAGCTAGGATTCGAGCTGAGTGGCAGGTCGACCACCGCCGATAGCGCCATGATCGAGGGTAATGCGTCGGTGCCGCTCTAGCACCGTGTCGGGCGACACGCGGCGTCGACCACCCACGGGAGGAGCCGTCATGCCAGGAAGTGGCGCCCGCCGGCCACCCACGATGGATAGCAGTGGCGCGGACTCTGGCGGTGAGACGGGGCCTGAACTGTAGGCGTTGAGCAGGCCAGCCCGGCGGGATGAAGGGCTGGACGTAAGCCGACACCCTGCCCACCCCCAAGGCCAGTCGGATCGAATACGACAAAGGCTATTGATTTTTAGCTTCACATAAAGATAATAGCCGCGATCCAAAATACGATACTCATTCGTATCTCGACTTTGATTCGCATAACCGGACTGTGACGGGACACGCCCCGGTGAGGTCCAAGGAGACCCACATGGATATTTATCACCGACTGACACCGATAGCGGCGGCGCTGACACTCTTGAGCGCTCACGGGGTAGCACAGACCGTGCAGACGGCGGATCCCGGAGAAATCGAAGAGGTGACCGTGATCGGCTTTCAAAGCTCGGCTTTTCGCCGCGAAGAGACCAGCACCGCGGGTATCTTCGACATGGCCATGGAGGACACTCCTTTTAACGTGGGCGTGATTACCAAGGACCTGATCGAAGACCGGCAGATTTTCACACTGCGCGACGCGGTGCTGTCGAATGCCAGCGTGACGCGTCAGCACACCCACAGCAGTACCTCTGTGACCTATAACATCCGCGGCTTTGCTCTCAACCTGGACCGCCTGGGTTTCCTTGTGAACGGTGTGCCCGTGGCCGCGAACGATGCGCCGCCGGCCCATGTTTCAGCGCTCGATCGAATCGAGGTTCTGAAGGGCGCGTCGACCCTGTACTACGGTGCCGGGGAGCCGGCGGGCGTTGTGAACTACGTGTATAAGACGCCCCTGGAAGAGGCGCAGTACTCTATTTCAGCCACCGTAGGCCAGTACAACGACTATCGCGCCGAGTTCGATGCCACGGGGCCCGTAGGCTCAACGGATCTGCTGTATCGCTTTACCGTGGGATGGCGGGACTCCGAGAGTGTGGTCGACCACGATTTCCTGAAAGACATGGCCCCGACGCTGCAGCTTCAGTGGTCGCCCACGGATGCCACCACGCTGCGACTTATCGGCGAATACGTTGAGCACGAAAGCAACCCGATCGTGCAGGACGCTTTTTACCAGGACGGACGTTATCTGGATCTGCCCAAGTCGGACTACTACGGCTTCACCACGGACTACGAAGACCAGACCAGCGCCGGCCTTCAACTGCATCTTGACCACGAGTTCACCAGCAACTTCAAGCTGCGCGCCCAGGCGGGCTGGAAGGATGGCGGACGGGAGGCGGGCAACTCGGGCTATATGGCGCCCCTGCCCTTTGTGATTCCCGGCTTCAATGATCCCGCTAACGGCCTGTTGGCGCGGTCAGCATTCGATCAACAGCGTGAGGCGGAAACCCGCTACCTGGCATCCCACGTGGCCTGGAAAACGGAAACCGCCGGCCTCACTCACGACATAGTCGTTGGGGTGAACTACTCCGAGAACCAGATAAAAAACGTAGGCTTTTTCAATAGCGCGCTCCAGGCTGTCCCCAGCATCCTGGGCGGCGATTTTTCAATCCTTCAAACCGTGCCCCCGAGCGTGAATATTTTTGACCCCGTGCCCGTGGCGTACGAGCACACCACTAACTTCGATGACTCGCCGCCTTTCTATCGTGACATCTGGGAGTTTGGAAATCTGGGTCTCAACTTCCAGGATTCCATAGAAATACCCGCGTGGAATCTCCAGTTCATTCTCGGCGCACGCTACTCCAGGGCCGATTTTGACGCGATACTGTCGCTGCAGCAGGACGGCAGTCCCGGAGTGGGGTTTGGTGCACGCGAGGCGAACGTGACCTCCGCCAGCGCGTGGATACCCCGAGTCGGTGCGATCTACGACGTGAACGACAATCACAGTGTGTATGCGAGTTACGGCGAGTCCTGGCTGCCGCCCTTCGGAACCGCCCGGGACATTAATCGCAATCCCATCACCGAACCCGAGATCGGCGTGATGTACGAGCTGGGCTGGCGAGGTTCCTTCTTTGAGAACAAACTTTCATCCACCGTTGCGGTTTACGAGCTCACAAAAGAGAACATCGTTGTTCCCACTTTCGATCCAGAGGTTTCGGAGCTCTCGGGTGAGCAGCGCAGTCGGGGTGTGGAGATTGATCTGACCGGACGCTTCAGCAACTTCTGGGATGTCTATGTGAGCTATGCCTACACCGACACGGAGGTGATAGAAGCGGGCCCCATCAACCAGGCGGGCCAGTCTCCGGGCGATCCCTTCGCTGGTATTCCGGAACACAAGCTGGTGTTGTGGAACACGATCTCGCTCGACTGGACGGGCATCCGGGGCCTGTCCCTGGGCTACGGTTTTGACTACATGAGCGAGACCATTGCGTCGGCACTCGTCGATGCGGCGACGCTGCAGTTCGGGCCGGTGGACACTCCGGCACAGGGCATTGTGCACAATGCCAATCTGAACTATGAAACCCAGCTGTCCTTTGGCAGGCTCAACTTCAACCTGGGAGTGACCAACCTCGCCGACAAAGCCTACGTGCTCAATACGGTGAACACGCTCTTCGCGCGACGCGCTCCGCGGCGCCAGGTCCTGTTGACCACGCAGCTGACGTTCTAACACCGACGGGCGGCGCCGCTTGGCGCCGCCTGGCTGTGCCTGGACGCCGCCGTGTTCCGGCGTCGCTAGGCGCCCTCAATTCGCTCGACCCGCGCCGGTACGTGCTTGTGCCACGGCGTGCCGGCGATCGGATCGCGCCAGCCTGAGTCGGTAAATTCGTTGGGTGCGAGTCCGCGCCGTTTGAGCTCTCCGTTATTGTCCAGAGTATCCAGGCCCATGCCATTCGGCAGGGAAATATGCCCGGTCTGCATGCGATCCGACACGCTCAGCGTGACGACGCCGCTGGCCTTTGGCGTCACCAGGCGCACGGCATCGCCGTCGCCGCAGCCCAGGGCCTCGGCGTCCTCGGCGCACATGGCCAGCGCGGCGTAGGCTCCTTTTCTGTGCCATCGGTCCGACCGCACGATGGTATTGGTGGTTTCCGAACGGCGCTCCCCGGCGGAGAGAATCATGGGGTAGTCGGTCTCGCGGCGGGGAACGTTATCGAGCTGAGCCCACTTCTCGAGCATTTCCGGCACATCCAGACGGATGCGATGGTCTGGCCGCTCGACGCTCTGCCACATTTCTTCCTGGCTGATCTCACCAAACTCCACGCCGGAAGGGTTGCTGAGCATCTCCGCGAATAACGCATTCGCGGCCTGCAGGGTATCTCCTTCGAACCCCACCCGCGCTGCGGCCGTGGGGTTCTTCTGCACATACATAAGACACAGGCCCCAGACCGCGGCGGCCTGTTCCATGCCGGCGGGCAGCGCGGGCCCCAGCGTGCGATAGAGCAGAACGCTCACGTACTTCATCACGGTGGGATCGTTTGCGGCGGCGGTAAAGAAGGCCTCGCCGAACGCCTGAAGACCGTGCTCGGCGGCCTCCCGCATGGCCGTATAGTGGTCGGCCTTCAGTTCGCCCATCGCCTCCAGGAGCCGCGCATGAATCTCCGCTTCCGGCAGCGAACCCGGAAGCGGCTCAAAGATGGGGTGGCGCAGGTGAAAACTGTTCACCGGTGCCTCGAGATTGAAGAAGGTCGCCTCGACCTTCTCGAACTGACTGCAGGCGGGCAGCACGTAGTCGGCTTCGCGCGCGGTCTCCGTCATGGCGATGTCGATCACCACGGACACGTCCAGACTGCGCATGGCTTCGCGCATGAGCTGACTGTCCGCTACGGAGTGCACGGGGTTACCGCTGTCGATGATCATGGCCCGATAGGCATCGGGATGATCCGCCAGGATTTCCTCCGCCATGATGTTGCAGGGAATGAGACCGCAAATCGTGCGCGCGCCCAGCACGGGCGACGTGCGCTGTGTCGCATTCACACGCACCAGCGGCGCCAGGGACACAAAGGGGCTGTAGCAGCCCTCCCGGGCAAAATGCCCGGTGCTCAACCACAGCAGCCGCTGGAGCCAGCTGCCCAGCGTGGAGTGGATGGACATCTGCATGCCCAGGTCTTCGAACGCCGAAAAGCTCTCGGCCCCGGCAATCAAGCGGGCGACGTCGCGCAGGGTTTCCTCGTGCACGCCGCAGTACCGGGCGAACTCCGGCACCGGCACCTTGGAGAACACATCACGAATGGTGTTGTAGCCCTCGGTGTGCGCATTCATCCAGTCGTGGTTTACGAGATCTTCCTGCACGAGGATGGCGACCAGCGCGCCAAGACACCAGGCGTCCGTGCCGGGCTTCAGGGCCAGGTGGTAGTCGGCTTTGTCAGCGGTCTCGGTGCGCCGGGGATCGATCACAACGAGACTCCGCTGCGGGTCCTTTTCGATCTCCCGGATCACGGCCCGGGCCCGGGCAAAGCCGTGGGATTGCCAGGGATTCTTCCCGATCATCATGGTGACCTGGCTGTGCTCAAAGTCTCCGTGTCCGAGCACGCCCATCATCTGGCCGGCAACCCAGAACTCCCCGGTTTTCTCCTGTGCCAGGGCGCTGCTGCGGAAGCGGACTCCGAGGGCTTTCAGCCAGCTGTTGGCGTACCCGCCGCAGAGATGATTTCCCTGACCGCCACCGCCGTAGTACAGAATCCTTTCGCCGCCGTGCTTGTCGCGGACCGCGGTGAACTTGTCGGCGACCTCGCGGATCGCCGTCTCCCAGTCGATGGCCTCATAGCTGCCATCGGGTCGACGGCGCATCGGGGATTGAAGCCGATCCGGGCTATTCTGGTAGTAGTCCAGGCGCTGGGTCTTTTCGCAGACATAGCCCTGCGACGCCGGGTGCGCCTTGTCACCGATGATCTTGACGATATGGCCGTTGTCGGTCTTCACCTTCAGGCCGCAGTTGATGTTGCAGAGAATGCACGCTGTGCTTTTGTAATCGCCGTCGTCCGGCGAGGCCGCCTGGACTTCGGAACCCGTACCGCTGCTCGCCTTACCCAACATGGTCGCCCTCCATGTACTTCTTATATGATCCTCAGGGTCAACAACGGCCCACTCGTCAGCGCCGTTTGGACCCGGTCATTACACCACAGGCGCAAGCCGGTCGCGGTACAGCGGCGCATGGTAAGCATGCAAATCCGCATGGCGGGGTCTGGCGGCGGTCGGCACAGAGGGTCGGCGCAGAGAAAGGGATCAGAATCTGCGCCATACTCTGGCCGCCAGCGTCTCTCAGAATTCCGTGCGGGCCCCGGACGGGTTGCAGATGCCGATCGACAACCGGGGACCGGAAAGCGCGAAACAGAGTGCGGAGGGTGTGTGGCGTCGGCACATCCAGGCAACACATCCAAGCAACAAAGGAGGAAAGGTGCGTCGCTGCCACGGACGAATCGACCGCGCTTTCAGCCGCGTGCGCGCGCTGAGGCTTGCCGGCGTATTGCTGGTGCTATACACCCTTGGCGGGTGCAGCGATGAATTGTCGCGGGCACGCCCCTATGTGCTGACCACCGCCACCACCGGCGGCACGTACTACCCGGTGGGCGTCGCCCTCGCGACGATTGTCCACGCCGAGCTAGCTGAGGCCTCCGGCATATCAATGACCGCGATCAGTTCAGCGGGCTCCGTCGAAAACATCAAACTGCTGCGCGACAATCAGGCGCAGTTCGCGACCTTACAGGGGCTCTTTGGTGCCTGGTCCTGGAGCGGCGAGGGTCCGGTTCGCGAACCGCAGCGCCATCTGCGCAGCGTCACGGCGCTATGGAAGAACGTCGAGCACTTCGTGCTGCTGACCGAGTTGACGCAAAGCGGAGAAATCATGGACCTCGACCGTCTCGACGGGCAGCGCTATGTGCTGGGGGCGCGCAACTCCGGTGCGGAACAGACCGGGCGTTTTATCCTGGATACCTTGGGTATCGACTACCGGGCAAAGTTGCGACCCAGCTACATGGGCTACGGACCTACCGCCGACGCCCTTCGGGACGGAAACATTGTCGGCATGAACATTCCGGGCGGTGCGCCGGTCAGCGCGATTACCCGCGCCTATGCGCAGATGGGTAATCGTATGACAGTCCTGAGCTGGTCGGAGGGCGAGTTCGAGACGATCAACCGACGCTATCCACTCTGGGACTGGTACGAGTTAGCGCCCGGTACCTACCCGAATCAGGAGAAGACCGTGCGTACGGTGGCATCACCGAATGTGCTGGTTGCCAGGGCGGATGTGCCGGCGGATCACGTTTACCTGATCACCAAAGTCATCTGGGAGAACCTGGCCACGTTGCAGGAAATCCACGGCGCAACAAAGGGCATGCGCCTGGAGGCCGCGGTACGCGGTCTCGGAGCGCCGCTCCACGCGGGGGCGCTGCGGTACTTTCGCGAAGTCGGCCTCGCCATTCCCGAGCGCCTGATCCCGGAAGAAGCCGACACCGAAGCGGAGCTTCCGCGTTGACATGAAATCTCCCGTGCTTCGCTGGGCTGCCTTCCTGTTCGCCCTTTTCCACATCTACTGCAACGTCTTTGCGAGCATTTCCGAGCTGTGGCTGTCGGCCATTCACTTCGGCGGGTTCTGTGCGATCTGCGCGCTGATGGCGAATGAGTCAAACGAACTAGACCGGGCCGCTGCAGCCTACTGGCTGAACGTTGGCCTCGCGGTGATCGCCATCGCCACCAGCGCTTACCTGCTGCTTTTCGAGGACGCGCTCTATGCCCGGGAAACCGAATTTATAGTCAGCGACTTTGTGTTCGCGATCGCCGCGATCGCACTGGCCATCGAGTTCACACGCCGAACCACCGGCTGGTTTATGCCGATCCTGATCCTGCTCAGCCTGGGATACATCCTGTTTCTCGGTCGCTATTTGCCGGGACTGTTTTCCTTTCCCGGCCTCAGTCTGGAGACGGTGCTGTATCGCAGCTACTTCACCAGCGAGGGCATGTTCGGGCTGACGGCGCAGATTTCTTCGACCTTTGTTTTCATGTTCATCATCTTCGGCTCGTTTATGCTGCACTCGGGCGCCGGGGATTTCATCGTGCGTCTGGCCCGCTGCCTCGCCGGCCGGTATACCGGCAGCGCCGGTTTTGTCGCCGTCTTCGGCTCCGGCCTGATGGGCTCCGTATCCGGTTCCGCGGTTGCCAATACGGTGTCCACGGGCGTGATCACCATCCCCCTGATGCAGAAATCCGGATTTGGCAGCCGCTTCTCCGCGGGTGTGGTGGCGGCGGCGTCCACCGGTGGCGCACTGATGCCCCCGGTGATGGGCGCGGGCGCATTTGTGCTGGCCAGCTACACGCAGATTTCCTATCTGACCATCATTGCCGCCTCTGCCTTACCCGCCGTTCTTTATTTCCTCACGGTTTGTTACTTCGTGCGCATCGAGGCGCTCCGCGTGAATCTGCAGCCTTCCGATGCCGAGGAAGGGGAGACGATCGGTAACGTATTAAAAGGAGGCTGGCACTTCATTATTCCGATGGCGGTTCTGGTCGGGTTTCTGGTGGCCGGCCGCACCCCGACTACCTCGGCCGCGTTCGCCACGATCAGCATCATTGCGGCGTCCTGGCTATCGCGTTCGCCGATGAACCTCAAGGATGTGTTCAACGCGGTTGTCGATGGCGTACAGACGATGGTATCCACCGCACTCCTACTGGTTGCGGTCGGCATCATCATCACCGTGGTTACAACGACCGGTGTGGGCAACGCGTTCTCGCTGATGATTGTCGAATGGGCGCAGGGGTCGCTATTGGTCACCCTGGTGCTGGTGGCGCTGGCATCACTGGTCCTGGGCATGGGTCTGCCAGTGACCGCGTCCTATATTGTGCTGGCGACCCTGTCTGCTCCGCTGCTGTACGATCTGATCAGCCAGGCGCAGCTGCTCAGCGCACTGCAGGCGCCCGATCTCCCGGGAAATGTGGCGGCTACGCTGAGCCTGTTCGGTGGGGATCCGGCGGTTGCCCTGAAGGAGATGCCGCTGGAAATGAAGCAGCTGATCCGTCAGGAAATGCTGCCCGCGGAGCTGCTCGCCGGCATGCTGCTGAGCGCGCATCTGATCATCTTCTGGTTGTCCCAGGACAGCAACGTGACGCCTCCCGTCTGTCTCGCCTCCTTTGCCGCCGCCGGTATTGCGGGGACTCGCCCGATGGCAACGGGGCTGACCAGCTGGATGGTCGCCAAGGGCCTATACCTCGTACCGGTGTTGTTCGCTTACTCGCCGCTGATCTCCGGTAGCTGGCCCGAGCGTATCGAGGTGTTCATCTGGGCGTGTCTAGGGCTCTATGCCCTGGCGGGTCTACTGCAGTGGCACCTCGAACGAGCGCTGGGACCGCTCCAGGCGCTGGTGCTGATGGCCAGTTCCGCACTACTGATGTGGATGCCATTCCCGTTTTACCTGCACCTCGGGGGGGCTGCGCTGCTGGCGGGGGTGGTGATTTACCAGCGCCGCGTGCCGCAGCCCGAGAACCCCGGTAAACCGGATCAACCTACTGCGGATAGGATCGGCTGATCGTCTCGAGGACGCTGACAATAGGTGAGTGCATGGGCTGCTCCCGATCCAGGACGGCGTACCAATTCAGGAACAAGCCCGATTTGGTAATGGGAATACGCTTGACGCCCACGTTGCTCGGGCTCGACTCATAGACCCAGCGCGTGACTATGGTGCATCCGACGCCCGCGGCGACCAGCTGCGGAATGGCACCCGTAAAACCGACCTGAACCACCCGATCCGGGTAACATCCGCTCGGCTGAAAGAAGAGAGAGAACTCTCGATTCTTCTCCGGTACCGCGATGTTGGTAATGTAGGTTTCGCGGACAAACTCCCTGGCTTCGAGAAAGGGCCGGCGAGCCATGGGGTGGTCTTCCGGAACGAGAGCGATGAATTCGTCGCGAAACAGATGGACAGCTCGAAAGCGCTTGCTGTCCATGCCGGCGACTTTGCCGGGACTGGAGATCATGGCTACCGAGACTGCCCCGGACTGGAGCGAGTCCCAGGGCGTATCGCCCGCCTCCGAGATAATCTCCAGGTCGAAGCCGGCGTGGTCCCGCTCAAGCGTTTTCATGGCCTCGGGAATCCAGCCGTAGGCCGCGTGGGGCGGCATGCCAAGGCGAATCGTCTGCGTGGCCGAATCAGGGATCGTGGACAGCTCGGTTTCGACCGTGGCGATACTCCGGAGCACCTCGTTGGCGCAGCGCAGGAATACTTTGCCCGCGTTGGTCAGCGTCAGGTGTCGACCTCGCCGGAAGAACAGTTGAGTACCGAGGACACTCTCGGCGTTCTGCAGCCGATTGCTGAGGGCGGGCTGGCTGATGTTGAGCTTTTCCGCGGCTTTGGTCAGGGAAGCCGTGTTGCTGATGGCGTACACCATCTTCAGATGCTTGATGGTGATTCTCGATTCCAACTCATTCATTTTTGTTTGAATCTAGTTAATTAATCTCAATTTTATCAATGAGTATTCTTCCCTTACCATGACTATCAGCGCAACAATCGGAGGGGCGTATCTTGAGCAAACTATCGCCAGCGGAATTCTCACATTACGTCGGGACGCCGCGTCAAAATAGAAACGCCCCAACGCCCGGGTCCGTGTGTAGCCATACCCGAAACCTGGCCAACGGACTTCGACTCGCCATGGGTGTACTGCTCGTGCTTTCGGTCGCCCTCCCCACCCTGGCGGAAGATGCCGTGAGTGACTCGGAAGGTCTGTGGGAGTACACCGGCCTTGTGACCGGGGACGGCACGTCGCTGCCGCTCACAGGCATCTTCCTCATCAAGGACGGTATGTTTCTCCAGCAGAGCATTTTCAACGAGGAGCCCTTTGCCGAAGCCGGTTCCATGGCGCACGCGGGACCGTTCTGGGCAGATGACGAAGGGTTTGGATTGATATCGCAGCAGACGCTCGGCCTTGATCCCAAGGGTGAGCCCGTACTTCGTTCGGTCGGTGAGATAGAGCACAGCATCGATGTAACGCGGGCGGGCGATGCTCTGACCATCGTCTTTGGCAGTGGCACCCGGCAGACGCTAAAGCGTCTGGGAGATGCCGCCGATACGCGGTTGTATAAATTTGAAGACGGAGCCCTGGCCTTTGCCAACGGCTATTTCGTACTTGTGGCAGGCGATGAGGACCGCGTCGTCAGCGGCTACGGTCGCTACCGGGCCGCCGGCCCCGATCTGACCTTTGAGGTGATTCGCTGGGCCGAGAGCGACGGCGCCCTGGTGAGGAACGAGCGGGACATCGCCATGACCGCGGAACTCACGGCCGAAGCACTCAAACTCGGCGACGGTCGAATGTTCCCGATCGTTGATTGAGCAACCGATACCTCCTCTTCAACAGTTCGACACCGAAGCCACCATGAAAGAGCCAGAATTCACCCTCTACGATTTACGTGTAGAGGTTATCGAGGGCGACAAACCTTTTGTCTGCAGTCATGAACTGGGCAGCGCCTTCGAAGTACGGGGCGAAAACCTGTATTTTGAAAGCGGCAAGCCGTTTTCCCTGTACACGCTGGCTGCCCTCTTGCCGCTCCTACCTGCCAAGCAGCGCCCGCTGAACGAATTCGACTGGATGGCCACGGACCATGTGATCGCCTGTCCCGACCCCCACTGCGGCGCGAGATTTCGCATCAGCCGCATCGGCAAGCAGACCTTCCGTCGCTCGGATACAACAATAGAGCCGCTCCCCGAGGACAACCCGTGGAAAGAGAAATAGAACGCGCGGAGCTGGCATCTGGCTACAGTATCTCGCGCGTAATAAAAGGCGGTTGGCAGCTCTCCGAAGGCCATAGCGAGACACTCTCCGACGACCCGGTGCAGGACATGTTTGCCTTCGTGGAGGCGGGCATCGACACCTTTGACTGCGCCGACATTTACACCGGCGTGGAAGAACTGATCGGTCGCTTCAATCAATTGAATGCACAGCGCGATGCCCCCATGCCTGTTCGGGTGCACACCAAATACGTACCCGACTACGTCGCCCTTGAGGGTCTGCGGCAGAGCGATGTGCAAGGCATCGTTGATCGTTCCCTGCAGCGCCTGAACCAGGAGCGCCTGGATATGGTGCAGTTCCACTGGTGGAACTACGACGTGCCCGGCTGGACAGACGCGGCTCGCTGGCTCGCCGAGTTGCAGACGGCGGGCAAGATCGAGCTCCTCTCGCTTACCAATTTCAATGCCGAGAAATCCCTCGAAATCCTGGCCAGCGGCGTGTCCCTCGCTACGACACAGGTGCAGTATTCCCTGCTCGATCCGCGACCGGAGAAAGCCCTGGCGCAGGTCTGCCTGGATCACGGCATGAAGATGCTCTGCTACGGATCGCTGGCCGGCGGGTTTCTCAGCGAAAAGTGGCTGGGTACAAAGGATCCTGAAGGTCTGGAAAACCGCTCTCTGGTCAAGTATCGCTTGATGATTGAGGAGATCGGCGGATGGGATCTGTTTCAGGATCTGCTGCAAACGCTGAAGCGAATCGGCGACAAACACGAAACGACCATCGCCACGGTGGCATCCCGGTGGGTTCTCGATCAGCCGGCGGTGGGAGCCGTCATCATCGGTTCGCGGAATGCGAACCACGTGGGTCGATACCGGGATCTCTTTGGGTTCAGTTTCGACGAAGCGGACCGTGAAGCCATCGAGTCACTGCGCTCGCAGATGCACACCCCCGATCTGGATGTCTTCGATCTTGAGCGCGACAAATCCGGGCGACACGGACGCATCATGAAGTACAACCTCAACGCCGAGTAGAGACGTCCAGCCCGTTGTGTACGTCAACGGGATATTAGTGGTTAAGTTCACCCAAACGCTCGAAACGGTGGAGTTGTAGATCCTCGGCGACAATGGCGCTTGCTCGTAAGCCATTGAATTTATTTGATATATCGACTCTACTGACCGCGGAAGAGGTTGTACTGAGTCCTGGGGTTCTGCAAGTTCCAAACCGCATCAAACCTGAAGAGCCGTGCTGTGGGCCATTTCATTTCGTATAGCCAAAATCTACAAATGGAGGATTCTTACGGGCAGCACATCAAAGAAACCCCTGTAGACAGCGGTTTGCCGTGTTCTGAACTCGCAGCCTGCCAACGTAGAATTTGGAAGGTCATCAGCGATCTAGCGCAGTGCGCTGATGGGGCGAACGCTATTGCAACTTTTCGGGCATTTGGGCGACGAAAACCTATATGACTCTGGCGCTGGCAGCGCTTGGGACATTACGTTCGGCAAATCCCAGAACGGTCTCTGGAACAC
Organism: Pseudomonadota bacterium; assembly: GCA_038748515.1. Taxonomy (GTDB): domain Bacteria; phylum Pseudomonadota; class Gammaproteobacteria; order Pseudomonadales; family Halieaceae; genus Congregibacter. The sequence continues at coordinate 107,883 of JBCDIW010000015.1, forward strand.
GTCCTTAGGCACAAAAACACCGGATCTACGGGCAACCCCAATCATGGGTTGCTGTGTAAGCTCACCGTAAGTCTGCTACCAGATCATGAGACTCCTGCAACGCCTGACTGCATAGCAAAGGAGCTTCGCATGACAAGATTTACCCTCATTACGACCGCGATGGTCATCGCAATCGTCAGTTCAGCCGCGGCTGAAGATCGTTTCCCCACCCAGCGTTCGGAAGAGTTCGAATGGGGCATCGGACTGGGCGCCCTCATCGAAGACGAGGGCTACCGAGACCTCGACTTTGATACCAGTGCCATCCCGGTGCTCTACATGGGGAACAAGTACTTTCGCTTTTTCGCCAATCAGCTCGACTTTCAGCTGGTGAACAACGAGCGGGTTATGTTTGGCCTGAAGCTCGAGGGCCGATTCGACGGCTTTGAAGCCAAGGACGACCCCTACTTCGAGGGTATGGAGGATCGCGACGGTGGTTTTTTCGCCGGAGTCCGAGCTGAATACAAAACACCGTACGGCAACATCGTTGGGGAGTGGCAGTCCGATGTCTCGGGGAACTCCGACGGGTCCTACGGAGCCCTTGGCAGCTACTGGTCATTCAGGACCGGGCGTGGACTCTGGGTGCCCAAAGTAGCGCTGGAGTACTACGACAGCAGCTATACCGATTACTACTTCGGGGTCCGACCCGACGAAGTAAGAGCCGACCGGCCGGCTTATGAAGCGGACTCCGCTATCCATCTTGACGTTGGGTTGGACTACATTTTCGATTTGGCCGATCGCCATCAGTTAATTACCAGTGTCAAGTATCGTCGCTATGATTCGGAAGTGAAGGACAGTCCGCTTGTGGACGCTTCAGGTTCGCCTCGAGTCAACATCGGCTACCTATATACTTTCTGAATCGGTTGCTCGGCGGTGTGGTGAAGAAGCCATGCGACTTTTGCTCGTAGAAGATAACAAGCGTCTCGCCGACTTGATTCGCCAAGGTGTCGAGCAGGGCGGCCATAGCCTGGACATCGTGCACACTCGGTCCGCCGCGCTTCACGCGTCGACACAGTTCAGTTACGAGTTGCTGATCCTGGACCTCGGTCTGCCTGACGGAGACGGCATGGACCTTCTGCGCAGTCTCCGCGGTAAGCAACTGCGTCTGCCCTGTCTGATTCTGACTGCGCGGGACGCACTGCGAGATCGCGTGCGGGGATTAGACAGCGGCGCCGATGACTACCTCACCAAGCCCTTTGCAATGGAGGAACTCGTCGCACGTATCAACGCGCTCTTACGCCGACCGGCACAGTTTATCAACGAGAGTGTGCGGTACGGCAATGTGATTCTTGACACTCGGGCGCGGGTGGCCGAGGTCGCCGGCGAGCCGCTCTCTCTTTCCATAAAGGAGTTTACGGCGCTCGAGTGTCTTGCTCGAACAGCAAACCGGCGCTGCAGCCGCCAGCGCCTCGAGGATACCGTTTACGGCATGGATGCCGCGGTCACACCCAATGCGCTCGAAGTACTCATGCATCGTCTGCGCAAGCATCTGCGCCTCGCCGGTGCGTCGATTCGAATCAAGACTGTCCGGGATTTCGGCTATGCCCTTGAAGAAGATCGTCCCTAGCCGATCACTCCTCGGCCTCCTGTTAACCTACATAGGCGTTGGCCTCGGATTGGGGCTGCTGGGTGTGCTCGCGCTCATCTACTGGGTCTTCACCGCCAACACGGAGATGATGGTTCGCGACGGCTTGTTCGGCCAGGCCGAGGAGATCGCCGAACAGCTGCGATTCGATGATCAGGGCCAACCGCAGCTCACGATGCATGAGCCCATGCAATGGGGCTATGACGCTTTTTTCGCGAACCTGAAGTACCGAATTCTCGATGCCAACGGTGATCTCCTCCTGGCTTCCGACGGTGGCAGCGGGCCCTTATTGCCGACAGGCGTGAACGAACTGATATCCGCGCCGGACTACTTCACCGTGGAGGGTTCGGCGGGGAGACTACATGTCGCCAGCTTTCGCTTCGAGCACGATGGCCGCGGACTGATTATTCAGACCGCACGCAGTGATCGCTTCAGTGAGCTGGCCGCGGAAGCGATCATGCCGGCGGTGTTCGAGACGGCCATGGTCGTCGATCTGGGCGGTTTCTTGATCCTGTTTCTGTCGATCACGATGGCGGTGCGCGCCGCTATCCGGCGGATTCGACACGTGTCTGCGGCAGCGGACGTAATTAAACCCGAGAATCTAGACGCCCGTCTGGACACCACCGAAACGCCTCGGGAACTGATTCCTCTGGTGGAAGCTTTCAACGACGCCCTCGACCGAATTGCCGAGGGCTACCGCGTACAGCAGCGATTCGTCGCTAATGCGGCACACGAGCTGAAGACTCCGCTGGCGATTATGCGGGGTCAGGTCGAGCTCCATGGCGATCCTGAGCTGCGTGCCCAGTTGCTTAAAGACATCGACGCGATGGCTCGAAACGTACAGCAGATGCTCCACCTTTCGCAGGTACAGGACATCCGTAACTATCGCTTCGAGCATCTGAATCTAAGGGCGCTGGCGGAGGAAGTCGTGGCAAGCTTTAGCGGGTTTCCGCTACTCAGAAATAAGAAGATCACGGTTGCCGGCGAATCCGGAAAATGGATTCGCGGGGATCGCGCCGCCGCGTACACCGCACTACGTAACCTTGTGGAGAACGCCATCAAGTGGTGCCACGACGACGGCGCAATTGGTGTTGAGGTGCTTCCCACCGGATATGTGGTACGCGACGAGGGACCCGGCATCGAGGAGGCTTCGCGCCACCTATTGTTTGAGCGATTCTGGCGAGCCGATGCTTCGATCACCGGCGGCGCTGGCTTGGGGCTGAGCATCGCAGCGGAGATCGCTCGCGCACACGGTGGCCAGATCAGCGCTGCGAACCGGGCCGATGGCAAAGGCGCTGCGTTCACACTTATTCTGAATTCAGATTCCCGCGTTGCCCCAGGCATAGTGTCCCCGGCAGTCGTTTGATCGCGACCGGGCCGATTGGTCATTGCGATCACCGAACTAAACCCCAGTGTCCTCATGATTCGGGCGTGCAAGCCCGCTGACACCCGGCTTAGCCAGTGGATCTGGCTCCCTTCCGTCCCGAGGATTCATCTACGCGACCTCTCACCGCTACCGTGCCGACTCCGGTCCCTGAAATCTTCCAAGCGTGCGTAAGTTAGCCGTAAGGGATAGCGGCGACCATAGACCCTGTTCCCGACAAGACGCCTTTGTAGGAATCATCGTTCTGGCATTGCTATCGCCACTCCCCTCCGCGATGGACCTGCAGGCCGAGGTTGGGAACGCCCCGTCAGGATCTGGTGATCCAAGCTTGATCGCTCTGATCTCAGACCTGCGGGGTTCTTTCAGATACCGGGGCTTGGCTGGGCGCTGTCATCAGTCGAACAGATTGCGGCGCGTCGCTACGACTCCAATTCGGACAGGAGGCCTTACGCCTATGCGCAATATATTTCTATTCCTGATGTTATGTGGTGCGCCGCTCACTGTTCATGCCGAACAGGACGCAGCGGGCATCGTCAAGGCAGCCGTCAACAACTGGCGTGGAGAGAGCTCCTACATGGAGCAGAAGATGATGGTTCATCGCCCGGACTGGGAGCGAGAAACCTCCATGATGAGCGTGACGCGAGGTGAGAAGGACGCATTGGTGCGATTCACAGCGCCGCCCAAGGACGCGGGGAACGCTACCCTGAAGCTTGATCAGAATATGTGGGTCCTTACTCCCCGGCTCAACCAGGTCATCAAACTACCGGCGAGTCTCATGGCGCAGTCCTGGATGGGAAGCGACTTCTCCTACGACGACCTGGCCAAGTCGGATCGCATTGTTACGGACTACGAACTAACGATTCTGGCAGAACTCGATGTCGACGGGCGCGGCGTGTACGTGATCGAGGCCGTGCCTCACCCTGAGGCTCCAGTCGTCTGGGGGAGAGAAGTACTGCACATTCGCGACGACAACGTGATGCTCGAGCGCGCGTACTACGACCAGGACGATGCGCTCGTGCGCCGGATGGTGGCAAGCCGGATAGAGATGCTCGACGGTCGCCCTTACCCCCGCGAGCTGCGCATGACGGACGCAGAGAAGACCGGTCACTGGACGGTGGTCGTCACAGAAACCGGAGCCTTCGACATCGATCCACCCAACTATCTGTTTACACAGTCCAATCTCCGCAATCCCCGGCCGTGGACACCGAGATGATTCTTACACTGGCCTGGCGCAATATCTGGAGACACCGACGGCGTTCTGCGTTCGGCCTTATCGCCGTCGCGGTCACGACCGCGGTTGTGGTGTTCTTGCCCTCGCTTCAGGTGGGCAGCTACGCAGGTATGGTGAACGCCTACCTGGGACTGCTGGACGGGCACGCCCAGATTCAAACACCGGCGTATCTCAACACCCCCGCGATGCGAGAATCCTTTGCGATTCCGCAGTCCTTGCGTGACGAGATCGCGGCACTCCCGGACACCGTAGGCGTGAGCGAGCGCGGTATCGCCTATGTACTGCTCGCATCGCCAGCCCGCAGTCTCGGCGCTCAAATACTGGGCAGTTCGCCGGATACGGAACCGACGGTGTCCACCATACCTTCGGAGCTGGTTTCCGGCGGATATCTGCATCACGAGGATGAGATCGTCCTCGGCGAACTCCTCGCCCGAAATCTCAAACTGGCGCCTGGTGACGAGGTGACCCTCCTCGGTGTGGGCCGCGACGGATCTCTCGCGGCCGATCGCCTCACGGTTTCCGGAGTGTTTCGTACTGGCATGCCCGAACTCGATCGTCAGGTCGCCGCTATCACCCTGGATCGCTTCGACAGCACCTTTGCCATGCATGGATACCGCCACGCCGTGGTACTCCGCGATGACGGTAGTGCAAATGAATCCTCTCTTAGACAGTGGCTTGGGAAACTCGTTGCGGAGCAGGGTCTCTCGTTACGTAGTTGGAAGGAACTGCAACCGGGTCTCAGTGCGGCCATCGCGCTGGACTGGGCAGCAGCCATCACCCTCTATGGAGTGCTTGTCGCTGTCGTCGTACTTTCTCTGCTCAATACGATCCTGATGTCGGTGCTTGAGCGTGCGCGGGAATTCGGAATGCTGATGGCGCTCGGCATTCGGCCGGAGTTGCTGTCCTGCATTGTGTGGGTGGAAACAGCCCTGATTGCCCTGCTCGGTGCTGCCATCGGAGTGCTCGCGGGTGCCGGTCTGACCCTCTGGTTGTCTTCCACCGGAATCGACTTTCATTCGGTGCAGGCGGTGTTCGAGCGCTACGGTATGTCATCGACGATCCACCCACAGCTAACGCCGACCACGCTCGTCGCCGGGCCCGGGGTGATCGTGGCCACGTTAGTCCTCGCGGCCTCGCTGCCCGCGCTTCGCATACGCAGGCTCAATGTTCTCGAAGCCATGAGGAAAGCCTGATGATAAATCCAATCACGTTTATAGCACCGATGGCCTGGCGAAATCTGTGGCGGCATCGCAATCGCACCCTGTTGACGATGCTCGCAGTGGCGATTGCGGTCGCTTCGATGGTCCTGCTGGGAGCATTCCTGTCCGCCTGGAGCGCAAGTGCCTTTGATCGCACGACAGCGGCGCTGACGGGCCACGGACAGATACACGCCGTCGGCTTTACCGATGATCCAACAGTGGAAAGGTCGATGCCCTTCCCGGGGGGTGAACTCGGAGCTGCTCTCGGCCTGCCGAACATTCGTGCCTGGACACCGAGAACCTACGCACCGGCGCTGATTCGCTCGGAACGGGAGAGTGCGCCCGTGGGACTCTACGGCATTGACCCCAGTCGCGAGGCGAAGGTGTCTTTTTTGAATCCCGCAACGATTCACGGTAGTGCCCTGACCGACGATCAGGCCCGGGGCGTCGTCATTGGACGACTTCTCGCCGATCGCTTGCAGGTATCACTGGGCCGCCGCGTTGTCATTGCGGCGCAGAACGTCCTTGGCGAGGTCGAAGAGATCGGCCTGGAAGTGATCGGTATCTACCAGGGGCAGCCCGATCTGCAAAAGCACGCGGTGTTCGCGTCCATCGGCCAGACCCAGAGATTCCTGGGACTTGGTCAGAACATTTCCGAGATCGCGTTTATCGCGGACGACAAGGAACGAATTGCGTCTGTTGCGGCGTCCCTCGAAACGATCGCGCCTCATCTCGACGTCCAGCGGTGGGATGAACTGCAGCCATTTGCCGCAGCCGTGATTCAGATGTCGAACGGCACCAACGCTATCTGGGTGTTCGTTTCCTTTGCGCTCGTTGCCTTTGGCCTCGTCAACACACTGCTGATGGTGGTCTATGAACGATTGCGTGAGTTCGGCCTGATGCTGGCCCTCGGTATGAAACCGGGCTTCCTTGTCGCTCAGGTGCTCCTTGAATCTACCTACCTTGTGCTCTTCGGCACGCTGGGCGGTGCGGCCATAGGTGCAACAGCAATTCGGGCCATGGATGATGGCCTGGATCTGGGCAGATTCGGATCCGGCGCCAGCATGTTCGGCGCCACTGAACGCCTGTATCCCGCCATCGATACCGAGCAAATGCTATTCGCCTGTGTGCTGGTTCTCGTCCTCTCGATCCTGACCAGCCTTTATCCCGTCATCCAATCGACGCGTCGCGTGCCCATCACGGTGCTCACGAGGTCGCAAAGCTAAACAAGGAATCCTAATGGCGATTATTGAATGTATCGACGTCAGAAAGACGTACCGAAGCGGCGAAGTAGAAGTTAAAGCCCTTCAAGGAGTGTCCCTCTCCGTGCAACGAGGTGAGTTCGTTGCACTCACCGGTCCTTCTGGCTGCGGCAAGACGACGCTGCTCAATACCATCGGCGGGCTGGACAGACCGTCCACGGGGGATGTGCTTGTCGAGGGGCAGTCTCTCAGTGAACTCTCCAACTCCGACCTGGCGGATCTGCGCCTTCGGCGTATCGGATTTGTATTTCAGGCTTATAACCTGGTCCCTGTGCTCTCCAGCCTGGAAAACGTGGAGTTTGTGCTACGGCTCCAGGGAGTGAGGAAGAAAGAGCGGTATCGCCGCGCGTCGGAGATGCTGGCTTCTGTCGGGCTGGATGCGATGCAGCATCGACGGCCCGCGGAGCTTTCCGGGGGCCAGCAGCAACGGGTAGCCGTCGCCCGGGCGCTGGCTTCGAATCCAGCGATCATCGTTGCGGATGAGCCCACCGCAAACCTCGATAGCAAAACGTCTCAGGCCCTGCTTGAGCTGATGCGAAGACTGAACGACGAAGCCTCGCTAACTTTTGTGGTTGCCAGTCACGACCCGAAGGTTCTCGAGTTCGTGCATCGAAACGTGACATTGGTCGATGGACAGGTACATTCTGATCGTTAGTCTGGCGACGCTGCTCCCTTCGAGTCCGTTGGCCGATCACTTCTCTGGTGGCGAGTTCAGGCTACAGCAGCAGGTATTGCTTACCCGCGAGCATGACACGCTCGAGCAGGCAATAGGCGACAGCGCGAGCATACTGACCAGTTCCCTCCGGCTGAAAACTCACGGTAGCGGCGGCGCCTGGTCCTACGACGTGCACTACGTACTCGAGGGCCTCTTCAGCGACGACTTCGCGAACCTACCCCTGCAGTCAACGTCAACGCGGAACACGAACCTACTCGACTTGCGAACCGATACCCATCGCGGTCGGGATGGCTGGCTACGCCACGGACTGGATAGGGCCTCGATAGCGTACTCCACACCCAAGACCGTCGTCCGTCTGGGACGACAGGCATTGACCTGGGGCCGGGGTCAGGTTTTCCAGCCCCTGGACCTGTTCAATCCGTTCGCTCCAGACGCCCCCGACCAGAGCTACAAACCCGGTACCGACATGATCTATGGCCAGTACCTCTTCGACAACGGAGCAGACCTGCAGGCACTTGTCGTACCGCGGCGAAGCGCAGCCGCGGAGTCGACGGCCGATGCGAGCTCCGCGGCGATCAAGGGGCTGCTGCCCGTCGGGAATTTCGAAGTTGAGACCGTCCTGGCCCGAGACTATGGCGATACAGTTGTCGCGCTGGGTGCCACGGCGCCCATGGGTGACGCGCTGTGGAAACTTGACGTGGTCTCGACGACGCCGCAACGCGCTCAGACGACTGTTTCCGCCGTAGCGAATCTCAATATGAGCTGGACCTGGCAGGACAAACCGGTTTCCGGGTTTTTAGAGTACTACCGCAATGGCTTCGGCGTTGCTGACGAGCGGCCCGCCGACGAGCTGCCATCCGATCTTACCCAGCGCATGGCGCGCGGCCAGATTTTCACCACGGGCCGGGACTACATCAACATAGGCGGAACGGTGCACTGGACGCCGCTGCTGCAGATTACCCCGATCGTCGCGGTGAATCTCCATGACCAGAGTGCTCTTTCTCTGCTCACGGCGCAGTACAGTCTCTCGAATCGCTCGAACCTGGTAATCAGCGCACAACTTCCCTTTGGTCGACGCGGCAGTGAGTATGGCGGGCGACGTACCACCGTCGGGGCCGACGATTTCGAGCGCATGCCCTACACCGTCAATATCCGTTTCGAGCGGTTTTTCTAAAAGGGAACGACGCCGCGAGCACGCGAAGGTGCCCTCCAGCGCCCCTTATCCTTGGGCATCGCTGGAGGGACCCAAACCAAAACTCTTACAAATCATCGTCCAGCGGGTCCGATTCAAAGTAGCTAAAGTCCCACCCATTCGATGGGTCGCCGGTCAGCTCGGTTCTGCGCTGCAAATAGGCCTCTCGATAGAAGACGTAGCGATCCCCGGTAATCAGATCATCAACATCGACATACTGCGATCGAGTGTGGACCAGCGCGGTACCCCCAATCATCGATCGAGCCTGCGTTGACGAAAGATGCGCGGGAACAGACAAGCCAAGCGCGTCGACGGCCACGCCGATACCATCCCGAACAGAGCTGCGACCAAGCACTGGCAAAACCAGATAGGGGCCGGAAGACGCGCCCCAGCGGGCCAGGCTCTGACCGAAGTCAGCGTATCGCCTATCCAGCCCAATTTCCGTGCCGACATCGAACAGGCCGCCCACTCCTGCTGTTGTGTTTACGACAAACCTGGCGAGCCCCAGCGAGGCGTCGTCCATTCGACCCTGAAGTACGCTGTTCAAAACGCTTGTCGCATCTGCGAGATTCCACAGAACGTTTCCGATACCGCGCTGGATCGGAGATGGCGCGAGTTCGACGTAGGCATCCGCGACCGGGCGCATCAGCCAGCGATCGATGGTCTCGTTAAAAGCAAAGATTTTTCGGTTTAGGGACTCCAGCGGATCGCTGCCGGCGGCCATCGCGGGATTGCTGAATCCTATGATGCCGACAAGCGCGCAAGGGAACAGAAATCGGTTGAGTTTACGGATAGACATCAGCTACTCCTGTTTCTAAAGAATGAAGGCCCCTGATTGCCCAGAAAATTTGGTTTGTGTGCGTTTCTTATCGAACTGGCGATGGCGGGTATGGTCGGAATGATTGAAAACCAGGACAGCCCCAGAGAGATTGCCGTTACCGGACCCGGCATCGGGAGATCGATCAGGCTGCCCACTCCTGCTGTTGTATTCACGACGAATGTCGCTAGCCCCAGATAGGCATTGTCAACGCCACCCTGAAGTCTGCGATTCAAAACGCTTGTCGCAGCTGCGAGATTCCGCAAAACGTTACCGATACCGCGCTGGATCGGAGATGGCGCGAGTTCGACACAGGCATCCGCGACCGGGCGCGTCAGCCAGCGATCGATGGTCTCGTTAAAAGCGAAGATTTTTCGGTTTAGGGGCTCCAGCGGATAGGTGCCGGCTGCCATCGTGGGATTGCTGAATCCTATGATGCCGACAAACGCGCAGGGGAGCAGAAACCGGTTGAGTTTACGGATTGACATCAGCTACTCCTATTTCCAAAGATTGAAGGCCCCTGGTTGCCCGGAAAATTTGGTTTGTGTGCGTTTCTTATCGGACTGGCGACGGCGGGCATGGTCGGAATGAGTGACAACCAGGCCAAGTTGAGTACTCGGCTATATGGCTGGGCTTCCGTCTGCGCCGTGCTGTGCAGGTAGCCTCTCGCCGCAGGGATTCGCGTTACTGACGGTCCAGGCACGACGACCATCGCGGACTGCGCTTCTATTGCCCGAGGCTTTCTAGAAGGCATACCAGTAGCCGAACAGGAGTTGCGGATTGTCGTCACGTTCCATGATTGGACTGTCGGCGATCGCTGAATCGAACGCGGTATACGACAGCTCGAACTTCAGACTGTGGCGATCTCCAAGACGCCACAGAGAATCAACGCCAAACGTGGTTTTCGAAGCAGAGCCCACTTCATAGGCAAAACGATGAGCGCCTGCCTCATCTGGCTCGACACCAAAGTAGTAGTTGGCGAGATCCTCGGACATGTATGAGTACGCCACGTATGGCCTTAACGAGCCGCGCCAAACCGGGATTGTCAGGCCATATTCGAGAGAAACCTCGAACCCCTTGTGCTTTGACAAGGCATCGCGCACCGCCGAAACCTCAAAGTCACCGAAACGGGTCTCCACCTCGTAGGAGAAACCGATATCGACCGTACCGTCGCGGTCTTCCATGCCTTCGAGTTCATCTGCGTCGTCTGCCTCGAAACCGTCAAAGCGGTACCCCCCGACGAACGAAAACTCTGAATGCTCAAATTCAGCGAGGTTCCACTGGAGTTGATAGCCCAGGAGCTGGAAGCGCTCTGTTTCGATGTGAAGAACCGGGAGAAGGTTCGTTTCGGATCCCAGCCCTAGGTAGCCGTCATCCTCAATGATCCCGCCGACGCCGAGGCCCCAGCGAATAGATCCCGTTCGCTCCTGCGCATTGACGGCGGCCGCCAGCACCCCACTTACACAAACCACGCACACACCCAACGAGATGTGTTTGAAGTAGCAATCCTTCATTTCCAGATCCCCCACGGTTGATTGGCAACTCGCTCGTACGAGTGAATCAGCCTAGGGGGAAGACCTTGCAGCTACCTTTCAAGGTGGGGAAGATGGCCCGAGAGAAGTGATCGAGGTTCTCAGCCTCGGGGAGTAGATGTCGGACAACCTTTCTTTCTACCGATCATGGAAATCGAAAATGCGTTGTTCCAGAAGTCTTGGGTTGGGCGAAACAGCTATTCGCGAATCGTCCGGTGATAAAGAACAGCGCCAATTCAGCTGCCAACACCCAGGTGCGTCGGCTATTATTTATCACTCTCGCCGCGCGGCCCTTCGACCCGGCGGGAGTTTCACGGATTCTGGCGGAGCGAGGTATTCCCTCGTTCAGTTCCGTAAATATCCAATCGATTCAATCCACTCGCGTTTCGAGCTGCGCGTTCAATACGGTTGTCACACCCCTACGTTTATCCAGCAAACGCCGCAGGTTGAACATGATTACGACCAAAGCTGCCCGAGGTCGTTGCCCGATGAGCAACGACCAGCTCATGTGATCGCGGGGTATGACGACTGATTGACATGCTGCTCTAAAGCGCGCTCGGCCAGCCTTACTCGACCAGGCGTAGCTGACACATCTGCATGGTTAACTTCGCCCAGACCGCCACAAAAGTGCAGCATGCCGAAGAGGGTTCGAAACCTACGGAAGTGAGACGACCGCGCTATCAGAACACTAGCGCATTGTCCTTTTATGCACCGCCTGTTCAGTGCAGTACGTCGATTTTTTCGTGGTAGCGCGGATAACTGCCCGCTTAGCTTTCGCTTCGAGCAGTGGCATCCGGAGTTGAAAGGACCGGCCCCTGTTAATCACGAACAGGAGCCGGTCAAGCTGGCGGCGCAGTGCTAGCAAAGTTTGCCCCATAGATTTTGGTGCTCTCCAGGTGCCGCACGGCTCGGTGGTTCACCGCGCTCGCGAACTCCGCCCGAGACAGCTCGTTCGTGTGCTGTCATCGTTTCACCCGGCGCCCCTCGTGGACCAGCTTGTCGAACGCATCCGGTGTAACTGGATCAAAACAAAAGCAGTGGCTTCTGCACCTACATCGGCAGCGCGGCGGATGCCGTGGATGCACAGCTATAGCGCTTCGTCTCGAGACCGGATCGACCTTGCCCCGTCATCGTTAGTTCACCGGCACGCGAAGGGTAGCGATGCTTATTTGACAATCGTAATCGGACAGGAAACCTGATTTGCGACCGACTGGCTTACGCTACCGAGAAACGCTCGCTGCAGACCCGAACGACCGTGCGACCCGATGACCACGAGATCCACCGCGTGTTCTTCGACAAATTTCACGATCTCGTCCGCCGGGTGGCCCCATACCGTGACCATCTCAGCCACGGTGTCCCCGTCTCCGAGCGCCTGCGACGTCTCGGGCAGCTCTCTTTCGCGCGCCTGCTTTTCCAGCACGCGGCGCACGTCTTCCGTCGACTCGAAGTTTGCCGGTACACCGCCGGCAAACTCGGCTAATCCCAGGACTCCAGACAGCATCGATTCACTGTCCTGCACATACAAAAGGGTCACTCTGGACCCCAGCGCCCTGGCCAGCTCGCCTGCGTAAGTCGCGGCTTTTATCGCGCCGGTGGAACCGTCGGTAGGGACGAGAATGTGTTCAATGCCTGCCATCGCAGCTCCCTTATTGATTTCACCCAAATGACCGAAAGGGTGTGGTTGTAGATCCTCAACGACGTCTGTGATTTCTCGTAAGCCATTGAATATACTTGAAATACAAACTCTGCTGACCGATGCGGAGTTTGTTCTGAGTCCTGGGGTTCTGCCAGTTCCAAACCGCATCAAACCTGAAGAGCCGTTTACTGGGCCATCTCGTTTCGTATAGCCAGAATATAAAACTGGAGGATTTTTACGGGCAGCGCATCGGACAAACCCCTGTAGACAGCGGTTTATCGTGTTCTGAACCCATAGCTAGCCAACGTAGAATGTAAGAAGGTCATCAGCATCTAGGACAGTACGCGGATGCGGCGAACGTTAGTGCACCTTTTCAGGCATTTGGGCGAAGAAAACCAAAATCGGTCGCGGTTTCTTAAACAGAAAGCCGTCCCGTCGTCCAGGGTTTGGGCAACTTCAACGGAGTACTCGCAATGTCCCTGAACACTCTCTCCGCCCTCTGTTCCCGATTTTCCCTGTTGTTTATCTGTTACTTAGGTATCGCCGTGTCGGGTGTGCCGGTGGCCGCCGAGGTGCCTAGTAAAAGCCTGGATCTCCCCACGATCTTTGCCAGCGACACCTTCGCTGCGAATATGCCCCGGGCGGTCAAGTGGTTGCCCGGTGGCGCCCACTACGCGCAACTGGCACAGGGAAAGAATGGTCAGCAGATCGAGCGTCGCACGGTGGCTGGCGACGTCACCGAGGTAATCGAACTGCGTACGGTCACGGGTCTGCCGGCAAGCTTCCGGGTCACTGACTTTGAGTGGCAACCCGATGCCGGGATTGTGCTCCTAAAGGGTCCGGTGAAAGTCGACTGGATGGGCTATCGCCGCGCGCCCTGGTACAGCTATGCCACCGACAGCGGTGAACTGCGGCCTCTGGGCGAAGCCGGGCAACTGCTGGAACTGGTGAAGCTGGCGCCCGGTGGCGGTCATGCCGGTTTCGTCTTCGAGAACAATATCTACCTGAGCGATCTGGCTTCCGGGAAGGTATCCGCAGTCACCACCGACGGCAATGAGCATATCTTCAACGGCGTCTTCGATTACGGCAGCACGGAATTCGGCCCCGTGGACGGCTGGCGCTGGTCGCCGACCGGGGAACACATCGCGTTCTGGCGCCTGGATGCAACGGCGGTGCCGTACTACCCGCTGATCGATGAACTCCAGAAGTACAGTGAGGTGAGGACATTCCACTACCCGAATACCGGGGAGGTGCACGCGATCAATGAGGTTCGCGTGTTCAGCGTCGAAAGCGATGAAACCCGGCTTATCCGCACCGCGCACGACCCGGACGATTACCTTCCCGAGATCACCTGGGATGCGACCGGTGACGCCCTGCTGATTGAGCACCTCACCCGGGACCACAAAACCTTCCGGCTGTGGCGCGCGGCGCTGGATGGCAGCGAACCTCAGCTGGTCGTCGAAGACCGAGAAGACACCTGGGTCGACATTACCCTCGATACCAGGCCCCTGAATGACGGCTCCGTTTTGTGGACGAGCGAACGCAGCGGGTTCCGGCACATCTACCGCGTGTCCCCGGGCGCGGAACCTCACGCACTCACCACGGGGAACTGGTCGGTGGACAGCATCATTGGCCTGCGATGGGGAGAGGGAAGCGATCGCTGGGCTTACTTCTATGCCAAAAAAGATTCACTCATCGATCAGCACGTTTATCGCGTCAACCTGGAGGACAAACGCATCGAGCGACTAAGCGACGAGGCGGGCTGGCATACGTGGACACTGTCGCCGGACGGGAGCCACGCGCTCACAACGCACTCCGACGCCAATACGCCGCGTAGCATGGCCGTGAGGCGTGGGGACGGAGAACTAGTGGCCACTCTCGTTGACGAATCCGTTCCCGCCTTCGGGGACTTTGATCTGGCAACGACCGAGTTTGTCACCTTTGCCGTCGACGACGGCATTGAGCTCAACGCGTTCTTCATCCTGCCACCGGATTTCGACCCGACGAAAAAGTACCCGGTCATCGCCTACGGCTACGGCAATGCGGGATCCCAGGTCGTGGTGAATCGCTGGGGCACCCAACGGGGTGCCACACAGGATCTCTGGCACCGCTATCTTGCTCAGCAGGGCTACGTGGTTTTTGCCATGGACAACCGAACCACCGCCGGGCGGGGCAAGGCCGCCAAGAACCTGACTTACGGCGAATATGGCAAGTACGCGGTGCTCGACTATATCGAAGGCATTGATTTCCTGAAGTCCAAGCCCTGGATTGACGGTGACCGTATCGGCTTCTGGGGCTGGAGTGGTGGCGGGTACCTGGCTGCCGCGCTTATGACCAAGGCCGCACCCCGTTTCAAGGTCGCCGTCAGCGTCGCCCCGGTCATTGATCTGGTCCGTTACCAGGCGGTGGGTGTGGAGCGCTGGATGGGTACGCCGGAAGAGAATCCGGAGGGTTATGCCGCCGTGGACCTCATGAACTTTGCCGAGCGACTGGAAGGCAAACTGCTGCTGATTCACGGCACGGGGGATGAGAACGTGAAGTTTGCCTTCACCCTGCAATTCGCCGACGCCCTGATCCGCGCCAACAAGCAGTTCGACATGCTGGTGTATCCCAACCAGCGCCACGGCATCGCCGACTACCGGCTGCACGTTTTTTCAACGATAACGCGCTACTTCGACGAGAACCTGTGACAGTTTCGGTCCCGACTGCCGCTGCGCGTCGGTTGAGCAAATGGCTATGGGATCAGGAGAACAGCAGGCCGTAGT
Source organism: Pseudomonadota bacterium (assembly GCA_038748515.1). Taxonomy (GTDB): domain Bacteria; phylum Pseudomonadota; class Gammaproteobacteria; order Pseudomonadales; family Halieaceae; genus Congregibacter. Next base: position 123,198 of record JBCDIW010000015.1, read on the forward strand.
AAAGGGGCGCTTTATCAGCCGCGAGCACCAGTGAGGCGACCAGGCCCGTCGCCAGCAGCGCATTGCGCCACCAGGCTGTCGCCACCCCCTGCATGACCGCGGCCCGGTTCGAAAGAATGATCACGATCACGTAGACCACGGGAATGACCACCACGTTGATTCCCATGAGCAGGATGACCTTCAGCAGCGCCGGAAAATCCCACAGGGGCGCGAGTGCCGCCGCACCGAGGACGAAGACGGACAGGGCGATGTGGTAGGCCCGGTTGTCCTCCGTGAATCGCCACTCCAGGCCGAACATATCGAGCAGGAAGTAGATGGTCACCTGGGCGGCAACAACCAGCGTCGTCATGGCGGCCATGAACAGCCCCAGGGTGAACACCACGGGTCCCAAGGGCGCGAGGAAACCGGGAAAGGCGGTGCTCAATACCTGGGATGCCTGGCCGACGTCGGCGAAGCTCGCATGATCGGGAAGAACGTACAGGGCATAGCCCCCGGCGATGACGACGAGTATGGCGTAGGCGCCGAAGATGAACCCCAGGTTGATGATCGACAATCGAAATCCTTCGGCGAGCCTTTCCCGGCCGGCGCTGTCGTCGGCGCACATATAGGGAAGGCCCAGCAACGCCGCCGGTGCAATGGCAGCCCCCACCATCCCGATGATCGACGTGGTTGCCTGGCGCGGCGCATCGCTGCCGGGTACGGGAAGATCCGGCGGTAGCGCGGGAATGAAACCGCGCAAGATAGCGGGCAGTTCCGAAAGGCCCCGGAACGCCACCAGGAGGAAGCAGACGAACATGGCGATCATGAGTCCGGTCATGATGCGCTGCATGCGGTCATAGCCGCGGGAAAGTACCAGCCAAAGGGTGCCGCCGGTCAGGATCAGGGCGAGGGCGACCCTGGCGACAAGTGGTAGATCGGTGTCCGAGACACGAGCCAGCGTAAGCGCCGCCGAGGACATGACAGAAATCTGGCCCATGGTTACCAGGAAATGCACGGGCACGACTACGAGGAGAATGAACCAGGCGAGGGGAGCACTGATTATCTCCCGGACCAGGGTCATCATCCCGCGCTCGGGATTCAGGGCGCCGATCCGCGAGGAGCAGTCGGCCGACACCACAAACACCGGCAGCATGAGCAGAATGACCCAGAGCAGGTCGTAGCGAAACCAGGCTCCCGCGAGGAGAAAGGACGCCATGGCGCCGGCACCCATCGTGCCCGCGGCCATGACGGCGGCGGGCCCGACAAGATTGGCGACGGCCCTGATAAGGCCCATGGTGTCAGGACCCGCTTGCCGCGTCGTGGCGATAGACGACGCCACCTTTCATCACAAAATTGAGTTCGCGCAGGGCGCTGATGTTTTGGGTCGGGTCGGCAGGGACAGCTACGATGTCCGCGTACTTGCCCACTTCAAGGCGTCCGATATCTTCCTCGGCGTCCAGCATGCGCGCGGTCTCTGTTGTCGCCGAACGCAGGGCTTCCAGGGGGGTCATACCGGCTTCCACGTAGTACTCCGCCTCCCGCACGGTCGCCGTGGTGCCGTCATTGGGTTCGTTGGGCAACTGATCGGTACCCAGAGCAATGTTCACGTCCTCCTCGATCGCGGCCTTGAGCGCTCCCCAGTGCAGTTTACCCACGGCTTCCCGGCGCTTGAGATACCACTGGGGTGAACCGATGCGCTCGAAGAATGGAGCGGTGGCCGGCTGGCTCACGACAATCGTTGGTACCAGCCAGGTGCCAGCCGCCCGCATCTTACGCAGTATCTGTCGATTCAGCGTGTAGCCGTGTTCAACACTGTCAATGCCGGCATCAACGGCGACGTCGGTGGCTTTGGAGGAACCCGAGTGGGCCGCTACCTTGGCGCCGAAGCGGTGCGCGGCATCCACCACGGCGTTGATCTCCTCTGGCGTCATCAGCGCTTCGGCAATGGCACCGCCATCGGTCGCAATGCCGCCCGAGATCATGATCTTCACCCACTTTGCGCCGAGGCTGATCTGAAGACGCGCGGCCTTTATGAGTTCATCGGGACCGTCGGCGTAGATTTTGCCTCTTTCCGATCCGTGGCCGCCGGTGATCACCAGGGCTTCGCCCGCGGAGAAGATGCGCGGCCCGATGGACTCGCCCTTGCGGATGGAACGATCCAGGGCCAGATCCACGTGGTGCGTGTCTCCGGGTAAACGAATCGTGGTCACGCCGGCCTGAAGTGTTTCCCGGGCGGCTGCCGCCATGCGCAGGGCGAGGTTCGCATCGGTCTCATCGGCGAGCTCAAAGGCCATCTTGCCCGGCAAAATCAGGCCCAGATGCACGTGCATATTCATCAGGCCGGGGATCAGCCAATGACCGCTCTGGTCGATAACCGTGGCGCCGGCGGGCACCTGGATCTTATCGCGGCTGCCGATGGCGCTGATGCGTTCGCCCTCCACGAGGATGACAGCATCTTTAAGGGCTGGCCCACCATCGATGTTGACTACGGTGCCGCCGACCAGGGCAGTGATCTGAGCTCCCGCCAGCGGGCTCGCAATCAGAAGAAGCGCACCGATCAGTGCGCTTACCGTCTTACATCTCATCAAAAGTTATAGCGAGCGCGGATGCCGTAGCGCTGTACGCCGGGCTCGATATGCAGTCCGCCGGTGAAGGCCTTCTGGTACGCGTTTGTGAAGTAGGTATCGTCAAACAGGTTCTCCACGTACGCGGTGACCGTGTACTTCTCGTGCTCGATGCCGACCCTCAGGTTGACCACATCAAAGCTCGGCACGACCCAGGGGAAACCTTCCTGTATGAGGGCCGCGGTCGTTGATCGCAGCTCATCGCGGAAGAAGTACTCACCCCGGACCACCGCGTTCAGATCGCCGGTCAGGGGAAAGCTGTATTCCGCATCAGCAGAAATCGTCCACTCGGGAGAGTTGGGGATGGTCTGTCCGTCGAGGATCCGGTTCTCCCCATCGATGAGAGCGGTGAACTTCTGGTACTCCGCCTGGAGCCAGCCTACGTTGAAGTTGATGAGCAGGTTCTCGATCGGCGCCGACGTTACCGACAGCTCCACCCCGTAGGACTCGGCCTCTTCAGCGTTGTCGATGCCGCCGAAGATAAAGAACTCGCCCTCGTCATCCACACCGGATTCCTGGAACGCGGTCTGCAGATCGGTCCAGTCCATATAGAAAGCGGCGGCATTGATTCGCAGGGTGTTGTTCAGCAACTCGGCCTTGTAGCCGATCTCGTAGTTCCAGAGCTCTTCCGGTGCGTAGGTTTCCGTCTCGGGCGTCGGTGCGACCTGCACGCCGCCGGATTTGAAGCCCTTGGCCACCGTCGCATACACCGACGAGTCCTCGTTCAGGTCGTAGCGCAGGGCGATCATGGGCGAGAAATCGTCGAAGGTATCTTCTACGGTCAGCTCCTGGGACACGCCACCGCCAAAGCCCGAGATATCCGTGAAGATCTCTTCCTCCGAGTAGCGACCACCCACGGTGAGCGTCAGGCTGTCTGTGATGGCGAAATCAGCCTGTCCGAACACCGCGTAAACCTCGGAGCTGCTGAAGGACTCTTCGCTGTCGATAAGAAAACCCTGGGGGAGACCGAAGGGCATAGCCGCACCCACAAAGGTCTTGTTGTCGATGAAGCCCTCGTCGTCGGAGTAGTAGAAGCCCACGTTCCACTGGAGGCGCGACTCGCTGGCACTCTGAAGGCGGAACTCCTGGGTGATGCTTTCCCGAGGGATGGTCCGGAACTCCTGGAAGAAGTCCTGACTACCGCCGTCGATGTCACCCTGAAGGAAGAAGTCCGAATCCATCCAGCCGGTGATGCTGGTGAAGCTCATGTTTGAGAAGTTGTAGTCGATGCGCGCGATGGCGTACTCGAAATCCGTGCCCACGGTCTGCGGAGCGTTGAAGTTCACCCGGCTTTCGTTCTGCGGAAAGAATCCGACGCCATCGGGGTCGGGATCGGCGCGGCCGTCCCCATCCAGGTCGGGGAAGCTGGCGTAGAGCACGTCGCCGGCAAAGGTGGAGAATACGCCCGAGGGCACGCCCTCGCGCATGCCCACCTCTTCGTCGGCGTAGCTGTAGCTCAGGTTAACGGACAGGTCTTCGGTCGGGGTCCAAAGCAGAGCACCGCGAAAGTACTGATACTCGGAGTCGTTGCCGCCGCCCTGGGGATTGATGTTCTCGATGTTGCCGTCGGAGCTGAAGTCCTTGACGTTGATGCGAGCGGCGAGCTTGTCCTTGACGATGGGGATATTGACGATGCCCTCTACGTCCAGCGTATCGAAGCGCCCGTAATCGACCATCACGGAACCATCGATCCCATCCGTGTGGGGCGCATTGGTGATCACGCTGATGCCGCCGCCAAGGGCGTTGGCGCCGAAGTACGTGGACTGGGGGCCACGCAGGACCTCGATACGCGCGATGTCGAGGATGGGTGGATTGATACTGCTGCTGGCGAGGTTAAAGCCATCCACGTAGAAACCGAAGGTTGACGTACGCCGGGCCTGGTTGGAGTTCACGAAATTGGTGACGCCGCGCATGCTGATCTCGCGCCGGGAGCGGGCGCCGTTGGTGATAAAGCTGGCGTTGGGCGTGCGGGCGACAAAGTCCGTTACATCCCGGAACATGTTTTTCTGAATTTCGGCCTGTCCGAACGCAGAAATCGCGATCGGCACATCCTGCAGACTCGCCTCGCGCTGTTGGGCCGTCACCAGGACCTCCTCGAGAGCCGGTTCCTGGGCGAATACCGCGCCGTGACCCGAAGCTACCGCCGCGACCGCAAGAGTCAGAGCGCGGCGCTTGAATGTGGCCCTGGTAAACGTGCCAGTCGGACCGCTGCCTGTTGTACCGCTAACACGCGACTCGGACATGGAAATGCTCCTTATTTGCAATGAACGAAAATAGGCGGAGCAGGCGCACTCAGCGTCTGGACCTTGCTGTTGACGAGGCCCCAACGATGCTTTGCTTTACGGCAAATGCAAAGCGACATAATGCCAGCGATTTGCTCTTCCCCCGCGCAGGCCTTCCCGATGAGGGCCCATTGGCAGTTATTTTTGTGTCATGACCGACTCTAACGGAGAACGATACATTGAGAAAATTGATTTTTGTTCGAAGAAGGCAAGGAAAAATCAATGCGATGCTTGGTTGCGCTTCGGTCTATTGAAAATATTTTGGTTTATGAAAATATAACTCAATTTTCTCAATGAATCGCCATCCACTATAGTCGTGCCCATCACCATCAATTGCGGGGTGGACGCCATGGGGCGTTTGGCGGCATTCAACTTCCAGCACTGGATCGACGAGCACCGGCATTTGCTGAAGCCCCCCGTGGGCAACCAACAGATCTGGAAAGACACGGACATGATGGTGACCGTCGTCGGTGGTCCGAATCAGCGCACGGACTTTCATGACGATCCCGTCGAAGAGTTTTTCTACCAGCTCGAGGGAGACATGGTGCTCAAGGTCTATGAAGACGGAGAGTTTTATGATGTTCCCATTCGTGAGGGGGAAGTGTTTTTCCTCCCGGCCGGGGTGAGGCACTCGCCGCAGCGACCCATGGCGGACAGTGTGGGGTTGGTCATTGAGCCCGCGCGACCGCCGGGGGCAAAAGACGCGTTCGAATGGTACTGCTTCAAGTGCCAGTCCCTCGTGCACCGTTCGGAGGTACAGCTCAAGTCCATTGTGGACGACCTACCTCCACTCTACGAAGCGTTTTACGCCAGCGATGAGGCTCGTACCTGCCCCAACTGTGGAGCGCTGCACCCCGGTAAAACACCGCCGGACGGTTGGGTGAGTCTTCCTCATTGAGAATGCTGTGACTATGGATCTTGCAAAGCTGACGCAGCGCGCCGCTGCCCTCGACGCCGACGACGAGCTTTCGTATGTGCGAGACATGTTCCACTTCCCGGAGCTCGGTACGCCCCAGCTTGCTTACTTCAGCGGACATTCGCTCGGGCTTTCAGTAAACACGATAAAGCCCGCGGTCGAGAGAGAGCTCGACGAGTGGGCCAAGTACGGCGTGGAGGGGCACTTCATCGCGGAGCGACCCTGGTACAGCTTCCATGAGCTCCTCACGCCGACGATGGCGTCGCTGGTGGGCGCCGAGCCTTCAGAAGTGGTGTGCATGAACTCGCTCACGACCAATCTGCACCTGCTGTTCGTCTCCTTTTATCGGCCGACGCAGGAGCGCTTCAAGATCATCAGCGAAGCGCGGATGTTCCCCTCGGATCGCTATCTCCTGGAAACCCAGGCCCGGTTTCATGGCTTTGATCCCGATGAGGCCATCATCGAGGTCGGGCCGCGCGAGGGGGAGTGGGTGATTCGCCACGAGGATATTGTCCAGGCCATCTCCGACAACGCCGACCAGCTGGCCCTGGTGTTCCTCGGCGGTGTGAATTACATCACCGGCCAGCGTTTTGACATGCAGGCGCTGACCGTCGCCGCGCACGAAGCCGGCGCCCCGGCGGGATTCGACCTGGCCCACGCCGCGGGCAACGTTCCCCTGGCGCTGCACGACTGGAACGTGGATTTTGCGGCCTGGTGTTCCTACAAATATCTCAATTCCGGTCCGGGCAACGTGGGCGGCATCTTTGTACACGAGCGCCACGGCAACGACAGGTCGCTGCCCCGATTCGGTGGCTGGTGGGGTCATGACAAGGAAGCGCGCTTTAAAATGGAGCCTGGTTTTCAACCCATGCCCGGCGCGGAAGGCTGGCAGCTCAGCAACGTGCCCATACTGGGTATGACGGTGATGCTCGAATCCCTGGAGCTCTTCGACAGCGTGGGCATGACGGCCCTGCGCGCCAAGAGCGAACGGCTGACCGCTTTCCTCGAAGACGCGATCGATGAGCTGGCCGAGGCGTTTCCGGATGAGAACATACGCATCATCTCACCGCGGGATCCTGCGCAGCGAGGCTGCCAGCTGTCCTTCGAGCTGGGCGACCAGACGCGCGATTTCTTCGAGACGCTGATCAAAGAGGGCGTCATCGCCGACTTCAGAGAGCCCAATATCATTCGCGTCGCGCCGGTACCTCTGTACAACAGCTTCGGCGACGTCGCGACGTTTTCCAAAGTCATGCACGGTCTTCTGGAAGCGAGACGATGAGTAGGGGGAACGTCACTGTTATCGGAGCAGGGCCGGTCGGTTCGCTGCTGGCGATCTGCCTCAATAACCATGGCTACCGAGTCGCCCTGTACGAGGGGCGCCCCGATTCCCGCAAGACGGATATCTACCAGGGCAGGTCCATCAACATCGCGCTCTCGGATCGCGGTTGGACGTCTCTAGACAAAATTGGCGTGGGCGGTGCGGCCAAGGAAGATGCCATCCCCATGTACCACCGGGCGATACACGACCTCGATGGCGCCCTGAGCAGCATTCGCTACGGCGGGGAAAACGACGCCATCTGGTCTGTCTCCCGTTCCGGTATCAATCACACGCTGCTGGACATCGCCGAGGCCCGGGACGACGTGGAGGTTCACTTCGAACACCGGCTGGTCGATGTTTCCCTGGAATCCGGTGAATGTCGGTTCCACCGGAACGACGGGTCTGAGTTCACCGTGACGTCCGACCTCGTTTTTGGCGCCGACGGGGCCAACTCCAAGGTGCGCCGGATCGCGCACGATTTTCCGCGCTTCAGTTACAGCCAGAGCTACATGGACCAGTGTTACATGGAGCTCACCATCCCAGCGAAGGAGGACGGGACCCATCAATTGGAGGCCGAAGCGCTACACATCTGGCCCCGCGGTGAGTTCATGCTCATCGCGCTGCCCAATCCCGATGGCAGCTTCACCTGCACGCTGTTCATGAATTACGAGGGCGAAGACTCCTTTGCCGAACTGACGAACCCCGAGGCCGTCCAGGCGTTCCTCGATAAATACTTCTCGGACGTTGTCGGGCTCCTGGAAGATCCCGTGACGGAAGTGCTGAGCAAAGAGGCCGCACCGCTCTACCTGGTGCGCGTGTATCCCTGGACCTTCAACGACAAGGTGGCACTCATCGGAGACGCAGCTCACGCTATCGTTCCGTTTTACGGCCAGGGCATGAATTGCGGTTTTGAAGACTGTGCGGTGCTGGACAGCCTGATCGAAGAGCTGGACCACGACTGGCCGAGGATCCTCAAGGCCTACGAGCAGTCCCGAAAACCCAACGGAGATGCCATCGCTGAGCTGGCTACGCGCAACTTCCTGGAAATGAGTGATCTCTCCGGGGACCCCATGTTCCAGCTTCGCAAGAAAATCGAGGCCCGCTTCTCGGAGATGTACCCGGAGCTTTGGACGCCGCTCTACTCCATGGTGACCTTCTCGCCGGAGCTTAGCTACGCGGAAGCCCTGCGTATCGGGGACTTACAGCAGGAGATCATGGACCGGATCATGGCGCGCGACGATATTGAGACCGCCTGGGATAGCGAGCCCGTCATGAACGAGCTCCATCAGCTGGCGGTGGAGAAGCTGGGGGCAGACTGATGAGCGCAGAGCATCAGAACTATAGGGCGCTAGAGGAGGGCATTCATACCGATCTGAAAGATCGACTCTCCTATAGCCGGTATCTCGATCTCGACCAGATTCTCAACGCCCAGCACCCGCGCACGGAGGAGCACGATGAAATGCTCTTCATCATCATCCACCAGGCCAGCGAGCTGTGGTTGAAGCTGGCGGGCTTTGAGGTGCAGGCGTCCATGCGGGCGCTGTCCTCGGACGACTTCGGGCATGCGTTCAAGGCGATAGCGCGGGTAAAGCTCATCCTGTCGCAGCTCACGCAGTCCTGGTCCATTCTGGCGACCATGACGCCCGCTGACTACCTGCGCTTTCGAGACTCCCTCGGCCCGTCTTCCGGTTTTCAGTCCTATTCTTACCGGGCGCTCGAGTTTCTTCTCGGGAATAAGAATGCGGCCATGGCGAAAGTGCACGCCCACGACGAGGTCGTCTGCCGAGAGCTGACGACGCTGCTCCATGCGCCCAGTCTTTACGACATCACTCTGCAGAAATTGCAGCAGGTGGGATTTGCCATCGACGAGTCCTGCCTTGAGCGGGACTTTTCCCAGCCCTATGCCGCCAACGATTCGGTCGCCGCGGCCTGGCTCGAGGTGTACCGGAAGTCCGACGAGCACTTTGAACTTTACGAACTCGCGGAAAAGCTGGTCGACGTGGAGGATGCCTTTCAGAACTGGCGTTTCAAGCACATGTACACGGTGACCCGCATCATCGGAAACCGCATGGGCACGGGCGGATCCTCGGGCGTGCCATTCCTGAAGCGGGCGCTGGACATGAGCTTCTTCCCGGAATTGTTCACGATCCGGACGCAGCTCTGACAACTTCACCGGAACCACGCGGGTCCGGCCCAGGCTTCTTCAAGTAACGCTTCGGTGCGCGCGCCGGTGCAGCCCCGCCGTTGACTTGACGCTGCGAAGTTCGGCCCGAACGAGACTGGCATCGGCCGCCTCAGGTCGACATAACCCCTGGGGCCGCGCGCCGCTGTGATTTCTCTTAATAGTTGCCATAAATATAACAACTGTTATAATTATATAGATCAGAGTAGCGCTGCATGCCACTCTCGGTTCCGGAGTTTGCAGTTGCAGACTGCTCTCAACATGTAAAAGCCATCGATGCTGTCTCGTTGGAGTCGTTGATGACGACCAATGGGCGGACCGACGGCGTTTGGTAAAAAGGGGGTAATAACAGTGCAACAACTAACCGGTCTCGACTCTCTCTTTCTTTATGGCGAGGCGGGCACTACGCCCATGCACATCGCGCCCCTGCTGATCTACGACGCGGTCGATTCGAAGGAAGGCCGCGCACCCATCGAGGCCATTCGACGGGTATTTCTGGAACGCCTCGATCGATCCCCAATCTTCCGGCGAAAGTTGGTCTCGGTCCCCTTGAACCTCGATCATCCTTACTGGATTGATGATCAGAACTTCAATTTAGACGCTCACGTGCGCCATATCGCGCTTCCCAAGCCCGGCACCTGGCGTCAGTTCTGCGGTCAACTGGCTCGGTTGCATGCGGAGCCACTGGATCGTTCGCGTCCCCTTTGGGAAGCCTATGTGATCGAAGGGCTTGATGATGTCGAAGGGTTGGCCAAAGGTTCCTTCGCGCTCTTTATCAAGGTTCACCATGCGGCCGCGGACGGTGCGGGCAGTGTAGAGATTCTGCAGGCAATCCACGATCTCCAGGCCAAACCGCGCGCGCGCAAGCTCGCCGTCAAGCCTCCGTCCAGTACGAAGGCCGGGCACTCGGAGTCAGTACCCGCGGCAACTAAGCTGCTGTCGTTCGCGGTTCGAAACAGTCTTCGCTCTCCACTTCGACTGGCAAGGGTTGCACGCCGAAGCCTCGGCTCAACAGTCAAGGGCGTCCTCGAGAACGACAAAAAGAAGCCGGACCCCGAGTTGGAGGTCCCGCGCACTCGCTTCAGCGACACCGTGTCTACTCAGCGTTCCTTTGGTGCGGTGAGTATGGGGGCCAGCCAGCTACAGAAAATTAGGACGCTGGTCGATGGTGCTACTGCGAATGATGTCGTACTCGCCATCGTTGCGGGCGGGCTGCGCCGATACCTGCAGGAGAAGGGTGAGCTTCCCGAGGAAAGTCTGGTATCGGGAGTTCCAGCCAATATGCGAGGTCGTGCAGCAGGCTCGGGCGGCGGCAACGAGGTCTCGGTCATGCGTGTGACCCTCGCTACGGATCTGAAGGCGCCGCGCGATAGGCTCCAGGCGATCGCTGCCGCCACTACACGAGCAAAAGAGGACCTCGCTTCCCGAGGGGAGAGCATCATGTCGGATATCGGCGAGAGCATACCGCCACTGGTCGCGTCGCTGGGTGTTCGCGCCATCACCGAAGCTGGTCTCATTGCTCGTGCGCGCCCGGTGTTCAACACCATCGTGTCTAACATCCCGGGTGCGAAAGGCGATCACTATCTTGCCGGCGCTCGTCTTGTACGAAGCCTCGGCGCGGCGCCCTGTTGGGACAGCATGGGTCTTTTCCATACGGTCTCAAGCTACGACACGCAGTTTGCGATTTCATTTCAAGCGTGTCGGGACATGCTGCCGGACCCTGACTTCTATGAGGAGTGCTTGGAGGCCGCGTATCGAGAGCTGTGTGACCTGGTGACTACCGGCCGCCGGCGTCACAAGGCGAAACAATCCACACGGCGTTCTTCTAAGCGCTATGCCAGGAAGGCAGCCTGAACGCTACCTGTTGACGAAAACGGGGAGCGTTCGCTCCCCGAACTTTACGTCAGCGGTTGTTACATCCTGATGTCGCAGCGTCCCATACTATGCGTTACCGACAGCGACGATCTAAGGCGCAGCCGTCATACCGCCGTCCAGGACGATTGTTTGTCCAGTCATCCACGCGGACGCTCGCGATGCAAGAAACAGACTGGTTCCTGCGATGTCACCGGAAGCACCCATCCTCCCCAGCGGGATTGCATTCAAGACAGAACTCACCTGGGCTTCGTCCTCGACAATCTGCTTCGTCATCTTGCTCGCAAACAAGCCGGGAGCAATCGCGTTCACGGTGATGTTGCTCGGCGCAAGCTCTGTGCCGAGATGTTGCGTGAGATGGATAACGGCCGCTTTGCTCGCCGTGTAGGCATACGTCGGCAAACCGGAGTTTCGTAGGCCATTGACGGATGCAATATTGATCACTCGCGCGGGATCCTCAGGAAGGCCATGGCGCAAAAGCGGAAGCATCTTCTGAATCGTGAAGAATATCGATTTCGCATTGATGTCCATGACCTTATCCCAGCCGGCTTCTTGATACTGCGCCAGCGGCTCAGCCCAGTTCGCACCGGCGTTATTGATGAGAACGTCGACTGCGCGAGCTTCTGCGGAAATTTCGGCAACCGCTTGTTCAATGCCGCTCACAGAGGACAAGTCGGCCGGGATAGCGACGCACTCACCAAACGCGCGCAACTCCTCAGCTTTTGCACGTAGGGCATCGACTTTCCTCGCTACAATGAACACTTTCGCGCCGTGTTCAAGAAAGCCCTGGGCCATCATCGCGCCGATACCGCTGGATCCCCCGGAGACAAGAACGGTCTTCCCGCTCACATCAAAGAGTCCTTTCATAAGCTACCTATTGAGAAGTGGAGTGTTAGCTCTACCGAATGCTTAACGCTGAGAGCCGAGCACCATTGGGGCGATGGTTGAAAACTACGCAGTCCGGTCGGCCCGCAGCAATACGACGCCAAGCCAAGCTGTCCAGACCGGGCCCAGCATGACCACGGCAGCCATCAAAAGATTGGAAATCGCGATAACGTCGGCACTGGCCAACACCCAATGGACGAGCCAACAGAAACCGAGTACCGCGGCGCCCACACCGAGCGCCGACCGTTCGATGGCAAAGAGAAGGCGAGAAACGCCCAATAACCACACCGCCGCAAAGAATGCTTCCATCAACCACAGCCCCCGCACCTGACCGCCCGCCGTTGCCGACCAGGCCGCGGCAGCGGCTTCCCTGATTTCGGTAGCGTCGGTTGAGCTATAGAGCGCGTGCAGCGCTTCGTAGCTGCCTGCCTGCGTGAGGGCGCCGAAGGTACCCAGCAGGCAATAACCGATGCCAAACGCGGAACTGATGTCGGCAATCGATTCGTCAATATGTCGTAGGGCCTTCCATGTGTAGATGATCACCGGGATGTAGATCAGATAGAAGCCGAAGGGGTCGAGCCAAAGCCCCCAATAGAGCGCATCGGCGTCCGGGGCAGCTAATTCAAGAAGATCATGACTCTGATAAAGAAAATCTGAGTTACCTTTGGATGCCGTTGCCAGGAATAACTGCGTCAAGAAGGCCAGGGGCAGAGATACGATCGCGATCCAGGCAGCGGTTCGGCGTCCCGGGACCCCGAGATTCAGTGTGTTCATGGCAGGAGACTCTCTCTGAGATAGACGTTAATGGAGCACGGCACCAATCGGCTCTCCCGCCTGGTCGTGCGTGCTCATGCGGGGCCTCCAGGCGGGTATGTGTGAATCTAATGGCGCTCATAGAGTCGGCAGTCGTCTGTCAGAAACGACTGCCGACGAACTCAGCTCAGGGTCATGCCCTTGAGCTCACCTTCGTCTCGCCACTCGGCCAGCAGCGCATTGAATGCGTTGATGCCAGGACCGTAGGGCAGGTTCTGGAGGTTTTCAGCTTGACCCTCATGATTGAAGAAGCCCGGGGTGCACTCAGCGAGAAAATCGTTTCTCGCATGGTTCGTCGTTTGTATGATCTCCTGCACCCACGCTTCCTCCGCTTCGGCAGACACTTCCACGGTACGGTGTTCGCTGTTCAGCACCCTGGCGATGATGTACGAGACATGGATGGCCAGGTCGTCAAACATCGACGTAAAGTTGGGTGACAGGGCATTCTGATTGATGCCGATAGTGAACCAGTTCGGGAAGTTGTGGCTGGAGATGCCGTGCAGCGTGCGAAACCCGTCCTTCCAGTGGTCAAACAGTGACGTATCGCGGCGACCAACTGTGGTGAAATCGACTCTCCGATGAGGCGCTGATGTTGCTTCGAAGCCCGTCGCAAAGACAATGCAATCGACCTCGTACTCGACACCGCCCGCGACCAGACCTTTCTCCGTCACACGTTCGACACCCTGCGTATCGGATGTGTCAATGAGATGCACATTTGGACGATTGAACGTGGCCAGGTATTGATCGTTGAAAGTAGGGCGCTTGCAGAACTGGCGGTACCACGGCTTGAGCTTCTCTGCGGTTTCCCTGTCCTCGACGATCTGATCAATCCGATCACGAAGCTCGTTCATCTTTTCGAAGTCGGCAATTTCCGAGCGCAGCATGATTTCGTCCAGATCGAGATCACCATCGGCGGGGTCTCGACTCATCAGCGCGTTGCCCAGGCGCCGGACGATGTCGGTCCAGCCGTCGGCCACCAGGTCCTCGGACGTGGGCTCGCCCTGCAAGATGGCGCCAAAATTTTCCCGACGCTGCCGCTGCCAGCCGGGTTCGAGCGATTGGTACCACGACTCATCCGTAGGCTTGTTTCCGCGCAGACCGACGGACGAGGGCGTACGCTGGAACACGTACAGCTCTTTGGCACTCTCGCCAAGGAACGGCACGCACTGAATTGCCGTTGCCCCCGTTCCGATGATCGCGACGCGTTTGTCGGCCAGCTTGTGCATGCCGCCCTGATGATCCCCACCGGTATAGTGGTAATCCCAGCGGCAGGTGTGGAATGTGTGTCCTTGGAACGTCCCGATGCCGGGGATTCCCGGCAGCTTGGGTCGGCTTAGCGGCCCCGTACCCTGGATGACAAACCGTGCGCGAATATCGTCACCCCGGTTCGTGGAGATCTTCCAGCGAGACTCTTCTTCTAACCAACGAATCTCAGTGACCCGCGTTTGAAACAGCGCCTTGTCGTAGAGGTCGAAGTACTCCGCGATTCGCTTGCTGTGCTCGAAGATCTCCGGAGCAAAGGAGTATTTTTCCTTTGGCATGTAGCCGGTTTCTTCGAGCAAGGGCAGGTAGCAATACGCGTCGATGTCGCACTGGGCGCCGGGATATCGATTCCAGTACCAAGTTCCGCCAAAATCTGAGGCGGCGTCAACGATGCGAAAATCCGTGACTCCGCGTTCTGTTAGGCGCGCGCCTGACATAAGCCCGCTAAAGCCGGCGCCGACGATCAGTACGTCAGTCTCGATCGTCAGCGGGTCGCGAGACAGCGGGGTCTCGACGTAAGGGTCTTCCTGCTCAAACTTCGCGAGGTCACCTGATACCTCCGCGTACTGTTGCGTGCCCTCGGTGTTGATTCTTCGATCACGCTCGTGGACGTACTTGCTGCGAAGCGCTTCCAGATCGAAGTCGAGGCTAGCGGTCAGTTTTTCGAGCAGTGGATCGTTATTGGTCATTGGATGCTCCACCTGAAGATGACGGGTTGATTTAAGGTTGTTGAGAATAAGATAACAACAGTTATAATAATAAGCAATGGATAATTTCCGGGTGCCCGGATCCCCGAGGTCCGGGGTTTGCAAAACCGAATTCCCGTCGTGGAAACGCCGTCCGCGAGGACGACAATCGACGATCAAGACAACAGTGCGAGGTAAGGAACAATGCTCATAAGAAGACAGATCCGCGCGATGGGTTCCGCTCTGGGGAGAGTGTTACTCGTGTGCGTACTCACACCGGCTGCGCTGGCAGCGGAAGTGGCCGACGAGGGTATCGAGGGTCTGCGGGCGAACGCAGAAATACTGATTGACCGCTGGGGTATCCCGCATATCTACGCTCAAAACGAATACGACGCGTACTTTCTTCAAGGTTACAACGCCGCGCGCGATCGACTATGGCAGATCGATCTTTGGCGGCGACGGGGATTGGGGCTCTTGGCCGAGGCGTTTGGCGAGCAGTTCGTGCCCAACGATAGTGCCGCTCGCCTCTTTCTTTTTCGCGGCGACAGCGACGCCGAGCTCGCCGCCTACGGTCCCGATGGCCGACAGGCCATCGAGGCGTTCACGGCCGGTATCAATGCGTTCATTGATGGCTTGACGACACACCCAGAGCGAGTCCCAGTGGAATTTACGCTTGCCGGCTATGCTCCGCACCGGTGGGAGCCGGAAGATGTGGTCCGAATCCGGACCCATGGAATCGCTCTCAATGCGGCCTTTGAGTTTCAGCGAGCACAAACTCTATGCCATCACGGCGAAGCCGCCGAAGCGCTTCGCGTGCGCCTTCAGCCACCGTGGAAAACGCGAGCCGTAGAGGGCATCGATCTGTGCGATTTGCCGATGGAGGTCGTCTCCACCTACGGGCTGGCGCGTCGTGCTCTACTGGACGCCAATGACCTACCCAATGCGCCGGGCGGGAGCAACAACTGGGCGGTCAGTGCGTCGCACTCGTCAACCGGGCGAGCGGTCGTCGCCAACGATCCGCACCGCCCCCTGGGTCTACCATCGATGCGCTATCTGTCGCATGTGGAAGCTCCAGGTATCCGCTTCGCAGGTGCTGGCGAACCGTTTGTGCCCGGTGTGTCCGTGGGGCATAACGGGACTGTGGCGTTTGGACTCACCGTGCAGTTTGTCGATCAGGAAGATCTCTATGTCTACGAACTGCATCCCGAGGACCGCAACCGTTATCGCTACGGGTCTGGGTGGGAACGTTTCCGCGCAATCGTCGAGCGTGTTCCGGTGCGCGGTGCCGATGCGCGAGAGGTCACACTGTTGTTCAGCCGTCACGGGCCTATCCTCCACGTCGATGAGAGCAAACGTCGCGCGTACGGCGTTCGCTCCATGCAGCTTGAGGAGGGGACCGCTCCTTATCTTGGAAGTCTCAATTTCCTGAAGGCCGAATCAGCGAAGGCCGCCATGGAAAAGCTGACCGCCTGGGGTGGACCCGGAGAGAATATGGTGTTTGGGGACACCTCAGGGAAAATCGGGTGGCAAGTGGCCGCTTTCGTACCGCGACGGCCCAATTGGGATGGCCTGCTCCCAGTTCCGGGCTCCGGGGACTTTGAATGGGATGGATACATTCGCAGTAACCAGCTGCCCGGTGTGTTCGACCCTGAATCCGGCATTCTGGTCACCGCCAACGAGATGAACTTTCCCGATAACTACCCTTACGCAGAGCGGAAGACCGGTTTTGAGTTCGTCGATTCGGCGCGGGCAGAACGCATTCGTGAGGTACTTCTCGAGGAAGAGACCGTACCGTTCGACCTGCATCTGAGTCTCCAAAGCGATGTGGTCTCGCTCCCGGCTCGAGACTTGATTTCGCGACTTCGCGCTGTTGATGTGGAAGAAGACTCCGACCGTGCGCTGATCAAGCGGTTTGAAAGCTGGGACTATCGCATGAGTGATGACTCCACGGCCGCGGCGCTCTACGCATTCTGGATACGACGAACGCTGCCTGCCTCGATTTACACACACCTCATCGAGAAACCGCTTCCTCCCGGCTTCGTCATGCATATGGTCGTTGTGCGCGACATTCTTCGCGATGCCTCAAGCGCAACCGATGGCAAGCTAAGCGAGGAGTCTCTCGATGAGTTGCTGCTCGTCAGTCTTCGGGCTGCGGCGAAAGAGCTATCTACCTATCAGTCGTCGGAAGGTGTCGGCGAACGCTGGGGGGACATTCAAACGCTGGAACTGAAACACTCCCTGCATGCACTTTTGAAGAAAAACGGCTACGACTGCCCGCAGGCCTACGGCCAGCCCGGCGATGGCAGTCAGCATACGGTTGATGTTGCCTATTCAGGACCGGATTTTCAGGTGAAAGCGGGGTCGGCCCCCAGGATCGTGGTCGATGTCGGCGCCTGGGACAATACTCGTGTCATGAACCTCCCAGGGCAGTCGGGAGATCCTCGCAGCAAACATTACTGCAATCAGGCTGAGCCCTGGCGGAAGGGCGACTACGTACCGTTGTTGTTCTCTCGCGCTGCCGTCGAGGCTGCGACAGAGCGACATCTCAAGTTTTATCCGGGCAGAGAACAGTAAAAATAACAATTATTATCTTCTCAGGACTTGAGTTATAACAACAGTTATGTAAATATTTCCCCATCGCAGAACGTTGGACTGCGAGCGTGCTCAGCTTGGCGTGTAGCGTTCCTGGATCGCTGTCATGGCCGCTAAAAAATATAACGCTCGTTATGCTAATGGAGAACAACGGTGCGACAACGTTGCTTGAGAACATAAAAATGCCCGGGAGGTGCTACAAATGAAATTGGTTCCATTCACCCAAAAAAGCCTTGTCGCAGGAATCGTAGCTGCAACTGCGTCGCTAGGACTCGCGACGTCCGCCTCCGCCCAGAGTGTTGGCGCTGCCGAGACCACATCCCGGGTGCTCGAGGAAGTCATGGTAACGGCGACCAAACGGGAGCAGACACTCGAGGACACTCCCATCGCAATCACCGTGACGTCCGCGGAAACGATCGATACGGCAAAGATCCAGGACATCCTTGATCTGCAGTCCGTGGTGCCCTCACTGCGGACCTCAACCGATCAGAGCACGTCGGCGACCAGCTTCTTTATCCGCGGCTTCGGTAATGGGGCCAACGACGTGGGGACCGAACCCTCGGTGGCTGTCTTTGTTGACGGCGTGTATCGGTCTCGCACTACCGCTTCGCTCGGAGACTTTCCGAAACTGGAGCGAATCGAGGTGCTTAAAGGACCGCAAAACACGCTGTTTGGCAAGAACGCGTCGGCCGGCGTCGTGAGCATGGTGACCAGTAAGGCCAGCTTTGAACGCGAGGGCTACGTGGAGGGCATCTTCGGCAACTACAGCAGTGCAATTGTTAAGGGCTACTACACCGACGCTATTGTGGACGACAAACTTGCGTTCAGCATCGGAGGCTCGATCAATCAGCGCGACGGGTACGTCGAGAACATCTCGGGGGGTAGCGATA
Source organism: Pseudomonadota bacterium (assembly GCA_038748515.1). Taxonomy (GTDB): domain Bacteria; phylum Pseudomonadota; class Gammaproteobacteria; order Pseudomonadales; family Halieaceae; genus Congregibacter. The sequence continues at coordinate 141,500 of JBCDIW010000015.1, forward strand.
TCGGTGAACGGAATCGACACAACATTCGAGCCGAACTGTTGTTTCGCCCGTCCGATACACAGGAATGGCGTTTGATTGTCGATCACGACGATCTCGATGAGGTCTGCTGCTATTCAGCAAATCTGGTGCGCGGCGATATCGGCGACATCATTGAGCTGCTGGGCGGAGAGATCGCTGCGGAGCGGCCCTATGACTACAAAGTAACGGCAAACGAGGATCCATCAAACATCGCCCGAAACACGGGTATCTCACTGCAGGGCGACATTGATCTGAATGATTCGCTTACGCTGACGAGTATCACCGCGTACCGCCAGAACCAAACACGATTGTTCAACGACTTCGACTACACATCCGCCGACCTAACCAATGCGACAAACGAACTCGATATCAACACGTTCACTCAGGAAGTTCGACTGACCTCGTCGTTTGATGGACCGCTCAATTTCCTCATCGGAGGCTTCTACTTCGACGAAGAAATCGACCAACAGACAGGCATCTTCTATGGCGATGATTTCCGGGACTACGTCAGTTTTCTTGCCGGACAACCCTTTACCTTCCAAAGCTCCATAGAGGAGGCGATCGGTATCCCGGTAGGTACCTTCCATCAGGGCGGCCAGGGCACGCTCGATAGCGGGACGATGGATAATCGGGCCTTTACGCTGTTCGGACAGGTCGACTACGAGCTAACGGCCAGGCTGACGGCGACCATTGGCCTCGCGTATCTGGATGACAGCAAGGAAGTGAGCCTGTCGCAGTTGAATACCGATGTGTTCTCGAACACCAATCTCGGTCCTGAGCTTCTACCTTTGCAGTTCCTTCCCCAAACCCTCGCATTCCCGAATGCGGTCGAAAACGGTGAGACCGACGATGACAATATCGACTACACCGTACGTCTGACCTACGCCGTCACCGATTTCATCAACGTCTATGGCAGCTTTGCAACTGGGTACAAAGCAAGCTCCTGGGTCCTGGCCAATACTTCAGCTCCCACCGAAGAAACGTTGCAGCAGCTGTTTCCAGGTGGTGTTGGGCGCCCCTTTAACCAGACTGTGGGAACACGTTTTGCCGACCCAGAAGAGGCCGAGGTTTTTGAGGTTGGGGTCAAGGCCAGCTTCAATACCGGTTACGTCAACTTTGCGGCGTTTGATCAGACGATCGAAAACTTCCAGTCGAATATCTTTGATGGACAAGGACTGGTCCTGGCGAACGCGGAGGAACAATCGGTCCGTGGTATCGAAATCGATGCCCGCTGGTCTCCCACCGCGGCGCTCGACATCATTGCGGCGGTGACGTACCTGGACCCTGAGTACGATGAGTTTACGGGCAGCATTCTTGGTGATCTGTCGGGCACCACACCCAGCAACATCAGCGAGTTCGCCTCGACCGTGGCCGTCACCTATCGCTATAACCTTGCGGGGTACGACAGCTACGCCCGCCTCGATTGGCAGTACGAGAGCGCTGCGGACCTTAGGGATGGGGGCAGTCTCAACGATGAAAATGCCATTCTCGACTCCGTGGGTCACCGCGAGCGAGAGGTAAATACGGTCAATGCGAGTTTCGGCGCGACGCTGGGTCGTTGGGATGTATCGCTGTGGGGCCGCAATATCTTCAACGACGAGTACCTGGTTGCGGCCAATCCGTCTGCGGCCCAGCCGGGCATCTTCAACGGTAACCCCAATCAGCCCGCCACTTACGGTGTGAGCGCGCGACTGAATTTCTGAGGGAGGATCTTGTCAGGATGGCACAGTTTCTACGCTGGGCTGTCGCTGTCCTGGCCTTTTTGCTCTCACGTGGGTTCGGCTCGTCGCAAGACTTGGAGATTCTCCAGCCCCAGCAGGCCGCTGCCACGCTTCCGTTTTCCGGCTTGCCGAGGGCTCTGCCCTCATTTGCGATAGCTGCGTCCTCCTTGCTCGTTCAGAACCGCTTTAAACACAAGTGAGACGCCGGATTTCCTGGCTCTGACGCGTAATGTATATTAAAATAACAACAGTTACGTTATTAGAGAAGTCCAGTGAATGAACCTCGTAACAGGCAAGCGCAGAAGCGCACCGCAGGTACGCGTCCAAAGAGTGATCTGAGTCCAAAGACGAAGGATCGTCGAAATCAGATTGCTCGCGCAACCATCGGATTGATTGAAGAGCAGGGCGTGCAAAAAGCGTCTCTTCGCGCTATCGCCCGACGAGCGGGTTGTACGACCGGAGTGCTGACGCATTACTACGACAGCAAAGACGATCTCTTGGAAGAAGCACTTTTGCTGGCGTTGGCCGATCTTGAACGAGACTGGGTTTGCGCAAGCGACGAGGCGAGCGCCGTAAACGCCTTGCGTTCGTTTTCCTACTCCCAGATGCCAATCGATGGCAGCCTGGGAAGAAAATGGTCGGCGTGGCAGCTATTTGTTCGCAAGCGGGGACGGTACGGAAAGGTGGCGCGAAAGCTGGTTTATCTGCAAAGGGAGAACCGTCGGAAGTTGTCGTCACTCCTGGTGCGTGGACAAGAGCAGGGCGTGATTCGAGCCGACATCGCCATCGAGGAGTTGGTTGACCTTTGGAACGCCACGCTCAACGGTTATGGCCGCCTGTCACCCTTTATAGCCAGCCGCCTGTCGAAGGAGAGGGTCAGCACGCTCGTGGACACGCAGCTCAGGCTGCTGAGTGGCAAAGCGTCCTAAATGGGAGATGGCGGTGCAAGGTTTAGCCGCTCATCGGGTGGACAACTGTTTGCTTGGCTTGGTGTGAGAAGCACCCGTTTCATGAACGGGCGCTACGCACGTTGGGCCTCACGGCGCTAGGGACTGATACACGTGGCAAAGTATGTACTTTATGGAACGGAGATGTCGTATTTCAGCGGCAAAGCGCGTTCCTATCTCCGATGGAAAGGCGTAGATCTCGAAGAGCGGCTTGCGGACCAGCGCTTCTATGAAAATGTGTGCGTCCCCAAAATCGGCCGGCGCGTGATTCCGGTCACGTTGCTGCCCGACGGGACCGCGCTTCAGGACACGACCCAGCTGTTTGATCACTTTGAGCAAGCGCACAGCTCACCCTCGTTTTCACCTGCAAACGTACAGCAGGAGTTTTTAGCGAGCCTGCTGGAACTCTGGGCAGACAACTGGCTCTTGATACCCGCGATGTACTACCGCTGGGAATACGAGGCCGAGGTCAATGCGCTTGATTTCGGGATGGACCTTTTCCCCGGGCTATCGGCCCAAGAGCAGGCGAAGGTGGGGCATGAAGCGTCGACGATGTTTCGGGGTGCACTGCCGCTGCTCGGCGTGCACGACCACAACAAAATGCACGTTGAGAACAACTGGAGAGCAGTGCTTGCAGAGCTGGACGCGCACTTTCGCACCGTGCCGTTTCTGCTGGGTGAGCGACCGACCATTGCTGACTTCGCACTCACAGGTGCGCTTTACGCGCACATGTATCGCGACGCAACCGCCGGCATGCTAATGAAAAGAGAAGGTCTCGCGGTGGCTCGCTACGTCGAGAAAATGATCGCTCCTCGAGCGCGCTTGTCCGGCAATTTCCCCGACAGTCTGGAAGTTCCGACCACCCTGCTTCCTATTCTGACCCGGATAATGAGCGAGCAGATCCCAGCCTTGGTAGACGTGGCGGCGAGGGTTTCGGCCTGGCGTATAGAGAATCCCGGAATGAAGATTCCCCGCGTGATTGGCACTCATTCCTTTGTCTTTGAAGGCGTGACGCAGGAGCGCGGTGTTTTTCCTTACGTCGTTTGGATGGCGGAGCGAACAAAGGGTCTGTTTGATCGTTTTTGCCATGAAGAGCCAGAACTCGCTGATGCGCTCATACCGGTGATCAATGGTCGTATTTTCGACTCTCTGGTGATTCAGGACCCGCTGGCGATAAAGGACCATGAGTTAGTATGGCGAGATGAGACATAACAGTCGCTTTGCGGCGACGCACAGGAAGGAATGGATCGATGAGTAAGTCGGTGGGAAGACCACTGGGCGAGTATGACGTCAAGCGGAAGGAAATTGCGTCGGCGACCTGGGCGGTCATTGCGCAGCATGGGATCAAGGGCGCGTCCATGCGCGCGATCGCACGAGAGGCGGGTTACACCACGGGTACGCTCGTGCACTACTTCTCCAACAAGGACGAACTGCTCGAATACGCGGTAAGTCAGGGCTTTGAGCAACTTCAGGCGCGTATCGAAAGTGCTATGAAGCAAGACAATGCACTCGAATCGCTGCGGGAGATCGCGTTGAGCAATCTGCCGCTGGACGCCGCTGCTCGGGGTCTAATCTCCGCTTGGCAGAGCTTTTTGGCGGCCTCGGAGAACAACCCGGGTATGGCTGAGAAGATCCGAAAGATCCTTGGCGCGACCCACAAGCAGGCGACCAAGCTTGTACGGCGGGGCCAGGAACTGAATGAGATCCGAGACGACTTTACGGCTGAAGATCTCGCCGATCAGGTCAACGCCATGAATGACGGCCTTGCACGCCTTGCCTCTTATGAACCGAAAAGGCTATCCCCAAAGCGCCTGGTCAAGATAGTGGACGCGCAACTCGAACTTTTGAAAAAAGAGCAGCAGGTCGGCCCAAGCGCGTACGCAGATACCAAGAAAGCGCGATGAGTCTGGCAACGGTCAATCCCGCGTTCCGTGATGCGTTTCGCTTCAAGGTTTTTCCGCCGATACACATACCCGTGGTCTTGTGGCTGGCACGAAAACTCGTTCGCTTCGAATCGCCCGGAACAGTGGACGGCACCACGATGGAGATTGTGGAGGCCGGGCGGGGATCGGCGCGGATCTATCGGCCAGAGGGAGCGACCTCGGGTGCGGCCGTGATGATTTTCCACGGTGGCGGACTGATTGGCGGTGCACCGGAATTGAACGATTGGTGGGGGAGTTGGATGGCTCTACACCTGCGGGCCGTCGTCGTGTCACCCTCGTACAGCTCTGCCCTCGACAGTCCAGCACCCGCCGCCATCGACGACTGCTTTGCGGCCTGGAATTGGCTGCAAACCAACGCAGAAAGGCTCGGTATCGATCGCGATCGCGTCGCTATCGCCGGAGTCAGTGCAGGCGGGGGGCTAGCGGCGTGCCTGTCTCAGCTATTGCGAGATCAAGGAGCAGTACAGCCCAAGGCCTTACTCATGCACTACCCGATGCTCGATGATCGAACGTGTTTGCGGCATGAGTTGGACAAGCAAAAGCACATTATGTGGAACAATCAGAGCAATAGAGTAGGGTGGTCGTACTACCTGGGTCGTGAACGGGTCGGAGGCACATCGTTACCGAGTTATACGGTCGCAGCTCGTTGCAAGGAGTTCTCAGGTCTTCCTCCTACCTGGCTTGGTGTCGGTGATATCGATCTGTTCTACGAGGAAGGATGCGAGTACGCGGCCAAGCTCGAAGGTGCCGACGTCCCCTGCCATCTAGAAGTCGTGCCGGGCGCTCCCCATGGATTCGACTACTTTGCGAAAGGTCATAGTCTCGTGGAGAACTACCAACGCGACGCCCTGCTGTTCGTGGCGAAGCATATCGGTGTTGACGTTGGTTAGGCTGCGCTTTACAGCGCTGCCCTGGAGAAGTGCATCAAAGCTTCTCGCCGCGCGCGTACCGTTCAGCCAGTTCGGCCATGTCCCACGTCGTCGCTGGTGCCCTACGCGCTAGGATCTGACGCACGCGGTCTTCGACGAAACCATCCCAGGCCGGGTTGGGAAGGATATAGAAGTCTTCCCGCTTCACACCTTCCACGACGCTCAAGGCGATTTCGTCGGGTGAGGCCGCGTTAGAGAGCAGCACCTCTACCAGCGCCAATGCTCCCTCCTGCCCTTCAGGCATCTCGAACGAGACTTGCAAATCTTCGGGGCGATTCCGTTCGGCCGCAAAAAAGTCAGTTCGCACCAAACTCGGGCAGAGCAGGGAGGCCTTGACGCTGGCATTCGCGGCGCACAGATCGGCATGCAGAGTCTCGGTAAGGCTTAATACCGTGTGTTTGCTGGCACCGTAGATACCGCCTCCCGCGAGTAGACCGGCTAGGGAGCCGGTATTGACGATGTGGGCGGCCTCACCGTGGGCAATCATGCCTGGCACAAAAGCGCGAAGGCCGTGGAGCACCCCGTAGAAGTTGACTCCCAGGACCCAGGTCCAGTCTTCGATCGGTTGCTCCCAGATCGGCATGCCGAACTGGCCGGAACTGCTCGCAACGCCTGCGTTGTTGCACAGCAGATGGACCGGACCGAAACTTTCCATCGCTGTGATCGCCAGATCATTCAGCGACCGCTCCGACATCACATCGGTGACGACACCAAGTACCTGTGCCCCGCGGTTGCTAAGGCTGGCGACGACTGAATCGAGTGCTTTTTGCTCGATGTCGGCCAGTACGACGCGCATGCCTTCGTTTGTCAGTGCTGCGGCCAGTGCCGCACCGATTCCACTGCCCGCCCCCGTAACCACGGCCGTCTTCCCAGCTAGAGACTTCATTCGAAATCCTGACTTATCTACTCGACTGTGTTAATAATAATAACAGATGTTAGAATTAACAGATACGGATTGAGTTTGGGGCCTGCGTCGGTCCGACCCGTCGTAAAACCCGGTCATTCAGCACGATGTGTTGACACCAATATCCGGGAAGCGGGAGCCCCTAACTCGAACGGATACATGGATTGCTATGAAAAAAATACTAGGCTACGCCGACCAACTCACCGTTCGCCCAGGCGAAACACTGGTTTGCCGGGTAAGCAGTGCCGCGGATGAAGTGTATGACGCGCAGCTTGTACGCCTTCTCAGCACCGATACACACTCGGAGAAAGCTCGATTCCGTGAAGAGGAAATCGACAGCGAGTGCAACGGTACTTTTCCGGGTAAGGAACAGGCCATCCCGTGTGGGTCATGTGTCTGCGTGCCGCCGGGGATATTGACGTCAACTTGGGAGGAGTTCTCTCTCGTCGTTAATGTGATGCCGACCGCCCCCACGATCGCTGGCCAGCACATCGTTACTCAGTGGGACTCTACCTTGAGTACAGGATGGCGCCTCAAACTGAGTGACAACGGAGCGTTCTCGTTCCAAATCAGTGACGGACGCGCCGACTGCACCGTGACCCTTGCGGAGACGACACAGCCAAATGCCTGGTATCAGGTGACCGTCCGCGCAAGCCGAGCCCAGCGCTCGCTGAGCTTGACGGCGAGACGAATTGCGCAGAATCCACTGTCCGTCGTCAGCGAAGACGTGCTGTCTGCATCGGCCGAGCTGGATGTGGTAGTGCCCGAGAGCGCTGAACCGTTGCTTATCGGCTCGGGAGCCAATGGCTTCAATGTTCACAGCCAGCCCATACCGGCAAACGGTTTCTATGGTCGAGTTGAAAATCCCGTGGTCTATCGAAGGGCGCTGACGGACGAACAGCTCATGCGTGTGTGTGAAGGTGCACGACCTCGGGGTATCGCAGCTTTTCTGTTGGCCGACTGGGACTTCTCGCAGGCCATAGGGACGACCTCAGTTCTTGACCGATCACCGAACAGATTGCATGGCACTGCGGTCAATCTTCCACAGCGCGCAGTTCGAGGAACGGCCTGGGCAGGTGAAATGAACTGGCGAAATGACCCTGCTCAATACGCCGCCATTCATTTCCACGGTGACGATCTGTATGACTGCGGTTGGAGTGAAAGCTTCGAACTGGTAGTGCCGGATGATCTGAGAAGTGGTGTCTACGCCATGAGACTCCGCCGCGGCCATACCTTCGACCTGGAGGATGCGAACGAAGACTACTTGACGTTCTTCGTCGCCCCTCCCAAGCACAAGCCCCAGGCGCGCCTCGCGTTTATCCTCCCCACGTTCACGTATCTGGCGTACGGCAACATGCGCTTCATCGAGTCGGGCCGGAAGATGATGGGTATGAGTCCCGAGCAGTTCTATGGGGATGGCAATAGTCTTGGACCTGGATCCGGTTACTACGGTGGATTGATCGACGCCCATCCCGAACTGGGGTCGTCAGTCTATGACTTTCATGCCGATGGAACGCCCCTGGTGTTCTCCTCCTGGTTGCGGCCGTTGTTGAGCATGCGGCCGAAGAGCCAACTGCTCTCTTTTGGCGCGGACATGTTGTTCGTGGATTGGCTTGAGGAGAAAGGCATCCCCTACGACGTCATCACGGACGATTTACTCCAGAAAGAGGGGGTAGAACTGCTTCGGGACTATTCGGTGGTCATGTCGGGCAACCATCCGGAATATCCGACAACGGAGCAGCTGGATGCGATAGAGGCGTATCTGGCCAGCGGTGGGCGCTGGATGTACATGGGCGGTAACGGCTACTACTGGCGCGCCGCGGTGTCAGACCACCTGCCCGGTGTCATCGAAATGCGCAGAGGACGAACGGGCTCCGGAACATCCAAGTCAGCGATCGGCGAGTCCTATCTGGAGTTCACCGGTGAGAAGGGGGGCATCTGGCTGGATATAGGTCGCCCACCACAACAAGTGTTTGGTGTGGGTTTCATCGCCGCCGCCTCTGGCATGGGTGACAGTGCTTCACATTTTCGCGTTCAGGCGGATGCGCGCACGAGTCGCGCGTCGTTCATCCTCGAGGGCGTCGATGACGATGTTTTCGGAAACTACGGCATTTTAGAAGGTGCCGCAGCGGGGCAAGAGATCGATCAGGTTAACTACTCTCTGGGTTCGCCTGAGAACGTGGTTGTCATAGCTCGATCCGAGGATCACGGCCCAGGTATGGTCTACGTCATCGAAGAAATGGCGAGTCTACAGCCGCTCTGGGAGGTGTACCGCGACCGCGTCTATGCCGACGTCGCATTCTTCGAAACACCTCAGGGTGGGGCCGTTTTCTCGGTCGGCACGATGACCTGGTGTGGCTGTCTCAGCCACAACGACTACCAAAACGGTGTGTCTACCATCACAGAGAACGTCATTCGTCGTTTTACCGCTGACACCTGGTTTGAGACAGCCTGAATGTGCCCATGTGGGTCTTCCAGCACCATAGGCGCTCGGGTCGGGCGGAGCGACAAAGCGCTTGCAGTACGTGTTCCGCGCCGTGCTCCCGGTGAAGCGATGGCGTCGAAGGCGGCCGTCGGCTTACCTAGTGGCGCTGCCCCTGTTTTTGTGCATGGTTCATGGGTTGGCCAACATGGGGTCCGATAGCGCGTCGCTGCGACGCTTGTTCTCGAAGGAGCTACAGAATCGAGCCGTCGGCCACCTCGCTACTCAGCAACTTCAAGCCGACCGGGCAGGCCTGCCAGACGGTGAGTTTTGGAGCGCCTACGCCGCGCTCGAAACGTTCAATCAATGTGTGTACGCGCCCTACGCGCGGCGCTACGAGCTGACGGTCGATGCTTCTCCAACGTCGAGACTGGCCGCGAAAGCTGCAAGGCTCCTGTTCCAACTTCCGCCCAAACACTATGGAAAGATTCTTCTGGACGGTGCCCGCCGGCATACCGAGCGACTCAAGGCGCTTATCGATCTGTCGCCTGCGGCTGACCGAGCGTTCTTTCGCTATGTCGTAGAGCAGGAGCGGATACAGATCCTGGCGAGTGAAAAAGTACGCGTTCTGGATTTTAGCGGCGCAAGCGACATTCTACGCGGCGTTGTGGAGCGCCATGCGACCGCAGGCTTTCACGAGTGCTCTGAGGGTTTGCATCGCAAATCCGAAGCAGAAGGCTAGCGCCTGGCCGCTCCTGGGGCACTGCCGAAGTGCCCAAGGGGCATTAACTCGACGCCGGTTGGAATCCATTGACTCTAATTAACATAACTGTTGTAATATAAATGAATGACCACTGAGCGGGTTATGTCACCAAGGAACTTCCAGATCTAGACACACATAATTCTGAGAGACTCTTATGAAAATCGTCATCATCGGTGCTGGAATCGGAGGGCTGCTCGCCAGCCACGAACTCACAAAACGCGGTCACGACGTCGAGATCTACGAAGCCACGGAGCGCGCCGGCGGACGGGGCAGACGGATGCAGCGTCCCGGCACCGATGACTGGGCTGACGTCGGGTCACAGTACTTTGTGGGCAGCTATGACAACATCCTTCGCGTCATCGATGAGGTGGGTCTTGGCCACAAGAAGCGACCGGTAACAGGGAGTGTACGTTTCTTCACAGGACCCGGTCCGGAACAGTCTTTCAAGTTCAACCCGAAGCGGCCATGGTTCAAAGGTGGAGGCGTTTTCGACAACCTCGCCTACTTTTGGTTTGCCGGCAAAATGTTACTCACCAATAAGAGCGCCAGGTATGCGCCTTCGCCTCGCGGCGTCAAGGTGGACAACATGCTTGCGGCGGAAAGCACGGGAAGCCAGTTCGTGCGGGACTATCTCCTGCGATTCGGCACTCGGATGGGGTTGCTCAATGACCTTGAAACGAGCAAAGTCCACGCGCTCCACATTCAGCACCAGCTCGCCAGTTTCGGAACTCATCCGACACTTACGTTGGAGGGTGGCACCGCGAGTTTGCATGCTGAACTTGCCCAGCGCGCGAACATTCACTTCGAATCACCGGTAGAGGCCTTGATTGAAGAGGATGGTGTCGTGTCAGGGATCAAACTGATGAACGGCACGAGCGTTGCCGCCGACCACGTCATCGTTGCGGCAAACGCGGTGCACGCCGCGAAGCTCGTCCCGAGTTCCTGGACATTGGAGAAGAGCTATCTCTCAGCGATCGAACAAACACCGGCGATCATCGTGTCGCTGTTTTTGAACGGCCCGCTCCCTGAGGACGACATTCTGTCCTACTGCCTGCCATGGGGCAGCGATACGCATGTCAGCTATTGCACGGACGCGAATCAAAAGGGAACCGGCAACACGCCGTCTGGAAAAACCACGCTGCAGGCTTGGATCGTCAACCCAAAATCCGCCGAACTGGCCGGTCATTCCGACGAGGACATTGTTCAGATTGCCCGGCGAAACATCGCGCCCTATATGCCGCACGTGGACCCAATGATCGAGAGCTACGCGATCACTCGCCATCCGCTGACCATCCCACAGTTTTGGGTGGGACATAATGAGCAGACCCACGACTTTCTTGACTCCGTCGATCAACGCCACGGTGTTTCGTTCTGCGGTGACTATATCTCCAACGGCAATATGGAAAGTTCCGCCTGGTGCGTGCAAAGGCTGGTCAAACGGCTCGAAGCAAACCCGGTTCCGTCGGCCGAAGCTTCGAAATCAACGCCGGCTGTTGCAGCGTAAGCCACCGTGGACACGCTCACAGGGGTACACCCGGGCCCACTTATAGAGGCGTAGCTAAATCCGGATTGGAGCACGCTGACCGCCCGGCCATGGAATACCGCCTACAACCGATAGCCAGTGCCTTCCACAAAGTTTTCAACGCAGCGCAATGACGATGCGCGCTCCGCGATAGCATCGCCATCAATAGCGAAGCCTCGAGTTAACGTTTAAAGGGACCGCCTCATGGCCTACGAAAATCATCAGAATCGCGAGTTCGACGTCGTCGTGTTCGGCGCAACGGGCTTCACCGGTCGGCTGGTCGCCGAGTATCTGGCGAAGTCCTATGCCGGTTCCGATTTACGCTGGGCGATGGCCGGACGCAGCCCAGTGAAGCTCCTGGCGGTGCGAAATGAGATTGGAGCTTCGGACGATACGCCACTTATTCAGGCCGATAGTGCAGATCGAGCCAGCCTGGATAGCATGTGTTCCAGGGCAAAAGTTGTCCTTAGCACCGCCGGCCCATACACCTTGTATGGCGATCCGCTTGTCGCCGCCTGCGTGACCTCGGGGACCGACTATGTCGATCTTTGCGGCGAGGACAATTTTATCTACGACTGCGTGCAGAAGTACTCTAACTCGGCCGCTAAGTCGGGTTCGCGAATTCTGTTTTCCTGCGGTTTTGATTCCATCCCCTTCGATCTCGGCGTCAAGTTCACACAAGCCAAGGCATTGGCCCAGTTCGGCGAACCGTGTCGTGTTGTTCGCGGTCGCGTTACCGAACTGAACGGTCAGTTTTCCGGCGGCACTATTGCGAGTATCAAAGCTGGCGTCGGCGTTGCAATGCAGAGCGACGAACATATGCGACGAGCCTTGAATCCCTTTGCACTTACACCCAGCGGCGAAGGTCCGAGGCAGCCCGATGGCACAAAACCTCTCTTTGAAGAGGATCTCGATAGCTGGGCGGCGCCCTTTGTGATGGCTGCTATCAATACCAAGAATGTGCATCGTACCAATGCGCTATTGGGGCATCCCTACGGAAATGATTTCGCTTACTCCGAGATGATGCTCACCGGCCCTGGCGAAACGGGAAAGTCACTTGCCGAAGCGATGGCGTCGGATCGCTCAATGATGGGTGATGACGCGCCAAAACCCGGGGAGGGTCCTTCTCGTGAAGCGCGGGAAGCCGGTCACTATGCCGTGGTTTTTCTTGGCGAGACGGCCAGCGGCAAGAGGATTACGGGCAAGGTTTCCGGCGACATGGATCCCGGTTACGGATCAACGTCCAAAATGTTGTCTGAGTCGGCCCTCTGCCTGATCCATGGAAGCCAGGGAGCACAGACCCAAGGAGGGATCTGGACGGCTGCAGCGGCGATTGGAGAAGACCTACTCGCCGTCCTACCTGAGAGAGCGGGAGTGGTTTTCGAGCTCGTGGATTGAGGCATCACCCACTCCTTCTGGGGATGGCCGCCAAACGAACCTGCAATGCATTCGGGAGTACGCCGGGTAACGCGCCCGAACCTTGTATCGGTGTGCCAGCGATAAAGCGCAAGTCATACCCTGCCCGGGAAGACTGAGACTTCTCGAACTCGCTCGTAGCCCTGGCTGCCAGTCCCGGAGTTGAACCCGACGATCTTGGGTGACGGGTGGCCTGGAGTCAGCTAAGGAAAACGTCTTGCGTGCATTTGTAAACTCGATCCGGACGGTTGTGGCATTTCTTTGCTCCGCGTTTGCCCGGCGCGTGGGAGTGCGCACAAAATCCGACAAACTCTCGGACATTCTTGCCTTTCGATTGGTGGGCGAGCAGTACCTGACGTCCGGTCAACCGTCAGAGCGCCAGCTCCAACAACTCGGTAAGCTGGGAATAACAGCGGTGATAAACCTGGCGCCCCAAAGCCTTCTTGAAAACTCCGTAGTTTGTGAAGCTGCAACTCTCGCTGATGCCCAAATTGCCTACACACACATCCCGGTCGCTTTTGGTGCTCCAACGGACGAAGACTTCTACCGTTTCGTCGCCGCGATGCAAAGCGCTGATACATCCAAAACACTCATCCACTGCGCCGCTAACCTGCGCGTGTCCGCGTTTGTGTGTAGGTATCGCATGGAAGTAGTGGGCGAGCCTGAGGACGAGGCTCGAAACGATTTGCTAGAAGTGTGGTTGCCGCCACCCGTCTGGCGCCGGTTTCTTGGTCGGACCGGCTAGCGCATGCTCACGTTAACGAGTGTTCAGTTTTGAGTGACACGCTACGAGCATCGTAGGCGTCGTGGCGCCGACGATACGGGTGGGACCTGGGCCCAGCGCTCGACGCGCAACGCACTTCTCCATCGCCAGATCAATCTCCCGAAGCGAAGCAGGGCTTTCGATTTCTGCCAGTCGGCTGCTTTGGATCACGCACGCAGCAATTACTACGACTATGGCGAGAGCGATAGCGTAGCACCGAACATCGGGATCGCAGCGAGAGAAGTATCGCACCACCGACGTCGATCCAAGGTCCCGACGTCTATCCCCGGATAGGCGTAGGAGCGCCACCTGCTTTTCTTCTCTCAGGCCAAGAGTTGCGACTGAATCCTTCTCGTATCCACCTTGCGCAGCTACCCGATCCTCTCCCGGTAGCCGTGGTACGCCGTTTGGGGTGAAGTGGTCCCCCAACCCGTCAAGCACGTTATTCAATGGCATTCTCCCCGCAGTCAACAGCGCTCATCGATGTGCACACACCCGACCCATAGCGCGACGAGCCGTGTCCAAAAGCGGACTATCGACCGTAGTTCCTTTTCGCGCCTCTATGCAGTCAAACGTGGACTCTTGGGCGCCCCGCAGCTCTGGCTTGATGGACGATCACTTCGGTCATTTGTATATATAACAACAGTTATGATATTTTAGTCAATAGGGATGTTGAGGCCGCTCAGAATCATTCGCTTTGGCGGAACCATCCTCTGCTTGGCTGCACGCCTTACTAGCGTTTTCCACCTGCTGGGAGACCGCTGGACACCCACTTGGAGTCCGGTCTCCGACGGGGTCCCGGGGCCGGACTGAGCATCAGCTGGCGTCAGATTGTCGGTTGCGGTGGGCAAATCGGTGATGCCCAGCGCTGGAGCGTTCAAATGATTTGGTTGGTTGTGCTAACAGCGCTAGTGGCCGTTTTAATACTGCCGCGGGTGTACTTTGAAGGTCATGACCTGAGAGGCCACGACGCACCCGCCGGCCAGAGTTTTGCCGATGAAGCCGGACCAAGCGATGAGCACAAGGCCGTGACAGCATCCCTACAGGCGGATTTGGAGGCTATTCTGTTGCTGCCTCGTCGCGAGCAGCTGCCGACCATGCGCAAGTACATGGACAGCTTATCCGCCGATATCGAGCTGCCTGCGAAATTTCGCCAAGTTGATGCCGATGGCGTCCCGTCTGAGTGGGTGGTCTCGCCGCATACAGATGCTTCTCGTCGACTGCTGTACATTCATGGTGGCGCCTTCACCATCGGCAGCCCGCGCAGTCACCGCAATATCACCAGCCGCTTTGCAGACAAACTCGGTCTGGCGGTTCTGGCCATAGATTATCGTTTAATGCCTGAGAACTCGCGCATGGGCTGTGTTGCTGATTGCCGTAGGGCATACCGTTGGCTGCTCCAGAATGGTCCAGACGGTACTCAAGAGGCAAAGCGTGTGTACGTTGCAGGCGATTCGGCGGGAGGCAATCTCACCTTGTCGACCATCGCCTGGGTACGGGATCAGGGTCTACGCCAGCCTGATGGCGCAGTTGCGCTTTCACCATCCACGGACAGCACCTTTAGTTCACCGAGCCTCGGGAAAAACCTGGAAACCGATCCTTGGTTGCGCCCCATGTTCCAGGCCCTTTCGCGGATTCCGCGTCCGTTGCTGCTGTGGGGCATTTTGCTTCACAACAGGATGAGCCCCAGAAATCCTGTCATCTCTCCAGTCTTCGGTGACCTATCGAAGCTGCCACCGACCCTTGTTCAAGCCAGTGAAGCGGAAATGCTGTTCGACGATGCACGTCGATATGTCAATCGGGCCACGGCGGCAGGCTCGCCGGCTCTTCTGCAGAGTTGGGGACACATGGTCCACGTGTGGCACTTTTTCTATCCCGAGTTGACGGAAGCGCGGGATGCCTGGGTCGAGATCGTCCGATTTTTTGAAGGACTGGAGAACAAAGGTGATCGAGAACTTCCTAATCAGCACTGGGAATAATGCCCACCCCAGATGAACAGCAGTTTGAGGCTTTTGGCTGACCGCGTAGTTTTAGCGTAATCCACCCCGCCGCTCTGGTGATCTCGCCCGGGACTTAGCACTCCTGTTAGTTCGGTCGATAGTGCTGGTAACACGCAAAAAGACAATGGCTTACTGGGCTCCGGCATCGTCGTCGACGATTAACTACAGCACCTTATCGGGCATTTGGGTGAACTTAGCGCACTTCGTATGCGGAGCCTTCATGTGTAAACGGCCTACGACGGCGCAACTACTTTGCCATGGCCCCGCTAACAAACTCGTAACGCATATTGAAACCAGACTAAAGCCCATAGGTCAGCGAGACACCCACCACCTGCGGTGGGCCCGCCTGGCTCGTATTGGAATCGGGTCGTCGGGACGTAATATAGTCGTCATCCAGTAGGTTTCGAGCATAGAGGCTGGCTGCCCAGTCGCCGAAGCGATAGCCCAGGCGCGCATCGACGATAAAGAAGTCGTCCGAGAGATTTTGTGGCAGATTTTCTGACGTAAAGTAGGTGTCTCCCGTATACGAGCCCTTGATCGAGAACTCGATTCCATTCTGCCATTGTTGGCTAACACCGATGGCTCCGGTCCATTCCGGGGAATTGCGAAAACGATTTCCCGCAAAGTCGGACGGATCGCCTCCTGAGCCCACCCCCAGAAAGTCTATGAACTCCGTATGCGTATAGGCCATGGCCAGGAACAGGTCCATGCCTGCCCTCGGCGACCAGTTCGCTTCCGCTTCGAACCCATAAAGCTCCGATTCCCCCGCATTGACGACGATCGAGTCGAAGTCAATACCCGAAGGCAGCGGTACCAGTACTTGCTGGTCTTCCCAGACTGTAAAAAACACGTTCGCGTTGAAGGTGAGTTGTTTATCAGACGCTTGTGAACGAAACGCCAATTCGTAGGTAGTGGTGAATTCAGGATCGAACTCAACGACCGTGCGAGTAAAAAGTGAGGTTGATGCCCCTCCCGCTCGATAACCCTGCTGAACCGTGAATCCCAGGCTGGTCTCGTCGTTCAGAAAATAGACGAGCCCAAGTTTCGGCAGAAAAGCGTCGTAGTCAGCCTCCAAAGCTTCCGGTGGCGGCGGAGGGGGTAACTCGATTAGCGGAGGATCGGCAGTTGTGCGGGGCGCCGAGACAGTGTCCAAGCTCTCCGTGTCGTAACGACCGCCAAGTACGAGCATCCAGGCGGGAGAAAAGCGCCACTCGACTTCTCCATAGGCGGCGACGTTCTTGACCGAGGTATCAGTCGCGTTGGTGAAGGTGACCGTAAAGCCCGGGAGCGTTTGGCTGCCGGAGATGCTAAAAGCCCCATTTCGCTCGGACGCAAAAACGCCCAAGCTCGCGCGCAAGTTGTCGCTGGTGAAGGCTGCACCAAGATCGATAGACAACGTATCACCAACACTTACTGATTCTCCCCGCTGCGGTACCGTTGGCGATGGTTCTTGAGT
Organism: Pseudomonadota bacterium; assembly: GCA_038748515.1. Classification (GTDB taxonomy): domain Bacteria; phylum Pseudomonadota; class Gammaproteobacteria; order Pseudomonadales; family Halieaceae; genus Congregibacter. Next base: position 158,304 of record JBCDIW010000015.1, read on the forward strand.
GGAAAAAGAATCCGTTTCGATGTTGGCCAGCTCGAAGCGCAGTGCCCAGTTTGGCCCGAAATCATAGGTCCCCCGAGCAAAAGCCAATTCTGTTTCTCCTTCGAAGCGAGCGACGCCCAGCGTCCGCACTCGCCGTTCAGGAAACACGGATTCATCAACGTTTCGATCTCCGAAGAGGTTGTCCACACGGGAATACCCGACGACGATGTCGAACTCGTCCGTCGGCTGCCATCGTGTATTCAGGCGATAGGTGTCAAGAGCGGATGCCGACGTATCCTCGCCGGTAAAGGCACTGGTGATATCGCCATCAGTGTCATACTGCTCGCCGCTAAGGCGAACGGCAAAGCGATCCGACAAAGCAAGGTTTCCCGCCAGCGCCACGCGTTGTTCGTTCAGGGAGCCTAAGTCGATGCGGGCGATCAGGTCGTTATCAAATTTGGGGCTTGCGCTGCGCAGGTGTAGGGCGCCGGCCAGGGCATTCTGCCCGCGTTGCGTTGATTGTGCGCCACGAAACACGGCGACCTGTTCAAGATCCCAGGTGCTGGTTGGGCCAGCCCTAAACTCCGGAATTCGTGCTCCATCGATGGTGACGTCAATCGTGGCACCACTACCCGTATTGTTCACTCCGCTCGTTTGAATACCGCGAATAACCACTTCAAAATTGCCGCCCTGAACTCCGGCGCCTGCGGTTCGGTCCAGCAGGTCGGCCAAGTCTCGCGTCACAGATCGGTTCAGCTCGTCTCCGAGGGTGACGGCTACGCTGGACTGCGTCGCTTGTAACGAGCGGTTGATCTGCTCGCCGTAGACGATCACCTCCTCTACCCGCACCGGTACAGGAGCCGTTGTGTTGGCATCATCAGTCGATGACCCATCCATGCCGTCGGTCGAATTGATAGCATCGGCTCGCGCGATGATGATGGTTGCCCCTGCATAGCGCGCTTCCAGCCCGCTGTCGCCAAGCGCACGACGTATGGCCTCTAGCGCCGACAGGGATTCGAAAGCGACCGCTTCACTGGCTAGTCCTCTCACCAGTTCGTCATTGGCTAACACCGTGACTTGGTAGTGCTCTGCAATTACCAGTAGGGCATCCCCGAGAGCTTGGGCGTCGACGCCTGAGGTCGTGCTGTCGTCTTCCGCCAGGGTCGTGGCGGCAACGAAACAGCAACACAGAAGGCTTATCTTGAGCAGCAGCTTGCGGGAGCGAACAGTCATTGAAACGAGTCTCTACTGAATAATGGGAAGCATTTACAGTAGGAGACGCGATACCCCGCCCATTGGTGCATGCACTTTTCGAATTATTCGCGCTGAGGTGAGATCCAGCCGTACTCGCTAATGGTCACCGGCATGACGAGCTGAAGGTTGCGGATACCCTGCCCCAGATCGTCAAGTTCGAAAGACGCGGTCACCTTCAATTCCGCGACCTCGGGGGAGGACAGGGTAAACGGTGTATCGAGATACCGGTTCGCATCGGCAACAACGTCCGCTAACGACACGCCTCGGTAGGACAGTCTGCTAGAACGCCACGACGCCAAATCACTAAGCTGTATATTTTGGGGCGCCTCGACGCCATCGTTGCGGGCTGAAACTCCTTGCCCGGCTTTCAGCTCGACCGCTGGATGAGCCTCAACCGGGTCTTGAGATGGCGACCAGACACTGACCGAACCTTCCTCCACAGCGATCTGTGTTCTGTGTGCGTACGACGCGACCTCAAAAGCCGTCCCGGTCACCGCTACCTTGGCTTGCCGGGTCCGCACCAAAAACGGTCGACCGTCTTCTTTGATTTCAAAAAAAACCGCGCCGGTGTCCAACTCCGCCTGCCGAGAGCGGCCTGAATACGTAATGGTTACGCGTGTCGCAGCCGACAAGGTAATGGCGGTACCGTCACTCAGCGTGAAGGATCGAATCTGCGACTTCCGGGTGGAGTAGATCTGAGTCTCCTCTTTGAACAGCACCTCAAAGGAGACCGCTACAGCAATCACTATCAATAAAACTGTGGCCGTTAACGGCAAACCATAGGCGCGCCCGACTCCGCTTCGGAGACTCCGGGTGCGCAAGCGAAAGTTTTCCCATGCGGATGGGCGATACATCGCTTCATCAACTAGATCGCGGTGCAGCGAACCCAGGGATGCCCAGGAAGCCTCTGCTCGTTCGAAGGCGGCCGCATGGTCATCGCTGGCTGATATCCATGCCGCAAATTCCTCGCGATCGGCGTCAGACGCTTCGCCGCTATCAAGAAGAGATCGCCAGGCATGAGCGGCTGCTCGGTGCTTAGAAATGTTATCTTCAGCCACGTCCGGACCAGACCATCACTGTTCGTCGGCAAGCGCTGCTTCGATATCAGCGGCCGCTCTCGCTATGTGCTTCGTCACCGTTGGCCTACTCAGGCCTAGCTCCGAAGCTATTTGCCCTTGGCTCATGCCGTCAACCCGGTTCAGGAGAAACGCCCGCCTGCGCGTCGAAGGCATCGCGCTGATCACGCGCATTACGCAGTTTATGTCTGCCTTTCCTAGGTAGACGCGTTCAGGGTTGTCTTTGTTACTCCCTTCGGGGAAATAGTGCTCCGCGACATCTGACGACCGCTTGACCGCAACAGCCTGCCTGCGGTGCTGATAGATAACGAAATTTATAGCCGTTCGCCAAAGAAACCCCGGAAGAGAACTGATGTCGTCGACGGTGTCGCGTTCCATCAACTGAGTGAACGCGTGCTGCGCCACATCTTCCGGTAGCGGCGGTCCATCGCCATATTTCGACCGCACAAACGCGACCAACTTATCGAACTGTGCGGTGTACAGCTCTTCGATGGCGGAGGCTGACCGAAGTCTTTCTCCACTGTCGGATATATCGTTCGTCAAAATCCGCTCTCTGCGTTTGCCGATGCGGCCCTGCCGCTGATTAAATTCTTCGCAGTATGGCCCGAACCGGGCTGGCGTCGGCCGCTTCGAGGCGCAGGGGCAGGGCAACGAGTTCGTACTCGCCGGGTTCCACGTGATCCAGGACCAGCCCCTCGAGTATCGCCATGCGCTGGCGCTTGACCGTGTGGTGCGCGTCGAGGGTCTTCGAGGTTTCGGGATCGATGGACGGCGCGTCGGTGCCAATGAGGCAGCAGCCCCGCTCTCCGAGGTAGGCGATCATCGATGGCGCCAGGCCACGGAAGTGGTCGGGCCACGCATGATGCGGAAAGTGAGTGAAGGTTCGGATGAGGACGCGCTCCAAAGGCCCATTCAACTGCTCGATCGCGTCTCGGATCTCATCGAGCTGCACGACATCGCCATCCCCCAGCGCGTTCACCACAACGCAACGACCGAGGTAGGGCTTCAGCGCCACGGTTTCCATTTGCTTGCCGGCAACGTCGTAATGGCATGGCGCATCCGCATGGGTGCCCGTATGCGTTGACATGGCAATACGCGATACGAGCACGGGGCACTCCGGGCCTATGGTCCAGGTTCGGTCGATAGCGTAGGAGCCGTCGCCGGGCCAGACGGGGGTATCGGGCGTGATCGTCTGGGTGATATCAAGAATCTCGTGGTCGGTCGCTTTAACGTCGTTGGCCATAGCTAGTGCTCGCAGGAAAACTCAGTAGCGGCAGATGTTTGCCGAACGTATCCGGAATGTGCCCAAGGGCGAAGTCCAGCCGCCGCTAGGAAATCTGTCTGGCCGCCGCGCGCAGAGCACCCCGGAATGCGCCGGCCGCAGGCGACAAGTATTCATCACCGCGATGCGTGATGCCCACCGGTCCATTGCCGAAGGGAACATCCCAGTCAATCACCGAGAGGATACCGGCGGCGATATCCGTTTTCGCGACGTGTTCAGGCACCGGGTAGAGGAAGTTACGGGTACTCAGCAGACTGCGATTGGTCAGGTATGAGACGGAATCGATGACGCTGGGCGGCGCGTAGTTTTCCCGGGTGGTAAAGAAGTGATCGACCTGACGACGGAGTGTGGTGTCCGACGGGGGGAGAATCCAGCTGAAGTCCTTCAGATCCTGGAACGTCAGTCCGCTTTTTCCGACCAGGGGGTGTTGGCGGCCGGCGATGATCACGATCTTTTCATCGATCAGTCTCTCGAGGCTGAGATTCGATGCGAGGTTGTAGGTGGGAAGGCGGCCGACGATCATATCGAGCTCGCCCGACAGCAACCCCGGGATGAGCATCGCGTTGGCACCTTCAATAATTTTCACGGCTACCTTGGGACGCTCGTGAAGCAGTCCTTCAATGGCCGTGGGCAATAGCAGCGGGGCCGCGGCCAACAGCGTGCCGACCACCACGTGACCGCTCTTTCCTTCCGTGAGATCGTCGAGATCCTGCGCGGCGTTGGAGATCTGCGTCAGCAGAAGCTTCGAGTGGAATATGAGCGCGTTGCCGGCTTCGGTGGGCACAACACCACGATTGGTCCGGCTGAACAGGGTGGCCTCGAAGTCTTCTTCCAGATCGCGGATCATCTTCGTCGCGGCGGGCTGGGATACGTGCACTTCCCCGGCCGCGGCCTGAATACTCCCATGCCTGTCGATGGCCACAAGCAGTCTCAGCTGCTTGAGGCGCAATCGCGTCATGGCGCGCTCGAGGACTTGCTGATGCTTGGACACGGTCTGGGGCCCGTCAGTACTAGAACCAGATGCGGTCGGTTTCTTGTTCCAGGCTGCTGATCACGCTCATCGCCGCGAGCGCTGAACTCTTCGGGTTATCGGGTACGGTCCGGCCGAGGATTCGAAAGGTGAAGTTACCGAAGTCACCGCTCGCCTCGACTTCATGGATGTTCTCGGTGGCCTCCGGATCGGCAATCAGCCGCACGCGTGTCCGGTCGAAACCGAGCCCGGCCAGCGCAACGGCCGCCGCGACGTTGGCGTTCTTTGGGTAGCTGGTTGCCGCGTCACGCGCGCTACCTTCGAAGTGAACCGCTCCTCGCTGGGGTAGGTCTTCGAGGTCCAGCAGGTCCTCGGCGGGGGTGCCCCGCCAGCATGCCGCGGGTTTGCGACCTTCATAGATAACCTGTTCAAGGCCGCCCACGCGGGCCGCACGCAAACAGTCCAGAGAGCCGATGGCCCCGCTGACCAGGTGCAGCCGCGCGCCGCCGGTCGATGCGGCCCGGTCGAGTTGCCGGTGCAGGTCTTCGTCGGCCAACGCTCCTATCGACACGGTGGTAAGCGGCATACCGCAGGCGAGAATTTTCGCCCCGTGTTCCTTCAACGCGCCGTGACCGGCACAGTCGATGACGTGCTCCACGCCCGCGGGCATGTCCTCCACGCAGCGCACCATGGGAATGTCCTGAAAAATCCCGTGATCGCGCCCATCACCCTGCTGGCGCGATAGCACCACGCTCACGGTATGGCCGCGGTCCTGCAGCTTTCCGCAGGCATAGCGGGCGATGGCTCCGGCCCCGATGATTCCGATATTCATGCGCACCTCCGGACTGCATAGTAAATTATATCCAGATGCATCAGATATCAAAATAACTGATATCAGGTTATCGTTTTGCGTTTGCCCCATGCCGTACCTTTCGGCGCCTGGGGTCCAATTGGTGGAGTAGCGGCGATGCCGGAGTATGCGAAAACTGAAGCAAAGCGGTACGCGAAGCAGAACATGACAGGAATCTGGGCCGCCGCCCTCAATCCGTTCGACGACGAGCTGCGTCTGGACGAAGAGGGCCTGCGCGCAAACATCCGGCATTGGATTGATGACCTTGAGATTGACGGCCTGTTCATCGGGGGAAAACAGGGAGAGTTTTTCTCCATGTCGGTCGCTGAGCGAAAGATCAACTACGAGATCGCGGTGGACGAATGCGCCGGAAAGGCCGGGGTGATTGTGTCGGCGTCCGATCAGAACCTGGACGTGGTGAAAGACCTGGCGATCCACGCGCAGGAATGCGGTGCCGACTACGTTGTCGTGCACGCCCCGGTCCTCAGTTTCATCCACGACCGATCCGAAGTTCTGTACCGGTATTACAAGTCGGTCTGTGACGAGGTGGATATTGGAATCGCCATGTGGAGTCACCCCGACGTCGGCTACGTAATGACCCCCGAGGAATGCGCGCGGGTTGCCGAGTTGCCCAACATCGTGGCCATCAAGTACTCCGTGCCAAGAGAAATGTACGTGACCCTGACCGGCATGATCGGCGATCAGATCCAGGTGTCCACCTCCTCGGAGGATGACTGGCTCGACAATATCGAGGAGCTGGGCTGGAATCTTTATCTCTGCTCCTCGCCGCCCTTCCATCTGCAAAGCGCCCGGGACAAGCGTATGCGGGAATACACGAACCTGGCTTTTGCCGGTGACTTTGCCCGGGCTCGCGTCGTTCGCGACAGCCTCGATTCGGTGCGCAGCGCCATGAAGGCATCCCGACCCGCGGACAAGCCCCAGGCCTTTGGCAAGTACTGGCAGACTCTGCTCGGACAAGTGGGCGGTCACGTTCGTGCACCCATGCTGGAGCTGACGGCCGAAGAAAAAATGGCGGTGGAGCAGGCCTTCGCGAACAGCGGGCTTCGCGTGTAGACGCACCGGCCCGGTGATGCAGGAGCTAGGAAATGCATAACTATCCGGAGCTAAAGCTCTACATCGATGGCCAGTGGCGTGCGACCGCGAACGAGCTGCCCGTTTTGAATCCAGCGACGGAGGAGGAGATCGGTCGTCTGCCTCATGCCGACCGGGAGGATCTGGACGACGCCCTCGCGGCGGCCGAGAAGGGATTCCGGGTGTGGAGCGCCACGCCGGCGGTGGAGCGCGCCAAGGTTCTCATGCGCGCCGCGGCGCTGATGCGGGAGCGTCGGGACGATATCGCCCGGGCGATCACCGCGGAACACGGAAAACCCCTCACCCAGGCACGTCTCGAAGTGATCCGCGGCTGCGAGTTTTTCGAATGGGATGCGGGAGAGGCCACCCGCACCTACGGCCGCGTTATACCTAGCGCCCGGGGCACACGCTACAGCGTCCATCACCAGCCGATCGGCGTAGTCCTCGGTCTTTCGCCTTGGAATTTTCCCATGAGCCAGCCCTGCCGTAAGATCGCCGGCGCCGTTGCCTCGGGCTGCTCCATCATTCTGAAGGCCGCCGAAGAGACGCCAGCGGGTGCTTTGCACGTCGCGCGAGCGTTGCACGATGCGGGCCTGCCGCCCGGCGTTCTCAACCTGGTATTCGGTACGCCGGCGGATATCTCTGAGTACCTGATTCGCCAGGACCCGATCCGCCTGGTCGCCTTCACCGGGTCTACCGCGGTGGGTCGACATTTAACGACGCTCGCCTCGGAGCATATGACCTCGGTGCTGATGGAACTTGGTGGCCACGCACCGGTGATTGTTTGTGAAGACACGGATGTGAAAGCCGCGGCGCTGAGCAGTGCCACCCGCAAAATGCGCAATGCGGGACAGGTGTGCACCTCGCCCACGCGCTTCTTTGTGCACGAGAGCATCTTCGAACAATACCGGGACGTTTTTGTCCGTCGGGCCGCCGACACCGTGGTCGGCAACGGCTTTGACGAGGGCGTCGAGATGGGGCCTCTGGCCAACGAACGCCGACCGCCGGCCCTTGCCGAGCTGGTTGAGGATGCCATTACAAAGGGCGCGCAGCTTGTGACCGGCGGCGGCCGCAAAGGCGATCGGGGCTATTTCTTTGAACCGACGGTGCTCGCCAACGTGCCGCAGGACGCCCGCGTGATGCAGGTGGAACCCTTCGGCCCCCTCGCCGTGCTCAATCCCGTTTCCTCCCTCGAAGAAGGGATCAGGCAGGCCAACTCCACGCCCTTCGGGCTCGCGGCCTATGGCTTTACCAAACGGGCCGACTACGCCGATCAGCTCCTCGAAGGTCTCGAGGCCGGCAACGTTTCCATCAACACGCTGGAGGCTTCGCTGCCGGAAACGCCTTTTGGGGGCGTAAAGCACAGTGGCTATGGCCGCGAAGGCGGTACGGAAGGTCTGCACAACTACATGACCGTCAAGAACATCATGCACAGTATGGAGATCGTCTGAGGCCGGACGCGTGCGTCTGCCTCCGCAGGCATAGTCCATCACTGAGCGCCGAGCCTAGCCAGGCTAGACCAAGCCAAGCCAACCCAGGCGATGCTTTCAACTCTCTGACTGGAGCGACGTTTTGAGTCTACCGCTTAGCTTTGCGATGGCGCTCACCATGTGCGCCTTTGCCGCCAACTCACTGCTCAACCGGCTGGCGCTCGCCGACGGTGAGGCGGGCGCCGCCAGCTTTGCGGCGCTGCGACTGATTTCCGGGGCCATCGTTCTGGTGCTGCTGGTGGTGCTGCAGAACCCCGCTGGTCGACTCAAGGCGAGTATGGACCTGGGTAACGCACTGGCGTTGGCCACGTATGTTCTGGGATTCTCCTTTGCCTATGTCACGCTGGACGCAGGCTTCGGTGCCTTGCTTCTCTTCGGGACTGTGCAACTGACCATGTTCAGTTCGGTTGTGTTCACCGATTCCGAGGCCGTACCAATCCGACGATGGATCGGTGCCGCCATGGGCCTCGCAGGCCTGCTCTGGCTTCTAGCGCCGTCGTCGACCGAGTCGCTATCCCTTTCCCTCGCCGCATTGCTGATGGTGCTCGCGGGTATCGGATGGGGGGTCTATTCGCTGCGCGGAAGTCGCAGCACCGATCCGCTGGCGGCAACGGCCGCGTCCTTCCTGTTGGCCACTCCGGTGGCCCTGCTTGTGTACGGCGTGCTGCCCGATACGCTGACCGGGCGTGGCGCCGTACTGGCCTGTGTTTCCGGGGCGGTGACGTCAGGCCTGGGTTATGCGCTGTGGTATCGGCTTCTGCCGCAGCTGAACGCCACCGTCGCTGCCGTGGCCCAGCTCACCGTGCCCGTACTCGCGGCCGTGGCGGGGGTGTTCGTCCTGGACGAGCCGTTCGGTGTCAGGCTCGCACTTTCCGGCGCTCTCGTCCTTGGCGGGGTTCTGGTCGCAACGGTGCGCGTTTCTCCCCCACGCTAGCAACGCGCGCCGGGTTACAGCACCAGGGCGCGTTGCTCCTCGATCCCCATCGACAGCAGCAGCGGGTCCGTGGCCTGTCGGTCCACAAAATGCTGTTTCGACGTCAGGCCCCGCCATTCCGTTTGGATCAGCGCCTGGGCAACGGCTCCGCCCAGGGTGGAGCCGGGACCGAGAATGATGATCACGTCCGGCGCAAACTCGCGCACGCCGTTGATGATGGCGGTGGTCAGATCGTAGGCTTCGACGACCTGGTGCCTGAGGGTGTAGTCATGCAGGGCCGCGGTGTCACATACCCCCGGATACCAGATATGGCCACGGCCATCGATAAGAGGGCGCCGGGGCTGACGGAACAGGTCCGGCTTGAGCCTGCGCCGGCCCAGGTGGGATACCGGTGCCTGGAGGGGCGTGTGAAACGCGGCGTGGTTCGCCAGGCGCATGGGGAAGCGGCCGCCCACGGGTTCCAGCCGTTCCTCCGCTGCCGCCAGGGCTTCGCGGGATCCGCCGAAAACGAGCATGCCGCCCAGTGCGATGGACAGGTAAAGTTCGCTGACGGTCTCGGTCATCGCCAGTAGCTCAGCGCGCTTTCCCCGGATCTCGCGCCAGTCGTCGTCCACAATGGGGTAGAGCAGCTGCCCCCCGATAAGGGCTTCGTGCATCAGCGTGCCCATGGTGTTCACGATTCGAAAGCCGTCCTCCCCGCTCACGGCCCCGGCGCAGGCCAGCGCGATGTACCAGCCCATGGAGTTTCCGGTCACCGCGGCGATGTCGAATTCCTCCCCGTCGATGGACAGGAAGTCGCCATAGGCGCAGGCGTAGATCAACCCCGAAGCGTTGTCTCCCCGCGTGAAGCGCGCGGAGCTGAAGCGCTTCGCCGCGTCCAGTTCAAGGAGGGACTCCTGCCCTTGCTCCCGGCGCTGTTGATCGAAGGTGGCAAGCAACTCGAACTTGTCGCTATGCCACCGGTGGAGATAGCCGAGCTCGTCCTTGTTGTAGGTGCCGCGACCCGGGGCCACCACCAGAGCGCTGCGTTTGCTCACGAGCCCCTCTGCTCCGAAGACCGATCCTCGCGGCACAGACGCAGAGCCGCATCGACGATCCCGTCCCGGCTGGGCAGGGTTGCCGCATACGCCGGTCCCGTGGCGATAAAGCTGTCGTGAGCGGCGATGCGGGCGGCCGTCTGTTCGCCGTGTTCGGCAAACAGAGCCATGAGCGCTTCACTCTGGGATCCGGTGCGGCGGCATTCATCAACAATCAGCACGTGCTCGCAGGGGGCGGTGGCGTCCAGCAGGCTCGCCTTCGCAAGCGGTGCGATCCAGCGCATATCGATGACCCGGGCATCCAGGCCGTGCTGTTCCCTGAGTAGTTTTTGGGCCTGGAGCGACAGGAAAAAGCCGTTGGCATACGACACGATGGCGAGATCCTTGCCCTCACCGACAATATTCACCTCGCCGACCGGGATGCATTCCTGCTCCGGGGCCGGATAGCGGTGTATCCAGCCGCCGTCTCCCTCGTCATGGAGATCGCGGGTCATATACAGGGCGATGGGTTCCACAAAGACCACCACGCGCTGTTCCTCGCGCGCGAGACGCACCGCCTCGCGGAGCATAAGCGCCGCATCCCGGCCGTTGGACGGACAGGCGATGACTATGCCCGGTATATCGCGCAGGACCGCAAGGGAGTTGTCGTTGTGGAAATGACCGCCAAAGCCACGCTGGTAGCCCAGGCCCGCGATACGCACCACCATGGGATTGGCGAACTGGCCGTTGGAAAAGAACGGCAGGGTGGCGGCTTCGCCCCGCAGCTGGTCCTCGGCGTTGTGCAGATAGGCCAGGAACTGGATTTCCGGAATCGGCAGAAACCCGTTCTGGCCGAGCCCGAGGGCCAGGCCCAGGATGGTCTGCTCATCGAGGAGCGTGTCCACCACCCGGGGCGCCCCAAAGCGCCCGTGCAGCTTCTGCGTCACGCCGTACACGCCGCCCTTGCGACCGACGTCTTCGCCGACCAGCACGAGCTCGGGATGCTGAAGCATCAGGTCTGTCAGCGCGAAGTTGATCAGCTTCGCCATGTGCTGCGGTTCGCCCATCGCGCGCAGGTCCGGATCGCCAAACACCGCTTCCCGCGCACTCTGTTCTGGTAGCGGCGCGGCACAGACCGGGCGCAGCGGCGGCACAATGCTCTTCATGACCTGCGCGGCTGTTCTTAACTTCGGGCGCGTAACCGCGTCTTCCGCGGCTCTTGCGACGCGGCCGTCGGTTTCGAAGTAAAGGTCCAGCACATCGTCGCGACTGCACAGGCCCTCATCGATCAGGCGTCCCGCGGTGTAGAGCAGGGGGTCATGGGCCTCCGCCCCTTCGATTTCCGCCTGGGACAGATAGGCCTGCTGCGCGTCGGCGCCGGCGTGACCGTAAAGACGTACGCAGCTCATGTGCAGGACCGCCGGCTTCCGTGAGCGGCGGACCCGCTGCGCGAGCTTCCGGGTGGTGGCGTAGGTAGCGACCACGTCGAGTCCATCGCAGGCCGCAAAAGCCAGCCCTGGCCTATGGATAAGGCTGTCGCGTACCCAGCCCGAGGGCGACTTCACGGAAATGCCGATGCCGTTGTCCTGGCACACAAAGAGCAGCGCCAGGGGAGCGCCGCGGTACGTACTCCAGCCCGCGGCGTTCAGGGCGCCCTGGGCCGTCGAGTGATTCAGCGAGGCATCGCCAAAGGAACAGTAGACGATGGCGTCTCCGGGGTACGCCTGGTTTTCGGGGCGCAGACGTCGGGACAGGTCGATGGAGTAGGCGGCGCCCACGGCCTTCGGCAGATGGGAGGCGATCGTTGAAGTCTGCGGCGGAATGTTCAAGGTCCGGGATCCCAGCACTTTGTGGCGACCGCCGGAAATGGGGTCTTCCGCCGACGTGGTGAAGCTCAGGAGCATATCCCAGAGCGGGGTCTGGGCGGTGACCTGGGCGGACCTCGCGAGCTGAAACGCCGCGTCGCGGTAATGCAGAAAGGCCGGATCGCTTACACGCAGCGCCGCGGCGATGGCGGCACTGCCCTCGTGACCGGAGGAGCCAATGGTGTAGTAGCCCTCGCCGCGGGCCTGGAGCTTTCTCGATGTCCGATCCAGCTGCCGACTCAGGACCTGGGCGCGGAAGATACCCAGGAGCTGCTCCGGCGCCATGCCGGCCTCTTCGAGGGTCGGGGAGTCGACCGGTGCCGGAAGATCGCCGGCGCCTACTCGCGACTGAAAATTGTCGTGGACGACCTCGGCGCGATCCACCATGCCCTGGCCTTAATCAGTGGCTCAGTCGGCCGGTATAGCACTGTCTACAAATCGAAGCGAATGCCCTGGGCCAGGGGAAGCTCCGCGGAGTGATTGATGGTAGACGTGGATCGGCGCATATACGCCTTCCAGGCGTCCGAGCCCGACTCGCGGCCACCACCGGTGTCCTTTTCACCGCCGAAGGCGCCGCCGATTTCGGCGCCGCTGGTTCCGATGTTCACATTGGCAATGCCGCAGTCGCTGCCGGCCGCGGAAATGAACCGCTCCGCTTCGCGCACATCGCGGGTGAAGATCGCCGAGGACAGACCCTGGGGCACGTCGTTGTGGAGACGGATGGCCTCGGTCAGATCCCGATAGCTGTAGAGGTAGAGGATCGGTGCGAAGGTCTCTTCCTGCACGGTCTGCTCGACGGGGCCCACGTCGACGAGTGCCGGCTCCACGTAGTAAGCCGCTGGATACTCCTGGGAAAGCACGCGACCGCCTCCGGTCACTCTGCCCGGTGCCCGGGACAGGGCATCCTGCATGGCCTCGAACGCCGCCTGGTCGACCAGCGGTCCCACCAGGGTGTTCTCCGCGAGGGGATCGCCGATACGAACCGAGCCATAGGCCTTTTCGAGCGCTGCCACGACTTCTCCGTAGCGACTTTCGTGGATGATGACGCGCCGGGTCGACGTGCACCGCTGACCCGCAGTGCCGACGGCGCCAAAAACGATGGCGGGGACGGCAAGTTCAAGGTCGGCGGTTTCGGTGACGATCATCGCGTTGTTGCCGCCGAGTTCAAGAATCGAGCGGCCGAAACGCTGCGCGACGGCAGGGGCGACCTGGCGGCCCATGCGCGTGCTGCCGGTGGCGCTGATGACCGGCACCCGGCGGTCATTCACCAGCAATTCGCCCAGGGTCCGGTCTCCGAAAATGACCTGGGAAAGGTGCTCGGGTACGAAGTCGAGATCGGCGGCGGCCGCTTCGAAGATTTTCTGGCAGGCCAGGGCCGTGAGCGGTGTTTTCTCGGAAGGTTTCCAGATAACGCTGTCGCCGCAGACGATGGCAAGGGCCGTGTTCCACGACCAGACCGCGACGGGAAAATTAAATGCCGAGATAACACCGACGGGCCCCATGGGCAGCCAGCTCTCCTGGATGCGGTGCCCCGGTCGTTCCGACGGCATGGTCAGTCCGTACAGCTGACGCGACAGCCCGACGGCGAAGTCGCAGATATCAATCATCTCCTGAACTTCGCCCAGCCCTTCCTGGTAGATCTTGCCGGACTCCAGCGTGACCAGCGCACCCAGGGCCTCTTTCCGGTCCCGCAGAGCTTCACCCAGGCGGCGGGCGAACTCGCCACGCTGTGGCGCGGGTACCTCGCGCCAGCGCTTGAACGCATGCACAGCATTGACCGCTATGTCGTTGTAGGCGTCTGGGCTGGTGCTGGCTATGGCTCCGAGGCGAGCTCCGTCGATCGGTGAGCGCACGGCCATGTCGCCATCACTGGTGCTGACATGACTTATTTCCAGTGCTTCGAGAATTTCGGGCGTGTTCATGCTTGATAGATTTTCTGCGGCGGTCATCGGCACTTTACCCTAGGGCCTGTTAACACTAACTACGGTGGCCCTGCTGACCCTGTTTTCTCGCCCAGCAAGGCAGGAATCGCGCCGTGTGGTGGGCCCACATCCGCGATTTCTAACGCCGCTGGGCGAGAAAACAGGGTCAGCCCTTTGGGTTGCGTCAGAAATAGCACCAGTCGTCGTTACTCGTCGTTCATTTGGAACCACCAAACTTCTCTCCTCGCGCCTAGCCTGGCGCTATTTCTGCCGCAACAGGGCTACCGGAGTTAGTGTTAACAGGCCCTAGCATAGCTGCCGGGCCGCCGACAGCCGGTCGGCCGCGGCGATCGGAACGGCTACGGCTAGGCGTGACTGCGCTTTACACCCTGATACTGCCCGATGGCG
>JBCDIW010000016.1:0-167166 GCA_038748515.1 Pseudomonadota bacterium
CCCATCCCGAACTCAGCAGTGAAACGACGCATCGCCGATGGTAGTGTGGGGTTTCCCCATGTGAGAGTAGGTCATCGCCAGGCGCCGAAATGAGAAAGGGCCACCCATCGGGTGGCCCTTTGTCATTTAAGGATGCGTTGATTCTCTGCCCCGTCCATTCACTGGGTCGTTACAGATCAAACGAGCGTCCGCTGCATACCAGCGTGCCGAGAAAAGGAAACTAAAGAAAAATAGCCGGATCTGGGGCGCTTAACGCAACAGAGCGAACAAACCTTGCGATGACGCCTTTCACGACATCGGCGACGCGAGCGTGGCGTGTCACAGTATAGCCGGCACGGCGCTTTGCGACTAGGTACGCAATTCAGCGAAAGCGCACCGACCTGCCTACTATCGCTTAGCTAAGTGCCTTCTCGACAAGAGTACTAGTGAACCTAATAAAGCGAGGCTACCGGTTGCCGGAGTAGGAATCTGTGAAACTGGCGGCCCGCCCCCTCCAGCGTCATTTAGAAAGACACCTGATGCAGAAGTAAACGTAGCCCCCATCGGAAGATCGAGACTCAAAGTTCCAGTGTTTGAAAAATCAAGAGTACTGGCACCTTCAACGACAGTCTCGATGCTGGCATTAAATCTAAATAAGTCGCCGTCGAATACATCCCATGTCAAAGACAGCGTTTCACTCACGTTCGTGATGCCAGGATTGTCGTTGATCAAGTCGCGCAGAGAGAACATTGTGGAGTCGAATAACTGAAATGCGGGAATTGCAAGGCCATTCCTTCCGTCCGGTTGCTCAAATCTGCTAATACGTAGCTGTTGGGGGACTGCGCTTCGTTGCGTCGTACGTCCATCCACAATGCCCTCAACAAGAAGGGAAAGAGTTACAGACGCGCTATCCATTCCGTCCGGAAGGCTGAACAGTAATTCATCTTGCAACCGCGCACTGGCTCCACTTATGTGGTTGATGCCTTGAGTTATGCTAGTGGCGAAAGCACGTAATTCTCCGCTCGCCAGGTCAACGGCCGCCCTGGCATTTACTCCTGGCTTAGTCGCGTTGATTGCTTGCACGCTAGCTGACGTAGCGCCACCTGACTCCTCGAACTCTTCAACTCGTCTTCCTGTCGTGTCTCCGAGGACGCCAGCCGCCGCATTTACACTTATCAGATACGCGTGCGACAAGGGCGACCCGAGAGAAGCCCCCATGATTAAAATCCATAGACCAACCTTCAACCGAATTGTTGGACTTTGTTCTCGACGCGTATGCGATGTAAGTGACATTTATTTCCCTTCACAAGAAATCGTTTTGGCATGCCCACGTCAACGGACGCTAGACGCTGAAAAAAAGTGCTCTGCTGAAATCCGAAACTCAAGTAAACCGGCAAGCACTACGAGCGACGCCTTGTGTTCCATGGGCCTAGCTTCAATAGAACGATATGGTCGCGCAAAACCACTTAGCACGGTCGCCAGTCCGCACCTTCCCAGGTCGGATCGATCACCCGCCCGTTCTTAACCCAACGCTGAACACCATCACGTGCCCAGAGCAGCGGCACCGGGTAGCGCCCGGCGGGCGTGTCGTCAGCAAACGCCAGGGCAAACCGAACCAGCGGCCCGTCGAGCAGCGTGCGCACTTCGATCCGCACATCGACGGGCAGGTTGTTGACCCGCGAGCACTCCCACCAGTTCACGATCCGCACGTGCACTGAGTTACGCTCCTTGGACGGCACACAAACGCGCCGTTATAGCCCCAAGTATCGATGCAGTCTTGCTTTGTGACCGGGCCAAAAACTAGAGTCCGTGCCTCGTTAGATCGCGGATGGGGGCACGGACTCTGGTTTTTGGCCTTATCGTCAGTCATCGACCGATTTCAGACAGTCGCTCGCCGACTAGTTCGAGTTGATTCTCAAGTCCTGCGGCGCGGCCTCAGCCCAAGCAGGAGCGGCACGTTTTTTAAAAACCGTTGTCTCAGGTTAATGTTTACTAGCATTCAGTGGCCAATTACTTCGGTAGCAGTCAGTATGACAACATATCTATGAGTTTCACTCCATCCCCCAATTGGGGGATTTTTAGCTGACAGAATCAGCTGATAAAAATGAAGCGAAATCTGGAGTAATAAATCGTCCCGGGATTGCAAAAGGCAAATCATAGCTCGGAAATCTCCAGAACCGCGCTGCGAAGCGGGATCTGCTTAGGACTTCATAGACGACCCCATATCGCAAGAAACGAAGCCTATTTAATCAAAACCTTGCAATTATTCAGCGGTAAAACACGCTGGAACTATTGCATTTATAAGCTAATGTGCATTATTCAAGGTCGACTATTTAGTATTGCTGTTATTCAATTTAGCAGTTCAATCTGCTGGATCGACAGGGATATTCACCGAATGGACGAGATTGACAACATCAATACGATTGCTACACCCTAGTTTTTCGAAGAGAGACTTCACTTGTGTTTTAATCGTCTCGGGCGAAACATTTCGCACATCAGCAATCTCGTTATTTGTTAAACCTCTTATCAGGTGAGAAAGTATGTGGCTTTCAGAAATAGTTAAGTGGTACACCGCTTCGACACCAGCCGTATTGATTATTTTTCGATTATCCGGATCCACTATCAAGCATAAATAATAGTCTTGCTCGTCAAGGTCTCTTGACGATGCGACAGACAACTGCATCAGATAGCCATCTTTATCTTTTCCCCGCTCAATTGCCACTGTCAATGATCCAAGGCCTTGAGCCTGCAGATTGATATTCTCAAGCAACTCATCAATGCTTGTTTTTACTGCATTAGAAAACACAAGCTTGCCACGGACATCTTCACGAACTCCATCACCTTTATCAATAATTTCTTCTGCAGCAACATTTTTAACAACAACGAAGCTATTTTTATTTAGAATAACCACGCCAATATGAAAACGATCTAATGCATCAAGTACGGCTTTAAAACGTTGCTCTAAAAGTAAGAATGGCCGGTTGATATTAATAGCTTTGGCGATATGAGGAGAGAGAAAACCCATAGTATTGACCGCTGAAGGAATATTCTCGTTGGCATTACTATGAAAGTGTAGCGTTAGAAAATCCCAGTGATTCGGCTTGGTATTTAATGAGAACATTGCCCTACTATGCATGCCAAAACTGTCTTTGCACCAAGCATGGAGCTTGTTGATTTTCTGTCCCTCAACATCCCAATCAATATTCATCCGATCCAGCAGATCGTTTTCGAATATATGCTCATGCTCCCTAACGTACTCTGGGATAGCCTTACACAGTTTAAACTCAATTTCAGAGTAACCGTGTTCATAGTAGTCGATCATGACACTGTCTAAATTTGAGCTGTTATAGAAATGGGTTAGATCGGTTTCGATATAATCGCCACTAAAGATGTTGGTAGCGGCGAGGTTTAAGGTATCCATCAACTCATTCAGAAAACTCTTCCAAGCAGTAGGGTCACACACGGAGTCATATACTTTCGGAAGAAGTTTTAAATCTCGATTTTCGCCACCCATATGAGCCTCTGAATACCAATGACCGCCTAAAACAATTTAAAAGTACTTCTTTTGTTCGTCCAAATATCGGAAAAGGTGCAGTAATTTGCTGCCCTAATCAGTGCGAAACGCACGTAGGCCGCTCTTGGCCGAAAGCACGCAAATGCCTGTTCGAATCCACCCCGGTTTCGGCGATTGCTTCCGAGTTGTTGTCGAAACGATCTCAATAGTCAAATACCTATTTTTTCGACCTCATCCAATGACAGTTCATCTGACCGCCGATCGTACATACGTGTCGTCTTGGGGTCCGAGTGTGCCGCCATCTGCTGCGCTCGCTCAAGGCGAGCATCGGGATTAGATAGATACGCGGTAATACCAGTACCTCGAAAAGTGTGGTTACAGATCCCTTTGGGGAGATCGGTTCCTGCACTTTGAGCGCGCCGCTTGATCATATGAAAGCAGTTTTGACGGTTCAGACGGCTTCCAGTCAATCGACCACTTTTCCCTCTGAATGACTGGAAGATGGGATCTGAGTCTGCCAGACCCGCCGCGTCAATGTATTCCTGGAGATACACCTCCAGATTATGGTGACACGGCATTTCATGATACTTGCCGCCTTTTTCCGTCAGTCGTATCCATAGCCGGCGGCGCTGCATGAACACATCGATCACATCCATACTCAACGCTGCGGAGACGCGCGCAAAGCCATAGGTCATAACACCAATGATTGCTAGATCACGAAGACCAACCTTCGTGCTGGTATCGATTGATCGAATCAGATCCCGCGCATCATCGGCCATTAGCACCGGTGTTTTACCTTTGAGTTGCGAGTGCTTTGGCCCGCGAACGGCGGACGCGGGGTTGCCGCTCGGAATCCCGCCGATCACCAAGTAATCAAACATGGCCTTGATAGCCGCCAGGCGCTGCTTCACGGTCTGCGGCGCATGAGTGTCAGTCATCAGCTCGATATAAGCCGCCACATGAATCGCCTCGATCTCAACCAACGGCCCGATATCGTGTCGGTCGCACCAGGCAAAGAAATCACGGACAGCGCGCCCATAGGCTTCGCGTGTGTTTTTGTTGCGGATGTTGGCTGTGAAGAACTCAAAAAAGCGTTTCGAGGCTTCCGGTCCTTCGTCGGCGATCGCGGCAGGCAGGTGGAGCACGACGCGGCCCAGCTGAAGGCTCTCGGATGCGGTTTGTAGCCGGGATATCATGGCGCCCTCTAGTATTACATAACGTTCTTTATGTGCTGCTAAAATTGAGGCCGAAACACATCGATCGAAACTGCCAGAAAGTTAAATGCGTGTGCAGTTATTCACTGAGTCACTACATCCAGGCCATGTGACTGACCCTGTACCGAAGGTACGGGGAAGGGGACGCGCAGCGGTCGCGAAGCGATTGCGACCACCGGTCGCAACCCAATGTAGGTCACACCCGAAAAGAGGGGTGGGCCCTCGCCAGGCGCCAAAATACAACACCCCGTCCACGTCAGTGGGCGGGGTTTTGTATTTAGGATGCGAGTTCTCTCTTCCTACAACGGGTCCATGTGAACGACCGGTTGTGTAAATAATCTTTCGCACTTTTTTCTGGGGCATTGCCTTCAAGCGGTACGTTGAGCCTCCATATCCTGTTGCTGTAGCCAATCCATCGACATGTACTTGCGGGTTCCCCAGTGGGCCTCATTCCAAATTGACGGCAAGAGAGTCCTGACGATCTGGCGAGGATTGCAGCTAACCCATGCCGCCGATGCCTGATCGACAGAGAGAATCATCGTCTGCATTCAGATCCAGGGAGCTGTCGTTGTAGAAGTCGCGGGCCCAGGCCAGCATGGTGCGATTCACGTTGTAGTGATTGAATCGAAGTCTTTCCGGGTCGAAGGTGAAAGTCTCTCCATGGACCGGTAGCCGATGAATGTTCTGAGCCGTCTCTTTATCCAGAGCGTCCTTCTTTAGGAACATCTTGGGAGCCCAGCGACTCGTATCCAGCCCTTCGATACAGCGAGTGATTTCAGCCACCGGTTTTCCAATATTTAGAAATCGATCTTCGAATTTCTTTTGGAGTAGCGATACACCGTCGTAGTTGTTTGCTTCGCTCAATAGAGTCTTAAGATGCTCGCCGCTGGGACTGAAAACAAACTCATCGATATCAAAAAAACCAATCCAGTCACAGCCTCGTGCCCTATCCATGCAGTCAATTACAGACTCGATCTGTCCGTACACGACACGCCCGTTATCGTCCATCGGACTCCAGGGAATCAACTCACAGCGCGCGTCGACGCCCGCTACGATCCGGTCGATTTCTTCAGCGACCGCGTCATTGCTGTACCCCCTGGTCAACGCCGCAAATTCGAAACCGTATTTGTTGGTTATGGGTGTGCTGCCATTTCGACCGGAGGATCGGGAGTTGTCGTAGAGAAAGAAGTCGCTCACCCCGAGTCGGGCGTGGTACTCCAGCCATTCCCGAAGAAAGAAGATGTTCTCCCGAGCAACGAACACGGTGTGCATACCGATTCTAGGCATCACGGCACTCTGAGCTGCGCCGGTTGCAATATCTCGTACCGCATGTCGATGGACTCATACCGTTCGATGCCGATTTGGGTTGACCCGTTTTTGAATCCTCGACCCTCGACCCTGAAAGGCTATCGATCACTGGAACGCCGTCTCGGCCGGCTGCCCCAACCATGTCAGTTCTATGGCAATAAGCTGCGCTAACTGATCCAACGCCATGGGTCCACACTGCTGCTGTGCCCCGCAGCTATAGACATGGCGGGTCCCCGAGTCGATGGGCAGGTCCACATTGGTTACGAAGGCCTTATCGCCAGAAATCAGTAGACGATAAACGTCGTAGTAGCGATATTGTCCGTCGAGCGAGTCGCCGGTTACCGCGAAGCGATGTAAAACCGCGCCACCGTAGGCCACAGCATCAGGCCCCTGCAGCTGGCAGGTGTAGGAATCCGGGCAATAACTCATCACCCCCTGGGCGAACGCATCGGCGAAACCAGCATCGGCCGGAGCGAAGGAGCGTTCGTCGTCAGTCACCGCCGTATACTCCTCATAAAATTCGATATGCGAATCGTAGCGCCCCTCCGAACGGAGCATGTACAGCGAATCGAACGTCTCGGACCATCCATCGTAGAGCTCATGAGACGCGGGTATGACGAGGCGGAGATTCCGGCTGGGATCGAAGAAAAAGTCCAGTTCGATGCCGCTGGCGGAGGCTTCATCGATCTGCATGTTCGCGAGCATCTGTCGGATAGCATCCCATTCCCCGGACTCATCGCTCGAGAACAGCTCTCCCAGACTTGTCCGAAGGTACCAGCCGAAGTTGTACTGTGTTGCGCTCGTTTTGTCGGCGAGGCTGCACCCGTAGCATTCATTTGTGCGCGAGCCGAAGCCGGCATCAAAGGTCGTGAGTTGTACGGCCGCAAGTTGCGCAAAGTCCGTACCTGCCTCAGCGCTTGCGCAGTTTTTCTGGCATTCGAAGAGGGAATCGTCATCCGATACGGTTTCGATGTCTGCATAGCTGACAAAGGCGAAGTCCTGCTTTAGTGCAACGCTGTAGTAGCGATAGGTGCGATAGCGGGTGAAGTCTTCTTCGTCGGGTTCTTCCTCACGCCAGATGCCAAATGTGTAAGTTCGCGAGTCGTTCTCAAAGACATCCATGGCGCCGGTCCGCTGGTCAAAGCGGCATTCATGGGCCGCTTCAACGCAGAACCGCAACTGTTCCTGGGCAAAGGCCGCTAAAAAGCCCTCATCCCCGGGGCGATACTCGTCTCCGTTATCGTCGATAGCCGAGGTCAGCTCGTAGTATTCGATGTACCCGTACTCGGCCTGGGACAGGATTTGCCTGTATCCCAATGCCTCGTTCCAACCTATGCTCAAATCCTGACCCTCGGGCACTGCCAGAGTCAGATTGCTGTTGGTGTCCTCGTAAATGTCGAAGGCGATACCGGCGGTACGTTCGGCACCCAGAATGTTCAGGTAGCGCAGGAGCAGCATCTGCATTCCCGCTGCCTTACCAGCCTCGGCGGTATCAACGATAGTATCCAACCGCCGTGTTTTGGTCCTGACGAAATTAAACTGTCGATCGTTGTCGCTACCCTGCCTGCTGTAGCTAAGCTCCAGATCATCCGCGAGGATTCCGGTGGAAAACAACGCCGAGAGAAGTTCGCCGTTGTTTATGACTGGGAGCGTGCGCTCGGACGATGCTTCGAGTTCCTTGAGAAAGTGGGCGGGAACAAGCCAGTTGTAGTCCGCTGTGCCCTTGGCCAGACCACCGTCGACGATGCCCCGCAGCTGACCCTGGCGATCGACCGCGGGCGCTCCCGAGTAACCACTGCGCAGCCCTTCTGCGCTAACCAGGTATACGGGCAGGTTCGTCGCCGGAAACTGCAATACCTTAAGACCCTCGAGTACCTTTCCGTCGTACACCAGACCAGCGAGGGTTTCCCTGCCGCTGTATACGCCACGTTTTTTCAGTTCGAGATCGATTAGCGCGTTGGCAGGCCACCCGGCGCTTTGCATGGCCAGGCCTGACTCCGGGTCTGCATCGACTGAGCCGTCGAAAGGCGTACACCCCAAGACAGGTTGATCGGTTTTCAGCAGAACCAGGTCCGCTTTCTTCAGGATGCGGTCCGGTGTCGCCCGCACCGGTGTTCCGCGGCAGATCACGTCGATCTGCCAGCGCTCATCGCGGGCCGCGAGAATGCCGTGCAGGGAAGTGACGACCTGGTCCTGACTGCGCCACAGAAAGCCGGTCGAAGACTGCCCTTGCTCCGGATGATCCGGCGACGTCACCGTTACGCGCACCACTCGCTCGTTCCAGGGCAAAACTGGCTGTGCCCAGATTGGCGCGGGGCCAGCATAAAGTAACGCGAGAAGCACAACCGACCCGGTACGCAGCGCTGATGTAAACATGCCTTTTACCCCATCTACCCCATCGTCGAACAAAACGTCGTGGCCAGCGCCGAGAGCGTCGGTATTGTTTCGGTCCCGTCCTGAAGCTTGCCGCCTATCCGCTTGCTGTAGGCTTGAAGGAACGGGCTTTGCGATGCCTTCAATGTTGCCGTCGACTGCTGGCGAAGCGCCGCGCACTCCTCGGGCGTGAGCGTCTTTTCGTCGCTGCATACCAGTTCGCGAGCCATGAAAAGCGCCTCACTCTTGGCTGCATCGGTCATGGGGAGCTCAATGATCGCTTCATAAAACCTGTCCCAAGGCGCACCGGCGCCGCGAAAAGCCCCGCCAAGCTGTGTCGTAGGAAAGGGGGAGGGATACTCCAGCGCGTCGAGTCGCGCGCAGCTGTCGGCAGCAAAACGATTCGAAGTCAGACCAACCGCCGCAATGAGGTTCTGCGTGCCCGTGACGCTTGCCGTTGCAGCCGCCACCGGTGCCTGGGTGCCGGCCTCGGCTCCACTTGCAAGGAGCCGCAGCACCTGGCATTCAGAATAACCGGCTTCCAACAGCAGCTTCTTACGGCCGAGCAGGTTTTCGAGGTTTTCTGGCGGCGCCAGCTGCAGGGGTAAACCATTGACGTAGTCCATGGCTTCGCATGCGCTGTAGCCGCTGGCGACCAGACGCTCGATGTGCGTGGAGGGATCCGGCGCAAAAAGACGGTGCTCTCGAGCATAGATCCCCGCGGTGGCACCCACGATCGCCGCCATGCCAAAGGAGCCGATGCGCAGGCCTTTGCTCACTCCAAAGTTGTTTTCATTGAGACCCAGGAGCGCGGCCAGTACAGCGCCGATCGCCGCTACGAACCCGGCGACAGTCGGCGACATAGCGAGCCCCAGCAGGGCGCCGACCATCAGTCCGATACCGGTGCCGCTGAATATCGACACGCTCCAGCCACCACCTGGGCCGGTCGATGTTTCATAGATTCTCTTCGCCATGCCTTCTGCACCTTTGAGTTCCGGTGACGTGGTCCCGGGTAACTGCAATGGTCTCACGGCACCGGTCTGTCCATTCACTATCGCACTGGATCGACGCCCACCCTGCGTCATCACGCCGTACCAGTGCGGTAGGAGAAGCAACCTGGCACTGGCCTTGCGATACCTCGTTTCGGATTGCACGTTGCGCTGCTGCTGGCCACCAACGCGCTGCAAAACATTCTCGTGTACGCGTTCGAGGACCCGGTCACTTGCGACCGTAAAGGCGTCCTGCATCGACCGGGACAGCAGGGCAGCGGCGGCCGGCTTCTCGCGAGCTTCCGCGCAGCCTTCTGAATCCTGGTCAAGTTCCCAGTACCAGCTCTCCTGCCCGCTTCCTTCTCCTACTGGCGCCGTGCCGGCAGGAATCGGAATTGTTTCTGGCGCCGTGTCCAAATGACCCTGAACCGGCTCCCAGTCCGGCAGCGCCGGTACCTTGGAAAAATCGCGCAGCACACCCCGTTCGCCGCGAAACTCGCTACGCACGTCCACATCAAACAACCAGTAGGGCACGAAGACAGCGGTCACGATCAGTTCATCCGGATCGCTGTCGAGCGATCGAAGTAGCTGCTCTCGAGCCCGTGCTTCGGGCACTGAGAACTCGACGACGTTATCGATCGCCGGCGTCGCAGCCTCACCGAGCGAGGTTTCGGTGCTTCCGCATACCGCGCATGGAGCCGCTTGCGGGCCTTGAAACTCCACCTGGGCTCCGCACTGGGAACAGCTGAGCACTCGCAGGGTTCTTGTGCGGGCCCGATGAGGAAACACCAGCGTCTCACCCTCAAGATCGCGTATCAGGCCGTGCGCGTCGCTAAGCTGAGTTTCCCAGTTTGCGCGCGCTGTCTGCAGCCGCCATTCGTCGTGTTCCGGCGCTGCGTCACGCTGTCGATAGAGCGCCCACTCCAGCACAGGTTCATCGAAACACGCCTCATCATCGTCTTCCCAGTCCGTATTGCGCTGGAACACGACTTGAGCGGCACCGCGGGTATGAAACTGACTCTCAACCAGAGCGCTTCCCGCCGCGAAGGATTCATCGATACTTTTTCCGCCGGCCAGGGCCGTGTAGAACGCCCTGGAGAAGGCTTGCGCTTTGCTGTCACCGATCTCAACGGATGTGGCGATAACGGCTGGAACGCCGGCCTTCAACAGGTGATTCACGTGACCACGCGTGGCGCAGCCGTTCAGAAAAACGAGCTGCAGACTTGACTGTTGTCCCAGCAGACGTGCAAGGCCCTGCGCACCTCCTTTCCCATCTTCAAGTTCTAGGACACTGCCGTCCGCGTGCCCGCCATAGTGAAACAACACGACTCTTCCATCGAAGCGCAGAAGGTCTTCGTAGAGTTCCTGCAGACTCGAACTTTCCTCGCGGTGTAGCTGGATGGCGTGCTCGTCTTCCAGGCCGCTGAGCGCGGAATAGATGTCCCGGCTTTCGCTTTTGAGCTTCGGCAAGTGCCGATCCGCGGCGTTGGCAAAGGCCAGGAATACAACCGGGAGATCACTCATGGGGCGCGGCGTCGGAGCGTGATCGAGCGAGTGATTTGCACCCAGTTAGGCGCGGGATCCGGGAGTGGCTCCGGTTCGCTGCTGCGCTTGCTCTTGGGAACGCGAGCGCTGTCGAGCGCCTGGGCCGTCGGCCCGGTATCTGCAAAGCGCATTCCCGGCTGTTCACACCACTCGAGATTCACCGGCGCGCTGGCGACCAGGGCCTGGTAATGCTGCGTACCTTGAGCGCCCGGGAACCCGCGAAGATGGACCCGCAGCTTCGCGCGGCTGGCACCTTTCAGTATTCGCCCGTGCGCCGCGATCATTTCGCTGGCCCTGGCCCGGGGATACAAACGCCTGATCGCTCCGGTGAGGCCAAAGTTCAGAATGCTTACGAACACCGGTCGCTCTTCCTGATTGATGACTTCGAAAGCGAGTCGATCGCCCTCGGTAAAATAAAAGTCTTCACCCTCGGCCGGGACCAGCCTATCCGGACCGTCTACGCGATAAAGCCTGAACTCAGCCGCGAGCGGCTCCGGCGGGCTTTGAAGGGCAAGTCGATGTTGGTAACGCGCGGCTGTCTCCAGGTTGTGCTCCACCAGTTCGAGGACGCGGGGCACACGAATGTCCAGGGGCGGGATTTCCACACCGTCGCCACGCCAGGTGAAGGTCAGGAACTGTCGCTCGCTGTCCGCTGATTGCTGCTTTACGGCCAGGTCAGCGTCTGAGTCCACCACCTCGATGGCAGGGGAGTGCGCGATCCGGGCACCGAGTTGCGATGCCAGTGACGAGAGCGATTTATCCAGGGCCACTCGTAGCGTTGCGATACCCGCATCCGGATTCTGCGCCACGCAACGCGCACCCGGAGTTACGGCGTCAAGCTGCGAAATCCACTGAGCCGTGGAAGTGAACGGCCCGACTTTCCGCAGGACGGCCTTCGCAAGCGGTGCGCTCGCTGGTGTTTCCTTGGTGCCGGCCGCGAAGACATCCCAATGCGATTGCTGAGCGAGGCCGTGGACAGCCCCGCCGCCAAGCACGAGCCCGTCGTCGAGAACCTCGATGACCGGCAGATGGCGCGGCGGCAGGATTCGACGGGTACCAAACACCTCCCGATCCAGGTCGCCTTCAATCTGCGGATGTTGCGTATCGAAGCGATCGCTGACTTCCCGACTGGCGACCTCAAAGACGTCACGGTGCGTATCCCCGGCATGCGCACGTCGCAGCGCTTTGCCGAGCGTGAAACTCAGCATGCCCAGGCGATCGAATTCCGCGCCGGACGCTATGTCGATCTCCTTGGCGGTTTCCGAGTCGCGACAGCTCGAAATTACAACGTAGCGATCACTGAGCGCCAGCCAGCCGCTCCCCCCCTTTTTTCTGCCAAGCAGTGAAGCGGGGAATGGCGGGGCTTCCGCGGTGTTTTCGTCCTCTGGTAACGCGCGGCTGTCAGGCGGACCGCTCCGCACTCGGGTTCCCGAGGAGCTGCGCGTGATCGTGCCCGAGTGACAGGCGTCGAAAATCAGCGTTATGTGGCGGGTTTTGCGACTCAGTCGCTCCAGCCACTCGTGAATTGTGTTGTCGGTAATATCCAGATGGGGGTGCGGATAGGGTCCCGTGTCCGATGGCATTAAGGTACTGTCGTAGCCCGTACCTTCGGCCTTATCAAACCAGACTCCGTCGGTTGGTCGCAGCTCGGTGTTGGTTCTTAGCCTTGCCTGACGGCGCCTGCCGTGTCCGCTGAAGTGGAACACCACCACATCGTCCCGCTGCGATTCATCAACAAGCCGTTCCATCGCATCCAGAATGCGGGCCCGGCTCGCCTGCTCGTTGTGGAGCTCGCGGATATTTGCCGGATCGAAACCAAAATTCTCCAGCAGTATGGCTTTAATGAAACGGGCATCGTTCACGCAGCCAGACAGCTGCATGTCATCGTCGTAATGGGGGTAGCGGTTAATGCCTATGAGCAGCGCGCGCTTCGCAGGCACTGTGGGTCCCCCCTAGCGGGTGCGTTCCGGGCCAGCGCCGGGTCCTAGCGATCGTCGGGTCTACCGGGTCGGTCGTCGGGTCTACCGGGTCGGTCATCCGGCCTTCCGGGTCGATCATCCGGTCTCCCCGGTCGTTCATCGGGGCGTCCAGGTCTATCGTCCGGTTTGCCCGGTTGCGTACTCGTGCCATTGAAGTCTGGTGCCATGTGTATTCCCTGTGTGTACTTATGGTTCTAGGCGCGCCTGGCGCTAGGGTGGAGAATATACGTAACCTCGAAACGGTGCGACCGAGGTCGGCCTGGGGTGGTTGGCGTTCGACACGAGAGGCAGACACGGCGTTAAGCTACGAGATGATATGACCCTGGATCCTGACCCAAAGCTAGACACCGACGAAGCGGGCGCGAGCGCCGCCCGAGGTTCCTGGATCGTACGCTGGGGACAGGAGTTACGGCGGCGCAAGATGCACCGGGCCCTCGCGATTTATCTGGGGCTTGGCTGGGCGGCGACTGAGGTGGCGTCGGCGGCCTTAGGTGCGCTCGGATGGCCGTCACCTTGGGCGGACTGGCTTGTACTGGCCTTCGTTAGCGGTTTACCCCTGGTTATTGTTGCGTCCTGGTTCTTGGATGGGCTGCGTCGAGATCGTAGCTCCGCACCGAGAGCGTTTTTGTGGACGGCCATCGGTGGCGGCGCGGTGCTCTCCTTTGCGACGCTCACGCTGCTTACGCAGCCGTTTTCAGATTCGCTTCGCAAGAACACCGAGTCTGTCGTATCCGCCGCGAAGAACTCCATCGCGGTGCTGGCATTCGAGAGTCTCGGAGAAGAGAACGATGATTACTTTGGTCGCGCGCTCGCCGAGGAAATACTCGCCCTCCTCGCGCGCGTACCCGAGCTTCAGGTCGTATCGCGTACCTCCTCTTTTCAGTTCCGCGGTCAGCGGATCGATATTCGGGACGTAGCGCAGCGCCTCGGGGCCACGCATCTGCTGGAGGGCAGTGCAAGACGCGACTCAGGCCGAGTCCGAGTAATCTCGCAATTCATTGACGGCAGCAGCGGTTATGGCGTTTGGACAGCGACCTATGAACGGCCCATCGATGACCTCTTTGCCATCCAGCGCGAGATTGCGGCGGCGGTTGTTCGTGGATTGAAGCTAACGCTGCTCATCGAGGCCGAGGACGAACTGCGCGCCTCGCGAACTCAGGATACGGAAGCCTACGTTTACTATCTGGAAGGCATGGGTCGGCTCCGCAGTTCTCTCGATGCGGATGTCATGCGCGCGGCCAGTGCGCTGTTTCGCAGTGCGCTCGACCTGGATCCGGAATTTGCTCGGGCCTATGCAGGTCTCTGCGAATCACACCTTCGGTTGTTCGAGATTGCCCGGGCTGCGAGTGACTTCGACTCAGCGGAGCAGGCGTGTTCTCGGGCAAGGGGTTTGGATCCGGACCTTGGTGCGGAGATCCAGCTTGCTCTGGGAACGCTGTATCGCACCCAGGGATCCCTGGAAAAAGCCGCGCAGGCACTGAAGAGCGCGATAACCGCTGATCCCACAGAGCCGGATGCGTACCTTGAGCTTGGGAAGGTTCGCGCCGAGCAGGAACAAATCGATGAGGCCGAGGCACTGCTGCTCCGGGCTGCCGATCTGAAGCGCAACTATTGGCGGACGCAGGAAGCGCTCGGCAGTTTCTATTACCGCGGAGAGCGCTACGAGCAGGCGGCTGCCGCTTACGAAAAGGCGGCAAAGCTGGCGCCGGATGTCGCCTCCATTTTCGGAGCCCAGGGCGCGGTATACTGGATGCTTGGGGAAAAGGACAAGGCCGTTGCCGCTTACGAGACGTCGCTGGCGCTCAAACCCACGCGGCAGGGTTACACGAATCTGGGGCTGCGCCTCTACTACGAGGGACGTTTTTCCGAAGCCGCGGCCATGCAGGAAAAAGCACTGGCCCTTGCGCCGGATGACCATCGCCTGTGGGGGCGACTTGCGGAGTCGTACCGCTTCACTCCCGGGAGTGAAGCCCTGGCCCAGGACGCCTACGCGAGAGCCGCGGAACAGGCCGAGGGCAATCTTTCCATAAACCCTACGGACTGGAGAACCCAGGGATTGCTGGGACTGTATCTGGCGCACCTGGGAAGACCTGAAGAGGCGCGCGCGCGCGTCGAGGAATCGATTTCTCTTTCGTCGCGGGATGCGGAAGCGCTGTATTACTCGGCGCTCGTGGACCTGCGTTTCGAGGAGCGGGATCGTGCCCTTGAAGCTCTTGAGGAAGCGATCATCACGGATCCGCGCTATGCGCAGATTATTGAAGGTGATCCGGATTTAAAGGCGCTGTCATCAGATGACCGGTTTATGGCCTTGCTTCGTCCATGATGTCTAGCGCTACCCCGGACCCCGGCACCCTAGTGGTCGCCCGTTCGAAAGCTGCCGATGAGCTCTCGCAGCTTCTCGCTCATCGAGGTAAGACCACGAGCTCCGGTGTTGATCTGCTCGATGGCGGCATCGATTTCGCTGACGGACTGCGTCACGGCGGCCACGTCGCTGGCGATATCCGTGGATGCGACGCTGGCCTCCTTGAAATTATCGTTCATCTCCGTCGCCAGGGCGGCGCTGTCGGCAATGTTGCCGGCGATGCTCCGGGTGGTAACGGACTGCTGTTCCACGGCGGCCGCAATCGACGACACGATATGGCTCACGTCTCCTATTACCGAACGAATGTTGCCAATTTCCGCCACCGTGGATCCCGTGGAGCTTTGGATGGCATTGATGCTTGCGCGAATCTCTTCGGTAGCACGATTGGTCTGTCCGGCCAGGTCCTTAACCTCGGACGCCACAACGGCAAATCCTTTTCCCGCTTCACCCGCCCTGGCCGCTTCGATCGTGGCGTTCAGCGCCAGGAGTTTGGTCTGCTCGGCGATTTCGATAATGACGTCGATAACGCGGCTGATCTCCTCCGACGCAGAACTCAAACGAAGGACCTTTTCGTTGGCTGTCTCTACGCTGCCCACCGCCGTGTCCGTGATTCCCCGCGCGCGCTCCGCGTTCGCGGCGATCTCGCTGATCGTGGACGTCATCTCATCGGTGCCCGCCGCCACCGACTGAATGCTGGCACTGCTCTGATTTGCCGCGCCAGACACGCTCGCGAGTGTTGCGCTCATCTCCTCTGTCGCCGCCGCAACATTGCTGGCCCGCGCGTTGGTAGACGAGGCGCTTCCCGTAACGAGTCGCGCTTGATCGGACAAATCGCGAGCCGTGTGGTCGAGATTCGCGGCGCTCTCGCCAATCGCCTTCACCGCACCGGAAAGGGAGTCGGCGACGGAGTTGACTCCATGAGCAAGAGCACCAATCTCATCACCGCTCGTGATGTTTGTCCGCGGGCGTAAATCGCCGCGGGCGAGGGCGTCAACAACCTTCGACATCCCCTGCAGAGGACTGGCGAAACGTCTTCCGACCAGCAGACCGCACACCGCGGCAAGCACAAGGATAAGCAGGGACTGCACGAGGATCTGTCGTCGCTGCGCCATGGATTCCGCAGACACCTGCTCCCGTGATGCTCGGACCAGAACGCTCCAGTTCATGCCGGGGTAACCCAGAACCCCGGCAAGATGGGCAAAGCCCGCCGCCTGTTCCAGCTGCTTTCGCGAGTGCGTGGCGAAGATCACCCCCGTTTCTCCGGCGACGGCGCGTACCGCGGCTTCAACTCCGTCATAGACGAGGTTTCGGGTCAGGAAAGCGTCGGTGGCGACGACTTTCTCACTGCCCTGGGTGACTGGATCGAAGTCGATGAGTATCAAACCACTGCCGTCGAGCAGCGTGAGTTCGGCCGTTCCGAGTCCTTGCTTCGACATCACCTGGTACGCGGACTCGAACACTTCTTCGACCGTCGAAAGATCCGCTGTGTTGTACCAGTAGCCGATGACCTCGCCTTCCCTTTCCACGGCCGCCGCAAAGCCGATCACCGCCCCTCGCTCATCCGGGTAGGCACGCACCACGCGAGGATCGATATAGACCTCGGTGATGACCGTACCGCCCGCTACTTCGTCGGGGTAGGCCGTGAAGGGCATGGCTTTGGAATGGTCTCCGCGGGAGATTTGCTGGAACCAGTCTTCTGAAGACACATTCACACCGAGCAGGTCTCTGGAGTTTATGGGTCTGCCGCGAGCGTCACGATCGTTGGTGGCCAGAATCTGGCCCGAGGTGTCCACAAACATCATCAGAGGATAGATGGCCGAGCGAGCGACATGATCGTTCATGACGGACACCAGCCGTTCGGGGTCGGTATCGGCGCTCGCAACTCCGTCGCTCAGGGTAAAGGCCTGAACATCGAAGTACCGCTCCGCCATCTTGCGGTCGACTTCGTTCGCGAGCTTGAGCGCAAATACCTTGAATGACTCCAGGGTCAGCTGTTCGCTGCGCTGGGTGGCCGTCCAGGCGTTCCAGCCCGCGGCAACGGCGGGCAGCAGAGCGAAGAGTGCAAACAAGAGGGACAGTTTGGCGGTCACGCTGAGACGAACGGCAGACATAGGGGGGCTCCGGAGAGTGTGGCGACGCTGCCCGCGAACCGATCAGGAACTCTCCAGAATCAAAAACCCACGAGGCAATGCCTTGTTTAGTGTGGCGATTGCGATAAAACTCGCATGTGCCGCAGTCCATGCGGGGGGAGAGTCCACGCGGACTTTGGCAACGGGCAGTAAAATATTGTCGTAGGCGGCGGGAACCCGACCAGGAGATTTCAGGAGAGAACAGCATGGCAACGCTTGATATCAACGGCACGACCCACGAGGTGGATGTCGAGGCCGATACACCACTGCTGTGGGTGTTGCGCGACCACCTGCACATGACGGGCACGAAATTTGGCTGCGGTAAAGCCCAGTGCGGCGCCTGTACCGTGTATCTCAACGGCTCGCCGGCGCGCTCCTGCATCATGCCGGTGGCCGCGGTCCAGGATACCGAGATAACCACTATCGAAGGTTTGGCCGGGAACGCGGCCGAAGCGGTGCAGTCGGCCTGGGCAGCGCTAGACGTGCCGCAGTGCGGCTATTGCCAGTCTGGGCAAGTGATGGCCGCTTCCGCATTGCTTGAGAGCAATCCTGCGCCCTCCGATGCCGATATTGACCGGGCCATGTCGGGCAATATCTGTCGCTGCGCCACCTATGTGCGCATTCGCGCGGCCATTCACCAGGCGGCCAACGACCTGGGAGGCGATGGCGATGCGTAGATTCGAACGACAGCTTGCGAAAATCAGTTCGCCGCATCTGAGCCGCCGTCGCTTCGTCGCGGCCACGGCAACCGTTGCCGGCGGTCTCATGGTCGGATTCCGGGCTACGTCCGGCGCCGCTCAGGGCGAGGCCGCGGGGGCTCCGTCGCCCACACCGAACCCCTTCGAGGCGTACATTCAGATCGACTCCGAACATCAGGTGACGGTCCTGAGCGCCCATATGGAAGGCGGGCAGGGCATCTACGCGGGTCTGGCAACACTCGTTGCCGAAGAACTGGATGCCGATTGGTCGCAGATGCAGGCGACGGGTGCATCGGGGAATATATCCTTCTACGGCAACATGGCCATGGGCGGCGCGTTCCAGCTCACGGGGGGCTCGACCGCCATGGCGAGTTCCTGGCAGCGCTATCGTCAGGCCGGTGCGGTCGCGCGGGCTTTGCTGGTGGCGGCGGCTGCCGAGACCTGGGGCGTGGCGGCATCGGAGATAACGGTCGAGAAAGGGGTTCTGGCTCACGCGTCGGGGAAGACGGGTCAGTTCGGCGAATTCGTATCTGCCGCCGCCGCGCTGCCCGTGCCGGACAAGGTAAAGCTCAAGGATTCAAGTCAATGGTCCTACATCGGCAACGAGGACCTGCGCCGGCCTGATACAGAAAACAAAACCCGCGGCCAGCAGGACTACACCATCGATGTCATGCTCCCGGGCATGCTCACGGCGGTGCTCAAGAGGGCGCCGCGCTTCGGTGCCACGGTCCGATCCTACAATGCCGATCCGATCATGGCGATGCCCGGGGTAGTCAATGTGGTGGCCACCCCCCGCGGTGTTGCGGTAGTGGCGAAATCCTACTGGGAGGCGCTCAAGGCCCGGGATGCGCTCGAAATCGAATGGGACGAGAGCGCGGCCGAAAAACGCGGCACGGCCGGATTGATGGAAAGCTACCGGACCGAGGCGGATGACGGGTCGGGCGTCCGTGTGCACACGGTCGGTGATGCGGCGGGCGCGCTTGACGACGCAGCGGAGGTCGTAGCCGCCGATTTCGAGTTTCCCTATCTCGCTCACGCGGCCATGGAGCCGCTGAATGCGGTCGGCCGCTACCAGAACGGCGTTTTCGAAATCTGGGCCGGACATCAGATGCCGGACTACTACCAGGCCGCGGCGGCCCAGATTCTGGGTATAGCGCCGGACAAGGTAAAGCTGCACGTGATGATGACCGGGGGCTTTTTCGGTCGTCGCGCGACACCCGATGCCGACGTGATCGTAGAGACGGCGAGCATCGTCAAAGCGATGGGCGAGGGCGTGGCCGTGCGCGTGCAGTGGAGTCGTGAGGATGATATGACCGGGGGGCGCTATCGTCCCATGTATTTCCATCGGGTCGCGGCTGGGCTGGACGACAATGGCAAGCTGTCCGCGTGGAAACACCACATCGTCGGCCAGTCGATTCTCAAGGGGACGGTATTCGAAAGCGCGCTCATGGCCGACGGCGTCGACTCGACCTCCGTTGAGGGCGTCGACAATATGCCGTACGCCATACCGAATCAGTCGGTCATCCTTAGCACCACAGATGTGGGCATTCCAGTGCTGTGGTGGCGCTCCGTCGGGCATACGCACACCGCCTATGCCGTGGAGACAATGATGGACGATCTTGCGCGAAAAGCGGGACGAGATCCGGTCGATTTTCGCCGCGATATGCTACGGGATTTTCCGCGTCACCTCGGCGTGCTGGAACTGGTTGCGGAAAAGGCCGGCTGGGGTGTTGCACCGCCGGAGGGCATCCATCGCGGTATCGCCCTCCATGCGTCCTTTGGCACCTACGTCGCTGAAGTCGCCGAGGTATCCGTCCGTGAGAACGGAAACTGGAAGGTCGAGCGGGTGGTCTGTGCTGTCGATTGCGGTACCGCGGTAAATCCCGACGTGATCCGCGCTCAGATGGAAGGCGGCATCGGCTTTGCGCTGGCCGGAATCGTACACGGCGAGATTACCTTGACGGACGGCGTCGTCGACCAGGACAACTACGACAGCTACCCGGTGCTACGCATCAACGAAATGCCGAGTGTCGAAGTGCATATCGTCGATTCCGAGGAGGCGCCGTCCGGTGTCGGAGAACCGGGTGTGCCGCCCCTGGGACCGGCGGTGGCCAATGCGCTGATGTCGGCAACGGGCGAACGCAAGCGCATACTGCCGCTGGGAACCCGGGTGTAGTTCGACGGCCCGGGACCTGGCGACCCGGTGGGAGCGCGGCGCCCAACGCAGCCGCTGCTGTCGTGGTCACCGACGCAGCCAACGCTACGTCAGAGTCGGTAAATCACCCGATACGCGGCCTTGGCGCCATGCGGTACAAAATCGGTGCTCTCCAGCTCGATGCCGGGCATGTCTTCTATCTCCTTCGCGACGGAATCGGTCACGAGGATCTCCCAGGCGACGGCGGTGTCCTCGCCAAGCTTGGCCGCGGCGTTGACCTCGGCACCGAACACGTCTTCTCCGCCGATGTTGAGAACGCTGCCGTAGCCTATACCCAGGCAAAGCAGGACTTTCTCTTCGTCGACGCGGCCCTGATTGTATTCGTCACAGCGGCGCTGCATGGCAATGGCGCACTCCACCGCATTACGGGGCTTCTTGAACAGCAGGAGCATGCTGTCGCCTTCCACCTTTATGAGAATGCCGTCCCATTCATCGATGCAGGGTGAAAAGATTCGCCGCGATTCTTCGATGATCTGCAGGAAGTGAATGATTCCGAAGTCGGCGGCGCAGCGAGAAAATCCGGCGAGGTCCGTAAACATCACCGCCCATTCCTCACCGAACAGATCCCAGATTCGCTGATCTATTCTTGCCTTGTCAGCACCAGGCTCGAGACGCTCGCTGATCAGCTTTGCCAGACGATCCGTGTAGCCACTGGTATGTATGCCGTTGTTGCGAAGATTTTTCAAAGGGGAGTCGGTGCCGTTCTCGAAAGCCGGCAACCTTACCTGAGGAGCCTGAACATAGCCAAGTCATGCCAAGGGTCCACCAAGCCTTCCCGTCGCGATGGCGCGGCGTGTTGCAGTGGAAGCATACAGATTTGTATGCCTGAACCCGCCGCTTTGTAACACAGCTTGGCTCCCCAAGGCGGTAGGCTGTCTTCGAAGTAAGACGCTGGGGGATTAAGATGAAACCATTGGCGAAAAAGGTGCACCGGGCGCGCGCGCTCATCGTTGGGCTTTGTTTCAGCGCAGCGCTGGCGGGCTGTGGCGGTGGGTCTTCGAGCGCGCCAGCTACACCTGCGGACCCCGGGGCCGAGGCGCCGGTGACCCCCACGCCACCGCCCGAGCCACCCCCGGTTCAGACTCCGGTACCCGAACCAGCCCCGGGCAGCAGCCTGTTTCGTGACCAATACAGCACCTCACGCTTTCTCAGCACGGCGACTTTCGGCGCGCGCGGCACCGAGATCGACAGCCTCACCGGTACCAACGCATCGGACTGGTTCCTCGCTCAGCTTGGCCTCGCGCCAAGTCTGTATGCCCCCATTGCGAATCAATACTTTGAGTTAGCCGATAACGAGAGCTTCCTGCCCTTCTCGCCCACTACCATGGGTTTTTGGCGCCTCGCGGTAGAAGCCCCGGATCAGCTTCGCCAGCGCATGAGTTTCGCGCTTTCGCAGATTATGGTGGCCTCGGATTTTGGTGGGGAGCTGTTGTCGGACTTTCCGTCGGCGATCAACTACTACGTCGATGTTCTGGTGCGTAATTCGCTCGGCAACTACCGGGATCTGCTGGAGGAAATCACCTATACGCCGGCCATGGGTCACTACCTGACCTACATGGGTAATCTCCCGGCGGACGATGCTACCGGACGCATGCCGGATGAAAATTACGCCCGGGAGATTCTTCAGCTCTTTACCATCGGTCTCGTGGAACTCAACTCCGACGGGACAGCGCGAACGGATGCACAGGGGAGCCCTCTGGAAACCTACAGCAACGCGGACATCACGGGGCTTGCCCGCGTATTCACGGGTCTCAATCTACGCGAGCCTCGGGACAACCCCTTTGAAGAAGAGCGAGAGCTCTCGGCGCTCCTGCGCGAACCCATGGTCATGTTTGAGGAAGATCATTCGCAGCGGGAGAAGACCTTCCTGGGTCTGACCATCCCGGCGGGAACGCCGGGGCGGCAAAGTATAACGATGGCGCTGGATCACATTATGGCGCATCCCAACGTTGGTCCATTCATCGGACGTCAGCTTATCCAGCGCTTTACGCAGAGCAATCCGTCGCCCGCCTATGTAGCGGAGGTGGCCCAGGCCTTCGACAGCGGCCGCTACGTGCTACCGGACAATACGATCGTGGGCGACGGCCGCAAGGGCGATCTGGGCGCCTCGCTCGCTGCGGTGTTGTTTTCCCCCGAGGCCCAGCGGGGCTACACCGGTACGGATCGGAACACCGGAAAACTGCGCGAGCCGGTATTGCGTTTCACGCAGTGGGCGCGCGCCTTCGAGGTCGATACCCGGGGAGCTGAATACCTTCCGATCCTCTACGACACGATGGAATACCTGGAACAGCACCCGTTCCGATCGCGATCGGTCTTCAACTTCTATCGTCCGGGCTACGTCGCGCCAGGCACGCAAAGCGGTGTGGAGGGGATGACGGTTCCGGAACTGCAGATCGTGAACGCTTCAACGATACCCGGCTACGTCAACTTCATGACGTTCTTCGCCTTCGCCGCGGCTGCGGAGTGCGAAGACGTTGAAGAGATTCGGGAAGAGTTTGACGAGTTCGGCTACCCCTACGACGAGGACGCGGCCTGCGCGAGCTTCGTCCCGGACTACGGGGCGGAATTACTCATGGCCAGTGACCCTGCGACACTCACGCAACATCTCAATCTCCTGCTCGCGCACGGTGACCTCAGTGCAGAAACGGAGGCGAATATCGTCGCCGCTCTGCAGACCATTCCCATTGACTTCGAGGATGAGGAGGAGCGCGACAGCAGCCGGCTGCTGCGCGTCGCCATTGCGGTACTCATGACCATGACCGCGCCCGAATACCTGGTTCAGCGATAAAGGGAGAGACCAGCCATGGATAGACGTCAATTTCTCAAGTACGTCGGCGGCGCGACGATGGTGGGGGCGCATGCCGGCCTCGGGCCTACGGCGCTCTCGGCCTGGGGTGCGGACAGCAGCGGGTACAAGGCGCTGGTCTGCGTGTTTCTCTTCGGCGGTCTTGATAACCACGACTTCCTGCTGCCCTACGACGCCTCGGCTTACGACGAGTTCGCCAGACTGCGGCAGACGCTGCTGCGGGTCCAGGGGTCCTCCCGGGCTCGCGAAGCACTCCTGCCGCTGATTCCCGCGAATGCGGCCAGCGGTGACGCCCGGTGGGCCCTTCCACCGGAAATGCCCATGCTCCGCAGTCTCTTCGAACGCGGCTCCGCTGCCCTGGTCGCCAACGTCGGCCCGCTGATTGAACCCGTGACCGCGCAGAGCTTTTTTGACGACTCGGCGCGCCTCCCGCCGCGGCTCTTCTCGCACAACGACCAGCAGGCCATCTGGCAGTCCAGTGCACCGGAGGGCGCGCTCTACGGCTGGGGCGGCCTGTTTGCGGATGCCTTTACCGCTGAAGGCGCCAGCACAAACGGCGGCGCGTTCTCCACGATCAGCACGGTCGGCAGCGGACCATTCCTCACCGGTCGGCGCGCGTTTCCCTATCAGGTCAGCGACGGCGGCGCTGCGGAGGTCTATCTCCTCGGTGAACTCGATGATTTCGACGCGAGACTGCCGGAAGGTTTGAAGACCCACCTAAGTGGCAGCGCCTTCAACAGCGATTACCTCATTCGTCGAGATATGGGTAACGCCTTGTCGAAAGCCTTTTCAACGAATGACGCCTACAACGCCGCGCGGGGCGATGGCTTCACGTTTTCCAGTGAGTTTCCGGCTTCGGAGCTTGGTTCGCAGCTGCGCACGGTGGCTGAAACCATCGCGATACGCGATGCCCTGGGTGTGCAGCGACAGGTGTTTTTCGTCGGCATGGGAGGGTTCGATACTCATTCGGCACAGGCGCAGGCCCTGCCGCTCCTATTGGGTCAACTCGACGGCGCGGTCGGAGCGTTCAACGTGGCGATGAACGAGCTGGGGGTGGATCAGCAGGTAACGCTCTTCACGGCGTCGGACTTTGGCCGCACGCTCGCCGTGAACGGAGACGGCACTGACCACGGCTGGGGCGGTCATCAGTTCGTTGTTGGCGGCGCCGTTGCCGGCACTCAGCTCCTCGGATCGGTCCCACCCCCCGGCTACGGCCATGATCTGGACTCGGGCGGCGGGCGATTGATCCCAACGATCTCCGTGGAGCAGTACGCGGAAGCCCTCGGGCGCTGGTTCGGTCTGACCGACGGCGAGCTACTGAACGCCCTGCCTGCGTTGCAGAACTTCAACCGATCGGAGCTTGGGCTCTTTTCAAGTTAGACGCCGCATAGGCGCAGCGTCCAGTGCAGAGCACTGCGGGGCCCGCCTTTGGCCCCTTCTTCGCTGGTGATGCAGGCCTCGGAACTTGTGTTATATCGTTCGCTTACAACGAAGAATAAGGGTGTAAGTGGCGTGACTCATCCCCAAGGTATCTCAACGCGCAACTGGAATCAGGCGCCACACAACCGGTGGAGTTTCCAGTTCATGCAATCTCTTTTTCCGACCTGCCGCCTCGCGAGCGGAGGCAGCCCGCCGTTCAACTTTGAAGAAGCAGTTCGGGATCTGAATGACATCGCCTACTCCCGGTACAACGGTGAGGCAGGCACGGTGCGACAGATGATCGCGGACAGCTTCACCGATTCATTCCTGGTGGTGAAGTCCGGTGCGATCGTCAGCGAGCAGTACTTCAACCACATGTCTGTCGATTCGCTCCACCTGATGAATTCCGTCACCAAGTCCTTTGTCGGTATGCTTGCCGGCATTGCCGTCCAGCGCGATCTTCTTGACCCCGCGGCGCTTGTCACAAGCTATCTGCCGGGCCTCGACAACTCCGCCTGGGACGGGGCTACGGTTCGCCACCTGCTGGATATGACCGCTGGCGCGAACTACGGCGAAGACTACACGGATCTAAAGGCGGACTTCTGGCAGGAAACATCCGTGGTCGGCTGGCGTCCCGATCTGCTAACCGGGTCAACACCGGAAACCCTCTACGAATACGCACGCGCTCTTCGCGGAAAGGACCAGCAGAACGGCGAGAAGTTTCACTACCGAACGGTAACGACCAACGTTATCGGACTCATACTCGAAGAAGTGATGGGCAGGCCCTTGGGCGAACTGCTTACGGACGAGCTATGGACAAAGCTATCACCGCGAAACGACGCGAACGTGGTCGTCGACAGAGCCGGTGCGCTCTATGTCGGCGCCGGAATGAGTGCATGTACCCGGGATCTCGCACTCTTTGGATCCCTGATGATTGGCGACGGCAGGATCGGCGGGGAGCAGATCCTGCCCGCGGAGTGGATACAGGACACGCTAGCCGGAGACGCGACTTCCAGTCAGTGTTACCTGGATAGCGAATACGCGGTTTTTGGATTCAGCCACTACCGGAACCAGGTCTGGGTCAAGGACTCGGCAGCCGGGCAAATGCTGGCTCTGGGAATTCACGGCCAGATCATCTACATGAACAAACCGGCCGACGTTGTGATCGTCAAGCTCTCGACGCAGCCGGAGCAGGTGAACATGGAAATGTTTGTGGATGCCTTCGCCGCTATGGACGCCATTGCAGCTGCTTTGGCCTGAGGTCAGCCAAGACGTCAGGGCGCCCCACCCTCTCCTCGAGCAATTCTGCGCCTTGCGGGAATGGTAACTCTCTCACGCTCGCTGGAGCTCATCGCCATCGTCTCTGCCTAGGTTCCAAACCACGGCGTGGATGTGAAATGCCAAACGTTGCCCGGCATGTCGTACAGTCCACGCGGGTTCGGAGCGTAGCTTCCAACGGGAAAGGTGCTGTTGATCCCGTTGCCGCCGTACAGCAGTCACTTCCCCGCCGTTCGCATTACTATGGGCGCTGCGCCGATCGTCCCGGTCCACGCGCGTGCCTGGCGCGCGACGGGATTAACTTAGAGACCGCAGGCGATGCGCACCGCTTGTGTTCCACCCCTTACGAGAAGGAGAACGCCATGGACGTCGATCCGATCCGCGCGATATCTGATCGCCATGCCGCTGGGGCATGCTCGCCCCGCGAATCGACCGGCGGTGTTCGCGTGCTGTGCGCCACCGCCTTCATGCTGCTGAGCGGTCTTGGGTCGTTCCAGCCTGCGGCAGCCGCTTCGGGTGAAGCGCCGTCCAGTGACGGTTCCCGGGAGCAGCTCATCGCCCGCGGCGCCTATTTCCGCACCGATGCCGCCTATGTGCCGCCGCCGGGGTATACGCTGCACCACCAGACGGCGGGTTTCGCCAAGATCCTGTGCTCAGCGATTTTCCATATGGGACTGGAGCCAGACGACGCGGCTGCGAATGTCGGGGGGTTCATTTCGCCCTTCGAAGAACGGGCCCAGGTCGTCGAACGAGTCGTCGACCGGGAGCGGGAACACGTCGCCCTGACCCTGCCCGACGGCACGGTACGCACCGCGCAGCGTTACGGCAGCCAGGGCTGCATCGCCCATCCCC
This sequence comes from Pseudomonadota bacterium, assembly GCA_038748515.1. Classification (GTDB taxonomy): domain Bacteria; phylum Pseudomonadota; class Gammaproteobacteria; order Pseudomonadales; family Halieaceae; genus Congregibacter. Next base: position 26,661 of record JBCDIW010000016.1, read on the forward strand.
TCAACGTGGAGCAGATCCGCTTCCGCCCATCCGTGGTCGAACCCAAGCTGCCGCCGGCGGGTACCACGCCCTGGCCCATGGGCGATGTCCTTGCTGGCGAGCCCTTTCCAGAGATGGTGGACATGAACGCGGTGGCACGGGCCCTGGAAATCGGCTTCGGGCCGGCCGAGGCGAAAACGCTCGCCCTGGTGGTGACCTGGAATGGACGCATCCTGGGCGAGCGCTACGATGAAGCGATCAATATCCATACTCCGCTCGAAAGCTGGTCCATGACCAAGAGCCTGACGGGTACGCTCATGGGTGTGCTTATCCAGGACGGTACCTACGCGCTCTGGCAGGAAGCGCCGATCCCGGAATGGCGCGTACGGCCCGATGATCCACGTCGCGCTATCCGCATCGGCGACATCATGCGTATGTCCAGCGGCATCATGATCAACGCCCCCGCCGATCCGGACTATCAGCCCGAGACCTACGCCGATCACTACTACCTCTACACCGGCGGCGTGCATCAGTACCAGTACGCCGCCACGCGACCGCTGGAGTTTGCACCGGCGAGCGTGGGACGTTACCGCAATACGGATCCGGTGCTCACCAGCTATCTGATTCGCCTCGCCGTGGAGCGCCGCGGCGGTGACTATCACGCCTTTCCGCAGCGGCACCTGTTCGACCGCCTGGGTATCCGCGATGCGATTATCGAGACCGATCCCTACGGGAATTTTCTCGGGCAGGGACTCGCGTTCATGGCGGCCCGCGACTGGGCACGCCTCGGCAACTTGTATCTACAGGACGGCGTGTGGGAAGGAGAGCGGCTCCTGCCAGAGGGCTACGTTGACTACGCCTCGACGGTGGCACCGAGCTGGGCCGCCGACGGACGGCCGATCTACGGCGGCGCCTTTTTCTGGGTCAACGGGAACGGCGCGGGCGGTCTACCAACCAGCGCCTACAGTATGCGCGGCGCCGGAGGGCAGAGCACTACGATCATCCCCAGCCACGGCCTCGTGGTAGTGCGCATCGGCAAGTACACCGGCGCCCGGGCCGGGGCCGCGGCGCTCCGGGAAATGTACCCCATGCTGCTTGAGGCGGTACCCGAGAAACCCTGAGGCAGGAATTTGGCGCTCGCAACACTCCTGTTGCCGGCGCGACCGGGAGGTCAACTACTCAACCCGCGGCGTCGTCTGCCCTGCCCAGGTGCAGCGGTTGCGTCGCCAGCGTCGCGTGTTCGTTGAGACCACAGTCGAAAACCACGTCGGAACCGAGGGAATAAGCTCGGGTATCGGGCCGGATCGCATCGGCAAGGCGCCGCGTTGATTTCGGCAGTGTGAGTCCCTGCGGGCCGTCCCCGATGAGCAGGGGCGCTACGGCCAGCTGCACGCGCGTCAGCAACTGCGCCTCAAGAAAGCGCGCGATGGTGTTGCCTCCGCCCTCCACGAGCAGGCTGTTGAGTCCTTCGCGATGCAGCGCTTCCACGATGTCCGCCGGATCGATCTGGCCGTCGTGGAGCTTCAGGCGGATTGCTGTCACGCCGTCAGGCCGGTCGCGATCCACCGCCTGAAAGACAATGCGCCGCGCGCCATCCTCGGCCAGGAGTGGCGCACGGTCGGGAAGCCGGCCCTGCGGGTCGATCACCACCCGCGCCGGATTTTTGCCATTGCAGAGCCGCACGGTCAGCCTCGGCGAGTCGTGCAGCGCGGTGCGCACGCCGATGACCACCGCGTCTGCCAGTGCGCGCATGCGGTGCAGATGGGCGAGGCCATCGGGGCCCGATACGTCGCGAGCGTCGCCGGTTACCGTGGCCACACGTCCATCCAGAGACTGGCCTACCTGGGCGACAACGAAAGGCCCGAGATCTCGCCGTGCCAGGGGCCCATAGAGATCGAGGGCGAGGCGCTCGCCGTTGGTCCAGCGACCGCAGCAGGCGCAGGCTTCCCCCTCGCGGACGGCGAGCAGACGGCTCCAAACCTCCGTTGTGACGTCAACCAACATTGCCGAGGTCACCGTGAGTACTGCGCCCGGGGATAGCGAGTATGTCCGTGTGGCCGATCTCGCAATGGCTGCGTCCGGCCAGACCACGTCGGCGGTCACCCCAGGCGGAGGCCTCGGCGGCGCCTGCCGCGGCGGCGGCATCCGCAATGCCGTCCGTGAGTTCGCGCTGGAGTTCGGCCATGGCCGGGCTCAGGTGCCAGGGGCTGTCGGCGTGGTACACCTCGAAGCCGGCGTCGGCGAAGATCGAGGCGGCGCGCTTGCCCGCTTCGGGGCCCAGCGCCGGGCCGAGACCCTTGTCCCCGCGTTGATGCCGGTTGAAGCATTCAGTGACGGTTTCATCGTGCGGATCACCGGGCGTCCATCGCATCACGCCTGAGTAGCTCAGCGCCGCATAAAAGGGGATGCGCAGCGTACGGGCTACCTCTTCGACCCAGAAGTGCGGGACAAGGTCGAGGAGGGCCGACGCCGTGACCAGCGTGATGTGCTCGAGGGGCAGAGCGAGCAGGTCACCGATGTCCGCTTCAATCACCTCCGCCGTAGCACCGGCGGCGTTGGCCGCATCGGCAAGGAGCGCTGGATCATTGTCCACGAATACCCAGCGCGTGCCCTCGGGGAGCTGCGGTGTCAATGCCCGCCAGGTAGCCCCCGTACCGCTGCCCAGATCCAGGATCACCGGATTGGGTCCCGCGGCCTCACAGGCACGCAGCGCGAGAGCCTGATCGCGGGCCTTGCGGTCCGCGGGCTCGCGTAGGGCTAGCCAGTCGGCGCTGAAACCCATCAATCAGGCGTGGCTTGTCGTGACTGGACAGCGTCCTTCAACGCCCAACATGGCGATCCCCTACAGAAACCCACTCTGGATACGATGAGAGAGTGTGACAATGGGGACCGCCATCGCAGTCGGGCATTGCTATTAGCGGCGCGGAGGTAGTGGACGCAGCGCGTGGGCTTCGCAGCATGAATAGTCTCTATCTCCGATGTGAAGGATCGTAACGATACGTCAGTCAGCACCCGCGTTCCCGCATACACTCGTGGCGAATAGTATTACGGAACGTTGATCGCGCTGTAAGGGATCTTTGCAGAGCGATGGCTTCCTAACGGTTTCAAAGGGGGCGACACACCATGAAGCGACTGCTGGGCTTCGCACGATCGCTTGTGATCTACTACAACCCGTTAACCATGCGTGCGTGGCGGCGTTTCTACGCCGAAATCCTGGGGCGCGGCGATCTCGCTATCGATGTCGGTGCACACGTCGGTACGCGAACGCGGGCGATGCGGGCCTGCGGAGCGCGGGTCATCGCCCTGGAGCCGCAGCGCCTCTTCGCGCGTTTCCTGCGCTGCACGCTGCCCGGCGACGTTGTATTGATCGAGGCTGCCGCCGGATCCCGGGAGGCGACGGCCGAAATGGCTGTCTCCTCGCGGCATCCCACGGTGTCGTCGCTGCACACGGACTTCGTCGCAAGCGCCGCCAAGACGCAGGGTTTCGATCACGTGCGCTGGGATCGAGTCGAGCGCGTGCCGATGGTGACCCTCGACGCGATCATCGCGCGCTACGGCCAGCCCGCCTACGTGAAGATCGACTGTGAGGGGTTTGAGATTGAAGTTCTCTCGGGCCTGTCGCAGCCGCCAGGCATGGTGTCGGTAGAATATCTGCCCGCCTTTGCCTCGCTGACGCACGCCGTCATCACGCGGCTCGAAGAACTGGGCGACTATCGTTTCAATCCCGTGGTGGGCGAACGCTCGGGTTTTCTGTGGTCCGACTTCCGCGACGCGTCCGCGGTACGCGCCTGGCTCGACTCCCTGATTCCGGAGGCGCCGTCCGGCGATCTTTTTGCGCGTCTCGTCGATTAGTCTTCGTGTCGCCTCCCGAGCGTGGGGGTTCTGATCGTCGCTCGAGGCTGTCCAGTTCCCGCGGTGCGGGCCGGTGCCAGTTTGAGTTTCCCTGGCCGGTCCGGGTCAGCCACCCGCCGACACGTGGTCGATCACGTCGGCAACGCGGCGCGCGGTGTCGTCCCAACCCCGTAGGGCGGCGCCCGCTGTCCTGGACGACGCAGCCATCGTGGAGCGCAGTGTGGCGTCGCCAAGGACGCGGTCCAGCGCGTTCGCAAAGGCAGCAGGATCCTCGGGTGGTACAAGGCAGCCTGAGCCGGGCGCGACCGTTTCCGATACCGCTCCGACGGCGCAGCTCACAATCGGCAGGCCATGCATCGAGGCCTCGTCGAAGACTATGCCGTGACCCTCGTAGCGCGTGGCCAGCGCAAAGATGCTTGCCCGCTGATAGAGCCGCGCAAGCTCATCGGCGTGCACGCAGCCGGCGATGCGCACGCGGCGCCCCAGGGCATCTGTGGCCGCGAGCTGCGCAAGCTGCCTTGCGTAGCACGTGTCCCGCGTCGCACCGACGATCACCGCCTGCCAGGGCTGGTCCGCGATCTGCTCCAGTGCGCGGAGGAGCACATCGTGGCCCTTGCGCGGAACCAGGATACCGACGGAAAGTATCAGCGGCGGGTCGGCCGCTCGACTTTCGCCCGACGGCGGATCGACACCGGGCCGGGCAACGGTGATACGCCCGGACGGGACCCCGTAGCGCGACGTCAGCAACTCCGCGGTGTGCCGACTGGTAACCACAACTCGAGCTGCGAGCGAGAGATTCTCGCGCTCGGATCGGTACAGCGCATCCCGGCGCGCGGGATCAAGGCCGCTCTCCTCGGCAAGCGGGTGATGCACCAGCGCCACGATCGGCGCTCGAATGCGAGTGAGCGCTGCATGGTCCATTGCACCGAAAGCCAGGCCGTCGACGATAACGGGACCCTCGGGCGGCAGCGTGGCGAGTTGCTCGGCGGCGGTTTTCCGGTCGGCCGGGGAGGGGTTCGGGAAGGTGCCGGGGAGCGCGATATGCATAACGTCGCGGTCCAGGGCGCGGAGGGCCGCCAGCAGCCGCCGGTCGTACAGGTAGCCGCCCGTGGGCGTCATCAGGTCACCGGGAACGGCCAGGAAGGCCCTGGGAAATTTCATGAACGCAGTTGTTCGTTTGCCGGGTCCGGTGTCGCGACAAAGGCGAGGGCAATCAGGCCGGGGGTGGTCGCAAGCAGCAGGGTCAGGCCAAAAGCGACACTGGCCGCCAGCCCGTCGGCGCCGGTCCCACCGGCCAGGGGAAGGAGCGCGGCCGCCGCGCCCTCGCGAAGTCCCCAACCGCTCACCGTGACGGGGATCAGCATGCTGAGCAGAATCAGGGGCACAGTGACCATCGCTGCCGGTGCGGCAATAGAGGCATTCACGGCGGCCGCGCAACAGGCAAAGGCCGTCACGTTGCACGCGGCCGTGCCCAGGCTCATCGCAAGCTGTTGCGTCCGGACCTCCCGCGCCGCGACCGCGTGCATGAAGGCGACGCGAAAGCCGCGCACCGCGCGGCGCACGCGTCCTGGCGCGCTTGCGCCGTTGCCACCAATGCGCAGCGCTAGGACGGTCCCTACAGGTATCAGCAGTGTTGCCGGCAGCAACCAGACCGGGCCGTCGAAGCCCCCGGGTACCAGGCTGGTGCCCAGCACACCGGCAGCGAATACCGCGAACAAGGCGAGCTGTCCTGCCAGCCTTTCAAACAGTACGGCCTGACCCGAGGCCAAAAGCCCGGCCTCGTCCCGGGCGCGGAGCGCGCGCCCCGCATCCCCCAGCACACCGCCGGGCAACAGCTGGTTCCCAACCTGAGACAGGTAGTACTCCCGGACCGCGATGCCCGGCGCCAGGGTGATTCCGAACTGCTTCGCGGTAAGGCGCCAGCGAAGCGCGGACAACAGGGTCTGTAAGGTCAGCATCCCGAGGGCCGCCCCAATCCAGGCGGGATGCGCGTCGGCCAGCTGCCGCACGGCCGCCTCGCCATCCGCGAGGTACCAGAGCAGGCCGAAGCTCGTGACCGTCACAGCGATCTGGATCGCTCGAAGCAGGGGTCGGTCCATCGCGCTAGCCCGAGGTGGCGGCGGTGAAAGCACGAAGAATCCGGTCGCGCATGCGGTCCATGGCCACCACGACCGCATCATCTGCAGGAATCAGACCCGGCGACAGCCCCCATTCGGAGGCGGCGCGGTCGACGAGATGGGCCGGACCGATAAGGTGGATCGGTACATCCGGACGCTCATCCAGAGCCACGAAGCCCGCGGCCTGGTGATCACCCAGCACGATCATCAGCGGCGGATCCTCGGCATGGTGAGCTGCGTACGCCAGGGCCGTGCGCAGCGCATAATCGATGGCCAGGCGGTACTGGGAGCGAACCCGGTCACGGTCGCGCCACACGACATCCGGCGAATCGCCGGCTTCCGCCATGGCATTGAAGATCCGCCCATCGCCGATGGCGTCCCATGCGACCAGTCTGGGTACGGGCACCCAGGGAGCGTGCGATGAGCCCGTTGCCACCTGAATGAACAGAGGTCGATCGTCCGGCCGGTTGTCGCGGAGCTGGCGGTCGATAGCCGCGTAGACGAACTGGTCAGGCATGGTCACCCAGTTGAAGTTCTGGCCGGCGTAGCCGAGATCAGCCGCCGCAAGGATCGTCTCAAAGCCCATCATCGCACTCTCGGGCCAGGCGAGGGTGATCTGGGGCATCACGGCGGCGGTGTGAAATCCAGCGTTGGACGCCAGGTGGTAAAGCGTGCGTCGCCCCGAGGCAAGCACTGCTCCGTAGCGCGTCTGCCCGTCTACCCAGAGGCCGTTGGCGAAGGTCGCGTGGGCGAGCCAGCTCTGACCGCCCCGCGTGGGTGAAGCGAGGACGCCCGAGGCCATGGCAAGGCCGTGGCTCGTGAGCGCCGCTTCCCCCTCGGCCAGCGTGCGACGGTGGAGGTCGGCAAACTCGGGCGTATCCAGACTTGTGCGACCGTAGCTTTCGACAAATACAACGATCACATCACGGTCGATGGTATTCAGCAGTCCCTTGGTTTCGGCCAGGGGATCATCGGCTGCCGCAGCCTCGAAGGCGCGCAGGTCGGTGAACGTCGCACGTACGGTCTCGAGCCGTTCCACACCGACCCGGGCCGTGAACGCCGTGCCCGGCAGAGTCACGGGCAGATCCCAGCGACCCATCCGATCTCCGACGTCGGCCGCGGCCACGCCGGCCGTCAGGAGCGCCACACCGGCGATGAGCCCTCGCCGACTCGCATGGCGCGGCGCGGTCGTGGCCCAGACCCCGGTCGCCCACCAGAGGGCCGCGGTCAGTGCGACGACCAGCGCCAGCGCGGCGAGCCCGGAAAGCAGCGTAAGGAGAGGGCCGATCGCACCGCTCAGGAGCCGGATTCCCGCACCGACCAGCGCCAGATCAGCGATGGGATTGAAGCCCCGCGCCAGGGCCGTGAACATCGCGAAGTCCGCGATCTTGAGCACCGCTATCAGCACCAGTAGCCCGACGAGGGCAACGCGAAATCCGTCTCCGCTACGCCCGGTGCCGATCGCAGCGAGAGCCAGCAGCACCGCGGGCCATTCCAGGGGAAACGCGGCCAGCGCTTCCCAGGTCAATGCGGCGGGATGATTGGGCTGGACGAGGACAAGGTAGAAGAGCAGGGCGGCGAGCCCAAGCCCGGCGATGTCGCGACTCACGATGAAGCTTTCCAGAGCCAGAGCACATCCCGGCCAAAGGACCAGGCAAGGGCCAGCAGCGCCGCAAGGACGACTGCGGTCGCTGTCGGACCGGCAAGCCACGGAAGCTGCAGTGCAATGAGAGCGACGATCTGCAGCACGCACACGACTTTGCGACCAAAGCGCTCGGGGAGGGGCCGGCCAAGCATCGGCCAGACGCTGCCCGCAACGCCAAACAGGTAGCGCGGCACCCCCAGCAGCAGCACCACGGGACCCACCGTGCCCGCCGCCCACGCATTGAGTGCCAGTACCAGACCGAGCGCCGCATCGACTTCCATGTCGAAGCGTGCCCCAAACGCGGACTCATGCCCGTGCCGGCGCGCCAACCAGCCGTCGATACCGTCGAGAATCAGCGCCAGGCTTGCAACGGTCACAATCCCCATTGCGGTCCCCGGTGTCACGAGGGGAGCCGCAAGGGCGCTCGTCAGGACCAGACGGGTGAGCGTTACGATATTGCACATGCCGACCTGCCCTAGAGCCGGGCAGCGCGCCATAAGCAGGCCGGCCAGCGCGGCCGCCAACAGATAAACCAGAGTCGCCACACTCAGCGCAATGAGTTGCCCGCCCACGAGGAGGTAGGCGATAACGGGCGCACCCGCTGCCAGGGCCAGGGCCGCCGCAGCGAAACGCGCCGCGGACCCATTCGAGTCCGACGCGCCATGGTGCCCTGGGCGCGGCCGCGCCTCGAGGATCTGATGGGCGAGTTGATTGATGAGCGCCGTCCTGTCCCTACGTGAAAACAATCTTACCGCGGGCACGGTAGCCGCCGCCGCTCGCGTCTTTCGACGGGAGGGCCAACTTATGCGCCCATCCCGTCGAATACACGCTAGCATCCGGTGTATGGATCACTTGCGATACCGAGCGCCGGCGCGGCTCCTTCACTGGGTGATGGCCCTACTGATTCTACTCACCGTGCCCGCCGGTTTGATCATGGTTCAATCCGGCATCGGAAGAACCCTGCAGAACGCCCTGTTCATCTATCACAAGAATGTGGGCGTACTTCTTCTGGTGTTGGTGCTGCTGCGGCTGCTTGTGCGCTGGCGGAATCCGCCGCCACCAAGAATGGGCGGTTTTCCGCTGTGGCAGGAACGCATCGCGGTGACCACGCATCGCTTGCTTCACGTGCTGCTCCTGATTCTGCCGATAGCGGGCTACATACGCGTTCGCGCGGGTGGATTTCCGATCGAGAGCCTGGATGCGCTGGGTGTGCCACCCCTGGTGCCGCTCTCGGATGAGTGGGCGGATAGCGCGAAGGCGCTGCACCACTGGGCAGGTCTCGCGCTTATTCCGCTGCTTGCGCTGCACGTCGGAGCTGCCCTGTACCACGCGATCGTAAAGCGGGACGGGGTGTTCGCCCGCATGTGGCCACCGCTGGGCCTTTGAGGTCGGCAGGCGACCGCTTTTCGGGAAGCCATGGGAAGTCACAGGAAGTAACAACCAGCCGGTCAGACAGTCCGACGTCGCAACGGCAGGATGCGTTGCGGGCTAGCAAGACTCGCTATCTTCGAAACGGCCCCTGGGAGGGCGTAGCTGGCATGTCATCGGCAGAGATCGATTTTCGCTCGAGCGGTGAGGCGAAGGCCCTCGTTGCGCGACCGGCGGACTGCCGCCGGGGCCGTGGTTGGCTCGCGGCGTACTTAGCCCTCAAGATTCTGGGCACCGTGGTCGTCACCGGCGTTTTCGCCAGCGCCGTGGAACAGTGGACGACCGCGGCGTGGGTAGCGTTGGGGCTGGTGGCCGTCGGCGCGCTGTGGATCTCTGGTGGAGCCTCGACGGCGATGCTCGGTTTTGTTCAATCAGACCCTTCAAGCGCTTCGATTCCCCTCGCGTGGCAGCCGCTGCACAAGACTGCGATTCTAGTGCTCTTATGCGGCGAGCCCGCCGAGCCCCTAGCCGCCTACCTCAGAACGCTGCGCCGCCGCGCCGACGCGATGGGTCTCGCTGATACGGTCTCAATCTTTGTACTTTCCGACACGCGCGGAGCACAGCGCATCGCCCACGAGGAAGCGGCGCTAGCGTCGCTTGTGGATCAGGAATCCATCATCTATCGCCGCCGCGCCGCAAACACCGGGCTCAAGCCCGGAAACATCGCTGAGTGGGTCAACGGCGCCGGGAAAGAGTTCAGTTATATGGCCGTGCTGGATTCGGACAGCCGAATGTCGGCGGAGCGAATCAGGTCGCTGATTTTCCAGATAGAACGGCGGCCCGACCTTGGCCTGCTGCAGGCCGGCATTTCGATGGTTCCGGGACACACTCTGTTCGGGCGGCATCAGCGCCTGGCCAATCGCCTCCTGTCGCCGAACTTTGGCCGTGGACTCGCGGCCTGGTCCGGCGATGTTGGAAACTACTGGGGTCACAACGCGATCATGCGAATACCGGCGTTTCGCTCCGCGCTTGCCTTGCCCGTCCTGTCCGGGCGCGCACCCTTCGGCGGACCTCCCCTGAGCCATGACTTCGTCGAGGCCGCCTGGATTCGGCGCGCGGGCTGGGCCGTGGCTCTGGACCCGGACACGCGGGGCAGTGCGGAAGACGGCCCGCAGACCCTGGGGGAGTTCCACCGTCGAGACCGGCGCTGGTGTCAGGGTAACCTCCAGCATCTGCGGATCCTTGGCGAGCCGGGACTGGATCCCGTCAGTCGTCTGCATCTGGCATCGGGCGTTGCCGGCTATCTGGTGGCGCCGGCGTGGTTGGCGCTATTGGTGATCATCGCCGCAGACCTGGTTACCGTTCGGGGTGCACGTCCTCTGGCCACGGTCGCGATCATTCTGCTGCTTCCAAAACTCGTGGCGTTTGCCCATTTCGCCCGGCGGGCTCGCACCGCGGGACGGATACGCGTGATTCTGCGCGCCAGCCTCAGCGAATTGGCCCTATCCGCGCTCCTTGCGCCGCTCGTCATGCTGCGTCAAAGCGGGGCGGTGCTTTCCGTGATCATGGGTCGCGATTGCGGTTGGAAGTCCGATCGCTCGTCTCGCCTCGCGTTGTTTCCGTGGCTTCCAGAAGTGAGCATCGGCGCCGCATTACTGGCGCTCGCGGTGGCGAGCGCAGCGACGTCCGTGACCTGGCTCCTACCCGTCGCGCTGCCACTTCTGGGAGCGCCGGTCCTGCGGCGCTGGCTGGAACGGGACGTCTGATATGGGTAGTCCCGTTCGAGGGCGCGCGAGCCAGGAATCGCCGGAACTTCGGTGCGGATATCACACCGCCCGCAAATCAAAGTCTGATGCCGCAAAGGAATGCACGAGGCGTCTACTGGAGCCACGCCGTTTGAAGGCCCGTTCCTTAGGTGAGCTGCTCGGCCCTGGCTCGCCATTGTTTGTAGGCCGCCTTCATGCAGTTTCCACAGGGCCGGTAGCCACACGCGATAGCTTCGTGCTCGTCGGTAAAGAAAACGCGGTTCTCGCGCTTCATTCGCTTCCCGGATCGACAGTCCAGGGACCCGTAGATCCTTAGCCGTTTATTCCCTCCCAGGCGTATTTCTCGTGAAGCAATCTTCGAAGCCAGGGTCGTTCTGTCCAAGTGCTGATGCCTGTACACGCTAGCTCTCGGCGTCGTGGAAAATGATACCCAGCGTGTAACGGTGCCCGCTGCGGACTTCGCTCACGCCGTGTCGCATCTTGGCCCGGTAAAAACCGCGCCTGCCTCGCACTGGCCTGAAATTGGTCGTGAAAAGCAGCAGGTCTCCCCGCTGTGGTTGCAGGACGGTGGCCTTTGCTTGGGCGCGGGGTACCTGCTCCGTAAGCACGAACTCGCCGCCGGTGAAGTCGTCGTGAGGCTGCGTCAGAAAGACCGCCGCCTGGATCGGGAAGAAGATCTCACCATAGAGATCCTGGTGCAGCGTGTTGTGGCCCCCGGCACCGTATTTCAGGATGAGCGGTGTAGGCTCGCTCTGGCCCGCACGTACGCATTCCGCGCGCAGTTCCGACAGCGTCTCTGGATAGCGATGTTCCTCGCCAAGTCGGTGCATCCACTGGTTGGCAATCGGTGCAAGCAGGGGATACAGCCCCGCACGCATCGCGCTGACGGGCACCGGCAGTGGGTAGCTCCAGTATTTGTACTCGCCCAACCCAAAACGGTGTCGCGCCATCGAAACGGTCTTGCGGTAGATGTCCGGTCTGTCGAAGAGATCGACCAGCTCATGGCACGTTTGTGCGGAAAGAAAGTCCGCTACGAGGGCGTGCCCATGGACGTGAAGTCCATCGCTGATTGTCTCCTGATCCAGGGCGGCGACGCGGGCTTCGATATCCCGCGTCGGATTACTGCGCCCAGAGGAGGCTTGGCGTGCGTCGGGTGGGTTATGCGACGCTGTTACACAACGTCTTCGGGAAGTCTCCAATGGCATGGCGGTGGCCTGTCGAGCGGGAACTCCGCCCATAAAAACAAGCCTCGGACTCCAGATACACCCGATTCCTGCTCCTCCATCGCAGCTGCGGCACTACCGATAGAGATCGCTGTTGCCGACTTCGAACCATCGCTCATACAGCCGCATCAGAAATCCTGTTTTCTCAAACACGGTGAGATAGTTGCGGAGAAAGTTCTCCAACTGCGGGTCACCGGCGTCTATCACGATCCCCATGGGCTCCAGGGACAGCGGTGGCGCTATGAGTTGAAGATTCACGTCGCGATAGCGGTTTTTGGTGTAGGCGAGAATCGGCATATCGGCAACCATGCCGTCTATCTCGTCGCCCATCAGAAGCTTCAAGCCCTCGTCGTAGTCGGCCACGGGTACCAGCTCGGACTCCGGCAACTGCTGCTGCACGAGGCTTTCGCTCGTCGAGCCCTTCAGCGCGGCCAGTTTGATCGAGGAGTCATTGAAGTCATTGGGTGAGCTGCGGTTGGCGGCGGACTCGCCGCGGGCCAGGAGGGACTTTCCCGACAGAACGTAGGGGCCCACGAAGCTGACTTCCTGAGTTCGTGTGGCCGTTATGGTCATGCCCGATATCACCATATCCGCGCGCCCGTCGTTGAGCGCGTCCATCAGGTCGTCAAAGCGCACGGGCACCAGCTCGAGCTCGACATTGATCACGCGCGCCAGCTCGCGAGCGAGATCTACGTCGTAACCCACGAGTCTTTCCCGTTTCCCGTAGACGAAGTTGAAGGGTTGCTGGTTTCCGGACATGGCCACTTTCAACACACCGGCGTCGACGATGCGGTCCAGCACCGGCCCCCCCGCAAAGGAGGCGCCGGAGAGACAAAGAAGCACAGGAATAGTGGCATGAAGCATCCAATTTCTCGGCGAAAACAGTCGACCAGCCATAACAGAGTCCTTTCAGAGCAGTTCCCAAGGCGAAGAGAACGACGCAGACAGCGGGTGCAGGTACCGCCGCACCGCTGCCGAGAGTTCGCGCACGTTTTCACCACTATGATAGCGAAGGCTACTACAACATCATGATAAGGCGCAGGGCTTTCCCCGGCCCCCAGCCGGCATAGCTCAACGCACAATCTCTCGCCGAGAATTCCAAATATCCGAGAGCTCTGCCCGCTACACCCGCTCGAGCAGCAGCGCGCTTCCCGATCCCGCGGCACCGGCCGCTGCGACTATGCCTCGCTGCACGTTGCGGCGCTCGAGTTCATCGAGGAGTGTCAGGGTCATGATCGCTCCCGTGGCGCCCATGGGATGGCCCAGGGCGATGCAGCCACCATTCACATTCAACTTGTCGTCGCCGAGGCCGAGGCGCCGTTTGGCGAGAACGCTCGTCGCCGCAAAGGCCTCGTGGATTTCGAAGAGGTCGATGTCATCCACGGATAGACCCGTCTTTTCCAGGAGTCCCGCCGTGGCCTCGACGCAGCCTGTCAGTACCTGGACGGGATCGGCGGCGACGGTGATGCTGCTGGCGATTCGCGCCCGGGGTTTTGCGTCGAGTTCCTCGGCGAGACCCGCATGGCCGATCAGCACTGTGCAGGCCGCATCGGCCATCGCCGGCGAATTGCCGGCGGTGTGGATATGGCGGATCTCAGAAAGCTGCGGATTGTGAGCAAGTTGAAACTCGTCCACACCCCCCGCTCCCAGCTCGGCAAAGGCCGGTGCCATGGCGGCAAGGCGCTCCATCGTAGTGGCGGGGCGAATACACTCGTCCTCGACGGCCGTCCCCGACGTCGTCGCTATCGGGAGTAGGGAGGAGGTGAAGTGCCCTGCCTCGCGCGCCGCGGCGGCCCGCTGCTGGCTGAGGAACGCGACGGCATCGGCCTGCTCCCGGCTTACGTCTTCGCGGCTGGCGATGAGGTCGGCGCCGCTGCCCATGAGCGCGGTTCTGCAGCGCTGGGCGAACGCCTGGTCCGTGAAGATTCGCGCGCCGTCGGAGAGCATGGGCACGCGCGACATCATCTCCACGCCCCCGGCCACAAGGGTGCGAAGCACGCCGGCGTTTACTTTGATCGCCGCCAGGGCCAGGGCGTCGATGCTGGAGGAACAGAAGCGGTGCACCGTGAGTCCCGGGACGTGATCGGGCCATCCGGCATAGAGAAGCGAGCTGCGCGCGATATTCGCGGCCTGCTCGCCCTGCTGCGTCACGCAGCCGAGGATGACCTCACCGACGCTGGCGGGTTCGAGTCCGGTACGGTTACAGAGACCGCGGTAAAGCTGCGTCAGCAGTTCCTGCGGCGTGAGTTCGTGTAGCGCGCCGTCCGGTCTTGCCCGCGCCCGGGGACTTCGAACACCATCGTAGATGAAAGCATCGTTCATCCACCGAGGCCACTGCGCTTTTCGTCACCCACGCCGACCACGAGGCTGACACAGGTCGTGGTGCTGCCGCCCACGTTGAACGTAATCATGTTCCGGGCACCGTCAATCTGCATGGCACCGGCGCGCCCGGTCACCTGCCGAGCGCAATCCAGGGCCATCCGCACCCCGGTGGCCCCCACCGGATGGCCGAGCCCGATGAGGCCGCCACTGGCGTTGACGGGAAAGCTGCCGTCGCGCGCGATAACCCCTTCCTCCACCGCTTTCCAGGCTTCGCCCGGAGCGGTGATGCCGCCGTGATCGATGGCCATGTACTCGGTGATGGTGAAGCAGTCGTGGGTCTCCAGACCGTCCAGTTCCAGCGTTGTTTCGAAACCGGCACGGTGCACGGCGTCGGCAAGCGTCGCCGCCGCGTGAGGGAAAATGATTGGCTGTCCCTCGGATAGGACGAGCTTCTGTTCGAGGAGCAGCGGCGCCGAGTGATGACCCCAGCCCTTGATCCGCGGTATGTCCGACAGCGAGAGGCCCAGCTTCGCCGCGTGGGCTTGCGCCGCAGCCTCGCCGGCGAGAATGACGCAGGCCGCGCCGTCGGTGATCTGGCCGCAGTCGAGTTTGCGCACGCGTCCTTCAATCACCGGGTTGAGTTGGTCATTCTCGGCAAAGCTGCCTTCCGCGAACTGCCAGTTTCGTGACTGGGCATTCGGGTTGTCCTTTGCATTGGCAAAGTTGATTTCGGCGATCTGCGCGAGATGCTCGTGTTTGAGGCCGTGGCGCTGCTCGTACTCCTCGCTGATACGATCAAAGAGATGAGGCCAGGGGAAGTCGCAGTCCGTCGCTTCCTGGCCCTGCCAGGCCGCGGCACCCAGATACTCCGCTCCGGTTTGGCCGCCCACGTTGCGCATCAGTTCTATGCCCAGCACGGCAGCCACATCGTAGTGACCGGCCTCGATGTCCCGCATGGCCGACAGCATGGCGATCGAGCCGGAGGCGCAGGCGGCCTCGTGGCGCGATGTCGGCATGCCGGCAAGCTCGGGATACACGTGGCCGAAGAAGCCTCCGATCAGGCCCTGGCCGCAGAAGAGGTCGGCCACAAAGTTCCCGACATGCCCAACTTCAATCTGGGCGGGCTCGATCGCCGCATCGCTTACCGCGGCTTCGAGGGTTTCGCGAAACATCGCGTACAGATCAAGGCCTTCACGGTGCCAGTTCCGGGCAAAGTCCGTTTGCGCACCGCCGATCAGGTATACAGCGCTCATCTCACATCTCCTTGTTCCTGTGTCGACCCGCGTGTTTCAACGTCGAGGCGAAGGGCATCGCGAACTACCTTGCCTAGGGGATTGCGGGGCAGTGCCGTGAACACTTCCAGGCGCTCCGGCAATTTGAAACGCGCCAGGCCCTTGTCGGCGAGGAAGCCTCGCACGTCCTCGAGGGCCGGCGGCGCACTGTCTTCCAGAGCAACTATGCAGGCGCATACCCGCTCCCCCAGATCTTCGTCTGCGTAGGCGCAGACGGCTGCTTCGGCCAGCCCTGGCATGCCTTCCAGCACGCTGTCGATTTCGGCCGGAGACAGCTTGGTGCCGCCGCGGTTGATAATGTCCTTGCAGCGTCCGACGATGCGGTAATGGGAAGGTTGTTCCGGCGCAATCTCCACCAGATCGCCGCTGCGGAAGAAGCCGTCTTCTGTGAACACGCCTGCCCCGTCGTGGTTCAGGTAGCCGTCAAACACGCCGGGGCCATCCACGCAGAGTTCGCCGGCGACGCCGGGCTCTTCGATCAGCGCGCCGCTCTGGGGGTCGATGATATGCGTCAGCATGACGTCGTCAGCCCAGGAGTCGAAGCTCAGTCCCGGCGCTCCCATGCGAGGAAACAGCTTTGCGCGATGCTCCGGTGACGGTGAATTGGCGGGCGTGCTGATGAGCCCAACGCCTTCGTTCGAGCCGTAGAAATTGATAACGGGTTTTGCGAAGCGATTCTCGAAAACATCGATCATGGCGGGGGAAAGCGGCACGGAGCCCGAGCCGATCGTTCGCATCGCCGCGAAGTCGAACTGCTCCCAGAGTTCCGGCTGCTGTGCCAGGCGATTGAGCAGGGGCGGTGGCGCGAGCGTAAAGGTGACTTTCTCGCTCTGCAGCTGGCCCAGATAGACGGGTATCTCCAGGGGATGGTGGAGGATCAGGGTGCTGCGATGCAGAGCGGAAGGCAGCAGAAACCCGCCGAGCGCCGCCATATTGATCATGGGGAAGGGCGACAGCATGCGTTCGCCCTCGGCGAACCGGGCGGCGTGAGCGGTCAGGCGCCCCTGGGCCACCCACATGTTGTGTGTTCGTGGCACCCCTTTCGGCGTTCCCGTCGTCCCGGAAGTCCAGGCGATGGTCAGGATGGCGTCGGCGTCCGTTGCCCAGCTATCGCTCGTCTTATTCTGCGATGCGTCTTGCGATGCGTCCTGCGATGCGTCGGCCACGCCGTCGAACACGTTCAGGTCATCTTCGCCTACTGCCCACACCGGGGTTGTTCCCATGACGGATCGCGCCCGTTCGGCCAGGCGGTCGCCCCGCAGCTGCTCCACAGTAATGAACGCCGCGGGCGTCAGTTCACGGGCGAAGTGCTTGAGTTCGTGTTGCCCGTACTGGACGGCGATGGGGGAGACAATGGCGCCGAGCTTGCTCAATGCGTAGTAGAGAACAATCAGTTCGGCCGTGTTGGGCAACTGCAGAATCACGCAGTCTTCCGCTCCGATGCCACGCGACGCCAGCTCCCGGGCGCAGGCGGTGCTGGCGCGATCCAGCTGCCGCAGCGTCAGCCGCTGCGGCGCCACGCCCATGAGTTCTTCCTTATTGGGCTGCTCGACCACCGCCTCCTGATCCGGAGCAGCGGCCACGTTGCGGGCCAGCAGCCCATGCAGGGTCAGGTCTTCCCAGAGTCCGGCTTCGCGATAGCGGGCCTTTCGGTCAGCGCGGGTCGGAATTTCGAGAGGCATCAGCCCAGCCTCTTTATCCGGGCCAGAGGACGTTCCGATCCCAGCGAAGCGGCGCGCCGGTACTCCCGCTCCAGGCGATCGACGATGGCCGCAATGGGCAGCACGTCATCGATCGCACCGACGCCCTGACCCGCGGACCAGACGTCGCGCCAACGTTTCGCGTCTGCGGCGGATTCCTGAACATTGATGGCCCCGGCGGCCGGCATGTTGTTGGGATCGTAACCGGCCGCCTGAAGGCTCGCACGGAGCCAGTTGGCCTTTACACCGGTCAGCGCATCGGAGCACACGATGTCCGCACCGCTGCTGTCGACCACCATCTGTTTGTAGGCCGGGTCGGCCATGCTCTCTTCACTGGCGATGAACCGTGTGCCCATATAGGCAAAGTCGGCACCGAGGATCTCAGCGGCGTGCACGGCCCGTCCGGAACTGATTCCCCCGCCCAACACAAGCAGCCCATCGAAATGCCGCCGCACTTCTTCGACAAAGGCGAAACCCGATTGCTGTCCCGTATGACCGCCGGCGCCGGCCGCAACGAGGACGAGCCCATCGACGCCGGCTTCGATGGCTTTGGCCGCAAAGCGAAGGTCGATAACGTCGGCGAACACAAGGCCGCCGTAGCCGTGTACACGCTCGATGGCCTCTCGGGGACTGCCGAGCGCGGTGATGACGATCGGCGCGCGGTAACGCTCCGCCAGGGCAAGGTCCTCCAGGCGCCGCGTATTCGACTGGTGCATCATCAGGTTGATCGCCCAGGGCGCGTCGAGTTCGCTCAGGGAGGACGTGATCTCATCCAGCCAGCGGTCCAGGTCTTCCAGCGTTCGTGCATTGACCGAGGGAAAGCAGCCGACAATGCCGGCCCGGGCGCTGGCGATCACCATGGCCGGCCCGGACTGGAGAAACATGGGCGCCTGAAAGACGGGGATGCGGAGGCGTTGGTGCAGATCTGTCATGCGTGAACCGGCTTTTATTTCAGATTGCTGTTGTTATTTTTGGAGCCGAAAGGGTAGCTTTCATTAACGAACCGTGTCCAGTGAGGGGCGGTCGCTTGCATAAACGTACCTTCGGCATATACTCGACAATTCGTAAAGCAGGCAGCGGCGGGCTGGCGTCGGCTGCAGGGGGAAACCATGGAAGCAGCGCGTGTAACACTGGAGTATCCCACGGTGGACGAGTGCATCGGAGGCGTCGCGCATTTCGACGATGCGCCCTCTTGGATCTACGACCTGGACAATCCGTACCTGCACGGACCGTACGCTCCCACGGTACACGAACTCAGCAGCATCGATCTCACGGTCGAGGGTGAGGTCCCGGCCGATCTCGACGGGGCCTACTTCCGCAACGGGCCGAATCCGGTCCGCCCGCCGAAGAATCGCTATCACCCGTTCGATGGCGACGGCATGGTTCACGGCGTCTACTTTTCCGAAGGGCAGGTGGGCTACCGGAATCGCTGGGTACAGACCGAGGCGATCGAGCAGGAGCGCGCGCGCGGCAAGTCCTTCTCACCCGGAGTCATGGGGCCCTTCGACTACAGCGTCTCCCCCTTTGGTATCAAGGACACCTCAAACACCGATCTCCTGTACTGGCGCGATCAGCTGGTATCGCTCTGGTACAACGCCGGAAACCCCTGCGCGCTGCATGGCGTATCCCTCGACACGCTCCACGCCTTCGAGATCCCGGGACGCGGGCAGCGCCGCATGTCGGCGCATTCCAAGGTCGACTGGGCAACCGGTGAGCTGCTGTTCTTCGACTATGGTGATGAGCCCCCCTATATGACCTACGGGGTTGCCGACGCCAGTGGCCGTCTTCTCCACGAAACCGCCGTAGACCTGCCCGGGCCGCGCCTGCCTCACGACATCGGCTTCACGGAAAACTACTTCGTGCTTCACGATCTGCCGTTCTTCCACAATATGGAGGTGCTGCGCCGGCACCGCATGCGCGTGCTCACCTTCCACCGTGACATGCCGACGCGCTTTGGTATCGCGCCGCGCTACGGCGCGGGAACGGACCCAAGCGGTCGCGTGCAGGCGGTCCAGTGGTTCGAGTGTGAGCCCTGCTACATTCTTCACGTCAGCAACTGCTGGGAGGACGGGGACTGGGTGGTCATGGACGGCTGTCGCTCCGTAAACCCCATGCCTGAGGCGAGCAACGACGAGGGCGAGCTTTCGCACATGCTCGCCTACATGCGCCTTGAGGCGAATAACTATCGCTGGCGTTTCAACCTGCGTACCGGGGAAGTACGCGAGGGCGACATCGACGACTTGAACACGGAGTTCAACAAGACCAATCCGCTGTTCCATGGCGTGCAAAGCCGCTTCGCCTTCCACCAGCGTATCCCGCTCCTACACGAGGGCGGACACACGCTGCGCTTTACGGGCCTCGTAAAGTACGACAACGAAAGCGGTCGGCGCTGGAGCTGGGACTACGGACCCGGCGTCTTCGGCAGTGAGGCCGTCTTCGCACCCCGCAACGGCGCAACTCGCGGCGGCGCGGAGGACGACGGTTATGTGACGACCCTGGTCACGGACAGCCGTGACTGGTCGTCCTGGTGCCTGGTCTTCGATGCGACGGATATTGAGCAGGGCCCCGTGGCGCGCGTACGCATGCCGCATCGCGTTCCCTATGGATTTCACGCGACCTGGGTCCGGGGAAGGGATCTCTGGGGTCGTGACTGACCCCGGCGCTTCCCGAAGCCGCGGTGCACCGCTGTGAAAGCGGCCGATCTCGCCAAGATCCTCGGCTTCTACGGGCGCTTCACACCCACTTACTCGCGGATCGGCTACCTGGCCCGGCGACCCGGCTGGTCCCGAGACTCGCGGGACTTCAGCGGGCAGCACTGGTTGGTCACGGGAGCGTCCGGGGGCATCGGTGCGGCCATCGTAGCGGGGGCCGCGGCCGGAGGCGCGACCGTCACGGCCGTGGCGCGCAGCATGGACAAACTCGAGGAGATGCGCTCCCGGCTTCCCGGGGAAGCGGCCGAGCGGCTCAGCCTGCGAGGCTGTGATCTCGCCCGCGTTGCCGCCATCGATGGCCTGCTTGCGGAGCTTTCTGCGGATGCCGCGACCCTGGATGTGTTGGTAAACAACGTCGGGGTGCTGCTCAACGACTTGACCCTTACTGACGAGGGCTTTGAAACCAGTTACGTCACCAATCTACTCGGCCATTTCCAGCTCACTGAAGGCCTTTTGGATGCGAAGGGACTGCATGCAAAGGGACTGCATGCAAAGGGACTGGACAAGAAGGGAACGACCGCGGCGCCCCTGATTCTGAACATGGCCTCCGGGGGGCTGTACAACGTACCCCTCGGAACGCCCTTTCTGAACGTGACCGACGCAAAGCGCTACTCGGGCAAGCTGGCCTACGCCGCGCATAAACGCGGCCAGGTCGAACTCTCCGAGCGCTGGGACACGCGCCTGAGCGAGCAGGGCGGGCAAAGCTACGTGCTCCATCCGGGATGGGTGCGCACCGAAGGCGTTCGCAGCGCCCTGCCGGTGTTCTATCGATTGCAGGGTGCGCTGCTGCGCACACCCGCCGAGGGGGCGGATACGGCGCTGTGGTTGGCGGCCACGCGGCCCTCCGAAGCCGGTCGGGAAATCTGGTTTGATCGCGCCGTGCGTCCGCAGCATGTATTCCCGCACACGCGAACGCCAACCTGCACACCTCAGGATCTCTTCGCCTTCCTCGAGCGCGATCTGGCCGCGGCCCGCGCCTGAACGCCGGTTTCCTCCGTAAACCGGTACGGCTGCGTGAGCGCCGTCGTTACGGGGAGTTTTCCGGGAGCTTTGGAGGCCAGGGAAACATGCCATTGGTGCGTGCCATGTACTCGGCGTAGCCCGGTTTCTCCCGCGCCAGTTTCTTGTCGAGCGTTGCCTGTCCCGTCACGTTCACGATCAGGTGGCTGTAGGCGATAGGGCCGATGACGGCCACCGCGGCGATGGGCTTCGCGCCGGCGATCAGGAAGATCCCCCACCAGAAGCACAGCTCGCCAAAGTAGTTCGGATGGCGGCAGTAGCGCCAAAGCCCCGTCTGCAGCACCGTCCCGCGCAGCTCGACCGAGCGGCGGAAAGCCGCGAGTTGCATATCGGCGATGGTCTCCCACAGCAGCCCGATTACGGCGATGGCCGCGCCGACCCAGAGCAGCGGACGGAGCGACGGTGCCTCGGGTGCCAGGAGGAATACCTGCGCTGGAAGCGTTGCCAGCCACAGCACAACACCCTGCAGCAGAAACACCTTGCGCAGGCTGAGCCAGCGGAAAGCCCACTCCCCTTCCACCCAGCTGCGCAGCTTGGTGTAACGCGCGTCTTCGCCGTGACCCCAGTTCCGTCGCACCAGATGCGTCGTCATGCGTAGGGCCCAGAGGAGCACCAGGGTAAGCATGATCTGCGCAGCGGGGTAGGCGCTGCCGCCGCGTAGCCATGAGAGCGCAACGATGGCCGCCATGATCACGCCGAAGACCATATCGATAATGCTTACGTCACGCAGCGGAATGCTCAGAAACCACAGTCCCAGGACCGCTCCCAGGGCTACGCCGAGGTTCGCCAGGAGCCCGGGCAGGATGGTGATCAGGGTTTCCATGCGGTTTCACCTCGGCGCAGCGGAATCGAAAGAGTGCGGTCCGTCACTTCAGGAAATCCTGGAACATCGCGACAGCGCCGGCATACTCGCGATCAAGCGGAGCCTTGGCGAGACGCTGAAGCACCGCGCCGACATCAGTGCCGTCACTGATAACCGCGCTGCTTTGCATGCCGGCGCGCGCAAGCCGGCCGCCGCCCGCAACAATGATTTCGCCGCTCAGGGTGCTCGCGGAATCGACGAGTTCCGCCGCCACCGGCGCGACTTCGTCGGGGGCGAGACCGTCGACGTCGTCGGCGGTGAGGCTGTCTGATGTCATCTGCGTTCTGGCGAAGGGCGCGATCGCATTCACCCGGACCGCGTGAGCCCGTCCTTCGATGGCGAGGCTGTGCATCAGGCCGATAAGTCCGGCTTTTGCAGCGGAGTACGCCGGCAGCCCGTGCTCGCCGTAGAGCCCCGCTGCCGAGGTGCTGAGCAGAATATGGCCGCTCGACTGTGCGTAGAGGTGACGAAAGCCTGGAAGGAGCAGGTAAGCGGTACCCAGCAAATTGACGTTCACGGTGTCGAAGAACTGCGCTGCGTCCTGCCGCGCGAAGCTGGCGCCTTCGGAGACGCCGGCATTGGCGATGATCACGTCCAGACGACCGAACTGCTCGAGGGCCAGCGCCAGCAGGGCTTCGCCTGTGCCTGGGTCCTCCGCATCGCCATAGTTGGCCACCGCCCTGCCTCCCGCCTCACGAATCTCGCGCACTACCCGGTCCGCACTGTGTTCGCCGTCGTTGGCGTGGCGACGGTTGTTGACAACCACCGCGACGCCGCGCGACGCAAGCTCGTGGGCATAGGCCCGGCCGAGGCCTTTGCCGGCACCGGAGATGATTGCGACGCGGGTCGCGGAGTCAGCTAACAAGGGGACAGGTCTCCGTTCGTGGGCTTTACCCGCGTTCAGCCGCCTGGAAGTGGCGCTGTCTCAAGGCTTCAGCGCGGCGGGCCGCTTACGGGGTGGCCAGGGCAGAAAGGCACTGGTGCGGGCTATGTAGTCTTCGTAGCCCGGGCGCGAGCGTTTAAGGCGCCGCTCCAGCAACGCCGCCCCGCTCCAGCGGATCAGAGTCCAGGTCAGCAGCAGGGGACCGGCGATGCTCCACCAGGGGCTGCCGGCATCCATGGCCACCAGCCACAGGCCCCAGAACACGCAGCAGTCTCCAAAGTAGTTCGGGTGTCGCGTGTAGCGCCACAGGCCGCGATCCATGACCTTGCCCTGATTGGCGGCGTCCGCGCGAAACGCCTGCATCTGCGCATCGCCGACGCTTTCGAACACGAAACCGAGCGCGGCCAGGGCAACACCTGTCCCGGCAAGAAACGTCGGCGCGGCGCCGCTATCCGCGAACATGCCGAGCTGCAGGGGAAGGGATACGGTCCACAGCATCAGGCCCTGAAGCAGAAAGACCGCGCGCAGACTGAAGATATGCGGATTGCCCCCGGCCTTCTCAAGCATGCGCACATAGCGCGGATCCGCACCATCGCGGCGCCACCGCAGGATGAGGTACAGCGCCAGTCGCACTCCCCAGATGGCGGCTATCGCCAGCAGCAGCCGACTGCTCGGGCCGCGGACGCCCGCATCGAAGATGAAGAAGCTGGCGCCGGCGACCACGACAAAGCCGAACGCCCAAAAACTGTCGACATAGGAAACATCGCCGATAGCGATGCTCAGCAACCACAGAAGGAGCATGCAGCACAGCAGCAGAATCAGGTTTGCGGCAAGGAATTCGAGCATCGCTTGAGTCTCCGGTCTTCTGTCAGCGCCCCGTGCGTAACGTTTCCATCTTCAGCATGGCGGCCATCTGTTTCTCCAGAACGGCGGGTTCACGCGCCAGGGCGGCTCTCACGCCGACCGCGAAATCGTCCGTGTCCAGCTCCGGTATGTTCTTGCGCACCGCACGCAGGCCGGCGTGCGCGATGGTGTCCGGGGACTCCTTGGCGCCCGCCACGTGAGCCGCCATGCGCGTGTCGACGGAGCCGACGATCAGGTTGTGTACCTGGGTGCCCTGATCGATGAGCTCGGCGCGAAGCGCCACGCCCATGGCCCGGGCGGCGAACTTGGAAGGGCTGTACCCGCCCATGGCGGGAACGGAAACGATGGCGGCGGCCGAAAGCACGTTGACGATGGCGCCGCCACCGCCGGCGCCAAGTTGCGGTGCAAAGGCACGACTCAGCATGAGCGGGCCGAAGTAGTTGGTTTCCATCTCTCGCCGCGCGTTTTCCATATCCGCCGCTTTCAGCAGCGTGGTGCCGCCGAAGTAGCCGGCGTTATTTACCAGTACCTGTACATCGGTCAGAGTTGAGGCGAGTTCTTCGATGCGAGCGGCGTCGGTCACATCCAGGGGCAGGAGGGTGACCCGTTCGTCGTCTGCGTCAATTTCCAGGTCCGGAGCCGTTACGTCGCGGCAGCAGGCATACACCCTGCTTGCCCCGGCTTCGAGGAAGGCTCTTACGAAAGCGGCGCCGATGCCGCGGTTGGCGCCGGTGACGAGCGCTACACAGTTGTCGATATCCATGCCGGGTCCTGCGTCAGGGAGCGACTACCACGTGGGGCGGTGGATCGCTGGCATACAGAGCTTCTATTTCATCGCCGCGATTCTCGGCGGCGATGCGTTGATTGATCGTTCCCTTATCGGAAATCTCATGGCGCTGCGCATCGGGCGGTTGCCGCATGAAGGCCGCGCGCCGCACGGTGGTGCTGCTGCCGGGGAGCGCTGCGACGTGCTTCTCCAGCGCCGTGAAAAGCCGCGCACGTACGGTGGGGTGCTGGGACAGCGCCTCCAGATCCGTCGCGTTCGCGTGACCGGCAATCTCTGCCAGAGCCGCCGCGTTGGGAACGAGAAGCGCCGTCAGGTAGTCCCGGTTCACACCGCACAGCAGCACATCGCTGGCGAGGGGAGACAGGTCCGCAAGCAAGCGCGCGCGGACTTCCCCGGAGCGCACCCAGGTGCCCGAGGACAGTTTGAACTCCTCGACCAGTCTTCCGGCATAGGCGAGTCCCGCCTCCGGGTCGTGTTGATCGTGGAATGTGGCGGCGTCGCCGGTGCGGAAGAAGCCTTCCTCGTCAAAGGCAGCGGCGCTTGCCTCGGGATTGTCGAGATAGGCGCTCAACACGTTGGGGCCGCGCAGCCGGATTTCGTAACGCGTGTCTTCGAGGGGGACGAGGCGGGTTTCCACTCCCGGGAGCGGCAGACCAATGCCGACGCGATCCGTCGGGAAGTAGATGGCCATGCAGCCGGAGCTGCTCTCGGTGAGTCCGTAGCCCGTGGTCATCATGATGCGCTGACCGATGGTCTCCACGGCCATGCCCTGGAGCGCATCCATCACCGGCTGCGAGAGCCCGGCGCCGCCGTAGAGCATCAGGCGCAGCTCGCGGTAAAACGTTGTGCGCAGCACGTCGTCGCGCCGTAGCGCTTCGACGAGCATGCCGTAGCCGAGGGGCACATTGCAGAAATAGCGCAGCGGCATCTCGCGCAGATTGCTGATGGTCTCGTCGAACAGACTGGCGACGGGTTTCCCATCATCGATGTACAGACTGCCGCCGAATACCGCCGCGGCGTACAGATTGAACGCGCCGGACACGTGACTCCAGGGGAGCCAGTCGAGCATGCGATCCGACCAGCCCGCGGCGCTTCCCAGGATCTGCCAGGCCTGATGCAGGTTACTGAGGAGCATGCGCTGTGTCTGCACAACGGCCTTGGGGCGACCCGTGGAGCCGGAAGTCAGCATGTACGCGGCGGGAGCGTCCGGATCCGTCGCAAACTCAAGGTCACCGGGCACTGTGTTCAGTATTGCTTCGAGCGATGCCGGTGCGGCGTCGTCTTCGTTCCGCGCAACGATGAGCTGACGTTCATGGGAGTTCAACAGGCTGGCTGCCGCTGTCACATCGACGGCGTGTTCCGCGAACAGGTAGCGTGGTTTTACGAGATCGAGAACGTAGGCAAGGCGGTTAAAGTCGCCACCCGCGGCCACGTAGCCAGCGCTCACGGGACATACGATAACGCCCGCGGCGATAGCGCCGAGGCGAAGGACGGCGTGCGCGAGGGAGTTTCCGGTAAGCAGTAAAAGCACCTCGCCCGCGGCCTCGCGTTCCGTAAACCAGGACGCCACGCGCCGTACCTGATCGTGCAGCACTCCGTAGCTGATCGTCTCCCAGGCCGCGCCGCCCACCGCGCCGCCGGTGCCGCGGCGCGCATAGGCTACTTTGTGCGGATGCTGCTGCGCCTGCATGGCGATGTGTGCCATGAAGGAGGGCTCAAACGTCGCCAGGGGCAGGCCGTGCCTGAGCACCAGTTCGCCCCCCGTTCGGCGCAGAACCCGCAGATCCATGGGCGGCAGTTCCGTGGGGCGGCAGGGGGCGGTGCGCCAGGCGGTTGAGGTGCTGTCCATGGGATGCCGTTTGTGGCGCTCCCGGATAGCCGCTTCAGGGGGAAGCTTGCCGGGCGCGCACGCTTTATTGGTCTTATTATAAAAGGTACTATCCCGCCACCTCAATGACAAGAACCGGTGGCTGCTCCATGAAAGAATCCGCATCTCAGGAACCTCTGGCTGACTCGGTCGGCGAGAAACAGGCCGCCGTGGAAGCACTCATCGCCGCATGGAAACGAAAAGACGTGGACGGCGTACTCGCGCTGCTCTGCGACGATGTGGAGTATCACTATCTGGTCGGGGAACGACCGCTCAAGGGCAAGGACTGGGTGCGTCGCTTCCTGGACCGCTTCCGTGAGCACATCGGCAGCGAGAACAACTGGCGCCTTTTACGCTGCGCGGAAGCCGGCGACGCGCTGCTTGTGGAGGGGGTCGATGACTATCGCAGCGACGAGGGCGCGCACGTTCGCTATCCCTACATGGGCGTATTCGAGTTTCGCGACGGGCGCATTGCCCGCTGGCGGGATTACGCCGACCCGGCCCTTATCGCAGCGCAGCGCGACGGCAAGCCGCTGCCGGAGTGGCTAGAACCGCTGGTAGCTTAAGTCGTCCGTGCTCTTGCTTCCCCGGTGGAAGCGGGGGTTGGCGGCGTCGAAGAGGCCCCGGCACCAGCCCTCGTTGCTGGCCGCATCGTGGTTCCAGTCAAAGGTCATTTTGCGATGGGCTATGCGCCATTCGCCGCCGCGCTGCTCGAAGCGGTCGCACAGGCGCCCACCGGTCAGGGTGTCCGTGTCCTCGCCGTCCGCGGAGAGCCGCGCAAAGGTCAGTACATAGGTTTCAACCCAGGCCGTGTCGCCATCGAACTCGATATGGCTGCTTCCCAGATAGTGGGCGAGGGGCCCCATGAGCTTAAGGCGCTCCATGGCGCCGGCAATGTACTCGGATGCCGGTCCGTTGAAAGTCGTGCCGTGTTCCTCGATGGCGTCATCGTGATAGCAGCTCGCCAGAAGTTCGGCGTCGGCGCGATCGACTCCCCGGGCGTAGCGCGCAAGCACCGCAAGAATCTCCTGCCGCGCCATCATGATTGCGAGTTTTTCCTGATCGATGCTGGTCAAAACCATGGTGCTCCCGCGCTGTAAAAGCGCTGGCCTTGTGTTTCGGGACTCGCTATCTTAGGTGTCATGAGTATTGTTATGCAACTCACTCCCTTGTCCTCCCCTGCCGAACGCAGAAGAACGTTAAAGAGACACCCATGAACAACGAACACGCAGTGCTGGACGTTGCGCAGCGCTTCATCGACGCCCTGAACCGGGACGACGAAGACGCGGTCCGCGCGATCTACCACCCCGAGGCGCGCATCTGGCACAACTTCGAAGAGGGTCTGCAAAGCATCGATCAGAATGTAAAAACACTGCACTGGATGCACCGCAAGCTCAGCAAGCTCAGCTACGACGTGGTGCGCCTGCAGGCCTTGCCCGACGGCTATCTGCAGCAGCATGTGTTGCGCGGAGAAACAGCCTCGGGGCAGCCCGTCGCCTTGCACGCCTGCGCCATCTGCAAGGTTGTCGATGGACGGATCACAGCGCTGGAGGAGTACCTCGATCCGGAGCAGGTGGCCGTACTCAGCACGGGCTGAATTCCCATGAGCGACGCCCGGCTCGCAAGCGAGACCCATCCTCCGTGGTTCAGCGGCGAGACGCCGCCGGCGGAGCAATGCGTCCTGGCGCAGGTACTGCGACGACGCGCCGCCGAAACACCAAACTCGGTACTCGTAAGTTTCGAAAGTGGAGACGCCTGGTCCTGCGCCGAGGCCGTTCTGCGCATGGAGGCCGCCGCCGAGCTGCTTCTGGCGCGGGGCGTAGGGCGCGGGTCGCACGTCGCCGGGTGGCTGCCCAACGGTCCCGAACTGCTGCAGCTCTGGCTGGGCTGCAGCTTTCTCGGTGCGGTGTTTGTTCCCCTGAATACGGACTTTCGCGGTGGCATTCTGGGACACGTTCTTCGCGAGTGCCGACCGGCGCTGATGGCTATCCACCCTCTGCTGTGTGAGCGCCTCGACGCCGTAAGCGAAGATCTGCCGGCCCGCATCCTGGCGATCGGAGAAAGCGGTGTCATGGATTCAACGGACTCCGGGACCGTGGAGTGGGTCGCAGGACTTCCGGACCACCCCGCCGAAGCGCCGCCGGCCGCGGAGCTGGGCCCCTGGGATCTGCAGATGGTGATCTTTACCTCGGGCACCACGGGGCCGTCCAAGGGTGTTCTGTGTCCCTATGGACACATTTACGCCACGGCCCAGGCGACCTATGGCTACCTTCGTCACGACGACACGATGCTCACTGAGCTGCCCATCTTCCACGTGGGCGGTGCGGCCTCGGTGGTGGCGGCGCTGGTCAACGGTGCGCGCCTCGCCATCTACGCGGGTTTCAGCACGGACGGCTACTGGGAGCGCATCGGCCGAGAGGGTGCCACGGCGACCTCCGGCCTCATCGGTTCCATGGCCGACTTTCTCGCGGCTGCTCCGCCTGCGCCGGATGATGCGGACAACAGCCTGCGCATGGTGACGCTGATGCTCACGGAGCAGGCCATGCGCGTCGCCCGGCGTTTCGGTTTCCACACGCTCTCGGGCTTCAACATGACGGAGCTTTCCGGGCCGCTCATTACCGAGACCGACTGTCCCGTTGCCGGGTCTCTTGGCCGACCGCGGGCCGGCTGCGAGTGCCGGGTTGTCGACGATCACGATATGCCCCGCGAAGCCGGTGAAGTCGGCGAATTGGTTGTGCGCAGCGAACACCCCTGGACCCTCTTCGCGGGCTATCTGAACCGACCGGAAGCGACGGCAGAAGCGTGGCGCAACGGGTGGTTTCATACCGGCGACCTTGTGCGCTGCGATGGCAATGGGAACTACTTTTTTGTCGACCGGAAGAAAGACGCCATACGTCGCCGGGGCGAGAACGTATCCTCGGCGGAAGTCGAGGCCGAGGTGCTGGCGCATCCGGGAGTGACGGAAGTCTGCGCCGTCGCCGTGCCGAGCGAGCTCGCCGAAGATGAAATTCTCATTGCCTACGTCGTCGCGGACGATAACGCCAGCGCTGACGCCGATCAGTCACCAACGCCGCAGCAGCTTGCGGAATTTCTCGTACCGCGGATGCCGCACTATATGGTGCCTCGCTACTTCCGGCCCATGAAAGCCCTTCCTCGGACGCCCACCAACAAGGTGCGAAAGGTTGCGATTCGCGAGGACGGTGTCGGAGACGATTGCTGGGATCGCGAAGCCGCCGGGATGATCCTGAAGCGCACGCGTTTCACGGCCAGCTCCTGAGTTCCAGGGGTAGGTTTCGATCCAGCAGCGAAAAAAAGCAACCACCAGTCACATAATAAGGAGCCCGTTCATGCGCACGTCGTTTTCCCCGTTTTCCTTACCCCGTCTCTGTACCGTCCTGTGCCTTGTCCTGGCGTTCGCGGCGACCGCCGCTCGCGCAGCCGAGCCTCCGCTTGTAGTGGCGCACCGGATGGTGAATGCGTGGAACGCCCTTGATGTGGACGCCATCACCGAGCTGTTCGCCGAGGACGGGCGGTTCCAGAGCATGATGAATGCCGACGCACTGGTAGGGCGAGATGCCATTCGAGCGCATCTCGCCGGGTTACTCGATGGCGCGACTTACCTGGAACTCAAACTCCAGAATGTCGCCGAAGCGAACGGCGTGGTGTTCCTCGAACGCGTGGATGAGTTCACCTACAAGGGTAAAGACGGTCGCGTACCCGCCGTCGCCGTGCTGGTGATCAGTGATGGTCACGTCGCGGAATGGCGTGAGTACTACGATCGCCCTTCGCTGCTTCGCGAGATGGGGCTCACCGAAGGCGAGCACTGAGCCGGGCGAGGAAACCGGCGCCGCGGCTGGGCGGACTCGCCCCCGTCGCGCCGGTGCCGGTCCCCCGATGGGGCTACCAGCGGTAGCCCAGTTCGACGCCGTAGGTGCGCGGCGGGTTGTATAAGGACACATCCCCACCAAGGAATTCGATCACGTTGGCGCGCGCCTCTTCGTCGGTGAGATTGCGCCCCCAGAGTGCGATGGTCCAGTTCTGGTTCTCCGGACTCAGGCCGAGCCGCCCATCGAGCAGCGCATAGTCTTCCTCAAAGCTCACGTTGGTATGCGCCCAGGGCATCTCGTCCTGCCAGGTGTAGGAAAGACGCAGTTTGAGGGCGCGCCCCCAATCCCCGATATTTGCCGAATACTCGAAACCGGTGGAGATCTGATTGTCCGGCGTACGCTGCAACTGGTTCCCCGAGAAGTCTCCCGTGCTGATCACGTAGTTCTCGTATTCGGTGTCCAGGAAAGAGCCGTTGAACCACAGCAGCAGCCCATCCGTGGCCGCGAGACTGGCCTCGATTTCGGCGCCGCGAATCTTGGCGTCGGAGGCGTTGGAGACGATGTTGCAGAGGCACTGGTCGTTGGTGAACTCCACCTGCAGATCTTCGTAATCCATCGAGAAGATGGCGCCGTTTATGCGCAGCCTGTTGTTCAGGAACTCGGACTTCAGGCCCAGCTCATAGCTCAGCACGGTTTCCGGATCGTAGGCGGCGACCGCGCCGAGCGTGTTGGGGGGCGTGTCCTGGAATCCGCCGCTCTTGTATCCCTGGGCGACGCTCGCGTAGACCAGCACGTCGTCGTTGACGGTGTACTCGAGGATGCCGGAGAAGGTCAGCTCGTCCCAGGACTCGCCGTAGGGCGTGTCGTAGGCCGGACCTACCGGGTACGGGATCAGACCGCCGGCACCATCGGGTTCACCGGTCAGCGGTACCAGCGGTGTGGGCTCGCCGGGATTGAAACGGTCGTCTGTCGCGTTCACCCGCGCCGCGATTGAGCCGTCGATTTCGTCTTCCGTATAGCGCGCTCCCAGCGTGAACTTCAGGTCATCGGTCAGACGGTAGCCGACCTGGCCAAAGACGGCCCAGCTCTCGGTGGTGGCTTCGTTGAACCATTCGCTCTCGCCGTTCAGGCCGCCGAAGGGTCCGGCCCCGAGGATAGTCTCGCCCCAGAAGAGGTCGTTCTTGTCGACTTCATCGCGCTGGAAGTACACGCCCGCGATGTAGTCCAGGGGGCTGTCGCCGAAATCCGATACTAGGCGGAACTCCTGGACAAACTGGCTCATGTCTTCGGCTTCGCGCACCGGAAAGTCGAAGGCCAGGCCAAGCGGAACGGTCAGTGGGCTTCCGCTGGCCGCAGCCTCCTGGAAAGCGGGCAGCAGGCCGGGAGCGTCCGGTCCGAGACCGGTCTGGGAATACTGGCTTTCGCCGTTGCCGTCGCGGAAGTTGGTCAGCGATACGAGTACGGCATCACCCAAGCCTTTCTCCAGTCGCATGGTGACGCTGAAGGCCTCGCGGTCATAGAACTGCAGGCTGTCGCCGGGAATCGTGCTGTACTGCACCGGCTCCGGTGCGCAGCGGCGGATATTGTTGAATCCCACGACGTCCCGCGCCACAGCCCAGGGGTTGCCGTTCTCACCGATGGCACAGGTGCCGTTACCTTCGTCCTGCATGTACTCAAATATCAGACGGCCTTCGAAGTCGTTGTCCCCGTCATAGAGGAGTGACACCCGTGCCTGGGTGCTCTCGATGTTGTGCAATGCGCGCCCCGTGACCTGGTTTTCAGCAAAGCCATCGTTCTCCCGGAACTGTGCAGCCACGCGCATAGCCAGCTTGTCATTGATCGGCGTGTTGAAGTGACCCGAGATCATCCGCGCATCGAGGTTACCGGCCTGGGCACGCAGGGAGCCGCTGGTTTCAAACTCAGGCTTCGCGGTGATGATGTTGATGGCGCCGCCGACAACGTTCTTCCCGAGCAGCACGCCCTGGGGTCCGCGCAGAATTTCGACGCGCTCCAGGTCGTAGAAATCCATGTTCATGAGGCCCATGCGACCGACGATGACTTCGTCGAAGAAGATGCCGACGGAGCGTGAGGCACTCGGTGCGTCAAGGCGTGTGTTCATTACCCCCCGAATATTCAGCTCCATATCGAAGGGCGTGGGGTTGGTGAAGGAGATGCCTGCGGTCTGCTGCGCGAGGTCGCCGGTGTTGAACACCTGCGCCTCCTCCAGGGTTTCGCCCGAGAAGGCGGAAACCGACAGGGCGGAATCCTGTAGCCCGACCTCGCGGCGCTGCGCGGTGACGATGACTTCCTCCAGCTGGGCCACGGCCTGACTGGAGGCGCCGGCAAAGGGCAGTGCGCTGGCCACGGCCACGCTCAGAGGCGCGAGCGCGAAGCGCTTCATACGAGTAACGGCGTTCGCCGAGGTGAAACAGGGAGAATTGCTTGCGTCTTTGCTGAAGCAGTCCATAGAGCGCGCCCCTTTATCGTTGAGTTATTGGCTTTGCACTATTTGCACTAATCGTAGGTGCTTGTTTGCGCCGGTCCGATGTGGCTTGCATTATCGAACTCGCTTTGAGGTTAGGTACCCCCGCGGCCAATGTCAACAATCGGTAGCCGCGGGCGGGGCACCCGGTCCGGAAACCCCGGCGTGTATACTCAAAGGTCCGACGAGCGTCTTCCATGCCGACCGCCACGCCACGCAAAGCACCCGCCCCCAACACCTTGTCGACGAGAGCGAGTTCGATAACCCGCGCTCTGGACCAAGTGGGTGACAAGTGGTGCCTGCTGATTATTCAGGAGATCTTCTGGGGCATTAATACGTTCAGCGGGATGCTCGCGGCGACCGGTGTTTCGCGCGGAGTGCTCTCGGACCGGCTCAAGTGGCTGCAGAGCGTGGGTTGTGTGCGCAAGGACAGCGATGGCGGCCGCGGCGGCCGTTATCACCTCACGCGCAAGTCCCTGGGACTTCACGCGTCCGCGATGATGGCGATCGAATGGGAGCGCCGTCATTTTCACGATCCTGCTCTGGATGCCGTGCAGTTGGTGCACACGAGCTGTGGCCAACCGTTTCGGGCTGCGATGCGCTGTGCGCACTGTGGCGACGTGCTGTCCGGTCGTGACGTTCGCTACAACCCCGGCCCTGGAGCGACACACGATCAGCGCGTAAAAAAAGTGCGGCGACGGTCGTCGCTCTCTGCGGTGGACGTACCCAGTCCCCGAAGCGTTTACCGCAATCTCGTGGACATTGTTGGCGACCGCTGGACTGCAAACGTGATTGCCCTGGCGTTCCACGGCCATGCGCGCTTCGACGATTTTCATCGCGAGCTACCGGTGGCCACGAACATTCTCAGCGACCGGTTGAAATTCCTGGAGAATCGGGGCGTGTTTGTGGCTGAGGCCTACCAGTCCAATCCCAGGCGCTTCGAATACCGCCTTACACAGAGGGGCTGGGACCTCTTTCCGTTCTTCCTCACCCTACTGCAGTGGGGCGACGAGTGGTGCGATCCCGAGGGTCGCGGTGCGCCCATGGCACTGGAACATACGACCTGCGGTGCGCCGCTACGAGGCGTGGTGCTCTGCGATCAGTGCGATGGGCCGCTGGAGCCCTTCAGCGTGACGGTGGTCCTTCCCTAGCGGTGGGCCGTCCGCGCGCACCCGTTGCGCCTCCGGCCGTGCGATCACGGTAATCACCGCGTAATCCCCACGTAATCACCAGAAGGGAGCTGCCGACCATGCCCGCGTCCTATTTTGAGATTCCCGCGCAGAATCTGAAGCGAGCCAGGCGCTTTTATGCTGAGGTCGTTGGGATCCCCTCGCAAGAGAGCGTCGTGGACGGCTACCGCATGGCTCTGTTTCCCGACGCCGGCGACGGCCGGGCAAACGGTGCCCTCGCCGAGGGTGATGTGTACCGTCCCGGAAAGAGCGGCGCCCTGGTTTACCTCGAGGTTCAGAGCATCGACGGCGTTCTCTCCCGGCTTGCGGCGTACGGTTGTGAACCCCTGCTCGCGAAGCAGCCCGCTGATGAGCACGGCTTTATTGCCGAGATCGAAGACAGCGAAGGGAACCGGGTCGGGCTGCACGAGCGCGTGCCCGAGCCGGTTGCCGCGGTGTCGGTTCCAAGCTTCTGGGAGATCGCTTTGTCGCCGCAGGTCCTGCCTCGATCTCTGCGAGTTGCCGCCGTGGTCGGCACCTTGCTATTCCTGATCAATTATGGCGATCGACTGCTGGCGGGGGGATTGGTGGCGGCGGACGCTTTGAAAATCGGTCTCACCTATCTGGTGCCCTATGGCGTGGCGACCTGGTCAGCGGTCAGGGCCTTGCGCGAGCGGCGACCTTAGCGACAACGGATTGCCGCGAACGGCGGTGCCTGATTACGGCGGACGGCGGTGCCTGTTTGTTGCGAACGGCGGTGCTTGATTGCAGTGAACGACGATGCCTGGCTGAATCTCCTCGCAGAGCTCGCTGTTTCCACCGGGCCTGGCCGGGACCCAAAGCACGGGCACAGTTTCACCCACTCGCTTGCCGCTTCGACTACCATAGCGCCGCACTACGGATGGCTTGGAGAAGATCTGGTGAAGCTGCTGATCATTGTGGGATCAGTGATGGGGACGTCGGAAGGCGTTGCCCATTTCCTCGCCCGGGAACTGACTGACAAATTTCAGCCCGAGGTCAGCCTGAATGCAGATGTGAACGATCTGACCAGAGACCCCGATGAGCTTCTGCTTTTTTGTACCTCAAACACGGGCTGCGGAGATCTGCCGGATAACATCATGCCCCTGTATCTCAAGCTTCTGAGCGAACCACCGAATATCGCGGGGCGACGCTATGCTCTGATCAATCTGGGAGACAGCACGTATCCGACCTTCGGAGAAGCGGGAATGACCTTGAATGCCGCTCTGGAGGATATCGGCGCTGTTCCCATCGCCGAGCCCCTGGTTATTGATGCGAGCGTGGACCGCTATCCGCAAAAGATAGCCCTGGATTGGCTGCGCGAGATTCTGGGCTAGGTCATGTTTCGTTCACTTCGCGGCTGCAGCAACGTCGACGACCTTCGCCTGTTAGCAAAACAGCGTTTGCCGGGTCCGATCTTTCACTATATTGATGGCGCGGCTGACGACGAGCTGACCTATCGTCGCAATACACGGGCCTTCGACGACTGTGATCTCGTCCCCAATGTGCTGGCGGGCGTGGAAGAGGTGGATCTTTCCACGACGGTGATGGGACAGACGCTGGCCATGCCCCTGTTCTGTTCACCGACAGCGCTACAACGCCTGTTCCACCACGATGGCGAGAGGGCCGTGGCGCGCGCTGCGGAGAAATTTGGAACGCTGTTTGGCGTGTCCTCCCTGGGCACGGTCAGCCTCGCGGAGATCGGCGAAATGATCACCACGCCGAAGATGTTCCAGTTTTACTTCCACAAGGATCGGGGGCTGAATCAGGCTCTGCTTGAGCGTGCTCAGGAGGCGTCCTTCGAGATCCTGACGCTCACCGTCGATACCATTACCGGGGGCAACCGTGAGCGGGATCTGCGTACGGGATTTACCTCCCCGCCACGCCTGACGCCGCGCAGTATTCTTTCCTTTGCACTCCATCCGGCCTGGGCCTACAACTACTTCACCCACGATCCTTTTGAACTCGTCGAGCTCAAGTCTCACGTCCGGGAAGGCTCGAACGTCGCCGTTTCCGTGGGCGAGTATTTCTCGACCATGCTGGACCAGTCCATGGACTGGAAAGACGCCGAGGACTTGCGCGCGCGATGGGGCGGGCCGTTTTGCCTAAAGGGCATCATGAGCGTCGCGGATGCTCGCAAGGCGGTCGATATCGGAGCCTCCGCCATCATGGTGTCCAACCATGGAGGCCGGCAGCTCGATGGATCACGCTCTCCCTTCGATCAAATTGCGGAAATCAGCGATGCCGTGGGCGAC
The DNA here is from genome assembly GCA_038748515.1 of Pseudomonadota bacterium. Taxonomy (GTDB): domain Bacteria; phylum Pseudomonadota; class Gammaproteobacteria; order Pseudomonadales; family Halieaceae; genus Congregibacter. The sequence continues at coordinate 62,670 of JBCDIW010000016.1, forward strand.
GACATCGATGTGATCCTCGACGGAGGTATCCGGCGCGGCACTCATGTGCTGAAGGCGTTGGCCGCGGGGGCGAAGGCCTGCTCCGGCGGGCGCATGTATCTGTATGCGCTCGCAGCCGCCGGGCAGGCCGGTGTAGAGCAGGCCCTCGGTAATCTTCGTACCGAGATCGAACGCGACATGAAGCTGCTTGGCGTTACTTCGGTGACTCAACTCAACCGCGATATGCTGCGCTATCGCTGACCTGAGCGTCGAAGCCGTCGACTCACCGACAGCTTCGACAGCACCGACAGCACCGATAGTAGCCCGGTCGCCGAAAACATGAGCGTAACCCAAGGCGCACAAAGCAGGACCCGCCACGCCGTGACTGCAGGTGGTCCCTGGTGCCATTGACGACAACCTCGGAGCCAGTGCCGCTTACGCTCCTTCTTGTATTGGGCTTTGTATTGGGCTTTGTATTGGGCTTTGTATAGGGCTTTGCGATGCTTGGCGGGCGAAGGCTCTCTCGATTACCTTTCGCAGTCTCGAGGAGACGCCCGCGCTAAGCTTGCCTACTGGGGCGTGCAGAAAAAGTTGAGTTTGTTTCCATCCGGGTCGCGAAAATAACCGGCGTAAAACCCCTCACCCCGCGGCCCCGGCGCGCCCTCATCGCTGCCTCCAAGTTCCATGGCTTTTTGGTGCAGCGCGTCTACCTGCTCTTTAGATTCCACCATCAGAGCCACCATGACGCCGTTCCCCACCGTGGCCGATTGTCCGTCAAACGGCTTTGTGAGCGCGAGCCCCGGCTTTTCCGGCTCTACGTTCCAGGCGACAAACATACCTTCCTCTTCCATCATTCGCTTGCCGCCCAATTCCGCAACGAGCGCGTCATAAAATGCGACACCCCGCGCCATGTCGTTTGTTCCCAGCGTTACGTATCCGATCACCGTTCTTCCCTCCTGTGAAAAGCCGAGTCGGCATTAAACGACAAAATACTGTATGAATAAACAGTACTACATGGATAGGCTTTCGCTCAGTCCCGGACTGTCTCCGGGCTGTGGGTGGCCGTGATTTCGAAGCATTTTTCAACGGCTCGTGCCCACTTGGGGTGCCCCGCGGCGGCGTAGCGGGTGACTTCACTCTCTGTCCAGGCCTTCAGCGCCGGCCAGTCATCGCGCCGCCGTCGCACGTGCTCCACGATTTCTCGCAGCACCAGATAGTTGTGCCCGGCTCGGGACACGCGCAGGTCCCAGAAGAACGGGTCATCGCCACTGCGCAGGCGGGTAAAAAATGGAATGTGCTTTCTTACCAGTGCCTGATCGCTCTCAAGAATGCGCTCGATCTCCCGGGGGTCACTGTCACCCGTTACGCCGAGCGTCTGGCGCAGGCCCTCCCAATCGTCGGGGTGGCGTTGGTTAAATTCGCGAAAGAACAGGGTTTTACTCTCGTAAGGCTTATTGGTAACGAGACACAGCGCGGCCAGGCGATACATGCGCATCTTCAGAAACGCCTGCCGCGTTCCGTAGATCCTGCCGTCGAAGGCGTCCTGCAGGGGGGCCGAGGAATCGATGCTCACCGCGCGGGAGTGCTTGAGCAGAAAACCGAGCAGCATGATAAGGATTGGCGTGCCCACGCCCAGGATGTGTACCGGCGTATCGTCATCGTGCCCGTTGATGGTCCCGAGGGTGAGCGCATGGGCGGCGAGATAGGACTCCGGGAGTTTCTCGCCAAGCGCCACCACCGAGTCGCCGATCCTGATCTCCTCGATCCAGCGTCGGCTGGCCATGGGAGCGCCGTAGGAAATCGCGAGGCCGCCCTTTTGCAGCGGCCGCGCTGCGGCCGCGGCCCCTTCCGCACTGGGGTAGTCGTAGGCGTGCAAAACCAGGTACATGGCCGTTTGCGCCAGCGCATGCCTGAAGCCAAATTCCCCCGCGGTCTGACGGCTGAACAGAGATCGGGTCTGCTCCTGAAACGCGCGGACCTCCTCGGGCTCGGGTGCGAACACCGGATGCATGAGCCCGATGTTCATGAGCACGGGGACGGTAAAGTCTTCAAGGCCGATCATATAGTCCGGTTTCATGCGCAGCTGGGTGTCGATGATCTCCGACAGATCAAGCTCGTCGACCGCCTCGGCGCAGGCCCGGGCCACTTCCTGCTTGAGTTCCTCGCGCGTCTGACGCGTCGCCGCGCTAAGCCCGCCGGTCTCGGCCTCCGCCTCGGCCCGCTCCAGCAGGGCCTGGCCAGCGTCGGAGAAGCGCCTTGCCAGTGCCGACATTCGCGTCCAGTTGCCGTTGTCGCTGATGAGCAGGTTGCGCCGCGCCCGCGCGGTAGCCGCCAGCTGCAGGGTCGCGTTGTTGGTGTAGCGCTCCGACAGCAGGTAGCCGTCTCGGAGCAGAGTTTCCGGCACCTCCGGATCGAGCGTTACCGGGCCCAGGTTGGAAATGAAGGTGTAGCGGTCTCGCTTGTAGCGGGGTACCTGCGGTTGTTCGGCAGCGCCGGTGTCGGGCCTGGCGGGGACCGAGACGTGGGGTGGCTCGACAAAACTGAGGGCCTTGAGATCTGCGAGATACATGATCATCTCGAAGGCACGCGAGGTGTGGATTTCGTAGCCCAGCTTTGCGGCGAGGGATGCTCGCAGCGTCTCGAACAGGGGATCCTGGCGCACACGGTCGAAATCAGCAAGATAGTCGAAGTAGCGGTTGGCATCGGACGTATCCGCATCATCACCGTGCATGAAACGGTCGATACGACTGTCCCAGACGGGGTAGGTATCCGGGCGCAGGAAATGGAGCAACTTGGAGGCTCCGACCACCGAGTTGTTGACGATGGCGCGGAGATCCGCGAATTTCTCGTGACTGAGGCGTTGGCCGTCGACGCGCAGAGCCGACAGTGTTCCCAGCAACAGCTCGGGGTCGCCTTTGCGCAGATTCATCACCGTGGGCATCAGGCCATAGACCATGGACTTGGCGACGATGAACTCCCCGAGGTCCAGCGGTTCCGCCCGGGACAAGCGGTCGCGAAGATGAGGATAGCTAACGAGATAAGTGTAGAGCCTGCGCTCGGCCACGGATCGCGCTGCGGCGAGCTCTTCGAGATTGAGATCGAGCTGATGCTCGAATCCGGCGAGGTGCCTCGCATCAAGCGCCGACATCGTCGTCAAGGCCTCGCTTCGGGGCCGCCCGGTGCGTTAACGCAGTGCGTGTCAAACTCCTTGAGCGCATCCCCGAAGTTCTTCTTCGCTTCCTTGAATTTCTTCAGTTTCTCCTCGTATTTTTCTTTCTTTTCGGCGCGCTCGCTTTCCGAGTCCTCAATATCGCCAAGTTTCTCATCGAGCTTTTCCTGCTTTTCCTGAAGCTTGCCTTCCTTCTCGCTCAGTGAGTCCAAAGCCTCGTTGAGCTTCTCCGTTGCTGACGCGAGTTTCTCCTCCGCGTCGGCAAGCTTGGACTGCGCTTCGATCACGTTCTGCAGCTTTTCAGCAATCTTCTTTTTGGCCTTGTCAAAATCCTTGAGCAGCTTGTCGAGTTTCTCCTCGGCCTCGGCTACTTCAGTGGCCTTGCTGTCGCGGTCGGTCTGTAGATCTGCGTGCTCGTCGGTACCTTCAATCGCTTCCTGAAGCTGGGCTTCGAGATCTCCCAGCTCGATCCAAAGCTGGTCGAGCTTGTCTTCCGCTTCCTCGACCTGTTGTTCAAGACTGGCCGCCGAGGCCAGGGCGTCGTTGTGCTCATCCGCCTTTTCGTAGAATTTTTGTTCGGCTTCGGAGAGCTTGCCTTCGGCTTCCTGAAGTTTTTCCTCGGCGGAATCGCGCTTGTCCAGGGCTTCCTCGACCTGCTCCTCCAGATCGCTGATCTCGTCTTCCAACTCGGCCAGATCGTCGGCCTTCTCTGCCAGTGCCTTGTCCTTTTCGGCGAGTTCCTCCTCGGCTTTGCTGCGCGCTTCACTGGCTTCGAGAAGTTCGTCGAAGCGGTCATCGCTGTCCTGTTTCAGTTGGTCGCAGTCTTTCGGCATAGCGGCTCCCTCCCGTCACAGACGACCGTAGAGATCGTTGCGGGCTCCGAAGTTTTGCATGGGCGGGAATTCCCACTGCATGTCGATGGAGCCAGGCACCAGATCGTACGCATCGCGGACCTGGGTGATCAGATAGTCCTCCCAGACTTCGCCGGCTTCTTCGCTTACCGGTCGCGGGTTTACTGAGAGAAACTGCGACTCCCCGTCGCTGCGGACCTCGCCCTTCAGGTAGAGCCAGGCTTCCTCGGTAACGCCGACGCGCTGGGCGTTGCGGCGATCGAGGCGCAGTTCTTTGAGTTGGCCTGCGTCCACGGTAATGGCCGTGTAGCCATCGTCTTCCTCGACAAACTGCACGCTCTGACATCGCGCCGAAATCCGCAGCACGTCGCCCTCGCTCACATCCTCAACACGGCGCAGGGCGGCCAGCATTTCCCGGTCCGCCTGCATAAGACGCGTGCGCCGTTCCGCCACCTGCTTTACTCCCGCCGCCTTGCGCGAGTTGGTGAGGCGAAACAGCAGGTGAGGGCAGGCGCAGGCGAGCATGCAGAGTCGCCGGGAAACCGCGCTCAGGCGAATTGCCGCAAGCGCGTCCGCTTTCACCGCATCGTCCTGCCCGGCCAGACTGCGCGCCAGGTATCCGACGTCGCCGCGCAGACTTTCGACGCAGGCGGTAAAGACTTCCCTCACGATCGATCCATCGCCAGTCTCGGCCGCCACGCGTGAGTCCATCAACAGGTCGCGGTAGCGGCGCTCGACTCGCCGGAGAGCGAGCATGATCAGCGTCGGTGATTCCTCCACTGGGGTTTGGCGCCCCTGCTCGTAGGCGATGGCCGCCAGGGCATGGGCCGACACGGCGGCGAGCGCGCTGAGTTCCTGCGAAGACGCTTCGGAGAGTGCCGCGTCTTCGTCCACGGCGGACAGTCCAAGCAGGTCGGACATCCCCGCATCGAGGGTGTCCAGCGCGTCCTCCGCCAGCAGGCGGGCCTGGACCAGCTCACGGCGATCGTAGGCTGTGAGCAGACCGACGGACTGCTCGGCGGCGAATTCCGCAAGCTGAACCAGCAGGCGCTCCGTGATCAACCGGGCCTTACGTTCCGCGATGGACGCCATTCTGAGTACCCCTTGTTGCCAAGCCTGATCCTCGAAGCGAAGGGCCGGTGAAGCCGCCGGCAGGGACCGGCGTGGTTACTGCGCCTCAGCTTGATAGTCGTACATATTCGCCGATGGTCAAGTGGCCCCGGCTCCACCGACGCTCCCGCGTCAGGGCGGGATCAGCGTCCTGCCCTGCCGCGGCGCTGCCAGCCGGAGTAAAGCAGGCCTTCGGCTCGCCAGGGCTCGAGACGCCTGGTGGAGTAGGGCGCGAGGCGCACCGGTCGGGTGCCCAGATAGTGGAACCCCTCGGGCCGGGGGTCGAAGCACAGCGCCTGAAAACGCACACCCGCAGCGGCCGCGCGGCGAGCCGCCGCGGCAAAGGCAGGATCGTGAAGATCGCTGGGACGCACGAAGACGGCATCGGAGCGCTGTACCGTGAACAGCACCGAGGCGCGATCTCCCGCCCGCGCACACTTTGCCAGCTCTTCGAGGTGTCCGGCCGCGCGCGTGCTCACGGAATCCGGGAAATAGGCGCCGCCGTCCGGGTAAACGAGGTGACAGTTTTTTACTTCCACGTAGTGCCGTTGGCTGCCGGAGCGCAGGAGCAGATCGATGCGGGATGAATCACCATAGGGCACTTCGCGACGCAATTCCGAGTAGCGCTTGAATCCCGGAATCTCGCGCGCGAGGACCAGGGTCTCGGCCAGATGATTGGGCAGCACGGTGTTCACCCCAATGCAGCGGCCGTTTACTTCCATCAGCTCCAGGGTGAAGCGAAGCTTGCGTTTGCTGTCCTTCGGAGCCTCGGAGACCCAGGCTCGCGCGCCCGGATGGATGAGCCCTTCCATGCGGCCAGGATTGACGCAGTGGCTGTCGACTTCCCGACCGTTCAGCGCCACGCGGGCGATGAAGCGGTCGTAGCGGGCGAGGAAGCGGGCCTCAAGGAGCGGTCGACGGTGGGGAATGAGCACGGCGCGGATGATAGCAACTTGTTTGCGCTACGTAGCCGCGCGGTTTGCAGAATGCCGGGCATGCGGCGGCTGCGGCCGGGCTACTCGGCGGCGGCATTCGCTTGGCGTCACGTCAAAACACGCCGAAGTCCCTGGCCGAGCGCTGCCGTAACCGCCCCGTGAAGTCCGCAGGGCGAGTGCGCTGCGATCGAGGATCTTGTCAGCTGATTTCGAAGATACAGCTGTCCGCGCCCATGGCGCAGCACTGGTGCTCGATGCAGCGCAGATTCTCGTCGACGATCTGGGTGAAGAGGCGCTCGAAGACCGCCGCATGCCAGTGACAGATCGGCTTGTTGGCGCTTTCGCCGCGGACCACCGGATTGTCCCGGAGTTCGAAGACGAGGGGGTCCCGGTTGGCAATGCGGAACTCGCCCGAGCCCGCGAAGGTCCAGGAATGCCGTTCAATGATGCGGGCGAGCAGATGCCCCGCTAACCACGGCGGCAGTTGCCGCAGAACCCGAAGGGCGGCAACGGGGATGCGGTGCTGGATGATGTAGTCACCGGTGCGCTCCCCCGCTTGGCGCGTCATGGTCGGAGCCACGCGGGGATGTTCGGCGCGTAAAATCTGATGCAGGGCCGCGGCGGGGCCCTCCGCCATTAGGCCATCATCGGAGGGCAGGCGGTCCAGCCCGGAGAGACGCATAAGCCGCTCGCGCTCATCGCTGCCCAGGGCATCGTCGAGGAGTGGGACGAGCTGCAATACGCTGTTGGGACCAATACGCGCCTGCGCTCTGTCGATGGGTGCCAGGGCTACCGGTGCATTCACGGCACACTTTCCTCCAGAAATTCGGACATCTGCTGATCGCCGCCACCGCAGGCTTTGACGGCCATGGGATCGACGGCGGGGGATTCGGCCATCTGCTGATCACCGCCACCGCAATTCTTGATGACCAGTACCTGCTCATCGACTTCCTGCAGCGCCGCCTGTTTGCGCGCGCGGGCCTGCGCCGCGCGGTCCTGGGCAGATTCCCAGTCCTCAAGCTGGGCCGGCGCGATCTTGCGTGATCGATCAAAGTGGAAATCGACCTTGCCCTTGGCCTGGGGACCCCAGTAGTTGTTTTTGCCCAGGTCATAGAAGCTGCGCTGGAAGCCGGCCTTGAGGAACGCCTTCAAACAGCCGAGCAGGTAGCGCCGCCGGAAGCCGGTACCGCGCCAGGGATAGTGGAACAGCGCCTTCTTCATGTAGAAGCGGCGATAGTTGTTCATCACACGGTCCAGCAGCTCGGCGCGATCCATGGCCGCCGGCTTCATGATTGGTGTGACGAAGTTGTATTTCGAGAAGTCGAAGATCTCCACTTTGTCGCCGAGATCCTGGAAGAGCGGTGTGAACGGCCAGGGCGTGTACATGGCCCAGTTGGCCAGGTCCGGCTGCCACTCCCAGGCCATCTGGTAGGTTTCTTCGAGCGTCTCGGGAGTCTCGTTGTCCAGGCCAACGATAAACTGGGCTTCGATAAAGATATCGGCATCACGCAGGAGCTCAATGGCGCGGCGGTTGTCCTCCACCTTGGTTTCCTTGTGAAACTGGTCGAGCTTCATCTGCGCCGCGGCTTCGGTTCCGAGGCTGACATGGACCAGACCCGCCTTGCGATAGAGCGGCAGGAGTTTTTCATCGCGCAGAATATCCGTGACGCGTGTATTGATGCCCCACTTAACCCGGTCCGGCAGATCGCGTCGGATCAGCTCTTCGCAGAATGCGATGAATTTCTTGCGGTTGATGGTGGGCTCTTCGTCCGCGAGGATGAAGAACCCCACGCCGTGCTTTTCCACCAGGTTTTCGATTTCGTCAACGACCTTGATGGGATCGCGGACCCGATAGTCACGCCAGAACTTCCACTGCGAGCAGAAGGAGCAGGTGAAGGGGCAGCCTCGCGCCATGTTCGGAATGGCGACGCGCGTGCCCAGGGGGATGTAGGTGTACTTACTCCACTCCAGTATTTCCCAGTCGGGTTCGATGGCATCGAGATCCTTGATCGTGGGAGCGGCGGCCGTGGCGACGATCTCCGTGCCTTCGCGGAAAGCCAGACCCTCGATATGGTTACGCTGCACCGCGAAGTCGCCTTCCTCCAGCGCCCGGACAACGTTCACGAGTATCTCCTCGCCCTCGCCGCGAACGATCAGGTCGACCCAGGGTGCTTCGCTGAGCACCTGTTTATACATGAAGGTGGCGTGAATGCCGCCCAGCACGCGCAGGGCCTTCGGCGCGTGCTCCTGGGCCAACTCCAGAATGCGTTCCGCTGCGTAAATAGAGGGTGTAATTGATGTGACACCCACAAGGTCCGGCTGAAGCTCCGTAAGGTGCGCAGCGATTTCTTCGTCGCCCAGCCGGTTGGTCATGGCGTCGATGAAGTGGATGTCGTTGTAGCCGGCGCGGCGCAGCGGACCTGATAGGTAGGCCACCCAGGCCGGGGGCCAGTTGCCGGCTATCTCGGCGCCGCCGGATTGGTAGTTGGGGTGGATAAACACGATACGCATGACGCGAGTACCCCGATACAGCTGTAAGTGTCAATTAAAGATAACATTAGTAAGTGTTAATCAAAATTGACATAAGTCAAGGAGGGTTTTTAATGCCAACGCGCGGTGCGCCGGGAGCGAGGGAATTCACGTGACAGCAATGGAACTGCCGCCGGCCATCGATGCGGATGAAATACTTCTGGATCTTCCCGGCATCGGCGAACTGCTGTGCTATCACCGAGCCGGCGAAGGCCGACCGGTGCTGCTGTTGCACAGCATGAATGCCGCTCCCAGTGCCTTTGAGGTGGAGCCGTGCTTCTCCGCCATGGAGTTGGGAAGGCCGCTCTATGCGCCCGACCTCCCCGGTTTCGGGCGTTCAGACCGTTCCGATCGACCCTATACGCCGGAGTTCTACGCCGAGAGCATCACCGCGATTGTCGATGCCATCGATGCGCCCGAAGTGGATGTCCTGGCGCTCTCCACAAGCTGCGAGTTTGCGGCGCGCGCCGCGTTGAGCGCGGATTCGCGCATCAAAAGCCTGGTATTCGTATCGCCCACGGGACTGAGTCGCCGCCGCCCGGAGCCTTCCACGGCCGGTCCGAAGGCGCACCGCTTCTTCCGCAAACCCGGCGTGGGGTCTTCGATCTACGCGCTTTTGCGCTCCCGCGCCAGCATTCGCTTCTTTCTGAACATGGCGTTCGAAGATCGCGCCCCGGCGGCGATGGTCGACTACGCTTATGCGACGACGCGTATGCCCGGTGCCAGCTATGCGCCGTTCTATTTCTTATCCGGTCAGATGTTCGCCCACGACGCCGTGGGTGATCTCTATCTCCCGCTCGAGCAGCCGGTACTGGTGCTTTACGACACGGACCCCAACATCAGTTTCGACTTCCTCGACGACGTCCTGACCGCGAGGCCGAACTGGCAGGCCCGGCGCATCGCGGGGACCCGCGGCCTCCCGCACTTCGACAAAGCGCGAGAGACGCAGGCCGCGATCACGGCCTTCTGGGACGCCAAAACCGGAGCTTAGAGAGCACCCGCGCGAGCCTCGTTTTCGAGGTTGGAAACGTTGTCGTGCATCAACGGCTGCTGCGGCATTCCTGACTCCAACGCGATACCGTCCACTCAACATACCGCCCATGGTGTAAGCTTGTGTTGACAGCCATGGAGCGATGGCTGCAGCCCGTGTGTTTGTTTCAGGACGAAGTCTATGGCGAAAGCCTTCCCCTTCACGGCCATCGTCGGCCAGGATGAAATGAAAACCGCGCTGCTGGTCGCCGCCGTTGATCCCTCCATCGGTGGCGTGCTGGTTTTCGGTGATCGCGGGACGGGCAAGTCGACGGCGATCCGCGCGCTGGCGGCGCTGATGCCGAAAATCCCCATGGTTGAGGGCTGTGCCTTCAATTGCGATCTCGACGAGTGGCGGGCGTTGAACGGTAACCGCTACGAAGACGACGATCCCCCGAAAGTGCGCATGCGCCCCATACCGGTTGTGGATCTCCCCCTTGGCGCTACCGAGGACCGGGTCATCGGTGCCCTGGATCTTGAACGTGCGCTGCACGACGGTGAAAAAGCCTTTGAGCCCGGCCTGCTCGCTCGGGCGCATCGCGGCTTCCTGTACATCGATGAGGTGAACCTGCTTGAGGATCACATCGTCGATTCCCTGCTGGACGTTGCTGCCAGCGGCGAAAACGTGGTCGAGCGCGAAGGCCTGAGCGTGCGCCATCCCGCGCGTTTTGTGCTGGTGGGCAGTGGAAACCCGGAGGAAGGCGAGCTGCGTCCGCAGCTCCTCGATCGTTTCGGCCTTTCGGTAGAGGTGCGCACGCCGCAGGACGTAGCGTCCCGGGTCGAAATCGTTCGCCAGCGCGATGCCTTCGAGCGCGATCCCGAGGGATTCACCCGAAAGCAGCAGCGCAAGCAGGGCAGGGTGCGCAAACAGCTCCAGGTCGCCCGGGAGCTGATCGATGAGGTAGATGTGCCCGCGCAGATCCTCGAATCCGCGGCGCGCCTCTGTCTCGCCCTGGGTACCGACGGTCTCCGCGGCGAGTTGACCCTGGTTCGTACGGCGCGGGCGAGGGCCGCTTTGGACGGACGCACGGTGGCGGAGCTCGACGACCTTCGGGCCCTCGCGCCGTCCGTGCTCCGGCATCGTCTGCGTCGTGATCCCCTCGATGAGTCGGGCTCCACCGTGCGTATCGACAAGGCCCTGGCCGAACTCGACGCCGCGGCCTGAGCGGCGCTGTGAACGAGCACGAAGTCCGCTGGCTGGACGCTGAACTCGCCGCGGCCTGCCTCATGCTCGACGGACATGCCCTCGGGGGCGTTCGGCTTCGCGCGCGTCCCGGTCCGGTTCGCGACTTCTGGCTGCAGCAGACGCGGGCGCTGGCACCCGCAGAGCGGCCCTGGCGGAAAATTCCCCTGCACTGTTCCGAGTCGCGCCTGCTCGGCGGCCTGGACCTCTCGGCGACTCTGCGTTCCGGCTCTCCGGTCATGGCTCGTGGCCTGCTCGCCGATGCCGACGGTGGCGTTGGGCTCCTGTGCATGGCTGAGCGCGCGACCGCAACTTTGACCGCGCCGCTCGCCGCGCTGCTCGATGACCCGGTCTTGCGCCTTGAGCGTGAAGGTGTGACCGCCCGGCAGCCCTGCCGTATTGCGCTTATTGCCCTCGACGAAGGCGTCGATGACGAAGCCCTGACACCGGCCCTGGCCGAGCGCCTGGCCCTGCACCTTGACCTCGACGCTCTGGGTGTGGCGGTACTTGAAGATTTCAGTCTCACGCGGCGCGACCTCGAAGCCGCGCGTCTGCGCCTTGCCGACGTGGAAATCGACGATGACTCGGTGGCGAGTATCTGTCGTGCGACGCTGGCGCTGGGTATCGACTCGCCGCGGGCCGCGATCCTGGCGACGCGCACGGCCCGCGCTCTTGCCGCTCTCGCCGGCGATGTGAAAGTAGGCGGCGAGCAGCTTGAACAGGTGCTGAGACTGGTCCTGCTTCCCCGGGCCACGCGGCTTCCGGCGCCCCCCGAAGAAGAGCCGCCGCCGGTAGAGGAGCAGGCCTCCGCCGAGGAAGCGCCGCAGGATCCGCCGCCTCCAGCGCCGGAACAGGACGGGCCGACACCCGAACAGGAGGGAGAGGAGCAGTCCCGGGAACGCTCCAGGGACGAACTCGACGACGAACGTCTCCTCGATGCGGCAAAGGCGGTGCTGCCGGCGGATCTGCTGAAACAGCTTGTTGCCGGGCGCCTGAAATCCAGACGTCAGCGCAGCAGCGGGAAGTCCGGAGCGCAGCAGCGACACCTGCTTCGTGGTCGACCCATGGGCAGTCTTGGCGGTGATCCGCGTAGCGGTGCGCGGCTCGATCTCATGGCCACGCTGCGTACCGCGGCGCCCTGGCAGCGCCTCCGCGGCCCGTCCCCCGGGGGTGCCCGACTGCGCGTGGAGTCGGATGATTTTCGCGTGGTCCGCTTCCGCCAGCGTACCCAGACGGTCACCGTATTTGTCGTGGACGCATCCGGCTCCTCTGCTCTCTACCGCCTTGCCGAGGCCAAGGGCGCCGTCGAGCTTCTGCTTGCGGACTGCTATGTCCGTCGCGATGAGGTGGCGCTCATCGCGTTTCGCGGCGAACACGCCGAGCTGCTGCTGCCGCCGACCCGCTCCCTCGTTCGTGCCAAGCGCAGTCTCTCGGCCCTGCCCGGGGGCGGAGGAACGCCGCTTGCCGCCGCTATCGATACCACCAGCGAACTCCTGGAGCAGCTCGAGCGCCGCGGCGTGACGCCGGCCTACGTGATGCTCACCGACGGACGGGCGAACATCTGCCGTGACGGCAGCGCCGGGCGCGAGGCGGCGACCGAAGACGCGCTGACCGCTGCCCGGCAGCTGCGCCTGCGCACGACGGCGCCGGGCATGGTGATCGACACCTCGCCACGCCCGCACCGCTCCGCCAATCGACTGGCGAAGGCGCTGGACGCGCGCTACCTGCCCCTGCCGAACGCGGACGCGGCGCAGCTGCAGGCGGCGGTGCGCCAGGTCGCGGCGTGAGCCGATGACGGCGCGCCCCCTCCCCGCCGACTGGCCGGACCGCGATTGCAGCCGGTTCGTTGAGGCGGCGGGTCTCTCCTGGCATCTGCAGCGTCGCGGCAACGGGCCAGTGATGCTTATGTTGCACGGCACGGGAGCTTCTTCGCACTCCTGGGTGCCCCTGGCCCGCAAACTTGAAAACCGATTTACGCTGCTGGCTCCGGATCTTCCGGGTCAGGGGTTCACGCAGCTAGCGCCGCCCCGGCAGTGCTCGCTGCCGGGCATGGCGCGGGCCGTCGCCGCGCTGCTGCGCCTGCTCGATGTGCAACCGGATTTCATTGTCGGTCACTCCGCCGGCGCGGCCGTCGCCGCGAGTCTGTGTCTCATCGGCGCCTGTAATCCGGCTGCCGTGGTCAGCATCAACGGTGCGCTCCTGCCCTTCGGCCGAGCCGCGGCCCCGGTGTTCAGTCGCGCGGCCCGGGTTCTCGCCGCCGCGCCCGTGTTCCCTCAGCTTGTCGCCCTGCACGCCGTGCCCAGGAAACCGGTGGAGCGCATGCTGCGTCAGACCGGTTCGGCCACGCCGGCGGAAATGCGGCGTGCCTACCGTCGCCTGCTCGGCAGCAGCAGCCACGTTGCCGGCACGCTGCGCATGATGGCCAACTGGGATCTGGGGCAGCTGGAGCGCAACCTGGATCGCCTCGAGCCCAGACTGTACCTGCTGGTGGGGGAGGGCGACCGCATTGTCGACCCTCGGCAGGCCGCGGAAATGCACGCGCGACTGCCATCGTCGGTGCTCTGGCGGGCGCATGAACTGGGGCATCTGGGTCATGAGGAGGCGCCCGGCTGGTTTGCCCAGCGCATCACCCGCATCGCGGCCGCCGTGGATAGCTAAAGAGCAGGACGCAGGATTCGCCAGGGGGCCCTTTCCCGGACGCCCTCGGCAGGGATCGCGAAGCTCGGTCCTTGGAGCACGCGGATGCCGCGTGCACCGCAAATACACTGGGCAAGGTCAGTGTTCGCTGCTACCATGTCAAACAAAGTGGACACAAACGGTGTAAGTTTTCGTGAACACCATCGCCTCGAACGGCTTCGATCCCGCGCAACCTTCCCTGAACTCAGGTACCGAACCCCACGCGATCGTTATCGGTAGCGGCTTTGGAGGACTGGCCGCGGCTACCCGACTTGCCGTGCGCGGATACCGGGTCACGGTGCTTGAGAAGCTCGACGCGCCGGGCGGTCGCGCCTACGTGTACAAACAGGACGGCTTCACCTTCGATGCCGGTCCGACGATCATCACCGCTCCTTTTCTCCTCGAGGAGCTTTGGAGCCTCTGCGGTCGGCGCTTCAGCGACGACGTTGATCTGCGGCCGATGATGCCGTTCTTTCGCCTGCGTTTCGACGATGGCGAAACCTTCGACTACAGCGGCGATCCCGAGAAGATGGCCGCGGAAGTCAGGCGCCTGTCTCCGGGTGACGTGGACGGCTATCAGCGGTTTTTGAAATGCAGCGAAAGAGCCTATCACCTCGGCTACGAGAAGATGGGCGCCATGGAGTTCACCCGCCTTCGCTCCATGCTCGCCGTCATTCCCGACATGCTGCGCATGCGCGGGCTGCGCAGCCTGCACTCCGTGGTGACCTCTTACGTGAAGGATCCGCGGCTGCAGACGGTGCTCAGCTTTCACCCACTCCTGATCGGCGGAAATCCCTACTCGGTAACGGCGGTTTACGCGCTTATTTCTTACCTTGAGCAGCGTCACGGCGTTTTCTCCGCCATGGGCGGTACCGGCGCCCTGGTCAACGCGATGGTCGATCTCATGCAGTCTCAGGGCGCGCAGCTGCGGCTTAACGCCGAGGTGGAGGAGATCGAGGTGAAAGAAGGCCGCGTCTCCGGCGTGCGGCTGGCGTCTGGGGAAGTACTCGATGCCCGGATCGTGGTCAGCAATGCGGATGCCGCCTGGACCTATCGTCATCTTCTACGGCCCGAGCATCGACGGCACTGGAGCGATCGTAAAATCGAGCGTTCGAAGTTTTCTTCCGGCCTGTTTGTCTGGTACTTCGGCGTCGACAAGCGCTACGAAGGCGTGCCGCAGCACTCGGTGCTTCTCGGCCCGCGCTACAAGGGCCTGCTGGACGATATCTTTCGCAAGCATCGTCTCGCCGAGGATTTCAGTCTCTACCTGCACCGACCCACGGAGCTGGACGAGAGTCTGGCGCCCCCCGGGTGTGACACGTTTTATGCGCTGGCACCCGTGCCGCACCTCGACAGCGGTACGGACTGGGAGGCGCACGCCGAGCCGTTCCGTGAGGCCATCCAGGCGCGTCTGGAAGAGACCGTGTTACCTGGACTCGGCCAACACGTGATCACGTCCCGCGTGATGACCCCGTTGGATTTCCAGAGTCGTCTGCTCGCGTTTCGCGGCTGCGCCTTCAGCTTTGAGCCCGTCCTGACGCAGAGCGCCTGGTTCCGACCGCACAACGTCAGCGAAGACGTTGAAGGGCTCTATCTGGTCGGCGCCGGGACTCATCCTGGAGCGGGCATTCCCGGTGTGATCACCTCGGCTCAGGTTTTGGACAAGGTAGTGCCGCATGCCTCAGTTCTGGCGTAACCACCCGCGCTGGCGCGCGCCGGTGCTGCTGAATGACTCACGATCCGATACGGCCTTCTGCCGTAGCATGATCCGCACCGGTTCGCGTTCCTTTTTTATCGCCTCGCACCTTCTGCCGGCGGATCTGCGCGGAGCCGCGTACGCGCTGTATGGGTTTTGCCGTGAAGCGGATGACGCCATCGACGGGGGCGCCGACCCCTTCGCTGAGCTCGCTCTCTTTGAGGATCGCCTGGCGACGATCTATGGCGAGGGTGAGCCCGAGGGTCCCGTCGATCGGGCCCTCGCGCGCGTTGTCCACGACTATGCCCTCCCTCGGGAGCTCCTCGAGGCGTTGCTGCAGGGCTTTGCCTGGGATGCCCAGGCCCGGGCGTACAAGGATCTCGCCGGTGTCTACAATTACTCCGTGCGCGTCGCCGGTTCCGTGGGCATCATGATGGCGCTGCTGATGGGTGTTCGCGATCGCGACCGTTTGGCCCGGGCCGCGGACCTCGGCGTTGCCATGCAGTTAACGAACATCGCGCGAGACGTCGGCGAGGACGCGCGCAATGGCCGCGTCTACCTGCCCCTGCGCTGGCTCCGGGAAGCGGACCTCGCGCCCCAGACGCTCGTAGCCAATCCGCGATTTACACCGGCCCTGGGGCAAGTTGTCGGTCGCCTGCTGAGCGCGGCGGAGTGTCTGTATCAGCGCGCCGACAGTGGCATAGCCGGCCTCCCGGCGCGCTGTCGACCCGGCATCTATGCAGCGCGCCTTCTGTACTCGGGTATCGGCCACGAGCTGCTTCGCTGCGGTCTCAACAGTATCGACGTGCGCACGGTAGTACCCCCAGCGCGCAAGATGGCGCTCACCGCACGCTCTCTCCTGCCGCCACCAGCGAACAGGGCACACCTGCTCGCCGAACCCCTGCCGCAGGTGCGCTACCTGATTCGCGCCGTGGGGGCCCAGGAATTGCCGCAGACCACCCTCATCAAGCCGAGCGGTCTTTCCAGCGACATCGATTGGGTTATGAATGTGTTTGCGGAACTTGAGCGCCGCGACCGCCTTAAGCATTCTCCCGGCCCGAGCGCTGTACACCGGCCGGCGCTTTAGGGAGCTCGCCCGCGCTTACGCGAGGCGGGGCATTCGAAACGGCAGCAGTGTCTGTACCCAGCGCTGGGTGAAGCGATTCATGCTCAGGCTTTCGTGTATTCCCGTGCCGCGCTCGTCACCGATTTCCGCCTCGATCAGCGAGCGCGCATAGAACGGCGTATCTTCCAGAGTGCGACGCAGTCGGTGAGGATCGCTGGCAACCGGCATGCTCCGAGGCATGCGCCAGATCTGTGTCTGCGGCAGCGTCGCTGCCGCCGCGACCGGTTCGCTGTGCATCTCTCCATCCGGGGTGAAGCGCAGGGCCAGCCTATGGGGCTGTCGTCCGTGTTCCTGGGCCTCGTAGCGAACAACGCAGTCGCCGCCGTCGAGACGCAGCCGCGCCCAGTCCCAGCCGCTGAATCCGTCGGCAAGAGGCTCACTACCGTCGTTACTATCGAAGTAGCCGTGGCCCGACCAGCGCGTACCGAGGGACGGAAAATCCACGTCTACCCGAGCGAGGGGAGCATAGGGGTGCCAGCAATGACGCCCTTCGTGGTCGAGGCGCAACGTGTGCGTCGTCAGCGCCTCCGGCGTGACTCGAATCCGACCGCGCATCCGCCGGGGGAAGGGCACGCAGCGTTCGTCGATTTCGGCGGTCAGGGTTTGCCCATCCCACTCCAGGGCGCTGGGACCAAGATGATAGTAGTCCTTGCCTCGCTGCAGCTGTTTCTCTGAACGTTCGGTCATGCTCCAGCGTTTCCGTGAGCCCGGCCCGTACAGGATCGTGTTGAAGGCGCAGTGCTGCTCGGCGTCGATAAGGCCTGTGCGCCTCGCCCGGGCGTAGTAGGGCGAAAAAACGCTGCCAACGAACACGATCAGCGTGAGCGCCTCGCGGCGATCTTCGCTTACGGCGTCGACATACCACCAGAGATAGCCGCCCGGGGCCACGGCCGCGGAAAAGTCTGGTACGGCCTCGCGGGTTTCGTACCGCGGCGGCCTCGGGATGCCCCTGGGTGCCGATACCTGCGCGTCGGGGTCCGGGGTCTTGACGACAGCATCCACGCGGCTGGCCCTCCATTGCGGGGAATGACGCTTGTATTCCACTATTGTCTAATCTAAATTACAGACCAAGTGTAAACTAAAACATACACGCCAGCTACGTTGCCGGTACTGATGGGGTGGTTCTATGTCGATCAGCGTTAGTGATTACGAGTCAGTTCTGCGCAGCTCCATTGATCAGGCGGGCGATGAGCGCTGTCCGCCGCTCCTCGCTTCGGCATTGCGGCACGCGGTCTTCCCCGGTGGCGCGCGCGTCAGGCCCAAGCTGTGTGTTGCCGTCGCCCTCGCCAACCAGGGTGACGCCCCGGCCCTCGCTGCCGCGGCGGCGGCGTCGGTGGAACTCCTGCACTGCGCCTCCCTCGTACACGACGATATGCCCTGCTTTGACAACGCCGCCGAACGTAGGGGCAAACCGTCGGTGCACGCGCAGTTCGGGGAGCCGATCGCCCTGCTTGCGGGCGACGCGCTCATCGTCGCCGCGTTTGAACTTCTGGCCGCTCCGCAGCTTCCGGCGCGTGAGCGTCTGCCCCAGCTCCTTCGCGTAATTGCCGAGGGTGTTGGTTCACCCTGTGGTATCGCGGCGGGCCAGGCCTGGGAATCCGAGCCGGTCGTGGATGTATCCCTGTATCACCGCGCCAAGACCGGTGCGCTCTTCATCGCTGCCACGGCGGCGGGGGCGGCCGCGGCCGGTGTGGATGTGGCACCGTGGAAAGTCCTCGGCGCCAAGATTGGTGAGGCTTATCAGGTGGCCGACGATATCCAGGATGCCACGTCGACGGCAACCGAATTGGGCAAGCCCTGCGGCGTGGATCGTGCCCTGGATCGGCCCAGCGCCGTGGCAGAGCTCGGCCTCGACGGCGCAACGCGACGTCTGCGCCAGCTGGTGGCGGAAGGCATGGATGCCGTTCCTGCTTGCCCCGGCCGTGATGAACTGCAGGAAGTGGTCGCCAGTCAGGCCAAGCGCTTCCAGCCGCGGGCCTGCGCTCCGGTCCCGGCCTGAGCGAGTCTGGCGCCACAAAGGCCTGCGCATTCCCTCCGGCGATCCGCTCCCTCACTGACATGCCCGGCGCGCGGCTGCTGCGCCCGCTGCTTGAGCGCCTGTATCGCCGGCGCGACCGGATGCTCGGCGATCCAGCGTTCCACCGCGCCGTGCTGCGTTTTTTACCGACGCGCTGGGTGGCGCGACGACGCGCTCGTGAACTGTTTGATATCACCACCGGCTTTGTCTACTCGCAGGTGCTCGCCGCCTGCATTGAGCTGAACCTGTTCGAGCGCCTCGAGGCGGGGCCTGCGTCAACCGCCGTGCTCGCCGCTGAGTTTGGGATCGAGCGAGAAGCACTGTCGCGACTGCTCGCGGCGGCGAGCGAGCTGCGCCTCCTCCAGCGCAGCGGAGACGAGGTCTGGCGTCTTGGCGACCTGGGGGCGGCGAGTCTTGGCAGCCCGGGCATTGCGGCCATGGTGCGCCATCACCATCTGCTCTACGCCGATCTGGCCAACCCCCTGGATCTGTTGCGTGATCGAAGCAGCAGCAGGCTCGGCGAATTCTGGCGTTACGCCGCGAGCCCGGGCACGAGTGAGGCGGAAAATGCGGCGCACTATTCGGATTTGATGGCCCAGTCCCAGTCCTTCGTCGCTGACGATGTGCTCACTCACCTGGCGCTATGGGGTCGTGAACGCCTCCTCGATATCGGCGGCGGGAGCGGTGTCTTCGCGGCGGAGGCCCTGCGACGCTTCCCGGACCTTCGTGCGACCGTCTTCGATCTGCCCGACGTCGCCGCGCTGGCGGCGCAGCGCTTCGCCCGCGCGGGGCTTGGCGAGCGCGGCCTGGCGATGCCGGGAAACATGTTCGAGGACCCGCTACCGCGGGATGCCGATGTGATCTCTCTGGTGAGAATCCTGCACGACCACGACGACGAGCCCGTGCGCCAACTTCTGGCGGCGGCGCGCGCGGCGATTCGTAGTGACGGATTCCTGGTAGTGGCCGAGCCCATGGCTGAGACGCCGGCCGCGCCCGGCGTCGGCGCCTACTTTCATCTTTATCTGTGGGCGATGCGCAGCGGGAAACCGCGCTCGGCGCGACGCCTGCGCGAGTTACTCGAGGAGGCGGGGTTTGCCGATGTGCAGGAGCGGCCCAGTTTTCAGCCTCTGTTGGTGAGGATTTTGACCGCGAGACCCGGCGATATCGGGCGTGACAAGTGAGCCTTACACTCGAAATGTCATTTCATATTGACATCGACCATTGTCCAGTTAAACTGACATTGATCGAGTAAAAAGCCCGCTCGCGGTAATGGAGAAGCAGGGTGGTGAGTAATACAGCGACGGCGGTCGTATTCGAAAAACCGGGGGTAATGGCTCTGCGGTCCGTTGGCCTGATTGACCCGGCCGAGGGCGACTGCGTGGTGGAGGTGCTGTGGAGCGGTATCAGCACCGGCACGGAGCGTCTCCTGTGGGACGGCCGCATGCCCGCTTTCCCGGGTCTGGCCTATCCCCTGGTGCCGGGCTATGAATCGGTGGGACGAATTGTCGAGGCCGGTTCCGAGGTTTCTCTTTCCGTCGGTGATCTGGTGTTCGTGCCTGGCTCGCCCGGATTCAAGGACGTACATGGTCTTTTCGGCGCTTCCGCAGATCGACTCGTAGTGGAAGCAACCCGCCTTGTCCCCATCGATGAAAGTCTCGGTGAACAGGGCATCCTGCTGGCTCTCACAGCCACGGCCTATCACGCCGTCACACGCCTGGGTGTCGAAAAACTGCCTGAACTGATCGTGGGCCACGGAGTGCTCGGACGTCTTATGGCGCGCTGCGTGCAGGCCCTGGGAGGCGCCGCGCCCATGGTGTGGGAGAGCAATCCCCAGCGCTTCGACGGATCCGCGGGATACCGGGTTTGCGATGGCGCCGACGACACGCGCCGCGACTATCGGATTATTGCCGACGTCAGCGGCGACGCGGGTCTCGTGGATACGTTGATTTCGCGGCTCGCTCCGGGCGGGCAACTCATTCTCGCCGGCTTTTATCACGCCCCGGTCAGTTTCACGTTCCCGCCCGCATTCCAGCGCGAGGCGGGAATCGCGATCGCTGCCGAGTGGCAGCGGCCCGATCTCGATGCATCCCTGGCGCTTGTGAAGGCCGGAAAACTCTCCCTGGATGCGCTCATAACCCATCACCAATCCGTACGAGCAGCTGCCCCCGCCTATCGCACGGCCTTCGGAGACCCGGACTGTCTGAAGATGGTCCTTGATTGGAGGTGCATGCACTGATGAATAAAGCGGTTACGCAGTACACGCCGGGACGCGATGAGGGCTCATTGCTGGCGAGTTCCTCGGACGGTGGGCCGAAAACGCAGATCATCGCGATCTATGGAAAGGGAGGTATTGGCAAGAGTTTCACCCTGTCCAATCTGTCCTACATGATGGCCCAGCAGGGCAAAAAAGTGCTCCTGCTCGGATGTGATCCCAAGAGTGATACGACCTCGCTGCTGTTTGGCGGCAAGGCCTGCCCCACGATCATCGAGACCAGCTCTAAGAAAAAGGCGGCGGGAGATGAGCTCGTCGTGGGCGACGTCTGCTTCAAGCGCGACGGGGTTTACGCCATGGAACTGGGCGGACCCGAGGTCGGCCGGGGTTGCGGCGGTCGCGGCATCATTCACGGCTTCGAAACCCTTGAGAAGCTCGGCTTCCACGACTGGGATTTCGACTACGTTCTTCTCGATTTTCTCGGCGACGTGGTCTGCGGTGGTTTTGGTCTGCCGATCGCGCGCGACATGTGCCAGAAGGTTATCGTCGTGGCATCCAACGACCTGCAGTCGCTCTACGTAGCCAACAACGTCTGTTCCGCCGTCGAGTACTTCCGCGGTCTCGGGGGCAATGTCGGCGTTGCCGGCATGGTCACCAACAAAGACGATGGTACCGGCGAGGCGGCCGCGTTCTGCAAGGCCGTGGGCATCCCGGAACTCGCGGCCATCCCCGCGGATGAAGACCTGCGCCGCAAGAGCGCGGCCTACGAGATTGTCGGTCGCCCGGACGGTCGCTGGGGTGATCTGTTTGCCCATCTCGCTGCACAGGTGGCCGATGCGCCACCGCAGCAGCCCTCACCGCTAACCCAGGACGACCTCCTGGGACTTTTTGACGGCGACGACGTAGGGCGCGACGTCGTCCTGCAGCCCGCTACCTTCGAGGAGCTGTGCAGCGTCGAGGCTCTCAACCGTCCGTCTCTCGAGGTGATCTACGACGATGTCTGAGGCCAGCGTGATGGATGCGCCGGACACCCTCATCGCCCGGAGTGGAGATTCTCCTGCCGCCGACGCGACGGCCCTGATTGCCAGCAGTGGAGATGCAAGCCCCGCCGAAGCGACGGTCAGCGGCTGCCATGCGGGGGCCGATACCATGCGCAAGGCCGCGGAAGCCGCGGGCAAGAGTGAAGTTCTCGAGCGCTACGCCGCCGACTATCCAGCCGGTCCCCACGATCAGCCCCAGAGTATGTGTCCCGCCTTCGGCTCGCTGCGCGTGGGTCTGCGTATGCGCCGTACGGCAACGGTGCTGTGCGGCTCAGCCTGCTGCGTCTACGGCCTCACCTTCACCTCCCACTTCTACGGTGCGAAGCGCACCGTCGGCTACGTGCCCTTTGATTCGGAAACCCTGGTCACGGGCAAGCTCTTCGAAGATATCCGCGAGGCGACCTACAAACTGGCCGACCCCGAGAAGTACGACGCGATTGTGCTCACGAATCTCTGCGTGCCTACCGCGTCCGGGGTGCCCCTGGACCTGCTGCCTAAAGAGATTAACGGCGTTCGTATCGTGGGCATTGATGTGCCGGGCTTCGGTGTGCCGACCCACGCGGAAGCCAAGGACATCCTCGCTGGAGCGATGCTGGCCTACGCTCGCGAAGAGGCCGAGCAAGGGCCCGTTGCCCGTCCCACGGGCGATACGGCGGAGCGTCCGAGCGTGGCGCTGGTCGGCGAAATCTTCCCCGTCGACGCGATCATGATCGGGCGCATGCTCGAGCCCATGGGTCTCGCCGCGGGTCCCGTGGTGCCCACCCGTGAGTGGCGAGAACTTTACGCGGCGCTGGCCAGTCCCATCGCGGCGATGCTGCATCCGTTCTATACCGCGACGGCGCGCGAGTTCAACGCGGCCGGCAGGCCCATGGTGGGTTCGGCCCCCGTGGGCCACGACGGCACCGCGGCGTGGCTTCGCCATATCGGTGAGGCGGCAGGTGTTTCCTCCCAGCGCATCGATCGGGTGAGCAACGTTCTGCTGCCGGCCATACGCGGCGCGCTCGACGCCGCACCGATCAAGGCGCGGATGACGCTTTCCGGTTACGAGGGTTCTGAGCTGCTCGTGGCCCGCCTTCTCATGGAGGCCGGCGCCGATTTGCGTTACGTGGGCACGGCCTGCCCGCGGACCCGGTTCTCGGACCTCGATCGCGAGTGGCTGGAGGCCCGGGGCGTGCACTTGAACTACCGGGCATCCCTGGAGGAAGACGTGGCCGCCGTCGACGAGTTCGAGCCCGATCTCGCCGTGGGGACAACGCCGGTGGTGCAGCACGCCAAGGAACGCGGCACTCCGGGCCTGTACTTCACCAACCTGATTTCCGCCCGGCCGCTCATGGGCCCCGCCGGACCTGGATCGCTGGCCCAGGTGATCAACACCGCCGTGGCGGGTCGTGACCGCCTGCAGCGCATGGAGTCGTTCTTTGAAGGCGTCGGCGAGGGCGACGCCGCCGGGATCTGGCCCACCGCGACGCCGGCGGTGGTTGCGGACGCAATGGAGGGACAAACCTGATGCTGGTTCTGGATCACGATCGCGCCGGCGGCTACTGGGGCAGCGTCTACGTTTTCACGGCCGTGAAAGGCCTGCAGGTCATCATCGATGGCCCCGTTGGCTGCGAGAACCTACCGGTCACGTCAGTGCTGCACTACACCGATGCGCTGCCGCCGCACGAGCTGCCGATCGTTGTTACGGGTCTCGCCGAAGAAGAGCTCGGCCAGACCGGAACGGAATCGGCCATGCGCCGCGCGCACAAAAACCTCGATCCGGACCGCCCCTCGGTGGTCGTTACCGGTTCCATCGCCGAGATGATCGGCGGCGGAGTCACGCCGCGGGATACAAACATCGAGCGATTCCTGCCGCGAACGATCGATGAAGACCAGTGGCAGAGCGCGGACCGGGCTCTGTTCTGGCTGTGGGACCGCTACGGTAAGAAGAAGGCGTCCAAGCGCAAGAAGAAAGCGGCCGTGGAGAATGCCCGGCCCCGCGTAAACATCATCGGGCCCATCTACGGCTGTTTTAACACCTGGTCGGACCTCGCCGAGCTCAAGCGCCTGATCGAAGGCATCGGTGCGGAGGTCAACCTTGCCTTTCCCATGGGCGTCCATCTCGATGACGTACACCTTCTCGCCGATGCAGACGTCAATGTATGCATGTACCGAGAATTCGGCCGAAAGCTCTGTGAAGCGCTGGACAAGCCATACCTGCAGGCGCCTATCGGACTGCATTCAACCACGGCGTTCCTTGAGAGCCTGGGGGAACTCCTCGATCTCGATCCCCAGCCCTTCATCGAGCGCGAGAAGCACAGCACGATCAAACCGCTGTGGGATCTCTGGCGTTCCGTAACCCAGGATTTCTTTGGTACAGCCAACTTCGCTGTTGTAGCCAGCGAGACCTATACGCGCGGTCTTCGCAACTACCTCGAGGAGGAGCTCGGTCTGCCCTGCAGCCTCGCCGTATCGCGGCGGGCCGGAGCCAAGACGGACAACGAGTCCGTGCGTGCCGCGATTCACGAAGCCAGTCCGCTGATCGTGTTCGGCAGCTACAACGAACGCATGTACCTCGCGGAAAGCGGCTCTCGAGCAATCTACATACCGGCATCGCTGCCGGGCACCATTATCCGCCGTCACACCGGCACGCCGTTTATGGGCTACGCCGGGGCCTGCTACGTTCTGCAGGAAGTCTGTAACGCGCTCTTCGATGCACTGTTCAACATCCTGCCCCTGGGCACGGAACTGGACGCCATCGACTCGACGCCCACGCGCCTGGAAGCGCATCTGTGCTGGGAGTCAGAAGCAGAGGATCTCTTGCAGCAGCGGCTTGAACACGAGCCGGTGCTTATTCGAATTTCCGTCGCGAAGCGTCTTCGCGATGCGGCCGAACGCCGGGCCCGCGCCCGCGGTTCGGACACCGTAACGCTCGCGGACCTCGAAGGTCGTGCGGCGCCGGATACACCGCCCGTCGAGGCGGATAAATCAGAGGAGTTGGTCGATGCGTGAGGCGATGCGGATTGAGAGTTCGATGCATGTAGCGACTCACTTCACCTCCGGGGAGGGATCATCGGTGAAACAAGTACGACGTGAAGCGGCGCACTGTCGACAGGTCGACCGTCGGGAATATCGGGCACTCATGGCATTTTCGGTGACCTTTTTCCTGCTGGTTAGCGTGGTGACAAGAGTATTGCCCCGCGGTCTCAGGCCGCTTGCCACCACTTCGAAGGAGCGGGAGTCCTGCATTCAGGAAGCCCGCCGGGCCGCCCTCGCGGTAGTGCCCTACGCCTTTGAATGGTGATTACACAATTTAAAGCCGTCGTGCGACGGCAATGTCTTTTTGGGGATTCGCCGCGGCGAATTAGGGAGGGAACGAACCCATGTCTATGTTGAGCTTTGAGCAGAAGTATCGCGTGCGAGGGGGAACGCTCGTAGGCGGCGACCTCTTCGATTTCTGGGTCGGGCCCTTCTACGTCGGCTTTTTCGGCGTTATTGGCTTCTTTTTTACCGTTCTCGGTACTGCGTTGATCATCTACGGAGCGGCGCTCGGACCAACTTGGAATCTCTGGCAGATTGATATCCAACCCCCGGCGCTTACCTACGGCTTATCCCTCGCACCGCTGCAAGAGGGCGGACTCTGGCAAATCATAACGATCTGTGCCGTGGGCTCTTTCAGCTGTTGGGCTCTGCGCGAGGTGGAGATTTCACGCAAGCTGGGTATAGGTCTCCATGTGCCCTTCGCGTTTGCCGTGGCGATCTTCGCCTTCGTAACGCTCAATGTCATCAGGCCCTGGTTAATGGGCGCCTGGGGTCACGGCTTCCCCTACGGAATCATGACGCATCTTCAGTGGGTGAATAACGTGGGGTATTCCTATGTGAACTTCCACTACAACCCCGCACATATGATCGCAATCACGTTCTTCTTCACGAATTGCCTGGCTTTGGCGATGCACGGATCGCTGATTCTGGCGGTCACCAACCCTCCTAAGGACAGCAAGGAAGTCAAAACGGGCGAGCATGAAAATACATTTTTCCGTGACGATATCGGCTATTCCATCGGCGCCCTCGGTATCCACCGCCTGGGGCTGTTCCTCGCGCTCTCCGCTGGATTCTGGAGTGCCGTATGCATCGTGATCAGCGGACCGGTCTGGGATAGAGGCTGGCCGGAGTGGTGGAACTGGTGGCTTGAACTGCCGATCTGGTCTTAGGGAGTAAAAAAGATGGGTATCGAATATCAGAACATTTTTACGCAAGTCCAGATCCGCGGTCCGCACTATCCTGGTGTGCCGATTGGCGTAGATACGGAAGAGCGCACGGGAAAGCCAGTGGACAGCTACTGGCTTGGTAAATTCGGCGATGCGCAGCTTGGTCCCTTGTACCTTGGAACACTGGGGCTTGCCTCGATCTTCACGGGCACGATCTCCATCGTGATCATGGGATTGAACATGCTGGCGTCGGTGAACTTTGATGCGATTGAGTTCATCAGGCGTTTGCCCTGGCTTGCCCTTGAGCCACCTGGGCCACAGTACGGTTTGTCTATTCCGCCTCTCGCGGAGGGAGGCTGGTACCTCATGGCCGGGTTCTTCCTGACCCTGTCCATAATCCTGTGGCTGATCCGTACCTATCGCCGATCCAAGGCTCTTGGCATGGGTCAGCATTTAACCTGGGCGTTCGCAAGCGCGATCTGGTTATACCTGGTACTGGGTTTCATCCGTCCGGTGCTCATGGGTACCTGGAGCGAGGCCGTGCCCTTTGGGATTTTCCCGCACCTCGATTGGACGAACCTATTCTCGTTGAGATACGGCAACCTCTTCTGGAATCCCTTCCACATGCTATCGATCGCATTTCTCTATGGATCGGCACTGCTGTTTGCCATGCACGGTGCGACGATTCTAGCCGTCAGCCGCTACGGCGGTGATCGGGAGATCGACCAGATCACTGATCGCGGAACGGCTTCGGAGCGTGCCGCACTGTTCTGGCGCTGGACGATGGGTTTCAACGCCAGCATGGAGTCCATACACCGGTGGGCATGGTGGTTCGCCATCCTCACGGTGATCACTGGTGGCATCGGAATTCTGATCACGGGGACAGTCGTCGATAACTGGTACCTCTGGGCTGTTAAGCACGGGGTGCTGGGCGGCTAGGGTTGGTTCTTTATGGCCCGGGCGCTGATGGCGCTGGGACGTCTTGGGAGTGCGTCACCCGCAGCGGGGATGGCACTTCCAGGTCGCTTCATCGGAACGTAGGGAATCAACAAAAACGGCGGCCGAGCGCATCTCAGCGGGAAGTTCGCGAGACTCGACGCGTCGCTTAAAGAATCTGTGTATCTGCTTCCGGGCGGATTGCGGGTGCAGTGTCTGTTAGAGCCTGAACGAGGTTTTTACGGCGCTGTTTGGCCCCCTGGTCATCTCGAGAGATCCGGGGAACTTCAAACTGACATGGGAGAACAACACCATGGACGATAGCAGCAGCCTGACCGGACTTTCCGAAGGTGCCGCAAGGGAGTTTCACGCCTTGTACGTGAAGAGCTTCCTTGGATTTACCGCAGTAGCGGTGGTGGCCCACCTTCTGGTTTGGTCCTGGAGACCCTGGTTCTAAGGGCGGGTTACTGACACTAACGGGCAAACCGGAAGCATCGGGATGCCCATGACAAAGGAGAATCAAGATGCACAAGATCTGGATGATCTTCGATCCTCGTAGACTGCTGGTGGCGAACGCCATCTTCTTGTTTACGCTCGCGATCTTTATCCATTTCGTGGTGCTGGCGACGGAGAAGTACAACTGGATCGAAGGTAGTTCGATGTCAGGTGCTGCTCCGGCCCAGCACATGGAAGCACTGCCCTCCTCGCGCAGCTAGCGCATCGGGCAATGCACTTTCTGTGTCCGCGGTCTCCCCCGGCCGCGGGCACAGCTTTATTCTGACGGGTCACCGACCTTCGTAGCGAAGCTATGAGCCTGTTTTTGGGGGTTTGACGTAGAGATGAAAACCAAGAACCGTCTGCCCGGCCTGCCCGCTGTGTCCTCCCCCAGCGAAGAGCTTATTCTGGTCGACAGCAACGACTGCGTGTTAGGCCACGCGAGCAAACTGCGCGCGCACGCTGGCGATGGAATGCTGCATCGGGCGTTCTCTGTTTTTCTGTTCGATTCTCGGCAGCGCCTTCTGCTGCACCGGCGCAGTGCTCTCAAACCACTATGGCCTGGATACTGGACAAACAGTTGCTGCAGTCATCCTCGTCGCGGCGAGCAACTGACAGCCTCCGTTAACCGCCGACTATGGGAAGAGCTTGGTTGCGAGGCGGCCAGGCTTCAGCGCCTGTGCGCCTTCGAATATCACGCCCGCTACGCCGATATCGGCAGCGAGCACGAGCTGTGTCACGTTTTCGTAGCGCTGCTTAATGAGCGCTCAAGCGTGGCCGCGCATCCGCAGGAAATCTCTGAAATGACCTGGGTCGACTGCGATGAAGTGGACGCGATGATGCGGGAGCAGCGCCCGGATCTGACGCCGTGGTTCCGAAAGGAGTGGGCGCTCTTGCGCGGCCCACGCAAACTGGCCTTTGATCGATTTCTTAATGCCATTCCAGACACGGGCGCCGTGGTTTCCCCGTGAACTCGGGACCCTCACCGAGAGTGCGGCGACAGCTCAGCCGTGCGGTGAGCGTTAGACTTAAGCGAAATCCCTAGCGACGCGAGGTGGCAAGATGACCGAGCGCAAAAAACGACGAAAGGTCGTTTCAGCAACGTCATACTTGAGACGCCGAGCCATTGTTTTCGGGCTCCTGTTTTTCGCCTTGCCGCTTTTCTTAATGTCGCTGATCGCAAGTTTTGATTCATCGCCGGTGTTCGAAACACGCGTCGCAAAGGAACTGGAACGGACCCGATCGCTGCGCGGTGATGGCTTTCCCGCCGCACCGGGCACGCATAAGGTCGTGCGCGTGGTGACCGGCGATATGATGGACATCCGGGCCCCTGGCTCTGGCGTTGTTCGAATACGCATCGACTGTATTGATGCACCCGAGCGAGGCCAAAGTTACTGGCTGGAGTCGCGGAGACATTTAGCGCGCTTGATCGATGGGCGCTTCGTCACCGTTGAGTTGAGTGATTCCGATGTGTACGACCTGCCCGTCGCCAGCATTGTAAGCACCGAGGGCAGTGACATCGCACGGCGCATGATCGAGGACGGCTTTGCCTGGGGGAGCCAGAGTTGGGGCTGCGGTGCAGACTACGACTCGCTCGAGCAGCGCGCGCAGAGCGACCAGCGTGGACTCTGGCAGGGGCTTAACCCGGTTCCACCCTGGCAATGGCGCCAAGCCTGATGCGCCGGAGGCAGGAGTCCAAGCAAATTCTCCCTCGCAGAGGCCTTGGACCTGCGCACTTCGAACGCGAAACGCGGTCGTACAGCTTCTGGACGTTAATCGATGCAGTAGGTCAGTGCGTATGTATTTGCGCTAGAATCGTCGCCGTTTAGTTGAACGGGAACGGCCGTTGACGGTCAAAATAAAGCGACCGCCAGTCCGGCCCCACGGAATGGCACAAACCACTAGGAGTACTAGGAGTATAAATGTGATGAAGAATAAGCTGTCCCAAGGGCTAGCCACTAACGCCAAAAACACCGCGATCGGCCCCATGGCCGCTGTCCTGGGCGCCCTGGCTCTGGCTACGGCGGGGCCAGCCGGAGCCGCCGAGCACGTTATCAAGATGTTGAATCAGGGCCCCTCGGGAACCATGGTGTTTGAACCTGCCTATTTGAAGGTGGACGTCGGTGACACCGTCGTTTTCGAGCCTACCCAGCCGGGTGGTCACAACGTCCAGTCTTCGTTTGTTCCCGATGGCGCGGAGAGCTGGACCAGTTCACCAGACGCCGAATACCGCGTGGAGATGTCGGTAGAAGGCGTGTACCTCTACATTTGCGCTCCCCACGTGGTCATGGGTATGTCCGGGGTGATTCAAGTGGGCGACGCGGTCAATCTGGACGCCGCGAAAGAAGCCGCCGTAAGCACGGCAGCAGGCTTCATGATGAACAAGGATCGTCTCACGACGGCGCTGGCCAACGTGCAGTAAGCGATCCCACCCCGGCCTGGTCGGCGACCGCGCCGGAGTCATGGGATTGTTGCTGGCTTGATGGGGCTGATCCCGACGGTGCTTACGCACCCGTGCGGCGCACCATAAGCCGCCACCCGAAACCCGGTCGCGACCTGCGATCGGGTTTTTTTGTGGACGAATCCCGCTCAGCGCCGGCGCTCGGACACAGCGTGATCAGTCCCCGCATCATTTGGCCTTGACCCGATTATGGGATCAAGCAGTTCGGACTGGGCCGGCTCCCGCGGGGACAAATGGGTGCATAAGCTGGCGGCGATGGAAGCCATGCTGGCGCCGATCGACGAGCCACTCCTCGCTGCTCTCGATCTCTCATCGGCCCGCTGTATTGCGGACCTGGGTTGTGGCGGTGGCGCGACGACCCGTGCCCTGGCTGCCCGGTCCCCGAACGCCACATGCATTCATGGCATCGATATTTCCGCGGCAAACATCGAGTACGCGCGAGCACAGGGCCACGACCAGCGGCTGGTTTTCTACCGCAGGAATCTGGAGAGCACCGATCCCGCCGCTGTGGCTTACGATCGACTCTGCTCGCGCTTCGGCACAATGTTCTTCGAAGCACCTCGGGATACGTTTTCCGCCCTGGCTAGCTGGTTGACTCCCGAAGGCCGCTTCGCCTTCGCGGTTTGGGCCCCCGCTGTCTGGAACCGCTGGATGCAAATCGTTCGGGAGGCTGTCGCCACGGAAGTGACGCTGCCGGCATCCAAGCGCGATGCGCCGGGGCAGTTCCGGTACGCCCGGGCAGATCTATTCGTTGAGCTCCTGGAGGACAGTGGTTTCACTGGAGTCAGCTTCCAGACCTGGACGGGGCGGCTCCCCCTTGGAGGGGGCGTAAATGCCAGAGAAGCGGCAGCTTTCGCCCTGTCTGCATTTTCCGTTGGTGGACTTCTCGGTGACGATGCCGAGAAGCGATCCCGGGTCCTTTGCCGCCTTGGCACGGCCCTGAGCCCGTTTGAAGACGGAGGCGTCGTTATGGTTGACGCGGCCGCTCACATCGTGACCGGTCGCCGTTCCTAGCGGATCACCGACGCCCGTATACCCGTCAAACTCGGTTCCTGCGCGCCGCGTGAATATGACGCCAACGCTCGACTTAATTAACCTGAATGATTATGATTATCGTTTGAGAGCCCGCGTTTAACGTCAGCTCGTTGAGCCGGCCCGCGGGCGCGCCTGAGACCGATGACCAGCGGAGCCAAATCATGCGTCGCGTCTACAAAGGAACCCTCATTTTTTTACCTCTGTCGGTACTTCTATTCCTTGGGATGTTCCTTGCGATTACGTCCACATCGCTCCTCGGCGACCTGGGCGGTCTTTCACACAGCGCGGCTTACATCGGTGTCCTGAACGCGACGGCACTGCCGCTGGCGATGTTCATCGCCGGGAAAACCGCGCAGGCGAAGCTAGCCGTGTTACCGGTGGCAGGAATCGTCCTCCTTGCGAACGTGGTGCTGATCATTGGCGTTCCCGAAGTTTTGGGCCGAACAATCCTTGCCGCAGCAGCCGTGAGCCTCATTCTCGTGGGCGCACTTCTAATGACCGTAAGTGTCAGATCCAATGCAATCCTGGCCAAGGTCGACAACAGTGATGACCACTGAGATGACCGACCGTCTGGAGCCCGATTCGGTGTTGCCCGATCAGGTGACGCTGCTCCTGCGGTTGCTCACGGCGGAGTCGCGTACTCACGCGTTGTACAAGGCTATTTTGAGATCAGAGCTGCGCTTGCCAGCGTCCATGGCTTCCGCCATCGAGCAGGCGGGACAGGAAGATCGTGGACATCTGGAGGATCTGAAAGGTCTGCTCCCGCTCGACGTAGCGATGGCAGCGGCCGAGGCATCGTATGCGCTCCGCGACCCGGAGGCCCTTGAGTTCGATCAGGTGCTTGCCGAGATTGAGCGCCTTGAACGATTGTCGGTACGCGCCTACACGCAGATCTGCCACAAGGCGCTCGATGGCGACTACCGGCTCTTTGACGTCGCTTTTCGGAATCTTCAGGACAATCTCGTTCATGCGGAAACGCTCGGGCAGATGCGCGCTGGGACCATGGCGCGCTCTCGGGAGATGAGTTAGCGGCAGATGACCACCGGGTCCCGCAGTAGAACATCTTTCCTGGCGAATCGAGGCGCCGCATTTACTTATGGTCAGGTCGCCTCGGGGCAACGGCGTATGGGCGCGTTCGCTCTCGCCATGGTCGCCCTTGCGTTCCTGGATCCCATCGCCTTCGATCTCGTAGTCTCCACCTTCGCCGACGCCTTCCTGGGCGTAGCGGTGTTCGTTGCCATTACCCTGGCGGGCTTCTATGGAATGGAGCGACGCCATAAAGCACGCGTCCTCGCGAGCATTGATCGGCATTCGGTAAGCGAGATTCCTCTGGCCGCATTGCTGGGAGCGTTGCCGGGCTGCGGTGGCGCAATCATCGTAGTGACGCGGTTCGTGAGTGGTTCGGCAAGCTTTGGCGCCCTCGTCGCTGTACTGGTTGCCACCATGGGGGACGCGGCTTTTCTCCTCCTTGCCCGAGAGCCGAAAACAGCGGTATTCGTGTACGGGCTCAGTCTTCTCTGCGGTGTCTTGATGGGATTCGTTGTAAACGCGGCTCACCGCGTCCCGCCTCGCAGCAATGCCGCTGCCGCGCGGCGCCCAAGTCAGCCCGAAGTCGGTACCGTGCCG
Source organism: Pseudomonadota bacterium (assembly GCA_038748515.1). Classification (GTDB taxonomy): domain Bacteria; phylum Pseudomonadota; class Gammaproteobacteria; order Pseudomonadales; family Halieaceae; genus Congregibacter. Next base: position 94,962 of record JBCDIW010000016.1, read on the forward strand.
CAGTCCCTTACCACGCTCTTCACCGTACTCCTCGTTCCGGGTCTGATCCTTGGCATCGCCGGCGCGCTGCAACTGGAGGCCAACGCCTGGTTTGGTGAGTTTGGAAAATACGATCCAGTCAAATACTTTGGTTTCGCGGGAACACTTCTGTGCATCGTGATCTGGCTGAGTCAGCCGCTGGACTCCTGGACCGCTCGGTTTTTGAATTGCAGCAGCAACCGCTCCGTTCAAGAGCTGTTTGTCGCCGAGACCAGTTTTGTGTCGGTCTGGGTTGCCCTCGGGTTTCTGAGTTTTGAACTCCTGGTGTATTTCACTCATCTCGACCTGGGAGTCCTGTTCCGCAGCTTTGGCTGGCTCAGCGTTGTGATTGCCGCTCTTATTGGATTGGTACCCGGCTGTGGGCCGCAGATAATCGTGACCACGCTTTACCTGAACGGTGTGGCGCCCCTATCGGCACAGGTTGCAAACGCGATCAGCAATGATGGTGATGCGCTGTTTCCCGCGCTGGCTCTGGCCCCGAAGGCGGCGCTCTATGCAACGCTGTACAGTACCGTTCCGGCTCTTTGCATCGGTGGCATCCTGTACTGGATGGGATACTGACCCTGCCGGTGGTCGACCTGAGCGATGTCGCTGTCTGCGCGCTGCGATAAAACGATGCGATGACCCGTACGCAGCCTACCGACCACCTCAACCGCTGACACTCGCGCCGAAGGCCGTCCCTGGTCGCGTCGTTGTCCCGTCGATCAGTGCCGATGGTGCAGTTTGTGCCGGCGTCGGCGGATGACGAGGGCGACACAAAGAGACGCCGCCGTGAGCAAGAGCATCCCCATGACGCTGCCAACGCCCGCCCCATCGCGGAGGACAGCCAGTCCAAAGACCGCCGCTACGAATAGGGCGCCCACAGAGCGGAGCGCCAGGATCAGCGCGACTCCCGCGGTGCATGTACCCAGATAGCGCCGCTGAGTTTTTTGACTCGCGGCGAGCGCCATGCAGCCCAGAAAGGCACACGCGAAAGCCACGATGAGCACGGTCGTGCCCGCCCCCTAGGCCGGCTGGCTCAACGCGAGATCGGCGCGACGCTCGCGCCGCACCGTGAGGGCCAGACACAGCGCAGCGCTGCCGAGCAGGGTCAGGTCCATTACGGCGACAACGGGCGACTGGGCGGCACTGGGAGGCCAAAGGCCATTGCCCGTCGTCACCTGATTCAGAAGCACGGCGAAAATCGCCATTCCGGCACAGGCGATGGTTCCCGTGCGCCAGCCAGCATCGGGTGACCTGGCGGCGTAAGCACCGAATAGCGTCCACACGATGACGAAAACCCACACCTCAAGCGCCTTTCGACTCTGCCCAAGCAGCTCGAGTTCTGCGGGAAGCAGGCGATTGGCAATAAGAAAGGCGCCGCTGGCAAGCACGACGCCGATAACACTCGCAGATGCGATCCCGTCCACCAGTCTTGCCTGCCGAGGGAGTCGCCGCTTGCGCGCGGCAACCCAGAATTGGAATCCCGTCGCGATCATCACGCAGCCCAGCAGTCCAGCGCCAAAGTAGAGCCAGCGCAGCGCCCAGCTCTCCAACTGCACGAAGTGGAGGCCGCTTAGCCAGGCGTGGACGGAGCGCACGGGGCCAGGGTTGTGATTGCTTAGCAGCGTGCCGTCGCTGCCGTCGAAGCTGGTCACGCGGCGACGCATGGAAAACCCATCCTTTGGAAAACTCTCGGTAATGCGGACAACGGCGTTTCGATCCCCCACATTGGATACGAAGATGAGCTGGGCCTTTGCCGCTTCTCCGCCGTCGTTTTCCCAGAGGCGTTCAGCCCTGGTAACGAGTTCGTTGATGGATGCCTGGGCCGCCGCTTCGCCGGATTCGGGGCGCGTCAGCGATCCGAGGGCTTCGGAAAAAAACGCGGGCTTGTCGCTTCGAGTTGCCGTGTCGAGCGCATCGGGAAAGTAGATCCCATAAAAAATGAAAATTCCCGTGAGCGGCAGCAGAAAGTGAAACGGCAGCGCGATCATCGACGAAAGGTTGTGGAGATCGAGAATGCGGCGGCCGCTTGAGTTCGAATACCTTAGCGTAAAGAAGTCGGCGACCAGCTTCCGATGGATAAACAGGCCTGAGACCAGCAACGCCAGCATCGCCATCGACGCCAGGCCAACCAGCCAGTAGCCCAGCGAGTTCCAGCGCAGATGCAGTCGGTAGTGGAACGGAAAGAAAAATCCGGTCCCACCCAGGGAGACGTTTTCGGGCAGCGGCTGCAGGGTATCGGGATTCAGCTGCAGCGTTGTTCGTCCGTCCTCACCGATAACGAGGAGGCGAAATACGGGGCGACGCTCGTTGGGCAGGATGTAGATCAGGGTCCTGGCGTCGGGCACTTCGATAAGTGCCTGATCATAGAGGGCATCATAGTCCCAGGCAGTGGCCTCGTACGACAGTCGGGTGGCCGGATTTGTCCAGCGATCAATCTCAGCGTCAAAGACGCTGAGCGATCCGGTCCAGAAAATGACGAACAGGATGCTGCCCAGGAGCAGGCCTGCCCAGGTGTGGAGGTGTTGCATGGATATTCGGAACTGTTTCATCGGCTCTCTTGAGACCACTCACGATTTACAGAAACAACATCAGTGCTGCACCGCACAGATTGACGATCGATACGCGGGCGAGATTGCGGTCGCTGAATCCCCACACAAGAAGCCCCAGGTATAGAAGCACGCCGAGCATGAGCATCAGCAGGAAGCTCTCCGATACCGACATGTTTACCACCTGGAGTGCACGCGCACCCCAGCCCACGAGTCCATTGACGATGAAGTAACCACCGGCGAACACAACCAACGAACGCCAGGCACCGCGCCCAAGCGTGGCTACCGTTCCCCAATCAACGCCATGTCGATGTCGGCGTACAGAAATCACCTTACGCCCGGCCGTACTATATTAATGAGATTTATTCTCATACGGCAATCTGAGCAAGAGTGATCACTTTGGCGCGAAGTTCTCAGTTTCCTTTCGGGGATCGGCGGTAGAGCACGGCGCATTCCGCCTGGGGCAGATTGCGCGGCACCGACCCGCGCCGGTCGCGCGTCGATGGCCCCTCGCTGGGGTCCGGGGAGTGCATGGAAACAGCCCCGCTATCGATCTGAAGAATTCGTCGCTTGTGGCCGATGGTGTAAGGCGGGCTCCGAGGAAAGACCGGCTCAGAAGGAAGCCCGTATACCCACCACGAATTCCTGCGGTTTGATGCTGGAACCGAAGCGCGCCCCGCCGAAAAGCTCGGTCAGCTCGGTCTCGTCAAAGATGTTGTTGGCAACGCCATAGAGTTCGACCCTGTCCGTGACCAGATAGCTGGCGCGGAGATCGACGAGCGTTCTCGCGTTGGTTTCTTCCAGGGGCAGGTTGTTGAAGGCGCTGAAGTAGCCACCGGTATAGCTGACCGAGGCTCCCAGCGAGAGGCGGTCGCTGGGCGTGACGTCGATGCCGAAATTTGCGGTTACCCCCGGCGCCCGCTCAAGTTCGTTGCCTTCGATAGTCGGCGCCTGAGAAAACTCGGTGATCTCCGTCTCGAGCAGGCCCAGGGAGCCCGCCAGGTCCAGCCAGCTGTTGGCGCTGTAGCTGGTCGCGATTTCCAAGCCGTAGGTCTGGCCCTCCTGAGCATTGACGATGATTGAGGCGAACAGACCCTCGCCGATCTCAACGCTTTCGCGGAGCTGTATGTCGTCGATGTCGTTAAAAAAAACGTTTACGAGCACTTCGAGGCGGCCATCCAGGAACAGCGACCTCAGGAAGGCTTCGTAGGTAGTGCGTAGCTCCTCGTCGAACTCAGGCAAGGCAAAGGGAGTCTCGCCATCCCCGCGTCCGCCGTCGGCGGGCGGCCGCGAAAAACCAAAGCCCCCGGGCGTAAAGCCCTGAGCGACGAAAGCACCGAGGCTCACGGTGTCGGAAAGGTCGTAGCTGATCCCCAGGCGGGGCAGGACGGTGTCGAAACTCTCGTCGTAGTCGATGGGCGTCGGATTCGACATCGGGTCGTCGGCGAGAACGCCCTGTCTTTCCTGCGCTTCGTATTGATAGCGGAGTCCCGCAGTCGCCCGGAAGCCCGGAAACAGTTCGTAGCTGGCCTCGCCGTAGACGCCCAGGCTTGTGCGCTCATCGTCCAGGATCGTAGGTCCAAAGTAGTCCCAATCCATGTCGACCGACTGGCGTCTTGCGATGATCCCTGGCGAAAACTGGAACCGCCCGTCCTCCGATTCGTAGTCGAATCGCGCCTCGTTTTGCACATCATCGGTTTCCTGGTCCAGCCGGAAGGACCCGTTGCCGCTTCTGCGCGCCAGATCGGAGGTGGCGGCAGTCAGATGATTATTGAACGCCAGATTGTCGGAAAGCGTGTAGTCGATATCGAGGTAGACGGATTGCGCTTCATTGAAGAACGACGCGACATTGCTGCTGTTGCGTTCGAAATTCGTATCCGGCCCGTCCGTAACATTTTCCGTTTGGGGGCCGGCGGAGTCGGTGAACGAGTAGGACGTTTCGACCCTCAGATCGTCCATGGAGTCCGGCGACCAGACCAGCTTTGCGCGAACCGTGGTCTGGTCGAAGAACAGGTTTTGTCGTGGGCTCCGGGCCGAGGGATTGGTGTAATTCAGATAGGTATCGCGTTCGTTATAGTCGACGCTGAGTCTGCCGAAAAGTTCACCAGCAATCAGCGGGCCCGAGACAAAGCCAGCGATCTGGCGCTGATCGAAGGTACCGTACTCGGCCAGGATTTCGGCCTCGCGCTCGGCTCCTGGGTCCCGCGTGACAACGTTGACCGCTCCCATGGCGCCATTGATACCGCCGCCGGTGGTCTGCGGGCCCCGAACCACCTCGAGGTAGTCGAGGTCGTAGACAGAACTGGTGCCAAAGGTGATCTCACCGTAGGCCAGTGGTCGCCGATCGACCGTTACCGGCGTGGGCACCAGGCGACCCGGAATGATCCCGAGAGCCGAATTGCCGGCGCCCTCCGCGTTTTCACCACGGATGTTGATGAAGCCGTTTTGCGTTCCGAGAACGTTGATGTTGGGAGCTCGGCGCAGCGCGTACTCGATGCCCGAAGTACCGCGGTCCTTTTGCAGATCGAGATTGTCGAAGAGCGTCACCGCCTCGCTGCGCGGCGCCGTTACGAGCACCGTTTCCAGGGCCGGGCCGTCCGCGGACGTCTCGAGACGCGGTGATTGCGCATATACCTGCAATGTCGCACACAGTGTTGAGCCTCCCAGCAAGGCTGTCGTAAAGATGGCGATCTCGCCGCGGCGTTGTGAATTTTTCATGGAGGCGTCGTTCCCTATTTTGCTGAAGCACGCTCGGAGGCGGCACGTCAGCTGGGGTTACGACATCAATCGCTGCTTGGTGCAAATGATTCTGATTTTTATTTACGCAAAATCTCGAAATTCTTGTCGAAAACTGCAATTCGTCGAATTTTCACGTTTCTTTTGCGCGTGGGACGTAGGACTCCGGGGAAACGATGGCTCGATGGAGCTGCTGAGGGCCGAGATGTGACCATGACCTCACCGCAAAAACGGCGTGGGCACCCGTCTGTCTGATCGCCCCGGTACTCGGTTTGAAGCACTCTGCGAGGTGCAGGACCCGCTTGCTCCGCTTCATCTTTGCGGATCGGTTTTCTGCGCCATGGCCGCTTTTCTGAAGCTGCTCGGCGTACTGCCCGTCGCTTCCTTGAAGGCGCGGTTGAAGGTCGCGACGGAGCCGTAGCCCAGCTCGTCCGCGATGAGCCCGATCTGGCGCCGGAGCTGCGTCGGATCTTCCAGTATGCGGCGCGCTTCGTCAACGCGATAGGCATTGAGGCAGGCGTTGAAGTTCCTGTAGCCGAGCTGCCTGGTGACCAGCCGGCGCAGGCGGTACTCGGGCAAAGCAAGCCGATCCGCCATCTGGACAACGGTGAGGCCGCTTTCCCGGTAAGCGCCGGACTTCAGCAGAGCCTTCACTCGGTTAAGCATATAGGCCGGTTCTTCCTCGTGCCGCTCCGGCGCGAGCACAGCGCCCTCCGGGGATGCCAGACGCAGCGCAGGCGCGAATCCACAGACGAACGGGTAGCACAGCAGACACAAAATAAGGATAACCACTCCTTCAAGGACGAACAGCCGGAGCTGCGTCTCGGTGACGAGCATGTAGGTCTCAAGAGCGGCGCTCACGATCGCTGTCGTGCCAACGACCAGAACAAACAGCAACTGAAACAATCGTTTCGGATCGACGGGATCGTCGCGGTAGTGGGAAAGCGACACGAACATCGCGTGCCCCATCATCGAGAGTATGAGCAGGAGGTACATCAGGTTGTCGTAGTCGCCATCAACCACCGGAAGGTCGATAGCTCTGCAGAAAACCAGCGCCAGCATGAAAGCGGCGGGCAGCAGCCGTATCGGGGTCCAATGGAATTGGGTGCTGCACATGGCTATGACAAGCCACCAGAAAAACACCGTATTCAGCGTGGAAAACACCGCCAGGAAGAGGATCAGGGGATAGTCCATCACGTGATACACCGACGAACGAAAAATCGTGTACGCGATCGTTCCCGGGGCGAATACCGAAGCAAGGGCCGGAATACGGGAACCCGAAGAAGGGCGAACAAGACGTGCCACCATGATAAGCAAGAGCGCGCAGGCACCGCCGCGAACCACGGTTTCTGCGAAGATGGCTTGCGTAAGAACCGGGCTCACCTGGTTTAGGACCGGACTAGGCTAAGGCAATAGCGCTAGCCTAAAACGTCGACGCGTGATTCGCCAGCGAAAGCAAGGCAATCCACTGGTTGATAGATCGAGCCTCAGGTATCTCGGGCCGGCGGACGCGTCCCTTGTGCGCGTCCCTTGTGATTGTTTACGGGCTAGGGGACGCAATCAGACAGGGACAGACGAGTGCAAGAGACGGCTACAAAAGGCAGCGGCAGGCCCAGGATGCAGCAGCCCCTACCGTTTATCGGGATTCGCGCCGTTTATGCCGACGCTGTGCCGGAGGTACGCACTCCCTAGACCCGCTTACCCGCTTAGATGAGACTGTTCCAGCGGTAGGAGGGCGACGCATCTCCCCAGAGCTGATGCAGCGCGTAGCGACCGGTCTCGGTGATCGCGATGCCGTCCGCGCCGACTTCTACGAAGCCGTCTTCCTGCAGGGCGTGTAGCGGAGACGTTGCATCATCACCGTCGACGGATTCGAAGGGAGCGGCGTTGCCGTGATGAAGATTGCACATCAGGTCTGAAAGCGCGTGGCGCAGTGACCGGCGCTCCGGCGTCAGCCGCATGCCGCTGCTTACCGGCAGCTCGCCACGTTCAAGCGTTTCGCGCCAGGTCTCGATTGAGGGGTGGTTGCGCACGCAGATCGTTGAGAGATCGGTGGTGGCGCTGCTTCCCAGGCCCAACAGATTGCGTCCGGACTTGTTCGTGTACCCGATCCAGTTACGATGCAGCTCGCCGCTCTTATGTGCTTCGGTGATCGGATCATTCGACCGCGCGAAGCAATCCAGGCCAACCCACTCGTAGCCCGCCTCTTCAAGTCCGTCCACGATGCGGCTGAAGATCGCTACTTTGTCGCCCAGCGAGGGCAACTGGCGATAGTCCACGGCGCACTGGTGTTGGAAGGAATCCGGCCGGCGCGAATAGGTAAAGCAGGAAATCCGATCAGGCTCAAGACCGATCAGTTTGTCGATCGTGGCACGAATCGACGCCACGTTCTGGCGCGGGAGTCCGTATACCAGATCGGTCGAGATCCGCTCGAAACCAACCCGTCGTGCATTCTCCACAACATCGCGAACAACGTTGAAAGACTGCCGCCGACCCAGGGCCTCCTGCACGTTCGGGTCGAGATCGCGGAGCTCAAGATTCAGAGAGCGAAAGCCGAGACCGTGCAGCAGGCTCAACTGGGAAAGAGAGGCACGATGGGCGTTCACTTCGAGAGACGTTTCCGTGTCGTCGCAAAGCGTGAAGCTGCGTTCGATGATGTCGATGAGGCGCACCAGCTGCACATCGGACAGGTAATTGGGTGTGCCCCCACCCAGGTGCAGCTGCTGGAGTTCAGGGCCATTGCCCAGATGCGCTGTAATCAGGCCTATCTCTCGTTCGAGAGAGTCCAGATAGCGGTCTATCTGCCGGCCATCGTGGCTGACGCTTGTCTGATGGTCACAGGTAAGGCATCGCGAGGGGCAGAAGGGTATGTGTACATACAGCGACAGGCGTTGATCGTCTGCCGCGCGCTCAATTTTTAGCGCGTTCTCGTATTCACCCACGTCAATTTGCTCGCTGCCCGCTCCAAGAGGATGCCCGGCCAGCAATACGGAATCCTGACGAGGGGTTCGTTCGCGGCTTCCGGCGATGATGCCGGGCGCGGCACTGGCGACTTGCTGCGGATTGGTACCGATGCGAGGCTCAGCTTTTTGCTCGCTCCGCTGGTCATTTGACATTTCTCGCGGGTGTGTGCGCCCGCCGCTGTCGCGTTTGGCTGTCATTGCGACTTCCCCCGGCACGTCCTGTGAACCGCTTCGATCGTCTGCCTGGCCAGGTCGCCTGGGCCTACCGTTAAGGCGCCGTCGCGGCGCATATCAGGGGGTCAGGCCAACTGACGAGCCTATACAACGCCAGACAGCGGGGCATTCATCAGGGTGCTACCAGCAAAATAGCGGTGTCGGGGTAGAGGGTCAAGCATAATCAAGCGATTAATGCTTGTTAACGTCAGCAAACAGGATCCGAATCAACTACGGGGTTCTGGCCCGTCTTTCGACCCTCGTCACTGGAAGGTGGTGCACATTCTTGGCTATTTCCGAGCCCGGCTTTTGAGGATTGAGTGCCCAGGACCACAGCGCTGATTCACCGAAGGGGTAGACGAGGAACCAGTGCTCAAGCACCGCCAGGCTCAAAAGCGCGCTGACCAGAAGATTTGCCGATCTCAAGAATGGATCCGCAGTGAGCATCGCGGTAACCAGGAGCCAGACCGCCGCTGCTGTTCCCGCAGTCACCGACACAGGAAAGAGCAGGTTCATCGGTTTGCGTCGCGTATAGCTGTCGAGGTACGCGAGCGAGGGTGGGAACCAATCGCTGTTGTAATTTCGGATACCCAGGAAAAGGTTCAGCTTTGCACTCCAGCGCATCAGCCAGAGCGCTGTGCATGTGGTGAAGGCGACCTTGTTCTCGCCCCCGGAAGTAAGCAATGCCGTTGTAAGAACCAGCGCAACCACCAACATCTCGTGATAAATACTGGTTTGAAGGCCCAGCCAGAATCGTTGAGACGTGCTTGCGCTATCGGGACAGGGGAGCTTACGTGGCCCGGTAACGATACCCATCAGGTAAGTCATTTCGAGCCACGCCCAAAGAACGAGACCTTGGCCGAAGCCCAGGAGTGCACCCATCGCGCTGCGGTCATGGGACCGAACGGGAAGGTAGAGCAGGCTTAATACGGCCAGTAGGGTGACTGCGAGCAAGCTAAGCTGTCTGAGCCCGGTTAGCTGCCGATTAAGAAACAGGACGATACCGGTACTGAGCCACCAGGCGAGGGTGACGGTGGCGAGCGCCAGTACGTAGTCGATCACTGGGCTGAAATCGCCCGCGCCACCTGGCGGTCGTTGCTAGGTCCGCTTCTTAGCAACTTGTAGAAGACAGCCAGGTTCGGGGCACCGAAGGCGTTGAGCTGGATTCTCTCGCCGCTCACCGCATCCGAGATGACCAGGCGCCCATCCGCCAGACGTTCGAGGACGAACGGTATGTCCCGCCGGTCCATGATCGCACGGCGCTGCCGCGCCAGGCCGCGCACGACGGAGCGAAGGAATGCCTCCTCTCCGGGACCGATGCGCAGCAATAGTTCTCCGTCATCGTCATCAGAAATTTCGATAACGCCTCTACTCACATCCGTGAACACGAGCAGCCGCGTTTCGACGACAGGACTCGGAGCAACGCTCTGAGGTTTGTAGCCGGTAAGACGCGCGGTGAGCGTGGCCACCAGCGCGATGAGCACAAGAATGCCCAGGTAGCGCATATTCGCACTGGTTTGCTGGTACCGCTCGTTCCGACACGGTGTATTGCTCATCGCTTCCATCACTTCCCCCTGTTAGTGAGTGATCAGCCCGGAACCGCCGCGCCTGGCGCGACCCTCGGATCCAGCGACGATGGACCGCGCTGATCGGTGGCGCTGTGCTGTGCCTGCGTGGGCGCGGCGCTGGCGATCGCTCTCGCGGCCTGCTCTACGTTGACCAGGCAGCGCAGCGCGGGCTCCGCACGCAGCATGCTCCAGGGCCTCACGTTCGGCCAAAGGACGACGTAGGACACGGCCTTGTGGCGGGCGACCCTCAGCATGATGTCGCCGCTGCCGTCGTCGTAGGTACGCATATCAGCCGCATGAACGTGTCGCATCGGTATGTTGATCACCAGCGGTATGGCCAGTCCGAAGCGGATCACGATTCGGTCGGTCGTAACGGTGTACACGGTCGCTTTCGCGTAGCCGATCGCAAGACCATAGAGAATCGCCAAGGCCGTCGCGGCGAGAGCGAGCATCCACACCGCCGACGAGGCGATCTCCGCCAGCGACGTGCTGTCGTGCGCTGAGAAGACGCCGTGCCCAAAGATCAGTAGTGCGAAGTACAGTGTCAGAGCCCGGGTGTGAAAGATCCGTCTCGCCATGAGTCGGGCGTTCGGTGCGCCCTGCCAGAGGAGCCTTTCGCCGCTCGGCAGCTTCTCCGGTAGACCTTCCACCGGTTCCATGTCGTAGTCGTCGTAGTCGTGCTTCATAGCACCGGCTCCGCGCGCTCTTCGAGGGCATAGAGGTAGCCACCCCCGTAGTAAGCGCCAATCTTGTCCTCTTCCTGCAGCGTGACAAAATCGGGATTGGCTGTCCCCGGCGCGTCGGCAAAGTGGCGGCCACAGATCGACTTGGCGACGACGTCTCCGTTTTTCTTCACTCGTGCGAAGTTCATCGGCATCAGGACGCGCCGGCCACCGGCATCAATTTCGAGGTAGCGGATGTGAGGTTCGCTTAGGTCAATCCACAGGTCCGTGACGACGCCGCCGGCTTCTCCATCCACGCCGTAGATCGTGTTTCCGCGGGGATCCGGATCACGGCCTTCAATGCTCCAGTCCGGCGCCACGCGCATCGGGATAATCCGCGGTGATCCCTCGTCGTGCGTGAGGTCGGGCGTTTCCGGACGGGTCGCCCAGGCCGCCGGGCCTATGCCATCGAGCATGGGGTTGCCGGTGGGTTCAAGGGGATAGCCCGGGCCTTTGATGCGCTGCTCCGCTTTCAACTCGTATTGCGGATCGGGGCGCGGAGAGACGCGTGTGCCCTGTCCGTGAGGCAGGGTGTAGGTCTTCGGTTTGGGAAGGCCGAATAGCGTGCCACCGCGATACTTCGGTTGGTGCGAATCCACCGTAGGATAGCCCTCGCGCTTGCTTTCGTTGTGCAGGTACACAACGAGGGAAAAGAAAAACAGCCAGAACAGATACAGCAGTAACTGCGGCAAATCGATGTAGCTTGTGACATTGCCAAATTCCATGGTGCTCACCCTCCTTGGAGTGGGTCGGTCGGGATCAGGTTGGGAAATCCTGCAGGTCAAAGGAATGATCGGACGATCTCGCGCTGCCGACGATCGGTCCGAGAGCGATCAGGGCGGCGGCGAGGAGTAAAATTTCAAAGTGGTAGACCATGCTGTAGGCGACGCTCGGATCATTCAGTGTGGGCCCCAGGCTTCCGGCGAGGGCCATGTGTCCGAGCACGTCGCGGGCGGCGCCGCCGAGGGCAATGGCAAGACCAGCGGCGCTCGCCTGGACAGCGCCCCAGGCGCCAAGAGCGAGCCCTTTGGATTCCTTGCGGCCCAGTTTCATCGCAGCGGCGAGCGTACCGATGGCGAAGAGGCCACCACCGAAGCCGATCAGGCCGGCGCCGGTGACGAAGAGAGCTTTAGAGGCCACGGGGGCCGCGACGATTACCGCGGCAAAGGCAAAGAGCCCCCACACGATGCCATAACCGGCGATACGCAGTGGATCCGATCCCCGCGACAGCAGTCGTGCCGACAGCAGAAACGCGATGAGCATGCCGCTGCCCCAGACGGCCGACAGCCCTGTCGTACCTGCCACAGACATGCCCAGGACCTCGCCGCCATAGGGCTCCAGGAGGATGTCCTGCATGTTGAACGCGGCCGTGCCCAGAGCAATGGCCAGCAGGAGTCGCTTGGCGCGGTGCTCAGCAATAAACAGAGACCAGGATTCGCGAAAACCTGGCCTCGCGCGGCGGGGATCGGTCTGCGCGGGGTTCAGACTCTCCTGGCGCCAGAGTGCAATGGTGTTCAGCACCATCGTCAGTACCGCAGCGCCCTGAATGATCTTGATCAGGCGTACGTAGCTGAAGTCGGCGAGGAGCAGCGAAAATGCCAGCGCGCTGCCGATGGTGCCGATGAGCAGCATGACGTACAGCAGAGATACAACGGCGGGCCGGTTTTCATCGCTGGCCAGATCCGTGGCCAGTGCCAGACCCGCCGTCTGCGTGGTGTGCATACCCACGCCCACCAGGAAGAACGCGACGCCAGCGGCGGTCGGACCCAGCCAGGCCGGGCCCGCGGCTGGTTCAGCCAGAACGATCAGTGCAAAAGGCATGATGGCCAGGCCGCCAAACTGGATCATGCTGCCGGTCCAGATGAACGGCACGCGACGCCACCCCAGTAAGGATCGGTGGTTGTCCGAGCGGAATCCGATCAGGGCGCGCAGCGGCGCAAAAAGAAGCGGCAGGGACACCATCACGGAAACCAGCCAGGCGGGCTGGGCGAGTTCCAGAACCATGACGCGATTGAGCGTGCCCGTAAGCAGCACCACCGCCATACCCACGGAGAGTTGGAACAGGGCCAGCCGCGCGATGCGACCGACGGGCAACTGCGCCGTATCAGACGTCGCGTAGGGGACGAGCGCCAGGATCGCCCGGGAGGGAAGCAGCCTCTCGGAGATAGAACTCAGACGCATCAAAGGATCATCTCCGCATCAGCTCCCTGGCCTCGGATATATAGAAGCCGCAGTTCACACGGCTGACCCGACCCCGCTGCCACTCTCGCAGTTCCCGCTCGGCGTCCATGAGTCGCGACAGGCGACCGCCGCTCACCGGCTGGATCGCTGGAGCGCGGTCACTGCGGGGGAAAAGCTTGCCGGCGGCGTGCATGACTTCGAGCAGAACGGTGCTGGGTGCATGGGTAAACACCATGCTTCCGCGCACCCGCGGTGCGAGGCGGGCAAGGACCCGAATCCCGTCGGCCACGTCGTAGTGGATCAGCGAGTCCATCGCGACCACGTGGTCAAACTCGCCCGTCGCCAGGGCGGCCATATCACCGACTTCGAAGTCGATGTGCCCCTCGCCTACGTCCGCGGGTTGACGATCCCGCGCCAGGGCGATCAGCGTTGGCGATAGGTCGACGGCCAGCACCTGGGCGCCCCGGCGCGCGAGTTCCACGGCCATGACGCCGGTACCGCAGCCGGCGTCGAGGATGCGCTTGCCGCGCAGGTCCCCGGGCAGCCAGGAGAGCAAGGTGTTGCGCATATCGTCGCGGCCGGCGCGCACGGTCTGGCGGATCCGGCTGACCGGCGCGTTCGAAGTCAGCTTTGACCAGGCATCGGCGGCGGTGCGATCGAAGTAGTGTTCAATCTCCGAGCGTCGCTCGGCGTAGCTTGTTTCGGCCATCAGTCAAATCCCAGGAAATCAAACAGGTCGCGGTCTTTCATCGGCTGCGCATCGAGGGCATCGGTGCCGTCCCAGAGGCTTTGAGCGAGGTTCAGATACTCTTGCTGCACCTCGGCGAGACCGTCCACGCCCTCCATCTCGAACAGCGTCGACTTTTTCAGTCGGGAGCGGCGGATCACGTCCAGGTCGGGGAAGTGCGCGAGGCGCTTGAGGCCTACCTCGGCATTGAAGCGGTCGATCTCATCGGTGGCGGCGCTGCGGTTGGCGATGACGCCGCCGAGACGCACACTGTAGTTCTTCGCCTTGGCCTGGATCGCCGCCGCGATACGGTTCATGGCGAAGATCGAATCGAAGTCGTTCGCCGTCACCACCAGCGCGCGCTCCGCGTGCTGCAGCGGTGAGGCGAAGCCACCGCAGACCACGTCGCCGAGCACGTCGAAAATCACCACGTCGGCATCGTCGAGCAGGTGATGCTGCTTGAGGAGTTTCACGGTCTGACCCACCACGTAACCGCCGCAGCCGGTTCCCGCGGGAGGGCCTCCGGCTTCCACGCACATGACCCCGTTGTAGCCCTCGTACATGTAGTCGTCCGGCGTCAATTCCTCGGAATGGAACTCCACGCTTTCCAGCACGTCGATCACGGTGGGCATCAGCGCCTTCGTCAGCGTAAAGGTCGAGTCGTGCTTTGGATCGCAGCCGATTTGAATCACGCGCTTACCGAGTTTGGAGAAGGCCACCGACAGATTCGACGAGGTCGTGCTCTTGCCGATGCCGCCCTTTCCGTAGATCGCAAACACCTTCGCCTTGTCGATCTGGACCTCGGGGTCGAGGTGAACCTGCAGGCTGCCTTCACCGTCAAGGCCGCCGCTTCCGGCGGCGTCCACGGTCTTGACGGGTATGTTTATGGGTTTGTTCATGCGGCTACTTCTCCGGAAACGGATACGCCTTCGAGCCAGTCCTCAAGATCCTCGCTGGCGCGGTGCAGCGCCTCGAGACTCTCTTCGTCGGGCTCCCAGTAATCACGTTCGTGGGCTTCAATGAGGCGATTGACCACCTTCATCGCGGAATGGGGATTGAGGGACGCGAGACGCTCACGCATCGAGTCGTCCAGCACAAAGGTCTCGGACATGCGCTCGTACACCCACGGTGCGACCTGCCCCGTGGTTGCGGACCAACCCATGGTATTGGTGACGTGGGCTTCGATCTGGCGCACGCCTTCGAAGCCATGCTCCAGAACGCTCTCGTACCATTTTGGATTGAGCACACGGGTGCGGGTCTCGAGGGCGACCTGTTCCTCGAGGGTGCGCACCTTGCCGTTGCCGGTGGTCTGGTCGGAGATGTAGACCGGAACTTCCTCGCCGCGCCGGGCGCGCTTTACGGCCCGGCTGATGCCCCCGAGGGTGTCGAAGTACTGGTCCAGTGACGTGATGCCGACTTCCACGGAGTCGAGGTTCTGGTAGGCCAGATCGACGGTGGACAGCATGTTTTCCAGGACCTTTCCCTGGGCCTGCGATTTGCCGTCGCGGCCGTAGGCGAAGCACTTGCGCGACGTATAGGTGTCCGCGAGTTCGTTCTCATCTTCCCAGCGGCTGTTGTCGACCAGCAGATTCACGTTGGAGCCGTAGGCGCCCTCGGCGTTGCTGAACACACGCAGTGCCGCCGTTTCAAAATCGCAGCCCTCCTTCTCCATCTGGGCGAGCGTGTGCTTGCGCAGATAGTTCATCTCCAGCGGCTCGTCCGCCTCCGCGGCGAGGAAGGCCGCCTCGGCGAGCATGCGGGTCTGGAGCGGGAGGAGGTCGCGGAAGATCCCCGAGAGGGTCATGATCACGTCGACGCGCGGTCGGCCGAGCGCCTCCAGCGGAATCAGCTTTGCACCGCAGACCCGGCCGTAGCCATCCACCCGGGGCTCCGCGCCCATCAGGGCCAGGGCCTGGGCGATGGGACCGCCCTCGTTCTTCATGTTGTCCGAACCCCAGAGCACCAGGGCCACGGTCTCCGGCAAATCACCGCCCGATTCCTGGTGCCGCGCAAGCAACGCTTCGGTCTGCCGCAGGCCGTCGCGCATGGCAAAGCTGCTGGGCAGGCGGAAGGGGTCAAAGCCGTGCAGGTTGCGACCGGTGGGCAGGATTTCCGTGGTGCGCAGCAGGTCGCCGCCGGGGGCCGGTGCCACGAAGCGTCCATCCAGGGCGTGAAGGATGGCTTCCAGCTCGACGTTGCGCGCCAGTTCCCGCGCCGTATGCTCGAGGTTTTTCTGGAGCGCGGACAGGTCCTCGCGTTCCGGCGCGGCCGCGGCGAGAAGATCCTTGAGCCCTTCGCTGTCTTCGCCCTCGAGGGCTTCGAGCATGTCCGCGCTGAGCGCCAGATCCTGCCCGTGCGCCACGGCCTCCAGCATGTCGTGGCGCTCGCTCGTCTGCGAGGGCTCGCCGACCACGTGAAGTCCGTAGGGGATCAGCGTTTCCTGGAGTTCGAGGAGATCGCGGCGCAGCGCTTCGATTGATTCTTCGCTGTGCTCATTCCAGGCAGGCTCGGCGGGGCAGAGGTCGAGCTCCGCTCCCTGCGCCTGGATCATGCCGGCCAGGTCGGCGCGCACGGTTTCATCGGCATCCTGGCCGCTGCGCCAGCGCCCGATGGTCTCGTTCAGCTCCTGCAGGCCCTTGTACAGATCGGCACGGGTAATGGGTGGGGTGAGATAGCTGATCAGCGTGGCGCCGGCGCGGCGCTTGGCAATCAGGCCTTCGGAGGGATTGTTGGCGGCGTAGAGGTAGTAGTGCGGCAGATCGCCGATCAGGCGCTGCGGCCAGCAGCTGTCGGCCATGCCGGCCTGCTTGCCGGGCATGAATTCGAGCGCTCCGTGAGTGCCGAAGTGCAGCACCGAGTGGGCGGCGAAGTCCTCGCGGATGTAGCGATAAAAGGCTGAGAAGGCGTGTGTCGGTGTGAACCCGCGCTCGAACAGCAGTCGCATGGGGTCGCCTTCGTAGCCGAAACCGGGTTGCACGCCGATGAACACATTGCCGAACTGCGCACCCATGACGAACAGCGAGCGGCCGTCCGTAAGCTGTTTGCCGGGCACCGGTCCCCACTGCGCCTCAATCTCTTCCAGGTGGGTCTCGCGGCGCACATGATCATCGGCGGGTACGAGGTGATGCACGTTGGCCATGGCGCCGTACTGCATCGCATTGCCTTCGATAACCGATGCGCGCAGGGCGTCCACGTTATCGGGCAGGTCCACGCTGTAGCCGTCCTGCTTGAGGGCCCGCAGCGTATTCATTAACGACTGGAACACCGACAGATTGGCGGCGGTGCCCGTGTTTCCGGCGTGCGGTGGGAAGTTGAAGATGACCATGGCGACGCGGCGGTCTGCCTTGGGTGTGCGCCGCAGGGCAATGCTCTTCGCCACACGATCCGCCAGCCCGGCTATACGCGTGGGATGACCGACCATGGCGTGGCGGTCGACTTTTTTCGCGCCCGCTCCGCTTTTTGCGGCCGGCGCATCCGAGCGACCGCCAAACACCGTGGGTACGGTGGCGCCGTCGAGTTCCGGGATGGCTACCATGAGCGTGGCTTCGACCGGCATGAGGCCGTTATCCGAACTCTCCCAGTGCTCCAGGCTTTGAAACTCCAGGGCGTGGGCCGCGATGTAGGGCACATCCAGGGATGCGAGCAGGGCTTCCGCGGCGCGGGCGTCGTTGTACGCCGGGCCGCCGACAAGCGAGAAGCCGGTCAGCGACAGCAGCTGATCGATGACGGGCTCCCCGTCGCGCATGAAATACTTCTCTACCGCGGGTCGCGCATCCAGTCCGCTGGCGAAGGCGGTGATGACGTCGAGACCGCGCTCGCGCAGCGCCGCGATTACGGCGTCGTAATGATCGGTATTCCCGGCAAGGGCATAGGAGCGCATGATCAGAAGGCCGACCGTTCCGTTCGTCGCTGCTTTCTTCGCCGCCTTGCGCCCGCGTTTTTTCGGTACTTCCTCGAAAATAGGTTCGCTGGCCAACGGGTCGTATAGCCCGACGTCCGGATAGTCGACCGGCGCCCCGGCCTCCAGGGCACCGTGCAGTGAGGCTCGCTCGTCGCTGGCATAGCGATCGATGAGGAATGCCATCATGCGACGCAGGTTTTCTTCGGAACCCGCCAGCCAGTACTGCAGGGTGAGGAAGTAGGCGCGAAGATCCTGCGCCGTGCCCGGGATAAAGCGGAGAATTTTCGGAAGCTGTCGCAATACCCGAAGCTGCTGGGCACCGGCGCTGCTCTTCGCGTTGCCCGTTTTACCCCGCAGGCGCTTGAGCAGAGCGACGGGGCCCTTGGCCTCACCGTCCATGGTGAAGCGCCCCATGCGCGTGAGCTTCACGATCTCCGCTCCCGACATGCAGCAGATCATTGCATCGCAGTGGTCGCGGCGTTCCTGCAGGGCGGGAAGGACGGCGGTGATCTGGTCTTCGAGGAACAGCATCGTGACCAGGATGATGTCGCCCTCAGCGATGTCGGCCTTGCAGCGTTCAAGGGCGTCGCTCTCGCCGTTCCAGTCGGCGGCGGCGTGTACGCTCACCTTGAGCCCAGGAGCATCCTTGGCGAGGCGCCGCGCGGCGCGCTCGACGCTGCTGGTCACGTGGTTGTCCAGCGTGATCAGAACAAAGTTGAGATCGCAATCAGCGACTGAAGTGCGCTTTCGCTTCATACAGCGTGTCCACGTTGATAATGTTGACACCTCGTTCAACGGCGAAGCGCTCGGTATTGCGGCGCGCTTTTCCGCGAACGAAGAAGGGAATTTTGCGAAGTTCCTTTTCAGCCGAGATATCCCAGGTCGGGTCGCCCTCGGCGTTGTGTTGTGAATCGTTTACAGCCTCGGGTTCCACCCGTTCCCGCGAGCCCTCCGCGGCGAGGTGCGAGGGAGCCGTATCGTTGAACTCGAAATCGTCCCGGAACATGGCGAGGAGGTGCTCTTCCAGGCCCATCATCAGCGGATGGACCCAGGTGTCAAAGATGACGTTGGCGCCTTCGTAGCCCATCTGTGGTGAATAGCGCGCCGGATAGTCCTGCACGTGCGCAGGTGTAGAGATCACGGCGCAGGGGATGCCGAGACGTTTGGCGATATGGCGCTCCATCTGCGTACCCAGCACAAGCTCCGGCTGGGCGTCGGTGATGGCGCGCTCTACCTCGAGATAGTTGTCGCTGATCAGTGCCGTGAGGCCGAGGTCCTTGGCCGCCGCGCGAACGCCGCGGGCCTGTTCCCGGGAATAGGTCCCCAGGCCGACCACTTCAAACGCGAGTTCCTCGCTGGCTATGCGCGCTGCAGCGATTGCATGGGTCGCATCCGCGAAGATAAAAACGCGCTTGCCCGTGAGGTAGGTGGAGTCGACGGAGCGCGAGTACCAGGGCAGTCGGGACGTCGCCCGCGGCGCTGGAGCCTCCATACCAAGGGTTTCGGCGACTTCCCGGAGGAAGTCGCCGGTGGCGCCGACCCCGATGGGCACAGTCTTGATGGTCGGCATGCGGAAGTTGCGCGCCAGCCAGTCGCAGGCCGGACCGGCCACTTCCGGATAGAGGCAGATATTCGCATCGGCCTCGGGAATGCGCAGAAGATCGTGGGCGCTCGCGCCGAGGGGAGCAACCACATTGATGTCAACGCCGATACCGCGGAGCAGTTCGCATACCTCGCGCACATCGTCGCGGCAGCGGAAACCCAGGGAAGACGGCCCCAGCAGGTTTACCGACGGATTCCGTCCCGTGTTCTTTTCCGGGGTTTGCGCATCACTTCCCGGCGCCGGGGCACGCCCCTGCAGGAGGCCGCGAATAAGGCTGTAAAAAGTTTCGCCGGCGCCCCAGTTCTCTTTGCGGGAGTAGGCCAGCATCTCCACCGGAATAATGGGTACGTCGAGGCCGCTGCTCGTTGCCAGGGTGCCCGGCTGGTCCTGAATCAGCTCGGCGGTGCAGGAATCACCCACGAGGAGCACCTGCGGCTTATGCCGCTCGACCGTTGCGCGCAGGGTGCGCAGCACCAGCTGAGCCGTGTCACCGCCAAGATCGCGGGCCTGGAAGGTGGTGTAGGTCACCGGCGGGCGGTGGTCGTCGCGCTCGATCATGGTGAACAGCAGGTCGGCATAGCTGTCACCCTGGGGGGCGTGCAGCATCAGGTGGACGCCGCGCATGGAATTGGCGATGCGGATGGCGCCGACGTGCGGCGGGCCTTCGTAGGTCCAGAGCGACAGTTCCATCTCAAACCTCCAGCTGCGCGGTGCGCTTCAGGGGCCGGGAGAAGAGGCCGGCGAGATCTCCGGCCTGATCAAAGCCCTGGATGGGACTGAAGATCAGCTCTATGGACCATTTGCTGCGAAGGCCCTCCGCCTCCAGCGGATTGGCGATGCCGAGACCGCAGACCGTAAGGTCCGGACGCTCCGACCGCACGTGATCCAGGCGCGTTTCCAGGTCTCCGCCTTCCACAATGGGCACATTGCTGCCGAGGAGTTCCTGCTCCGCCTGCATTAGCGTCGGGTCGTGGAAGGGGGTGGCGATGGACTCGACTTCCATCCCGCATTCGCGGGAGAGAAAGCGCGCCAGGGGCAGCTCGAGCTGAGAGTCGGGCAGGAAACTGATGCGTTTGCCGCCGAGTTGCTCGCGCTGGGGCTCCAGGGCCATCCGCGCCCGGGCCAGCGGTGCCGCGGTGACTTGTTCAAAATGCTCGGGACTTACGCCGAAGGCGTCCGCCGCGGCCTTTAGCCACAACAGCGTACCTTCGGCTCCCAGCGGGAATGGGGCCTGGAGTAACTCGGCGCCCTGTTTGCGCAGCTCCTGCACGGTTTCCGTGAGAAATGGCTGAGCCAGAAGGACGCGAGTACCGGGGGCCGCTGCGGGCGTTGCGTCAGCATTGCGTGCGGGCAGAAAGGCGACCGGGCCTATGCCCAGGGCCTCGAAGAGCCGCGCAAACTGGTCTTCGACAACATCCGCGAGGGTGCCCGCAACAATAAGGGCAGGTGCTTCTCCCGGTGCGGGAGCCGGCATACTGCGCAGCAGCTCCGCCAGGCAGTTGTCCTCGCCCTGGGTGAAGGTCGTTTCGATCCCCGAGCCGCTGTAGGCCACCATGCGCACACGGCTTTCGTAGCGCTGCTGCAGACGCTGGGCCGCATTGTGCAGGTCGAGCTTGATGACCTCCGACGGGCAGGAACCCACCAGAAAGAGGGTTCGTATCTCGGGCCGGCGCTCCAGCAGTTCGGTGACCACACGGTCGAGCTCTTCGTGACAATCCGCCATACCGGCCAGATCACGATCCTGGAGGATCGCCGTGGCGAAGCGCGGTTCGGCGAAGATCATGACCCCCGCGGCGGACTGAAGCAGGTGCGCGCAGGTGCGCGATCCTACCACCAGGAAGAAGGCGTCCTGAATACGCCGGTGAAGCCAGACGATAGACGTAAGACCGCAAAATACGGCGCGTTGCCCCCGTTCCACGGTCGGTGCCGCGTGGCTTGCGGCGACGTCACAGTCGCGGGCAAGTACCGGTTCATTCATTCGAGAGCCCCCCGCAGCTCAAGAGTGGAGTCTTCCCGGGCCGCATCGAGGCGTGCCGCGCGAAGTTTCAGCAGGAACTGTGCGGCGTTGATGACATAGATGGCATACGCCGCGAGTGCAATTCCCAGCTGCTGAACAGGTGTGCCGACATCGCCCAGCCAGCAGGCCAGGTACGCCGTGTGAAGGGCGATCACGGCCATGCTGACGACGTCTTCCCAGAAGAAAGCGGGAGCAAACAGATATTGGCCGTAGACGACCTTCTCCCAGATCGCCCCGGTGACCATGATGGTGTAGAGAATGAGCGTTTTCAGAACGACGGACGCCGTCGCGGCGACGAGGCCGTCGCCCGTGAACAGGTAATGCAGTACGAGGCCGAGACTGACCAGGAACACCAGAAACTGCAGCGGAGCAAGTATCCCCTGCACTATGGTCCAGGGTGACTCGTCGCGGCGCTGCCGTTGTTCCGGTGTGTACAGTGGCTGTCTCGAATTCCGTTGCTGGATCGTCAGCCCCGCACTGCTTTTTGTAGCGCCCATGCAATCGATTCCCGATACCGGCCCGACCGATTTATCCTCAATGTAGTGACGGCGGCGAGGTATGTCAATTTAAATTTACACCGACTAACGTATGTGTGGATTGACACTCTAGGGGCTGTGGGCTTTACTGTAAACCTGAGGAGCTTTGCAAGAGTGTCAGGGTAGCCTGACGCGTGTGATAATCGGTGCTATCGCCGATCACAGGGAGTGTTGCGGTGATCAAACCAGGTAAGCCAGCGCTCCTCGCCACGATTATCCGGACCTTCATACTTGATCCTTGATCAGCCCAGACCCGTGTTGGCGGCCCTTGTTGAAGGGGTTGCCGACATCGCTTTGCGCATCGGTGAAGACGGCGAGATCGTCGACGCCAGCGCCTGGGGTGCTGAACTGCCGCAGGACATAACATCGCAGCTGTCCGGCCGTGCGTTTCTGGACACGCTCGCCGTGGCGGATGCCACCTACCTCCATGAGGCCATGGCGGCCGCCCGCAGCGGCGACGCGCAGCGCATTGATGTGGTCCACCTGCTCGCCGAGGGCTCCCTTGAGCTTCCGGTTCAGTACCAGCTCATGGGCGGAGAGCACCAGGGTCTGGTAGCCGTGGGCATCGATCTGCGTCCCGTCGCGAGCCTTCGTCAGCAATTGGTCAATGCTCAGCAGGCGTTGGAACAGGACTACTGGCGTCTGCGCAACGTGGAAACACGCTACCGCAGGCTGTTCGATATGGTTGTGGACGGCGTGCTGGTGCTGGATGCGCTGAGCAGCCGCGTGCTCGAAATCAACCCGCGTGGCAACGAGCTGCTGGACGCCGGCGAAAAGGGCATTGTCGGTAAGGTGTTCCCCCGCGGCTTCGACGACGACGCCTCGCGGGCGCTTCAGGATCTTCTCGGCGATATTCGCACGGTGGGTCGTGGTCAGCTCCACGGGCTTCTGCTTGCCGACGGCGAGACATCCGTTGATGTGGCGGCCAGCTTCCTCCGGCAGGGTGGCGAAGAGCGTTTCCTGCTTCGTATCGGCACGCGCAGCGCCGCAGCGACCGGGAGCGCGGGCGGAGTCTACCTGCAGGAAGTCTTGCGCAACGCCCCGGATGCCGTTGTGCTCACCGACGATGACGGACGCATCGTGGCGGCCAATCGCGCCTTCCTGGAGCTGGCCCAGCTGGTCGCCGAGGATCAGGCCATCGGACATCTGGCCGACCGGTGGCTCGGTCGCAGCGGTGTCGATCTGAGCGTGCTGCTGGCCAATGTGCGCGAGAAGGATTCGGTAAAGCTCTTTTCATCGACGCTGCTGCCCCACGCGGGCTCGCCCGCGCAGGTGGAAATCTCCGCCTGTCGGCTCCACGAGCCCGAGGGCCCATCCTTCGCTCTATTCATCCGCGATATCGAGCGCCGCATCGCCTCGGAGCATCCCGTGACGTCCAAGCTGCCGGGCTCGATCGAGCAGGTCACCAAACGCGTGGGCCGAGTACCGCTCAAAGAACTGGTGCGCGAATCGACAGACCTGATCGAAGCCCTATGTATAGAGACGGCTCTGGAGGTGACGCAGGACAATCGGGCCTCCGCGGCGGAGCTGCTCGGCCTGAGCCGTCAGTCTCTCTACGCCAAGCTGCGGCGGTTCAATATTGGCGCAGATCAAGAACGGGCCAGTGATTGAGGGAAGAGCGTCAATTTAAATTGACACTCTAAAATGACAAAGCTATTTTACAAGCATGGCCCACATGCACTCGCCTTCGCCCTCCGATCCCGTTCTCGCTGTCGCAGGATCTGAGCGCAATCTGCCTGAGCCTCGGGCCATGCTCGAGTTGCTCAAGCCCATTACCTGGTTTCCGCCGATGTGGGCGTTCATGTGTGGGGCGGTGTCTTCCGGCGAATCACTGGCCGACAAGCCGCTTCTGCTGGCCGCGGGCGTCTTGCTTGTCGGGCCGCTTGTCTGCGGAGGCAGCCAGATAGTCAATGATTGGTTCGATCGCCATGTGGATGCGATCAACGAACCGCAGCGTCCGATCCCCTCGGGTCGCGTGCCTGGCACCTGGGGCCTTTACTACGCGATCGCCTGGTCCATGCTTTGTATTGTCTTCAGCGCGTTGCTGGGCACCTGGGTGGTTGCGGCCACGG
Organism: Pseudomonadota bacterium; assembly: GCA_038748515.1. Taxonomy (GTDB): domain Bacteria; phylum Pseudomonadota; class Gammaproteobacteria; order Pseudomonadales; family Halieaceae; genus Congregibacter. Next base: position 118,771 of record JBCDIW010000016.1, read on the forward strand.
CCATCGGTCTCGCTCTTGCCTGGGCGTACAGCGCTCCTCCGTTTCGTTTGAAGCTCAACGGCTGGTACGGCAACGCCGCGGTTGGCATCAGCTATGAAGGCCTCGCCTGGATAACGGGCACGGCCGTGCTCCTGGGCGGCGCCATACCTCCCGGGGAGGTGCTCTGGCTTGCCTGTCTCTACAGCCTGGGTGCGCACGGCATCATGACCTTGAACGATTTCAAGTCCATCGATGGTGACCGGCAGATCGGCATACGCTCGCTGCCAGCGCAGCTGGGTGCCGAGCGCGCGGCGAAGCTCGCCTGCGTGGTCATGGCGCTGCCGCAGCTGGCGGTCATTGCTCTGCACCTTCACTGGGGAGTCACCTGGGCGGCCGTTGGCGTTGGCGTATCGCTGGCGCTGCAGCTCGCGGCCATGGGCCGTCTGCTGCGCGACCCGCTGGGCCTGGCGCCCTGGTACAACGGTACGGGAGTCACGCTCTACGTACTGGGGATGATGCTCAGCGCCGTGGCGTTGCGCGGTGTGTTGTGAGCGCCCGGACGATGAACTGATCGGCGGCGGCTCATGGACCCGGGGGAGGGGTAGATGACAGCAGCGACAATTCAGGCAGGCGGATTGACCTGGCTCGGTATTTTCCGGCTAGGGCTCGTACAGACCTGCCTCGGCGCGATCGTGGTGCTGACCACGTCGACGATCAATCGCATCATGGTGGTAGAGCTCGCCTTGCCGGCCATGCTTCCGGGTATCCTGGTGGCGCTGCACCACGCGGTGCAGATGTCGCGACCGCGCTTCGGCCACGGATCGGACGTCGGCGGGAGAACCACGGGTTGGATCATCGGTGGGATGTTCCTGCTGGGCATGGGCGGCGTCGGCGCGGCGGCGGGAACGAATCTCTTTGCGGACAGCCGAGCCCTGGGCTTCGTCGTCTGCACGCTCTCTTTCACGGCAATCGGGCTCGGAGCGAGTGCGGCGGGCACCTCATTGCTGGTCACCCTCGCCAAGCACGTGGCGCCGCATCGCAAAGCGGCTGCGGCCAGCATTGTTTGGATCATGATGATCGCGGGCTTCGCCGTGACTGCCGGTACGGCCGGACATTTCCTCGATCCCTTCTCGCCCGCTCGGCTGCTCACGGTATCGAGCTGCGTCTCCGCCATCGCGCTTGCCGTCACCGTCGTTGCGCTTTTCCGCCTGGAGCCGCGGGAATCTCTCAGCGACGCACCCGCATCCGCCTCAACCGCGCAGGGCCAGTTCCGCATCGCCTTGCGGGAGGTGTGGCGCGAACGGGACGCCCGACGCTTCACCCTGTTCGTGTTCGTCTCCATGCTCGCCTATAGCGGCCAAGACCTGATTCTCGAGCCTTTCGCGGGAACCGTGTTTGGTATGACGCCAGGCGAATCCACCCAGCTGGCCGGGGTACAACATGGCGGCGTGCTGTTTGGCATGTTGATCGTGGCGGCGACAACGCTCCTGCGAAAAAACGCCAGTGTCGCCGTCCTGCGCCTCTGGAACGTCGGTGGCTGCCTGGCCTCCGCTGCGGCGCTGCTGGCAATCGCTGTGGGGGGAAGTCGTGCCATGGACTGGCCCCTGGCGGAGAACGTGTTCCTGCTCGGCCTGGCCAACGGCGCCTTCGCCGTTGCCGCGATCGCAACCATGATGACGCTGGCGAGTTACGGCGCGGCGCGACGTGAGGGGTTGAGGATGGGAATCTGGGGAGCGTCGCAGGCTATCGCCTTCGCCCTGGGGGGGTTCATGGGCACCGTGGCCATTGATGTCAGTCGCACCCTGATCAGCGATTCGGCGACGGCCTATGCTCTGGTGTTTGGCGTGGAAGCCGGACTGTTTGTGGTTGCAGCCGCGATCGGACTGCGTCTGCGTGCACCCGTTCAGGGTCGCGAGCGCGCTGCGGCGCCAAGTTTTGGCGATGTCGCCATGGTGGAGGTATTGGATGCACGATGAACAGCCTGAGCCCACGGCCGGGGAGGCCCTGGAGCCTGTAGCTATGCTCGATGAATACGATGTCGCGGTGGTCGGTGGTGGCCCGGCGGGGGCGACGGCAGCCTGGGATCTGGCGCGCCGGGGAACCAAGGTACTGCTGCTCGAACGCGGGTTTCGCATCAAGCCCTGTGGAGGCGCCATTCCGCCCCGGGCCGTCGATCAGTTCGAGGTGCCCGCCAGTCAGATTGTCGCGCGCATCAAGTCAGCGCGCATGATCGCGCCATCGGATACCCGGGTGGACATGCCCGTGGGAGACAGCTACGTGGCGATGGTTGATCGTGATCGCTTCGATCCGTTCCTTCGCGAGCGTGCCCGGGAGGCGGGCGCAACGCTCGTGATCGGCGCATTCCGCTCCCTCGAGTACCAGTCGGACGGACGCGTGAAGCTGACCTATCTCAACAAGAAGGGCGAGGGCGGCATGGCCAGCGTGCTGGCGAAGGCCGTGATCGGCGCCGACGGTGCGAAATCCCGCGTTGGCGCGCAGGCGGTTCCAGGCGCGGACAGGCTCAAGTGCGTCCTTGCGTACCATGAAATAGTGGAGGCACCGGAGCAGGACAGCGGTGCGGACTATGTTTCGACACGCTGTGATGTCTGGTATCAGGGTCGCCTGTCGCCGGATTTCTACGCCTGGGTGTTTCCCCACGGGAAGCACGCGAGCATCGGCTCCGGAAGCGCGAAAAAGGACTATTCCGCGCCGGAAGCCGTGGCTGCGCTGCGCCGGGATGTCGGGCTCGAGAACGCCACCACGGTGCGTCGTGAAGGGGCGCCGATTCCCATGAAGCCGCTGAAGCGCTGGGATGACGGGCGTGCCGTGCTTCTCGCAGGCGACGCTTCCGGCGTTGTGGCTCCCGCTTCGGGAGAGGGTATCTATTATGCGCTGCTCGGCGGTCGCCTCGCCGCCGACGCGGTGGCAGAGTTTCTTGTGACGCGCGACCCCGCGGCGCTGCGAGTCGCACGCAAGCGCTTCATGAAGCTCCATGGCCGCGTTTTCTTTGTCCTTGGGCTACTGCAGCGCTTTTGGTACGGCAGCGACAAGCGTCGCGAGAAATTCGTCTCTATGTGCCGCGATCCCGATGTGCAATACCTTACCTGGCAGTCCTATACGCAGAAGGAGCTGGTCAAGGAACGCCCCAAGGCGCAGGTGCGAATTTTCTTCAAGGACCTCGCCCAGTTGTTGGGTCTCGCCCGCGCCTGAAGCGCTCGCCTGGCAGGCGTTGGATATATGACTTCGCTGCCCGCGAACGTCGATTTGTTCCTGGGGTCTGGCGCCGCGGCGGCGACCGTACTGGCCCTGGTGATCGCGGAAGGGCTGCTGCTTTTCCTGCGGTGGCGACGCGGTAAAGCACCGCCGCTACCCTACTGGGCCCCCCAGCTTCTCGCCGGCGCGTTTCTGGTCAGTGCGCTCTTACTCGTGCAGCTCGCCATGCCCCCCTTAACGGTTGGCCTGGCGCTGATGGCCGCTGGCATGGCACACCTTCTCGGCTTCAAACCGCGCTGGTTTCAATAACTGTCAACTAATCTTGACTATAGTCTTGTAAATACATTTTTACTATAATCCGGGCCTGAGGGCCCCTTGAGCGCGATCCGATCCGCGAATCGCAAAGAGCTTGTTGAGGCCCGTCCACAAGCGTCGGGGAGGGCCCGTGGTAAAGATACCCCGCGCGGCGATCGCTCAATCGCAACTCCAGAACTTCACGCCGTGAGCGGCTGCGCAGTCAATTCCGTCGGACGGACAGGCGATGTTGACCGAAACGGCCCGGAGCACGGGGGCGCGATCTACTGTCTGAGCTATGTGAGCACGCAGACCCAGGCCTTTGGCAACGGCGATCTGCTGCAACTGCTGCATGCCGCGCGGGAGAAAAACGCCCGCCTCGGCATCACGGGGCTTCTTCTCCACCGCGATGACTCATTTTTTCAGATACTCGAGGGTGGTGAGGACGAAGTGCTTCAGCTCTTCGAGCGCATCTCGAAAGACGGGCGCCACCAGCGTGTGGAGATTGTTACCGAAGGTCCCGTGGGGGCTCGGGAATACACAGACTGGCAGATGGCCTTCGTCGAACTCGATGGCCAGGACTACTCAGCCATGCCGGGCTTCTCCGACATGTTGAAGGCTACGCCGGAGGCCAGAGATTTCCTGCGGAGCCTGTCGCGCAGCAAGAAGCTCGCGCTGCTGTTCAGCGTTCTCCAGTAAGTCCTTCCAGCGCCGGGCATTCCGGCGCTGTCGACCAACGCCCAGTACTAACGCCCAGTACTAACGCCAAGTACTAACGCCAAGTACCAACGCTAAGTACCAACGCCACGTAATACGGCCAAGGACCACCGCCACACTTCATAGCGGTGGAATGCTAGACCTGCCTCAGCCGCCGGACGGAACGAGCGACTCGTTGCACTCGCTGTTGGGGTCGTTCGGGTCTTCCAGGTCGTCGCAGAACGTCGGGGAACAGCTGTAGGTACGCAGGAAAAACGAGCCGCCGCCGTCTCCCGGATCCGTGGCGGAAATCGTGATGGCTCCGCCGCCCGGCGCGTTGGTACCGTTGATTTGGAATGACGCCAGATAAGCACCCGGATCGGGGATGTTCGGTACCGTCAACTCCAGGGACGTGCCCGGAGCCGGGGTGGAGATCGCGCAGTCACCGCTGGCTGAGAGCGTCACCACGGTGCCAGCCCCGGGCGGATTGTTGAAAATGTCCGAGAGGTAAATCTCCAGCGCATCGCCTTCCCGGAAACTGCTGACGATCCTGCGCAGACCGCCGGATCCCTCGGCGGCGAGCACCGATTGTTGCCCCGCCGTGATGCTCATGGTGATCACCTGCGACGCCCTTACGTTGACCTGTTCGCGGCTGCAGAAGATTCCGTCCCCGCTCACCGGGCACAGGCTGCCGTTGTAGACCTCGCCCCCGATGTTCGGGTCGAGATTGACGCTATACACGCCGTCTTCGTTCCGGTCTACGAAGGTCTCCTCCGAGCCCCCGGCGGCGCAGTTCGCGTTTGTGCTCGGGGGAGGGCATTGGGGGCCGAAGAACGGGGTGTAAACGCCGTCTTCATTGACGTCCAGGAACGCCTCGGGAAGATTCTCGAAATCCTCGCCCTGGTCATACAGACCGTTGCCATTCTCATCGATGAAACTCTCATCGCCTACGGCGGTCACCAGGATCGTCGTGCGATAGCCTCGAATCGCGCCGAGGTCGCTGGGGCATGGTCCGCCGCTGATGGAATTGTGGATCGAACAGCTGTAGCCGCCATCGTCTTCGATGGTCTGCACGCTATCGGCATTGAACAGCGGCAGGCGCGGGGCCTGGCTCTGCCACATGACGCTGCAGGTGCCACGCGCCGGAGTCGCATTGCCATTCACTTGCTGAAACACGCCGCCGTTGGAGCGCCCGATCAGGCAGGAGGCATCGATGCGACCGTATTCGGTAGTGAAAATCGCCGGAGTGCCGTCGGCGACGGGGTTATTGAATTTGTCCGCCATGCGCACAGTGATCTCGACATTCACTCCGTCCTGATTTCCGGCCAGGGGCGCGTTGAATACGGAGGCGGATAAGCTCACGGAGTTCTGATCCGGCAGGCCCGTACCGACGACAATCTCGTTGGAGGTCGCCGAGGGCGCGGCATCGCCGGCGTCCGCGTCCACGATTCGCGCGATAACGCGGGTCGAGAGGGCAATAACGCCTGCGGTCACCGTGGTTTCCGCGAGGCCGTTGGCGTCCGTGACCGCGCTGGGGATGGTGATGGCGACGCCGCCCTGCGTATCCGTGAGCGAAAACTCGACCGTCACGCCGGCCACCGGTTGGCGTTGCGGAAGGTCAAGGTAACCCGGCTGACCGGGGCCCGGATCGGTATCCAACAACTCGAAGTCTTCCTCGAGTACCTCGAAAACCACCGTCGCCGTCTCTGGTCGGCCGGGCCCGCCGGTGCCCTGGAGGGCGATGATGGTGCGTCCGTTCCCTTCCTCACTTTCGTTCGGTAGAGAATTCACGAAGCCGATAAAACTCGCGTCGGTTTCGGCGATGCTGATTGTGGCCGTCGCTACGGAATCGCCCACCACGAGCGACGCGGTGATCTGGTCACTGGTCTCGCAGTTACCGGCCAGGTATTCGAGTTCCGCGAGCCCGTCGACGGTGGTGACGTTGAGCGTGGCCGTACCATTGCTGGCATCGCCGATCGCACGGAAAGTGGAAAGACCGCTCAATGAGCAAGCGCTGCTTACGCGAATTGTTTGGGCCGCCGTGGCGGTGGCGCCGGTTTCATCAACCACTGCTACGCGCAGAACCGCACTGCCTCGGAATGGGATGCTGTCGGTGCTAAGGCCGATCTGGCCCGGGACAAAGGTAGTGCCGTCGAAGGAGCCGAGGGTCTGGCTGGCGATGACGATCTGAACCCCGATGGTTGCTGTTACGGCTCCCGCGGGGCTCTCGGCGGTGACCGTAATGGTGTCCGCTCCGAGCTGTGTGCCACTGATAATCTGCATTTCAGCGACGCCGTCGGAGTTGGTCAGGGCCTGGAGGTTTTGCGGTTCGATGACCGCAAACTCCGAGGATGCCTGTACGACAAGGCCTCCCACGGGCATGGCATCGAAGTTGTCCTCGCGGACCGTGATCAGCAGGCGCGCGGGAAACGTTTCACTCACCTGGGTGACTGGATTTCCGGCCTCATCGACGATGGACAGCGCAATGGTGTAGGACAACAGGCTGCCCGTGGGGTCCTCGTTGAGAAACCCGCCGCCACCGCCGCTGCCACCGCCGCAGGATGCGAGACACAGCAGTGCAGAGGCCATCAGCAAACGGCTGAGACGACGCGCCGTAGACGACAGCCCGCGGGACAGCCGGGTCGCCATTGCACCTCCGGGTCGCCCACGCCCGCCAGCGGAAGCGGCCGCGCTGAGCGAGACGCTGGGGCGATACGATGTGTCAAGGCCGTTGATCATTATGGTCCCCTGATGGGCGCCGCGCGCCGCTGTTCTCGGTCCTGTTTCGATTCCGCGTCGGTCTAGCGCCGAGGCTGTATGGTGCGACTTCGTTGTGCCCTGCCAGTTGGATTCGCACTCGGTGTTCTTTCGCCGTTTTATCAGTGTTCTACGGGCGCCGCGAGGGTCTATTCCGCGCCATGTCCCATTCAAGGCGCAAAGTGTCGACGGTGGCGCACAATATGGCGACGATCACAGCGACGAGGGCGACGCGAGTCGGTGTCGCTGGCGCGTCACCCGACACACCCAAAGCTACGCCGCAATGCGTTTCACGAGGCACTGTTTTGGTCATGCCCCAAGTCATGTCCCGCCATGCCCTCGTTCGTGTTCTCAGTCATGCATCGGCCATGTCTTACGTGATGTCTTCGGTCATGTCCTCGTTCCATGTCGCCGGACCTGCACTCCGTCAGGGTGCCATTTTGCCGAAAACGGCTGTGGCCGGCTATGCCGAAACCCGTCGACAGGCTACCACAGTTCGAGTCCGGTCAAACAAAAAAATCAGCAATAACATGGCCCTAGCCACGATTTGTAATTATTTACACAAGCATTGGCGGTGACCCCGGGGCGAGCGTGGAGGCCGGGTCCGGGGTACCGGTCGTTGGGTTCAGAATAGGCCGATAATCTTGTACGCGCCCAGGGTGCAGCTCACCAGAACCACAAAGACACCGATGCTATTGCTGCGCCAGCCGTTCACGGCGCTTCCCAGGTAGCGGCGCTGGTTCATAAGCCACAGGAGAACGGCAGCGATCACCGGCAGCATGAGGCCATTCGCGGCCTGGGCGATGATGATGAGACTGAGCGGTCGGCTCCCCAGGACGGCAAAGAGCGTACCCAGGGCGACGACCGCGAGCGCGATGCGCCGGAACGCGGGGCCGCGCAGACTGTCGTCCAGTCCCAGCGCTCCGCATACGGCGTAGGCGGCGGCGAGAGGTGCGGTCACCGCACTGGTAACTCCCGCGGCGGCCAGGCCCGAGGCGAACAGGTAGCGCCCGGCCGGACCCAGGACCGGTTCGAGCTGCAGAGCCAGGGCCTCCAGGGAGGCTGCCTGACTGTTCCCAGCCGCACTGATGGCGGCGATGGACAAGATGGACAGAGTGATCGCACCACCCAGGGCCACGGAAATGAGCGTATCCATCCGCGCTGAAAAGAGCGCTCGCGCGCGATTTTCCTCGCCGCGCCAATGGTCCCGGGCGGCGTTGGCCTGCAGGAACAGATTGTAGGGGACCACGGTGGTGCCGATGAGCGCGATGATGGTGACCAGGGAGCCGTCCGGGACACTCGGCTTCAGGCCCCTAAGGAGTTCGCCCCAGGCCGGAACAAGCGCCAGCGCGCACACCAGGAACACAGCGCTCATGGCCATGACCAGACCAACCAGGACTTTTTCGAGCTGCGCATAGGCTGGCACGAAGAGCAGTCCCGCGGCGCCGGCGCCCACGGCCGCGGCCCAGACGGATGCCGGGAGCGGGATTGCGCTCCCCAGCGCCAGGGCAGCCCCGGCGATGTTGCCTGACTCATAGGCCGCATTGCCGATACCGATGGCCAGAATGACCCCAAAGAGCGCGGTGCGGCCGAGGAGTCCTCCACCCAGGGCGCGTCGCATGGTCGCTGCGAGGCCGTCACCCGTCACGATCGCCGAGCGCACGCTCATTTCCTGCAATGCCATGGTTGCCGCCACCGAAAACAGCAGTGCCCAGACCAGGCTGTAGCCGAAGCCGGCGCCGGCGCTGCTGGCCGTTGCTACCGTGCCTGGGCCGACGAAGGCGGCGGTGACCAGGAGGCCGGGGCCCAGACTGAATCCGCGCTGCAAATCTGCTCCTTGTACTCCTGAGGGCGACAGCAGATCGCTGCGCCTGTGCCGCTCGGCTGTTAAGATCGCTGCATGTCCGATGCGCTGAGCACAGCATGCAGTTTGGGTGTGTCCATCGTACTCCACGAGAGCCCGCTGCCGTCGCTTTTGCGCACCCTGGATCAGCTTGGCGAAAATCTCCGGATCGCCGCCCAGGCAGGGCTGCTCGCCACGTCCCGCATTACGATTGTCGATAACGCGTCCACTGCGACGTACCGGTGCTCCCTCGAAGCCGCACTGAACAACGACGCCATCTCGCATCGATTGCGTTCATCACGCGTGCAGATTCATCTCGAGGAAGGCAATCCCGGATTCGGTAGCGCCCATAACCGGGCGAATCGTGGCGCGGATGAGGACTTTCTCCTGATCCTCAATCCCGATGTGGAACTCGCCGCCGGCGCGCTTCAGGAAGGGCTGGCTTACCTTCGCGGGCACCCTGAGGTGGCGGCCATTAACCCGTGCAGTCACCGGGCCGACGGTTCCCGCGAATATCTGTGTAAACGCTATCCGGCGCTCTTCGATCTGCTGCTTCGGGGCTTCGCCACGACCGGTTTGAGGCGTCGCTTCGGCCCGCGGCTGGCTCACTACGAATACCGCGATCTTGACGATACGCACGCCGCGGCGGTCGAGCTGCTGAGCGGCGCCTGCCTTCTCTGTCGGAGAGAAGCGTTCGCGGACGCGGGTGGTTTCGACGAAGCCTTTTTCCTTTATTTCGAGGACTTTGACCTGTCCCTGCGCCTCGCCCGGCTTGGCGCTTTGCACTTTGCCCCCTCCTTCAAAATTGTGCACCACGGTGGGAACGCGGCGTCCAAGGGATGGAAGCATCGTCGATGGTTCTTCCGTTCCGCCCTGCGCTTTTACAGCAAACACGGCTGGAAACTGCGCTAGGCGGCGCCCTTGTTGCGGACTTCCGGCTGTGGGCACTAGACTCCTCGCGTGTCTGCCCAATCTGAACTCTCCCGTCTACGAAGCCTGAGGGCCATGGGTATCGTTCCCCTGGTCTCGCGGCGCCAGCTCGCCGGCGCGGCGCCGTCCACGCGACTGAGATTGCAGACTCCGCCGGAGTCCCCCTCCGCCACGCCCATGCCCCAAGAACCGTCAAACACGGTTCACGATCCCTCGCGCCCGGGACCGCAAGCCAGTCCCGCCGCCGATGCGCTTCGCGGTGCGCTGGCACCGACGCCGGCGCCCGCAGCAAAACCCGCAGCGGAGCTCAGTTCGCCCGAGCCAAAGACTAGCGCCGCGTCCGCGACGCGCTTTTCCCTGGCGGTCGTCGCGATCGGAAATCGTCTTTGGGTCGAGCAGCTTCTGGAAGGCGTTTTTGCCCGAGAGCAGCTGGAGCTGATCGGTGCCATGGCGGCCGCTCTGATTCACCCCGAGCGCCATCCCGAGCGCCCGGAGCTGACGCAGTTTGATTGGCCTCTCCACGGTAACCTGCAGCTGGATCTCGGTCCCGAAGAGGCTGCCGCCTCCCTGGCCAGTTTCATAAACCGGCAGGCCGAAGCGCGCGGCAGCGTAGAGATCGTGGCCCTTGGCGCAACCGCGGCCGAGCGTTTGAGGGCGCTCCCGCTGACCTGCGCCCAGCGGGCGCTTCCGGCCACGCGGGAAATGCTTGAACAGCCGCTCCTCAAGCGGGACGCCTGGACACGGCTTCGCGCATGACCGTGAGCGTTCGCGAGGGGAGGGCAGCCGACATCGCGCGCGTCTCCACTCTGGACCGGCAACTGTCTCCCGTGTTTCGCAACGAACTGTCCTATCGCCGCCTTCTAGCACCCACGGGGCTTCTGGTTATCGCCGAGGAACACGACCAACTCCTGGGCTTCGCCGCGCTGTCTCTGGCGGTTGATGAGGCAACCCTGCTCAATCTCGCGGTCGCCAAAGCTGTTCGGCGTCGCGGCTGTGCCACGTCGCTCCTCAGCGCCAGTGCCACGCGGCTCGCGGCGCGACAGGTCCGTCGCGTGCTGCTCGAAGTGCGTGAGTCCAACGGCGCGGCGCGAACCCTCTACGCACGCTGTGGCTTTCGTGAAGACGCTCGCCGTCCCGCGTACTACCCCGGCGTCGGCGGAGGTGAGCGCGAAGCGGCAATCCTCATGAGTCAGTCTCTTCCAGCGCTGCGCGAAGCGACAGCGAGGCCGCTTGCATGAGAGTGTTGGAAGCCGGCGACTGGAGCCTGCTGTTGCCCGACGAGTGGTTCGCGGACGAAGACGACGGCTGCATTCTCATTGGTGATAGCGATGAGGTGGGCGTGCTGCAGTTCAGCGAACTGCGGCGGGACGAAGGTGCCGCCGCCGATGATCTGCAGGCCTTCCTCGACCCCGGCGTCGCCTGGTCAAAGGTCCAGTGCGGCAGTTTTGAGGGCATGACAGGTGCACTCTTTGAAGACGGCGCTGCCCTGCGCGTTTGGTACCTGCTGTGCGACGGTCTGCTGTTGTTCATCACCTACAGCTGTGACGAGGCCAATGCCGGGCTCGATGACGCCGCCGTCGATGAGCTGCTCGCCACGCTTCGTTACGCCCGCGCCTGACTTCACCCATCCCGTCTGTCCCCGAACTTCGGCTTCGTCGGTTCGCTGTGGACTCTTTACCCGTTCCCGGTAACCCGGGTCCGGTCGCTTGGAGCGGCTGGAGTAGCTTGGTGCGTATCTGCCTTCGGAAGACGGCGAGGCAGGTGGCTGTGTCCTTCGAGCTGCTCGCGTAGCTCCAGCAGGGTCAGCGCACTGTCATAGGCACTCGACGGACGCTCGAAGGACACAGCCACCTACCTCCCCTGCTCCGTGCCTCGCCGTCTTCGCTTGGCACTGTCCCAGCCTTGCATGCGTACAGCGCAGGCGTTGGCTTCGATACTCTCAATTCACGGACACGTGGGACGGACAATCATTGAATGATGCGGCGAGGGTTGGATGGAATCCTGGGTCAGCTTACGGCTCCGGTAACCCGGACACGCCGTTTACCCGCCTCAACGGGCTCACGCCGCGCCGCAGCCCGGCGCTCGATCCGGTCGTCGATGATGTTCTTCAACGCGATGATCAGCCCCGTGAAGATGAAGGCCCCGGGCGGCAGGATAGCGAGAAGGAAGGGCTGGTAGTCGCTGAACACCACCCATTTCCAGGAGGCGGCCTGGGGGCCCAGCAGCAGGTCCATGTTGGCGAAGAGCGCGCCCGTGCCGGCGAGCTCTCGCATCGCGCCGAGGACCAGCAGCACGGCGGTGAATCCCAGACCCATCATCAACCCGTCATAGAGGGCCGGCAGGACGGGATTTTTGCGCGCGAAGCCGTCGGCGCGGCCGAGGATGACGCAGTTGGTGGTGATGAGCGGAAGAAAGATACCCAGCACCTCGTAGAGCTCATAGCTGAAAGCCTGCATGAGCAGCTCGATGCAGGTGACCGCGGCGGCGATGATCATGACAAAGGTCGGGAGTCGCACCGACTCCGCAGTGACGTTGCGTATCAGGGAGACGCTCGTGTTCGACGTGACCAGAACCAGGCAGGTGGCGATGCCCAGACCCAGGGCGTTCACCACGCTGCCGGTGACGGCGAGCAGGGGGCACAGACCCAGCAGTTGCACGATGGCCGGATTGTTCTTCCATAGACCGTTGAGGGTCAGCTCGCCGTAGTCACTGCTCATGAATCCCGGACTCCTGTCCCGTGATTGCCCGCCGCATCCCAGGCAGCGGCTGCGTCAGCCTCTTTTACGCCGCTGCTGGTCGTGCTCACTCGTTCTCCGCCCATAGCTTCGGCGCTATCGTCTTCCGCCCCCGCATCGAAGATGCTGTCGTGATTATTGGCAACGTAGCTGAGAACGCGCGCTGTTGCCTGGACAACCGCGCGTGGTGTGATGGTGGCCCCCGTGAACTGGTCGAAGTCGCCGCCGTCGCGGCGCACGGTCCAGCGTTCCGCCGGAGGGTTGTCCAGGGAGCGGTCGACAAAGCCATCGACCCAGTTCGACTTGCGATGGTCGATGGCATCGCCGAGTCCAGGCGTTTCCCGATGCCGCAACACGCGCACACCGGCGATTCGCCCGTCACGCCAGACGCCGACCAGCAATTCTATGCTGCCGCTGTAGCCATCGGGCGCTACCGCGGGTACGAGCACGGCGCTGGCAACGCCGTCGCGGCGGGCCACGTAGAGTTCGCGCGCCTCGGGCAAACGCAGCAGCGGGTCGCCGGCGGGGAGCGCCATACGGTCGTCGAGCATGCTGTTGTCGTGCAGGCTGCGCGGCATGATCTGAAGGAGCGCTTTTTCCTCGGCGGCGCGCTCGGCGGCGCCGATGCGATCGCGGGTACCGATAAACGTGCCGGCTACCAGCAGGGCGGTGAGCGCGGCAAAACCGGCCAGGAGCGCTCCGGAGCGCGTGATGGCCCGGCCCAGTTCGCTCACGATTCGCGGCCCCCGGCCGTGCCGTACACCCGGGGCTGCGTGTAGTGGTCGATAAACGGTGCCGCGAAGTTGGCGATGAGCACGGCAAAGGCCACGGCATCGGGATACTGACCGCGCACGCGAATGGCGTAGACCAGGACTCCGATGAGGGCGCCGAACACCAGTCGCCCACGGTTGCTCACGGCGGAGGAGACCGGGTCGGTAATGATGAAAAAGGCACCGAACATCGTAGCGCCGGAAAGGAGGTGAAACAGCGGCGAGCCGCCGCTCGCGGAGCTTCCCTCGGAGTAGAAGGCCGTAGCGCAAACTGCCAGTGCGACGAGCATTGCCACCGGGGCGTGCCAGGTGAACACGCGGCGGTAGAGGAGCCACAGGCCCCCGGCCAGGAAGGCGAGATTCACGACTTCCCAGCCCACGCCGCCAAAGAGACCAAACTGCGGGTTGGCGGCATAGAGATCGGCCAGAAGCTCGCTGTTGTTGCGCCGCATCAGGTCCAGGGGGGTAGCCATGGTCACAGCGTCATAGCCCAGGCCACTGAACAGCGTTTCGCCACCCGCGGAGGCGCTATCGGTCAGGGATCGTGGTGCCACCCAACGCGTCATCTGCAGCGGAAAGGAGATCAGCAGAACAACGTAGCCGACCATGGCTGGATTGAAGGGGTTGTACCCCAGGCCGCCGTAGAGATGCTTCGCAATCAGAACCGAAAAGGAGACACCGAGCACCACGAGCCACCACTCGGCATAGGGGGGCAGGGCAATGCACAGCAGGGTGGAGGTCACCAGCGCGCTGTAGTCGTTGAGCGTGGTCACTACGGGTCGCTGCCGAAGCCACAGAGCAAACGCTTCGCAGGCCAGGGCCGTGACACCGCCAAGCAGCAGGTTCATCAGCACGCCGGGGCCAAAGTAGTACACCAGCGCCGCTACCCCCGGCAGCGTCGCCAGCAGGACGGTCTGCATGACCCGCGTGGTGCTCATGGGCCCGTGCGCGTGCGGCGATGTCACCACCAGGAGGCTCACGCCTGTTCGGGCTCCCGCTGTTCGGTGCTGCTCGGGGCCGCGGCTTGCGCCCGGGCATCGGCGAGTTTTTTCTCCGTAGCGGCAACCGCTTTCTGCAGGGCGGCGCTCACGGTGGCGTCGCTGCCGTCGTCGGCGGCGAGCTTCGCGCGCGCTTTCTCAAGCCGTGCCTCGATCTTTGCCAGCTTGTCGTCCGCCGCGGCCGGTGCACTGTCCTGCGCTGCCCGGCGAGCCTTGGCACGGGCGATGGCGGCCTGAATCGGATCGTCGGTGCCGGCCTCGTCGGCGGCTTTGGCCATGGCGGTGCGCTTTCGTTTTGCACGACGCGCTTCTTTTTCCGCGGCGGCGCGGGCCAGCCGCTCCTGCCGCGCTTCGAAGCGCAGACGCGCCTGCTCCGCCTTCGCGTCTTCGGCGCGCTGCTCGCGGATCGCGGCCTTGGACGCCCGGTAGTACTGAACCAGGGGAATGTTGCTGGGGCACACGTAGGAGCAGGCGCCGCATTCAATGCAGTCGGCCAGGTGATGCTCGTCCAGCTTTTCCAGGTCCCGGGCCCGGGCGTACCAATAGAGCTGCTGCGGCAGGAGCTGCGCGGGGCAGGCCTCGGCGCAATGCCCACAGCGGATACAGGCCTGGGCCGCGCCGGCCGTGGGTAGTTCGTCCTCCGTCGGGACAAGCAGACAGTTTGTCGTTTTTACAATCGGTGCGTCGGCATCGGGCATGGTGACGCCCATCATCGGTCCCCCCATGATCAGCCGCTGCGGCCGTGCCAGGGTAGGGTCGCAGCCGGCCTGCGCAAGCAGGTATCGCATGGGTGTGCCCAGCAGGACTTCGAAATTCCCCGCGTCCGACGCCCGGTGCCCGGTCACCGTGGTCACGCGGCTCACCAGGGGTCGTCCGCGCAGTACCGCATCGGCGACGGCTACCGCCGTGCCGACGTTCTGACAAAGGATCCCCAGGTCCGAGGGCAGCCCGCCGCTCGGAACCTGTTTCCCGGTCAGGATCTCGATGAGCTGCTTCTCGCCACCGGAGGGATACTTGGTCGGGAAGACCACGACGTCCATACGCTCGCGGCCTCCGACCGCCGCGCGCATGGCCGCGATGGCCTCCGGTTTGTTGTCCTCGATGCCAATGAGGATTTCCTCGGGCGTCGCGATGTGCGCGAGAATCTCGATGCCCTCAATAATCTGCGCCGCGCGCTCGCGCATGAGCACATCGTCGGCGGTGATGTAGGGCTCGCACTCCGTGCCATTGATGATCAGCGTCGTAATCCCGGTCCCGCCGTCCCGCGGAAGCTTGCGGAAGGTCGGAAAGCCCGCTCCCCCCAGACCGGCGATGCCCGCGGCCTGCAGGTGTTCGATGAGCTGTACCGGATCAGTCGAGCGGTAGTCATGGACGGGCTTCAGGTCTTCCCATGCGTCCTTGCCATCGCAGTCAATCACAACGCAGAGTCCGCCAAGGCCCGAGGCGTGAGGTACGGGGCGCTCTTCGATGGCCGCGACGATGCCCGAGGTCGGCGCATGGATGGGCAGGCTGGAGAGATCGCTCAGTCGCTGGCCGCCGAGGACCCGGTCACCCACGCCGACTTCGAGCCGCGCTGGCGGGCCGATGTGTTGAGCGAGTGGCAGCACCAGCTGCGCGGGGATGGCGGCGCGGCGCAGCGGTCGCGTGTTCGACAGCTCCTTCTGCTCCGGCGGATGGATGCCGCCGTGGAAATCGTGGACACGCCTCATGCGGCCTGCTCGCGGTCGCTGGCGATGATCAAAGACTCGACGTCGGCGCTGGGCAGATCCCAGTGCCAGCTGCCCAGGGTCTCGGGGACCGGGCGCATCTCGATACAGTCCACGGGGCAGGGCTCGACGCAGAGGTCGCAGCCGGTACATTCGTCGATAATCACCGTGTGCATCTGCTTGGCCGCACCTAGGATGGCGTCCACGGGACAGGCCTGGATGCACTTCGTGCAGCCGATGCAGTCCTCCTCGATGATGAAGGCAAAGGATTTGGCCTCGGCCTCCGTACCGTGCTCCGCATCCAGCGGCGGCGCTTCCACGTCGAGCAGATCAGCCAGGGCGGCTATGCCGGCTTCGCCCCCGGGAGGGCATTTATTGATCGCATCGCCTTCCGCAATGGCTTCGGCGTAGGGGCGACAGCCCGGGTAACCGCACTGGCCGCACTGGGTCTGCGGCAGGATGGCATTGATCTGATCGGCGATGGGGTTGCCTTCGGCGCGAAAGCGGATCGAGGCAAAGCCGAGGAGCGCACCAAAGGCCGATCCCAGGGCGAGCATGGCCGCGAGCGCCGCGAGCAGGGGTGAGCTTTCGATCAGGGCCAGCACAGCGCGCTCCTAGACCAGCCCTGCGAAGCCCATGAACGCGAGGGACATGAGTCCCGCCGTGATCATGCCGATGGCCGCGCCGGAAAAGGGAGTCGGCACGTCGGCGACGGCCACGCGCTCGCGCATGGCGGCAAAGAGTACAAGTACCAGGGAGAAGCCCAGAGCGGCGCCAAAGCCGTAGAGCAGCGCCTCCATGAAGCTGTGGCTCTTATTCAGGTTGAGCAGGGCCACTCCCAGGACGGCGCAGTTGGTCGTGATCAGCGGCAGGTAGACACCCAGCACGCGGTGCAGCAGCGGTGACGCCTTGCGCACAACCATCTCAGTGAACTGAACCACCACCGCGATGACCAGGATGAAAGCGATGGTTTTCAGGTATGCGAGACCCAGGGGCAGGAGCAGGTAGTGGTAGGTGAGGTGACTGCAGGCCGACGCCAGGGTCAGCACAAACGTTGTTGCCATGGACATGCCCATCGCCGTCTCCAGCTTATTAGAGACGCCCATAAAGGGGCACAGTCCCAGGAACTGTACGAGCACGAAGTTGTTGACCAGGATCGCGCCGATCAACAGCAGCGAGTAGTCAGTCAGCATCAATCACCTCGGGTGCTCAGGCAACCGGCGATCTCACCGGCGACCCGCGACGCGTCTTACCCCATCGGCCCCCACCCTACTGCGCGCTCCAGGACCGGAAACCATCTGGCCAGGACTGAGGCGCAGGGCTGGGCCCTGATTCATGATGGTAGGCAGAAACTTCAGCAGAAACAACGTCTTGCTCGAGTTCCCCGCGGGACCCTTGATCGCGGTCAAGTGATTTTCATTCCCGCTTGGGCACCGCTGTCGGGGGCCAGGAGGAAGATCTCCGTATCGCCTTCACCGGCCGCGAGGATCATCCCCTCGGAGACGCCAAAGCGCATTTTTCGCGGGGCCAGGTTGGCCACCAGCACCGTCATGCGCCCGACGAGATCGGCGGGCTCGTAGACCGCCTTAATGCCCGAAAACACCTGGCGCCGCCCCAGGGCGCCCACGTCCAGCGTCAGGCGCAGCAGGCGGTCGGCGCCTTCCACGGCCTCGGCGGCGTCGATGCGCGCTACGCGAAGTTCGACCTTCTGGAAGTCCCGGATGTCCAGCACGCCGCTCTCCGCTTCTTCGTCTACTGCAGCCGCTTTCTTTACGGGGGCCTTTTCGGCCTCGGCGGATTTAGCATCCGCATCCCCGGGACGGTTGCTGTCCACCATTTTCTGCACGGTCTTGGCGTCGATGCGCTGCATCAACGGTTCGAAGGTGCCGAGTTCGTGGGCGAGGAGCGAGTCGCCAAGCGCGCCCCAGCTCAGTTCGCAGCGCAGGTAGGCAGCGGCCCGTTCGGCCATGCCGGGAAGCACAGGGGCAAGGTAGATCATC
Organism: Pseudomonadota bacterium; assembly: GCA_038748515.1. GTDB lineage: Bacteria > Pseudomonadota > Gammaproteobacteria > Pseudomonadales > Halieaceae > Congregibacter. Next base: position 136,692 of record JBCDIW010000016.1, read on the forward strand.
AGGATCCGGAACGCGTCGATGCCGGTGGTGCACACGGCCTGCACGCGTTCCTGCTGTTCTGGATCCTTCACCATCTGCCAGGGCTTGCGCGCGTCGATGTACTGGTTGGCCCGGTCCGCGAGCTCCATGATGAGGCGCAGCGCGCGGCTGAATTCCCGGGCTTCGTAGGCAGCGGCGATGTCGTCGCTGGCGGCGATGAGATCGGAGAGCAGCTTAGGTTCATCGGCCGCGTTGCTCGTTTGGTTGTCAAAGCCCTTGCGCAGGAAACCGGAGCAGCGGCTGGCTATGTTCACGACCTTGCCCACCACGTCAGAATTCACGCGCTGCACGAAATCGTCGAGATTCAGATCGATGTCGTCGACACCGCCGCCAAGCTTGGCCGCGAAGTAGTAGCGCAGGTACTCGGCGTCGAGGTGATCGAGGTAGTGGCGGGCGTTGATAAACGTGCCCCGGCTCTTGGACATCTTGGTGCCGTTCACGGTGAGAAAGCCGTGGGCGTAGACGGCGGTCGGTGTTCGCAGGCCCGCCGAGTGCAGCATGGCGGGCCAGAAAAGGCCGTGGAAGTTGATGATGTCCTTGCCGATGAAATGGTAGAGCTCAGTGTCGTGGCCGGTCTGCCAGAACGGATCGAACGCCACATCCTCGCGCCCGCAGTAGTCCTCAAAGCTGCCCATGTAGCCAATGGGAGCGTCAAGCCATACGTAGAAGTACTTGTCCTTCTCGCCGGGGATGGCAAAACCGAAGTAGGGCGCGTCGCGACTGATATCCCATTCCTGCAGCTCGTTGTCGGTCCACTCCCGCAGTTTGTTGGCCACGGCCTCCTGCAGGGTTCCAGAGCCGATCCACTCGCGCAGCATGTCGCGCAACAGGGGCAGGCGGAAAAACAGGTGCTTGGATTCGCGCTCCACGGGCGTCGCGCCGGACAGCGCGGAGACGGGATCGATGAGGTCGGAAGGCGAGTAGGTGGCGCCGCAGACCTCGCAGTTATCGCCGTACTGGTCTTCGCTCTTGCAGTTGGGACAGGTTCCCTTGATGAACCGGTCGGCGAGGAAGAGGCCCTTCTCCGGGTCGTAGGCCTGGGTGATCTCCCTGGCGCTGATGTGGCCGTTGTCGACCAGACGCTGGTAGATGACCTCGCTCCAGCGCTGCGTTTCGCTTGAGTGCGTGGAGTGGAAGTTATCGAAGCTGATCAGGAAATCCGCCGAGTCGCGTTCGTGCTCGCGCTTGATCCGCTCGATCTGTTCCTCGGGCGTGATGCCGAGAGCTTCCGCCGTAAGCATGATCGCGGTGCCGTGGGCATCGTCCGCACAGATGTAATAGCACTCGTGGCCCCGCGAGCGCTGAAACCGGACCCAGATGTCCGTCTGCACTTGCTCGAGCATATGACCCAGGTGTAGCGGGCCATTGGCGTAGGGCAGGGCGCTGGTGACGAGAATGCGCCGCTCGGTGTCGGTCATGAAGGCCGGATCCTGCAGATAGGCGGGGGCGCGCAATGATAGCGGTGGGCCAGGATGATTTCACCCGCGCGGCCCGCGCTCGCGTTGAGCGTCGCGAGCCGCCTCCCTATACTGGCGCGCTTTTGCGGTGGTCGGAGCAGTATGGCGATTGAGCACATCATCGCGGTGGCGTCGGGCAAGGGCGGCGTCGGTAAATCAACCACCGCCGTAAACCTCGCCCTGGCCCTCGCGGCTCGCGGAGCGCGGACCGGAATACTTGACGCCGATATCTACGGCCCGAGCATCGCCCTGATGCTCGGCGTGGCGGACGGCACCCGCCCCCAGATGCGTGGTGGCAACACGCTCCTGCCCATCGAGGCCCACGGTCTGCGCAGCATGTCCATGGCCTACCTGGCAAACGAACGCACGCCGATGGTGTGGCGCGGCCCCATGGCCGGCGGCGCCCTGGTGCAGATGCTGGAGCAGACCGATTGGGGGGAACTCGACTACCTTGTCGTCGACATGCCCCCGGGCACCGGCGATATCCAGCTCACGCTGGCTCAGAAGGCCTCTCTCTCCGGGGCGGTCATTGTCACCACACCCCAGGACATCGCCCTGCTCGACGCCCGCAAGGGCATCGAGATGTTTGCCAAAGTCAAGGTGCCGGTGCTGGGCGTGGTGGAAAACATGGCTTTTCACGAATGCAGCGCCTGCGGCCATCGCGATGCGATTTTCGGTGAGGATGGCGGCAATCGCATCGCCGAAGAGTACGGCGTGGAACTGCTGGCGCGGCTGCCGCTGGAACGCATGATCCGGGAGAAAACGGACGCCGGTTCGCCGGTGATGGTGAGCGCGCGCGAGTCCACCGCCGCCCAGGCCTACCTCGCAGCCGCTGAAGGCCTCACGGCGCAGCTTTCCGACGCAGGCCCCGATGACCACCCCACGATCAGCTTCAGCGATGACTAAGGACGGCCGATGAGCATCAAATCTGACAAATGGATCCGGCGTATGTCCGCCGAGCAGGGCATGATCGAACCCTTCGAGGCGGGGCAGGTACGCGGGAGCGCCGAGGGTCAGCGGCTGATCTCCTATGGCACTTCAAGCTACGGCTACGACGTGCGCTGCGCCGACGAATTTCGGGTGTTCACCAACATCAATTCGGCGACCGTCGACCCGAAGGCCTTTGACGAGAACAGCTTCGTCAAGGTGCACGGCGATGTATGCGTGATCCCCCCAAACTCCTTTGCCCTGGCGCGCACGGTCGAGTACTTCCGCATCCCCCGCAATGTGCTGACGATCTGTCTGGGCAAGTCAACCTATGCCCGCTGCGGCATTATCGTCAACGTCACACCCCTGGAGCCAGAGTGGGAAGGACACGTGACCCTCGAGTTTTCCAACACAACCACCTTGCCGGCCAAGATCTATGCGAACGAAGGCGTTGCCCAGATGCTGTTCTTCGAGTCGGACGAGGTCTGCGAGGTGAGCTACCGCGATCGCGGCGGGAAGTACCAGGGTCAAACGGGCGTGACCCTGCCTCGCGCCTAGGGGACGCAGAGTCCAAAAGAAGATGAGCCGATGGGTGCAGGCGGGCGTGAAAAGGCGCGCGCTGGCCCCACAGGGAAACCAAAGCAGGATAGCGGAGAGACACCGTAAAAAGGTTTGCCGCTGCGACTGGCCCTAGTCGCTCACGCCCTGGACGGCCTCGCCGTCGATGCTGGCGCTTATCAGGTCCGCCTGCGTGGTCTTGCCTTCTTCGATGTGCACCGTGCGGACCATCAGATAGTCCCAGGCGGGCGCGACCCAGACGTCGGATTCGCGCTCCGGGTCGTCGTGCAGGCGTTCGAAATGCAGCGTATCCACCCATCCCATGGGCGTTTCGATGCGCTCTTCGCCGCGGTACTGCAGCTTGTAATCCTTCACCTTCCGCCCGTCCGCTATGCGGAAACGCATGTCTTCCCTTGGGGTAGGGTCATTGAGAAGAATCAGCCGCAGCTGTTCCTGCTGGCTCATGCGATCGAGCGTGTCGTTCGTGCGGGGCAGTTCGTACCACTTTTTCTTATACAGGCTGCGGATCGTGTCGGAGTCCGCATCGAAGTGGACCTCGCGGCGCCGGCTTACGGGGCCGCTGAGCTGATAGACGTAGGACTTCGGGCGCACGGTTTCGCCCTCGACGCCGAACACGCTGACTTCGCTGATCCCGGCCACGAGCATTTTGCCCTGGCTGATGAGGCGGCAGTCGCCGTTGTCGTCCATGCTGAGGCTGCGTTTCAGCTTGATGCTGAGCCCCGAAGTGGCGGTTTTGTAGACGGCTTCGTAGGGCTGCAGGCTTTCGTGCTCGACCGCCTCAGTCTGTGCGGGAGCCTCCTGGGACAGCAGTCCCAGCAGAGTCGCCGCACCAACCGTCTGGATCGTCGCGCTCCAGCGGTTTACGCGATTCCGATTCTGCGCTGGCTTCGTCCAGGGCCGCCGCATCTTCAATGACCTCTCCGTCCAAGTAGGCCCCGTCGGGTTCCAGGGCCAGTCTGTCTGCTGCCCACCAGGCGATTGCCCGGGGGTAGATACGGTGCTCGGCATGCAGCACGCGCCGGGCCAGGCTCTCCGGGGAGTCGTCCGGGAGCACGGCGACGCGGGCCTGCAGCACCGCGGGGCCCGCGTCGAGCTCGGGTACCACGAAATGCACCGTTGCACCGGCGTGGCTGTCGCCGGCCTCAAGCGCCCGGCGATGCGTGTGCAGACCCCGGTATTTAGGCAACAGAGACGGATGAATGTTCAATAGCGATCCGTAATATTGCCGAACAAAGCTGTCGCCCAGAATGCGCATGAAGCCGGCCAGGACAACAAGATCGGCGCCCGAGTCGCGAAGAGCCACGCTGACGCTGGCTTCGAAGTCCTGGCGCTGCTCGAAATCGCGGTGGTCAATACAGCGCTGCGCGATGCCCAGGGCCTGTGCACGCTCGAGCACGCGAGCCGTGGGCACGTTGGAGAGAACGAGGCCGATTTCCGCGTCGATGTCCCCCGCGGCGCAGGCGTCCGCAATGGCCTGCATGTTGGAACCGTCTCCCGATGCGACGACCGCGATTCGGCGCTTGCTGCTCATGCGGTGTAGCTGACCTCCGCCGCACCGCTGACGATCTCACCGAGAACCCAGGCTGTCAGACCCTCGGAGGCCAGGGTGGCGAGGGCCTGCTCGGCGTGGGTGGCGGCTACGACCGCAATCATGCCGATGCCACAGTTGAAGGTGCGCAGCATCTCAGCATCATCGACGCACCCCTCGGCCTTCAGCCAGTCGAACACGAGGGGCCAGCTCCAGCTGCTTCGCCGGACCTCAGCGCCACAGCCCTCGGGCAGCACGCGCGGCAGGTTTTCACTGATGCCTCCCCCCGTGATGTGCGCGGCGGCGTGCATGGGTACGGCATCGCGCAGGGCCTTCAGCCCCTTGCAGTAAAGCAGCGTGGGCTCCAGGAGCTGATCCGCAAGACTTGGACCGCTGCCGTCGATCGGTTTCGCAAGATCAAACTCGCTGCGCTCCACGATTTTCCGGATCAGAGAATAGCCGTTGGAATGGGGGCCGCTGCTGGCGATGCCGATGAGCACGTCGCCGGGGCGTACCGCCGAGCCGTCGATGACTGCATCGCGCTCGACGACACCGACGCAGAAACCGGCGAGATCGTAGTCCCCGGCGGCATACATGCCGGGCATCTCGGCGGTCTCCCCCCCGACCAGGGCGCAGCCGGCCAGCTCGCAGCCGGTGGCAATGCCCTCTACAACGCTGGCCGCCACGTCGACGTCGAGGCTCGCGGTGGCGTAGTAGTCGAGAAAGAGCAGGGGTTCAGCGCCGCTCACGGCGATGTCGTTGGCGCACATGGCGACCAGATCGATGCCGATGCTGTCGTGGCGATCGAGCTCGATCGCCAGTCGCAGTTTGGTGCCCACGCCGTCGGTACCGGCCACGAGCAGCGGCTCGCGATAGCCGACGGGCAGGGCGCAAAGGGCGCCGAAGCCGCCAATACCGCCGAGGACTTCCGGTCGCGCGGTGCGCGCCACGGCGCCGCGGATGCGATCCACAAGCCGATTCCCGGCGTCAATATCGACCCCGGCATCGCGGTAGGAGAGGGGCTTGGGGGAGTCGGAATCCGTCGCCATGATCAGTCTTGCTCGAGCGGGAGTGGCGCGCAGTGTAGCGTCCGCGGGCGCGTTCTTCAGCGTTGAAAAGCGCCTAACGTCGCCTAAGGAGAGCCCCGGCCGCTGCTACAATGCCTCCATGCGAACTGTATTCCCCCTTTTGATCGCGGCGATGCTCAGCCTGGCGATGCGCGGCACGATCGCGCAGGCCGAAATCCTGACCGATATCTACACGGCGTTTTTGCCCGCCGACGCGCGCGGCGAAGCCGCCCTGCGCACGGCGCGCCGGCAGGGGCTGGAGCAGGTGCTGGTGAAAGCGTCGGGCGACGCGATGGCGCCGCAGCGCCCCGCAATCCGGAGCGCGCTGGACGATGCGGAACGCTACCTGCTGCGCTATAGCTATGCGAAGGCGCCCGACCGGGTCACGCAGCTGCGCCTGGATTACGACGAGCGCGAGGTGCAGGCGCTGCTGAGAAGCGCCGACTTGCCTCTGTGGACGGCGAACCGGCCTCCGGTGCTCGCCTGGCTTGTTATCAGCGATGGTGGTAGCCGCCATTTTCTAAGTCCGGAAACGGAAGAAGCATCGGTGGCGGAGCTTCGCGACGGCTTCAGCCGCCGCGGTGTTCCTCTCCAGCTCCCGCTCTACGACCTTGAAGATACCGCGGCCCTGTCGCCGGGCGAGGCCTGGCGCCAGTCCTCCGGTGCGCTCATCGACGCCTCGCGACGCTACCGGGACAGCGAAGTATTGGCCGGTCGCGCGGCACGGACGGCAAGCGGTCGCTGGGTCGGTGACTGGCAGTTTCTCTATGAGGGGCGCTGGGTGAAGCGCCAGGCCAGCGGCGCAAGCTTCGCGGACATTGCCGAAGCGGGGGCGGACCTGGCCGCCTCGGCAATCGCGGGCCGCTACGCCGTATCGCTGACCGACAATACCGACCTGCGTCATCGTGTGACGCTGCGCGGCGTCCGCGCCTACGATGACTTCGTTGCCGCCCAGGGCGTGCTCGAAGCACTCGAGGCGGTGCGCCGGGTCGTGCCGGAGCGCCTCGTCGGCGACCAGGTGAGCCTGCGAATCGAGGCGGACGCCGACCTGGTTCAGCTGGCGCGGATCATCGAGCTGGATCAACGCTTTGTTCCCACGCCTGCTCCCTTGGGGGATGCGGGGCTGTTTTACGAGTGGATCCGATGAAGCTTCCGACCGAAGCATCGCCGCTCCCCGAGCCCGTACCGGAAATACCGGTGAATCGCTGGCCGCTGGTTTTCGCGGTTTTCGCGTTCCTCGGTCTGATTTTCTGGGTGTTGCAGCCCATTCTCCTGCCCTTCGTGCTCGGTGCTCTGATCGGCTACCTCGGTGATCCCCTCGTGGATCGTATCGAGGAGCGCGGCGGCAGTCGTACCCTGGGCGTGATCATCGTGTTCACGGCGTTCACCGGCCTGTCGCTGCTGGGCCTGCTGGTGGCCATTCCCATGCTGTTGTCCCAGCTCGACGGACTGATCAGCCGCATACCGCAGGTCTATGCCTGGCTGCGGGACGTGGTACTGCCGTGGCTCGAATCCCGGACCCTGGTCAGCGGGGGGCACCTGCCACAGATCGACTGGTCGCAGGAGCTCGTGGACAACTGGCAATCCGTGGGCAAGGTGACCGCCCAGACCATCACGAGCATCACGGGCTCGGGCGTGGGAATACTGCTGTGGATTGCCAACCTCGCGCTGGTGCCTGTGGTCGCGTTCTATCTGATGCGCGACTGGGACGATATCGCCGCGCGAATCCTGCAGCTCCTGCCCCGGGACTGGCAGCCGGGCACGGTGCAGATGGTGGGCGAGGCGGACGAAGTCGTCGGCGCTTTCCTGCGCGGCCAGTTCATCGTCATGTGTGCCCTGGGGCTGCTCTACGCGATCGGCCTCTGGTTTGTCGGCGTGGACCTTGCGCTGCTTCTGGGGGTGATCGCGGGGCTCGCGAGTATCGTGCCCTACCTGGGCTTTATCGTGGGTATCACCGCGTCGCTGCTGGCGGCGTGGCTGCAGTTCCACGAGTTTCTCCCGCTGCTCTACGTCGGCCTCGTTTTTGGCGCCGGTCAACTCGTGGAAAGCATGGTGCTCACACCGGTGCTGGTCGGTGATCGCATCGGCCTGCATCCCGTGGCGGTCATTTTCGCGCTCATGGCCGGGGGGCAGCTTGCCGGCTTCGTCGGTGTAGTGGTGGCGCTTCCCGTGGCGGCGGTGATCATGGTCTTCGCGCGGCACGCGGTGGACCACTACCGCCGCAGCGATCTTTACGGGAACGCTGCGCTCGCGGGTGTGGAGGAGGAGCACGGCGACGGGGAAGACGACCCAGGCCGGAGCGAGACCGCCGCGTCGTGAGCAAGGCTACCGAGGCGTCCCTGGCCTCGCCCCAGCTGACGCTGGCCCTGGGGCTCGATGATGACACCACGCTTGAAAACTACTTCCGGCGAAACGGCCTCGAGGCTCTGCACGCGGCCGCGGTTTCGGGAGCGGAAGAACCGCTCAGTTTTGTTCACGGCGGCGCCGAGGGGGGTAAGACCCACCTGCTTCAGGCGCTGTGTCATCCGCGTCCCGGCGCGGTGTATCTGCCCCTCGCGGAACTCGCCGCCTATGTACCGGAGGCGGTGTTGGCCGATCTGGAGCACAGCCCTCTGATCGCCATCGACGACCTGCACTGCGTTGCGGGCTCTGCGCCCTGGGAAGAGGCCCTGTTCCATCTCGTCAATCGCTGTCGCCAACTCACCTGCCCGCTGTGGTTCGCCGCGCGCAAACCACCGGCCCAGCTCGGCATTGGGCTCGCGGACCTTCGCTCGCGCCTGACGGGGGGGCTGCTGTGGTCCGTGCCCGCCCCCGGCGAAGATGAAAAACTCGCGATCCTGGAATTTCGAGCCGACCGGCGGGGGCTGCGTCTTCCGGACAGCCTGGTGACCTACATCGCCACGCGCAGTGGCCGCTCCATGGCCGAGATGCTGACGGTGCTGGCGCAACTTGATGATGCGTCCCTGCGCCTGAAACGCCCGCTCACCGTACCGCTCGTTCGTGAGGTGATGGGCTGGTAGCGGGGTCAGCCCTGAGTCTGCAAAGGCAGAGCCGTACTGTTCTTGATCTCCGTAACCGCCATATGCGAGTGCAGCTCGCGTACGTCGGGGCTGGCACTGAGCGTTTCGCGTACGAAGCGCTCGTAGTGGCGTACGTCGCGGGTGACGATCTTCAGCAGGTAATCCCAGATCCCGGTCATCGTGTAGCACTCCATGACTTCGGGATAGCGCACGATCTCTTCCTCAAAGCGCAGCAGATTCTGCCGCCCGGTGGCCGTAAGATTGATGGTGGCGAATACCACCACGTCCATGCCCAGCCTCTGGCGATCCAGGAGGGCAACCCGGCCGCGAATAATGCCTTCCTCTTCCATGCGGCTGATGCGTCGCCAGCACGGTGACTGGGACAGGTTGACGCGTTCGGCGACCGCCGCGGTGCTCAGGCCCGCGTCTCTCTGCAGCAGATCCAGAATTGCCAGGTCCTTGTTGTCGCAGTCCATTGGATAAAAAAACCGTTTTCTCGACTATGTGTGCATCAATATACCTCATGCACCCGGATTCACTGCGATCAGAAGCATAGTAAAACCTGCCCCGCCCGCTACCATGGGTCAAAAACAGTGAACAGGTTGAGTGATGACAGTGAATGCTGCGCGCGGTCCACGCCCCGTATCCCTGGACGACAAGTACGCGCTGGATACCGCCCGGGCCTACATGACCGGAATCGAGGCCCTGGTGCGTCTTCCCATGCTGCAGCACCAGCGCGATCTCCGGCGTGGCCTCAACACCGCGGCCTTTGTATCCGGCTACCGCGGCTCCCCCCTGGGCGGCGTCGATCAGGCGTTCTGGAAGGCCAAACCCTGGACCGACCGGCACAACGTTCACTTCCAGCCCGGTGTAAACGAGGAGCTTGCGGCCACGGCGGTTTGGGGCAGCCAGCAGACCGGTCTCTTTGAGGGCGCACGCTACGACGGTGTCTTCGCTATGTGGTACGGCAAGGGCCCGGGCGTTGATCGCAGCATGGACGTGTTCAAGCATGCGAACGCGTTTGGTACCTCGAAATACGGCGGCGTTCTCGCCGTCGCCGGTGACGATCACGCCTGTAAGTCCTCAACGCTTCCGCATCAGTCCGAGCACAACTTCATCGCCGCCTCGATGCCCGTGCTCAGCCCCGCGAATGTGCAGGAAGTCCTCGACCTCGGCATCTTCGGCTGGGAACTGTCGCGCTATTCCGGCTGCTGGGTGGCCCTCAAGGCCATCACCGAGAACATGGACTCCGCCATATCCGCGGACATCGATCCGGCGCGAATCCAGATCGCGATTCCCGAAGGCTTTGAGCTGCCGGAAGGCGGCGTTCACGCCCGCTGGCCCGATCGGCCCATGGAGCAGGAAGAGCGCCTCAACCGCTACAAGATCTATGCGGCGCGCGAGTTCGCGCGGGTCAACGGACTCAACCGCGTGGTGCTGGACAGCCCCTGCGCCCGCTTCGGCATCATTACCTCGGGCAAGGCCTATCTCGATGTGATGCAGGCCCTGGAGGACATCGGCATTACCACGGCGGTTGCCGCAGAAATTGGTTTGCGCGTGTACAAGGTGGGCATGCCCTGGCCTCTTGAGCCGCAGGTCACCCACGATTTCGCCGACGGTCTCGAGGAGATTCTCGTTGTCGAGGAGAAGCGTTCGGTCATCGAGGACCAGCTCACCGGCCAGCTCTACAACTATCCCGTGGCCGCGCGTCCGCGCGTGGTGGGGGAGTTCGATGAAGACGGTCGCGACCTCTTGCCCAATCGCGGCGAGCTGACGCCGGCCATCGTTGCCCTGGCCATCGCGGCGCGCATTCGCCGCTTCTACCGCTCCGAGGTCATGGACGAGCGCATAGCCTGGATCGAGCGCAAGGAGGCCTCACTGGCGAGGCCCGTCGACGCGGCCGAGCGCGTACCGCACTTCTGCTCGGGCTGCCCGCACAACACGTCGACGAAGCTCCCCGATGGAAGCTTTGCCATGGGCGGCATCGGCTGCCACTACATGGCCACCTGGATGCCCGATCGACCCACGCTCACTTTCACCCAGATGGGCGGCGAGGGCGTTACCTGGATAGGGCAGGCACCGTTCACGGACACGCCCCACATGTTCCAGAACCTTGGCGATGGAACCTATTTCCATTCGGGGATTCTCGCCGTCCGCGCCGCCGTGGCATCGGGCGTCAACATTACCTACAAGATCCTCTACAACGATGCTGTCGCCATGACCGGCGGACAGCCCATTGACGGCTCTCTCACGGTTCCTGATCTGCTGCGCCAGCTCAGCGGTGAGGGCGTGCGCCGCATAGCGCTGGTCAGTGACGAGCCGAACCAGTGGCGGGGCGGGCGCATGCCCGCGCTCGATGGCCTTACGCTGCACCACCGCGATGAAATGGACGCGCTGCAGCGCGAGCTTCGCGAGGGGCAGGGCACGTCGGTGATCGTCTACCAGCAGACCTGCGCGGCGGAAAAGCGCCGCCGGCGCAAGAAGGGCGAGCTTGCGGATCCGCCGAAGCGCCTGTTCATCAACGACGCGGTCTGCGAAGGCTGCGGGGACTGCTCGGTACAGTCGAACTGTCTGTCCATCGTGCCGAAGGAAACGGAGCTGGGCCGCAAGCGACGCGTCGATCAGAGCGCCTGCAACAAGGACTACAGCTGCAACCGCGGCTTCTGTCCCAGCTTTGTCACCGTGGTCGGCGGCGAGCTGCGTAAGCCGAAGGCGACGAATACCGGGGAAGTGGTCTTTGATCCGCTGCCGGAGCCAAGCCTCCCGGACCTGCGCGAGCGACCCTGGAATACCGTGATCACCGGAGTCGGTGGCACGGGTGTGCTTACGATTTCAGCGCTGGTCGCCATGGCGGCGCACATCGAAGGCAAGGGCTGCGCCACGCTCAATCAGACGGGTCTGGCACAGAAGTTCGGCGCTGTCGTGTCCCACGTGCGGGTGGCCCTGCAGCAGGACGCGATCTACGCGGTGCGCATTCCGGCCGGGGAGGCGGACCTGCTGCTGGGCTGCGATCTGGTTGTGACCACGACCTACGACGCACTGGGCAAAGTGGCCCGGGGCCGCAGCCACGCCGTGGTCAACGATACCGAGGTGCCCACGGCCGAATTTATCCGCAACCCCGATGCCAACTTCCCGACCAGCGCCATGCAGCGCCGTATCAGCGAGGAAGTCGGGGAAGACGACTGCCACTTCCTGGATGCGACCCGCATCGCCACGGCGCTGCTCGGCGACTCCATCGCCGCAAATCTCTTTCTCCTGGGCGTGGCCTATCAGCGCGGTCTGGTGCCTGTGTCTGCGGGAGCCCTCGAGGCGGCCATCGCCATGAACGGCGTGGCCATCGACTTCAACAAGCAGGCCTTCTTATACGGCAGGCGTTACGCGCATCGCCCCGAGCAGGTACTCGCGCTTGTGCCTGCGCAGAAGGAGCGGCGCACAAAGAGTGTTGAAGAACTCATCGATGACCGGATCCGGCGCCTGACGGATTACCAGGATGCGTCCTATGCACAGCGCTTCCGCGAGAGCATCGAGCGGATCGCCGCGGTTGATCCGCATTCCGAAGAACAGGATTCCCTGACGGCTACCGTGGCCCGGTCGCTCTACAAGCTCATGGCCTACAAGGACGAGTACGAAGTCGCGCGCCTTTACACCAGTCCGGAATTCACGGCGGCGCTCGAGGCCCAGTTCGACGGGGACTACGAGCTCCGCTTCAATCTTGCGCCGCCGCTGCTCGGTGAGACCGATGCATCCGGGCAGCCGCGCAAGCGCGAGTTCGGCGCCTGGATGATGACGGCCTTCCGCTTTCTCGCGCCGCTGCGAAAGCTGCGCGGCACGCCCTTCGATCTCTTCGGCTATACCGAGGAACGACGCGAGGAGCGGCGCGATATCGAGCGCTTCGAAGTACTCCTCAGTGACCTCGTTCCGCGCGTCGGCAGCGCGAACTACGCCACCCTGCGCGAGCTTCTGGCGCTGCCCCGGCAGCTTCGCGGCTACGGCCACGTCAAGGCCCGGAATCGTGCCCAGCTGGATGTGCGTCGAGCCGAGCTACTGCGCCGCCTCGAGGAACGCGAGGATCCCGTGCGTATCGTCGAGGCCGCCTAGCGACCCGGATAGGGGCCCGACAATCAGGCCGCGGCCGGAGATTCCTCTCCGGCCGCGGCGTATTCGCCCGGCGCGAGCTGCAGGTAACGCCGCAGGTAGTGCACACCCAGGTAAAACGGTCCCGTGTCCAGGAGCGCCACTGCGGCCTTGAACAGATAGTTGCTGCCGATCAGCACCAGCAGTGCCGACAGGGCGATATCACCGCGCAGAAAAGCGGCGCCGAAAGTAACCGTGACCACCATTACCGAGTCCACCATCTGGCTCATCAGCGTGCTGAAGTTGTTGCGCACCCACAGATACTTACCGCGGGTCACGCGTTTCCAGAAGTGGAAAAGCTGAACGTCGCAATACTGCGCGGCGATATAGGCCAGCATGGAGGCGAAGACGGCACCGGAGGTCGTGGCGTAGATCAGCTGGTATAGGCCGATGCTGCTCTCCACGACGTCCCCATTGGGCAGCGCCACCGGAGCGGCGAGCTGGATGACCTGCCAGGGTGGCATGGCCTCGGCGGGGACCGAGGGCATGTTGTTCCCCAGGAACAGTATGAACAGGATCAGAAAATTAAGGCCCAGGCCAACGCTGACGAGAAAGTTCGCACGCGCCTTGCCATACAGTTCGCAAATCAGGTCAGTGCACAGAAAGGTGAGGGGGTAGGGCAGCACGCCCACGGCCAGCGCCATGGGGCCGAACTGCACGAAGCGCGTGATGCCGATCACGTTGAGCAGCGTCATGGCACAAAGGAAGGTGCCGGCCAGGATGATGAAAACGCGCTCGCGCCGTTCCCGAAGCTCGGAACTACTCATGTGGCTGCCCCTGGCAAAGCCTTCGCGCGGTTCGAGCGCCGTCGCCGAAACGACTCGTCACCACTAGCTTTCCCGCTGCCCGAGATTGGCGTGGAGCACGGCCCCGTTGATGACCGGGTTGCGATGGGCCCAGAGCAGCACGTTGGCAATCTCCTCGGGCTCGATGAGTCGCCCGAAGCTGTTCATGGCGCCGATCTGCTGAACCAGCGTTTCGTCGTTACCCAGATGATTGCGCAGCATTTCCGTGTCGGTGAACCCGGGACAGACCATGGCGGTGTGAATGCCGCTGCCCATGAGGTCCTGGCAGGTGGCTCGCATCATGCCGAGCTGCGCGTGCTTGGTGGCGACGTAGCTGAAGGTATTGGGCACGGCCTTTTCGGCCAGCGTGGACCCCACATAGAGCACGCTGCTGCCCGGACCCATGCCCGGCAGCAGGGCCCGCGTCAGCCGGTTGACCGCCACCACATTGGTTTCGAGCACGGCGCGCAGGCTGTCATCGCTGCAGTCCTTGGCACTGTCCTTGCGCATCTGGCTAGCGTTATGGACCAGGCAGATCTCGGAAAGTCCATGGACGTGACTCAGCAGGGCATCGATGGCGTCGCCGATGGAGTCCGGGTCAGACAGATCGCAAGGCAGGTTGTGCACGTTCGCGACTTCACAGTGCCGCCGCGACAGATTGACGACCTCGTAGCCGCCCACCTGGAACGCGCGGGCCGTGGCTTCACCGATTCCGACACTGGCTCCGGTGATGATGGCGATGGTCATGCATTCTCCTTGCGGGCCGCCGACGGCGGCAATGCCGCATCTTGACGGTGGGGAAAAGTCGGGGACGCGTCGTCCCGGGGTCGCTCGGGCTTGCGCCGCGCGGCGTCATCGTAGCAGTACCGCTGCCTCGCTGCAGCCGCTCGGGGTCCGGTGAACCGGGCCGGTGGGCGCGGGCGTATCACCCGCCACAAGTCACAAGAGAAGCCGCGGATGGAACGCCTGGCCACGCTGTACATCGACAAGGAAAGCCATAAGTTCTCCGTGGCCCACTACACGATCTTTTCCGCGACCGAACGCGAACGCCTGCACGGACACAACTATTCGGTCTCGGCCAAAATCGCCGCCCCCATGGGTGACAACGGCTTCGCGGCTGACTACAACGTCTACAAGCGGCGGCTGAAAGACCTTTGCGATGCCCTCGATGAGTACATGATTCTTCCAGGGTCTTCGCCGTACCAGACGCTTCGCGATGATGGGGACAGCTATGAGGTCAACTTCAACGGCGAGATCATGCGCTTCCTGAAGAGTGACACGCTGGTCCTGCCGATTCGCAATGCCACCGTTGAGGAGTTCTCCTACTACCTGCTGCAGAAACTGCTGGAGGCGTCGGCCGGCGATGCCCTCGCGGAGGTGGAGCTGTGCGTGAGTTCGGGGCCCGGCCAAAAAGGCGCGACCCGCTGGTGCGCCATGGACGACGCCATCGCCTGACTGACCGTATACTTCCCTCGCAGACCCGTCAGCGTCTCGCGGAAGCGGACGCCCTGGTCGCCTGACACAGCAACAATTCCAACGCTCTGACCGGGTTCCAAACCCCGGTGCGTCAACGCGAGACAGGCCCATGTATACGACTGACCCAACGATTGCTGTCCCGGCGGCAGCGGACGATCAATCCTCCATTTCCGCGACGCGCTGGCTCGCGTCCCGGTCGAAGCGGCCCCGGGGGCATCGTCTTTCGCGCGCCCTTCGAACAAGCGTGAGGAGCGTTCTGGCCCTGGGGGCGGGCTGTGCTGTCATCGTCACCGGTGTCGCGGCACAGCCCATGAAGGCTATGGACGTCTTTGATATCAAGTGGGTTACGAGTCCGATCGTTGATCGCAGCGGAGAGCGAATCTACTACCTGCGAAACAGCATGGACGTCATGCAGGACCGGCGCCGTGCGAATCTCTGGACCGTCTCCGCCGACGGCAGCGATCATCGCCCGTTGACCACGGGTCCGCGAAGCGTCAGCTCACCGGCCCTGGCGCCGGATGGGGGTCGTATCGCCTTCGTCGATAAGGACGACACGGGGTCTCAGATTTTCCTGCGCTGGACCGATGGCAGCGCCATCGCGCAGCTCACGCGGGTGCCCGAGAGTCCGCGCAACCTGAGCTGGTCGCCGAACGGGAAGTGGATCGCCTTCGCCATGCGCGTACCCGTGGACGCTCCCCAGATGGGGAAGATGCCGAAAGCTCCCAAGGGCGCCGAGTGGGCGGCGGCGCCGGTTGTCGTCGACCGCATGGTGTATCGCAATGACGGAGCCGGCGTGCGCCCCGAAGCGTTCTACCAGCTGTTCGTCCTTCCGGCCGAGGGCGGCGCGCCGCGCCAGCTGACCGACGGGCCCTACGACCACAGCGGTCGCATCGCCTGGTCGCCCGACGCGACCCAACTCTATTTCTCGGCAAACCGGGGCGAGGACCGCGCTCTCAACGTCGTGAACTCGGATCTCTTTCGCCTCGATATAGCCAGCGGAGAGCTGACCCAGCTCACGGAGCGCCAGGGCGCCGACCACAGCGTGGCCGTGGCGCCAGACGGATCGCGCCTTGCCTGGATCGGCTTCGATGACCGCGGTCTGTCTCATCACCGCCAGGGTCTCTACATCATGGATGCAAACGGCGAAAACCGGCGCGAACTCGCGGCCGACCTCGATCGTTCCATTGCGAATCCACAGTGGTCCGAGGACAGCAGCGAGATCTATTTCCAGTACGACGATCGGGGCAAAACGCTGCTTGCGCGAATCAATCCCGACGGCGGCGTTGCGCTCCTCGCCACGGATCTAGGAGGTACCTCTATCGGCCGTCCCTACTCGGGGGCGGCGTACGCCGTGGGCGGCGGGCGCTATGCGTTCACGCGCGGCTCTACTTCGTTTCCGGCCGACCTCGCCACGGGGCGGGATCTGGACGGGACTGATCAGATCACGGCGCTGAACGCCAACGGACTCGGCGAACGCCGGCTGGCGACGGTGGAAGAACACTGGCTGCGTTCTTCGGCCGACGGCGAGGCGATTCAGGCCTGGGTGGCCTTGCCCCCGGGCTTCGATCGAAGCAAGAAGTATCCGCTGATCCTCGAGATCCACGGAGGCCCGCATACCAACTACGGTCCACGGTTCTCGGCCGAAGTACAGCTCTACGCGGCCGCCGGTTATGTGGTCCTGTACGTCAATCCGCGCGGCAGTACGAGCTACGGCGAGGACTTCGCCAATCTGATCCACCACAACTATCCGAGCCAGGACTACGACGACCTCATGTCTGCCGTGGATGCGGTGATCGACGAGGGCTATGTGAACCCGGATCAGCTCTACGTCACGGGCGGCAGCGGCGGCGGTGTGCTCACGGCCTGGATCGTCGGTCGTACGCAGCGCTTTCGCGCCGCGGTGGTGGCCAAGCCGGTGATCAACTGGACCAGCTTCGCTCTCACGGCCGATAACGCACCCTTCTTCACCCGCTACTGGTTCCCGGCCATGCCCTGGGAGGACCCGATGCACTACTGGCGACGTTCACCCCTGTCACTCGTGGGAAAGGTGGAAACGCCAACCATGCTGCTCTCCGGTGAAGCCGACCTGCGCACACCCATCAGTGAGGCGGAGCAGTACTATCAGGCGCTGAAGCTGCGGGGCATTCCCACCGCCATGGTGCGCATCCCGGGCGCTTACCACAGCATCGCCAAGCGCCCTTCTCAACTCATTGCGAAAGTCACGGCGATCCTCGCGTGGTTCGAGCGCCACGCCGACGAAGAACCCCTCATAGCCAGCAGCAATCCTGTGGAGATCGTTCAATGAGTACCGTGCGCACTGTTCAGTTGGACGCCGTGGGCGGACCCGAAGTCATGCATCTTCGCGACCACGAGCTGCCGGACCCCGGGCCCGGCCAGGTACGGGTCGCCAATCGAGCCATCGGTCTCAACTACATCGACACCTATCACCGCAGCGGCCTCTATCCCCTGCCGTTGCCAACGGGCCTGGGCCTTGAGGGAGCCGGTGAGGTTGTGGCGGTGGGTGAGGGTGCGCCCTGGTCCGTGGGCGATCGAGTCGCCTACTGCGCCGCCGGAATCGGCGCCTACAGCGAGGCCGTGATTCTTCCCGCTGAGCGCATCGTGGCAATCCCCGAGGGCATTGATTTCGACACCGCCGCCGCGGTGCTTCTCAAGGGCGCGACGGTGGAATACCTGCTGCGTCGCCTCTTCACGCTTCAGGCCGGCCACAGCACGTTGTTCCATGCGGCGGCCGGGGGCGTCGGACTGCTCTTCGGCCAGTGGGCCGCGGCCCTTGGCGTGGAGTTGATCGGCACCGTGAGCAGTGAGAGCAAACGCGAACTCGCCCTGGCCAATGGCTACAGCCACTGCCTCATCAGTGGCAAGGACGATATCGTGGCCGAAGTGCGTCGTATCACCGACGGCGCCATGCTGCCCGTGGTCTACGACGGTGTGGGCGCCGCGACCTTCACCCAGTCCCTGGACTGCCTCGCGCCCCGGGGGCTCATGGTGAGTTTCGGCAATGCCTCCGGCGCGCCGCCGGCCTTTGACCTCCAGCAGCTTTCGCTGCGCGGATCCCTGTTCATCACCCGCCCGTCACTCATGGCGTATGTCGCCACGGCCGAGGAAATGCGCGACAGCGCCGCGGCGGTGTTTGAGCGTGTGCTGGATGGAACGCTGAAGGTGACGATCGCCCAGCGTTACCCGCTAATCGAAGTACAGCGCGCCCACGCCGAGCTTCAGGCGCGGCGCACCGTCGGATCATCCCTGCTAGTCCCCTGAGCTTTCTTCCCCGGCGTTCGCGGCCTCGGCCCCGGTAGCTTCAATCAGGCTCTCGGCGGTCTGCGGGCCGATCAGGACGCGATGGAGCTCACCCTGGGGAGTCAGCACCAGCGTGGTCGGCAGCACCTGCGGTCGCTGCAGATCGTAGCTCGCTCCCGGGTCTTCATCGAGCGTCGGAAAGGCCACGCCCAGGGTGGCAATCTGCCCTTCCAGATCGGCGCCGCTGGCGCCGTCAAAGTTTACGCCAAGGACGCGGAAGCCCTGCTGCTCGTCGAGCGCGTTCAACTCGGGGATTTCCTTGATGCAGGGTTTGCACCATTCGGCCCAGTAGTTGACGAAGGTCCAGTCGCTGCCGTTGTGGGTGAGGCTGCCATCCGGTGCCCGCTGCTCGCTGCATGCGGTGAGGAGCAGGAAGGCGGTCACGACAGCCGTACTGCGCAAGGCAGAGAGTGGCGGAAGGCTCATCATTTTATGGTTTCAGCTTGCCTGGGAAGTGCCCAGGTATACGCTGCGCACCGTCGACTGGTCTGCCCCGTCGCCGTCCGCGGCGTTGGCGAAAAGGTCGGCGAGGGAGGTGCCCAGCTGCTCCCGGCGTTCCAGGCGTCGCTGGGCCAGCAACGCCGTCGCCGCGCGTTCCCATGCCGCAAGGCGGGCGGGAAGCGCCAGGGGGAGTTCGCCCTCATCGGTAATCCACTCATGCAACTGCCAAAGAGCGACCTCGTGGAGGTCGCGGGCGAGGCGGTAGACGCCATCTTCATCTCGGGCGATCAGCCGCACCTCAAGCAGGCGATCGCGGAGAAACTGCCAGCTGTCCGCGTCAATAGCGATATCGCGACGCCGGACCAGATCCAGTTCGCGCAAACCCTCGCCGTCGGCCTGGCGCCGCCAAAGGGCCTCCGTGAGTTCGAGGGCCTTGAGGAGCATGGGTCGGCGCGCCTCGTCGGCGCTCTGGTACGCAGAGAGACTGTGAATCACGATGGCCGAGATGAGCACGATGTTCCAGGAGATATACACCCACAGCAGAAACAGCGGGACGGCGGCAAAGGCACCGTAGATGAAGGTAAAGCTTGAACCGGCCACCAGCTTTGTGAAGAGCGCCCGAGCCACGTTGAAGCTGATGCCGGCAAGCAGCCCGCCCACCAGGGCATGGCGTAGGGGCACGTGGCAGTTCGGTACCGCCGCGTAAACCAGCGTAAAGCCGACGATCTGGAGCAGGTAGGGTGCGATGCGAAGGAACAGGGAACCGATACCGATGATGTCCCAGCGTTCCAGCTGATCGGCAAAGGAAGCCAGATAGGTGCTCGCGCCAAGGCCCAAACCAATAGTGATGGGCGCGAGAGACAGGACGGCCCAGTAGAGTAAGAAGCTGGACACGGCGCCGCGATTACTTCGCGCGCGCCATATCAGGTTGAATGCCCGCTCGATGTTGCGCAGCATCAAAATCGACGTGCCAAGCAGAAACGCAATGCCAAACCCGGTCAGATTGCGCGCCTGACGCGAGAATTCCTCGAGATACTGCTCGAGTCCCGCTGAACTTTCGGGAACGAGGTGCTCAAAGAGCAGGTCCTGAATGCCCGCGCCTACCCCCTGGAGCGCAGGTACAATCGACGCCATGGCGTAGAGCACCGTGAGCAGCGGCACCAGAGCAAACAGTGACATATAGGTGAGCGCCGCCGCCGCGTCACGGCAGCGGTCACTGTGGTACCGCGACACCAGGTAGGCGAAGCGATGCTGCAGCGGCGCCAGGCTGTCTTTGCTCAGCTTCATGGCGCAAGTATCGCAGAAAGGCGCCAGAGCCATAACTGGCCGGCCGGGCGTGGCGGCGAGGTCTGCTATATTTGCGCGCCGCTATCCTGCCGGTCTTCCTGGAAAATCCTTGAGCAGCGAACCCTACATCCTGGTGCTGTACTACAGCCGCGGCGGCAACACGGCCACGCTGGCGCGGCATGTCGCGCGCGGGGTAGACGGCGTCGATGGCCTGCAGGCCCGCCTGCGTACCGTGCCACCCGTTTCGCCGGACACGGAGCCTTCCCTCGATTCCGTGCCCGAGGACGGCCCGCCCTACGCCGGGATGAACGATCTGCGCGACTGCGGCGGCCTGGTCCTGGGCTCGCCGACGCGGTTCGGCAATATGGCCGCACCGCTGAAGCACTTCCTCGACGCCTCCTCGGACCTCTGGCTGAGTGGAGCCCTGATCGGCAAACCTGCGGCCGTTTTCACCTCCACTTCGAGTTTGCACGGCGGTCAGGAAAGTACGCTGCTGAGCATGTATCTGCCGCTGCTCCACCACGGGATGATAATCCTGGGCCTGCCCTACAGCGAACCCGGTTTGATGGCGACGACCAGTGGCGGAACACCCTACGGGGCGAGCCACTGGTCCGGACCTGATACATCCCGTGTTCCGGATGAAAGCGAGCTCGCTCTTTGTCGGGCGCTGGGTCGTCGCGTCGCAGAAATCGCCGGGCGCCTCGGGTGAGCGGGCCGGCGCGGGGGCGTGTGTCCGCCATGCTCTGGCTGGGACTCTGGATCGCTTTGGCTACCCTGCTGCTTGCCATAACGACAGATGCTTGGCAGCGGCGTGCGCCGGTCGTGGTCTGGCTAGTCTGGCTCCTGCCCCTGGCGGTGTTACTGCCCGGCGTACTTCGCGATCGCCTGCGCAGCGTAGCCTGGCTGTCCTTTCTGACTCTGCTGTACTTTGTAGCGGCCGTGCAGCGTATCTTTGCCGAGCCCGAGAGCCTCCGGGCCATCGTTCAACTCCTGGCCGTAATCTCGCTGTTCCTGGCCTCGATGTTCTACATCCGCCAGCGTGGTCCCGAACTGCGTCCCGCGCAGGACGCCCGAGATGGAGAACATCCCGAATGATCCGTCGCGTCTTCCGCGCCCTCTGGGGCACCATAAGCACGGTTCGCGGCGCTATCGCCAACCTGCTGTTCCTGGCGATTCTCGCCATCATCATTGCTGCCCTGCTGGATCGACCGGCTCCGCTGCCGGATCGTGCGGCGCTGCGTCTGGATCTCGCGGGCAGCGTCGTTGATCAGCGTACCCGGGTGAGCACCGGCAGCGTGTTGTTCGGCGACGCGGGAGCCAACCGGGAAATGCTCCTTACGGATCTCATCGATGCGGTGGAGCTGGCCCGTGACGACGAACGTATCGTCGCTCTGGTCATGGAACTGGACGGCCTGCTGCGTATCGGCCAGAGCAAAACCACTGAACTTGCCGAGGCTCTTGAGCGTTTCCGCGCCACCGGCAAACCGATCGTCGCTGTCGCGGACTACTACACGCAGGACCAGTATCGCCTCGCGGTTGAGGCCGACACGGTGATCATGCATCCCTTCGGCGCGGTCGCGATCGAGGGCTTCGGCTACTTCATCAATTACTTCGCTGAGGCCCTGGAGAAGCTCCTGGTCACGGTCCACGTCTTTCGCGCCGGAGATTTCAAGTCGATTGCGGAGCCCTACTTGCGCAGCGATATGTCCCCGGGGGAACGGGAGGTAAGCCAGCGCTGGTTGGGCGATCTGTGGGCAGCCTACGGCGAAGCCATCGAGGCGCGCCGCGGCCTTCCCCAGGGCCATCTCGGCGCCTTGCTGGCGGATTATCCGGAGCGGCTGCGCGCCGCCGACGGCGATCCCGCGAGGCTTGCCTCCAGCGAAGGGCTGGTGGACCAGCTGCTCGATCGTCAGCAGCGGGATGCCTACCTTGAAGCACTGGTGGGGGTGACAGGAGGCGATGGCCGTTACGAAGGTATCGCTTTCGAGGAATATCTGTCCCGTTCGCGCGGAATGTCGCTGCGGGCGGGAGAAGAGAGCGTGGCCGTGGTCGTCGCCCAGGGCAACATAGTTCCCGGCCGCCAAGGACTTGGCGCCATCGGAGCCGAATCACTGGTCGAAACGCTGCGTCGCGCGGTGGATCGCGATGGCGTACGCGCCCTTGTGCTGCGGGTGACCAGCGGCGGGGGCAGTGTTTTCGCCTCCGAGATCATTCGTGCGGAATTGATGCGGATTCGCGAGGAAGAAGCCATTCCCATCGTCGTAAGCATGGGGAGCGTGGCGGCGTCCGGAGGCTACTACATTGCCACCGCCGCCGATCGGATCATGGCCACACCCACCACGCTCACCGGCAGCATCGGGGTCTTTGCAGCCTTTCCCACCTTCGAACGCCTGCTTGAAAAAGGGGGTATCCACACCGATGGCGTGGGCACCACGCCCCTCGCCGGTGGCCTGCGTCCGGATCGCGCGCTGTCCCCGCTCATCGAGGACGCGGTTCAGCAGGGCGTGGACTACCGCTACGAGCAATTCCTGGATCTGGTTGCCACGAGCCGTGATCTCGACCGAGGCACCCTCGACAGCGTCGCCGAGGGTCGGGTGCTGAGTTCCCTGCAGGCCGAGGTCGCCGGCCTCATCGACGCCATAGGCAGCCTGGATGACGCCGTCGATCTCGCCGGAGAGCTGGCGGGACTGAGCCCCGGTTCCTTCCGGGTCATCACCGTAAAACCGAGCATTCCGCCCCGGGATGTGTTCCTGCAGCAGCTGAGCGACATCTTCGCCGTGGATACGCGGCTGGTGACTTTGCTCGCCGCGCTGTGGCCCGCCGCTGCCGTGAACGAATTCATGGCAACGCCGGACCCCCACCAGCTGTATATGCGCTGCCTGGTCTGCGAGGCCGCCTACTGACGGGGACCCGTCGCGGGCGCGTCAGGCCGCGTCGCGTGGCGCCGGCATGGCCGGCACATGAACATCCATCTGCGGGAACGGAATGCTGATGCCCTCGGCGTCAAAGCGCAGCTTCACGGCCTCCGTGGTATCCCACAGCACGCCCCAATAGTCGGCGGCGTTCACCCAGGGGCGAACCAGAAAGTTCACGCTCGAGTCGGCGAGTTCACCGACCGTGATTACGGCTTCCGGCTCGGCAAGGATGCGGCTGTCCGCGGCGACGATCTCCTCCAGCAGCTGTCGTGCCTTGCGCAGGTCATCGCTGTAGGACACGCCGAAGACCATGTCGACGCGACGCGTTGGACGCGCCGAGAAGTTGGTGATGTTGCCGCCGATAATCGCGCCATTGGGCACGATGATTTCCTTGTTATCGGGCGTGGTCATCACGGTGGTAAAGATGCTGATCGCGTCGACCGTGCCCATGGCGCCGCCGGCCTCCACGAAGTCGCCCTTCTTGAAAGGTTTGAACACGATAAGCATTACACCGGCGGCAAAGTTCGCGAGGGAGCTCTGCAGAGCCAGGCCGATGGCGAGACCCGCCGCACCAATGAGGGCGACCAGGGAGGTGGTGTCCACGCCGAGCTGGCTGAGCGCGGCGATCACGACAAAAAGCAGACCGAGCCAGCGCACTATGGAACAGACAAAGTTAACCAGGGTCTCGTCCGTACCGCGGCCCAACATGATGCGCTGGATGACCCTGACCACACGGCCGACGATGAAGCGTCCAATGTAGAAGATTAGGATGGCGAGCAGTATCGCTGTCCCGTACTCAATGAGCACGGGAAGCCACCGTTCGGGCTCCTTGAGAAAATCCAGATTCAGTTCTGCGAGATTGAAAGACTCCACTTCAGGGCTCCTGCTTCCTAGGGGGTGTGTAGTACCGCTTCGAAATTTCTTCGTTGCCGGCCCCGCCCGGGGACGGTCCGCTCCTCAAAAAGGACCAGCGCGCCTGCGCCCCGCGACGGGTACGCCTCGGCTTTCTTCAGGGTTTGAGATCGGCAAGAGCGACCGCGAAGCGTGCCAGCAGCTCGCTCAGAGCCCGCGCCGTAGCGCCTGGATCTGTTGAGTCCGGTACGACTGACTCATCGAAGTCCAGCGTCGCCGCCGTCACCGACGAGTCCTGACCTGGAGACCAGTATCCGCGACCGCGGAGCTGCACCGTATTACCGCTACGCTCAAAACGGTCAATCTCGACGCGCAGCTGCCACTCCACGAGGTTGCCGGCCGGAGAGGGATAGCGGGTGATCTGTCGCGTATCCAGGAGCAAGGCGAGTTCCTCGGCAAGCACTCGCTGGATGCCCAGATCCAGGGGCTCTGCCCAGCGCAGCTGCGCGTCGTATTGCAGGGTGAACTCATCCTCGCGACTGATCAGCTCGTCCCGAAGCAGGTAGTCGGGCAGTAACACGCGATCCAGAAAAAGGCGCGGCGAATCGCTGGCGGGCTTCCCCTCCGAGAGGGCGACAAGCTGCAGATGATTGATGGTCGGTGATGACACGGCGCAGGCTTCAAGCAGCAGCGCCAGCGCTACCATGGCGGGGAGCGCCAATCTCACGATTCCGGCTCCTGACGACCGCGCAGCAGGGCCTCCGGGTGTTCTTCGAGACTGCGCGCCAGCGATCGCAGGGCCCGGGCGGCGAGAGACAGGTCCTGCATAGCCTGGCTCAGTTGACGTCGTGGCACCGAATCCGGGGCCGACGCCTTTTCGAGGCGCAGCAGCGTTGCCGTTGCCGAATCCAGCGCCTCGTCGAAGCTGGTCATGGTCTCGTCGAGACTCTCGCTGATCCGGGGGGCCGTCCCCTGCAACGTAGCCAGGGTCGTGCGACCTTCCGCGAGGAACGAATTCAAGGCCGGACGACCTTCCTCCAGCGTCGCGCTCAGTTCCTTGCCCGCCGCTTCAAGGGAAGCGAGACTCGAACGAAGCTTGCCGGGCAGGGCCTGGGTATCCGGATTGCTGAGCAGTGAATCGAGGCCATCGGCGACGCGACTCAGGTTCTCGGCAATGCCGTGGTAGTCGATGTTCTGGAGCGACTGGCGCAGCTGCTCGAGCTCCGTCGGTATGGTGGGAATCTGCGGGTACTCCGCCAAAGTCGGGGCCAGGCGCGGCTCCGCTTCGGGGTGGAAGTCGAGCTGCACATACAGCAGTCCCGTGAGCAGGCTCTGCGTGTTGAGCTGCGCTCGAAGGCCGCGCTCGACGAGATCGTCGTGCATGCGTTCCGACAGCTGGCCTTCGAAGCGCATGGCGGTTTGATCGATCTCTCCGACGACCTCCATGGTGACCTCGGCATTCGCGGCGTTAACGATCAGGTCGATGTCCGTCACCTGGCCAATGGTGACGCCGCGCAGAGCGATGGGTGCCCCCACGGTGAGACCGCGCAGCGAGCCGTCGAAGACCATCACCACGGAGCTGCGGGTGTGTCCCAGGCCGCCGCCGGCAAAGAAAAGTGCCGCGGCGGTGGCAATGACCAGGGTGCCGACAACGAAGGCGCCGACCATGACGCTGGCACTGCGTTCACTCATGGCCGGGATCGGCCTCGCGGCGCAGGAACTGGCGCACGATAGCGTGCTCGCTGTGCTCTCTCAGTTCCCGTGGGGGTCCTGCATCGATCATGCGTTTGCTTCCGGCATCCAGGTAGATGGAGTTGTTTGCAATCGCGAAAATGCTCGGCAGCTCGTGCGTCACCATGACCACCGTCGCGCCGGTCGACTCCTTGAGCTGCAGGATCAGGTCGTCGAGGCGACGGGAGCTGATTGGGTCCAGGCCGGCCGAGGGCTCATCAAAGAACAGGATATCAGGGTCGAGGGCGATCGCACGAGCCAGGGCCGCGCGTTTTCGCATGCCCCCGGAGATCTCCGAGGGCAGGTAGTCCTGGTAGCCGTCGAGACCCACGAGGGCGAGTTTCAGGGCGACGAGGTCGCGGATCTCCGCCCGATCATAGTCTCCGTACTGTTCCATGGGCAGAGCCACATTCTCGGCCAGGGTCATGGCGCTGATGAGGCCGCCGGACTGGTAGGTGATACCCCAGCGGCGGCGCAGAGCCTGCCGCGTGTCCTCGGTAGCGCCGGTAAACGCCGTTTCGCCATAGTGGACCTCTCCCGCGGCGGGTTCGATGAGACCCAGCAAGTGCTTGAGAAGGGAGCTCTTTCCGCAGCCGGAACCGCCCATGATCACGAATACGTCGCCGGCGTTAACGTCAAAGCTTACGTCGCGCTGAATCAGGCGCGAGCCGTAGGCCATGGTCAGGTCGCGAACGCTGATCACCGGACGGGTTGGGCTGACGGCGTCCATCACACCCCCAGCTGCTGGCAGAAGATGTTGATCGCGGCGTCGGCGATGATGAGATAGACGACCGCGGTAACCACCGCGGCGGTCGTTGCTTCGCCGACGGCGGCGGAGCTGCGTCCCGCGGCGATGCCCGCGCGACAGCCGGCCAGGGCAATGAGCACCGCGAATACCAGCGCCTTGGCCATACCGACGGCGAAATGCGTCGGTGAAATTGCCTGGCTGAGCTGTGTGAGGTACTGCAGCGGCGTCACGCCCATCCCGCCGGCCACGAGCGCGCCGCCGAGGATGCCGAGAAGGTCCGCGATGATCACCAGGAGCGGCATCATGGCGACCAGCGCAACGATGCGCGGCACCACAAGGTATTCGATAGGGTCGATGCCGAGGGTGCGAATCGCATCGATCTCCTCATTCCCCTGCATGGTCGACAATTGCGCCGCGTAGGCCGCGCCGGTACGGCCGGACATCACCACAGCGGTCATCAGCGCTCCCATTTCGCGGAGCATGCCAATCGCGACGAGATCCGCCACGTAGATCGCCGCTCCGAACTGCTGCAGCTGCGCGGCGCCGAGATAGGCCAGGATCATGCCTACGAGCACGCTGGTGAGGGCGATGATGCCCAGGGCATCGGGGCCGGT
Organism: Pseudomonadota bacterium; assembly: GCA_038748515.1. GTDB lineage: Bacteria > Pseudomonadota > Gammaproteobacteria > Pseudomonadales > Halieaceae > Congregibacter. The sequence goes on from JBCDIW010000016.1 coordinate 163,610, forward strand.
GCGGAAGCAGGCATCAAGCAACTCGCGACGGCGCATGGCACCGCGACCGCCAAGCGTGCGCGCAAGCGCGCGGATCACATCGCCGAGGAACGCCAGCGAATTGAGTAGCCCGTCACCGACATCCCGCAGGGCGTTGCCCAGCTGCTCGCGGGACAGCCACACTCTCGGCGACGTTTCCCGTGGGGGCTGCGGCGGCACCGCGGTCGCCAGGGCGAACAGACGCTCGAGCGCTTCGGGGGCGTTGACGAGGGTGAAGCTGCCGCCGGCCGCCGTGGCACGGCGTTGCAGGTTCAGGAGTAGGGCCGTAAGCCGCGTGTCCCAGGCGCTGACCGCGCCGACGTCTGCCCGCCAGGCGCCGTGGCTGTGGGCCATGCTCCTGGCGAGCTCCCCGCTATCGGGAACAACCTTCGAACGCCAGTCACCGCTGAAGCGAAGCAGGCGCTCGGCGCCGTCCAGGCTGGCGGTGGCGGGACGGCTGTCCAAGCCGCTACTGGAAAGGCAGAGGCGGTTTGGCCGCCTGCATGGCCTCTACGGCCTGCTGATATACCTCGGCCACGGGCGTCCGGTCACCGCCTTCGCGACGCCGCGAGATCATGGTGACAGGAAACAGAAAGTTTTCGGTCTGGTTGAGCTGGAGGGCCCGGCTGCGGCCCTCGGCGTCTTCGTAGATGACCCAGCGCAGATCGAGTTCGTCCGCGAGGAGGTCTCCCATGGCGATACCCATGGCCTGAAGAAGCTCGCGGTCGTCGTCGCGCACGTGGCTGTCGTCGAGCAGGCGCTGCAGGTAGCTCAGCTCAGCCTCCCGGCGACAGCAGCGACCGCCGTAGTAGCGCAGTGTGAGCTCGGCCACGCTCTGGCGCTGCTGATCCATGTACTGACGGTCCAGGGCGGTCAGCGGACTGACGCTTGTTTCGATGACCTGGGCCCAGGCCGCGCTGCCAAGGCAAAGGACAGGCACCAGGGCGAGGCCGAGAAAGGCCGCGCGCGGCCGTGCTGATTTCATGTTCCCCCTCCCGCTGCTTGCTTGCGCGTCATGCCTGTTCCGCCTCCGTGAGCTCGCTTGTTTTCGGGGTATTGTCGTGGATAATGGCACGCCGTCAAAGGCCGGCCGCCATATCGCTGCGGCGTTACCACCCGCGCGATTCCTGAGCCCTTAACCCGCGCTACCGCGCGCCATGCACAAACCGCGCAAACCGCACGAACCCCATAAAACGAATTTCGCACGGATACAGTGACAGCAGTGGGCGAGACTTCCAGCAATCCAGGCACACGCAGCATAAAGGAAAGTCTTCGCGGCAGTATTGTCGCGCTGGTCACGCCCATGTTCGCGGACGGCGGCATCGACTACGAAGCGCTGGCGGAACTCCTTGACTGGCACGCCGAAGCCGGAACGGCGGGCATCGTCGCCGTGGGTACGACCGGTGAGAGCGCGACGCTGCACGTTGACGAACATCTGCAGGTAATCGGGTTTTGCGTGGAGCGTCTGGCCGGGCGCATCCCGCTCATCGCCGGGACTGGCGCCAACTCTACCCAGGAAGCCATCGATCTGACCGGCGGCGCCGCGAGCCTCGGTGCCGACGCCTGCCTGCTGGTCACGCCCTATTACAACCGTCCGACTCAGCGGGGTTTGTTTGAACACTTTCGCGCGATTGCTGAAGCCGTTGACGTGGCGCAGCTCCTCTACAACGTGCCTTCCCGGACAGCCGTGGACATGAGCAACGAGACGACGCTTCGCCTTGCCGCGCTCGATCGTATCGTCGGTATCAAGGATGCTACCGGCGACCTGACGCGCGGTCGTGCTCTGCTGCGCGACGCGCCGGGCGATTTCGCCGTCTACTCCGGTGACGACGGCACCGCCGCAGAACTGATGCTCGCGGGTGCCTCGGGCAACATATCTGTCACGGCGAACGTCGTACCGGAACGTGTCGCGGCGGTGTGTCACAGCGCTCTGGATGGCGATACCCAGCGAACGCAGGCTCTGGATGGCGAGCTTGCGGCGCTCAACGAAGCGCTGTTTGTGGAAGCGAATCCGATGCCCGTGAAGTATGCGCTCGCCAAGCTCGGGAAGATTCGCGAAGGCATTCGCCTGCCCATGACCTGGACCGAGGGGGAAGCGGCGGCGGTTGTCGACGCCGCCCTCGCGGCGCTGAGTTCGTGAGCGCGAGACCTCCCATGGACGCCGGAGCATGGCGTATCGGTGCCCGCAAAGTAACGCGCCGGGTGGGCCGGCCCGCTCTCATCCTGGCCGTGATCGCCGGTCTTGGTGGCTGTGGGTACCTGTTCGGCGACAAGGGCGTGTTCCGCGACGGCTCCAAGGACTATCGGCGCGCCGAGGAACTTCCCCCGTTGCAGCTGCCTCCAGGACGCAAGACCGAGTCCATCGCCGAAATCTACGCCATTCCCAAGGTCACGAGCGAGGCCACCCTCGACAGTGGCGACGACGTGCCCCGCCCCGCGCCTCTGGTCGCCGCCAGCGCGGATCAGCTTGTCCGTATTCAGAGCCTGGGCGACGACTCCTGGGTGCTCGTTGCTATCGCGCCAGGTCAGCTCTGGCCACAGCTGCGCAGCTTCATGAACGCGGCGAACATCGACGTTGCGCGCATGGACGCCCGCGCCGGCATTATCGAGTCGCCGTTCCTCGAGCTGACCGGTAAGGAACGGCAGGCACGCTTCCGCTTTCGCATCGAGCGCGGCGTGCAGCGCGGCAACAGCGAGTTGCACGTGCTGCAGATGTACGAGCGCAGCGAGCCCGGTTGGCCTCCGCAGTCCGACGATCTCGACATCGAGTCTGAAATGCTTCGCGGCGTGGCGCAGTACATTGCCAACAGCGCTGATACGGCGCCGGTGTCGATGATGGCGGAGCAGTCCATGCGCGCGACCTCTCGCGTTGCGCTGGTCGACGCCGGCGGCGAGAGCCCCTATATCGACCTTGAACTGCCCTTTGATCGTGCCTGGGCGTCGCTGGCGCGCTCCCTGGAACTGTCCGGCTTCGAGATCAGCGACCGGAACCGAAGCCAGGGTGAGTACTACGCGACCTATCGCGGTGATCCCGATGAAAAGGAGGGCGGCTGGTTCAGCTGGCTTGGGAGTGGCGACGACGAGCATCCGGCCGAGGGCGTGCCGCTGCTGATAGCGATGAACACGGTGGACGAGCGCCGGGTGGAGATTCGCCTGGCGCCCGAAACCGACCCGGCGGCGCTGGCGGCCCGCGACCGCGAAGCGTTGCTCGTTCTTATCAAGGGCAATATCAACTAGGGCCTGTTAACACTAACTACGGTGGCCCTGTTGCGTCAGAAATAGCGCCAGGCTAGGCGCGAGGAGAGAAGTTTGGTGGTTCCAAATGAACGAGAGCCCGCCCCAGGAGCGCAGCGACTGCTTTGGGTGCGAGTAACGACGACTGGCGATATTTCTGACGCAACCCAAAGGGCTGACCCTGTTTTCGCGCCCAGCGGCGTTAGAAATCGCTTATGTGGGCCCACCACACGGCGCGATTCCTGCCTTGCTGGGCGAGAAAACAGGGTCAGCAGGGCCACCGTAGTTAGTGTTAACAGGCCCTA
>JBCDIW010000017.1:0-131490 GCA_038748515.1 Pseudomonadota bacterium
TACAGGCCAGTAGCTAGGGCGTCATCGACTTCCTGGGCCAGGTTGCCGTTGGGCGTATAGACGCGCCGTATACGCGCTAGGGTTTCTCGAAGCCGCTTATTATCTGCCTCTAACTTCTCAATGCGGGCGTGAGACCATTCAGGGAACAGCTTGCAGTTTTCAAGCATGTCTCGGGTACCGCTGCTCATGGTCGTAGGAACGCTCTTTGGCTGTGGTGGATATTCGTCACTCATACCTCAACTCCCCTCTATCCCAGCGCCTATGGGCCTAGCCAATTAGGACAGTGCTTCTCTAGCGATTTCAATGCAGCGATCGTAAGCCTCCGCAGGGTCTGCTGGGTGATTCCACTGGCAGGCTATCTTCTCCAGCGCATCCTCAAGCTTAACAATCCCTTCAATGACCCATGTCTCGGCGTCATCCTCAACAAGCGTTCCTGAGAACCTAACTAGTTCACCCATATCCTTGTACTCCAATCTTCCCAGTATCCACGGGGGCTAAGGTATCCACTCATGCTCTGGTTTGTAGGTCGCCATCTTGTGGCGGCAAAGCTCCTCACAGGTCTCTACGTACTTCTCAAGCGTCGCTGTGTGCTTCTCCATGAGGTCGGAGTACTTCTGCTCTATCGCCTCCACGCGGCGTGACAGCGCCTCTGCAACGCGCATGGCGTCACCATCCAGAACGGGGCGGAAGCCCTCAAAGTTCATACAGCCTATGCCGCCGCCTAACTCTTCCCCGGTCCCAATGTTCTTGAGCGTTGCCGACGGTCCCGAGAAGTATCCCAGCATGCTCCAGACGTTATCGTTCTCGTCCAAGTACCACCTGTACTCAGTATCAACGGCCACAACTCAGCTCCATTTTCTTGTACTCCACTTCTTCTCAAAGCCACTCGTCACGCGGCCTACAGCCTGTTTTGGTTAAGACACTGGGGGTGTGGTGGCTTAGTCGCATCCGCAGGCCTCCTGCGGCAACCGGCGCTTTCCGGCCTTCTCAAATACCTCCCGAGTGAACTGCTCGCAGAGCCTTTCCAGCACCTCGGAACTGAGCGCGCTCAGCGGATAGGTGGTTTCGTCCTTTTCAGCATCGATGACCGCATTGGGCACACGGAACGGCTTGATTTGCACGCCGATACTGATGCCCATTTTCTCTAGCCTTTTCACTCATAGCCCTCCATTTGGCTGTCTAAGAGAAACCGCTAAACGCTTGATTTCTCGTGGCTGGTTGCCAGTTAAAGCAACCTGAATTCTTAGACAGCGATGTAGAGGAAAGCCTTGCGAACAAAGGGCCAGAGGGTGATCGTCAGCACTAATGCTGCATCATCGGGGTGTGCTGGTTCGGGTCGCTGGACACGGCTCGCTGGGCGTTTGTGGACATGGAATGTCGGGCTGGGCCGGCGAGTGTACGCGAAGGCCGCGTTCGATCACCAGCAAGTGGCCGCTCGGTCCTACCCTCCACCGCCTTCGCCAAAGGTCCAGCTGTTTCTCGCCAGATGCCGCATTAAGATGGGCCCCCCAGGCGGACCCCGGCCCGGGCTCGCACCGCGGCCAGGTCGGCCAGGGAGTTCCCATGGGCATCGAAATACACAGTTCCAGCTTCAGCGACGAAGATCGACAGCGGTTTGCGCAGCGCCTTGAGGTTCAGCTCACCACCTTGCGAACGATGCTTGCGACCCCGGGTTTCGGCCGCGGAGCGCCGAGCCTTGGAGCCGAACTCGAACTCTATCTTGTGGATCGCCACGGCACGCCAGCCTACCTGAACCAGGAAGTGCACCGCCTTGCGGGGGATCCTCAGCTCACGCTGGAACTGAATCGCTACAACCTCGAATACAATCTTTCACCCTGTGCGTTGCACGACGGCGCGCTCGCCGCCCTGGAGCGCGAGATCCTGGACAAGCTGCGCGGCCTGGACTCCCTGGTTTCGGATTTCGACGCGCGCGTTGTCCCCATAGGGATCCTGCCGACACTCCGGGAGAAGGACTTTGGCGCGCACTGCATTACGGACCGCCAGCGTTACCGGGCGCTCGTCGCGCAGCTGCTGCAGTGGCGTGGCTCGGATTTCCACATAAACATCAACGGCGCCCAGCCACTGCAGCTTGGTATGACCGACATCACTCTCGAGGGCGCCAACACGTCTTTCCAGATTCACCTTCGGGTGGATCCCGACGACTACGTGAATACCTTCAACGCGATCCAGCTCGCCACGCCCCTGGCGCTCGCGATCAGCGCCAACAGTCCGGGTCTGTTCGGGCATGAACTCTGGGACGAAACCCGTGTTCCCCTGTTCAAACAGAGTATCGATACCCGGCACACGGATCGCTATCGTTGGAGTGAACCACCGCGAGTCTGCTTCGGACACGGCTGGCTGCGCCGCGATCCCTGCGAGCCCTTTGAGCAGACGGTTCGCCTGTATCGGCCGTTGCTACCGGTGTGCGCGAGTGTGGATATCGCCAGCGGCACAACGCCGGCCCTGGACGAACTGCGCCTGCATCAGAGCACCGTCTGGCTGTGGAATCGGCCCGTGTATGACGATGCGGACGGCGGACACCTGCGCATCGAGATGCGGTCTTTTCCTGCCGGGCCCAGCGCCGTGGATATGGTGGCCGGGGCGGCACTCATGCTCGGTCTTGCCCGCGCCCTGCGGGACGATATGGACAGACTTACCGCCGCCCTGCCGTTCGATCTGGCGGAGTACAACTTTTACCGCGCGGCGCAGCATGGTCTGGAAGCCCGGGTGGTATGGCCGAAGCTGCGGCAGCAGGGTCTGAGCGATACTCCTCTCAAGCAGGTGCTCGCAGAGCATCTGCCTCGGGCCGACGACGGCCTGCGCAGCCTCGGCGTGTCGCAGGCAGAGCGGGATCGCTACCTCGGTGTCATTGAAACCCGGCTGGCGGCGCGCCGCAGTGGTGCGCGGTGGCAGCGCCAGTACCTGCACCGCCACAGACACGAAGGCGAGAGCGGGGTGTCGGCCCTGGGGATGATGCTTGAAACGTACATGGAACACAGCAGCGAAAATGTGCCGGTGGCGGAATGGCCCCTCTAGTGCTGCGCCTCGTGGTTGCTGCCCGACGCCGTTAAGCTGTACTCATGAAACGATTCCGCCTCCTCCAGGACCCCGGGACTGACCTCGCCGGCCGCGACGTGCAAGATTTCCTCGAGCGCCTTGGCGGTCCCGCTGCTCTTGTGTTCACCGGGGAAGATACCCGGCGAACGCGGGCTTTTGTCACGCTGCTGCATGGCAATGAACCTTCCGGCGCGCTCGCCTTGCGTCGTTTTCTGCTCGAGCCACAGAAACCCGCTGTGAATCTGCTGTGTATCGTCGCTTCGGTTCACGCGGCTCTGGAGGCTCCGGTGTTCACTCATCGCATGCTGCCGCGGGCCCGGGATCTCAACCGCTGCTTCCGGCCTCCCTTTGTCGACGAGCAGGGACGGCTCGCCGAAGAAATCCTCGGGCTGCTCGCTGAGCATCGCCCCGAGTCCGTAGTCGACATGCACAACACGTCGGGTTCGGGGCCGTCTTTCGGGGTGTGTACGCACCTCGATCGCCAGCACGATGCCCTGGTATCGCTGTTCACCCGGCGCCTGGTTGTCTCCCAGCTGCACCTCGGAGCACTTATGGAAATCAGTGACGAACGTTGCCCCACGGTGACCATTGAAGTTGGAGGGCGTGAGGATGACGAGGCGCACAGGCTTGCCTGGGAAGGCCTGCAGCGATACGCGCTCGCGCCGCGGGTTCTCGCCTCGGATGATGAGGGTGGCTGGGGCATCGAGCGGCTGCGTGATCCGATTCGCCTTGAATTGCGCGACGGTGTTTCCTTGACCTATGCGGAAAGCCCCCGACCCGCTCACGACATCACCCTTTGCGCCGACATAGAACACCACAACTTCGGCGTGGTGCACCGGGAAACCTGCCTCGGCTGGGTGCGACGCGAGCCTCAGGAGCTGTTCCGGGCAACCGATGCCGCCGGGCGCTGTGCGGTAGCCACGCTGGTACGCCGTGAAGCCGGCGCCCTGTATCCCACCCAGAATCTCAAGCTGTTCATGATCACGACGAACGCCGGCATCGCGCAAAGCGATTGTCTGTTCTACGCGGTGGCCGGGAGCGGCGAAGCGTTGAGCGTAGAGCTGCCGGCCTAGCGGACCCTCGCTGGCAGTTTCCGCCGCGCGGCGGGTCATGCGTCGCTTGAGGCGACAGGCCGCCTTGGAGGGCAGGTCCCTGCCCGAAATCAGCCGCATATGATGCTTGCATTCGTCGAGCAGACCACTGATTATATATACAGTACTTCTGCAGGGGTCGGTAAAACGGCAAAGCAAACATGCGGGAACGCGGTAAAACGGCAAGGCGTGAAACCGGAGGGAACATGAAGGCGAGCAATACCAATCAGCAGGCAAACCGTGAAAAGGCCCTCGAGGCCGCCCTGGGGCAGATCGAGCGGCAGTTCGGCAAAGGAACGGTCATGCGCATGGGCGATAGCGAGCGAGCGGCTATCCCCTCAATTTCCACTGGTTCACTCAGTCTCGATATCGCCCTTGGTATCGGCGGTCTCCCGAAGGGCCGCATCTGCGAGATCTTCGGTCCTGAATCTTCCGGCAAGACCACGCTGACCCTGCAGGTTATCGCCGAGGCCCAGAAGGCCGGGGGAACCGCTGCGTTTATCGATGCCGAACACGCCCTCGATCCGATTTATGCTGAAAAGCTGGGTGTCCAGATTGACGACCTTATCGTGTCACAACCGGATACCGGCGAGCAGGCCCTTGAGGTTGCCGAGATGCTGGTGCGTTCCGGAGCTGTAGACGTACTCGTCGTGGACTCCGTGGCGGCGCTTACGCCCCGAGCGGAAATCGAAGGTGAAATGGGCGATTCGCATGTAGGCCTTCAGGCGCGTCTCCTCAGCCAGGCCATGCGCAAGCTCACTGCAACGATCAAGCAAACCAATTGCCTGGTCATCTTCATCAATCAGATTCGCATGAAGATCGGTGTGATGTTCGGTTCTCCGGAAACCACGACCGGCGGAAACGCGCTCAAGTTCTACTCCTCCGTGCGTCTCGACATCCGTCGTATCGGTGCCGTGAAAGACGGGGATGAAGTTGTAGGCAATGAAACCCGGGTAAAGGTGGTGAAGAACAAGGTGTCTCCGCCGTTCAAGCAGGCTGAGTTCCAAATTATGTACGGTCGCGGTATCTACCGTATGGCTGAGGTCATCGACTGGGGCGTCAAACTCAACCTCATGGATAAGTCAGGAGCCTGGTATTCCTACCGTGGCGACAAGGTCGGTCAGGGCAAGGCCAATGCGGCGAAGTTCCTCGAGGACAACCCCGCGGTAGCCAGTGAGATTGAAGGCCTGATTCGTGGCCAACTCCTCGATACGGAGGAGAGGGTGGATGATCAGGTCGAGGATCAGCCGGAGGTGGCCGGAGATCCTGAAGCCTGAGACCTGAGACCTGAGACCCGAAGGCTTGAGCCTTTGAAGCCATAGATCTTGAAGCGTCGGATCCTGAAGTCCTGGATCAAGATGTTAGCGAGGCCCGCGCTGCAGTACTCGGGGTGTCGTTCTGACCTCAGGTGCTGACTTCAGATGTATGAAACATTTTCTAATCGCAGGGGGTGTTCGGCTTTCCCACGGGCTATTGCACTCCGCGATCCAGGCACTGGGGCAACCACTTCCCCATCCCGCAGCCCCAGTGCCTTTTTTATTCCTGTCTGAATTCGGGTTCTGCGAAGCTCCCCGATGAAGTCGGCATCGAACAAGCACCGTGACCGGATTGAACCGCGTGAGCGTGTCGACGGAGCCCCGGTGCCTGCCACCCAGTCTTCGCCGCGCAACGCGGCCATGGATCTCCTGGCTCGTCGCGAGCATTCGCGGTTCGAATTGCGGCGCAAGCTAGAGCGACGTTTCCCGCCCGAGGGGTTGATCGATGCGTTGGAGCAGCTCGAAAACGAGGGGCTGCAGAGCGATGTTCGCTTCGCGCAGAGCTTCACCCGGGAGCGGTTGCTTAAAGCCTATGGCCCGCGGCGCGTTCGTGCTGAGCTTCGGCAGCGGGGCGTCGCGGATGAGGTGATCAGTGATGTGCTGAAAAGCGTTCCGAGCGCGGAAGGCCTGAGTTGGTCCGCGCAAGCGCGGGCGGCGCTGAGGCGTCGCTTCGGTGACGCCACCAACTCTCACAGCAACGATACGGGCACTTCGGGCACTCCGGCCGGTTGGGGCGGTTCGGGCGGTTCAGGTAAAGGAGAGTACGCATCAGCCGCGAAAGAAAAAGCGCGGCGCCTACGTTACCTGTATCAGCGCGGGTTCTCGACGGACGATTGTGCTGACGTGGTAGCCGACGACGCCGGCTAGCGATTCCGCCTTCGGTTTTCGCCGCAAGCCTCAGCCGGCTGGCGAGGTCGGTGCTGTCGGGCCTTTATTAGCCATGTGGGTCCTGTGAGTCCATTAGTGAGTCCCCGAGTATGCGCACCGGGATGGGTTCGTTCGCGTCAAGATGTACATCGCGCTGCGGGAAGGCAATGCCGATACCGGCGTCATTGAAGTCGCGATAGATACTCTGCCGCAGCTCTGTCTTTATCCGTAAAAAATCGCCCAGGGCGTAGCAGCGCAGCCAGAGCACGAGGGCGTTGTCGCCGAAATCCTCGAAGGTAACGAATGGCTCCGGATCCTGAAGTACGTCCGCATGGGCGTCGGCTATTCGTTTGAGGCGGGCGCCGGCGTCCTCGGCGTCGGAACCGTAGGCGATACCGACGGGAACAACAATACGCAGGCGCGTCGAACTGAGCGACCAATTGGTAACGGTACTGGTGATCAGCTCCTTGTTCGGGATCATGAGTTCTTTGCCTTCAAAGGTCTCAATCACCGTCGCACGCGGATTGATGTTGATGACGGTGCCGTCGTGACCACCCGCGTTGATGATGTCACCGACGCGAATCGGCCGTTCAAAGAGCACGATCAGACCTGAGATGAAGTTAGCAACGATTTCCTGTAGCCCGAAGCCTATGCCGACACCAAGCGCGGCCACGAGCCACTGCACCTTGGCCCACTGGAAACCCAGCATGGCGAGCGTAATAGAGAAGCCGACACCGATGATGAGGTACTGCAGCAGCATTCCCGCCGCGTAGCGGCTCCCCGCGGTCACCTGTGTCCACTCCAGCAGCACGATATTCAACAGCGGGGGCAGGTGCTTGGTGATCAACAGGGTGGTTACCACCACCACCAGGGCAAGCAGGATCACCGCCAGCGTCACTTCGCGCAAATCCCCCGCGGGAAGCTGAGGGTCCGTAGTGGTCCACAGAATCACGCTATCGAGGATACTCAAGGCCGGCAGGGCCGGAGACCAGATGAGCCAGAGCAGTCCTCCCAATCCCAGGAGTCGCAACAGGCCGAGAAGCTGGGTGTAGGCTTCCGACAGCGACGACACGGCGTCCATGGCGTCCGCTTCTTCAAACGCGTTTTCGTCGTCGCCCTCGCTTTCCCTCGCGCGGCGTTCTTCGCGGGTCTTTCTCTCAAGACCGAGACGATAGATGATCAGAAAACGCTGCAGGGTGCTGGCGATAAACAGGACACCCATTACCGCGGCGATAGAGAGCACCAGTGACCGCAAATACAGGTGAGCCGCAAAGAGCTGCCCACTGAGATGCATAACGACGATCGCGAGGCTGAGCAGCTCAACGATGCGCAGGGCGTAACGCATTGTTCGATCGCCTTCGAAAAGGCCGGACTTGAGCTGGCTGTGCGCTACCAGCAGCAGGAGCATCGCGATGCTGATGCTTCCCAGCGCGCCCACCGCTCCGCCGCTATCCGTGGGCGATACGCCCACTCCGATCACGGTCAGCATCGTGGCCCCCACAAAGGCTGAACTGAACCAGCGCAGCTCGCTGAGCAGCAGATCCGCTTTCGGGGAGTTCCATTTGAGCAATCGGCGCCCTACGCCCAGCCTTCCCACCATACGACGCGAAAGCGAGAGCACCAGAAGCACGAGCGCACCGATAAGCAGTGCAAAGCCGGCGCCGCTTGCCAGGGCATCCCCACTGCCCAGAATACTCAAGGCTCTCCCGCTGATCGCCAGGAAGAGGGGGCCGGGCAGGGACGCGATGAGGGTCAGGAGCAGGCCTTTGAGGATCAGCGCGACACTCTCGTCACGTGGGCGGATCGGCACGCCGAGCATGTTGTCCAGGGCCGCGGTCACCGCGCGATAGCGAAACAGGGCAAGGAGCAGCAGCACGATCGACAGAAGCAGGGGCACGTCGCGCAGGAGCAGCGGCCAGCGCGACAGCGGATCGGAGGTCAAAAAAGCGCTGAGCTGTTCCTCTACCCGCTGCCATAGGCGATCCGCGCGCAGGAAGTTGTAGTTGCGGACCCAAAGGAGATTGCCGGTGAGCAGTGCCTGGTAGTCCTGCGTGACTTCCGCCAGTTCCTCCGCGGCCTGATTCTCATCCACCAGCAGCCTGAGCAGGGTGTTCTCGGCCTGAAGGTTGTCCTGCAGCAGGGTGCGTCGCTGAGCGACCAGCTGATCTGCGGTGCGTCGCTCACTGGTGCTCCAGTCGTCGATGTCGGCGAGCGTGCTCGCGAGATACAGGTCGGCGTTGTTCAGCTCGCGCATGGTCTGTTCGGTATCGATGGCCGAGGTCGATACGCTGGCGATCTTTTCATTGCGCTGCCGGCTGAGTGAGAGAATCGACGCGGGGTTGGGCAGGCTCGCCAGGCGGGAGAGCATGACGTCGCCAAGCTCGGCGCCAAGGCCGGCCACCTCGAGGCGGCGCTGGGTGAGCTGCGCATCCTGCTGGACATCCTCTATGCCCTGGCGGGTGGCGGCCACGGCGGCTCGAGTGGTCTCGATCTGCCTACCGAGCGTTCGGAACTCGCGGATCATTGTGATGTTGCCTTCGGCGAGGGCCGCGAGCTCCGCCCGGGGATTCTCGACGAGCGCAAGAATACGTCGCGTTTCGGCGCTGCGCTGCGCACCGGCGGACTCCCGCGATGCGGCAGCGGCCTCACGAAGCGCGACAAGGAGTCCATCCGCCTCGGCAATGGCCGCATCGAGCCAGCTGATCTTCGCAGTGCGGATACTGTTGAGGTCCGCACCGCCCCGGAGCTTCAACTCGATGAGCTCGCGCTGTCGTTCGCGAGCAGCGTCTTGAGCTTCGATGGCCAGCTGCAGGACCCGGGCCGCGATGGCCGATTCGCCCTCCCCATTCACGGAGTCATTGTCGTCATCGACAGCCTGCAGGTCGCCGAGACGCCGGCGAAGCTCTCCATCCTCACGCGCGAGACTGGCGCTTGCGTCGAGCGCCTCGCTGCGCTGTCGGGCCCATTCACTGCGTTGACCGTCGACCACGTCGATCTCCGCCTCAAGGGCGTTTAAGGTGGGATTGCTTCCGAGCTGACGTTCGATTGTCGCCGGGGCATTGCGAATGTCGCTCGCGCGGGTCTCATAATCGGCGATCAGCGCCGCGCTGCGTTCCAGCCGGTCTCTAAGCTGAAGAGTTTCGGCCTCGGCCTGCGCGGCCAGATCCAGGTCGCGGGCGGCGGCATTGAGCCGTTCGGAGAGCCGCGCCCGCTCTTCCTCGCTAATGCTGGTGTCGGCGGCCAGTGATTCGCGTAACGCGACCACCGCGGTGCTCTCGGGGGCGGATTCCTGAGCAGCGCCAGGCAGGCAGAAAAGAGCCGCCAGGCAGAGCGCGAGTGCCCTGAAAACCATAGTGCTCACCGGTTCCGAATCCCGACGGTTCTTAAACTTCGGTGCTCGCGAAATCGTCAGGGGTTCAGGAGCGCATCGCGCAGGCGCTGGGCCCAGGTCTGCAAGGCCCGGGTATTCGCCGGACCGGTGCGCAGCAGCTGACGGTGCAGGTCATTCCGTCCTTCCAGCGCCGGGTCTTCGTAGGCCCACAGGGCGCCGCGGCTCTGAAGGTAGGGCGGTTCCTCCACCAGCGGTGCCGACAGCACAGAATCGAGGGCCGCGACTATCGTGTTATCCATAGCGTCCGGCGGATACCCGAGGCTCGCATAAGCGTCCGTAAGCTGAGGTCGGAACTGCTGAAACAGCCGGGCAAATCGCTCGGCCGGCAGCGCAGTGATCGCGGCCACGATGGCGTCATAGCGGGCGTAGCCGGCGGGGTCGACGCGGTAGCGCTGCCCTTCGCGCTGCACCGCGAAGCGCCCCTGGGGCGGCGCCAGGTTCAGCGTGCGGCGCGGCACCAGCCCGCGGGCGAGCTGGTCGGCGCTACTGATACCGCGATCAAGCAGATAGGGCGCGTTCAAGCTGGGGGCGATCAGCTCGGCCGGCTGGATCCCTTCGCCGGCCAGGGCCTCGCGAAGCTCGGCATCGATCTCTTCCGGCGTTGGCGGCGCGGGTTCGCTGACGGGTTCCGCCATGGGTAGCGGTTCGGTGACGGGCTGCGCCTCGGGAGTGTCTTCCTCTTCGGCGACCTCGTCCATGCTCTCGACGACGGGGATATCAGGCGCGGCGAGGATCGCGTCATCGGGTTCGGGTTCCGGAGGTGTCGGCAGGGGTACGCTTTCCTCGGGCGAGGCATCGGCAGCTGTGTCTTCGGAGTCGCGCTCATCATCGCCCGGGGAAAGGAGATACACGGCACCGGCGAGGATGAGCACGGCGATGGCCGTAAGCAGTGTCTGCGTGCTGTGCCGACGCTGTGTGTCAGCCTGAGTGATACGGTCCCTTTGTTCGGCGCGCATGGTTCCCGGCTCCGGCAAAACCACGATTCTAGGGGATCGCCTCGGGGATGGCGATGCTGGTGTCGACGAGACTCCGCCGGCTGACTCAGCGAGACGAATCGGTGTCGCCGGCAGCCTTGGCGTACGGCAGACGTTGCAGGAGTTCGGCCCGGTAGTAGCTGCCAAGGCCGACACAGGCGACGCTCCCCGCCGCCTTTGGATCCAGAGCGCCGTCGCCGGTAATGGCGTCGTCCGGACAGTCGAGCTGCATCACCTCACCGATCACCAGGTACGTGCCGTTGCTGGTAATGGGCAGTTCCTCGCATGCCCTCACGCCGATACGCACAGCGGCTTCGGCAACGTACGGCGCGGCAAAGTCCTCCCACCAGCCTTCGCTCAGGCCCGTTGCCGCATACTCTGAGCAATCCCGGGGGTAGCGCGCGGAGGTCTGATGTGCGGCCTCAATGTGGGCTTCCGGTACGTGATTGATGGTGTAGACGCCCGTGGCGCGAATGTTCTCAAGGGTGTGGCGTGCAACGGTATCCGGCCTGAAGATCAGGCCAAGAAGCGGTGGGCGAGCGCCGATGTGCATCGTGGAATTCATGATTGCGAGATTACTTTGGCCTTCCCGACTCTGTGTCCCCACGAGGGTGGCGGACTTGAAGCCGGAAAGAGAATTCACCAGTGCGACGCCGCGCTCGCGCGGCAGGGCGTCAAGGCTCTGTCGATCGAGATGCATGCCGTTCATCGACAAACTGCCTGCCGTAAAGGCGCCAGTAGCGCCACCTAGCCCAGAGGGCATAGGCCAGATCCACGGCATGTCGAATTAGAGGCCAGCGCAGGACCTGGAGCGCGGCACCGCGGCGCGTTCCCGCCCAGGCAACCACATTCGCGTCGGCCCCCCTCAGCCAGCGTCCGTCGGCTCGGCGCAGGTGAAGGGTGCGCAGAAGCTCGTCCCGACTGGGCGCCGCGCTGTTTTGAGTCTCTAGCGCCGAGCTGCTGTGGATGTCCACCAGCGCCAGCTGCTCCCCGCGGAGGTCTCGCAGCGCCTCGATTTCAGCGGCGCAGAGAGAGCAGCGGCCGTCGTAATACAGCGTATCGCAGGAGGCGGTTGGAACGGGATCGCCCCGAGTCGTTGAATCAGGCACCCGCGGAGCTGCCGCCGGTACCGGGACAGTCTTCTCGAGAAGGATCGCAGCTGCTGATGCGCAGCCACTTCCACAGGTAGCATCGGGCGAAAATGCTGTTCCAGAGCAGGGCGAAGGCCGCGACCAGGGCAAGGCCCTGCGGCCAGGAAAACTCGCTGCCAGTGACGACCCAGGCGATGAGGCCGATGCCGAGCAAAAATCTGATGACGCGCTCGGGCAGGCCGATATTGCGCTCAATCATGGGAAAATACACACGGTGGCTGATATGCACACATCTACGCCCGCGGCCGGACTTTGGATGCCCCGCGGGATACGAAAAATCCGGCTAAAACCCTGAACCTAAAGGGGTTTTCGCGATGAGTGTGATCTCGCTCGCAAAGCTTTGCCCCGAGCGGCCTCGAGGCCTTCAGCTCGGATAGGTCCTTTCAAGCCCGCGAAGCGTGTCTTCGAACTCGCGACAGATCTCGTCGAGGATGTCGGCCACCGGTCGTACCCGATCGATACGCCCGCAAACCTGACCCGTGAGCGGGATCGCGGCCTCCATATCGCCGCCGAAGTAGAGATCCTTCGGGCTGCCGAACTGCGCCATGGCGTTAACCTCGGGGTCGCGCTCCAGGGCGCTGGTGCGCTCCGTGCGCAGCGCCCGCAAGCCCGGCGACTGGAACCGATTGAGGAACACGGTGTCGGTTTCGGCCGCGTCGACGATGGCCTGTTTCCAGTTGGCATGGACCGGCGATTCCGCCGCGGACACCATACGCGTGCCCAGCTGTATACCCTCGGCGCCGAGGGCGAAGGCGGCCGCCATGGAACTCCCGTCCACAAAACCTCCCGCGGCAATGATGGGAACGTCCACCTGCGAGCGCACCAGGGGCAGAAGCACCATGCTGGCGACGTCCTGGGGATTCTTGAATCCCCCGCCTTCGCCGCCTTCGACGATCAGCCCGTCGACGCCGAACTCCACCGCCTTGAGTGCGGCCTTAAGGCTCGGTACTACGTGAAAAACCGTAAGCCCGGCATTTTTCAGGAGTTCCGTATAGCGTTCCGGTGACCCCGCCGACGTGGTTACGAAGCGGACTCCCTGATCGATAATGAACTGGGCGATATCGGGATCGCGCACGAAGGCCTGGGCGATATTGACCCCGAAGGGCCGGTCCGTGAGCTCGCGCATGCGCCGTATTTCCTCGCGAATCGCATCGAGCTCACCGGAGGAGGTCTCGATGATGCCCAGGCCGCCGGCGTTACACACCGCCGACGCCAGTTGAGACCGGGCGATCCAGCCCATGGGCGCCTGCACGATCGGCAGCGCGGCGCCGGTCAGGCGTGTCACGCGGTTATCAAACTTCATGAGTCACCTCGTTTGTGGTTCCGGACGACTGCGCCGGGGGTCAGGCGCGTCGCGCCCCGTTTCCCGGCCCTCGGCCCGGCGCGCCTTCAGTCTTCGAGTTCGGAGAGCACGCGCGCCTGCGCCGCGGCAATGCGCGCCACGGGCACGCGATAGGGGCTGCAGCTCACGTAGTCGAGACCCAGCTTGTGGCAGAAACGGATGGAGTTCGGGTCGCCGCCGTGCTCGCCGCAGATGCCGTACTTGAGTCCCGGCTTGACGGCGCGCGATTCCTGCACGGCCATACGCATGAGTCGCCCGACGGCGCGTTGATCCAGGGACGCGAAGGGATCGTTCTCGATGAGCTTGGCGTCCAGGTACTGGGGAATGAAACGGCCCGCGTCGTCCCGGGAGAAGCCGTAGGACATCTGGGTGAGGTCGTTGGTGCCGAAGCTCATGAACTCGACCGCGGGCGCGAGGCGATCCGCTCCCAGGCAGGCCCGGGGCGTCTCCATCATGGTGCCGATGCGGTAGCGCAGGGATACGGATTTTTCGCCCACGACTTTGCGGATGCCCCGGTCGATGATGTCACCGATGAGCCGGATCTCGCGCACGTTGATCACCAGCGGAATCATGATTTCCGGATAGGGTGAAAGACCCTCGTCGATGACTTCGAGAGCCGCGCCTATGATCGCCCGCACCTGCATGCGGGTAATCTCCGGGTAGACCACGGAAAGGCGGCAGCCGCGGAAACCCAGCATCGGATTGACTTCGATCAGGTCGTTGCGCGCCTGCCAGATCTGCGCCGGCTCCCGGCCCAGACGTTCCGCCAGCGCCTCCACATCCTCCGCCTCGTGGGGCAGGAACTCGTGCAGCGGCGGATCGAGGAGACGGATGGTTACCGGTGTGCCGTCCATCACGCGGAACAACTCGGCCATGTCGCTCTGCTGGAATTTTTGCAGAACCTTCAGATGCCGTTTTCGCTCGTCGCGATCCGCGGCGAGGATCATGGCGCGCATGTGGTCGATGCGCTCGCTGCCGAAGAACATATGCTCGGTGCGGCACAGCCCGATGCCCTCGGCGCCGAGTTCGCGGGCCTTGCGCGCGTCCTCCGGGGTCTCCGCATTGGCCCGTACCTTGAGGCGGCGGTGCTTGTCGGCCCAGGACAGCAGGGTTTGAAAATCGTCGGAGGTGCTTGCCTCGACCTTGGCGATGTCACCGAGCATGACTTCACCGCTCGAGCCGTCCAGGGTGACCACGTCGCCCCGGCGAATGACGGTGCCGTCCGCAGCCGTGGCGGTACCTTTCTGAGTGGACACCTTGAGTTCGCCGCAGCCCGTAATAGCGCAAACGCCCATACCCCGGGCGACTACGGCGGCGTGCGAGGTCATGCCACCCAGCTCCGTGAGAATGCCCTGGGCGACGCGCATTCCATGGATGTCTTCTGGCGTGGTCTCGCGGCGTATGAGAATCACGTCCTTGCCGTCAGCCTCCACTTCCACGGCTTCATCAGCGGAGAACACGGCCACGCCGGTCGCACCACCGGGACTGGCGGGAAGGCCGGTGGCCACCACGCTTCGTTCGGCCTGGGGATCCACCATGGGATGGAGGAAGGACTGGACGTGATCCGGAGACACGCGCAACAACGCCTCCTTCTCATTGATCAGGCCCTCGCGCACCATCTCCACGGCGATGCGCACCGAGGCCCGCCCGGTGCGCTTGCCGCTGCGCGTTTGCAGTATAAAGAAGCGCCCCTCCTGGATCGTGAATTCGATATCCTGCATGTCCCGGTAGTGCTGCTCGAGCAGCTCCTGGGCGCGGTACAGCTCGGCATAGGCCTCGGGAAGGCGCCTCTCGAGGGCATCCACCGCCTCCGGCGTGCGTATTCCCGCGACGACGTCTTCGCCGGCGGCATTGAAGAGCACTTCTCCGAAGAACAGCTTCTCACCGGTGGCCGGGTTGCGCGTAAAGGCCACGCCCGAACCTGAGTCCTCCCCGAAGTTGCCGAATACCATGGCCTGCACGTTCACCGCGGTACCGAGGGAGTCGGGGATGTTGTTCATTTCGCGGTAGACGTTCGCCCTTGGTGTGTACCAGGACAGAAACACGGCTTCCACGGCGCGCTTGAGCTGCTCGAAGGGGTCCTCGGGAAAGTTCACCATGGCCTTGAACTCGGCGATGACCGATTGCCAGTCCTCGGCCTGCATTTCCACGTCGGTGCTGTAGCCCGCGTTCTCCTTGTGCGCTTCGATCCGAGCCTCCAAGGCATGCGCGTCGGCGCCGAGGACCACATCGGCGAACATCTGAATAAAGCGACGGTAACTGTCGTAAGCGAAGCGCGGATTGCCGGTCCGGGCGGCCAGGCCCTCGGCGATCTCGTCATTGATTCCCAGATTCAGGATCGTGTTCATCATACCCGGCATCGACACCGGGGCTCCGGAGCGCACGGAGAAGAGCAGGGGATTCTGGGGGTCGCCAAACCGCGCATCCATCTTCTTTTCGACGAGATCCAGGGCGACGCGATACTCCTGTTCGAGCAGCGTGGGGAGCTTGTTCCCGTTGTCGAAATACTCGCGACAGGTCGGCGTGGTGATGATAAAGCCAAAGGGTACGGGCAGCCCGAGGCTGGTCATCTCGCAGAGATTGGCGCCCTTTCCGCCGAGGAGATCGCGATCTTCCTTGCTGCCCTCGGAGAACAGGTAAACGCGCTTGGCCATGACAAAAAAATCCGATTGCTTCGCAGGGCCGGGAGTGTAACCGAGGACCGTCAACCACGCCTGTGTTGGCAACAATTCACGTTGACCGGTGTGGGCCGGGTCTCGAAAATAATTGCCATCCCTCCAACCTAAATTCTAATAAAGGAAATGTCATGACTGTAGCTTTCCGCAGTGTGTCCGCACGTCCCGCTTTCTCGAATTATCGACTGGCCACGGCCGTCGCCTCCGTCTCCGCGGTCCTCTCCGCTTCGGTATCTGCGCAGCAGCTCGGAATGATCGAAGAAGTGGTTGTAACCGCGGCCAAGCGCGAACAAACGTTGCAGGAAGTGCCGGTAGCGGTGTCCGTGGTTACCTCCGAGTCGATCGAGCAGGCGCAGGTGCTCGATATCAAGGATCTTCAGACTCTTGTGCCAAGCCTGCGGGTGACGCAGCTGCAGGGCAGCGCTCAGACGAACTTCATCATTCGCGGCTTCGGTAACGGCGCCAACAACGCCGGTATCGAACCGTCTGTGGGCGTCTTCATCGATGGCGTTTACCGCTCCCGGGTGGGCAGCGCGCTCGCGGACCTGCCTAAGCTTGAGCGCGTTGAGGTATTGCGCGGCCCTCAGAGCACGCTGTTCGGAAAGAACGCCTCGGCCGGCGTGATCAACGTGGTCACGGCCAAGCCGGACCTCACCGGTTTCAGCGGCTCGGTCGGCGGCACGCTGGGTAACTACAACCAGACGATTGTGCGCGGCGACGTCACCGGCCCGATCGGTGACAACCTGGCGTTCAGCCTGTTCGGCAGCATGAACGAGCGCGACGGCTATTTCGATAACCTGGAAACGGGCAGCGAGCTCAACGAACTCAATCGCTGGAACTTCCGCGGTCAACTGCTGTGGGCGCCGACGGACCGCGCCGAGTTACGACTGATCGTCGATGCGGAAAATATCGACGAGCTGTGCTGCGGAGTCGCCAATCTTCTGGACGGGCCTACGGGGAACGCGATCCGCGCGCTGGGCGGCCAGAACGTGCCGAACGCGCCCTTCGCCTATGAAATTTTTCAGGATGTAGAGCCGGGGAACGAGATAGAGACCCAGGGTACTTCGCTGCAGTTCGACTACGACTTCGA
Source organism: Pseudomonadota bacterium (assembly GCA_038748515.1). GTDB lineage: Bacteria > Pseudomonadota > Gammaproteobacteria > Pseudomonadales > Halieaceae > Congregibacter. The sequence continues at coordinate 16,955 of JBCDIW010000017.1, forward strand.
CTACATGACGCTTACGTCGATCACCTCATTCCGCACCCTGGATCAGCTCCAGTTCGGGGACAGCGACTTCACCAGTGCGCGTCTGGTTACGCCCGACGGCGGCAACCTGAGCGATACGGACATCGAAACCTTCACCCAGGAAATCCGTCTGACCTCGGCGACGGACGGTCCTCTGCAGTGGATGGTAGGCGCGTTCTATTTCACGGAAGAGGTCAACATCGATGCGGCCCTGAAATGGGGACCGCAATTCCGCGACTACGCCAACCTGCTGACCGGGGGCACCGTACTGCCGGACGGGTCCATCGTGGGACCTCTTGATCTCCTCGAGCAGGCCCTGGGCTTCCCCGCGGGGACTTTCTTTCCCGAAGGCACCGGTTTCCCGGACGAGAACTTCACTCTGGACGATGACACGCTGTCGCTTTTCACGCAGTTCGACTACGACGTCACCGACTCGTTGACGGTTACCGTCGGCCTGAACTACACCGAGTCCGACAAGGAAGCGTCGGCGACAATCGTGTCCAACGATGTGTTTTCCGCGCTGCCGCTGCAGGGAACACCCTTTGAAGGGCTTTCCCTGCTGCAACTCACGCCGCCGTTCGTGGACTATCCCAACAGCGTCGAAAACGGCGAAACCAGCGATGATGACGTCACCTACACCTTCCGTCTCTCTTACGACCTGTCGCCCAGCGTCAGTGTCTACGGCGGCATCAGCACAGGCTTCAAGGCGTCATCATGGAACCTGTCCCGGGACGCCCGGCCCCTGGCGAGCGACATACCGGCCCTCGAGGCGGCGGGTCTGACCGTTCCCAACCTGGTTCCCGGGACGCGCTTTGCGGGTCCGGAAGAATCCGAGGTCATCGAGATCGGGCTCAAGGGCGAGTGGGATACGGTCGCGCTGAACATCGCGGTCTTCACCCAGGAGCTGGAGGGCTTCCAGAGCAATATCTTCAACGGCACGGGTTTCAACCTGGCGAACGCCGAGCTCCAGTCCACCGACGGTGTCGAACTGGACCTGACCTGGGTTCCCATGGACGGGCTGCGCATCGGCTTTGCCGCGACCTGGCTCGATCCGCTGTATGACTCCTTCGAGGGCGCGCTGGGCCCGGACGGTCCGACGGACCTCTCCGGTCAGCAGCCGGCGGGCATTCCCGAGTTTGCCTCAAACACCAACATCACCTACAACTTCGAACTCGCCGGGGCCTACAGCTACGTGCGGCTTGAGCACGTTTATGAAAGCGAAGTGCAGGTGATCGACAACATTCCCTCGTCCTTTGCGTCGCGTGAGATCAACATGTTCAACGCGAGTGCAGGCATGAGCTTCTCCAACGGGCTGGAGTTCAATCTCTGGGGCAGGAACATCAACGAAGACGAGTTCCTCTTATCCGCCGCGCCGCTGCCGGCTCAGGCAGGTTCTCTCCTGGGCTACCCCAATACGCCGCTCACCTATGGCCTTACGGTGAAGTACAACTTCGAGCGTTAGCAGCGCCGAATCATACGCGGCAGGTTAGCGCCCCCTCCGGGGGCGCGTCGCGCGCTACTGCTGTTCCTTTTTCATAAGGGCGGCCTTGGCCTTCTCCATGTCGACAGATTCCGCGGCTTGGTCGACGTCAACGGCTTCCGCTGCTTTCTTGTAGTCAACGCCGTCGCCGCTGACCGCGTCCTTGGCCTTTTCCATATCCACGGAATCCATGGCTTTCTCCGTGTCTACGGATTCGGCCAGGGCTTTCATATCTTGGGCGTGGAGAGGCAGGGCGAGAGCGGTGAGGCATGTGGCAATGGCGAGAGATCGGGATGCGTTCATAGGATGGTTCTCCGCGAAGTGCTTTTACTGTTAAGGGTGTAGGGCAACCCGCGCCAAAAATTCAATGCAAGCTGCGTAGGGACGCAGCGCTGCCGTGTGCCGAGCTCTTGCTATAGTGCGGCCCGACTTCAGAACGCGGGGGCGACATTATGCAGCTTACGAGTGAAGAGCTACAGAATGCTTTGACGCGACTTCCCGGCTGGGAGCTCGACGACGGAAAGCTGTATCGGGAGTTTTCCTTCGCGAATTTCGTGGAGGCTTTTGGATTTATGTCCTCGGTCGCGCTCTGCGCCGAGCGGGCGAACCACCATCCGGAATGGTTCAACGTGTACAACCGGGTGAGAGTCTGGCTGACAACACACGATGCCGGTGGTCTGACCCAGCGCGATACGGACCTGGCCGCTGAAATGAACGCGCTGTACGGCTCGTAACGTTCCGATGCGCCTGGCGCAACTCGTTTCTGTGTCTGCCCAGGTCGCGGCAACGCGTAAACGACTCGAGAAACGTCAGCTCCTGGCTACTCTGCTATGCGACGCGGGTACTGATCGCGTCGGCCTGGTCGTGAGCTACCTGAGCGGGCGACTGCCCCAGGGGCGTGTCGGCCTGGGACCCGCCTTGCTCCGCAATCTCGGTTCGGGCGGAGCGGTAGACGCTTCTCTGAGTCTTAATGACGTCGACCAGTGGGTAGATGAGTTTGCCGCTGTCGCGGGGAAGGGCGCGAAAGGCAGGCGTCGCGACTTGCTTGAGCGGCTTTGGTCCGAAGCGACACCCGAAGAGGCCGAATTCCTCTACCGCCTGCTCCTGGGTGAGCTGCGCCAGGGGGCCCTGGAAGGACTGCTCGTGGATGCCATCGCCGACGCCGCTGGGCTTCCCGCAAAGGATGTGCGCCGGGCCACGATGCTCGCCGGCTCGCCCGTGCCGGTCGCCGTGGCGGCCCTCGCTGAGGGTGCCGATGGCATCGCCGCGTTTCGTCTTACCCTGCTCCAGCCCCTGCAGCCCATGCTCGCCCAGCCGGGTGAACTGGACGCACTGTTCGCGGCCGCGGACGAACATCTGCTGGAGTACAAGCTCGACGGCGCCCGGGTGCAGGTGCACCGCAGGGGCGAGGAAGTACGGATCTTCTCCCGCGCGCTGCACGACGTGACGGCGAGCCTGCCCGAGGTTGTCGAGGTCGTGCTTTCGCTGCCCGCCCGCGAGCTGATACTCGACGGCGAGGCCATCGCTCTGCGCGACGACGGTTTGCCCCATCCTTTCCAGGTCACCATGCGCCGCTTCGGTCGCCGGAGTGACGTGGAGCGTATGCGTGGCGAGTTGCCTCTCAGCATTTATTTATTTGATTGTCTCCATGTGGACGGCGAGGATCTCATCGATCGTCCGCTCGAGAATCGTCTTGCGAGCTTGGATGCTCTTGCTCCGGAACTCTCACCGCCGCGCCTGCGCACCGCGGATGCTGAGGCCGCGGCGCGGTTTCTTGCGGGCGCCTTCGACGCGGGTCATGAGGGTGTCATGGTCAAGAACCTTGCGAGTCCCTACGCGGCCGGCAGTCGCGGTGCAGACTGGCAGAAGATCAAGCAGGTACATACCCTGGATCTCGTTGTGCTCGCCGCCGAGTGGGGCTCGGGGCGTCGCCAGGGTTGGCTCTCGAACCTCCACCTCGGTGCTCGCGATTCCGCCGGGGGCTTCGTGATGCTCGGCAAAACGTTCAAGGGCCTTACCGATGAAATGCTGGGCTGGCAGACCGAACGTCTTCTGGCGCTGGAGACCGGTCGCGACGACTACGTGGTGCAGGTGCGTCCGGAGCTCGTGGTAGAGATTGCCGTGAACGAGATTCAGAAGAGTCCGCAGTATCCGGCGGGCATGGCGCTGCGGTTCGCCCGCGTGAAGGCCTATCGCGACGACAAGGCCGCAGCCGAGGCAGACACTGTTGAGACGGTCAGGGCGCTCTTTGCATCCCGGCCCGGCGTGTGACACCCACGGCGCCTATTCAGCGTCTTCGGAGTCGTCCTCTTCCTCTTCCTCCTCGGCGTCTTCGGGAACCACGGGCCGGATGAATTCCGCGCGTCCCTCACCGAACAGGTATTCATCGAACCACCCCAGCGCATGCGCCGTAATCGCCCGGCGATGGCGGGGCGTTCGCGGACCGTGTCCCATGCCCGCGTACACGATCATGCGGGACTCAACGCCGCGATCGAGCAGAAGCTGGCGCAACTGGTATCCGTTCGCGATCGGTACCCGGGCGTCGTTCTCACCGTGCTGGATGAGTGTTGGCGTAGTGGCCCTATCGATATAGGTGACCGGGGAAGTGAGAGCGTAGATGTCGTCGTCTTCAAGCGGGGTGGCGCCAAAGTACTCGGTGGTGAACTGCGTGATGTCCGTGTTGTAGTAGTAGGTGCGCCAGTCGCTGATGCCAGCGCCCATGATCGCGGCCGTACAAACATCGGAATAGGTGGCGAGCATCGCCGAGATGTGACCGCCCTGGCTCCAGCCGAGACAGCCCACCCGGTCGGGATCTACCAGCCCCTGGGCAACGAGTGTCTCCACGCCCGCGATGATGTCGCGGGCCGGCCCGATTCCGAGTTGCCGCAGGTTGGTTTTCTGGAAGGCGTCGCCGTAGCCCGCGCTCCCGCGATAGTTGGTCTGCAGTACAAAGGCACCATCCCCGTGGGCGGCGAGCACGGCCGGCTGGTAGATGGTGCGCGGGGCGATGCGCAAGCCCGGGCGATCTGTTCCTGTTGGACCGCCATGGGTGCGGACAAATAGGGGATAGGTTTTGCCCTCAACGTAGTCGCGCGGCCAGGTCACGATGCCTTCGATTTCCAGGCCATCGTACGACGCCCATTGAAGCAGTGTTTGTCGCGGCTGCCAGACCCGCTCCGTTTGGTCCTGGAGAGTTGTGATGGACCTTCGGCCGTCGGCGTCGTCCACGAACACTTCCGCAAGTCCCCCGGAAACCGCCCCGAGAAAGGCTCTGCGCGATCCGTCGGCGCTGATCGTGGTGCTCGAGAAAAAGCCGGGCCCATCCAGGGAGCGTATGGCTCCAGTCTCCAGATCGATCGTGAAACGCCCGTAGTCCGTGCGGACACCGGCTTCGAAAAGCACGCTCGACGCGTCGTAGCCGATGAGTCTGGCGTCGTGTCCGGGCATGTCGCGCAGCTGCAGGTCGGAACCCGCCGCGGAGACGGTGGCGATGTCCGCGTAATCCGGGAAGCCCTTCAATACCGTAAATGCCAGCCGGGCGCCGTCCTTCCGCCAGGTAAGCCCACGTTCCGCCCCCGGGGGATCGACCAGGCGCTTGACGTCGCCGCCGGTCGCGGCCACCCGGTACACGGCGCTTTCCAGCAGGTCGGCGAGATGCGGAGTCGGTCTGGCGACAAACGCTATTTGCGACCCATTCGGAGCCACGGCGAACTCGGTCACCGAGAACTCGTCGCCTTCGGTTATGGGTTCCGGATCCTCTTCCGCTTCCAGTTCTTCCGACAGGTTCAGGCGCCAAAGATGGACGTGGTTTCCCTCTTCACGGAAGACCGCGTACTCGCCATAGCGTTCTTCCCGGGCTTCGGCCCACTCATCAGGCTCCGCCGTCCCCAATAGAAAAAGCGCTGATCCATCCGGGGCAAAGCGCAGGCTGCTGATGCCGCCGACACCTTCCACGGCGATGTGCTTCGCCTCTCCTCCGGCCGGACTGATGGCATAGACGTCATTGTTCCGGGTGAAAACCACCCACTCGCCGTTCGGGGACCACTGGTAGTCGCTGACGAACTCATCGCCCCGGGTTAACTGCCAGGTTCGTCCGTCTGCAATGCTCCCTACCCAGAGCTGCTCGGCCTGCCGGTCCTCTTCAAAGTCGTTGCGGAACTGACGCCAGGCCACGTGCGCCCCGGTGGGCGAGAGCTCGGCGTCGCGAACGACGGTGAGCTCGAGATAGTCATCCAGCGTGGCTGCAGTGTCTTCGTTCGCCGAGCTGTGGCTACCCAGCGCAAGCAGCGCGGCCAGCACAAAGGGCCGACTCCAGTCGTTTGGGGCAGACCGCGCAGGGCCCGGGTCAGCCCGCCGGGCGATCACCAGGCAATGCCATAGTCATCGCCGTAGTCGCTTGCCCCACCCTGGAAGGTACCGCGTTCGGGGTCGATAAGGATTGCCGTGATGGGGCTGTAAGTGCGATCGACCACGTTGACGTCGTAGCCCATGGCCTTGAGCCGATCCCGTGTGTACGGCGGAATCTGGCGTGTGATGCCAAGGCGTCCGGGTTCACTCTTGTGTGCTCCGAAGGAGCTTTGCATCTGGTAGCTGGCGATGTTGTGCGCTTCCGCCGCCTGCTGAACGTTCATATCGAACTCGACAACATTCAGAAAAAACTGCAGCAGGTTCTGGTCCTGGGAGTCTCCCCCCTGCACCGAGAACGCCATGATGGGATCCCCGTCCTTGAGAGCCAGGCTCGGCGTGAGTGTGGCCCGGGGGCGTTTCCCCGGGGCGACCACGTTGTAGGGATTGATACGCTCGTCGAGAACGAAACTCTGCATGCGCTGGCTGAGGCCCACTCCCGTGTTCCCGGCGACAAACGCCGGGATCCAGCCACCGCTGGGTGTGACCGAGATTACCCAGCCGTCTTCGTCGGCAGCCTGGATAGACGTGGTGCCGGCGAGAAAACCTTCGTCGTGGCTCATGAGCAGCGCCTGCTGGAACCCATCGGCGCCGTCGGCTTCCGCGGACGGAGGGATGGGGGTCCAGGCGTCGAGGAGCTCGCTGAAGGGATTCGTCTCGCCCTGGAAGGGATAGGGATCACCGGGTCGGGCGCCTTCGTCATTACGCTCCGCGTCGATCAGTGCCCGGCGCTGTGCGGCATACTCCTTGGACAGCAGGCCGGCGACGGGCTCTGCCGGTGGCAGGTAGGGGTCGCCGTAGTAGAAGTCGCGATCGGCGAAAGCGAGGTTCATGGTCTGGTACAGCGTGTGGATGTAGTTCGCGCTGTTGTAGCCCATGGCCTTGAGATCGAAGCCCTCGAGAATGTTCAGGGCCTGGAGCATGGCGGGCCCCTGGACCCAGGTCGTGAGCTTGTACACGTCGATGCCGCGATAATTCGTGCTCACGGGTTCTTCCAGATGAACCTGCCAATTTGCCAGATCTTCCTTCGTAAACAGTCCTCCGGCGGCCTGACTTGCGCGCACGATTTCTTCCGCGATATCACCGCGATAAAAACGCTCGTAGGCGGCGTAGATGGCCTCCTTTCGAGACTTTCCGGCCGCCAGGGCGTCGGCTTCCGCGTCCACCAGCTTCTGGAGCGTGGCCAGCAGATCGGGCTGGCGGAAGACTTCGCCGGCATAGGGCGCGGCGCGTTGCCCCGGGTTTTCCGGATCCAGGTGTGGCAGGAACACCCGGGTTGAATCTTCCCACTGTTCAATAATCGGTCGGCGGCGCTCTATGTTGTTCGCCTGGGCCGCCTCGATGGGATAGCCCTCGGCCATCTGCATCGAGGGGGCAAGGACTTCGGCGAGGCTGAGGCGTCCGTACTCCGCGAGCATCACCATGAGGCCGCCGGGGGTACCGGGCGTTACCGCTGCGAGGGGACCGTACTCGGGCGGGTAGACCATGCCCTTGTCATGGAAGAACTCTGGCGTCGCCCCGGTGGGGGCCACGCCCAGAGCGTTGATACCGATGACTTTTTTCGTGTTGGGATTGTAGATGAGTGCTTGAGTCTCGCCGCCCCAGCTCAACACGTCCCACATCGTCGACGTGGCGCCGAGCATGGCGCAGGCCGCATCGATGGCATTCCCGCCGCGGGCGAACATCATGGCGCCGGCGGAGGCGGCCAGGGGCTTGCCGGTTATGGCCGCCCAGTGGCGGCCGTGGAGTACCGGTTTGGCCGTGTCCTGCGCGTTTGCCGCCGCGCTTGAAAGCAGCACGCCGGCCGTCAAGGCAAGGCACAGTGCAAGGTGAGTTGGGGCGGTGTGTGCTCGCTTGAAGGGGCGGGCGCAAGGCGTATAGGTCACGAATGCTTCCTCGTTACTCGTCTCGATGCAGTTTCACCACAAGCGCGGTGTAAGTCGAGGGGGTTTGATGCCGGGAGTGGATTGTCTCGCGGCCCAGGGCCGTGGGTGTCGGGGGTCGCTACGTGGCCGTCCTCACCGCGGATCAATCGGCTTGGCGCCACATCTGCCGGAGACCCGCTTGGGTTAGCATGGCGTCCCAGAGCGGGAGCGAGCACCGGCTTCCTTTGTCGGCTTCCAATGGTGGTGGCTTGCCGCGCCCCGAAGAGAAAGCTGGTGCTCTGCTGGCGACAGATCGAACAGGGCAGGCCCATTCGCAAGATCATCCACATCGATATGGACGCGTTCTACGCCAGCGTCGAGCAGCGCGATAATCCGGAGCTGCGCGGAAAACCCCTGGCCGTGGGAGGCTCATCGCGGCGTGGCGTGGTGGCGGCTGCCAGCTACGAGGCGCGGCGCTTTGGTGTGCGTTCGGCCATGCCGGGTGTCACGGCGCGAAGGCGCTGCCCGGAGCTGCTGTTCGTGAGTCCGCGTTTTGAGGTGTACCGCGCCGTTTCGCAGCAGATTCACGCGATTTTTGCCCGCTACTCAGAAGTCATTGAGCCGCTGTCCCTGGACGAGGCCTACCTGGATGTTACGGCCGATCTCGCGGGGCTGGGGAGCGCCACGCGCACAGCCGAGCATATCCGCCGAAACATCCGCGAAGAACTCCAACTGACTGCGAGTGCGGGCGTCAGTTACAACAAGTTCCTCGCAAAGGTGGCGTCGGATCAGAACAAGCCCGACGGCCTCTGCGTGGTTCGCCCGGAAGAGGGGGCTGCTTTTGTCGCCGATCTGCCCGCGCGGCGCTTCTTCGGCGTGGGGCCGCGCACAGCCGAGCGCATGGCGGCGCTGGGCATCCATTCCGGGGCCGATCTGCGTCAGCAGACGCTGACGTTCCTCGAGCAGCACTTCGGCAAGTCGGCCGCGTACCTGTACCGGGCCTGCCGTGGCGAGGACGAGCGACCCGTCAGGCCGGACCGAGAGCGCAAGTCCATTGGCGGCGAACGCACCTACGGTGACGATCTCAAATTGGACGGCGAGCTTCACGAGGCGCTCGATCGCATCGTCGATATCGTCTGGCCGCGCATCGAGGGCCACGGCGCGAGCGGGCGGACGATCACGCTGAAGCTCAAGTACGCGGATTTTCGACAGATTACCCGGGCGCGCTCGCAGCCGGAACCGATCGCCTCCCGTGAGACCTTCTCCACCCTCGCGCACGAGCTCCTCGACGGGGTGCTGCCCGTGCCTCTGGGTGTACGCCTGCTAGGACTCACGCTCTCGGGGCTTGTGCGTGGCAGCGACGGGCAAGCGATACCCACGGACGGCGTTGCCGAAGAGCCCCAGCAGGGAAGGCTGGTATTTTGAATGACGAGGGCGTCGCCGCGCGGAAGGCGCGTCCAGAGCACTGTGCGACCTGCGGTCGCAGGACCGCCCTTACGTTTCATCATCTGATTCCGCGCAAGCTGCACCGTCGGGCGCGATTTCAGAAGAGGTATTCCCGAGAGGCGCTCAACCGGGGCATCCACGTGTGTCGCCTTTGCCACCGTGGCATTCATCGCAGCTACGACGAGATGACCCTGGGGCGGGATTTCAGCAGTCTGGAGCTGCTCCGGCGGGATCCGCTCCTGGCCCGTCATTTCGCCTGGGTGGCCAAGCAGAAATGCTGAGGTAATGCGAGGCTCGTGAGTGGCCCGCGACACTAACAACGTCTTCGGCACACGGAGTGACGCACCGCTTTGGTGAGTTGCGCGGCGCTGTGAGCGCGATTCTGGTGCGTGGCGCCCGCGGAATTCGTGCTCTGGCTCTAAAAGGATGCACGCAGTGTTGGCCCGCGATTTGCTGATCCATTGGTTTTGCGCGCTCTGCCCTGCGTGCCTTGATCCAACCGATGGACAGGATTTTCCCCATGCCTCGCGCCTACCCCAGGAATGCCGCCGCAGTTTGTCTCACGCTGCTTGCCAGTCTTCTCTACAGCAGCGCCTCCCGCGCCCAGGACCAGGAGCCCATCAAGGTCGGCGTACTGCATTCTCTCTCCGGCACCATGGCCATCAGTGAAACGACGCTCAAGGACACGGTGCTGATGCTCGTCGAGCAGCAGAATGCGCGCGGTGGCCTGCTGGGTCGTCCCCTGGAAGCCGTGGTCGTGGACCCCGCGTCGGACTGGCCCCTGTTTGCGGAAAAGGCCCGGGAACTGCTGGTGCGCGAGAAAGTGGACGTCGTGTTCGGCTGCTGGACGTCGGTATCGCGGAAATCCGTGCTGCCGGTCTTCGAAGAGCTGGACGGGCTGTTGTTCTACCCCGTGCAGTACGAAGGCGAAGAGTCCTCCAAAAACGTCTTCTATACCGGGGCGGCACCGAATCAGCAGGCTATCCCCGCCGTGGACTACCTGATGGAACAGGGCGTGCAGCGCTGGGTGCTGGCGGGCACGGACTACGTGTATCCGCGCACAACCAACAAGATCCTGCAGGCCTACCTGACGCAGAAAGGGGTGGCCGAGGACGATGTGCTCGTGAACTACACGCCTTTCGGGCATTCGGACTGGCAGAGCATCGTGGCCGAAATCAAACGCTTTGGCAGCAGCGGACGCAAGACCGCCGTGGTCTCCACCGTGAATGGCGACGCTAATGTGCCGTTCTACAAGGAACTCGCCAATCAGGGCATCAGCGCCGGGGACATCCCCGTCATCGCCTTCTCGGTGGGAGAAGAAGAGCTGTCGGGCATCGATACGGCGCCGCTCGTCGGCCATCTCGCGGCCTGGAACTATTTCATGAGCGTCGAGGAAGACAGCAACTTCGATTTCATCGACGAATGGCTGGCGTTCATTGGCGATGATGAGCGCGTGACAAACGACCCCATGGAAGCGCACTACATTGGCTTCAATATGTGGGCCGCGGCGGTGGAAGCGGCAGGGAGCACGACCCCGGACGCGGTTCGCGATGCCATCATCGGGGTCAGCGTTCCCAATCTGAGCGGCGGCACGGCGACCATGCTGCCCAATCATCACATCACGAAACCCGTGTTGATTGGCGAGATCCTCGACGACGGACAGTTCCAGGTTGTCTGGGAGACTCCCGAGGCCGTTGCCGGCGACGCCTGGTCCGATTACCTGCCGGGCTCAAAAGATCTCCAGGCGGACTGGCGCGCGCCGCGGCGCTGCGGCAACTATTCCCGCAGCGAGGAGCGTTGCCTCGCTGGCGGTGAGTAAACCAGGACCGGCGGATCTAAGAACTGCCGCGGTGCGCTTCGCAGTCGCGGGGCGAGTCCTTTTCCTATGCTTTTTGCTCGGCGTACCCGCCGACCAGACCGTGGCGGAGGCCGTCGCTCTGCGGGAGCGCGTGAACGCGCTGTTTGAAGCCGACGATCAGCAGCGTCGTGAACTGCTCCGGGAACTGGCGGCAAGCGGCGACGAGCGGGTTCCAGCGGTTTTTGAGGCCCTTGCCCGCGGTGCCCTGTACCTTGATCGGCGCAGCGACGATGTCGTGATCGCGGAGCGCCGCGGAGCACGCTATGAGCTTCGCGATGTCCTCACTGGAAATGAGCTTGCGGGAGCCGGCCGTCGCGACGTGCGGCGCCTGCGGGTGGATAACCGGCTGCGCGAAGAGCTGGCCAGCCTGGCCGCTCTTCGAGGACTCGTCTCCACGGATGTGGGGGAACGCCGATCAGCGGTACGCACTATCGCAGCGGCACCCTCGGCGCTGGCCCTCGAAACCCTGCGCGGGCACCTGGCTCGAGAGACCGACGCCTCGGTGCGTGATGAGATCGAGCTCACCCTGGCCATCGCAGCCCTCTCCGCAAGCGGCTCTGCCGTAAGCGATGCCCTGGCCACTCTCGAAGGCCGCAGCGAAGCCCGAGTCCGCGCCGCGTTGGCGGCATTTCTTGAGCGCGACGATCTGAACTCGGCTCAACGCGAAGAAGCGCAGGCTGCCCTGCGCAAGACGGAGCTTCGGCTGCGCTGGCTCGCCCGTCTCGAGGCGCTGTTCTTCGGCCTGAGTCTCGGCTCCGTGCTCCTGCTCTGCGCCATCGGGCTCTCGATTACCTTCGGCGTGATGGGTGTGATCAACATGGCCCACGGCGAATTGATCATGCTGGGTGCCTACGCCAGCTGGGGAGCGCAGCAGTTGCTGCCCGGTCAGCCAGGGCTTGCGCTGTTGCTGTCTATCCCCGCCGCGTTTCTTTTCTGCGGCTTTGTCGGGCTGCTCCTGGAGCGGGGCGTGATCCGCCATCTCTACGGGCGGCCGCTGGAGACGCTGCTGGCGACCTTCGGCATCAGCCTTATCCTGCAGCAGGCGGTGCGCAGCCTCGTGTCTCCCCTCAATCGATCCGTCGTCACGCCATCCTGGTTGAGCGGCGCCTGGGAAATCGCCCCGGGGCTCGCCTTGACCTACAACCGCATCGCGATCCTGCTCTTTTCTCTGCTTACGTTCGCGCTGCTGCTCGCGCTGCTGCGCTTCACACGCCTGGGCCTCCAGCTGCGCGCCGTAGCCCAGAACCGGGCCATGGCCCGGGCCCTGGGCGTGCGCAGCGGCCGCGTGGACGCCATGACCTTTGCTCTCGGCTCCGGCGTGGCCGGGCTCGCGGGCGTCGCCCTGTCGCAGCTCACCAACGTTGGTCCCAATCTCGGACAGGCCTACATCATCGATTCATTCCTGGTCGTGGTGTTTGGGGGCGTCGGCAACCTGTGGGGCACCCTGGTGGCCGCGTTCTCCCTCGGCGTTGCCAACAAGCTCCTGGAACCCGCCGCCGGTGCGGTGCTGGCGAAAATCCTCCTCCTCGTCGGCTTGATCCTGTTCCTGCAGCGCCGCCCCCAGGGGCTGTTTCCGCGATCGGGGCGCCAGGACACGCTGTGAACGTCGAAGGCCGGCTCCACTATGCGACGATCTTTGTGCTGCTCGGCGCGGCGTTCCTGGTACCCGCGGCAAGCCTGTTGCCGGCGCCGGAGTCTCCCCTCGCACTGTCCAGCTACAGCGTTTCGCTCCTGGGCAAGTACCTCTGCTACGCGCTGCTCGCTCTCGCCCTCGATCTGGCCTGGGGCTATGCCGGGCTCCTCAGCCTGGGCCATGCGGCGTTTTTTGCCCTGGGCGGCTATGCCATCGGCATGTACCTCATGCGCCAGATCGGCGCCCGGGGCGTCTATGGCGATCCCGTATTGCCGGACTTCATGGTCTTCCTCGACTGGCAGGAACTCCCCTGGTTCTGGTGGGGCTTCGACAGTCTCCCCTTTGCCCTGACCATGGCGCTGCTGGTCCCCGCCGCGCTTGCCCTGGTCTTTGGCTGGTTGGCGTTCCGCTCCCGCGTATCCGGCGTGTATTTCTCGATCATGAGCCAGGCTCTGACCTACGCGCTCATGCTGGCGTTTTTCCGCAATGAGTTCGGCTTCGGCGGCAACAACGGCCTGACCGACTTCAAGGACATACTGGGTTTCGATCTGCAGAGTGCCGGCGTGCGCGCCATGCTGTTCAGCGTCACGGCGTTGAGTCTTCTCGGTGCGTACCTCATCTCGCGACGGATTCTGTCGACGCGTTTCGGGACGGTAGTGCGGGCGCTGCGTGACGGCGAAGAGCGAACGCGCTTCCTGGGCTACTCCGTGGCCAGCTATAAACTCACGGTCTTTGTGATCTCGGCGCTGCTGGCGGGACTCGCCGGAGCGCTTTACGTACCCCAGGTCGGAATCATCAATCCCGGTGAGTTCCAGCCGATCAACTCCATCGAGATCGCGATCTGGGTTGCGGTGGGGGGTCGCGGCTCGCTTCTCGGGGCCATGCTCGGGGCCTGCGTTATCGCTGCCGCGAAAACTCTGCTTACAGCCCAGTTTCCGGAGCTTTGGCTGTTCTTTCTGGGCGCTCTTTTCCTGCTGGTTACGCTCTACCTTCCCCGGGGGCTCCTCGGTCTGCTGCGGAGCAACGACGGTGCTTGAACGTCTCGACACCCGCCACGGGGTCATTCTCTACCTCGAGGATGTCAGCGTGAGCTTTAGTGGCTTTGCGGCGCTCGACAAGCTCAGCCTCGCCATCGACAGCGGCGAACTACGCTGCATCATCGGACCCAATGGCGCGGGCAAGACCACGCTCATGGACGTCATCACGGGAAAGACCCGTCCGGATAGCGGCACGGTGTTTCTCGGTCAGGAAATCAATCTCCTCGCTCACGACGAGGCGGGCATCGCGCGCCTGGGCGTCGGCCGCAAGTTTCAGCGACCCTCGGTGTTCCGCGAACTCAGCACCCGCGAAAACCTGGGCCTGGCCCTGGCGGGACGGCGCAGCCCCTGGCAGGCCCTGCGCTACCGGCCGACCTCGGAAGATGAGGATCGCATCGCGGAACTGATGAAGATCGCGGGCCTCTCCGGCGAGGCTGGAACGCCCGCGGGGCGGCTCTCGCACGGCCAGACCCAGTGGCTGGAGATCGCCATGCTCCTTGCCCAGGAGCCGCGCCTGCTGCTTATCGACGAGCCGGTCGCGGGCATGACAGACCAGGAAAGCGAACGCACGGCGGAACTGCTGCAGTCCCTAGTGCCCGAGCGGTCCGTGGTCGTGGTGGAACACGACATGCATTTTGTGCGTTCCATTGCTCGCCGCGTGACCGTTCTCCACGAGGGCCGGGTTCTGGCTGAGGGTTCCATGGATGCGATGCAGGCGGACGCGAAGGTGCGCGAGGTCTACCTGGGCGACCCATGCTGAACGTGCACGGCGTTAATCAGTTCTACGGCGACAGTCACACGCTGCGCGATCTCGAGCTCGAGGTTCCGGAAGGTCGGATCCTCAGTCTTCTCGGGCGGAACGGTGTGGGTAAGACCACGCTGTTGAATGCGATCCTGGGACTGCTGCCCCTGCGCAGCGGCACGGTGCGGCTCGGCGAGACACTCCTCGATCCCATCGGGACAGAGCAGCGTGTTCGCTGCGGTATCGGCTACGTACCGCAGGGACGCATGATCTTTCCCGACCTCAGTGTTCGTGAAAACCTGCGTATCGCCGAAGCCGGTCGCGCCGCGCCGGGCCCGCTGTCGGCCATGGTGTCGGAATTTTTTCCGGTCCTTGATGAAATGGCCGAGCGTCGCGGTGGAGACCTTTCCGGCGGTCAGCAGCAGCAGCTGGCCATCGGACGGGCACTGATCCTTGAGCCCCGGGTGCTGCTCCTTGACGAGCCCTGCGAGGGCATCCAACCGAACATCGTGCAGCTGATCGGTGCGACGCTCTCAAGGCTGCGCGATGAATTCGGGCTGAGTATTCTCCTGGTCGAGCAGAAGCTGCCCTTTGCGCGGTCCGTAGCCGATGACTTCGCCATCATGGACCGCGGGCGCATCGTGGCCCGGGGGAGCATGACGGAACTCGACGATGCCCTCGTGGAGCAGCATCTCAGCGTTTAGACACTCCATCAGAAAGTGCATTTGTACCCCTAGAGCGTCGCCTGGCCCGTCCCCGGCGTGATTTATACTCGCTCCCTTGAGCACGAATACGCAACGCACACCTGACCCGGGATATCGAGTCCAGGACTTCAGGCTCAGGATTTTCAGCCATGAGTGACGACAAAAGCCGCCAGGCCGCGCGTGAGGCGGCCTTGCAGTACCACGCCAACCCAAAGCCCGGGAAGCTCGAGGTTCGTGCCACCAAGCCGCTGGCGAACGGCCTCGATCTGGCGCGGGCCTATTCGCCCGGCGTCGCCGAGGCGTGTATCGAGATCGGTAAGGACGCCGCCGCGGCGGCGCGCTACACGGCGCGCGGGAATCTTGTGGCGGTCGTGAGCAATGGAAGCGCGGTGCTTGGCCTTGGAAATATCGGCGCTCTGGCGTCAAAGCCGGTTATGGAAGGAAAGGCGGTGCTGTTCAAGACCTTCGCGGGTATCGATGCCTTCGACATCGAACTCGACGAGTCCGATCCCGAGAAACTCGCCGATATCGTCTGCGCTCTGGAGCCGTCCTTCGGTGCCATCAATCTTGAAGACATCAAGGCGCCGGACTGCTTTATCGTGGAACAACGCTGCCGGGAAAAAATGGGAATCCCGGTTTTTCACGACGATCAGCACGGGACAGCGATTGTCGTGGGCGCCGCCGTAAAGAATGCGCTGCTTCTTGCGGAAAAGCGTTTTGAAGACATCAAACTCGTGTCCACGGGTGGCGGGGCCGCGGGCATCGCCTGCCTCAACATGCTTCTCAAGCTTGGCGTCCGGCGCGAAAACGTATGGCTCTTCGACCTCCACGGCCTGGTGCACGAGGGGCGGGCGGAAGACATGAATCCGCAGAAGTCCGCGTTTGCGCAGCCGGGAGCTATGCGCAGCCTCGATGAGGTCATTGATGGCGCCGACCTGTTTCTCGGGCTCAGCGCTCCTCGCGTTCTCTCGCCCGATATGGTTTCCCGGATGGCGAAGCGTCCGGTTGTCTTCGCCCTTGCGAACCCGACTCCGGAGATTCTTCCCGACGAGGTCCGCGAGGTGGCCGCCGACGCCATTATTGCTACCGGCCGCTCGGACTATCCCAACCAGGTGAATAACGTTCTCTGTTTTCCGTTTATTTTTCGCGGCGCCCTCGACGTAGGGGCAACGGAAATCAACGATGCCATGCAGCTGGCCTGTATCGACGGCATCGCGGCCCTCGCCCGGGCCACAACCAGCGCCGAGGCGGCGGCCGCCTACCGCGGCGAACAGCTCGTTTTCGGACCGGAATACCTGATTCCCAAGCCGTTCGATCCCCGGCTGATGGGAGTGGTGGCCAGCGCGGTGGCGAGGGCGGCCATGGAAACCGGCGTTGCCAGCCGCCCCGTGGAAGATATGACGGCCTACCGCGAGAAGTTGGACGGGTCCGTGTTCCGCTCGGCGCTTATCATGCGGCCAGTTTTCGCCGCGGCGGCGCGCTCAGAGCGACGCATCGTGTTTGCGGAAGGCGAGGACGAGCGCGTGCTGCGAACCGCGCAGTCGATTATTGAGGAAATGACCGACCGGCCGATACTGATCGGCCGCCCCGAGATCATCGAGCGCCGCTGCGCCCGCGCGGGTCTCACGATCCGCCCCCACGAAGACTTCGAGGTCGTTAATCCGGAAGACGATCCGCGCCACCGTCGCTACTGGGAAGCCTACCTGGACCTGATGTCGAGAAGCGGCGTCACACCCGACCTCGCCAAGGTCATCATGCGTACCAACACGACGGCGATTGGGGCGATCATGGTGTACTGCGACGACGCCGACAGCATGATCTGCGGATCTTTCGGCCAGTATCTCTGGCATCTCAACTACATTCGCCAGATCCTCGCTCGCGGTGGTTTTCATGCGCGCGGCGCGCTGTCGCTCATGGTTATGGAAGACGAGCCCCTGTTTATTGCCGACACGCACGTCAACCCGGAGCCGACGCCGGAGCAGATCGCCGACACGGTGATGGCCGCCGCGACGCACGTGCGCCGTTTCGGTCTGCGCCCCAATATCGCCCTGTGTTCGCATTCGCAGTTCGGAAACCTGGATATCGACAGTGGACGACGCGTTCGGCAGGCGCTGGACATACTCGAGTCCCGCGAACCGGATTTCGCCTACGAGGGCGAGATGCATACGGACTCGGCTCTGGATCCAGAGCTGCGGGCGCGGATTTTCCCCCACTCGCGCCTCGAAGGGCCGGCCAACGTGCTGGTCTTCGCCTACGGGGACGCCGCGTCGGGCGTGCGCAACATTCTCAAGATGCGCGGCGGTGCGCTCGAGGTAGGCCCCATTCTCATGGGCATGGGAAACCGGGCGCATATCGTTACGCCCTCCATCACCGCCCGGGGTTTGCTCAATATCTCAGCGCTTGCCGGTACGGACCTTCAACATCACGCCTACGCCTGACGGGCCGGACGGTTGTCAGCGCTGTACGACCGCTACTGCCGCCGGAACAGTTTATTGAACGCATTGCCGACGGCATTGTCGATCTGCTCGTCGGTTTCCCGATCGACCTCTTGACCGGCACTTTCGCCGGCGCGTTCGGCCTTATCGCCCATGGCCTTCATCATGCTTGAGAACAGGCCGCCGCTTTGTGCGGGCTGCTCAGGGGATTCGGTCGTGGTAGCCGGGGGTTCGTTAGCCATGGCATTGAACATATTGCCCAAGTCCTGGAGGTTCATGGGCTCCGCGGGCAGTTCGAAGCGCGCGGGATCTACACGCTGGCTGTCTATGCTCGTCAGGCGCATTTCATTCCCGTAGCGCAGTACGCCCAGGTCAATATTGAGCAGCTCGGCCTGGATACTGCGTCCGGCCTTCATATTATCGTCGCTGGTCAGGGAGGCGGCGACATCCATCATCAGGAACAGCGCATCGCGAAACTCGAGCGCGCGGCGGTCATCCGAGAGCACGACCTCCTCACTCTGCTCCCTTCCGTTCTCATCCTTGAAGCGTAGTTCGTACACGTCGCCCTTAACCTCGGCCACGGTCTCCGAGCGCCCTGTTTTCTTCAGTCCGAGAAACTCGGAGCTCAGATCACTGGGCGCCGCATTGGCGAAGTTGGGGGCCATGGTGCGGATCATCGAGCCCGCATCCATGACCATGGGTTGCCCATTGTTCATGCTGACCACGTAGAGCGATCCGTCGCGAACGACGGTGTAACCGGCGTTGTCGTCGCCGGCACCCATGCGCAGCATCCTTGAGTTGTATTCGAAGGTTGCGCTGTTCCCGTCGGCGCTCTGCATAGTGGCGGTTCCCGCCATGGCAATGGGCGCGGCACCGAGCGCGATGACCAGCGCCGTGGCGCACAGGTTTCTTTTTTTGTACATACGTGTCTCCTTGCGGCGTGGCGCCGCCTGTCCCCGCGCGGCTGAGCGCCGCACTAGTCGATCGTGACCTCGTCGTCGTCGAGGTCCAGGTAAAAATAGTACTGCGCGGCAAGGCACACAGGGATGGCGATGGGCAGTCCAAGGCCGAACGGAATGCTTGCTGCGAACAGGATCAACACCACTACGATCGCGAACCCCGTGTAGGTCCAGAAATGGGCGGTGATAGTCTTGCGGCTGTGCTCCATCGCGGGCCAGAAGTCCAGGCCGCGATCGATGATATTGAGCGTTGTGAAACCGTAGGCAATGACAAGGTACAGACCGGGCAAGATAAAAAGGAACACGCCGATCGTGATCAGCACCGACATCAGCACGGACGCAATGACCAGCGGTAGAAAGCGCGGAAGTCCGTCGAAGAGGTGGGAAAGCTCAGCAGCCTCGCCACGCTCCAGGCGCATCACCATGTGGTAAAGACCGGCAAGGAGCAGCGGGTACGTCACAAGAGTGGCGAAGGGTATGAAGCTTGCGGCCGCGTTGATGATGCCGGCAAGCAGCGCTGCTCCGGTCAGTAGTAGCGGACGCTCGCGGTAGAGTGCCCATCCGCGGGACAGGCAGGAGCCGATGTCGGGATTGGAAGCCATGGGCGAAGGCTAGCACAGACCTCGCACTGTGCTGGCGAATCCCTGATCGAAAGGGCTGCAATTGAAGCTGATGGGCCACCAGCTCGCCGGGCCGGGGGCGGCGCGGCGCCGGAGCAATCGCCACGCTAGATGCTCTGGAACGGCGCCTCAGCTTCTCGGCGAAAGGAGCGAGCACGTCGCCGGCTCGTCATGGGCAAGCCGCGGCTCAAACGATATCCAGGAGGCGCTCATTGGGACGACCGAGAACGGCTTTGCGGCCATTGATGCCGATGGGCCGCTGAATAAGGCGCGGCTCCTGCGCCATCGCTGCAAAAACTTCATCGTCGGACGCCTCTTCGGCGAGGCCGTATTTGGCCGCGTCCTTATCGCGCAGGAACTCACGCGGGCTCACCTTACCCATTTTGCGCGCGATAGTACGTAGTTCATCTTCGCTGAGCTGCTCCGCTTTGTTCATATACTTGCGAATCTCCGGGGTAACACCGTTTTCCTCGAGAAGCGCGAGACCTTTCTTGGACGAGCCGCACCCGGTGTGATGAATCAGGACGTAGGGCATGTTTGGGTTTCCGTTGCTGGTGGGAGACGCCAGTGGTACGCGGCGAGGACTCGCGGGGTTCACCGTGCCAGCTACCATCTTGGTAAAAAGACTTCCCGACGGCGCCCGCTGGAGCTAGGATGCGCCCTCCCGAGCGCGAGGCCCCCGTGGAGTAGGTGCGTGCAGTGAACGAAAGGAGCCGCGACCCAGTAGGTTTCGCCGACGTACGCGCGGCAGCGGAGCGTCTGCGGGACTCCGCCGTGCGCACGCCGCTATTGCGCAGCGAGGACCTCGACCGGCGGGCCGGCTGTCGCGTCGTCATCAAGCCTGAAGGTCTGCAGCGTAGCGGCAGCTTCAAGTTCCGGGGCGCCTATAACCGGCTCGTGCAGTTGGATGAAGAGCAGCGACGTGCCGGGGTCGTCGCCTTTTCCTCCGGTAATCACGCTCAGGGCGTGGCGGCCGCGGCCCGGGATCTGGGCATTCGCGCCCGAATTGTCATGCCCGCTGACGCACCGGCCATCAAGTTGAGCAATACGAAGGCGATGGGCGCTGAAGTGATCGAGTACGATCGCTACCAGGAGAGCCGTGAAGCGATTGCGCGAAATCTGGTGGAGCGCGACGGCGGTGTCCTCGTGCCGTCCTTCGATGATCCGCACATCATTGCGGGGCAGGGTACGGCGGGGCTCGAGCTTTTCGAAGACGTGCAGGAGCCCGTCGATGCTTTTCTGGTCTGCTGTGGCGGCGGCGGTCTGACTGCGGGCTGCGCCCTGGCGATGGAAGCCTTGAGTCCGTCCACCGATCTCTACTGCGTTGAGCCCGAGAACTACGACGATCACGCACGTTCGCTGGTATCGGGGCAGCGTGAGCGCGCGGATACCAGCGTCCCCTCAATCTGCGATGCGTTGCTCACGCCCAGCCCCGGTGAACTGACCTTTGCAATCAATCGGTCTCGCCTGAGCGGTGGTCTCGTCGTAAGCGAGGAGGAAGTGCGCGAGGCGATGCGCTTCGCGTTCCGCGTTCTCAAAATCGTACTCGAGCCCGGCGGCGCGGTATCCCTGGCTGCGCTCCTTGCCGGTAAATTGCCCAAGGCGTATCAGAGCGTCGCTTTGCTGTGCAGCGGCGCAAATGTCGATCCGGAATTCTTTGCTTCGGTGCTGTGCAATGAATCCTGAGCGACACAGCGTACGGCTGCTCAAAACGGCTGCTCGTAGCCTCTCTGGGAGTGCGGCCGCGTGAGCGTCAGCACCTTCGATCTGTTCAAGATCGGCATCGGCCCCTCAAGTTCCCATACGGTCGGCCCCATGGTGGCGGCGAGACGCTTTGCTCTGGAGCTTGTGGAACACGAGCTCCTGGCGCGCTGCGAACGGCTCCGCGTCGAGCTCTACGGTTCCCTGGGTGCAACCGGAGCCGGTCACGGGTCCCCCGGCGCCATCGTTGTTGGCCTGGAAGGTGAGACTCCGGACGGCGTTGACCCCGACAGCGTGCCGCCGCGGCTTCAGCGCGTGCGCGAGGAGGGCTGGCTGGAGCTTCTTGGGCAGAAGCGCGTGTCCCTTAACTATCGCGATGATCTGGTCATGCATCGGCGCGAATCACTCCCGCACCATGCCAACGGCATGCGCTTCACGGCGCTGGACGGCGGCGGCGCGCCGTTATGCGCGCGGGTGTATTACTCCGTGGGTGGCGGCTTTGTCGTCGATGAAAACGTCGCGGCGGGAGAGAGCCCGATTGTCGATGATCCGACGCCGCTCCCCTATCCGTTCTCGACCGGCGCTGACCTGCTCGCGCAGTGTCGGGAGCATGGCCTGTCGATCAGTTCGCTGATGCTGCGCAATGAGCAGGCCTGGCGAGAAGAGGAAGAGGTTCGGCGGCGGCTGCTCGAAATCTGGTCCGCCATGGATGCCTGCATCGGCCGCGGCATCACCCGCGAAGGCATCATGCCCGGCGGTTTGAAGGTGCCGCGCCGCGCGGCGCAGCTGTATCGCCAGCTCAAGGCCGATCGTTCGTCGCTCGGCGACCGGTCCCTGAACACCATGGACTGGGTGACGCTCTACGCCCTGGCGGTCAATGAGGAAAACGCCACCGGGGGCCGGGTTGTCACGGCCCCCACCAATGGCGCGGCGGGCATCATTCCCGCCGTGCTGAAGTACTTTCTGACGCACTGTGAGGGGGGCAACGAGGACGATACCTGCCGTTTTCTCCTTACCGCTTCCGCCATTGGAATCCTCTACAAGACCAACGCCTCGATTTCCGGCGCCGAAGTCGGCTGTCAGGGTGAAGTCGGTTCAGCCTGTTCCATGGCCGCCGCCGCGCTCGCGGAAGCCCTTGGCGGTTCCCCGGAGCAGGTGGAAAACGCGGCGGAGATCGCCATGGAGCACAATCTTGGGCTCACCTGTGACCCGATCGGCGGGCTCGTGCAGGTGCCCTGCATCGAGCGCAATGCGATGGGCGCGATCAAGGCGATTTCGGCCGCCCGCATGGCCTTGCGCGGCACCGGTGAGCACTTCGTGTCCCTGGATCAGGTGATCCGAACCATGCGAGATACGGGGCGGGACATGCAGGACAAGTACAAGGAGACGGCGCGGGGCGGACTCGCCGTCAACGTGCTCGAGGTCCCGGTGAATTTCGTGGAATGCTGAGCGCCCGCAAGCGCAGGCCCTAATTAGTTCAGACAGGAGATCATGAACATGGCGGAGCAGGAAGTCCTTACGGAGCGCAACGAGGGTGTTCTGACAATCACCCTGAACCGCCCGGCGGCAAAGAACGCCGCCAATCGGGCGCTGGCCGAAGGTGTGGCCGCGGCCATCGATGAACTGGAAAGCGACGACGAACTGCGGGTCGCCATTCTCACCGGTGCCGGCGGTACCTTCTGCTCGGGCATGGACCTGAAGGCGTTCGTGACCGGTGAGCTGCCCCAGATCGAGGGACGAGGTTTCGCGGGCCTCACGGAATATCGCTCCAGCAAGCCCCTGATCGCGGCGGTGGAGGGCTACGCTCTTGCCGGCGGCTTCGAGCTGGCCATCACCTGCGACCTCATCATCGCGGCGCAAGACAGCAAATTTGGCATTCCCGAGGTCAAGCGCGGCCTCGCCGCGGCGGCTGGAGGGCTGGTGAAGCTGCCCAAGCAGATTCCTTCGCGCATCGCCATGGAGCTGGCGCTGACCGGCGATTTCATTGATGCGTCGCGGGCCTATGAGCTCGGGCTGATCAATCGCGTTTGTGGGTCCGGCGAAGCGCTGGAAGAAGCGCGCGCGATGGCCGCTCGCATTGTTGCGAATGGCCCCCTGGCCGTGGCGGCGAGCCTGAAGGCCGTGTCCAGCGCCCAGGACTGGAGCAGCGACGAGATGTTTGAGCGGCAGCAGGAAATCGTCATGCCCGTGATCAGAAGCGAAGACGCCATCGAGGGAGCCACGGCCTTTGCCGAAAAGCGCGCGCCGCGCTGGAAGGGACGCTAGCGCTGTCCAGGTCCTACACCGTAGTTAGTGTTAACAGGCCCTAGTGAGTATCGTGCTTACATGTCGGCGCGGCGCGACGTGCTGCGTCTTCGCCCTCGCGCCGCTCTTTTCGCACGCCCTCGCGGCGCAGGAGAGCCGGAGTCTGTCTGTGCCCCTGAACGTACCCGTGCCGTACCTCGAGGCTCAAGCAGCGGCGCTCCTGGACTTCGATGCGGAAGGGCGTGGGGAACTGCGCGGCGACGCGTGCAATTACCTCGAACTGTCGGATCTCAGCCTCACGCCCCGTCCTGTCGAGGAGGAAGATGCCGAGGACGAAGCCGCGCTGCGCATGGACGTCGCCGTCACCGCGCACGGCGGAGCGCGGCTGTTCGGCGCCTGCCGCGGTCCCGGCGCGCTCGCCGGGCGCGTTGTCCTGGACCTTGTGCCGCGAGCCTCGCTCGCGGGAGATGCGGTGGTATTTGCCGCCCGGGGCGTTGAGTTCCGCGCGGAAAACGGCGAGCAAAACCTGCTCAGTGCACCGAGTCGAAAGCTCGCCGACGCGCTGCTTGTGCCGCGGTTGCAGAACCTGCGCGTGGATGTCCGGGAATCGCTGCGGGGCATCGATGTGCTCATGGAGCAGTTCCTCGCGCGGGAAAGCGATGCCGGTCCCACGCTGGCTAAGGGAACGCAGCTCGCCGCTGTCGGGATCGAGGACGCGTCCCTGCGCGTTGATCTGGCCGTTGAACTCGCAGCGCGCGAGCCGGCTACGGCAAATGCGTCCGCGGTCGACGGGAAAGCAGCACCCGTGCCGGAGCTTGATCAGCAGGACGCCGTCGCCTGGCAACGCCTTGAAGATGCATTGGACGGGTTCGCGACCGTGGTTGTGACGTTCCTGGCGCAGCAATTCGAAGATCGGGACGTGCAACTCGAACTGCTTGCCCTGCTCCTGGACCTGCGCCTGGAGATCGCCGCCATGCTGGCTGACGATTACCCGCCGCAGGGCGTCGCTCCGACAGACCTTGCCCACACCCCGCCCGGCGACGCAGCGGTGGGCGGCCCTGGAGGTTTGAACGGCGCAAACCACGATGACGATCCTCTGCGTCGACTTTTTCTTGACACCTGGACCCGGCTCGCCGCCATCCTCGCCCACGCGCCCCTTCCTGCGGGGGACAACGCCGACAACCTGTTGCGCAGTGCCTCGTTCCTTGCCGCGGGCGACGCGCTGCGCCTGGCGGACGAACTGGGGCCCGCCTTCGGGATTGAAATCAGTCGAGATGGTCTGCTGCGTCTGGCGGGCATGCTGATGGCAGGGGACGTACCGGCGCGACTCACGCCGCTGCCCCTCGCCGAAGACCGGGTTCTGCAGGAGCTGTTCGGGTTCACGGCGGCCAGAAATGCGGCGCCCCCGGTCGTCCCGGTAACAGATTCCCTGGCCTGGCTGCGGCGCCTGAGTCCCATCGCAGCCGCCCGCGCCAGCGACCCGGATCCCGCTGCGCTGCTGCGCGAGCTGTTTCCCAACAGTGACAATCTTGACCTCTATCTGGGTGTCGTCGCCCGGCTCATCGACGGAACCCTTGCCAGTTACTGGGAGAGCAGCCGCTTGAACACGGAGCAGCAGGCCCTTTTCGAGCCCCTCGTCCGCGCCACGGCCTGGAAGGAGACCTGCTGGCGTCACTACCTACCGGCTCAGGACAACGCCCTGGACAGCTCCCAGCCCCGCGTTATTCGCTCCGGCGTGGGCGCCGTGGGTATGATGCAGATCGTCGGGCGCGTATGGCGCAGCCTCTTCGATCTCGATCGGCTGGAAAGCGATGTGTCCTATAACCTCGCCGCGGGAATCGATATTCTTGAGCACTACTTTGTTGATTACGCGCTGCGCCGGGGTGAGGACGAGTATCCCGGCGGTAGCGACAACCTGGTGCGAGCAACCTATGCGGCCTACAACGGAGGCCCGTCGAAACTGGGCCGCTACCGACGCGAGGATGTGTCTTCTCGCGCCCGTGCCGTAGACGAATTGTTTTACCGTCAATATCTGACGATGCGTGATACCACCTGGCCCCGCGAAAGCCGCTGCTATCTGCGCTGAACAACCAAGCCATAAACCATTGAACCGAGGCAAAACATGACAACAAAGCGCTCAACCCACCGCCCGTCAGCGCGGAAGAAGGCCGGGCCGCGATCGTGGCTCGCCACGCTGGGAGCCGGACTCCTCGCGGCGACGGTGACCGAGGCCGCATTCTTCGACGCCCTGGAGTATCGCAACGTCGGCCCAACGCGCGGTGGCCGGGTAACGACCGTGGCCGGTACGGTCGTCGAGCCCGGCACGTTCTATCTCGGCGCCTCCGGTGGCGGCGTATGGAAGAGCACGGATTACGGCGAGAGCTGGGACAACGTGTCCGACGGTTACTTCGCCTCGCCCTCGATCGGTGATATCGCCGTCTCGCAAAGCGATGCCAACATCGTGTACGTAGGCACGGGATCGGACGGTCTGCGCTCCAACGTAATCCGGGGCAGGGGTGTGTACCGCTCGCGCGATGGCGGGCGCGGCTGGGAGTTGGTGGGCCTGGAAGACTCCGGCCACATCGGCGCTGTGGAGATTGATCCGCGCAACAACAACGTCGTGTGGGTCGCGGCCATCGGCCAGGCCTTTGCTCCCAACGACGAGCGCGGCGTTTTCCGCAGCCGCGATGGCGGAGACAGCTGGGAAAAGGTACTCGAAGTATCCAGCGAGACGGGCTTCTCCGACCTCGAACTGCTGCCGAACAACCCGGACATCGTGCTGGCCACAGCCTGGAAAGCGCGGCGCACACCCTGGAGCATTATGAGCGGCGGCAGTCAGGAAGAAGGCGGTCTCTACAAGTCCACGGACGGCGGCGAGAGCTGGCGCCGCATCAGCGAGGGACTGCCGACGGGCCTGATCGGCAAGATCGACCTTGCCGTATCGGCGGCGGATTCGAGCGTGGTCTATGCGCTGGTGGAAGCGCCCGGCGACGAGGGCGGGCTCTATCGCTCCGAAGACCAGGGGGAGACCTTCCGGCACGTATCCAGTAAGGGCTACCTGCGGACGCGCCCCTTCTACTACGCCAACATCGAAGCCGATCCGACCGATGCGGATACGGTGTACTCCCTCGCCACGCGCTACTACCGCACCCGCGACGGCGGTGAAAGCTGGGAGCAGATGAAACCTCCGCACGGCGACAATCACGACATGTGGATCAATCCCAACGATCCCGATCTGTTTATTCAGGGGAACGACGGGGGCGCCAATGTGACCCGCAATGGCGGCGAAACCTGGTCGACTCAGTTCAACCAGCCGACGACCGAGGTCTACACCATCAACGTGGACGACCAGTACCCGTACTGGATGTACGCCGGTCAGCAGGACAACAGCTCGACCATCGGCGTTCCCAGCCGTCTGCCCACCACGGTGCAGAACGTGGCGCGCCTGCTGGTGGAGTCCGGCGGCTGTGAAACCGGTCCCGCGGTGCCGAAGCCCGGCGACCCGGATACCATCTACTCCAGCTGCAAAGGGCGTTTCGGGGTCTATAACAAGCATACGGGCACGGAGCGGCACTATTACATCGGCGCGGCGAATATGTACGGACAGAATCCGCGCGATCTGCGCTATCGCTTCCAGCGCGTGGCCCCGGTGCATGTCTCTCCTCACGATCCCGACACGGTTTACATGGGGTCCCAGTTCCTCCACCGGACCAAGGATTCCGGTGTCACCTGGGAGACGATTTCCCCGGACCTGACGGCCTTCGAGCCGGACAAGCAGGTGATATCCGGGTCTCCAATCACCCGTGACATCACCGGCGAGGAGTACTACAGCACCCTGTACTCGATCGGCGAGTCGGCCCGCGAAGCCGGCGTGATCTGGACCGGGTCAAACGACGGCCCGGTTTTCGTCACCCGCGACAACGGCGCCAGCTGGACCGACGTCACGCCCCGCGGCATGCCCAAGGGCGGTCGCGTGGATTCCGTGGAGCCGAGCCTGCATCGCGACGGCGTCGCCTATGTTGCCATCCACCGCTACCTCATGGGTGACTGGAAGCCCTACGTTTACCGGGCCGAAGACTACGGTCGACGCTGGACCCTGCTCACCGACGGCCGCAACGGTATCCCGGCGGATCATCCGGTGCGCGTGGTGCGGGAAGATCCTGAGAAAGCCGGACTGCTCTATGCGGGCACGGAGTATGGCGTGTGGATCTCCCTGGACGATGGCGCGAGCTGGACGCCTTTCCAGCAGAATCTGCCAGTGACCCCGGTCACGGACCTGCGCATCGTTCGCGACGATCTGGCGCTCTCGACCATGGGCCGCGGTTTCTGGGTTCTGGATAAGGCGGCGGCAACGTTGCGGCAAATGGACGACGAAGCGGCGACTCCGGCCGAAGCGCAGCTCCTCGCGCCCGCCGAAGCCATTCGCTACCAGAAGCACCAGATACGCAATCACGAAGGCCTGGTTCCCGATTATCCCGGGCCGGCCCTGGTGGTGGACTACCTGCTCCCCGAAGCCGGGACGGAGAGCGTAATGCTGGAGATCTATAACGCGGCCGGCGAGCTGGTGAACGCCTACCGCAGTCTGCCCGCTGATGGAGCCGGCGACGCCGTGATCGAGGAAGATATGGGCATGAACAGCGTCACCTATATCGAAAAGCAGGGTCTTACGACGCAGGCCGGGCTGAACCGATTCCGCTGGGACATGCGCGCCCGGGGTGCCTGGCATGAGGACGAGGATCGGCGCTACGGTTCGGGTCCGTTGCTGCCGCCGGGAAGCTACGAGCTGCGGCTCTCCGCCGGCGGTGTCGAGAAGACCACGCAGGCCACTATCGTAGTTGATCCCCGCAGCGCCGACATCGGAGTCGGCGCCGATGACATCGCCGCCCAGTACGCCCTGAGCATCCAGATTCGCGACCTTCTGGATGCGGCGCGGCGCATGGCGGCGGATCTGGAGGAGGAGCTGGACGTCGAGGGCCTGGGCTCAGATCGCGAGTCAGCGATCAACGCGGCCCTGGATGCGCTGAATACAGCTCCGGGTACCTATATGCCGCCGGGCCTGATCGCCCAGATCAGCTATCTGTACCGCATGCTCGATCACGCGGATCAGGCGCCCGGTGGTGAGGCAGCGGCGCGCTACGCCGAGCTCCAGGGGCTTTACGAGTCCGCGATCGCGGAACTGTAGCGGCTCGCCGGTTCCTCGGGGCAAAAAAACGGTCTGGCATCATGTCCATCCGACGGGAATGGTGCCGGACTACCGCGATTTAGTCGGGTTGATCGACAACCAGAATTGCCCGAACGGAGCGCTGCACTTCAGTACGTAGAGACCGTTTCGGGGCGGCTTTGAGGACCTGAGAAAAACCCAGGCCATGCATATAGGCGGTGAGGCTCCGGGCGGCCGGAAGGGGTGCCAGCCCCGGCGCGACTGCGCCCTCACGCTGGGCGGAGACGATCAGCGCCCGAAACGCCTGTACCCACTCATGCTGCACGTCCTCCAGCCACTTCCCCAGTGCTTCATCCCGGATCGCGGCACTGAATAGCTGCAGATCGAGGGCGGCTTTTTCGCGCAGAGCGGACGGTTCCATGCCGACCAGAGCGTCGAATATTTCTTCGATCGTGGCCAGGGCGCCGCGGCCCCTGTCCAGACCGCCGAGGAATGCACGAGTCAACTTCCGGTTGTGCTGGATTACGGCATCGAGCACCGATCGCTTGTCTTGGAAGTATAGATAGTAGGTGCCAACGGCCAAGTCCGCCTCCCGGGCGATGTCGCGCATCGTCGTGGCATCAAAACCTTTGTCGGCGAAACAGCGCAGCGCGGCCATTATCAAGGCTTCCCTGCGTTCCTGGGCTTTTTCTTCGCTGATTCGGGGCATCGATGGTTCCGCTTGGCTGATGTCAGCATACCGCGCCTTGGCGAGCTTGCGAGGATCAACTGCGTGTACTAAATTGAATGAACATTCATTCATTTAAAAAAAATATGAATAAAAGTCTGCATGCCCTGCGGAATTCCTCGGCTTTTCTGCTGTTGAGCTTTTCCTTTACGGCGCTTTCGGTCGAAGCTGACGGCCAACTTGAGGACTGGACGAGGTCGTTCTTTAGCCAGTACAGCCGTTTCGACGGAAGTCATCTTGCCCGCTACGCGGACAAGGCCGTGCTGATCGATGTCTTTCTCGGCCTGGAACTCAAGGACAAAAGCGAGATTGAGTCAGCGTATCGCGCAGCCGCTGATCACTACGAGAAGGTTGACTTCCAGTTGGATGCGGTCGCCGTGCAGCCAGCGATCAGGCCTCCCAGCGACGCGCAAGCGCGGCTGGCAGGGGGTACGACGGTCGTTCGCGGTCGAGTAGCGGGTTTGATCGACGGAGCCCCGTTCAGTCTCCCGTTCGTCACCTGGATCGAGCTGAAGCGCGGTCTCATAACGCGGCAGTGGGACTACGTCGACTACTCGTCTCTGGCTTCTCGCATGGCGGCGTCATCTGCTCAGCGGTGAGATTGACGAGCAACGCTTACCGACAGGGGCGAAGGACTACTGTTGCAGTACTACCTCAGCGCCTGAGATGATGATGTGTTCCTGGTCCGCAGCCCTTGGGTGCAATGCAGTACCCGGGGATTGCGCCCCGCCGTCGTCACGCAACGCGCTGCGCAACACCGTGAATCCGGTCCGCGATCTCCTCCAGGTGTACCGCGGGCAGATCGTGCCCCATTCCCTTGAGGATATGCAGTTCTGAGTCTGGCAGGTGCTGGGCTGTGTCGATCCCGCACTCGACCTTGACCAGCGGGTCTTCGTCTCCGTGCAGTACCAGCGATGGCGCCTGCACCAGTCCGAGGAGTGCACGACGCTGCTGTGCGGCCAGGATTGCGCCGAGCTGCCGGGCCACTCCGTCGGGATTGTAGCCACCGCGCTTTACCGCGGCCGCGGCCGTTTCCCAGATTTCTTCGTGGGTCTTCGGATAAGTGCGGCTTTGCAGCGCCTTGCGCACAATCACATTGCGCTCGATCACGGATTCGGGATCGCGCGGATTCTTGGGTTTCAGCATGAGCGCGCGCGTTGCGCTTCGTTCGGCCCGGGGAAGCGATGTGTGCCCCGTGGTGGACATGATGGACGTGAGGCTCGCGGTGCGGCCGGGGAAGCGGGCCGCGATAAGCTGAGCAATCATGCCGCCCATGGAGGCGCCGACGAGGTGGGCGCGTTCAATGTTCAGCGCGTCGAGCAGCGCCACCGCGTCGCGGGCCATGTCTTCGAGCGTGTAGGGTACGCGCACCGGGAGACCGACCATGCGTATTCCGGCGAGCAGAGGCACGTTGGGGGCACGTTTGGAATCGAGGCGTTCCGAGAGGCCGATATCGCGGTTATCAAAGCGCAGCACATGATATCCGCGGTCGACGAGGTGTTCACAGAGCTCCTCGGGCCAGCCGGTAAGCTGGGTCGCGAGACCCATTATGAGGAGAACGGTTTCGGACTCGGGGTTTCCCTGGGACAGGTACTCGAGCTTGATGCCATTGGCTTTGATCTGGGGCAAGGTGACGTCCTGTTTCCGGCTTTTCGTTTGCTGAATGTGTGAGGTCTTTTTGTGCGAGATCGTGAACGCGCCAAACGCGAGAGCGACTAGCGGCCCTTGAATACAGCCTTGCGCCGCTCCAGGAAGGAGCGGACCCCTTCGGCGGCGTCCTCACTCTGCATGATCGGCTTGAGGCTCGTAAAGACCTGGCGCGAGAGATCCTCGTGATCCTCGCGTTCGGCGTGGCGGCTCGCCGCCAGTAGTGCCTGTACCGCCAGGGGGGCTCCATCGGCGACGCTGCGCGCCAGTTCCATAGCACGATCGACCTGTACGCCCACATCACAGATCTCCTGGATCATGCCCCAGCGGAGGGCGTCGCCGGCGCTCCAGCGGTCCCCGGTAAGCAGAACACGCTGGGCGTTGGACCAGCCTATCTCCCGGGGCAGGCGAAACGTCGCTCCCCCGCAGGGAAAGAGGCCACGCTGAACCTCAAGCATCTGGAACTGGGTGTCCTCGGCGGCGACGCGAATCTCCGTATTGAGCAGCATTTCGACGCCCCAGGTGAAGCAATAGCCCTGCACGGCAATCACCACCGGCTTGCTGTGCCGCGGGCCGCTGACGCCCAGAGGGTCGATCTGGTCTTCGGTCACGGGCCAGCCTTCGCCCCCGCCGAAGTAGGGCGCCCACTGGTCGAGTTCCACACCGGCCGTGAAATGTTTGCCTTCCGCCGAAATCACGGCGACGCGCAGGTCGGGTTCGTTGTTCAGGCGCGCCAGTCCCTCGCCGAGCTGCGCATACATCTCAAGGCTCAGGGCGTTGTATTTTTCCTGTCGCGTGATGTGCAGCTGCAGAACGTGCTGTTGCACGCGAACCTCGACCTGGGCCATCGCTGAACTCCTGAATGATGAGGACGCAAGTCTAGCCCAGATCTTGACGATCCTAGGAACCCGGAGTGCCCCGGCAAGGCACGCCGCTGCATTGAATCCGGGGGCGAGGACCTGGATCCGGTGCCCGCCGGCGATCTGGTCGGAAACCGATGGCATGAGGACAGTCGCGTTGATGACAGGCTTCTGCCCACGCGAAGGCCCGTAGATGTAGCGACGCACCCGGCCGGGCCTGCTAGGGTACGCATTCCCGAGATTCCGGTAGAAGCTGCATGTTTGTGTCCCGTCCCCTTTCCCTGATTTCCCTTGCCCTGCTTGCCGCCTGCCAGGGCGAGGATGCGGCCGTGGTCGCGCCGGCTCTGGATGATGCCGTTGCGAAGGCCGCGGAGCCCTACGGAAGCTGGTCTTCCCCCATCACCGCGGCGTCGCTCGTAGAGAGTGCCCGGGGTCTCTGGGGCCTGCGGCGCGACGGCGCCTACCTCTACTGGCTGGAGTCCCGGCCCGCCGAGGGAGGGCGTGCCACGATCATGCGCTGGCGCGACGGCGAGGCGCCGGAGGAACTGCTCGCCGCTCCCTGGAATGTGCGGACGCGGGTGCAGGAGTACGGCGGCGCAGAGCTCCTGGTTGCCGATGGCACGCTCTGGTTCTCCAACTATGCCGATCAGCGCCTCTACCGTTTTCAGCCCGGTGAGGAGCCCCAACCCATCACGCCGGCGGCGGAATTGCGCTACGCGGGCTGTGTTCTTGACACGCCGCGCGAGCGGCTCATCTGTATACGCGAGGATCATCGTGGCCTCGGTGAGCCGAGCAATGAACTCGTGGCAATTCCGGCGCAGGAGGCGGGACTGCACGAGGGCGAGCCCCTGTTTTCCGGCACGGACTTCGTCTCGGCGCCGAGCCTGTCGCCGGACGGAGAGCGCATCGCTTTCACGTCCTGGATGCACCCCAACATGCCCTGGGACAGCACCCAGCTGCATTCGGCCCGGTTCGCCGAGGACGGCAGCCTGGCATCGCTCACGCTGCACAACCCCGACGCCGACGAATCGGTGGTGGATCCGCAGTGGGACAGTGCGGGGGAACTCATCGCGCTCTCCGACCGCGACAACTGGTGGCGTCCCTACCGGGTGGAGGGCGAACGCTTCGTGGCTATGGACACCGGCCTGACGGGACTGGAGATCGGCGGCCCGGATTGGACGATCGGCAGTCGTTATCTCTATCCCCAGGCCGACGGCAGCCTGCTCGCCGTGGCGCGGCGCGGCAGCGTGGAGATGCTCTATTCCCTGGACGGGGAGGGCCGGCACCGGCTCATCGATACCGGTGCGGTGAGCTACGGCAGCCTGGTGCCGGACGCCGACGGATTTCTCATGATCGCCGGCTTTGCCGACCGCCCCTCCGCTCTGGTGCGCGCGGACGCGTCCGGAAAAGTTACGCAGCGCATTCGCAGTTCCCGGGACAGCGCGCTCGCGGCTGACTGGATTCCCGCCTTCGAACAGCTGAGCTTTCCCCTGGCCGGCGGTGGTGAAGCGCACGGTGTCTACTACCCGCCCACCAATCCTCAGGCCCAGGCTCCCGCGGACAGCGCGCCGCCGCTGATCGTCAGCGCCCACGGTGGCCCGACCTCGGTGGCCGGTGTGACTTACAACCCGGCGCACTACTACTGGACGAGCCGCGGTTTCGCGGTGCTGGATCTGAACTACCGTGGCAGTACGGGCTTCGGACGTGAGTATCGCCGCGCGCTGTACGGACAATGGGGAATCGCCGACGTCGAAGATGCGGTCGCCGCCGCGGGCTGGCTCGCTGAGCAGGGGCTCGCGGACCGGGAACGGCTGATCATCCGCGGTGGCAGCGCCGGCGGTTATACAACGCTGGCCGCGCATGCCTTCCACAACGTGTTTTCCGCGGGCGCCTCTTACTACGGCATATCGGACATCGAGGCTCTCGCCGAGGAGACCCACAAGTTCGAATCCCGGTACCTGGATCAGCTCATCGGGCCCTATCCCGAACGTCGTGATCTCTATGTGGAGCGTTCACCGATCCATCACCTGGAAGGCTTCGCGGCGCCGCTGATACTGCTCCAGGGTCTTGAAGATCCCGTGGTACCCCCCAATCAGTCCGAGCGTATCTACAGCGCGCTGCGTGATCGCGGCGTGGCGACGGCTTACGTCGCCTACGAGGGCGAGTCCCACGGTTTCCGCAAGGCGGAAAACCAGATTCATGCGCGGGAAGCAGAGCTGTACTTTTACTCCCAGGTTCTGGATTTCCCGGTCGCCGACGAGCTTGGTGCTGTGGCTATCGATAATCTCGAATAGGATCCTGAGATTAGTTCTCGCCGGCGTAGCTGATCCGATACACAGCTCCGGCTTCGTCGTCGGATATCAGCAGGCTGCCGTCGGGCAGGCCGAGCACGTCCGCTGGCCGGCCCCAGCGGGAGCCGTCGGCATTGAGCCAGCCGTCGATGAACACCTCGTAGCGCAAAACGCCATCGGAATCACGCTCGGCGTGGATGAGCCGGTAACCGATTGGGCCCGCTTCTTTGGATCGATTCCAACTGCCGTGCTCGGCCAGGATCACGTCGCCGTGATAGCGTTCCGGGAACATCGCACCGCGATAGAAGCTCATACCCAGGGGGGCGGTGTGTGGACCCAGGGCGAGCGCCGGCTCGCGATAGCTCGAGCGCTCCGAACCGGCGTCGGCGAATTCCGGATCGGCGATGCCGGGCCCGTGAAAGTAGGGATAGCCAAAATGCTGTCCGGCCGCGCTCAGATGATTGAGTTCGCAGGGGGGCATCTCGTCGCCCAGATGGTCGCGTCCGTTGTCCGTGAACCAGAGATCCCTGGTCGCCGGGTCCCAGTCGAAGCCGACGCTGTTTCGCACGCCGCGGGCGACGATCTGTCGGTCTTCAGGATTGTCCACGTCGATGCTCAAGATCGTCGCGAAGGGCTCTTCGGGCTCGCAGATATTGCAGGGCGCTCCCACGGGAACGTAGAGCCGACCGTCCGGCCCGAACTTCAGATACTTCCATCCGTGGTGCCGTTCCGTGGGCAGGTCGTCGAGCACAATTTCCGGCTCGGGAGGATTATCCAGCCGCGCATCGACGTCGCGGTAACGATAGATCGTCGACACGGCGGCCACATAGAGATCCCCGCGATGCCAGGTCACGCCCGTGGGCAGGCGCAGATCGTCGTCGATGAGTTGAACTGACTCCGCACGCCCGTCACCGTCCTTGTCGTTCAGCGCATGGACCTTCCCCGCTCCCCGGCTTCCCACATAAACAACACCACTGGCGCTGCGCGCGAGCTGGCGCGCGTTTTCGACTTCGGCAAACAGATCGGCGCTGAAGCCCGCGGGAAGACGCAGGCGATCCAGTTCCGTGGCCGAAGCCGCCAAGGCCAGGCAGGAGCCCGCGATGGCGGCGGGTATGGAGGCAATGATCGATGAGTTTTTCATAGGCAAAGTAGTGGTCTAGGTCCTTCGACCATTGGTGAGACAGCGATTGTCGGCGGCCGAAGGCGCACCCCCGATTCCCAGGCGCGACGTTCAGGTTCCATATCCAAGTCCGTTATCCAGGTCCAGATCCTAGGTCCAGATCCTAGGTTCAGATCTTAGGTTCAGGTCGGATGTCCAGGAAAGCCGCCGTCGATTCGTTATTGCAGTCTACAGAGCGGTGCAGTTCCCGTCAGCCCGGTCCAGGCTGATCCCCGGGTTTTGCGCAGCGCGCAAGAGGTCGGCCCGGGTTTAGCGGTCCTAACGGCTATCAGACGCTGCGTTACCGTGGGAGCCGGTCGCGTTACGCCATCGCCGAATCAGCAGAGGCAAACTCAGCGAGCCCAGTATGAAAACGCAGATCATCAGAACGGCGCGGTCGACGACGCCCGCGATGACGGCGTCGGTAAAGGAGTAACCGGTTGCCAGAGAAAGAACTCCGATTACCCACTCTCGGAGGCCGAGATTTCCTGGGGTCAGGGTCAAAAACGCGAGCAGCGTGCCCGTAGGCGCCAGCAGCAGCAATGCCCAGGGCGAGAGCTCAACGCCGACGATCGTAAAGCTGATCTGAAGTCTGAGCGCGAGAACGACAAACTGCATGAGCAATAAGGCAAGGATGCGTAGCGCCGTGGCAGGTCTTTGCCGCAGCGCGGAGAAGCTCGACAGAAGCAGCTGGGCCAATCTTCCGCGCCAGGTCTGATCAGAAAAAGTGAGGTGGGCCGCGATCCACCAGATTGCCAGCGGCACCACGATCATTCCCAGGAAGATCGGCCACAGCGCCGGGTTTAGGCTCACGGAATCCTCCCGCGCGAGTACGGCGAGACCGACACAGCCAAGCGCCCCGGCCGCGATAGTGAGCAAAACGGTGCGCATGCCGGCAATGCCGCCGAGGCGCGTGTATTCGATGCCGTGGACTGTTTTCAGATAGCGAAAGCGCAGCACCGTACCCAGACGCATGGGGACGTAGTTGCCGAGCTGGGTTGCGTTCTGCAACAGGAGGTTCTCCCAGAAGCCAATTCTCAGACCGGCAAGCCGCAGGAACAGCAGAACCTGAAGGGAGTTGAAGAGCCACGTTGTGAGGATCAGCAGCGCCAGACCTGCCAGATACCGTGGTGGGGCTTTTGCCGCCTGGGCAAGCAGATCGCGGTGATCGAACAGATACCAGACAAGCCAGAGTAGAACCGCCGTGGATAGCAGTCCCTTGGCAATCCTGAGCGGGCCGTGCCTCACGCAGCGGCGTCTTGGTCAACGGGGAAATTGAATGCCGCGTAAGTCGCCAGCATGCTCGCGCCATGCATGCAGTAGTGCCCGATGCCGTAGTGATCTCGCAACAGCTGCTCCGCAAGCTTCGGACGCAGCAGGCTTGACGCAAACTCCTTATCTACGGCGAAGGGAAGACGTTCGAACAGATCCAGCACATCGTCTCGTAAAGCGCCCATGTACCAGTAGTCCACCGGCGCCGTGATCGGCGATGCTTTGGGCTGATAGATCAACTCATGGGGCAACAGCTGATGTTCCTCCGCCATGCGCGCCAGCAGGTATTTTCCAATTGCATGGGCTTCGTTTTTTCCCGACGGACGCAGTAGCTCCAGCGGGAGACCGGCGGCGGCACGCCGAAGGTCCGGGTGCTGGTAGGGGGAGCGCAGCGTTACGCCCGTGGCCGTGGAGGCGCCTTCATTGCGCTGCCGATTCGTACCCACCGACCGTTTCGCCGCGAACGCAATCCGTACGGCGTTGTCCCCGGCGTAGGGCGATGCGAGGCGTTCTAATTCACTCTCTCTGTCAATTTTCTGTTCGGGCGCCGCGGCGATGCGCAGGTGACGCAGCGATCGCTCGTCCAGAATGCAGTGCACGATATGTCCCCGGGCGGGCATGCGCCTCCCGGACGCGGAAACCGCGGCTCGGGCAAGGCGAAGAGCGTGACCCAACCGGCGTTCTAGCCAGCGGCCCCCGAGCAACGCGAGCAGGAGCGACACCAGA
This sequence comes from Pseudomonadota bacterium, assembly GCA_038748515.1. Lineage (GTDB taxonomy): Bacteria > Pseudomonadota > Gammaproteobacteria > Pseudomonadales > Halieaceae > Congregibacter. The sequence goes on from JBCDIW010000017.1 coordinate 53,944, forward strand.
GGCCCGGGAACGACGCCTACGCGTTGAAAGAGTCGAGCTCTCGCATAGATCATGGGATAGCCCAGGAAGAGCTCGTCGCAGCCGTCTCCGGTGAAGCAGTGGCCGTGCCCCCGGTCTCGCATGTGACGCAGCGTTTCGGCGATCTGGATGGGATAGTGCGCCTGGCTCGCAGGCTGGCTGAAAACGCGACCGAACGACAGGAGGCCTTCTCGCACGGTCTCTTCTTTGATGCGTACCCATACGTGCTCGCAGCCTATGGCACGCTGCAGGGTGTCTACATGCCGCTGATTCATATCAGCTTCAGCAAACTCCATGGTGTAGGTTTCGACCTTTTTTCCAAGCCGCGTGAGTGCCGCAGCCACCAGCGCTGAGTCGAAGCCTCCGAGCAGTACCGCGATCCGGTCGGTGCCTGGACACTGCGCTTCGACGGCCGCCATGAATATCTCGTAAAGCCTTCGCGTAGCCGCCTTTTCATCATCGACCGGCCAGCTAACGGTTTCCGTCGGGACGGCACGCTTCGCCAGGTGACTGTCGACCATCTCCCCCTGGCACCACGTTTCCAACGTGCCCGGTGCCAGGAACCTAACGCCCTCGTATACCGTCCTGCGCTCCGGGAGAAATTCGTGGGCGAGAAGAAACTCCTCCCGCGTCCGATCGATGGGCCGGGGTGGATCATCGATGCAGCGGATTGCCCCAAGATGGGTGGAAAAGCACGTTCCCGGCATGGCGCTGTCTTCGGCGTAGAACAGGCGTCGCTGGGCCAACTCGTCGCACAAAACGACAAGTTGATCCTCGGCGGCGTTGTACGCCGCGACCACAAACTGGCCGGCCAGACTTTCGAAGGCATCGCGGCCCTCGCGCAGGAAGGCCTCGAAGAGAAGCTCCGCTGCCGCCGCCGGCGAGTCCATCAGCGCGCTGGGGGGGACATCGCGGTAGCTGGTCAGCAGTCCGGAGTAGATCAGAAAACCATGCAGGCTGGCCGCATGCCCCAGTACCGCGCCGCGGTCATCGAGGATCACCGCGCGGACCGGCCAACCCGCGTCTCCCAGCGTAATCGCCTGCTGATCGTAGAGGCTCTCGATCCGTCCCCGGGTTCGCTCAAGGGTGTGAACTCTCGCTCCGGCGAGCACGCAGAACAGGTTCAATTTGGGCCAGGTTCCACGGGCTTTGGGTCAAGCAAGGCGACGGCGAGACGTGTTGTCTCGGCGGACCGTTCGCGCAGTGGGGGAATGCCCTCGCGCAGGCGTTGTAGCAGTGCGTCGCGTTCCTGCAGGCAGCGGTCGAGGGCCTGCAGCAATGTGGCGCTGTGAAGGTCTCCGATGTCAAAAGCGAAGTCCTGCATGCCCAGGGCCTCCATGAATCCCCGCGCCTTGTGTTCGTAATAGATGCAAATGCCGGGAACGGTGGCGCTGGCCGCGAAGATCTGCGGGTGATAGCGACTTGCGATACACAGATCGCACATCCCGATGAGCTGCCGCTGCGCGTTCGAATCCCAATCCTGGCTGACGATCTCCGAGCTTGCGCCCACCGGCATGCGACTGCGAAGCGACTCGAGAAAAGGTACGTCGCTGTGGGCGCTGCCGTAAAGCTGTGGAAAGAGCAGGAAGTGGCAGTCTTTCCGGGCATTCAGGTGCTCAAGACAGGCAAGCAGAGCTGACTCGTAGTCGCTTTGAGCCGCTGCCGGGTCCGTCGCCAAGGGAAAGCGATACTGAATCGCCGAGACAACGACCAGATACTTTTGAGCAAGCGGCGCGCGCTGTCCGACGAAGTATTCCCGCCGATCCTTGGGCGCCACGGTCTGTTGCAGGGCTGAATCCGCGGTGACGGTCACGGGCGTGTCTTCACCCAGCAGGGCATGCAGGTGCCCGCGGGAGATATCCTCGCGCACGCAGAGCACGCGGAAGGCCCGATAGAGATGGCGCCGCACACGGTTCAGCCAGCGAATCTCGAAGGGTCCCGCCGACGGAGCGTAGAGCAGCATCGGTCGCCGGTAGATTCGCCCGAGCCAGATGTAGAACCAGTGGACGATTTCATGGTTGGCGTAGATATCGCCGAAATAGGGTCCCCCCGGGGCCGAGAGCACGAGGTCCGCGGTCTCAAAGGCTTCGATAATGCGGCGCGCTTCGCCAGCCAGGAGTACGCGCAGGGATACCCCAACGCGGCGGAGCAAGGCGTAGACGACGAGCCCGAGGAAATGCAGGTAGGACATTTTCATCTGAAGCAGGGTGACGTCTTCGTCAAAGCGCAGGTCGAGCGACGTATCCTGGAATTGCACGACCACGGTGAAGCGGGCGCCGCCAAGATCCCGGTCCAGACCCTCGATCATGGCGCGCATGGCCGCTTCATCGCCGCGGTTTTCGCCGTGTTGATTGACGATCAGAATTTCCGGGCGTGTTCCGGCGCTGTTCATGGCCGTTTGCTCGCTGTCATCAGTCAACGCTCCTTGCGCGCGTCGACCAGGAAGGACACGCCCAGGGTACTGTCGTAGAACGCCTTCTGCAGGAAGGTCGCGAGACTCAGACACGACACGCCGATAGGGCCGGCGTACAGCGGGTAGAGCCGTGCAAGCAGGCTCCTATCCGAGCCGCTGGCCGCGGAGAGTTCGGCATCGCCGATGCGCAGCGTGGCCGGGTCCACGCCGTCGCGGGCGAGTTCGCGCTTCTTGGCTATGTTGCGCAGAATTTCCAGAAGTCGGGACAGCGGCCAGCCGTAGCTCCCGATGCGGGTTGGCTGAAGCCCGGCGTCGGTGAACAGACGCAGGACGTCCTCGCGGTCGTAGCGCCGGAAGTGGCCGGCGCAGATGTCGGTGACGTTCCAGCGCCGGCGATGCGCGGGAACGGACACCAGAACCCGTCCACCGGGTTTCAGGAAGTCCAGCCAGCGGCGCAGTGCGCCTACGTCGTCTTCGATGTGTTCGAGCACTTCAAACGCCAGCAGGTAGTCGTAGCGCTCACCCGTTGCCGGCTCGTGGGGCTGCACAGTCACGGCCGCTGTCTCAGCGAGAAGCTGCGGAGCGATTTCCAGAGAGCGCGTGGAGGTTTCCACGCCCGTCCCCTCAAAACCGCGGAGCGAGAGATCGTAGAGGAGGGCACCGGGGCCGCAACCCATCTCAAGTACGCGGCCGGCCGGCGCGTCCCGCAGCCAGTCGAGAATCGCTGCGCGGCGAAGCAGATAGGTCGGAGCGGGAACCCAGGACATGCCGGGAGCGGCGACGCCGAGGCGGGGCGTGTACACGCGCTGTGCGCTTTCTGTCGGCATCGGGCCGCTCGTTTGCCTGAGGAGTGGGGAAACAGCGGCGATTAGATCAGGAGCGGAGCACGGCGTCGACCGCCTGGCGCATCTGCGCGCGGCTGAAGTGCGATTCGAACACCCGTCGTCCGGCTTGCGAGAGGCTTGTGGCGAGCTTGCGATCATGGAAAAGGCGCTGGATTGCGTTCGCCAGCTCCGCTGCGTCACCGGGGGGCACGAGCAGGGCGTCGACGCCGTTCTCAAGGTAACGCCGGGACGCCGGCGTGTCCGCGTTTATGAGCGGCAATCCGAGGGCCAGGGCATGCACCGCCTTGTAAGGCAGGACCTGCGCGGCCTTGCGTGTGGCGCCGAACACGCCCAGCGCCGCAAAGCAGCTGCGCGATCGGTCGATGATCTGCTCCATGGGCAGAATGCCCTCCTCGAAGTCCACATTGCGCAGACCCAGGCTGGCTGCCAGCTCGCGGGCCCGGGGGTACTCCTGGCCGCGCCCGATAAGGAGGATTTGCAGGCCGGGCTCGGCTTCCTGGAGCAGCGCCGCCGCCTCGAGGATGGTCTGTACACCGTGCAGCGGAATGTAGGTGCCCCAGAACACCACCGTACTGCTTTCGGCTGGGGGCGCGTAGCGGAAGCGCTCCTCATCAATCGCCAGGGGAACACTCCGCAGCGGCGCCAGGCGGGGATAGAGTGCGGCGACGAGCTCGGCGTGCTCCGGGGTGTCGATCAGATTGATGTCGGCGAGGCCCAGGAGTCGACCCTCAATGAAGTGCAGCAGACGCGCCGCGATGCCGTCGCGGCGCAGGGTCCCACGATCTTCAACCAGTGTGTTGTAGCTGCTCAGAAACACATCCGCGACGAGACGACAGCCCCCCAGGCGGGCCAATAGCCAGGCCGGTGGCAGGTCAAGTTGGGCGGGGAAGGGCACGAAAATATGGGAGACACCGCCCCGGGCGAGCTGCACCGCGCCGAGCAAGAGCATGAGCACCCAACGTAGCGGGGTCAGCACACCCATGAGCGCCAGACGCAGCAATAGCGGTTTTCGGTAGAGGAATGCCGGATAGGTGACTGCAGACCAGCGTAACGTCCAGCCGCTTTCCGCCATGGCGCGAACCAGCTCTTCGTTTCGCGGATAGCCATCGGATCGCAGCCGACCCCCGGCTACCAGCACAACGCCCGCCCGCGCGCCTTCCCCTGTGCTCTCCTTCGGCCCGCCGTCCTGTTCGATTCGTGAACTCACGGAATCGGCAAGACCCCCTCGAATCCTAAGGGCAACGCCTTACGAATTTCGCTGCTCAGAAGGCAGGTCAGAAGGCAGGAATGTCGGTTTGTGTGCGACCCAGGATCAGGGCATGAATATCGTGCGTACCCTCGTAGGTGTTGACCACCTCGAGATTAAGCATGTGTCGCATGACCGGATAATCGTCGGCAATGCCGTTTCCGCCCAGCATGTCCCGGGCCTTGCGCGCGATGTTCAGGGCCTTACCGCAGGAATTGCGCTTGATCAGGGAAATGAGCTCCGGGGCGATACCGTCATCACTGCTCATCAGGTGTCCCGCACGCAGGCAGCCCTGGAGCCCGAGAGCGATTTCCGTCTGCATATCTGCGAGCTTGAGCTGGATGAGCTGGTTCGACGCCAGGGGCCGGCCAAACTGACTGCGCTCCATGGTGTAGCTGCGCGCCGTGTGCCAACAGCTTTCTGCAGCGCCCAGCGCCCCCCAGGCGATGCCGTAGCGGGCATTGTTCAGGCAGCCGAAGGGGCCCTTCAGGCCTTCAACGCCGGGCAGCAGGTTTTCTTCGGGGACGAAGACTTCGTCCATGACTATCTCGCCGGTGACGGAAGCTCGGAGGGCGTGCTTGCCTTCGATCTTGGGCGCCGTAAGGCCATCCATATCACGTGTCAGTATGAAGCCGCGAATCTTCCCGTCATCGGTCTTTGCCCAGACTACAAACACATCGGCGATGGGCGAATTGGTGATCCACATTTTGGCGCCGGAGAGTCGGTAGCCTCCGTCACAGCCACGAGCGCGCGTCACCATACCGCCGGGATCGGAGCCATGGTCCGGCTCCGTGAGACCGAAGCAGCCGATCAGTTCGCCGCTGGCGAGCCCCGGCAGAAAGCGCTCGCGCTGCGCCTCGGTGCCGTAGGCGTAGATCGGGTACATCACCAGCGAGGACTGTACGCTCATCATCGAGCGGTAGCCCGAGTCCACGCGTTCTACCTCCCGGGCGATGAGTCCGTAGCTTACGTAGTCCACGCCGGGACAGCCGTAGCCATGAATCGTGGCGCCGAGCAGGCCGAGTTCGCCCATTTCGCGAAAGATGGATTCGTCCGTTGTCTCGGAGCGAAAAGCCTCTTTCACTTGCGGTTCGAGCTGACCCTGGGCATAGGCTCGGGCGCTCTCCATGACCATGCGCTGCTCGTCGCTGAGCTGCTCCGTGAGTCGGAAGGGGTCTTCCCAGCTGATCTTTGCCCAGCGCGTATTTTTGCCGGCTGCGGCACCGTCCGTGATTCCGGTCATCGCTGTCATAGTCGTTCCCCTGCCTTAGCCGCTCCATTATATCGGTCGCGTCGACCCGGCGCTCCTGCTCGGGCTAGGCGATGGGACTGGCCCTGTCCCGAGTCCGGCAGGCAGCTGGCAATGCGCGACTTGTGCCCGGCGATGGGTCGCCGTAAAATCCGCGCCCTCGCCAGACAGCGCCGACGTAGCTCAGTTGGTAGAGCAACGCATTCGTAATGCGTGGGTCGGAGGTTCAAATCCTCTCGTCGGCACCATCACAACCCACCCATCAGCATGTACTTGATCTCGACGTAGTCATCGATCCCGTACTTCGAACCCTCGCGGCCCGATCCCGATTCTTTCACACCGCCGAAGGGGGCCATTTCGTTTGAAATGATGCCCTCGTTGATACCAACGATGCCGTACTCCAGAGCCTCGGCGACGCGCCAGATGCGTCCGATGTCGCGGGCGTAGAAGTACGAGGCCAGGCCAAACTCCGTGTCGTTGGCCATGGCGATGGCTTCCTCTTCCGTGTCGAAGGCAATCACGGGCGCAACCGGACCGAAGATCTCGTTGCGGAACACCGCCATGGAGCTGTCGACACCGGTCAATACCGTTGGCGCGTAGAAGTTACCTCCCAGATCATGCGGACCCCCTCCAAGAGCGACGTGCGCACCGGCCTCCGTCGACGCCTTCACGAGCGCGTCCACGTCCTGCACGGCCTTCTTGTTGACCAGGGGCCCGATCGCGACGCCATCGTCCAGCCCATTACCCACAGCAAGCGCTCCGGTGCGCTCGACCAGCTTGTCGACAAAGGCATCGTGGACAGATCGCTGAACGAAGATCCGGTTTGAGCACACGCAGGTCTGACCGGCATTGCGGTACTTTGAAACCATCGCGCCCTCCACGGCGGCGTCGATGTCCGCGTCGTCGAAAACAATAAAGGGCGCATTTCCGCCGAGTTCCATAGAGGTTTTCTTCACCGTTTCAGCGCACTGGGCGACGAGAACTTTCCCGATCGGCGTCGATCCCGTGAAGGTCAGCTTGCGCACCGTCGGGTTGCCGGTCAGCTCTCCGCCGATGTCGCGCGCGGAACCCGTCACCACGTTGAGCACCCCGCCCGGTATGCCGGCCCGCTCGCCGAGTTCAGCGATGGCGAGGGCCGAAAGCGGGGTCTCGCTGGCGGGCTTGATCACGACGGAGCAGCCCGCGGCCAGAGCCGGTGCCGCTTTACGGGTGATCATGGCGATCGGAAAATTCCAGGGCGTGATGGCGGCGACGACGCCCACGGGCTGGCGGATGCAGACGATGCGCCGATCCGGCCCGGGGCCGGGGATCACATCGCCATAAACGCGCTTGGCTTCTTCGGCGAACCACTCAACGTAGGCTGCACCGTAGGCGACTTCACCGCGTGCTTCAGCGAGGGGTTTCCCCTGCTCGCAGGTCATGATCTTGGCAAGGTCCTCCTGATTTTCCATGATCAGATCGAACCAGCGGCGCAGGATCGCGGCTCGAGCCTTCGCTGGCTTCTGCTTCCAGTCCTCCATGGCCCGGTCAGCCGCCGCAATGGCTCTTCCGGTTTCTTTTGCGCCTACCTTGGCGATTTCGGTGATCGTCTCTCCGGTGGCGGGGTTGCTGACGGCCATTCGGGCGCCGTCGTCCGCATCACACCACGCACCGTCGACGTAGACCTGGGTGCGGAGAAGAAGGGGGTCTGACAGGCTAAGGCTCATAGGAAGGAACTCGCGACTGTGCTGAGGGATTGGAGCCTAGGTTACCTTCCGTCGAATGTGTAGGGGACTACTGATCCAAGCGCCGTTCTACCGTTTTGAATGGGGAGCGGCGCGCAGCCCAGTAACCTGCGCGACTCAAGTCGTCTCGGCCTTGCGCTGACCGCCAAACACCAGCGGTTGGTAAACGGACGTACGCAGCCCGACCACGCCCGCCGCCAGCGCTCCCTCAAGATCCGACGTGATACGGGCGATGTCCGACTTACTCGTTTCCCGATTGCCGTAAATCCCAACCCAAGCATTACGGCCGTTCTCCTTGGCGATATAGGCACACTGGTCGGCCATGGCCGACACCTGTTCCCAGGTAGCGAGGTCGGGGCGCAGGGGAGAGAACGGGTAGACCGCGAAGCCGATGGAGCCGGAGAGTCGGGCCGTGATGCCTTCGGCGACCTGGAATACATGCTCCGCGAGCTCTCCGCGGATGCGCTCGGCGAGTTTTTCCGCGGCGCGGTTGCTGGTGTTGCGGCAGATCACGAGGAACTCGTCGCCGCCCCAGCGGATGACCGTGTCGGACTTCCGGCAGCAGCGCACGAGCACGTCGCGGACCTGAATCAGGGCCCGGTCTCCGGCGTGGTGACCGTGCTCATCGTTGATCGCCTTGAATCCGTCGAGGTCGATCATCATGAACGCCAGGGCCGGCGCGATGTCCAGCGTTTCATGCTGGGACGGCGCATCGCGCATTTCGCGGGAGCGTCGCAGCGCCTGCGCGACGTCCTGCTCGACGATTTCATCAAGGAAGCGCCGGTTCTTGAGGCCCGTGAGAGAATCGGTCCAGCTCGACTCCTTGATCTTCTCATTGAGCGATACGAGTTGGATGTTGCGTTGCGCCAGTTCCTCGGTCCTGGCCTCCACTTCGGCCTCGAGCTCCAGGCGCTGGGTGGTTTCGCGCTCCAGTTTCTGCTGCTGGGCGCGCAGGAAAGCGCCCAGCAGGCCCGCCGCAAGCAGGGCGTAGGCGGCATAGGCCCAGGGCGTGAGCCACGGGGGCGGCGTCACTTTCAGCGCCACGCTCACACCCTGCTCGTTCCAGACGCCATCGTTGTTGGCGGCCTGCACACGGAAGGTGTAGTCGCCGGCGGGGAGGTTGGTGTAGGTCGCGCGGCGAAACTCGCTGGTCTCGCTCCACTCGTCATCGAAGCCCTCAAGGCGGAAACGGTAGCGGTTCTTGCCGGGGGCCGCGTAATCCAGTCCCGCGAATTCAAAGGTAATGAGATCGTCCCGGTAGTCGAGCTCGAACTGGCTCGGGTCATCGATCCTGATGCTGTAGCGCTTTCCTATGGGCCCGTCGCGATCGAAGGCCTCGACCACGACTTCCGGTTGGTGGCGATTAGTGATGATCTCGCTGGGGTCAAAACCCAGCAGGCCCGAGGTTCCGCCGAAGTAGAGGCGGCCCGAGCGGCCACGCTTGCGGGCCGCGTTGTTGAACTCGCTGCCCTTGAGGCCGCTGCTGCGGCTGAAGTGGCGCACCGACTCACCGTCCGGGTCCATACGAACCAGGCCACGGTTAGTGCTGAGCCAGATGAAGCCCGCGTTGTCTTCGAGGATCGCCTGGATCGTATCGCTGCGCAGGCCGTTGGATTTGCGGTACTTGCTGAAGCGCACCTGCCCTGTCGCCCGGTCCGTCGGCGTCCAGCGATTGAGGCCGCCGCCGTTCGTGCCCACCCACAGGGATCCGTCGCGTCCCTCGTGGATCGCCCAGGCGGTGTTGGAACTCAGGCTGCCCGGAACGCCCGCATTGGCGTTGATGCGAAAGAACGTTCCCGACGCTTCGTCGAAGGCGTTCAATCCGCCCTGTTCCGTCCCGACCCACAGCTGTCCGTCCCGGTCCCGGTACAGGGCGAGGACCCGGTCGCTGCCGATGGTGCTGTCGTCGTCACTGCGATGCCGGTAGGTCGTGAACTTGCCACTCCGCGTATTCAGCAGATTGAGTCCACCGCCGTAGGTCCCGATCCAGAGGCGGCCGTTCGCATCGCCGAGGATGCTCGTCACGTTGTTGCTGCTCAGCGTGGATGCATCGTTCGGATCGTGAGCGTAGTGCCTGTACTCGTTGGTTTGGGGATCGAGGCGGGACAGCCCGCCGGCCCGGGTACCGATCCACAGCTGCCGGGAGCGGTCGACATAAAGCGCCATCACGCGATCGTTGGGCAGTCGGCTCTCGGGGCCATCACCATCCGTACTGGTGTAGTAGCGCACCGATGAGCTGGCGAGATCGATCCGGTTGAGGCCGCCACCGTAGGTACCCACCCAGAGTTCCCCGGTCTCGGACTCTTCCACCGAAGTCACGATGTTGCTGGACAGCCTGACTCCGGTGCCGTTTACGTCGAAGTAGGTAAAGGCGTCGCTAACGTAGTTCCAAGTGTTGAGGCCATTGTAAGTGCCGACCCAGAGGACGCCGCCGCGATCCTGGAAAATCGACGTGATGCGAGTATCACTCAGCGTGCTCCGATCGCTGGCGTCATGCAGATAAGGTGCAAATCCCTGTTCCGTGGGCCGCCACTCATAGAGCCCGCCATCGGTACCGACCCAAAGGGTGCCGTCCCGATCTTCGAAGATGGCCCGGACCCGATCATTGCCGAGGCTCGAAGGGTCCTGCGGGCTGTGGCGGAAATGGCGGAAGGTACCGCTCTCGGAATTGAAGAGATTGAGTCCACCCTCATAGGTTCCCACCCAGAGCCGCCCGACGCGATCTTCGTAGATCGCGCGTACCTGGTTGTCGCTCAGGCTTCCGCGCGCCATGGGCTCGTGCTGGAAATGAATGAACCGACCGCTGCTGCGATCCAAGCGCGACAGGCCCCCTCCATTGGTGCCGATCCAGAGGCTGCCGGAGCGATCCTCGCGGATGGCCAGTACGGTATCCGCCGGCAGGCTCTCGATGACGTCCGGATCGTGCCGGTATCGGGTGATCGCGCCACTTGCGGGATCGAGACTGTTGAGTCCGCCGTCTTCGGTGCCGACCCAGAGCGTACCCGCGCGATCCTCGTACACGACGCGTATGCGATCGCTGCTCAGAGTCGCGGGATTGTTGGGGTCGTGGCGATAATGCACGAACGTGTCGCTGTCCCGATCAAAGCGATCAAGGCCGCCCCCATCAGTGCCGACCCATAGAGTGCCATCGCGGGCTACGGTAACGGCCCAGACCCAGTCGCTTGCCAGCGACGCGGGATCGTCATAGCGGTTCTCGAAGGTCTCAATCTCTATCCCGTCGAAGCGCTTCAGGCCTTCCTGCGTGCCATACCAGATGTAGCCCTGCTGATCCTGGGTGATCGCCGTTATGGGCGCGCTACCGTCGACTTCCAGATCGGAGACGTGCGAGAAAAGAAGCGTTCTGGGCATCAGCGCGGTGCCGGCCTGCGGTGCGCTTTGGGCCGCGCCGTCCATGGAGAACATGGCCAGGCCTAGCAGCAGCACGCGTCCGGCCATGCGAAAACCGCCGATGACGGCTTCCGTGGCAACCCTGGCGAAAATGGATTTTTGCATCGTTGTACTCATCCGGCTTGCCGCGCATCGGAGCCGTCCGCGCCCAGCGCCGGAAGGTCGGCCCTCCAGCGGCGGTAGGTCGGCACGGTGACGCCCATGATCTGGGCCCCCAGGGAATCCTTGCCGCCGCTGCCCTCGACAACGAGATCCAGCAAAAGCGTCTTTGCGCGCTCCACAATGTTCGTCCCGTTTTCGCGCTGCGCGGTTCGCACCAGGGCCGCGAGGATTTCGGAGGTCCCCGCCCAGGCGGGAGAACGCCGCAGCAATCCCTGGGCGTCGGCCCGGTGAATCTTCTCCAACTGGCGCCGGAATGTGGTCTCGGGTATGGCGAGGGTGGCCGCGGCGCGCCGGGCATTGCCCTGGGTCTGCGCCTCCGCCTCGCGCAGCAGGTCTTCCGTGAGCCAGCGTCCCAGAGGCACCGGAGGCCCCGGGTCGGCCAGAACGGCATCGACCTGGCGCCCTAGCTGCTCTCGAAGCAGAAGCCAGGAATCGCCGGCGGAGGTGGTCTCGCCGTTCTCATCGGCGGCGGCAAACCGCGGTCCGGCCCCGGCGATCGACGGTGCCGGCGCATGGGCTGCCACGGCTTTTTCATCGTCGACCCGCAGGGCGCTGCGCGCGATGCTTTCCCCGCTGCACAGCACAACGGCACGTAGGATGCAGTTTTGCAGTTCGCGCACATTGCCCGGCCACTGGTACTGCTGCAGATACACCTCGGCTTCGGGCTCGAAACGCCGAACGGGCTTTTCGTATTGCAGGGCGAACTTGTCGAGGAAATGCAGCGCCAGGGGCAGGATGTCGTCCGGGCGCTCGCGAAGGGTGGGGGCCGTCACCGTGACGACCTTCAATCGATAGTAGAGATCCTCGCGGAAGCGTCCCGCCGCCGCCTCGCGGCCGAGATCCCGGTTCGTGGCCGCCACGATGCGCGTGTTCACGGAGCGTGAGGTGGTGGAGCCCACCTGGCTTATGGTTTTCTCCTGCACAAAGCGCAGAAGCTTGGCCTGAACGTCCAGGGGCACTTCACCAATTTCGTCCAGGAATAGGGTGCCGCCCTCGGCCTGGGCGATGCGTCCTGCGGAGCTGCCCTGAGCTCCGGTAAAGGCTCCCTTCACGTAGCCGAACAGCTCCGCCTCGATGAGATTGCTGGCGATAGCGCCGCAGTCGACGATCACGAGCGGCTTCGCCCGTCTTTCGCTCAGCTCGTGCAGCGCCCGCGCGAGCATTTCCTTGCCTGTACCGCTTTCGCCGTCTATCAGGACCGTAACGTCCGTCGCAGCCACCGCCCGCAGCGTATCGAGCACGGCGTGCATCTGGCTGGACTGATAGATCAGCCTTGCGCTGTGGAAGGCCTGGCGGAGATCCTGCACCTCTTCCCGGAGGCGGCGGCTTCGCTGATCCGCCTCGCGCTGAAGGCGTGCACCGAGGGCCATGCGATCGAGGGCCAGGCCAAGCTGGCCTGCCAGGGCATCCAGGAAGACAAGATCTGAAGAGTCGAGCTGAAAGGTGTTCGCGGGCCCCTCGAGATAGATACACGCCAAGAAGCGCTCGCCCGCGGAAACCGGTATCGCGTGGCAGACAACGGGCTCCCCATCCCCCGACGCACTGTCCGCGCTTTCGCAGCTCGCCGCATCCCGCGTGCCGACCGCTCGGTGCAGAAGTGCCTGCTGCGGTCCGGCAAGGAGGAAGCGCTCCTCCTCTTCGCCGGCGACACCCGGCTGGCCTGTGGACGGTTTGAAGCTTCCCGCGCCGTCCTCCTCCAGAAGCGCAATGCGGCGAGGCTTGAGCGCGACGCTAACCCGGTTCAGGAAGTCCTCGATAAGCCGAGGTCGCTCGGTCGCGGCGGACAGCAGCGCCACGGTGTCCCAGAGCAGCAACATATTCCGATAGTCTTTCTCCGCATTGGCGGTAAAGATTCCGCTGAGGCGGTCGACCCCGAGATCCGGCTCCTCACCGGCTTCGGGATTCCAAAGCACCGTGTTTCCGCCACCGGAGCGCTTGGCAAGATTCAGCGCATGGTCGGCGCGGCGCAGAAGGCCGAGCTCATCGGGGCAGGTATCGTCGCCAAGGTCGCCCGCAAAGACGGCGGCGCCAATACTGAAGGTCAGTCTCACGGCACCGTCCAGATACGCACCGCTTAGGGATTCGCGAAGCTTTCCGGCCACGGTCGCCGCGGCGTCGGTACCGGACTGGGGCATGAGCACGGCGAAAACGGCACCGCCGTAGCGGTAGATCTGCTCGTCCTTGCGCAGACTGCCCCGCAGGAGCTGCGCGATCTCGGCGACGGCCCGATCGCCCTGCTCGCGGCCAAGGCGCTCATTGATGGCGCCAAAGCCGTCGGGATTTATCAGAAGCAGTCCCAGCGCGACGCCATCGCAGCTCGCCCGTTGAAACGCATCGCTCAAATGAGACTGAAACTCTGAACGACCGGGCAACTGGCTTGTAGGGTCCTGGAGCAGCTGGCCGTACTGGCAGCTGTCCCAGAGGATGCCGGCGAGGAGAAGGAGGTTGTGGGCACGCCAGCCGTCGATGTCCCGAGGCCGGTGCGGATCGGCCTGACTTGCCCGACGCAGGGCGTCGTGAGCGTCCGGGCTGGCGAAGCAGAGCGCAATCCACAGCCGGGGTACTGGATCCGGCACGTAAAGCCGCGCGGATGCACGACGCTCGACGCGCTCAGGGTCCGTGCTTCGATCCTCGTCTGCTGGTGACGCGTCAAGGCAGAGGGTACAGCTGAGCTCATGGGTTTCCGCAAAGTAGCGTATCGGCGCACTGTCGGCGGGCGATGAGTCTGCGGCAAGAGCTTCTACACGGGCGATCGCGTCGTCCATAGAGGCAAAAGAGGGCAGCCCGTTCAGATCGCCGCACGATAACCACAGTGGGCCTACAGCACCGTCTTCTATGAACAGTACGGCCCCGGTTGCCGAGGTTTCCTCGACCAGGGTCGTCAGGTAGCGCAGCGCGCTGTGCGCCGGCGCGCCCGCGCCGGTCTGGCCTGATGGTCGATCGTTCACGGGTGTTCGTGGCCTTATGCTCATCCTTGGCGCCCTGTTTACACCACCCGGAACGGGTATGCACCGTATTTTACGTCCACGGCGCCGTTCCTCGCGCAAAACCACGAATGAGTCTCAAAAATGGCGCAACGCAACGCGAGCATAGGCTTTCTCGCCGGTCATGCGTGAGAAAGCCAGGCGATTAGCGGCCTATCTCCTGGCGAACGACCGTTGTTTGAGACATCAAGGCTGTCAATGGGGCACAAAAAGCGATAAATCGGCGTGCCTTATTCAAAATAACGGAGGAATTTGCAAAATTATGGCGTGTCGGTGTCGCCACATTTGCTGAGTCAGTGCTCAGGAACACCTCGCAGGTCATTCCGCACCGCCGTTAGCGCGCGTAAGCATCTGATTTAATTGCTATTTATTGGTCACTGGGAAAACTGTGAATCAGTTCCCCGGTGCTGGTATCGAGGTTGCAGTATCAAGCGCGCACTCACGCAAACACCGCGGCAAGCCGCCGATTCAGGAAAAGCAAATTGAACAAAGCACCTACCGTTCGGCGACTTGCAGTTTCGTCCCTACTGGGCGGGGTTTTCTTAACCTTAGCCAGCTTGGGCTTTGCGCAGACTCACGGTCGTTCCCTGGCGCGCGAGAGTGCTGACGTCTGGCAGGCTCGCGCCGCAATCCAACCGGCGCGGCGCATGGGTACGCGTGCGGCGCGGCAGGCGGCAAACCGGCCCGACGACACGCTCCGCGTGATTGTTACTTACGACGATCACCCGGACGCTTACGACTCGGATCACGTCAGCCGCATCCACGGGACGCTGAAGCACGATCTGAACCTGATTGACGGACACGCTGTCACGGCCCGGGGCGCCGACGTGACGCGCCTACTGGAAAATCCGCATGTAAAGAGCGTCGTTATCGACGATCCCGTTACTCTCGCCGGGAGTGCTGGAGATCTGGATGCTGCTCTGCAGCAGGACAAGGCCCGGATAACGCTTCGCAAAATGCCCGGCGGACTGGGGACGCCTTCCTGGAGCTATCCGACCACGCCGGTGTTCGCGTTCGAAGGCGCTGATCGGATCCACATGGATCGCATCGACGGCACTGAGGTGGGCGTCGCTGTCATTGATTCGGGCTTTACGAAGCACCGCGACCTCAAGCCGGCCATGAGCCTTTCGTTCGTCTCCGGGGACGCTGATCCGAGCGACAAGTACGGCCACGGCAATCACGTCGCCGGCATCATCAGTGGTAAAGGCCGGGCGGCAGCCGGCAAAACCAGTTACAAGCCCCGCAATGCGGATCAGTACGCTCACCGCGGTATCGCTCCGCGCTCCCGGGTCTACTCATTGCGAGTCACCGACGAGCGTGGCCGAGGTCATACCTCGGACGTAATCGCGGCCCTGGAGTGGGTCGGGGAGAACGCGGCGGCGGAAAACATTCGGGTGGTGAACCTCTCCCTCGGGCACCCGGTCCGCCAGCCCGCCGCCGACGACCCGCTGGTTCAGGCCGTAGAAGCGCTCTGGGATCAGGGCATTGTTGTGGTGTGCTCGGCGGGCAATAAAGGACGGCTCGGCTACGGCACCATCACCAGCCCGGGCAATTCGAGCAAGGTAATCACGGTGGGTTCGGTAACGCACTGGGGTGATGACAACCCGCGCAACGACATCGTCTCGACCTTCTCGGCGCGGGGTATCACGCGCTTCGACCATTACGCCAAGCCGGATCTGATTGCTCCGGGCAACCGGGTGATCTCTCTCCGGGCGAAGCACTCGAGCATGATGAAAGAGCGCAATCGCCACATACCAACGGAAATGACAAAAAAAGTGCAGTACCTGCAGCTGTCCGGCACCAGCATGTCGGCCGCCATGGTCTCCGGTGCGGTCGCGCTGATGCTCGAAGCTGATCCCTCCTTGAATCCCGCAACGGTGAAGGCGCGGCTGATGCGCTCGGCTCGAAAGGTGAGTTTTCCGGATGCGTTTGCCACCGGCGCGGGCGTCCTGGATATCAACGCCGCGCTGGCTGAGTCCGGTTACGCGGAGTCGGCGAGCTCTCCGCGCGTGACGCGCAACGAAGCCACCGGTCAGCTTGGCATCGAGGAGACCGGACTACTCTGGGGAAGTATGCAGTGGGCCCTGGGCTCTCTCTGGAACGACGGCTTTCTCTGGAACGACAGTGGCGTTGATGTGGACGGTTTTCTGTGGAATGACGGATTCCTTTGGAACGATGGTTTTCTGTGGAACGACGGTTATCTCTGGAATGACGGCTTTCTGTGGAACGACGGCTTTCTCTGGAACGACAGTGAACTCTGGAACGATGGATTTCTCTGGAACGATGACTACAGCTCCCACGACGGGTCCGTTTCGAACAATGCCACGGCGGTGGATGAGTAGGGCAGCGCTACGACTTTGAAAATCACCACGGCAGACCAGGTAAAAAAGGCTAACGCAATGGACGACGTTGAACTCATCACCGCGCCACCCAACGTGGTCTACCTCCCGCGCTACGACCGCGCCGAACCGCAGCCGCTTCCGGTCCCCCTGGAGGTGACTCCACCGACGGCAACGCAGGTGCTTTACAACAGCCTGCAGATCGTCTCTGACGCCAGCGGAGGGGCGGCGCTGCTGCTCCTGCGCATCGGAGAGTTCGAAGAGTTCGTTGAGAGCTTCGGATACTCCTGTGGCGAGGCGCTGGACCGCGAGATAAAAGAACACCTGAAATGCTGTCTTCGTTCAAGCGACTGGATCCAGCCGGTCGGCCGAGGTGAGTACGCGGTCGTAATTCCCCAGCCCGCCAACCAGAACGAACTCGAACTCGTCTGCGAGCGGCTCGTGGCTGCCGCGGGAGGGAGCTATGAGTTTGGCGAAGTTGCCCCCAGAGTGAGCGCGGCCGTTGGTGTCGCGCTCTATCCCACGGACTCACACCGGCTGGAGGACGTACTGCGCTTTGCTAATGTCGCGCTCAGAAATGCGGTATCCCAGAAGAGCGCGGGCGGCGCACCGAGCCACTGCTTCTTCTCCCAGGAACTGCTCAAGCGTCAGCGCTACAAGCTGTGGATGGAAGGCGAACTGAAGCGAGCTCTCGCCGAAGATCGCTTCGTGCTGCACTACCAGCCTCAGTACTCCCTGGATGGGCGTGAGATTGTCGGCGTAGAAGCACTGGTGCGCATGGTGACGCCCGCTGGCGCGCTGGTCCCGCCCAACGATTTTATCGGTGTCGCCGAGGAGAGCGGCGACATTGTCGAACTCGGACACTGGGTGATCCAAGAAGCCTGCCGGCAGTTCGCCGAGTGGCGGGAGTCGTTTGGCGCCAGTCTGAAGCGAGTTGCCGTGAACGTGTCACCCCGACAACTGCAGGACGCTCAGCTGCCCGGGATTATACGGAGCGCCGTTGAGAGCGCCCAGATACCGGCCGCTGCGGTGGAGCTGGAAATTACGGAAGGCTGTATGCTGGAGCTGCTGCCCGTTACCGGTGAGGTACTTCGCCAGCTGCGAGAGCTCGGAGTGCGTATCGCCATCGACGATTTCGGTGCGGGTTACTCCAGCTTCGCGAATCTCGCTCGCTTGCCTCTGGATACCTTCAAACTCGACCGATCCTTCCTTACGAACATCGCCCACGATTCCCGCGCGCGGCAGGTTGTAAATGCGATGATCGCCATGGCTCGCGAGCTCGGCTACGAGATCGTTGCCGAGGGCGTGGAGACCGATCAGCAATTCTGGTTCCTCCAGGCCAGCGGATGCCACCTTGTGCAGGGCTTTGGCCTGGGCAGACCTCAGGACGCTGGCGTTGTCAGCACGCTCCTGGAGAGCGCCGAACCAGGAGCGGCCGGGTATCAATCGGCCTAGGGGGCGCGAACGCGGCCCGGGTGGCCTTTGACGCACCGGACATCCGGGGCGGAATGCCCTGATTCCCATCGAAGATTTTCCAGCGCCTTGCTTACGGCCTCGGGCGGCAGAACGGCGTTGCAACGACGGCGTCCGCGCAAAGTGGCGATCGGATCGAAATATCGGAGGGGTTTCCATAAATGTGGTGCGACGGAAGCGCCGTAATTTGCCCTGTTTCCCGTTAAAGCCGATGTCGACCTCGAATCACACTTCGAACTATCTCTTAAACCTCTGTAATTAATGAAATTTATTGTTTGCGCAGAAACTGTGACACAGGTCCCCGGGGCTGGTACCGAGGTTGCAAAGCATGACAGGACTAAACGCAACCATGCGGCTACGCAGCCGACAAAGGAACCCAAGAAGATGATCTCAGCATCTACGAAGAAGCGATGGGCAGCTCTGGCGGTGTCGGGTGTGATAGCGCTGCTCACAGCCGTCCCGGGAGTCGCGAAGAGTTTCGATCGTTCCGCGGCCCGGGCGGATGCCGGGGCTTGGCAGGCACGTGCCGCGCTTCGGCAGGAGCGGCGCATCAGCCAGCGTCTGGAGGAACAGGCCGCGAGCCGACCGGACGAGAGGGTCCGGTTGATCGTAACGTACAAGGACCACCCCGACGCCTACGATACGGATCACGTGAAGCGTCTGGACGGTTCGCTGCGACGAGAGTTCGAACTGATTGACAGCCAGGCCGTGACTACGCGCGCTGCGGATGTGTCGCGAATCCTCGAGAACCCGCATGTAAAAGGCGTGGTGATCGACGATCCGATCACGCTCGCTGGAAGCAGCGGCGAGCTGAACAGCTCACTCAAAGCCAACCGGTCCCGCATTTCGCTGCAGTCAAAGCCCGGAGGTGCGAGCACGCCGTCGCGCAGTTTCCCGACGGCGCCGGTGTTCGCGTTTAACGCCGCTGACAAGTTCCATATGGCCAGTATCGACGGTCGCGGCATCGGCGTTGCGGTAATTGATTCGGGTTTCACGCGGCATCGTGACCTGAAGCCGGCCATGTCGATTTCTTTCGTCAGGGGAGACCGCGATCCACGTGACAAGTACGGCCATGGAAACCACGTCGCTGGCATCATCGCCGGCCAGGGTAAGGCCGCGCTTGGCGGCGGTGACGACGACGATGACGATGACGATGATGATGATGATGACGACTGGGATGATGACGACGACGAGGGTTACAACGCCCGAAGGGCGAACAGGTACACGAACCGAGGGATCGCTCCGCGCGCCAGGATCTACTCGCTGCGCGTTATGGACGAGCGTGGCCGGGGCTATACATCGGACGTAATCGCCGCCCTGGAATGGGTGGGCAAGAATGCCAAATCCCGGAACATACGTGTCGTAAACCTCTCCCTCGGCCATCCCGTCTACCAGGCCGCCGCGGATGACCCATTGGTCCAGGCCGTAGAGGCGCTCTGGGATCAGGGAATCGTGGTGGTGTGCTCAGCCGGCAACGACGGTCGCGATGGCTACGGTACGATTACCAGCCCCGGAAACTCCAGCAAGGTGATTACGGTGGGTTCGATCACCCACTGGGGGGATCGGGACCCCGCGAACGACATCGTTTCAACCTACTCGGCTCGCGGCGTGACGCGCATCGATCGCTTTGCCAAACCGGACCTGATTGCTCCCGGCAACCGCGTGGTTTCCCTTTCTGCCCAGCAGTCCAACATGATTCGCAACGAACGCGGTCGCCATATAAGGATGAAGCGCGTCCGGGGCGTCGAGTATCTGCAACTTTCCGGAACCAGCATGTCAGCCGCCATGGTGTCCGGTGCGGTCGCGTTGATGCTTGAACACGATCCCTCGTTAAACCCGGCCACGGTAAAGGCCCGGCTGATGCGATCGGCCCGGAAAGTGGACTTCCCTGACGTCTTCGCCACCGGAGCCGGGATCCTGGATATCTATGGTGCGGTAATGGAGCAGGGCTATGCGAATGCGGCGCCGTCGCCGCGCGTAACCCGCAACGAAAAGACCGGCCAACTCGGTATCGAGGAAACGGGTCAGCTCTGGGGCAGCATGGAATGGGCCCTCGGTTTCCTCTGGAACGATGGTTTCCTGTGGAACGATAGCGGTGTCGATGCGGACGGATTCCTCTGGAACGACGGTTTTCTCTGGAACGACGGCTTCCTGTGGAACGACGGCTATCTCTGGAACGACGGCTTTCTGTGGAACGACGGCTTCCTGTGGAACGACAGTGAACTCTGGAACGATGGCTTCCTGTGGAACGATGGTTTCCTCTGGAACGACGGAACACTTTCGAACGATGCCAACGCGGTAGACGAGTAGGGCAACCTCGCCAGCTCGACAACCACAGCGATCAACACCGGGCACTGGAGGATCAAACGATGGGCGACGTCGATACCTTTACCGATCAATACAATGTGGTTCACCTGCCGCGTCCCGAAGACGACGAGCGACAGGGGGATTCAGCCTCGCAGACGGAGGACACAACCCCGGCCACCGGGGCGCTCCATGACAGCTTGCAGCACGTCTGTGAGGTCAGTGGAGCGGCGGCGCTGCTGCTTTTGCGGGTGGGCGAGTACGCGGAAATCGTCGAAAGTTTCGGCTATGCCACCGGGGAGATGCTCGATCGGGAAATCAAGGATCGCCTCGAACGTTGTCTGCGCAGCAGCGACTGGATCCTGACCGTTGGCAAGGGCGAGTACGCCATCGTACTGCCCAAGCCCACTGCTCAAGGCGAACTGGACCAGGTGTGTGAACGACTGGTGGCGGCTGCGGGTGGAAGCTACGAGTTCGGTGAAGTCACACCGCGAGTCAGCGCGAATGTGGGCGTTGCGCTCTATCCGGCGGACTCCGCGCAACTGGATGACGTACTGCGCTTCGCCAACGTGGCTCTACGAAATGCGGTGGCGGAGAAGAACGCGGGTTCTTCGAGAAGTCACTGTTTCTTCTCCCAGGAATTGCTGAAGCGTCAGCGTTACAAGCTGTGGATGGAGGGAGAGCTCAAGCGTGCTCTGACGGAAGAGCGCTTTGTATTGCACTACCAGCCGCAATACTCCCTCGACGGCAGCGACATCGTTGGCATGGAGGCGCTGGTCCGCATGGTTACGCCGACGGGTGCCCTCATACCACCCAACGACTTCATCGGTGTAGCGGAAGAAACGGGCGCTATTGTCGAACTCGGCCACTGGGTGATACGTGAGGCCTGCCGACAGTTCGCCGAATGGAGTGAAACGACCGGCGAACGCCTCAAGCGCGTCGCGGTGAACGTATCGCCTCGGCAACTTCAGGATGTACAGCTTCCCGAGGTGATTGCGCGAGCGCTGGGTGAAAGCGGGATACCAGCCGCGGCGCTCGAACTTGAGATCACCGAAGGCTGCATGCTGGAGCTGGTGCCCGTCACTGGCGATGTGCTGGCCAAATTACGTGCTCTTGGCGTGCGAATTGCCATCGACGATTTCGGCGCAGGCTATTCCAGCTTCGCCAATCTGGCCCGCCTGCCCCTGGATACCTTCAAGCTCGATAGATCGTTCCTGACAAACATTGCGAATGATTCGCGGGCCCGTCAGGTTGTGAACGCGATGATCGCCATGGCCCGGGAACTCGGCTACGAGATCGTCGCCGAAGGGGTGGAGACGGATCAACAGTATTGGTTTCTCCAGGCGAGCGGTTGCCACCTGGTCCAGGGCTTTGGTCTGGGCCGGCCCCAGGAGGCGACTGTTGTGCGCAAACTGCTGGAGGAAAGCAGCGAAAGGAATGCGGCGCGGCAGATGGCCTAAGCCGTATACGCAGGCCGACATCGTCCCCTCAGCCGGGGCCCGAGCGGTCATGAAGCCTGGACGCCGGTGTGCGAGCGAGTGCACCGGCACCACCGCTTTGCTCTGGGCGACCGCAGAGCCATATCGCTCGCGCAGATGCAGGGTCGTATATCCGGCCAAAACGTGAAACCATTGCGACTACGCTGAAATAGAAAAGCAAACAGCAGCTTTCGAATTCTGGTATGTCGCTTGTTTCTAGGTTTGGATACGCGGTATCCGCTGTCGCCCTGTTCATCGCTATTCTCGTTGTTGGGGTAACGGCCCGTTACGAGTTGGTCTTTGAGCGCGAGACGCGAGTAAATACTGCGCTACAGACGGTCATCGCTCACCCGGAGCTGCCTGCCCTGGTTTATGGGCGGGACCGGGAGCTGGTTGGCACGGTGCTCAAGCGCATGCTCAGCGACGACGCGGTGCTCTTTGCCCTGGTTTACGACGGCGTCGGTGAAAAGCTCGCCCTTGAGTCGTTTCAAGAGTTACGTGAAGGGTCACGTGAAGGGTTACTTGAAGGGCCTCGTGAAAGGTCACGAGAAGGGCCACGTGACGAGTCACCTGACCAAACACTCAATCCCAACGTTCCAAGCATCACGCTTCTTCGCGAGGGTAAATCACCCCTCGAGCTGAGCGCCTACACGCAATCCGCAAGCGCCGCGGGCATCGCAGACCGTCTTGACGGTTTCACCCTGCCGTTCTCGACGCAAAAAATCGATTACGCGTTCATCCCCATCGTGACACCGGTAAATCCTCTGCAGGAAACAATGACTGTGGAGGAAGTACTGATATCCCAGGCCGAAGGCGCTACGGCCCGAAGTCGCTACGTTGTGGGCCATGTGGGTGTGGCGTTGAATCGCGGCGTGCTGTGGGAGCATGCGATGCCGCGGATTCTCCCCACGGCGTTTGTCTGCCTCTTCGCCGTGATGGCGACGGCTCTCATTACCCAATTTTTCGGACGCAGATTCTTCGGCTCCTTGATACGGCTTTCCGAGAAAGCCCAACAGGCCGCCAGCGGCGATGTCGACCTCGATACAAGATTCTCCGCCGAGGGAGAAGGCAGGCACATCGCCGCATTGCTCAACGCCACCTTTACTGAGCTGAAACGCTATCGAGCGACCGTGAACGTTGATCGTCAGCTACTCAACCTCAAGGTGTCGGCCCAGGGGTCGCGGCTCAGCGAGCTCGATCAGGAGCTCGATGTCGCCAAGGAGGAAGTCGCGCGAACGCGGGAGGATCTGCACCGGATGGCGTATTTCGACAGCCTGACCGGGCTGCCTAACCGCCGGCTGTTCACGGAACAGCTCCACCTCATTCTGCGTATGTGCGAACGGGACGATAACCAGTTCGCACTCATGTTCGTGGACCTCGACAATTTCAAGCGCATCAACGACTCCCTCGGCCACAGCGTTGGCGACCTGCTGCTGCGGGAAGTCAGCATCCGCCTCGCCAACTGCACGCGAACGAGTGATCTGCTGGGTCATTTCTCAAGTGCCCACCTTGGCGTCGAGGTGTCCCGTCTGGGTGGCGATGAGTTCACTATCGTCGCAACGAATCTGCGCGAGGAATCGGAAGCCGCCGTTGTGGCAGAGCGGGCCCTCAAGGCCCTCAATGAGCCCATCTTCATCGACGCGCACGAACTGGTGATCACGCCCAGCATCGGTATCGCCATCGGCCCCCAGGATGGCATGGACGTGGAGAGTCTTCTCCGCGCCGCCGACACGGCCATGTACGCATCGAAGGAAGACGGCAAAAACAAGTTCACGTTCTACAACGATGCCATGAAAACCACGGACGTGCTGCGCTTGCGCCTGGAGTCTGATCTGCGCAGCGCCATCGAACGCGGCGAGCTGAAACTCTATTACCAGCCCATGGTGTCGCTGAAGACCGGAACGATCGTGGGCGCCGAGGCGCTGCTGCGCTGGCATCATCCGGAGAAAGAGGTGCTGGGGCCGGGCACCTTCCTGCCTCTTGCCGAGGAGCTCGGCATGAGTGTGGAACTGGGGGAATGGACCTTCCGCGAAGCCTGTCGGATGGTCAATGAACTGGAAATGGAACGCTGCGCATTGAAGAAAATCAGCGTGAATATTTCGCCGTTGGCGGTATCTCGAACCTTCGTGAATCGGGTAAAGCAGATCATGGCGGAAACAGCCGTGGACCCGTCGCAGCTCGAACTGGAGATAACGGAAGACGTGATCATGGGCACCGATGTGGCGTCCATCGACTGCCTGGAGCAGCTAAAACGGCTGGGCCTGAGACTGTCCATTGACGACTTCGGAACCGGTTATTCCTCCCTCAGCTATCTCAGCCACTTCCCGCTCGATACGCTGAAAATCGATCGCAGCTTCGTGCAGGACTACTCCAAGAGTCGCAATAACGAAAGTCTCGTAGAGGCCATCGCGGCCATGGCGACGAAGCTTCAACTGGGCGTGGTCGCCGAGGGCGTGGAGACGGCGGACCAGCTCCGTTTCCTGCACGGACTCGGTGTCGATGTCATCCAGGGATTCCTCTTCAGCCCTCCCGTCACGGCTCAGCGGCTTCCCTTTCTTCTCGATCACGGTTACTTCCGGGCCAAGATCGAACAGGCCTTCCTCGCCGGTACGGTTGCCATAGGTATCGATCCGGCCTGAGCCGAGCCCGGGTGACGTGCTGTGGCGCGGGCTGCCACGGTTTCCATCGCGACGTCGACGACCCGTGCTCTGATCTGTACCCTACGCCCCGCGCTGCTTCGGGCGCCAAGGAGCCATTACGCCCGGTCAACAGGGGCGTTCAGCGAGGGAGCAGGCGCTCATGGAGGACAGGGTTATCGACGGAAAGGCCGCAGCTCTCGCGCTGCGGCAGTACATCGCTGCCGAGGTATCCCGCTTGACGGCGGAGTGCGATCTTCAGCCGGGGCTTGCCGTCGTTCTCGTTGGGGAGGATCCCGCCAGCCAGGTGTATGTGCGCAATAAGGGTCGGCAGACTGCGGAAGCCGGGATGCGCAGCGTCCAGCACAAACTGCCTGCATCGACGCCCGAGGATGAGCTGCTCGATCTCGTGGCGCAGCTCAATGCCGACGCCTCCGTGCATGGCATTCTTGTGCAGCTGCCCCTGCCCGATCACATCGACGCCCAGCGTGTGATCGCCGCGATCGACCCCGCCAAGGATGTCGATGGCTTTCACCCCATCAACGCCGGCGGCCTGGCCACGGGCGATCAGAACGCGCTGGTCCCCTGTACTCCTTTCGGCTGCCTCCTGCTCCTGAAGGCCCACGTTTCGGACGGTCTCTCCGGGAAAAGCGCCGTTGTGATCGGTCGCAGCAACATCGTCGGAAAGCCGATGGCTCAGCTCTTGCTGCAGGAAAGCTGCACCGTGACGATTGCCCATTCGCGGACCCGGGATCTGCCCTCGGTGTGCCGCCAGGCTGATATTCTGGTGGCGGCCGTAGGCCGGCCGGCGATGGTGCGTGGGGACTGGATCAAACCGGGGGCCGTGGTGATCGATGTGGGGATCAACCGTGTTCCCGTGCCCGGCCAGGAGAAAGGGCGTCTGGTGGGCGACGTCGCCTTCGACGAGGCCTGCACCAACGCCGCCGCCATAACGCCGGTGCCGGGGGGGGTCGGACCCATGACCATCGCCTGTCTGCTTCGCAATACGGTAGTGGCGGCGTGTCGCCAGGCCGGTCAGCCCTGCCAGCTCAGTGCCAGCCTCTGATGATGGCTCGTCGCCAGCGCGGCCGGCACTGGCGGCGCGCGGTGCGTTCTACTCCGCCAATTCTTCCAGACAGATGGCTTTTACGTCGTGGCGGGTGCCGAGGCGATCGAGACTGAGATAGAGCGTTATCAGGTAGAAGCACAACAGCACGAAGTCCGTCTGCAGCCGGTAGTCGTTGTCGACAAAGAAGCCGAAGAGCGTGTCAAAGGAGGCCTGGAATTTGTCGATGCGAAAGCGCTGCGCCGACATGGAGCCACCAAAGTGATCGCGCAGCAGTCGGCGGATCGTCGTTGCCTCGCTGCTGGGCTGATCCTGGTAAAGGAACCCAAGGCGGTACATCGCGTCGTCCAGGAGCTTCTCGTCGGGCAGGTAGAAGCCGCGGTAAAGGTCCATCATGCCTTCCCGGAATCCCGGGCTCAGCTGCCCATAGAGGCCCGTCGGTGAAAAGTGCAGCCTGCCGCGCTGCCAGGCGAAGCGCGCTGGGCGCAGGTCGAGAAACAGACCGTCACCGTTGCGAAACTGCGCGAAGTAGAAGTGCAGGATTTTGTCACCGGCCGCTCGATGCTGGCGGCTATTGAGTTCTTCGAAGCTCCTGGCGTCTTTTGGCGCGGGAGCGACGGAGACCGCGGTGGTGGCGCTGGCTACGCTTGTGGCCAGCCCGGCCACGCCGCGGCGGGTCGCCAGCTGCACGCTGATGCTGCGCAGTCGGGATAGCAGAGGCCGCCACTCAAGGGCATCCCAACCCCGAGACGGCACGAACTTTATGAGCTGGGCAAGGTCCTCCGGCAGGATCGGCAGGGAGGTCATGCCGTGCTCCCGTCGCTGGCCGGGATACGCATTCCGGCAGCCGCAGCCGGACTAGGGTCCAGTGGCCGCAGGGATCGCCTTCAGTACCTCCTGCAAGAGGTCCCAGCGATTGAATCCCTGACGGCCGTAGTCCAGGCCGCGACGCACGACCACGAGATCGTGGGACGGGGCGATGATCACGTACTGGCCACGGTTCCCGGCTGTGCTGTAGGCATCTGCGGGCACATCTTCCTTGCGGGCGTCGGGCACGAGCCAGAACTGAGCGCCGTAGTCGTTCCCACGTACCGCCGACGCGGGTGCCGGACTGCGAACGAAATCGATCCAGTCGGAGGAGACCAGACGCTCCCCTTCCCACACGCCGTCATTCAGGTAGAGCAGACCGAAGCGCGCCAGGTCCCGGGCGTTGGTGTAGACCTGGCTGCTCAGAATGAAATCCCCGAAGCGATCGGTGGACAGCAGCGTGCTGCGCATTCCGATGCGATCCAGGAGGGCCTTGCGCGGATACTCGTGATAGGCCTGCTCACTGCCCAGGGCCTGTTTCAGCGCGTAGACCGCAAGCAGCGTGTCATAGTTTTCGTAGTCCCAATGGGTTCCCGGTTCGCGAACCAGACCGCGGTCGCGCATGCCCTCGACGGAGCTGGCGCCGGCCCAGTACGCCAGACCCGAACCCGTGGCGTACTCCCTCCCAAAGCTGTCAACTGGGTAGAGGCCGCTGGACATGTTGAGCACGTGGCGAAGCGTGATGCTGTTCCGGGCGTCGGTGTCCGGACTCACAAGGTCTGGTTCCCAGGCAAAGGGCAGGGGAGCGTCGAGGGCCATGTTCCCCGCGTCCACCTGCATGCCAATCAGCGTTGCCGCGATACTTTTGGCCGTGGACCAGGTGCGCGTGCGCGTCAGGTAATCGAAGCCTTCGGCGTAGCGTTCAAGAATGATGCGCCCGCGGTGGACAACAATCAGGCTAATCGTGTCCTGCTCCGGATTGTCGCTCTTGAAGGCCCAGGAGGCAGCCGCTTCGAGGGCGCCACGGTCGACGTCGGCGCCGGGCTCCCAGACCGCCTCGGCATCGCCGTTGGGCCAGGCGATGCGGCGCGGGTCACCCGCTGGCGGCGCCAGGGTGATTTCCGGGAGCTCGTCGATGGCGTCCAGGTCGGCATTCGGCGGCAGCACAACGCAGCCGATACCGCGACGGAATGCCGCGGTAATCCGTGGTCCCAGATCGCCACCGCCAACGCTCACCGCGCGCTGCTGGGGATGGACCTCGTAGGGGCTGACCGCGGCCAGACCGCGACGCGGGTCGTCGAGGTAGGCGAGCTCCTGGTCGAGGACCTGCTCAATGCTGCGCCGCGACGTGTAGAGGCCGTTACAGCTGAGCAAGGCCTGGACGCCGTTGCTGATCATCTGGCGATTCGCAGCGAAGTAGTCGAAGGGGGCGGCATCGTCGGCCCGCCCCGGTCCGGCAAAAAAGAACATCAGAATCGTGAGCGCTACCGGAGTCGTCGTCCGACGCCGGTGTCCGCGGGATGCATAAAACGCTGTTTTCATAGGGTTATTCATGGTTTCCGGGGGAGAAAAGCAGTGCCGTGCACCGATTTTGGGCGCTTTGGGAACGGCCAGTATCAATTGCTGCGATCCGCGCGGCGTTTAATTGATATGGATCATGCCGCCCGCTGTCGCACTCGGCAAGAATTCCCGACCAGTCTCGCGTTACAAGGATAACAGCCGTGCGAGAAGCACCTTCGATCCGCGCCCGTGACAATGATGTCTTCGTAAGTGCCCTGGAGTACCGAAGAGGCAGGAAGGGCGCCGACGACTGGTACGTTACCTGGACAACCCGAAGTCGCCCTTGGGAAGTCAGCGTGATGCGTCTGCCTGGGGGTAAAGACGCGGGCAGCGCCTGGCATCACGGTCGCAGTGTCGACTACGCCATCGATTGGGCCATCGATTGGCTGGACGACCGTAGGGCTGAACACGAACGACCGCGGGGCAGCTCCCGGGTGGCTCTTCCTGCGGCGGGATGGACGGTCAAGCTGCCGCGCTAGGGCCGTCGCCCGGGACTGGCGTCCCTGTGGACGGCTCGGCCTTTGCTTTCACCCGCGGCCCTACCGCCTCCTTTCGCTGGACGTCCGCCATCCTCTCCGCTCCCCTTTCCGCCGTTCTTTCTCGGTCTGTCCGCGACCCATGCGCCGTCGGGGGTTTAGGCTGAACTCTAGAGATCACGTACACCCCGGTCCGGCAGGGGCGGGGCGAGCCCGCTCATTTTGGTCAAATTACCAAAGGACCTACTGCGCTTCAGTGTGTAACATTTATGTCACAAAATAATAATCGTATTGCAACGACGGGCGCCTAGGGTGCGCTCGCAAATTACCATGCAGCCCTTAAGGGAGGGGTCTCCGTGACTAAATCTGTCTCTCAGTGCATTTCCCAAGCCTTCGCCAGAAAGGCTCTTGCCGCGGCCATCGCCACGGCCACCGTCGGTGGCGCTGTCCTGCCCGCGCAGGTCTACGCCCAGAATCAGACATCCGCCATTACGGGCCGCGTTTACGACGCGCAGGGCAACCCGGCCTCGAATGTAGAAGTGACGGTCGTTGACACACGATCCGGTACGCGCCGCACGGTCACGTCCAACGACAGCGGCTCCTATACCGTGCGCAATCTGGCCGTGGGCGGCCCCTACTCGGTAAGCGTCAACGGTGTTCGTCAGACCACCATCGAATCCATCTCGCTGGGAAATTCTTACCAGTTACCGCTGGTGGTGGGCGCTGACACGGCACTTGAGGAAGTGATCGTGACGGGCATGGCGGCGACCTTCAATGTCGCGCCGGGACCGTCGGCCAACTTTGGTATTGCGGAACTCGAATCGGCCGTAGCCTTTGATCGTGATATCAAAGACGTCTTTGCCATGGACCCCCGCATCAACGTTACCGGCGATGAGGGTGAGGTGAACTGCACCGGCAAGAGCCCGCGCTTCAACACCACGACGCTCGATGGTGTGCGTTATTCGGACCAGTTCGGTCTGAATGACAACGGCTACGGTACAGCCACGGGGATGCCCTTCCCCTTCGATGCCGTCGAGCAGGTGTCCGTGGAAATCGCGCCCTTCGATGTGCGCTACACAGGCTTCTCCGCCTGTAACATCAACGCCGTTACCAAGCGCGGCGGCAATGAATGGCACGGCAACGCCTTCTACGAATACACCGACGACGACCTGCGCGGAGACGAGGTAGCGGGGGTGCCCTTCGGTATCGACCCCTACGAAGAGAAGTTTTACGGCTTCTCCGGCAACGGCGCCATCATCCAGGACCGGCTGTTTGTCAGCTTCGCTTATGAGAAGCAGGAGCTCCCACGCTTCCTGGCCCAGGGCTTCAACGGTTCCGGCAACGGTCAGGAACGTCCCTGGTTGAGCGAGTCCGACTTCAACCGGGTTCGCAACATTGCCCAGAACACCTACAACTATGATCCCGGTGGTATTCCCGGGGACGGTGTCCAGGAAGGCGAGAAGTACTTCGGTCGCATCGACTGGAACATCAGCGATCAGCATCAGGCGGCCTTCGTTTACAACTACTACGAGGGCTTCCAGGACCGCGCTTCCGACAGCGATGACAACGAGTTCGAGTTTGAAAACCACTACTACGTAAAGGGCGACGAAAACACGACCTACTCGGCGTTCCTGTCCAGCCAGTGGACGAACAACTTTTCCACGGACATCTTCATCGGCACCCAGGAGCAGGACGACAGCCAGGTGACGGTTGGTCCTCGCGACTTCGGTGACCACCAGATCTCCGATGCCGATCGCAACACGATCTACCTTGGAGCGGACGACTCCCGCCAGGCCAACGATCTCAACTACGACGCGGCTTACTTCCGTTTCAACGCCGATTACGCCATGGGTAACCACAACCTGAGCTTCGGCTATCAGATGGAGGAGCTGGAGGTGTTCAACCTCTTCGTGCAGCACTCCAATGGCGGTGAGTACGACTACTTCGACGACACTACGGGTAACCCGGAGTTCTGCGCCGCGCTGGATGCCCAGGGCCGCTTCGACAACCCCGATTGCGGAACGTCGGGAATTGACAAATTCGAGCTCGGGCGCCCCAGCCGTATTTACTACGGTAGCGGTGGTGGCACGAACAACCCGGCCGATGCCGGCGCCAACTTCACGAACACGCTGCACTCGGTATACCTGCAGGACGAGTTCATGATCGGCGATCGCCTGACGATTACCGCTGGTCTCCGCTACGAGTGGTGGGAAGCGGACGGCGCACCGCGGCTGAATCAGGCCTTCGTTGACGCCAACGGCTTCCGCAACGACGAGACCATCGACGGCACCGATTTGTTCATGCCACGGGTGGGCTTCTCCTACGACTTCAGCCAGGACCTGACCCTGCGCGGGGGCTTCGGCCTTTATAGCGGCGGTAACCCGAACGTATGGATCAGTAACTCCTTCTCCAACGACGGCATTTCGAACGCACAGTTCCTCCTCGGCAACTTCGATGGGGCAAACACGCTGCTCCAGGGTCAGCCCGATTCCTTTGACCTGTCTCGCGAGGGGCGTCCCGGCTTTGATGTTCCCCAGTCCATGGTCGACGACGTGCTCGCCGTGAGTGACGCGGACGCGAACGACTCCTTCCTCGCTCTCATCGATCCCAGCTACGAACAGCCGGGTGAGTGGAAGGCATCTCTCGGCGCCACCTACGATCTCAATGGCTGGGTGATTGATGCGGACTATCTGTACACCCGTGCGGACAACCCGGCGTACTACGTCGACATATCGCAGGAGCGCGTGGGTACAACGGCCGCGGGACAGCCGATCTACGACTTCATCGAAGGTCGTGGTGAGAGCAACTTCATGCTGACGAACTCGAACCAGAGCCCCGATGCTCACGTGTTCAGCGTCAGCGTACGGAAGTTCTTCGACAACGGCTGGGACATCCTCGCCGGTTACGCCTACACCGATGCGGAAGATGTGAGCCCGATGACGTCCTCCGTCGCCGGATCGAACTTCGATAACGTTGCCCTGAACGATATCGTGGAGCCCAACGCGGCCACGAGTAACTACGTCAACCCGCATCGCTTCACCTTCCGCGCCAACTTCCGCAAGAAGTTCTTCGGCGACAACGAGACGCGCCTGTCCATCTACAGCTTCTGGCAGGAAGGACAGCCGCAGAGCTACGTGATGAGTTCAGACGACCTGGAGGGCGACCAGCGCTTCGGCCGTCACCTGCTCTACGTACCGACGAGCATGGACGACCCGAATGTGGTGATCGCGGACTCCTTCGACTACGCCTCCTTCGAGGCCTTCGCCCGCCGCGAAGGTCTGGGCACGGGCTTCCAGAAGCGCAACGAAAACTTCGCCGACTGGAGCTACCGCCTCGACCTGCGTGTGGACCAGGAATTCCCACTCTTCAGCGACATCAAGGGCGTGGGCTACCTGAAGGTCTACAACTTCCTCAACATGCTGAACGATGACTGGGGCGTCCAGACCCGGGCGCAGTTCTTCTCGCAGGAAGTGGTCGATATGACGCTGGACGATCAGGGCCGCTACGTCTTCGAGCGCTTCACGGCGCGGGACATCAACGACGTGCGTGAGGAGCGCTCGCTCTGGGAAGTCCGGGCGGGTTTCTCGATCCGCTTCTAAGCCACCTGCGCAAAGACAAGCCCCGGTCGGTCGGTGTACCGGCCGGGGCTTTTTTGACTTCAAGGCAAAGTCGTTTCGGGATCACTTGGCCGGGAGCTTCCTAGCAACGGTTGGCAGCCCGGCACCGATCTACTTGAGCTGCTCGCGTAGCTCCATCGACGTGTCTGTTCTTGTCGGCGCGCTCGACGGACGCTCAAGCAGACCGGCGCCGGTCTGCTACCAGGCGTCGGGATGTGGCACTGGCGGAATTGACGCATTGTCTGGAACTTCGTAGCGAGGGCCGGCAGCCCGGCACCGCTCTGCTTGAGCCGCTCGCGTAGCTCCATCGGCGCTTCTGTTCTTTTCGACGCGCTCGACGGACGCTCAAGCAGACCGGCGCCGGTCTGCTACTCAGCGTCAGGATGAGGCACTACCGATTCGATCCCAGCCCCCGGGACGGCAAAGGGGAGGTAGGTGGTGGTGTCCTTTGGGCGTCCGTCGAGTGCCTCATACAGTGCGACGGACCTGCTGGAGCTACGCGAGCAGCCCAAAGGACACCACCACCTGCCTCGCCGTCTTGCAAAGTCAAGCACCCATGAGTCCGGGAGTGCAGCTCAAAGAACAGGACACTTGGTTCGCCTCGCCTATAACGTGAAAGCCGTCGACTTCAGAACGGAAACCGAGTCTGTCAGGACGAAGCCGCAGGAATCGGCATCACGGCGTTTTCCTTCTCCGTCCTCAGACTAAAGCTGGACTCAATATCCTTAACGCCAGGAAAGCGCAAAATATCCCGCATGACGAGATCCGAAAAGTGGTCCATGCTTTCAGCGAGGACTTTGAGGAGGTAGTCGTAGGCCCCGCTCATCGCGTGACACTCCACGATGTGGGGCTCGATGGAGACCCGGTCGAGAAACTCGGCGGTCTTGCGGTCGTCGTGCTTCTCCAGCTGGACCTGGACGAAGGCCGTCACCTGCAGGCCAAGAAGGCGCTGGTCGAGCACTGCACGGTAGCCGCGGATCACACCGCTGCTCTCCAGGGCACGCATACGTCGGAGGCAGGGCGACTCCGATAGCCCCACGGCCTCGGCCAGTTCCACGTTGCTGATGCGGCCGCGCCTCTGAAGGGTCTCCAGAATGTGGCGCTCGGTGCGATCAAGCTGCATACCATTATCCTCCTCATAGACCGTCTAGATTGGCAGGATCTTGCCACCAAGATGCGTATATAGGCAAAAATAGACAATTTCCTGCGACGATTCATTAGTATCCTGCTTCGACAACAAGCGGAGGACAGTTGAGATGGCAGATCTGTTTGAAAACCCCATGGGCCTCGATGGCTTTGAGTTCGTTGAGTTTGCGGCACCGGAGCGCGGCGTCCTTGAGCCCGCCTTTGAGATGATGGGCTTCACCCGCGTTGCCCGCCACAAGACCAAGGATGTGGATCTCTGGCGTCAGGGCGACATCAACTTCGTCGCCAACTACGAGCCCCGATCCCCGGCTCAGTATTACGCAGCGGAGCACGGTGCGAGTGCCTGTGGCATGGCCTTCCGGGTACGCGACGCAGCCCGTGCCTACCAGCTTGCCCTGGACAACGGTGCCCAGCCGGTAGACGTGCCCTGCGGCCCCATGGAACTCAAGATGCCCGCAATCCGCGGCATCGGCGGTGCGATTCTGTACCTGATTGATCGCTACGAGGAAGGCACGTCGATTTACGACATCGACTTCGTGTTCGAGGAAGGCGTGGAGCGCCGCCCCTTCGGCTGCGGTTTCCAGCTCATCGACCACCTCACGCACAATGTGTATCGCGGCCGCATGGATTACTGGGCCGGCTACTACGAGCGCCTGTTCAACTTTCGCGAGATCCGCTTCTTCGATATCAAGGGCGAGTACACCGGCCTCAAGTCCCGCGCCATGACGGCACCGGACGGCAAGATTCGTATTCCGCTGAACGAGGAGGGCGGCACTGGCGGTCAGATCGAGGAGTACCTGCTCGAGTACAACGGCGAGGGCATCCAGCACATAGCCTTT
This sequence comes from Pseudomonadota bacterium, assembly GCA_038748515.1. Taxonomy (GTDB): domain Bacteria; phylum Pseudomonadota; class Gammaproteobacteria; order Pseudomonadales; family Halieaceae; genus Congregibacter. Next base: position 87,734 of record JBCDIW010000017.1, read on the forward strand.
GCCTGCGACGACCTTCCGCGATGCTGGGACCGGCTCAAGGAGCGCGGCGTTCCTTTCATGACCGCGCCGCCGGAAACCTACTACGAGATGCTGCAGGAGCGCCTGCCGGGCCACGGTGAGCCTGTCGACGAACTCCAGGCCCGCGGAATTCTGCTCGACGGGAGCACGGAGGGAGAAAGTCCCCGCCTCCTCCTGCAGATTTTTTCCGAGACGCTTATCGGCCCCATCTTCTTTGAGTTCATTCAACGCAAGGAAGACGAAGGCTTCGGAGAAGGTAACTTCCAGGCGCTGTTTGAATCCATGGAGCGCGATCAGATGCGCCGCGGTGCGCTGAAGGCCGACGACGAGGCGGCCTGAGCCGGGCCGCCCCGCGCGGTCGGGGTTGGCACGGATTGCTACGGTCGAGTCCCCGGCCCGATTTTGCTGCGAAAGTAGCATTCGCGCCGCGGACCCGGCGCTGTACGCTGCGCGGGTAGATTCGTTTATTGCAGGCTGTGCAGCGCGCTATGGTCCGTTTGTCCTTATCGTCCTTTTTCGGTCCGGGATTCTGGCCCGGCCTTTGTACCCTCTTCGTTTTTCCCCGCCGACAACGCCGGCGCCTGGCGCGCGCAACGCTCGTCGCCTGCGCGTTTATTGAGCTTGCGGGGGTGCAGGCCGAAGCAGCGCCGGTATCACTGGACTGCAGCTACCCCAGGATGGCCGATCCGGAAGGAGGACTGCGCGATGCCGAGGAGGAATTGCGTATGCGCTTCACCATCGACCGCGAGGCGGAGACGGCTTTCGTGCGCAGCGGCGACTTCGTCGCGGATCTGGAACTGCGCTTCTCCCAGCGTCACCTGACCGTAATGCAGAACACGGGGAACGAAGGGCTCTACGTTACCGCCATCGTCTTCGATGCCTTCGATGAGAGCGATCTGTACAAGAGCGTGCACAGCCGCCACGCCATGATCGGCGGTCTCGGCGAGTTGCGCGCTTCGCAGTACTACGGCCGCTGTGAGCCGGTGTTCGAAAGCGAGGGTTCCGGCGGCCGGTAGTGCTCCTCCAGGAGTTCGCGAACGAGGGGGTTCTCGAAGCGCCGCTTCAGGGTGATGGCGTAAAAGCTCTCCCGGAGCGTTTCAAAATGCTCAAGCTCCACAAGACGACCGCTCTGTAGTTCGCCTCGAACCACAATCGGTGGGACCACCGCCAGGCCATGATCGGCCCGTGCCATGAGTCTCATCATCGCCATGTCATCGACTTCCGCCACGACGCGAGGGCTGATGCCTTCCCGCGCCAGCCACGCATCGAAAGTGTTGCGAATGCCGGTGGCGGTCGACGGCAGGATCAGCGGCTCGGTGGCAATGATCTCCCGGGCGTCGCGGCCGCTTCGGACTCGCGTGGGGCAGCCGACGACGCTCACCGGCTGCTCAGCGATAAGGTGCGTAAGCCAGGGCACGTCGTGGCTGATCGTCGGGGGCGTGTTCACGAGCACCACATCCAGCTGCAGCGTGTCGAGTTCTTCCAGCAATACGCCGAGGCCATCGGAGCGCACGACGATGTCGATATCTTCCCGCTGCAGCAGCGGCGCGAGAAAGTCGACCTGGAAGTTTCGCGACAGGGTGGCCATGGCGCCGACGCGAACGATCTGCCGTGAGCGCGCATCGAACCCCTTCAACGTACCTACAAGATCGGCGCCGGCGGTAAAGATGGTATCGGCGTAATCCAGGGCCACGCGTCCGGCCTCGTTGAGGACCAGTTGGCGTCCCTTGCGCTCGAAAAGCTGGTGACCGAGCTGCTCTTCGAGCTTCTGGATTTGCACGGACAGGGCCGGCGCCGTGATGTGCAATGTCTCGGATGCCCGCGCAAGGCTGCCTTCATGCGCAACCGTCCAGAAATACTTTAAATGTTTATAATTCAACGACATAAGTCGGAAATCTCACGTTCGATATCGCTCTAAAATTAAATAAATATTAATCGATAGATTTAAACATTCAATTTTTTATCTGCAACACGCTGCCGTAAGGTCGCCGTGGTGTGGCCTTCCGGCCGCGAAAACCCGCGTCGCGGAGGCGCTGTCGCCATGAACGTTTACCAGTTCAACCCTCCTGCCCGAGCGCGCCAGGGCACCGATGTACAGCCGCTTTCGCCGGCAACCGATGCCCTCGACGCACCCGCCACGGCCACCGTGCTTCGCGTGGATTTTCGGGGCGGCGCAGCGGCTCGCAAGCTCCAGCGAAGCTCCCACGGCGGTGTTGCGTCGCGACCCTGCAGTTGCACCCAGCTCGACTACACGGGCGTCGATGACGGTCGTTACCAGTTGCTCGAGCGCGTGCTTGAGGAAGGAGTCCAGAGGCTGATCGCCGCCACGCAAGGCGCGGTCCCGCGGGCTCGTTCCTCGGAGGCGTCGACCGGTCCACTGAAGCCTCGGGCCACGGTGGCCGCACCCATCACCGCCATCAACCTGGTGCTGGAGCGACGGCCCGGGCTCCGCCGGCTCCTTGAGCAGGGCGGCTTCAGCCTGTTCGCCCTCTATGACGGCGGATCCGTGGCGCTGCGCTATGCCGGTGGCCTTCACTGGGAGCCCGCCAGCGTGCAAGATGCGGCCTGCGCCTAGCGATTCAGAGTTCTAGCCGCATGCAACCCGCCATGGAGACGATGTTTGAAGCAGTTCCGGGATATCCTGGTTTATGCCGAAGTCGACGACGAAGCCTGCCTGAGCCAGGTGGTTGCCGTCGCCAAAGCCCACGCCGCAGCCATCACCGTCTGCGAGATTGTTGAACCGACGCCAAACAGCCAGGACTCCCGGGGGGTCGTCGATCGTCTGAGCAAGCTGCGCTGGGCCCGCGCCTTCCAGCGCCTGCGCCGCATCGTTGACCGCTTCGCGGAACACACGGTCATCGACTACTCGGTCTTCAGCGGCGCCCCCTTTGTCACTATCACCGAGCAGGTCGTTCAGCAGGATTTCGACCTCGTTGTGCACATCAGCGAGCCCGTGCAGATAGCTACGGGTATCGGCCTTAACGCCACAGGCATGCATCTCATGCGCAAGTGTCCATGCACGGTCTGGGCCCTGCACCCGGAGCAGAGTGCGCACAGCGCCAACGTGGTGTTGGCGCTGGATCGCGAACTGACCGCGGAAACCACGGCCGCCGAGGCCTTTGCCATGACCCTGGCCGAAACGGGCCTCGCCCTGGCTGATGCCCGCGGCGGCGAACTCCACGTGCTGCATGCCTGGCTTCCCTATGGTGTTGATCTTCTCGAAGATCCCGCCCTCGGCCTCGACGAGTCGGACCGGGTGGCCTACCTGCGCCAACAGCGCCGGGACAGCGAGCAATGGTTTCGCCGCATCACGCAGCGCATCGAAAGCATGGCCCCGGATCCAGCGATGACAAAGTCCCATCTCCTGGAAGGGCCCGTGGTCGAAACGGTGTTCCGGGTCGTCGATGACGTTGCCGCAGGCATGCTCGTGCTCGGCACGGTCGGCACTTCGGCCAATCCCGGGGTACTGATCGGTGCGACGACCGAATCCATCCTCGCCGGCTGTGGAACGCCCGTGCTTGCGTTGAAACCCCCGGGCTTTGTGTCGCCCCTGACCCTGGCGCGCCCGAGCAGCGCGGGCGCCTGACAAGCTTCGCGCCGACGCCGGGTGTCTTCAATCAAGCGCCAGGAACCCCTGGGCATCGCCGTCGCCAGCGACTACGCCGCGCAGCTGCGTGACGCCCTGGTGCCGCTCCTGCCCGATTCCATCGATGTTATCGAGGCGGGCGCCGCTACTCCCGACGCCGCGCTCAGCGAGGTCGAAGTGCTGTTCGGGGCCCCGGACCGGATCGTCGCGCTTCTGCCCCGACTGCCAGCGCTGCGCTGGGTCCAGTCAACCTGGGCCGGAATCACGCCGCTGGTGGCGCAGCCGCGGCGCGATTTTCAGCTTACCGGCGTCAAGGGAATCTTCGGCGCTTACATGGCCGAGTACGTGCTCGGCTGGTCCCTGGCGCTGCGGCGCTCGATCCTGCACTACGCGGCGAGCACGCACTGGGATTTTCGTCGCGACGATGGTCTGGCGGGGCTTCGCCTGGGTATCGCCGGCACCGGGAGTATCGGAGCGGAAGTTGCCCGGCGCTGCGCCCCGTTCTTTTCCGAGGTCGTGGGACTGAACAGCGACGGCCGGCGAGTGGAGGGGTTCGCGCGCTGCTACGGCACCGGGGAGCGGCTGGCATTTGGCGCGGGACTGGATGTCCTCGCCCTGGTGCTGCCGGACACGCCAGGTACTGACGGCCTCGTCGACGCCGCGCTGCTCGACGGCCTCGCATCGGGCGCCATACTGATCAACGGCGGTCGCGCCAATGCGCTCGTGCTTGACGACGCCCTGTCGGCCCTGGAAGGCAACCGGCTGTCGGCGATGGTGCTGGATGTCTTCGACGAAGAGCCGCTTGCCAGGGAAAGCCCGCTGTGGCGGCTGCCCGGGCTATACATCACCTCGCACAGCGCCGCGCCCACATCCCTGGACGCCGTGACCAAACTGTTCCTCGCCAACCTCCAGCGCTACTGCAGCGGCTCGGAGCTGGAGGGCGTCATCGACCTCGAACGCGGCTACTGACACGCGGCGTTGCCCTTGATGGGCCGCACTATCGGTTAACGATTGCGGCCCAGGCGCTCGTGCGCATCCACCCACTCGTTCTGGCGTGTGACCTTATCGACCCGCGTGGCGGCACCGAGCGAGAGTTCGCCGGCAACTACCAGCGCCGCCGCGATTTCCGCGAGCTTGAGCGCCCGGTCCTTCCCGTGACAGCCAAGAATCTCCAGGCACTCGCGCTGGGTCGGCAGGTTAGTGCCGCCGCCGTAGCTGGCGACGATGAGCGCCGGTAGCGTGATCGAAAACTCGTAGTCCCCGGTGCGCGTTACCCGGTTGTACACCGTGCACTGGTTCGATTCGCCGATATTGGCGATATCCTGACCGGTCGCGAGGTAAAGGGCCGCCAGACCGTTCGCCGGGTGCGCGGCATTGTTCGAGGAGTTGGTCATAAAGGAGGCGAGGGTCGTGATGCCCTGGCCGTAGTGCATCGCCTCCGGCGTGATGCGCAGGTTGCGCTCGATGACCTCGCGGGGGATCGTGATCTCCGCGGTGACACGCTTGCCGCGGCTCTTCAGCAGGTTCACGGAGGAGGTGCGCTTCTCCGTATCGAAATTGCCGGAGAGGAGGTAGTTCTTGAGAGCCGGATAATTCTCGCGGATCCACTCGCAGGCTACGAACGTGGCGCGGCTGGTCATGTTCTGGCCGGCGGCGTCCCCCGTGCTGTAATCGAAACGCGTGTAGACGAACTGGTGCGCGCAGTAGTGTTCGATCTCGTTGAGCTTGCCCACGGACGTTGTGGTTTCGGCAACTTCTTTGATTTTTTCGAAGTTGTTGACCAGCCACTGCTCGAAATCACGGGCGTCGCGGGCGTTGCGGAACACAAAGCAGGGCGCGCGCTGCATAGCCTGACCCACAACGGTGGTGGTCACGCCGCCGGCCTCGCGGATGACCTTCATGCCCCGGTTGTAGCTGGCGAGCATGGTGCCCTCGACCGTCGCCATGGGCACATAGAACTCCCCCTGGGCGTACTCACCATTTATCAGGAGCGGACCTGCGATGCCGATGGGAATCTGGGCAACGCCGAAGATGCTCTCGATGTTGCCCGCCATGTCTTCCGGGTCGAAGGAGAACTGCCTGGTGTGATTCAGCTTGGCGCCCGTGGTTTCTTCAATGAAGCGCTGCCGCTCGGCGACGATGTCCGCGTTGTAGTCGTTCGCGTTATCCCGTGGAATTGCCTTGCTCATTGTTCTATTACCGGATGGAGGGGCCGCTAAGCTACGACCTGCGGGCCGCAAGGTCAATTTCGAAGCTGCGGCGCTCGCGTCTCAGCCGGGCAGCAGTTCGGCGCAGCGTTCGCGGAAACGCGCCACTTTACGCGCCGTTTTTTGCGCCGCGAAGAAATCCAGATAGCTGGACAGCGGTACAAGCTCGCTGTTGCCGATCCCGTCCACGAGCATCACGCGGTACGCGTCCTCCTCCCGAACGGCGATAATGTTGTGTGGCAGGAGGTTGCGACTGAGGATGCGCTGTTCCTGCACGGCGCGGGCGAATTCATCCATGCCCGCCTGAAGCTCCGGGCTTACACCCTCGGGCAGCATTTGTTCGAGGTTTCGCGGCCAGCTCCCGTCGCTGTTGCGCATGAGCTGAGTCACGATGCCAATACCCATGTCCGTAGCTACCGTACCGTGGTAACGCGGTACATGGCGCCAGAGCGCTTCACTGGCCCGGGGCATCAAGGCGTTGTAGGCCTTGATTTCCTTGAGCTGATCGTCGAGATAGCGCGCAGGAAGAAACTTCTTGAAGTCTCGGCGCAGCAGTTTACGCGCCGCCCCGGTGCGATCCGGGCGCAGCACTTTCACGCAGCGATTGGCGTGTTCCGGATGCTGGAAGCAGTAACGCGTCCCTCCGACGAAGAGGGGGCGGGTGTGGCGGAATTTCAACATGGGGCAGGGCGAAGAACCTTTGTGCAAAGTTTAGCGCAGATGCCTTTTGACTGGCCGCAACTTGCCGCGCATAGTAGCGCCGCTCTTTCACGGACCGGGCGATGACCTTCGCGCCAACGCATCTGCTGCTGTACTTTCTGGCTTCGGCTGTCGCCCTGTTGCCCTTCGGTCGCCTCGTTGAGCTTCCTCTGGGACTGCTCTCGCTGCTCGGCGCCATGATGCTCTTGGGCCTCCCCCGCGACGAGCGCCTGCCCTGGCGTTTGCTGCTCCTGATCTGGCTGTCCTACACCATCCCGATGCTGCTGGCGCTTCCCGACGCGGTGGAGAGCGGAAAGAGCCTGCGCACCTCGCTGGGCGGCGTTCGCTACGGCCTTTTCTGCGTCGCCATGATCAGTCTGTACGCCATGGCGCAGGATCGACAGCGGATGCAGCAAGTCACGCTGAGTGGTTTCGGCCTCGCCGTGGCGTTGCTCCTCAGCCTCTGGTCTTTAGATGCCATCTGGCAGTTCTACTCCGGGCGTAACCTGCTGGGCTACGGTGTTGGCGAAGGCTATGTGAACGGTGTCTTCGGTGAAGATGACAACATCAAGCTGGGCGCAAGCCTTGCGCTGTTCATGCCCGTCGCCTTTGTGCGCTCGCTGCGCAGTGGCCCGACACCGGTTGCAGCCTTGGTACTGTTACTCATTCTTGCCGCCATTGCGTTGTCCGGGAAGCGGGCGGCCTGGATATGCGCCGTCGTCGAGCTCTCACTGCTTGCGCTCTATTTTGCGCTGCGGGGTCATCTGGGCCTGCGCCGGGGCCTGGTCGCGGGAATCGCCGTGGCCGCCGTGGCGAGTGCCGCGTTTATCTACAGCGATTGGGTACGCGAGCGGAGCAGCGTCATCGTGACCGCAGTGGAGAATCCTGACTACGAGACCCTAAACCGGGCCACGGGTATCCGTCTCCCAATCTGGGCGACAGCCTGGCGCATGGGCCGCGACCATTGGATAAACGGTGTCGGTCCGCGCGGTTTCCGCTATGCCTATCCGGACTACGCTGCCGCCGACGATCCCTGGGCGCAGCCGCTTCCCGACGCCAAGGGTGCGAAGGCTTCGCATGCCCATCAGCTGCTTCTCGATCTGTTTTCGGAAACGGGCGTTATCGGCGTCGGTGGTTACGTGCTCATGCTGCTGTTGCTCGGGCGGGCCTGGCTCAGCGCCGGCCCGGCAGCGCGATCTCGAGCGCTTCCCTACGCCGCTGCCCTGGCGGGCACCCTGTTTCCGGTGAATACGCATTCGGCGTGGTACTCCTCGTGGTCGTCATCGCTGCTGTGGCTGTTCATTGGCCTGTATCTTTTTGCGCTGTGCGAGACCCGGGAAGAGCGCGAAGCCGAGGGAGATGCTGTGAGAGACGAAGCCGGGGACGCGACAGCATGATCATCAGCCATCGTCACCGCTTCATTTTCGTGAAGACCCACAAAACGGCCGGCAGTTCGCTGGAGGTTGCGCTCGCCTCGGAGTGCGGACCCCACGACGTCGTCTCGCACATGGAAGACAACATAGCGACGGGGATACCGCGGAACTACGGTCCCACGTCGCGGCTGGGTTCCGCCTATCGTGGCAGTCGGATGCTGCGCAAGCTGGTGGGCCGGCACTCGCCGCTCCTGGGAGCCTATTACTACGAACACATGCCGGCCTGGCGCATACGCGAGCTCGTGGGCGAGGACATCTGGCGTGACTACTTCACCTTCTGCTTCGAACGGAATCCCTGGGACAAGACCGTCTCCTACTACTTGTGGAAGAAGCACGGGCAGGAAAGATCGATGCCGGAATTCGCCGACTACATCGAGCATAAGTCCCATCGCCTGCCTGTCGACAGCGCGCTCTACTGCGACGATGGAGCTGTGATCGTCGATCGGATTTTCGAGTTTCGGGAGCTCTCCGCGGCGCTTGCGGAGCTTCGCGAACGCCTTGGTTTGCAGCTTCCGGAACCGCTGCCGCGGGAAAAAACCGGCGTTGCCACCCAGCGCAAGCCCTACGCGGATTACTACGATGAAGAAACGCGTCGGCGGGTGGCCGAGCTCTACCAGCGCGAGATCGAACTGATGGGCTACGCCTTTTCGTCGGAGGCCGGGCGCTCGACGTAGTGCACAAAGCCCGTGCGGGGGCCGTCGATGCCGAGACGCTTTCGGACGTCGGCATCGGGTTCAAGATCAGCGGGCGAAAAGACGCTCACTTCGAAGCCCGCCTCTCGCAGCCGCTCATCGTAGTCGAGCCCGTAGGCACGAACGTGTTCGTCGGGACGCTTGTCCCAGCGCGCGCGCTGATTTCCGGGGGCATCGGTCTCCTGGGTGGTCTGTTCAAAAATCGGTACGTTCAGCACGGCCCAGCCGCCGGGTCGCAGCACGCGAAAACACTCGGCTAGAGCGCGCCGGTCGTTGGGAACATCCTGCATAACGTGGCTGCAGTAGATCGCGTCCATTGTTTCGTTGGGATACACCATGTCCTGGACGTCAAGTTTCACCAACACGTCCTTACGCATCAGGTCCGCCGTGATGTAGCCCTCGTCGATCAGGTTGAAGAAGAAACTGCTGAGACGGGGTTCCGGTGCGATGTGAAGAAACTGCATGTGACGGCGGAAGAGGGTGTCGCTCCGGTCGCGGAGAAACAGCCATGTCAGGCGATCCCGCTCCCGGCTCCGGCAGCGCGGGCAAACGGCCCCGGGACGGGCGCGGGCGCCTGTGCCGGCGGGCAGGAAGTGTGCGAAGTTGCCCCCGCAGACCGGGCAGTGGACCGCGTCGCCGCGATGCAGGGCCGGGGAGATCACCCGGTTCCGCCAGGCGCGAATCCCGGTTTCAATCGACTTCAGCAGTTGCATGACGGCGGCGCATTCTGCCCAGCTCCGGCAAGCCTTGCCATGATCGATGGATCGCGCCGGGGGCTCCGCGGCGGACTGCGAAACGCTTCAGCCAAAGAGGAAGAAGGCGAGCTTGTTGCCATCGGGATCGCGGACGTAGGCACCGTAGAACATGTCGGGGATGCGCTGGCCGGGCTCGCCGTCGCAGGTCGCGCCGAGTTCGATGGCCTTGTTGTAGAGCGCGTCCACGCCCTCCTTGCTCGGCGCCGCGATGGCCGCCATGTTGCCGTTCCCCGGATGATTTTCTTCTTCGTTGTAGGGAATACACACGGCGACCATGGGCTCCTGCATGCTCTTGCCGATGAAAGCGATACGCTCCATGTCAAACAGCACGGAGGCGCCGAGGTCCTTGAGCAGTTCCCCGTAGAACGCTTTTGCCCGCTCCATGTCGCTGACGCCGAGGGTCACGTATCCGATCATCTGTTTCTCCTTTTCCTTTTCGTCCGCAATGGTTGCCTGAACCTGTTGCTTGAACGTGTTGCTTGAAACTGTTGCTTGAACCAGTGGCTTGAACCAGTGGCTTGACTGGTTTGCTTGAACTGTTTTGGCCCGGGGGCGGGGCTGGGCGGATCGCACAGCGGGGCCGAAGTGTAAACGATCGCCATGTCGTGGCAAGCAGCTTCGCCAGCGCGTATCCTCGCGTCTTCGAATGAGCGCCCCCGACATGCTTACGCAACTGTTTACCGCCGCCGTCTTTCTTGGACTGTTCTACGGCCTGGTGTTTACCCGCATTGCAGCGTCCTGGCTGTTCATGGGCGCCATGGGCAGCGTTTATCTCGTAGGACTCGTGGACACGCAGACCGTGCTGGAAAAAGGTACGAATACCGGGCTGATTACGCTCCTGCTCCTGCTCCTGGTCTCCCTGGGAATTGAAAAACTGAGCTGGCTATCGCGCCTTGCCCAGGGGCTTGTGGTGAAAGGCTACCGGGCAACGCTGCTGCGTGTGACGGTGGTAACGGCGCTGTTCTCGGCGCTTGTGAACAATACGGCCGTGGTGGCGGCGCTGTCGAACGCACTGCGCAGCAGCAACGAACATCTGCCCAGTCGCCTGCTTCTCCCGCTCTCCTACGCCGCCGTGCTCGGCGGAACAATGACCCTGATCGGTACGTCCACCAACCTTATTGTCAGCTCTTTCCTGGAAGACGCGACGGGTCAGGGGCTGGCCTTCTTCGATTTTCTTCCCCTGGGCGCCGCCGCATCCCTCGCTGCCGTCGCCGCCATGTTCTGCGCTACGGGCCTGCTCCCGCGACACCGTCGCGAGGACGTTTCCATCGCTGAGTATCTGGTGGAGGCAAGCGTAACCGAGGGCTCCGAACTTATCGGCCGCAGCATCGCGGCTAACGGACTGCGTGAACTGGAGTCGCTGTTCCTGGTGGAAGTCGTGCGCGGTGACCACCTGATTTCCCCCGTGTCTCCGGCGGAGTACATCGAGGAAGGCGATAAGCTGATCTTCTCCGGTGACATCGAGCGGGTCAGCCTTCTCGAGCGCTTCTCCGGTCTTCGAACCTTCGCCACCGACGAGGGCCTGCTGCGGGGCAACCTGGTCCAGGTAATCGTGCTGCCGGGAGCGACCGTTGAGGGGCGCACCATCAAGGAGTCGGGGTTCAGGTCCCTGTTCGATGCCGCGGTGGTCGGACTGCGTCGGGGCGGACAGCGTCTCTCCGGACAGCTTGGGGGTATTCGTCTGCAGGCCGGCGACAGCCTGATGCTCGCCACCGGAGCGGATTTCTACGCCCGGCGAAATGTGGAGAAAAACTTTCTCGTGGTGGGCGACCGAAGCGTGGAGCGCCGCCTGCCGCCCGCTGTTGATACGCTGATTGGCGTGGCCATGCTGTTGGTGATCGTAGGCGCGGCCGCGGGCGTTATCGAACTGCTCAAAGGGCTCGCGGCGCTGCTGGTGACTATGCTTGGCCTGGGCGTGATACGGGCCGGTGAACTGCGCCGCCGCTTCCCCTTCGAGATCGGGATGATCATCGTGTCAGCCCTCGTGCTGGCCGAGGCCCTGAGCCAGTCCGGACTGGTAAACCGCGCGGCAGATCTTATCCACATCTGGCTTGCCGACCGCAGCCCCGTTTTCGCCCTGGCCGGCGTGTACCTGGGAACGCTGTGCCTGACCGAGCTGATGACCAACAACGCGGCGGCGGCCCTGGCCTTTCCCGTGGCCTACGGTCTTGCGGAGAGTTTTGGCGTCAGCGTGTTTCCTTTCGCCATGGCCGTAGCCTATGGTGCGAGCGCCAGCTTCCTCACGCCCTACGGCTATACAACGAATCTCATGGTGCAGAACCTCGGCGGCTATCGCTTCCGGGACTACCTGCGCTTTGGTTTCCCCGTGTCCCTGGCCTATTCCACGGTGGTCATCCTACTGCTGCCGAAAATCTTTCCCCTGACGCCTGTCTGAGCGCCGATCAGTTCCGAAGGCGCAGGACATGGCTGATTTCGTCCATGTGTTGCAGGGAAATGTCCGCGTCGGCACCGCTTCCCCCGGGTTTTCCGTCACGTCCGAAGGTCTCGAGTTTGATCCTGGGAAGGCTGCGGCCGGCGAGGCCCGGATTGTAGCTATAGGGGCGCCCCCAGGGATCGATAAGCACCTTTGCATCGCTGATGCCGTAGTCGCCGTCCAGCATATGGTCAAGCTGGCGAGGGGGGTAGGCGTTGGCGCCATAGAAGGCATCGACAGACGTCTTGATCCGTGACTGGTCCTCCAGCACCTGCTCGATCGCTGTCCAGTCGGCGTCCGGTCCGCCGATGCCATAGCGCGCAAAGAGTGCCCCGGCCGCATCGCGACTGCAGTACACCGCAAGCTGTGCCTGGCTGGGGTTTTGGAAAACACGGCTTGGCGTGACGGCGAACGGTTTGGTATCGGAGGCGTTGGTGGTGAAATTGCGTGCCGTGTAGGTTCCGCAGAGCACGTCGCCAGGGAATTTCTCGAGGTCCTCAAACACCACGCCGCGCGCGCTCGGGAGCGTGTCCAGCAGGCGCTGTTGATAATCCGCTGTATAGCTGGCGCAGCCTGCCACTGCGATGCACAAGCCCGCCCCCAGAGCTCCACGGACATATCGCAAGACCTTTTGCATGGACCACCCCTGGATGAAACCGGCGGCGAGTATGAGATGCCTGCCCGGCGTCGGCAAGAAGGGTGCAGCCCAATTCGATGAGGTAGCAGGGCGCATCGGACGTGGTTCGATTCTCGCGGCGGAAGCATGCTTGAGCCCTGTTCGCTCAGGGAGTGCCAATCATGTCTCGCGGTGTCTTCATCACTGTATACCTGTTCATCTCCACGGCGATTTGCGCGGTGACACCACGCGCAGCGGCTCAGGCTCCGCTGAGCATCGAACAGCTCATCATGGACGCCTCCCGCTGGCAGCTTACGGCAGGTATCGACGAGCGCAGCGCTCATCAGCCGGTCGGCGAGCTCCGGGATCTCGGCCTGCGGACGTCGCTGCGCTATGGCATCACCGCGAAGCTGGAGGTCAACGCGGGGGTTTCTCAGCGCCGGACGGATCGACGGGTCCCCGGTGACTTTGGTCGGGATCGGACACAGATAATCAGCATGGGCAGCACCTGGCTGCTGCACTCGGAAGGCCGCTGGCCGGCTTTGCTTACGGAAGCCCGCTGGGACTTGTTCCTGCCATCGGCCCGGGAGACCGATCGTTCCGCGGGCGGGGTGTTCGCCGCAACGGTGTACCGGAGCATCGATCCGGTCGTGCTGTCTCTGCGGGCGTCGGTCCATCGCCGATCGGCCTTTGCCGACAACGGCCGCAAGGTTACACCGGGGCCGAGCTGGCGCGTCGAACCCATGGTCAATTTCGCGGTGAATCCAAGGGTCACGCTTCTGACCGGCCTGACGTTCAGCCGTCATGCGGCGACCCGCCTGGACGGTGGGCGTCTTCTCGCGCCGCGCCACGACCTCGGGCTGCGCCTGGGTATCGGTCTCGCACCGACGCCGGGGAGCAACCTGTTCCTGAGTGGAGACATAGGCAGCGCGGCGGTGGGTATTGGGCTGGAGTGGTTTTTCGAGCTTTAGGGAGGGGGAAGCAAATGACAGCGGATGAAACAGCAACAGCCTTACGAGGCGAGGAGATATTCATGAGTAAAGATAAAGCGACTTTCTGTGCGTCTGGCGCCGCACGCTGCGCGGCGCTGGTCCTGGGGTTGGGCGGTGCCGCCGCGGTTCACGCCGATGGTGCGTCGCCCGGCAGCGACCAATCACTCATCGAAAACACGTTCTCTCAGGTAACGGTGCGGGAGGTACGCGCCCTGGGCGAGCGGACGATGATCGAGACGGAGGGCGAACTCTGGCCCCATGCGTTTTCCCCGTCCGCGGTCGGGCGTCCCCTGGCGACCTATGAGTGGATTACGGTGGTGCCCGGGGTGATCGGACCCTGGCGAGGGGGCGTGTGCACGTCGTGCAACAGTCGGAATCGTATTCCGCTCTAGCGAGAGCCGGGTTCCGGCACGTCTGATAACGCTGACACCGGAGTGCCGGTGCTCCTCGATCGGACCAGAACTACGCCTTGAGTCGGGATGAACCGATGCCTCGGGCTTCGGCTATGGGGAAGTGAACGGAAGACCACAAAACGATGAACGCCTTCACAGGCAAGGAGAAAGATGATGTTGCAACAAAGAGGAGTTAGCGCTGCCGCCAGCGCAGTGCGCGGTGCTGCGCTGATACTTGGACTGAGCGGCGCCGCCGCGGCAAACGCCGCGGGTGTACAGGCGACCGACGGGTATGGGTTGATCGACAGCACGTTCTCGTTGGCAACGGTCGAAGACGTACAGGTCCTCGACGGGCGCGCCATGGCCGACACGGAGGGAGAACTCTGGCCCTTTATTGCCGCCGTGGTCACGATCGATGTCGGCCTCGCGACGTTTTTCTGGGGCACCTATGTGCCCACGATCACCGCGGCGAATGGTGGTGGCGGTGGGGGTGTGTGCCCGAGCTGCAACGGGCGGAATCACATTCCTCGCTAGGTCACGGGGGTAACGGACGCATTTGATGTGGCGCGTCCGGGGGTCGCCATGGCATACCGTATCCATGGCGACTCCCATTACACAGCTATACAAAGGTTTCGACGGTAACCATGAAGAAAGCTCAGTCACCCAGGCAGGGCCCGCTGGCAAAGTTGAATGACGATCTGCGTTCGCGCGCCGCCTACGAGAGGTGCTACAACCGCTTCGGTTTCTTCGTGCTGCTTATGCTGCTTCCGCTCACTGTTTTTGCTTACCTGACCTATGAGTTGACGGGGCGGTTTCCGGCCACGGCCGCTTCGGTGGCTTTGGCGGTCTACGCTGTCGGGGTTTGGCTGGGCGAATTGTTGATACGCCGTGCGCTGAAGGCGGCCCTGGGCCTGGACGGCGAGGCGAAACCGTTGTCCGGCAAAGATCCCCGGATTTAGCCAGGGGCGCCTCACGGATGGAAAAGGCTCTTGGTATCCCCCGACGCCTCGCGGCAGCGAAAGGCTGCGCCTGCGTACTGCTCACCTTAATCGTCAATGCGGTCGCGGCGAACGACAGCAGCGCAATCCGGACCGTCCAATCCGAATTCGCGTTTCAGAGCTGGGTCGAGCGGCGCGACTCCGGGCTCGTGCGCCAGGCCTACGACTTCAGCTGCGGTCTTGCCGCCTTGGCCACGCTCATGAACTGGCACGGCGTCAGCGTGACCGAAGCGGAGCTTCTTGCCGAGCTGGGCGACACCTGGCGTACTCAAAGGCGCCGCATCAGCTTTGCTGACCTGGCGACGCTGGCTCGACGCAGAGGCTTTCTCGCCCAGGGCGTGGCCGTGCCGACGGAGTCACTGAAGGGCTTGCGCAGACCGGTCATCGTTGCGCTTCGTACGGAAGGGCGCGACCATTTTTCCGTGCTGCGCGCGGTGTCACCGGACGGCGTGGCCTTACTGGCCGATCCCACCTGGGGTCACCGGCGAATGGCCGAGTGGACATTTCGCCGTGCGCTCGAAGGCGCTTCGGCCTCCGCATCCCGCGCGCGTGTTGCCGGCTCGATCCCCACGCAGACCGGTGCTGCGGGACCCGCAGCCGCGGGTCGTCTCCTTCTCGTAGGTCACCCGGTACTCGAGGACGAGATTCCGGTGCCGGGGGTAAAGGACTGGCGCTGGCCCGTACGGATCCAGCCGCTGCGCCCTTGAGCGCAGCTAGACAGCTAGAGCTCTTTCACCGCGAGCTTCAGATCGTCGATCACGGCCGCATTTTCGCTTCGCGCACTCGCTCCGGTAACGATGCCGATAGATGCGTTTTCAGGCGCGAGGTAGGTCTCACAGACGCGTCTCAAATCTTCGTGGGAGACCTGGAGGACCGATTCCCGGAATGCCATACGCTGGGACCAGTCGCGACCAAAGCGTCGGTTGTGGAAGTCCTGCTTCGCTTCGCCAGCGGGCGATCCGGGCTTGTCCAGGGTACCTATGACGCCGAGGATCGCCTCCTCGAGCGCCGCCGGATTTGCCGGACTTTCCAGGAGCCACCGGACGCTCGCATCAAAATCTTCGAGCGTCCCGGCGATGCGCGGATCACGATAGGAAAAGAAACGGAACGCCGCGATGCTGGCATCGTGGCTGGCGCCGCCACCGTAGGCGCCGCCCTGCTCCCGGATGGCCCGGTGCAGGAATCCGTTGCGCAGGTAGCCTGAGAGTACGGTGAGCGCCGCCGCGTCGTCGTGGCCGCTGGGTACGGTAGGGTAGGCCTTGGCACAGAAGCTGACCTGGGAATTCACAACCCAGCACTCGCGGCGGGCCTCGCGCAGGGATTCGAGACTGAGATGCTTGCGATCTCCGCGAGGCAGCTCCTGCCATAGCGAATCGGCCTGTTCGGCCAGGGCGACGGCTCGCTCGGGCTCGGCGACGACCAGCGCCTCCCAGTCACCTTCGCGCAGACTCGAATACACGGCGCCCAGTCGTGCCCCGAAGGCGGCCAGCGCGCTCTCATCCGCCAGTTCATCATCCAGGGCCCGCAGACCGGCGATGCCCTGCATACCCGAGAGTTCATGGTTGAGGTTAGCCAGCGGACTCATCCCGGCGCAGGCCGCGAGCATGGCCAGGGAATGGCCCTGCCCGGTTATCGACTGTTCGCGCCGGGCGCGCTGCTGGGCGACGAGGTCGCGCAGACGCGGCAGTTCATCAAAGCGCAGATGCAAGAGCGTGTCGCGCATGAGTTCGAGCTGCTCGCGACTCTTGCGCAGGAGGGCCTTCGAAGACAGCACGAGACTCGCCTGAGCTTCCTGTTCGCTGGCGACGCTGCCGCGCATGGACGTAAACACACTTATGGAACCTACGCTCGAGGACTGCCGATGTTGCGTGGCCAGGTAGTCCCGATCCCCGATGCCCAGCTCCGCCGCCATACCCGTCACATGCGGAAGAATAGCGAGCTCTTCGCCAGAGAGATTGCCTATGGAACAGCTCAGCTGCTGGTAGACCAGACCATTGGTCCCCGTTTCGTACAGTGTGACCGGCATGGAGCCCACCTTGCGCTCCTCGTAGCTGAGGCGCGGCAGCGACTTGGGCACATCGTCCAGCGTGACCTTGGGGAGGACCCCGGGGTCGTCGTCCTGTGCCTGACGCTCGATGAGCGCTGTCGCCTGCGCGTCGATCGCTGTGAGGTCGTCTTGATCGAGCGTGCCCTTGAGTTCAGCGAGGCGCTCTCTCTCGGCGTCGATGCGCCGTTGCGACAGCTCCTTGTCCGGAGTCATGACCAGGGTTACGCGGTGCCCATTGTCGAGAAGCAGGCGACGCGCCAGGCCGCGGATGAAGTCGGGGTCGCGAATTTCCTCCCGCAGGGAAGCAATAACCGGTTCGAGGTCCAGAGCCGGGATAGGATCGGCGTAGTGGGTGGCCGGCCCGAGGGCCTGCAGAATCAGGTTGAGCCCATAGGGCATGCCGTCTCCACCGACCTCGCGCTGGTGAAGTTCGAGCTGATGCAGTACGGCCTCCAGTTGCTCGAGCTCAACGCCGTTCTCAGCGACGTCAGTGATCACTTCCAACACCAGGTTTTCCAGAGCGTCGACGTGAACGGCTTCACTGCCTTCGATACCGCAGCAGAAGACGATTTCCCGCAGCGAGTCCTCCAGGCCGCAGAGGGGCGAGGGCGCGCTGCCCAACTCCGTGGTTTCCAGCACCCGCTGCAAAGGCGACGCGCTGTTCTCAAGGAGAACGCTGGACAAAAGCTGCGCTTCGAGCACGTCGCGGAGGTTCATGCTTTCGCCCAGGAGCCAGCCCAGGACGATGTGCGTTTTTCCTTCGGTCGTACCGTCTTCGTCGTAGGCGTAGGGCTCGCTGACCCGAAGCGGCTCCGCGAGGCGCTGTTCCGCGCCCACGGCAATGCGCTCGTCCAGGCGGGAGAAGCGGCTAAGGACCTGATCTTCAAACACCCCCTGGTGCTCGACCGCACTGATGTCACCGTAGGTCATGAAGGTCGCATTGCTCGGGTGGTAGTGGCTGCTGTAGAAGTCGCGAAGCTGCTCGTAGCTCAGATCAGGAATCGCTTCGGGGTCACCGCCGGAGTTGTGGTGATAGGTGCTGGTGGGGAACAGGTGGTGGCAGAGCGTTTGCCATAGGGTGGCGGCAACGGAACTCATCGCCCCCTTCATTTCATTGAACACCACACCCTTGTAGACGAGCTCGCTCGCGGTGTTTCCCGCCTCCGCCAATTCCACGCGATGTCCCTCCTGGGCGAAATCGAGCGGATCCAGGCGCGAGAAAAAGACCGCGTCGAGGTAGACATCGAGAAGATTGCGGAAGTCCTTGCGATTCTGGCTGGCGAAGGGGTACGCGGTCCAGTCGGCGCTGGTAAACGCGTTCATGAACGTGTTCAGGGAGCGCCGCAGCATCATGAAGAACGGGTCGCGAACGGGGTAACGCTCGCTGCCGCACAGCGCCGTGTGCTCAAGGATGTGAGCGACACCGGTGGAATCCTCGGGAACGGTACGCAGCGCGACGAGGAAAACGTTCTCTGGGTTATCGGCAGCGAGATGGTAGTGGATTGCGCCGGTCTCTCGGTGCTCAAATTGTTCAATGCGCAGGTTAAGCGCATCGATCCGGACCTGGCGCAGGGGAATGAAGGCGTCGTGGGCGACCGGGAGCTGACTGGGGCTGTTCATTCGCTAATCCGAGCTGGACAAAGGCGGCATTCTAGCCTGTTTGTCGCTCCGCGGCTGAGTGCCGCAGCGCATTTTACGCGGCGGGCATGGCAAAAATTCGCAAACGGTACAGCCACGGCCAGCGCTTTCCCGTGACCCACAGCGCTCGCGCGTCCGCATCCCAGGCAATGCCGTTGAGCACATCGGTGTCCGGTTCGCGTTCAGCCGGGTCTAACAGGCCGCGCAGGTCCACGATGCCGGTGACGACGCCGCTTCGAGGATCGACGCGAACGAGCTGGTTGGCCTGCCAGACGTTCGCCCAGATTTCTCCATCGATGTATTCGAGCTCGTTGAGCCGCGGCAGCGGTCTACCTCCAATAGTGACAAGCAGGTGCCGCTCCACGGAGTAGTCACCCGTGTTTAGAAAATGGAGCGAAGCACTGCCGTCGCTGTAAATCAGCTGCTCACCGTTGTGGGTAAGGCCCCAACCATCGGTGTCTATGCTTGCGGTCTCAACGAGTTCCAGCGAATTCGCGTTATAGACCAGCAGCTTTCCGGCTTTCCAGGTGAGCTGGTACAAGCGATCGCCCACGCGGGTCACGCCCTCTCCGAACAGTTCCGGGGCCAGCTCTATCTCGCGCTGCAGCTCCATGGACGGGAAATCGTAGATTCGCAGCCGCGACTCGCCGTGCAGTCCGGTGCCGATGATCATCTCGCCGTCGCGCAGTTGCAGTCCCTGGATAAAGTTCTCCCGCGGATGGGGAATTTTTTCCAGCACTTCGAAACCGTAGACCACGGGTTTTGCCAGGAGCTGGGCAAAGCTGGGAGTTATGCCGGCGAGGCCGACCAGCAGGGCGAAAAGGAGCAAGGCCCGCGATGTCGGGCGCCTGATTCCGGGAGTCAATGCGGTTCTCCTTCCTTTTCCTCGCCGCGAACAATAGCGCGAATCAGGAACCGTGCGGGAGCCAGCGCCCGACTCAATTCAGCGGGCAGGGGCAGGGGATCGCCCACGATCTGGCTGGCGAGGAGCTCTCCGGCAAGCGCGGCGTAGCTCAGTCCCCGGGAACCCATGGCCGTAGTCAGATACAGGCCCGGTTCGTAGGCACCGCGCCGGTCAATGATGCGACGGGCGTCCCGGCCCAGCTCCGCGTAGCGCTGCTTGAACGCATCGCGCCGCGGAATCGGCCCCGCCAGAGGCAGGTAATCCGGCGAAACGCAGCGCAGCTCGGCACGACCCTCGAGCTTTTCGAGATCAAGCGAAGCGAGGTAGGCCGCCCATTCCGGGAGCGCTGTAGCGAGGGCATCGAGATTGCTGCGGTGTTCGGCGACCCGCAGGTCGCGTCCGTGATCACCGGGAATAAAGCTGGCGCCGATACAGTGTGCTCCATCGACCGCCGGTGCAATGTAACCGTGGTGACAGACCGAGCGGCACAGGGTGGGTCCCGCGGGCACCTGGGTCGTCTGCCCTCGCACAATCCGCAGCCCAAAGTCCCGCGCCGCCGCAAAATCGACGCAACCGACGCCCGCGGCGACCACGACGACCGGCGCGCTGGCGCGGCGCGTTCCCCGTGCATCGCTGGCTTCCCAGCGACCGTTCTGCCGTTCAAGGGTCAGTCTGCCGCAGTCCTGCTCCAGGCGAATGCCCGGGAGCGCAAGCAGAGCGCGGCACACCCGCGGGGGTGAGAGCCAGCCGGACGCCCGATGCCACAGTCCTCCTTCACCCGGGGTCGTGCCAAGGCGGGACTGCGCCGTCGCGGCGCCGATTGCCTCCGCCAGCTCCGGCAGTTGCTCCACCGCCGCTTGAGCCGCCTTAAAATCCCCTCTCGGCGGGGCCGTCTGCAGGCAGCCGTCCAGGGCGCCATCCCGGCCCTCCTCGAGCAGTCCCTGATCGAAAAGTCCGCGATAGAGATGGTGGGAAAAGAGCAGGGCGGCGAGGGAAAAATCGCTCAGGGCCGAGCGCCGGTGTGACAGACGATTGAACAGCAGGCCCTGGGGATTGCCCGACGCTCGGGCGGCGATCCCCCCGGCGTCGAGCACCGTCACATCCCAGCCGCGGCGGACCAGGGCCGCGGCCGCGTGGGCGCCGGCGAGGCCCGCACCGATGACGAGAGCGCGAGGCTCCGCGTCCGCATCTGGGGCGGTTTCGGGAAGATCCCAGGGCGTCAGGCGCGGCGCCGGAGCCGATGGTCGCCGCCGCAGCCGTCCGTGAAGACTTTCACGTTTGCGAGCGAACCCCGGTCGTTTGTCAACGTCAAAGCCCGCCTGCTGCAGCGCGCGACGCACCGCCCCGGCAGCGCTGTAGGTAGCCACGGTGGCGCCGTCCCGACACACGCTCGCGACCGAGCCAAGCAGTTCCTCGGTCCACATGGCCGGATTTCGCTGCGGGGCGAAGCCGTCGAGGAACCAGGCGTCCACGGCGGGCCGCGCGCCGTGAGCCAGTTCCTCCAGGGCGCTCTGGGCATCGGCCCAGATCAGATCGAGCAGCACACGCCCTCCGGCGAAGAAGCGGCGATGCACGCCTTCCACCGGCGGCGGCAGGGCCCGGAGTAGTTCCTGGCTCGCCGGACCCAGGGCGTCGTGGCCGCTCAGAGCTCGCTCAAGCTCCGCGCGGCGAAGGGGATGACGATCGATGCTGATGTAGTGGAGTCGCTGCGACGGCGGGGCATGGTCGCGGTGCGCCGCCCAGGTGAGGAGGAAGTTCAATCCCGAGCCGAAGCCGAGCTCCGAGACCACGAAGCGCGGTCGGGCATGGGTCTTGAAGCGTTCGGGGAGCCGGCTGCCGGTGAGGAATACGTGACGACTCTCGGCGATAGGGTCTTCGCTGCCGAAGTAGCCATCGCCGTAACGCCCCGAATGGGGATGGCCGCTCGCGTCCCAGCCAAGATCGTTGCCTGGAAGCGGCGCGAATGCTCCACGAGCCAGAATCACAGCTTTGTTGAATCCGCCGGGTTGTTCGGGGCCGCGAGAATAGCAAATGCGTTCCCAAAAGCGGTGGGGTACGATGCCCGCAAGCACGCCTGGTTTCGAAGATGGGCTTCGCAGCCCGGACCCGGGTCAGCTTTCAAAGGGGGGAGTTGGCCCGGAAGGCGTCCCCGGCGCTTCCCACGAGGTCCGTCACTCGCTAGACTCTGCGGCCTCCCGCATACCCCGCCCGATTTCATGCAGTACAACTCCGAGACCAAGAGCCTGCCGCCGGCGAAGTTTCTGACCATCGCCGCCAATCTGCTCAAGAACGCGCTCCTCGACGCCAGCCGCACAGATGCCAAGAACAAGTTTCGCGACATCCAGGCGGGGAAGGTCGTCCCTCTCACCTATCTGGAACTCGAGGACAAGGCTAGGGTTCGCTTCGACCTGTCGATGAACCATGAGCTGTACCGTGGCAATCTTAACTTCACAACGTTCCGCAACAGCATTGCGCTGTTTATTGCCAATGCCGGCGAGAAACTCAAAACACCCGACGAACTGCGGATTCTCCAGAACCAGGAGAATCCCCGCTCCATCGTCTTCAACGTGTTCGCGATCACCACGGAGAACGACGAGCCCAGCGTTCTATCCCTGGTCGCGGAATCCAGCGCCAGCGAGGCCGCGGTTCATCTGCAGCTCACGTATCTCGACACGGTGCAGTTTCAGCGCCAGAACACTGAGCCGGACGGCGCGGACAACGTCGATAGCGCCTGAAGGCGGACCGCTCTTCGCGGGGGGCGAGGGGCCAGTCGCTCAGGACGGAGCAATGACCTCGGCGCTACCGCGCAGCAGTTCCTTACCCGTGGCCTCGTTGATGATCAGACAGGAGAGAATCACGCGGCCGCGACGCTTCTTTTCGCTGACGCTGAGCCTGACCAGCAGCTCGTCCCCGGGGAGGGCGGCCTGGCGGAACTCAAGAGACTGGCGCAGATACAGAGTGCCGCGTCCGGGCAAATGCTCCGCCAGAGCGGCGGAGATCCAGCTCGCGAGCAGCATGCCGTGGGCGATGCGATCCCCAAAGCCGGCCGCGATGGCAAAATCCCGATCTACATGCAGCGGATTATGATCACCGCTGGCTTGTGCGAAGGCATCGATCGCTTCCCCGGTGAGCTGCCGCCGTATTTCGCAGGTCTGTCCTTCCTGCAGGTCGTCGTAGCGCACGCCCGTCTTCGCCGCGAGGCTCGCATCGCTCCCGGTCGTCATCTTCTATTCCCATGCTGCTGGTCGAGCGCCGCGCAGTGTACCCTGGCTTTGTCTCGGCAGGGAGTGCATGACTGTGAGTGGTGAGGAGCACACCCTGCGCTCCATTCCCGCGCTGACCTACCCGGGTGAGTTGCCCATCAGTGAGCGCCACGACGAGATCGCCGAGGCAATCGCCCGCCATCCCGTCGTGGTTGTCGCCGGCGAGACCGGTTCGGGGAAAACCACCCAGCTGCCGAAAATCTGCCTGGAACTGGGTCGGGGCATAGAGCGCCGCATCGGACACACGCAGCCGCGGCGCCTCGCCGCTCGGACCGTGGCGCAGCGCATCGCTGAGGAAACCGGCGGGCGGGTCGGCGAGCTCGTGGGCTACCAGGTGCGCTTTGAGGATTCGGTAAGCGAGGCCACGGCGGTAAAGATCATGACCGACGGTGTACTGCTCATGGAGCTGGCTCGCGATCGCGATCTCCTGCAGTACGACACGCTGATTATCGATGAGGCCCACGAGCGGAGCCTGAATATCGACTTTCTGCTGGGCTATCTCAAACGGCTTTTGCCGCGACGGCCGGACCTCAAGCTCATCATTACCAGCGCCACCATAGACGTCGAGCGCTTTTCGACGTTTTTTGATGACGCGCCGGTGATCGAGGTGTCCGGGCGCGGCTATCCGATCAATACGCACTATCTCCCGGCGCCGCTCGCGGCGCGAGACGAGCTGCCGACGCGCGTTGTCGACGCCGTGCGAGCGGTCCAGACGGGCGAGTTCGGTCCGGCGGGAGATATGCTGGTGTTCCTCTCCGGCGAGCGCGATATCCGCGATGTGGCACGTCAGCTGCGCGGTACCCCGGACCTGGACGTGCTTCCGCTCTACGCACGTTTGAGCGCCGGCGAGCAGGCCCGCGTCTTCGGACGCGGGCAGCGGCGCGGGCTGCGGGTCGTTCTTGCGACCAACGTGGCGGAAACGTCCGTAACCGTACCCGGGATTCGTTTTGTCATCGACCCGGGCGAGGCGCGCATCAGCCGCTATTCGTATCGCAGTCGGGTCCTGCGTCTACCGATTGAGCCGGTGTCTCAGGCCAGCGCCAATCAACGGGCCGGACGCTGTGGTCGCGTCGGCCCTGGCGTCTGCCTTCGTTTGTACAGCGAAGAGGACTTTCTCGCCCGGCCCGCCTTCACGGACCCGGAAATCCGGCGTAGCAATCTCGCGTCTGTGGTCCTCACCATGTTGAAGCTCGGTCTCGGCGAGGTGGAGAAGTTTCCCTTCCTCGAACCCCCCGACGCGCGCCTGGTGCGAGACGGCTACCGGCTCCTTGAAGAGCTCGGCGCCGTGAACACCCGCCATCGCCTCACGCGGCTGGGGCGGCGGATGGCGGCCATACCCGTCGACCCGACGCTATCGAGGATGATCCTAGCGGCAGACCGTCAGAGCGTGCTCGCCGAGGTGCTGATCATCGCCAGCGCGCTTGCGATCCAGGATCCGCGCGAACGGCCGACGGACAAACGCGCCCAGGCCGACCAGGCGCACGCCCGCTTCCGCGACCCTCGCTCCGACTTCCTCGCTCTGCTCTCCCTATGGCGCTATTACGAGGAGCAGCGTCAGTCTTTGAGCGAGAATCGTCTTCGCCGTCTGTGTAAAACGGAATTCCTGTCCTGGCTTCGCATGCGCGAGTGGCGCGACATGCATCGGCAGCTGGTGCTGGCGTGCCGGGCGCAGGGGCTTAGAAGTACTCAGGTCATCGCGGAAGAAGTGGACTATGCGGCCGTGCATCGCGCGTTGCTCGCGGGCCTGCTCGGAAACATCGCCCAGCAGGAAGAGCGGCGCGAGTACCGGGGCGCGCGTAATCGCAGTCTCCAGCTCTTCCCGGGTTCCGCGCTGTACCGCAAACCGCCCAAGTGGCTGGTGGCCGGAGAAATCGTGGAGACCGAGCGCGTGTTTGCACGCAGCGCCGCGGCGATCGAAGCGCACTGGGTCCTCGACATCAATCCTGGACTCCTCAAGCACCAGCACTACGAACCGCGGTGGAAGCCCGACCAGGGCCGGGCGGTGGCCTGGCGCCGCAGTACGCTGTTCGGTCTCACCGTGAGCGACCGGGTCAGCGTGCATCTGGCCAAAGTCGACGCGGCGCAGGCGCGGGAGCTGCTGATCCGGGAGGGCCTGGTCGCCGGTCGCTGGCATCGTCCGCCGCCTTTTCTGAAACACAATCTGCGTCTTGCCCGGGATATCGAAGATCTGGAATCGCGGCTGCGCCGCCGCGACCTGCTGGTGGACGATGAGCGTCTCTTCCAGTTTTACGATGAGCGCCTGCCCGCCGAGGCGACGAATGCCGCCGCCCTGCAAAACTGGTTGAAAGGAGACGGAGACGCCGATGCACGGCTGCGCTGCACCCGCGAGACGCTCCTGCTTCGGGATCCCGGTGGTCTCGGTGAGCAGTTTCCCGACCGCCTGGACTGGGACGGGCAGAGCTACCGTCTGAGCTACGAATTCGCCCCGGGGCAGGAAAGTGATGGCGTAACCCTCACGGTGCCCGTGGCCCTGCTCAATCGTCTGCCCCGGGCGCGCCTGGACTGGCTTGTGCCCGGACTGCTGCGCGACAAATGCATTGCACTGATCAAGGGTCTGCCCAAGGCCCAGCGCCGGCAGCTCGTGCCTGTTCCGGATTGGGTTGATCGCGCACTGGTAGAGCTTGAGCCACAGGATGTACCCCTGATCGATGCGCTGTCGCGGACGCTGTCCGCGCTCGGCGGCCCGACCTTAAGCCAGCAGGACTGGCGGCAACAGGCGGTCGATGACTACTACCGCATGAATCTGCGCGTGGTAGACGAACGGGGACGCATCCTCGCCCAGGGCCGGGACGTGGATGCCATCGTGGGTCAGTTTCGGGAGCAGACCCGAGTGCAGGTCGCGCAGGGAGGCGCCGGGTCTCCGGCGCGCGAGGGACTCGCGCAGTGGGATTTCGAAGCCCTGGCGGCCGAGTTTCGTTTCCGCCAGGCCGGCGTCGCCATTGTTGCTTACCCGGGCCTGGTGGATCGCAGCGACAGTGTCGACATCACCCTGCACGACTATCCGGGCGACGCCTACGCGGCGCATCGCCGCGGCGTGGCGCGGCTCCTGTTGCTGGACGATCGTCCGCTGCACCGGGAGCTGCGAAAGAGACTCCTGCGCGGCAACGCGGTGACCCTTCTCCTCGCATCGCTGGAGTTGGATCGGGACCGGATTCTCGATGCTCTCCTGCCGGCGCTCGTTCTTGAGGCCAGCGCGATCGGCTTTGGTGATTGTCGAGATCGGCAGGCCTTCGCAGCGGCCCGGGAGCACATGAAAGGTCAGGCCGCTTCCCTCGCCAACGATGCGGAACGCTGGCTGGTGCAGAGCCTCGAGCATATGAGTGGCGCCCTGCGACGCGTTGCCGCGGGCGGTGCCGACTACGAGCCGGCACTGAAGGACCTGCGCCTGCAGCGTGATCGCATGTTTGCTCCCGGCGCCTTTCTCGGACGCCCCTGGGAGGAGCTGCGCCACTATCCCCGCTATGCCCGGGCGATGCTCGTGCGGGCGGAGCGCGTGGCCGCAAACTTTCGTCGCGACCAGGATCACCAGACCACGCTGGGGGAACTCATCGGTCTTGCGGCGCCGCTGGCAGAGCTCAATCCCGTAGCAGCAGAGCTTTCTCCGTCGCTACGAACTTACTTCCTCATGCTGGACGAACTGCGCGTATCCCTGTTCGCGCAACACCTTGGCACATCCCGGCCGGTCTCCGTAAAACGTTTGCGGGAGCATTGGCGGACCGTAGACGCCTGGCAAAGTTCCACCAATGCCCGCCATCTCGAAGCGTAATTAATACGCGCTTTCCCGCGCCCTGGCGCGGAAACTCTTGCTGTCCAGAACCCGTCTCAGTTTCGTGCGTTGCAAGAGCACGCAGCGGCGAAGGGGAGGGAACTCGTACTTCACCGGGTGGCTGTTTGACGCATGACACTTCTCAGACAAGCAGGCGCGAACACGCCCCGGAAATGAAGAACGAGGATCACGATCATGGCAACAACGACTTCTAAGAAACCCCTTGCGGCTGCTCTCGGCGCTGCGTTCCTGGCAACCGCGGCGGCGCCTATCGTGTCCGCCGAAGCGAATCCCTTCTCGGCTCAACTGCTCCAGGGCGGTTATGACCTCGCCTCTTACGACCAGCAGCCGGAAGGCAAGTGCGGTGAAGGCAAATGTGGCGACGCGAAGTCCGAAGGTGAAGGTAAGTGCGGCGAAGGCAAGTGTGGTGGTGCCGATGCCGAAAGCGCCAAGGCGGAAGGCGGCGAAGGCAAGTGTGGGGAAGGCAAGTGCGGTGGTGCCGGTGCCGAAACCGCCAAGGCGGAAGGCGGCGAGGGCAAGTGTGGTGAAGGTAAGTGCGGCGGCGAAATGGCCGATCACGCCAAGGCCGAAGGTGGTGAAGGCAAATGCGGCGAAGGCAAGTGCGGCGCCGCGTGATCCAGCCCCGGGAAAACGCTCCGGCTCCGCGTGGCGCGGGGCTGGGGCTGCGGCGGGCCCTCATGGGCCCGCTGCTGTCCATGGACGATGATGCCGTGGACTTTCTGGAACTGGCTCCGGAGAACTGGATTGGCGTCGGGGGACGCTACGCTGATGGGCTGGACGCCCTGGGTGAGCGCTTTCCCTTCGTGCTGCACGGCCTGTCGCTGGATATCGGAGGTCCGGACCCCCTCGACATGGAGCTACTCAACGGCGTCGAAGCGCTGATGCGTCGCTACGACATCAGTCTCTACAGCGAGCACCTGACCTACTGCGCCGTCGATGGGCATCTCTACGACCTGCTTCCCATACCCTTTACCGAGGAAGCGGTGCGCTACGTGAGCGAACGTATCCGCCGAGTGCAGGACCGCCTGGGAGTCCCGCTGGTGCTCGAGAACGCCTCCTATTACGCCCAGGCGCACCGGGAGCTCAGCGAAGCCGAGTTCATCACCGCCGTGGTAGAGGAAAGCGGCTGTGAGTTACTCCTGGACGTCAACAACGTCTACGTGAACAGTATCAACCACGGCTACGAACCCGTTCAGTTTATGGAAGCCCTCCCTCTCGATCGAGTGCGCTACATGCACATTGCGGGTCACTTCGACGAGGCCGACGACCTGAAGGTCGACACCCACGGTGCCGATGTGATCGATCCCGTCTGGGATCTCCTCGATGCGGCCTACGCGAGGACCGGTGTCACGCCCACGCTCCTGGAACGCGACTTCAATTTTCCGGAACTGTCGGAACTGCTCGGTGAAATCGAACGGATTCGCAGCGCCCAGAGCCGCTCCGAGACGACGCCCCGGGCCGCCGAGCTCACCCGAGGGCTGCGTTACGGGCACGAGCCCGCCGGCCACGCTTCGCGGATTGGCGCGCTATGACTCAGACCCTGGCCCAGGCCCAGCGCGAAATGGCGCGCTTTCTGCGCGATCCGCAGGGTCGCGCTGCGCCTGCCGGCATCGAAGCACGGCGCCTGCAGATCTACCGCGATCTCGTCTATCGCAACATCGAAGGTTTCATCAGCTCCGCCTTCCCGGTATTGCGCAGTCTCTACAGCGACGGGGCCTGGGAGGACCTCGTGCGGGGTTTTATCCAACACCATCACTGCAAGACGCCGCTTTTTCTCAGGATCAGCGAGGAGTTCCTGGCGTACATCGCGAAGCGCCCGGCGCCGCGGCAACGCCCGTTTGAAGCGGAGCTTGCGCACTACGAATGGCTTGAACTGGCGGTCGATGTGAGTCCTGGCAAACCCGCCGGCGAGCAGCCTGAAGCCGAGCCCGAGAGACACCGGGCCCGGATGGCACCGACGGCCCGGCTGGCCGCCTACCAGTATCCCGTTCATCGCATAGGAGCCTCATTCCAGCCGCGGGATTCTGGCGCGACCACGCATCTACTGGTATACCGTGGATTGGACGGCAGCGTTCAGTTCATGGAATTGAACACGGCCACTGCGCGTCTCCTTAGGGAGACCGATGCGTCCTCGGAGGACGTGGCGACGGTGATCAAATCACTGGCGCGAGAATGGGCGATGCAAGAACCACAACTACTCAGCTTCGCCTGGCAACAACTAAGGGAATTCAACGTTTTGGGCGCGTTGGATTTCGTGGAGGGATAGCGGATTCAGGGGCCCGCCAGGGGGTCGATGAAGGGGCCCGGGAATCCGCGCGGAGACAGGCATGTGGAATAGTATGCGCCGCGCCTGGACGCAGCGCCGATCGATGCGGCCTGTGATGGCTCCTGTTTTCTTCGTGCTCGCGGTAATGAGTGCGATTGCGCCCCGCGCGTCAGCGGCGGTTGAGGATCCCCTGGAGCCCCTAAACCGACCGATCTTTGCCGTGAACAACACCTTCGATCGCTTTGCGCTGCGGCCCGTCGCCAAGGGCTACGATTTAGTGATGCCCGACCCGGCGCAGCGCAGCGTCAGCAACTTCTTCGCCAATCTCTACGACGTGACAAGTGCTCTCAATGCCATGCTCCAATGGCGCTGGGAAGGCGCGTTGCGAAACAGCGGGCGCGTCCTGGTGAACAGCACCATCGGCGTTGTGGGCCTGTTCGACGTCGCTTCGTCCATGGGGATGAGTGTCTATCGCACGGATTTCGGTCAGACGCTGTCGATCTGGGGGGTTCCGGAAGGCCCCTACATCATGCTCCCCCTCTTCGGTCCGCGCACCGTGCGCAGCGGAGCCGGTACCCTGGTCGACACCTTTACGCTTTCCGTGCCGCCGCAGCTGAGTAATCGCAGTCTGCGCAATACCCTCTGGGCCACCGAGCTCGTGCACGGGCGCGCCCGTCTTTTGGGAACGGACGAACTCATTACCGGCGACCGCTACATTTTTGTGCGCGACGCCTACCTGCAGCAACGCTCAATCCTGGTGAATGATGGCAAGGTCGTCGATGAGTTCTCCGACTTCGAAGAGCCCTGGGACGACGAATTCTGAGCCGCGCCGCGCGGCATCGCCGGAGCGCCGAGTGGCTTTGATTGCCGGATTCTTCGCGCCCGGGGGAGCGCATCGCGGCAAATCTGTGAAATCCTCCTCAAAGCCCGAATCGTAAGTTGCTCCGCCGCCACGCGCGGGCGTAGGGTCGGGCATCCAAATCCACGAAAGCAGTCTGAAATGGCCTATAGCGGTAAGGTTCTGGTCATTGACGAAGATCCGGACCGAGGCGCCTTGCTCGCCGACCTCGCTGCCTCCGCCGGCTTCACTCCCAGTGTGGCTCCTGCCCTGGGTCCCGAAACGAGCCTTGGAGAGGGCAGCGATTGGGACGTGGTCCTTTGCGATGTCCATGCCACGCCCGAAGCCTGGGCGAATGACGATGTAAGCCTGCTCGAACTCAACGTGCAGGTGCCGGTCATGATGTTCTCCAATGAATCGCGTTCGACGAGCATGATGCGGGCGCTGCGTCTCGGGGCAAACGACTTCTTCGCGACCCCCGTGGAAGACAGCGAAGCGCTGGTGGCATCGATCGAGCGCTGTGTCCGTCTCCGATCCATGAGCCGGGAGCTCCAGCGCTCTCGCGAAGCCCTGGAAGCCACAAACCGCGAACTGCGCGATACGATCCGCGTGCTGCAGAAAGACCAGCAGGCCGGGCGCCAGGTTCAGATGCGCATGCTGCCGTCCTCGCCCATGGTGGTGGGCGATTACATGTGCAGCCACACGATCATCCCGTCCCTGTTTTTGAGCGGTGATTTCACCGACTACTTCACCGTCGACGAAAACTACGTGGTGTTCCTGATGGCCGACGTCTCGGGACACGGAAGCTCCTCGGCCTTTGCCACGGTCCTGCTCAAGAATCTGTTCGCGCGCAAGCGTTCCAACTATCTGCGACGCAACGACGACAGCATTCTCGATCCCATGCAAATGCTTCGCCTCGCCAATCGCGAACTCCTCGAGCTGGATGTGGGCAAGTATGCGACCATGGTGGTGGGGGTTATCGACTGCGCGGCAAACACACTGCGCTACAGCGTGGCCGGTCATCTGCCGCTGCCGATACTGGTGTCTGACGCCGGGGCGCGCTACCTTGACGGGAAGGGCAATGCGGTGGGTATGCTTGAGGATGCCGAGTACACGGAAACCACCATCGACCTGCCCTCCGCTTTTATGTTGGCGCTTTTCTCCGATGGGATTCTTGAGACTCTGCCTCCCAAGAACCTGGTCGAGAAGGAGGCTTTTTTTCTCGATGTTTTCTCGCGCACTGCAGACACGCCAGACGAACTGGTGTCGCGGCTTGGCCTCGACGGTGCCGCCTCGGCACCCGACGATATCGCGGCGCTTTTCGTGAGCAAGCGACACGGTGATGGCTGACGGCAGAGTCCTTGCTGCGACTGAAAACGGTGCCTACGTGCTGCGGCTCGTCGGCGACGTACGCCTGACACTCTGCGCGTCGATCGACGACTTTGTCGACCAGATGCTCGACGATCCCGAGTTTTCCAGCGTCTGGGTAGACCTCTGCGATGCCGAGGGCATCGACAGCACGACTCTCGGTCAGCTCGCAAAACTCGCCCTGGCTGTCGACAAACGCTACAACTTCCGCCCGGCCATCTATTGCTGTGATTCGGGCATCAATCGCCTGCTCCGCAGCATGGGGCTCGATCGCCTCTTTGCTCTGCATGAGAAAACCTGCTGCGCGACGGGCTGCACTCAGATGATTCCCATGGTGCCCGGAAGCGAAGATGAGGTTCGCGAGAAGGTTCTGGAGGCCCATCGGGTCCTTATGGACGTCTCGGAAGAAAACCGTGCGCGCTTTGCCGATCTTGTGGCGACTCTGGAACGCAGCTGAGGCACGGACGCGAGCGGCGTACCACGCGAACCAGGGACGGGCGACGGACCGGCGTCGGACACGCGTCGAACAGGTAACAGGAGCTTCCACCCGGACGGCGAAGATTGCCGATCTGGGGTGGCTGCGTCAGCGCCGAGCCGCGGCCTCATGCTTGGTGCGCATGAACTCGGCGTGCGGGAGATAGATGAGCTCCGCGACGCGCCGGATGATGTGCTCCTCATATTTATCGAGCTCATCGTCGGCGTACGCCACCTCCCACATCGCGGCGATCAGGGCGCGCTTGTCGTCGGGCCCGTAGTGATCGTTGACCAGTCGTGTGAACTCGTAGAGCGATGTCGCCTCTTCGACCGCCGTGCCCGCCCGCTCAAGGATTTCATCCACCTCTTCGGCGGAGAGTTCCAGCGTGCTGGCCAACAGCCGGCCCATGGCCTGTTCTTCCTCCGGGAGCTGATCGTGATCCGCGCGCGCCACCTCAACGAGGAGCGCGGCGGCGGCGAGTTTGATGTCGTGGGGTTCCCGATGCGGCTCGGCGGCATCGTCCAACAGCATTTTTTTCAGGCGGGCCAGCATCGCGTTTCCTGCCGCTCAGGCCTGACCCTGGAGCAGGGCTTCCAGGCGTCGCTGGTCGGCAATGAAGTTTCGAATACCTTCCGCGAGCTTCTCCGTTGCCATGGCGTCTTCGTTGACTGCGAGACGAAAGGTGGCCTCATCCAGGGTGCTGCGCGGATCTTCGCTGGACGAATCTTCCGGTGCGAGCAGGCGTGGCAATTCGCCGGAGTCCCGCGCGAGTTCCTCGAGCAGCGCGGGGCTGATGGTCAATCGGTCACAGCCGGCGAGGGCCTCGATCTGGCCGGCGTTGCGGAAGCTGGCGCCCATGACCACCGTTTTGTAGTCGTGATGTTTGTAGTAACGATAGATGCGGCGCACCGACTGCACGCCGGGATCATCTTCACCGCTCTCGATGACCAGCTCGGTGTTTGCCTTGTACCAGTCCAGGATTCGGCCGACGAAGGGCGAGATGAGGAAAACGCCGGCGTCGGCGCAGGCCTGAGCCTGCGCGAAGCCGAAGAGCAGGGTGAGATTGCAGTTGATACTTTCCTTCTCCAGCTGCTCGGCCGCTCGTATGCCTTCCCAGGTGGAGGCTACCTTGATCAGGATGCGCTCCCGACCGATTCCCGCCGCTTCGTACAGTCCGATGAGGCGGTGCGCGCGCTCGATCGTGGCGTCGGTGTTGAAGGAGAGGCGGGCATCGACCTCCGTGGACACGCGTCCCGGGACAATGGAGAGAATCTCGCGGCCCACGGCTACGGCGAAGTGGTCGCAGCAGGCGGCGAGGCGTGTGGCGTTGTCGCCGCCCTCGGCCTCGGCGTGCTCGCGGGCGGCGGAAAGCAGTGGCGCGTAGGCGGGCAGCGTCGCGGCCTTGAGGAGGAGCGAGGGGTTGGTGGTCGCGTCCTGGGGCGTGAAGCGACGTATAGCGTCAATATCGCCAGTGTCGGCGACAACGTCGGTCATGGCCTTGAGCTGGGTGAGTTTGTCACTCATGGGATTTCTCGCTGCATTCTCGCTGTACTCTCGCTCTACTCACGCTGTATGGTTGAGAGCGCTTGATTACTGTGAGCTGGATCGTTTGTTTGCGGCGCGTCAGGCGGCGCGGCGGGTGACTTCCAGCGCCGCGGCGCGCAGCAGGTCCACGCCCGCCCCATCCCGGTGAGCCCCCTCGCTGAGCAGGCGTCGGAAGCGCCGCGCTCCCGGGACCTGCTGGTACAGGCCCAGAAGATGGCGCGTAATCTGGTTGAGCCGCGCGCCCGATTCTAGCTGTTTTTTCACATAGGGCACGATGCTTTCGATAAAGTCTTCGCGACTCGCACAGGGGTCTTGTGCACCGAAGAAGCGGGAGTCGATGGAGGCGAGAATCCAGGGGTTGTGATAAGCGGATCGGCCCAACATAACACCGTCGACCGCCTCCAGGTGGACCTGGCAATCGTCCAGGGTCTCGATGCCGCCATTCATCACGATCGTGAGCCCGGGGAAGTCGGTTTTCAGGGCATAAACCCAGGCGTAGTTCAGCGGGGGTACTTCCCGGTTTTCCTTCGGTGACAGGCCCTTCAACCAGGCCTTGCGAGCGTGCACGATAAAGACGCGGCAGCCGCCTTCGGCCACAGTGCCCACGAAATCGCGAAACTCGGCGTAGCTCTCCATGTGATCGATGCCGATGCGGTGCTTCACCGTGACCGGGAGGTCACAGGACGAACGCATGGCCGCCACGCCGTCGCGCACCCGCTCGGGCTCGGCCATCAGACAGGCTCCAAAGGCGCCGTTCTGCACGCGGTCCGAGGGACAGCCGCAGTTCAGATTCACCTCGTCGTAACCCCACTCAGCGGCCCAGGCCGCGCAGCGGGCGAGGTCGGCGGGTTCCGAGCCGCCAAGCTGCAGGGCAATCGGCGTTTCCTCGGCGTTGAAACGCAGGAAACGAGGTCGGTCGCCGTGGATCAGGGCGCCCGTGGTGACCATTTCCGTGTACAGCCGCGCGCGTCGCGACAGCTGGCGCCAGAGGTAGCGACAGTGGCGGTCGGACCAGTCCATCATGGGCGCGGTGCAGAAACGCCAGCGTCGCTCCGCGAGCGCCAGCGGCGTCGGGCCCTGGGTTGCTTGTTCCGGGTTCATGCTTCTGCGGTTTGCTGTGCGACTTTGGCTGCGGATTGTAGCCTTACCCATCGCTCAGCGCTTCCTCAAAGGGAGCCAGGGATCTCTCAAGGCCCGCTCTGGCCTGGGCGCTACAGGAATACAGGACTGCGCCATTGCGCGCTGCGCGAAGGACGCCCACACTGCGCAGCGATGTTCTATTCAGAATCCGAAGCCGTTTCCCGGCGCGCGGGCCACGCGCCGCCGGTACCTGGTGCCGCGCTCCCACGCACCCGCGCAAGGTCGCGGTCATACATCGCCGCCGGGGTCGTTGCCCTGGTCTGCGCCGCAGTGCTTTCGCTCCCGCTGCACGGGGCGCAGATGCCGGTGAGTTTTGATGACGTCCTGGAACTCGAATCTAGGGCGCCAAACGAGACGCTCCGCTACGGCAGCGAGGCATCCCACACGGCCGCGCTTTGGGTGCCACCGGGGCAGGGCGTTCACCCGGTTGTCATTCTGATCCACGGGGGCTGCTGGCTTGCGGAATACGACATGGCCCATCTGTACCCTCTCGCCAGTCGCCTGGCGCGAGACGGGTACGCCGTTTTCACGCCGGAGTATCGCCGCGTCGGCGAGGAAGGCGGCGGCTGGCCGGGCACGCCTGCCGATCTGATTCTCGCGATCGACGCCCTGGCAGCCTTGCAGCACCCGCGTCTTGCCCTGGATCGCACGGTGGTGGCGGGACATTCGGCCGGTGGCCACCTGGCCCTGTGGCTTGCGGCGCGCGATGCCTCCCTGTGGCGACCGCCACTGAAGCTCGTTGCTGCGCTGGGCCTGGCGGCGATCACGGATCTGGAGGCCTACGCCCGGGGTACAAACAGCTGCGAAGTCGCAACGCCGCTGTTCATGGGCGGGACGCCCGAGGAGCGGCCGCGCGAGTATGCCGCCGCGTCGCCGCATGGGCTCAGCTATGCCGTACCCCTGGGGCTCATGGTGGGGGGGCAGGATCCGATCGTTCCCGCCTCGCAGGCCGAGGCCCTTCCAGCAGCGCGAACCTATCGCCTGGATGGCGCGGGGCACTTCGACTGGGTGCACCCCGACACAGAGGCCTTTGCTGCGCTGCGCGATGCAATCTTCGACCTGCTGCAGTCGGCACTTCGGGGCGAGGCCGAATGAGGCGCGATGCACTATATCTTTGAGGTAGAGATCACCGATCCCGACTACAGCGCTGAGCAATACGCCGACGCCTGGGTTCGCGTCAGCCGCCTCATCCAGGCGGCTCCCGGCGCCATGGGTACGCGACTGCATAGAAAGCTTGGCGATCCCCGACGCCTCCTCGCCATTGCGACCTGGGAATCCAAGGCCGCGCGAGATGCCATGGAGGCAGACCCACCGGCGGAGATCGCGGCTATTTTGGCCACGCAGTTTTCCCACATTCGAGTCCGCCTTATCGGTGAGTTCGACGCGCCGGAATGGGAAGTGCTGCCGCCGCGGTGAACACCGACTTGAGAACACCTCGCCCGCTGACCTGGGTCGGATTTTTTCTTTGCGTCGTCTGCATCGCAAAACCCGCTTTATCGGTCAGCCCGGCCACCGCCAGGGAACCTCGCGATGAAACTCAGGCCTGGGGTGCGATCCAGGACATCGAATTCATCAGCGGCGACGCGACTCTGTCGGGCTCCCTGGTCCTTCCCGCCGATGGGCGTGTGCTCCGGGCCGTCGTTGTGTTTGTGCACGGATCCGGTCCCCAGGAGCGCAGCCTGCCCCTCGCGAACCACTTCGCGCGTTCCGGGGTTGGCGCGTTTGTCTACGACAAGCGAGGTGTGGGTAAGTCTGGGGGACGCTACGAGGCCGCGCAGGCGGTGAGCGGGGACAACATTGATCGTCTTGCCGAGGACGCGGCGGCGGCCCTTGCCGCCCTGCGTGAGCGTCCTGCACTGGATGGGGCGGCCCTGGGACTGGCGGGGATCAGCCAGGCGGGATGGATTGCCCCGCTCGCGGCACACAAGAGCGGTCTCGCGCACTTTTTGCTGCTGTGGAGCGGACCGGTGTGCAAGGTCAGCGAGGAGGACATCTTCAGCAAGTACACCAACGACCGCGATAGACCGGGGGTACCGAGCTACGCCGAGGCCCTGGCGGCGCGCACGTCCCCCTATCGGTGGCAGGACTTTCTCGGGACCGACTCGGATCCGGTCGCGAGCCTGCGACAAATCTCCATACCGGGGCTATGGATCTTTGGCGGCAAGGACGGGAGCATACCCGTCGATCTCTCCATGGAGCGGCTGGACGTGCTGCGCGAGGAGGGTTTGCCCTACGAGTACGTCCTGTTTTCTGAATCCGGGAATAACAACATCCCCGAAACCTTTGCCACGGCGCTGGGCTGGTTGGAGCGTCAACTGAACTCGCTCGCGGCGCCGAACTGATGTCTCCGTGCCCGCTGCGGTGACGCCGCTGCCAGCAGCGGGCGTGCCGACATGCGATTCGCTGCGGCGCCGATCAGCTTTTATAATCGCGGCGCTTTTTTTCAGGGATCCATCCCCATGACCGTTCGCACTCGCGTCGCACCTTCCCCCACCGGCGATCCCCACGTGGGCACGGCCTACGTGGCTCTTTTCAACTACTGTTTCGCCCGCGCGCATGGGGGTCAGTTTGTGCTGCGCATTGAGGACACGGATCAGGCCCGTTCCACCGCGGCATCGGAGCAGGCCATCCTCGATTCGCTGCGCTGGACCGGTCTGAGCTGGGACGAAGGTCCGGACGTCGGGGGCGAGTTCGGCCCCTATCGGCAGAGCGAGCGCATGGCGCTGTATGGCCAGTATGCGCAGCAGCTCGTGGACGCGGGAAAGGCGTTCGTCTGCTATCGCCGCCCCCAGGAGCTGGAAGAGCTTCGCGAGGCCCGGCGCGCCGCCGGGACGAGTACGGCGCTCAAGCCTTCCGACCTGATGCTTCCGGAGGCCGAAGTCGCGGCGCGAAAAGCGGCCGGTGAAGCGTTCGTGATCCGTATGATCGTGCCCGAGGAATCCGGCAGCTGTCGAATCCAGGATCTGCTCCGCGGGGAGATCGAACTGGACTGGTCCATGGTAGACGCCCAGATCCTGCTCAAGTCCGACGGCATGCCGACGTACCATCTGGCGAACGTCGTGGATGACCACCTCATGGACATCACTCACGTGATCCGCGGAGAAGAGTGGATCAACTCCGCGCCCAAGCACCAGCTGCTGTACGAGTACTTCGAGTGGGAGATGCCGACGCTCTGCCACCTGCCCCTGCTGCGCAATCCCGATAAGTCGAAGCTCAGCAAGCGCAAAAATCCGACGAGTATCCTCTACTACCAGCGCATGGGTTTTCTCCCCGAGGCGCTGCTGAACTACCTGGGGCGTATGGGTTGGTCGATGCCCGATGAGCGCGAGAAGTTCTCCCTGGCCGAGATGCAGGCGGCCTTCGACATCGAGCGCGTATCCCTCGGTGGACCGATCTTCGACGTCGAAAAGCTGCGCTGGCTGAACGGTCTGTGGATTCGCGAAGAACTGTCCCAGGAGCAGCTCGCCCAGCGCCTGGTGGAGTGGGCGTTCAATGCAGAACGCCTTGCCGACGTGCTTCCGCACCTGCAGCCGCGAATCGAAACCCTCAGCGACTTCGCGCCCCAGGCCGTTTTCCTGGTGTCCGGCGGTGTTTCCATTGATGAGGAAAGCTTTGCGCCGCTGAACATCCCGCCGGAAGACCTGCTCCGCCAGCTTCAGTTTGCCCTCTGGTCCCTGGAGACGCTGCAGCCGTGGGATCGCGACTCGGTCTGGAACGCGCTCAAGGGCCTTGCCGAGGCGATGGAGCTGAAGGTCCGGGATTTTCTGGCGCCGCTATTCATCGCTGTTTCCGGAAGCCGCGCGTCGATTTCCGTAGTGGACGCCATGGCGCTTCTCGGTCCGGATATGAGTCGGGCTCGGGTGCGCCACGCCCTCGAAGTACTTGGCGGTGTGTCCAAGAAAGCGGCGAAGCGCCTGGAGAAAGAGTACCGCGCACTGCCGGTCTAGCCGCGAGCTATCGCCAAGACATGCTAAGTGTCGGCAAGCTATCGCGGCTAGCCGCCCACCGACGGGCGCTTGTCCTTGCCATCCTCCCAGCGTTTGAGAGCCACGGTGCAGGGACTGCGCCGGTCGAGGAAACGCCCGAAGAGCGGCTTGGCGATGACCGTCAGGCCGCCGGTGGCCACGGCGGCGCTGCCGGCAAGGGCGGAGCTGGTCACATCCAGTCCAATCTTGGGCTGCGCGAGCGTGCCGGTGATCTGCACGTAGGGATTGACGATGCTCGCCGCGCTGATTCCCAGTCCCTTGCGCGCCTGGTTGTCAAAGCGCACGGCCAGGCTCTCGTCACCGAGGTTCACATTGCCCCGGGCGGAGAGATCAATGCGCTGCGTGCGTATGACGAAGCCGGGATCCAGCTTGACGATGCCGTCGTTCGCCCAGAGCGCCAAGACGCTGCACTGCGCCAGCGGTGCGCCTTTTTCCTGCCCTCGGATGCCGGGCAGCAGCACATCCGCAATTTGCTGCAGGAACGAGTCCGTGGCGAGACCAATGCCGAGCCGCGGCAGCTTGCCGCTCCCCCCGGTTGCCAGCAGCTCGCCGCTGAGGGAGGTGGCCAGCTCTCGCGTCGTTCGTCCTGCGGCGGAAAGCTGCGCATCGATATCGAAGCGCGGCAGTCCCTGGGCATCCTGCGACGTGGTGAGGAGACCGGCGGGCAACTGGTCGATATCCGCGTCGATGGTGAACAGCGCGCCGCTGTCATTGCGCCGAGCCGTAAGGTCGAGGGCGATCTGCCCGCGGCTGCCGCGCATTTCCTCGATGTGTAAATGGAGGTCCCGCGTATCGCTGCGCAGTTGGAACTTAGCGCTGTCTACGAGCGAAAGCAGCGGGAAGCCCGGGTCACTGACGCCGAGGGGCCCCGTTGTTACGTCAACATCGAGTTCGTAACCTTCTATCAGCTCCACCGGGATGGGAAGATCGGGGATCAGGCGGCCGTCTTCGCTCGCAGAAACCGGGTCTGCCGATTCCGGTGTGTCCCGAGCTGGGGAGGGCAGCCAGTCATCGAGGCGAGCTTCGGCTACGTCGAGGCGGGCAAAAATGAACGGAAGGTCGCCGCGACCCATGCGAAGGGACCCCTGCAGCTGGCTTCCACCCAGATTCAGCAGGGGCAGCTCGATATCGACGACGTCGCTGGCCATGCGCAGGCTCGTTTGCAGCTCATAGGGCAGCGGGCCCGGCGGCATGGCCTCAACCGAGCCGAGGGCATACAGGTCGGCTCCCTCGCCCTCGAGTTCCAGCACGGACACTCCCCGTTCCCGTTGGAGTCTTGCGCTCAGGAGCGTGGCGTTGGCTGAACTCACCGAGGCATTCACCGTTCCGCGGCGCCCCCGGCTTTGCGCCGAAACCAAGAGCGGCGTTGTGGGAGGCGTGTAGCCCAGGATCGGCGGCAGAAACTCTTCCGGGCGCTCTATATTCAGCTTTGCCGCAACGAGCAGCTGGTCGTCGTGAAGCAGCTTGGGTCCGACAAAGAGCTCGGCGCTTCCACTGATCGCCTGCCCCTGAAGGTCGCTGACCTCTATTCCGTAGCCCTGGCTCGAGATATCCGTCGCCGCGGTGAAACTGAAGGGACGGCCGCGGTACGCCTGCGGGGCGTAGCTTCCCAGCGCCGCTTTGAGACCTTCGACTTCGGCGCGCAGGACCAGGTCGGCGCTCACTGTGCCCCCTTCCAGCGTGATCGAACCCGCACTGGTCTCAATCCGACTGTCGCCGACGAGCGCCGTAAGATCTGTGACCCGGACAGCGTTCACAGAACCCGCCAGCTGCGCCTCGAACTCGGCCGCCACGTCCCCCAGTTCACTCCCAAGCCCAAAGGCTCTCGCTGTGGGCCTGATGCTCGGTGCCCGCAGTGTAACAAGCAGGTCCATCTCGTCGAGTTCGGGGTAGCCGTTTACGCCACCCGATAGTTGAAGCTCGGTTTCGGCGGCGCGTCCGCGAAAGCGCTCGAAGGTCACGCGACCCGTGTCCGACACCAGGAGTTCGCCGCCCAGAGAAAAAGGTCCCGTGGGCAGCTCTAGCTCCAGGCTGCGTCCCACCTGGGCAAGATCATCGCCGCGAATATCCACATTCATCCGTGAGTTTCGATAGCTCGGGAAATCGCCCAGCTCTCCCTCCACGGCGACCCGCGTGTTGCCGAGGTTCACCGTAGTGTTGATCTTCTCGTTGCCGTTATCTCCCTCGCTGACCTCGACGTGAAGGGAGTAGGGCGCGGCAACCTCGAAAGGGCGCCGGAACAGGCGCTGGAAGAACGCGAATTCCGGTCCCGAGGCGCGCAGATCAATGCGCGCATTGGTCGTACCCGGGACCCGGGGAAGAAACAGCCGTCCCTCCACGCGGTGGTCCCCAACGGTGGCGAGAAGATCGTCGATCACAAAGCGACGTCCCTCGCGGCGTACGACGGCATTCAGGTCAAGCTCGCTCTCCTCCGTCGCTCCCAGGCCGAGCGCCTCCGCCAGGCGGGGAAAGCTTGGCGCATCAAGGGAAATATTCAGATCCAGACCGTCGCCGCTGCCCGGGTCATCGGCGCTGCCGCTCACGTGTACTTCCGTTTCCCCGAGGTCCAGCACCGCATCGAGGCTCACCCCCGGATCCACGTCGAGGACGCTGATGTTCAGCTCGATGGGTTGCTCCGCGTTCAGAAGGGGTGACAGCTCCGCAACGCGCGGTGGCACCGGTCCAGCTACGCGAGCCTGGAGGCTCAAATCCTCCAGCTCTGCGATGTGGGCGAGGCGGTAGTCAGCGACGAGCTCAAGTCCATCAAGTTGGCCGTTAAGCTTGCCCCAGAGCTGGCGCCCTTGCGCGATCGATGCGATGCCACTGTGCGTGCCGGCAAGGGTCCACGGTCGCGTCTGCAGTGATCCGGCGCCGGAAAGCACCAGCTCTTCGCTGGTTTCGGAAGTCTGAGTCAGCTGGTCGATGGTGAAGCTGCGCCGGGTGTCAGTGCTGGCATCGAAGCTGTGCACCTCGACTCTCTGAAGCTGCAAGTCGCGTAACAGGACAGGTGGATCGAGGTCCTCGTTGTCCGACGGTTCTTCCGCTGGTTCTATTTCTGGCTGCGCGGACGCGAGCTTCGGAACGTTGCTCAAACCCTGGGTATTGCGCTCCAGATGAACGCGAAGGCCTTCGATGCGCAGACTGACGATACTCAAGGGGGGATTGAAGAGGCTGGAAAATTCAAGCTGGATTTCCGCCTCGGCGAGCTCCAGCAGCGAATCCTTAGTTCCCCATTCCGCATTCGCGATTTCGAGGCCCGATACGGCCAGCACGCTGGTGCTACCCAGTTGCAGCCACGGCGCTTCGCGGAAGGTGACGTCTCTTCCCAGGGCCTTTTCCGCCTCGCGCTCAAGGAGCGGCATCGCAAGGGACAGACTCGTCCCCCGAAGCAGCAGCCCAAGGCCAGAGGCGACGCAGAAGAGAGCTAGCAGCGCAAGGGCGATGAGCCAGCGCACGACGCTTCAGCCAGGTCGGCGGGTGAGCAGCGTGAGCGCGATGATGGTTACGACCGTTTCGAAGCCCAGGGCGCCCCAGGTGTATACCGTCAGCTCCGCGTCGGTGCGCAGCGCGCTCGCACCGCGCGTCACGGCGACAAGTCCCATGGTGATCGCAACCAACAGCACGGCTGCGCCCTGATCCCGCGGCCGGAACGCGGCGAGGGCCAAAAAGAGGCCCACGCCGGCCTGGACCCCACCGTACATCGCACCCAACTCCGCATAGCCATCTCCGGTCAGGATCTCGAGCCCGGCCACCCGGGCCGGGAGACCCGGGTCTAGGGCACAGGCCAGACCGTAGGCGATGAAGATGAGTCCAACGATCAGCAGGAAACTCCGGGTCATGGGTGCGTTATCTCCGTTCGCGACTCTTTGGCTCAGGGACCGGTGCTTGGCAGCTTAGCGCTTTCAACTGGAACTACGATCCGAGCACCAGCGTACTGGCTTACAAAGTAAAAGACGGCGCCGGATACAACGATGAACGCCGTGATCATCGCCTCGATGGGTCGCTGCAAGACCACATAGAGCAGTGTCCACCCAGTAATCAGAAGGAAGAGCAGCGGTGGCAGAGGGTACAGCCAGGTCTTGAACGGTCGCGGGAGTTCCGGGCGGCGCCAGCGAAGGATAAACACGCCAAGCACGGTAAAAAAGGTATTCAGCGCCATGGTCGCACCCGAGAAGATAAGAATCCGATCAAAGGACGAACTCCATAGAAAGGCGAGCGCCAGCGTCGCCTGCACGATAACGGCGGTGGACGGGATTCCGTCTTCATTCGTGCGGCCCAGGACGCGAAACAGGGGGAAGTCTTCTCCGATGCGATGGAGCACCCGGGGACCGGCCAGGATCATGGCACTCACCGTTGAGATGAGGAGCAGTCCCAGTAACACGCCCATGATCGTGCCGCCGGCGTCGCCGAACGCGTAGGTCGCGGCCACAAAGCCTACCTCTACTTTTCCCACCATCGCCTCCATCGGCGCCACCGCGAGGAACACGCTGTTCAGCAGCAGGTACGAGAGAGCGACGAGA
The DNA here is from genome assembly GCA_038748515.1 of Pseudomonadota bacterium. Taxonomy (GTDB): domain Bacteria; phylum Pseudomonadota; class Gammaproteobacteria; order Pseudomonadales; family Halieaceae; genus Congregibacter. The sequence goes on from JBCDIW010000017.1 coordinate 130,354, forward strand.
GCGGTGCTGACGACAAGCACCCAGGGCAGGGAGCGCTGCGGGTGCTCGAGCTCACCGGTGATGTAAGTGGCGGCATTCCAGCCGGAATAGGCGTAATTCACGTAGATCAGCGACACCGCGAAGGCGCCGGAGAGCAGTAGCGCGCCGTCGCCCGCCGCCGGCGTGAAGCGCGTTTCCTGTCCGGCGTCGTTGAAGAGCAGGGCGAGGATCGCAAAGCCCAGGATCAGCAGAATCTTGAGGACGGTGAACAGGCTTTGCGTGCTGCCGGAGCTCTTGTGGCTTCGACTGTGTGCAAAGGTGAGCACGACGATCAGACCGGTGGCCAGCCAGATGGCGGACAGCTGGGGAAAGACGGCGGAGAGATAGCTTCCGAAGGTCATGGCGGCGAGGGCCGTGGGCGCGGCGAAGCCGACGGTTGCGGACACCCAGCCGGAGATGAAGCCCGCGATGGGATGGTAAATCTCGGTCAGAAAGTTGTATTCGCCGCCGGAGCGGGGCAGAGCAGCGCCGAGCTCGGCGTAGGACAGCGCACCGCAAAGCGCCGCCACCCCGCCCACGGCCCACAAGGCAAGAATAACGGGTGCCGACTGGATTTCGACCAACTGGAAGCCGAGGCTGGTGAATACGCCGGTGCCGATCATATTCGCGATCACGATCGCGGCGGCAACCGAAGGGCGAAAGCGCGTCATGGCGTGAGAGATTCCGGGTTCACTCGCGGGAAAGCCGCCATGCTCAGCCGACGCGCCGAACCGGCCGTCCATGGAGCGCGGCAGACGTCAGGGCGATCAGGGTTGCGGATGCGCAACTAGCAATCAGCCAGCGCACGCGAACGATCGGTTTGCGCCAGTTTTCGGCGAAAACGCGGGGAACCGTTGCGATGGCATCAAGCCCGGCGCGCGTGTTGCTCATGGACGACTATCCTGAAGGTACGCGGGCGATGATAACAGCGGGTGGAGTAGGGCACGATGGGCCACGACCTCGGCTGCGTGGCTCAGGTGGGAAGCGCAACCTGCCTATTGAAATCGAGGCACCCCGTCTTTACACTTCGCGCTCTTCGCGTGGGGCCATAGCTCAGCTGGGAGAGCGCAACACTGGCAGTGTTGAGGTCGGCGGTTCGATCCCGCCTGGCTCCACCAA
>JBCDIW010000018.1:0-130564 GCA_038748515.1 Pseudomonadota bacterium
AACCCAAAGGGCTGACCCTGTTTTCGCGCCCAGCGGCGTTAGAAATCGCTTATGTGGGCCCACCACACGGCGCGATTCCTGCCTTGCTGGGCGAGAAAACAGGGTCAGCAGGGCCACCGTAGTTAGTGTTAACAGGCCCTAGTGCGGGTCGCATCCCTGGGCAGCGGCAGCCGGGGCAACGCGACGCTGGTCGCCCAGGATAGGACCCTCCTGATGATCGATTGCGGTTTCGGTCTGAGGGAAATCGAGCGTCGAGCTCGGCGCCTCGGCGTCAGGCTTTCCGATCTGGATGCCATTCTTGTCACGCACGAGCACAGCGATCACACCAGCGGGGTGGCGGCCCTGGCGCGGCGCTACGGCATTCCCGTTTTTCTGACCCACGGCACCCTCGCCAGCGGGCGCGTAGCGGGCGATCTGGATTTCCGCAGTTTTGACGCGGACAGCACGCTGCGTATCGGCGCGCTCACCGTTCATGCCGTCGCGGTTCCACACGACGCCCGGGAACCGGTGCAGTACGTACTTGAGAGCGCCGCGCACCGGGTCGGCGTACTGACGGACCTCGGTTCCGGAACCCCGCACGTCAGCGCGGCTTTCCGGGGTTGCGAACTGCTGCTGTTGGAGTTTAATCACGATCCCGGATTGCTGGCCGAAGGCCCTTATCCGGCTTACCTGAAGCGCCGCGTCGGTGGCGCCTGGGGTCATCTGTCGAACATCCAGGCGGCCGACCTGCTCGCCGAGCTCGACCCGGAGGGCCTCCGGCGGCTGTTTGTGGCCCATATCAGTGAAAAAAACAACACACGGGATCACGTAGAGGCCGTTCTCGCCGAACGCTTCCCCGCTCTCCTCCCGCGCCTGGGCTGGGCCTGCCAGGAGCATGGATTCCCATGGTTTGATCTGACGCTCGTGACACCCGTCACGCAGAAGGCAGTGGCGTCGGGCGACGGCGTCGAGGCATACTAGCGGGCGGCTTCGAAAGCGGACAGGGCGTGACAAAGGAAGCAATCAGTATCGTGCAGCGCGGAAATCTGCAGAGTCTTGAGAAGACTCTGCGGAAACAGTGGCGTCTGGGCCAAAGTATCGTGCTGTGCTGGTGCTGGGATGAGCGGGGCCTGCTCGTTATTTTTGTACCGCATTATTTCCTCGGGAACTACTGCGCCAACCCGGACAACTCCGAGGAGGCGTCGGAAAACGAGAACTATATCCGTCAACTGATTTCCGGCCGGCGGCGCATGAGTCGCGACGAACTCTTTGCCGTGGCTGTGCGCCTCGCGGTTGCACCGACCTTCATCAAGCTCAGCCACCCGCTCGAAGAATCCTCCTCGGTGATGGACGCGGTGGAGCAGATTATCCGGCGCTATGGCCTGAGCTTTGTCGAGCGCCGCGGCGTGCTGCTCTTCGATATCACGGATTTTTCGCTCTGCAGTCCCTTCGAGCAGGCGAGCCAGCTCAACAGCCTGTCCTATTCTCTGAATTCCGCCTACAACAAACTCGCCGCGCAGGGCGTGGAAATCAACTTTGCGCGCACCACCACGGGCGACGGCTACTACGTGTGGAACCGCGATACCCATGGGGAGGCAGACAGTCAGCTATTTGTCTTCCTGCTGCTGGTGCTCGCGGACAATGCCCTGGCGCGAGCGGCGTCAAAGGGAAACACCGTGCCCATTGTGCGCGCCGCGTTTCACATTGGCAGTCACTATGAGCTCTACCAGGCCGAGGGCGTCAGCCCCACGGTGTTCAGTTACATCGTTGGCGATGTCACCATCGAACTGGCCCGGATTGTTGACAACGCCCTGCCGCGGCAGCTCATTCTTGGCAACTTCGATGACCTCGACGATAGACGCAACAGCGCCGATTTTGTGCAGAACTGCGCCGAAGTCGCGGCCTCCGTCAACGGCCTGTCGCTTATGGGTATGCCGCTGCTCGGTCTGAATTGCTGGTTGTCTCGGGAAACGGCGAAGGACGGCGAGGAGCCTCCTCTTCTCGACGTAACCATCACGGACAAGCACGGGTTCCATCATCACGCCTATAACCTCGAGGCCGAATTCGAGTTTCAGGAAGGTTCGCTCAAGATCGGTCTTACGCCCGAGGAAGTCCAGAGCGGTGAGCCGAAGCCGCTCAGTGCCGGAGGGGCTTCGCGATCCGGCGCCTGGTGGGCCTGATCGCGGGGGCCGAGCCGAGCCGCGACGCGCAACAACTCGCCCGGCGCCTGGACCTTGCGCTGCTGCCGCGGGAACCGGAAAACGCCCAGGCCACCGATATCGGTCTCTTTGCGGACGACTCGGGCTTCACCCTGCGCTTACTCGACGCCGGGCGCTTCGGGCCGGTGCGCGTCAGCTTCGATGATCCGGCCCTGCGCCATCGGCGCCGCGGTGGACAGAACGAATTGATCGGGCGCGCCATTGGATGGCGCGCCGACCGCAGCCCCGCGGTGCTCGACGCGACGGCCGGCTTCGGCCGTGATGCCTTTACCCTCGCCGATCTCGGTTGTCAGGTCCTGCTCTGTGAGCGCCAGCCCGTGATGGCGGCGCTGCTGGAAAACGCGCTGGCCGACGCCCGACGCTCGGGCGGCTGGGCCGCGGAGGTGGTCTCCCGTATGCAGCTTTACGAGGGCGACGCGCGCGAGCTCCCGCCGCCGCGGCTTGGAGGGATTGACGTGATCTACCTCGACCCGATGTTCAAGGCGCCGCGCCGCGGCCTGCCGTCCAAGGACATGCAGCTGCTGCAGATCCTGACTGAGGCATCGCCAGGTATCCCGCTTACGGAGTCCGATGACGCTGCCACTCTGGCCTGGGCTCTGGACCAGCCGGTGAGCCGCGTCGTGGCGAAACGTCCGCGAAAGGCCAGTCCGCTGCCCGGGGACGCTCCGGGCTACGCGATCAGGGGGAGCTCGGTACGCTTCGACGTGTATCCCCGCGCAAAGGTGGCGCCGTGACGTGCTCAAAGTGGGCGCTGCCGCGCCGGGCGATGAGAACGGCGTGCCCGTGATCTCCGGTCACGCTCTGATTACTGGCGCTTCCTCCGGTATCGGCGAGGCCTTCGCTCGCCGCCTGGCGACGTCCTGCGACCGTCTTGTCCTCGTTGCCCGACGTGGCGAACGGCTGCAGACCTTGGCAGCGGAACTCGGGCGGGATTGTTCCATCGAGATTCTCACGGCCGACCTGACCAGCGTTGAGGGTCAGGCCCGGGTAGTCGAAGCGATTCGCCAGGGCCCCGCGCTCGATCTGCTGGTGAACAATGCGGGGTTTTCGACGCTGAACAGCTTCGCAACGAGCGTTCTGGACGCGGAGCTTGCCATGCTCCGCCTGCACGACGACGCCACCCTGGCCCTGACGCGCGCAGCACTGCCGGCGATGATGGATTGTGGTCGCGGTGCGGTGATCAACGTCTCGTCGGTGGCCGCGGCCCTCTGTCTGCCGACGGTCGCAAGCTACGCCGCCACGAAGGCCTTCCTGCTGAGTTTCAGCCGGTCCCTGCATGCGGAACTGGCGGATTCGGGCGTCGGCGTGCAGTGCCTTTGTCCGGGGTACACGCGCACGGAGATTCACAGTCGCGACAGTTTTGCGGGCTTTGATGTTTCCCGTGTGCCCGATGAAATGTGGATGGAACCGATGGCAGTGGTGGACGAGAGCCTCGCGGCACTCGCAGACCGCGATGTCTGGCTCGTCGCTCCCGGAGAGCACAACCGGAAGCTGATGCGGGATTCCCTCACGGCGCTGGTCTCGGCTCTCGACGCTCCCGCGCCCGAGGGGTCAGGCGGGGACTAGCAAACCCTTCATGATTCGCTCGTAGATCAGCGCCAGGCGGCCCAGATCGGCTACGCGAACGTTTTCGTTGACGCGGTGAATGCTTGCATTGACGGGCCCGAGTTCCACAACCTCGGCGCCCGAGGGGGCAATAAAGCGGCCGTCGGACGTGCCCCCGCTTGTGGACAGCTCGGTCTCGAGGCCGGTTATGGCACGTATCGCATCGCGGGCCTCGTCTACAAGCCTGCCCGCGGGCGTGAGGAAGGGCTCTCCGCTCAGGTTCCAGTCAATGGCGACCTTGAGCCCGTGCGTGGCGAGGCACTCTTCCACCGCGCGGCGCAGGCCGTTGGCGGTCTGCTCCGTAGAAAAGCGGAAATTGAGTAACAGCTCCAGCTCGCCGGGGATCACGTTGGTGGCGCCCGTGCCGGAGTTGATGTTGCTGACCTGCAGGCTGGTGGGTGGAAAGAACTCGTTGCCTTCGTCCCAACGCCTTGCCGTGAGCTCGGCGAGGGCCGGCAGCACCGCGTGGATGGGGTTATGCGCGAGCTGCGGATAGGCCACGTGGCCCTGGCGTCCCACGACCCGGATACGGCCGTTCAGAGATCCGCGTCGGCCGTTCTTGATCATATCGCCGAGCGCGTCGACGCTCGAGGGTTCACCGACCACGCAGTAGCTGATGGCGATACCGCGTTCCCGGAGCCATTCCATAACGCGAACCGTGCCGTTCTTTGCCGGACCTTCCTCGTCGGAGGTAATCAGAAAGCCGATGCGGCCTTCTATCGTCCGGTCCTGGGCAAGAAATCGTTCGCAGGCGACGATCATGGCGGCGAGGCTGCTTTTCATGTCGGCGGCCCCGCGTCCGTAGAGCTGCCCATCGCGCTCCGTCGGCTCAAAGGGGGGGCTCTGCCATGCCTCCGGGGGTCCGGGAGGGACGACGTCGGTATGCCCGGCAAAGACCAGCAGCGGGCCTGCGTGGCCCCACTCGGCCCAAAGGTTATCCGTATCTTCGAAGCGCAGGGGGGTGCATTGGAAACCCAGGGCTTCCAGTCGTTCGCGCATCAGCTGCTGGCAGCCTGCGTCCTCGGGCGTTACGGACTCGCGCTCCATAAGTGCCCGCGTCAGAGCGAGCGTGGCGTCCTGCGCGCCAGCGTCAGTTGTGGGCATGGAGCTCAGCGTTCAGTTCAACGGCGGTCTTGTTGGTCAGGCACTCGACGGCGCCGCTCAGGCTGTTGCGGCGAAACAGCAGGTCAGACATGCCCTGCAGGCTGCGCGCGGCCCGCGTCTCCACGGTTTCGCCCTTCGCATCGAGCATCACGACCTTGGTGCCCGCGGTGATATAGAGCCCGGCCTCGATCGTGCAGCGATCGCCGAGCGGTATACCCAGGCCCGCGTTGGCGCCGATGAGGCAGTTCTTACCCACCGAGATAATAATATCGCCGCCACCGGACAGCGTGCCCATGGTTGAGCTGCCGCCACCGAGATCGGAATCGCTACCCATGAAAACGCCGGCCGAGATACGCCCCTCGATCATCGCCGGGCCCTCGCTGCCGGCATTGAAGTTGATAAAACCTTCGTGCATGACCGTGGTGCCCTCGCCCACGTAGGCACCGAGGCGGACGCGGGCGGTGTGTGCGATGCGAACGCCCGGAGGTACGACGTAATTGCTCATCTTGGGAAACTTGTCGACACAGCTCACTTCCAGGATTTCGCCCCGCAGGCGCGCGTCGAGCTGGCGTTCGGCCAGCTCGTCGATCGCCACGGCGCCGTCGCTGGTCCAGGCCACGTTCGGCAGCAGCGCGAAAATACCGGCGAGATTCGTCTCGTGGGGTTTGACCAGGCGGTGGGAAAGCATATGCAGCTTCAGGTAAGCCGCGGGAACGCTGTCCGGGGCCCGATCTTCAGCGAGGCCGATGGCCACGAGCGGGCGGTCCGCCGCCGCGGCGCGAATCGCAAAGTCGGCGAGCTGTACGTCTCCCGCTTCGACGCAGGCGGTGGCGAGTTCTTCCGTCTCGGATTCCGTCAGTGTGTCCGGACCGCGGCCTTCGAACACCTCGGCAAGGGCCGCCGGGGGATGCATGCGGGGATGGGGATAAAAGACTTCGAGCCATTCGCCCTTCGAGTTGTGCGTCCCGATGCCGAGACCCAGTGCGTAGGCCGCCATAGCCTGTCCTCCATTTATTATCCGGCACCCTCAAAGCGGCCGTTCCGACGGTTTTCGTGTTCCAGATTTGCGGCGTCCGGGGCCGGTATCCTGCCGCTGTTTCCGGTCGCTCGGTGGGCTGCGCGTCAGCCGAGCAGCGTTGCGTAGCGCTGCGGGGAAAAACCGAACTCCAGCATCTCATCCCGGACCAGTACCGGGCGTTTCACCAGCGTTGGCTGATCCATCACCGCCGCGAGCGCGGACTTCGCGTCCATGCTGTCCCGGGCCTCGGGCGCGAGCGCTTTCCAGCTCGTACTGCGGCGGTTGATCACCCGCTCCCAGCCGGCCCGCTCGATCCAGTCCCGCACGGTATCGGCAACGAGATCGTCGTCGCGCAGATCCATGTACTCGTAGCTGTACCCATGTTCGTCGAGCCAGCGCCGCGCCTTGCGTACCGTGTCACAGCTGCGGATTCCGTACAGGACAGGGGGCATGGACAGCTCCGTTTCGAGGGAGCGCGAGGATAGCAAATCTCCTCAGGCCTTGCGGGTCTGTTTGGCGTGCTTGCGACCTGGATAACAGCTTCGGCAGATGTCACACACCCGGCCGTCGCAGCCGCGGGCCGTACAGAACTCGCGACCGTAGAAAATGATCTGCAGGTGCAGGCGATTCCAGGCCTCGCGGGGGAACAGGCGCTTAAGGTCTTTCTCCGTTTGCGCGACGCTTTTGCCGCTGCTCAGGCCCCAGCGCTGGGCGAGGCGATGGATGTGCGTGTCTACGGGGAAGGAGGGCACGCCAAAAGACTGCGCCATGACCACGCTGGCGGTCTTGTGTCCCACGCCGGGCAGACGCTCCAGCGCCTCCATGTCCCGGGGTACTTCCCCGTCGTGTTCATCCAGGAGGATTTGCGACAGGCCGGCAATCGCCTTCGCTTTCTGAGGCGACAGTCCGCAGGGGCGAATGATCGAGCGGATCTCCTCCACCGGCACCCGTGCCATGGCCTGGGGCGTGGACGCTCGCGCAAACAGCGCCGGCGTTACCTGATTGACCCGCTCATCGGTGCACTGGGCGCTCAGCAGGACGGCGATAAGCAGCGTGAACGGGTCGCTGTGATCCAGCGGCACCGGAGGATCGGGATAAAGCTCGCCGAGGCGCTCGAGGATGAACGCCACGCGTTCAGCCTTGTTCATATTTACGGCACTCGTCAATTTTCACGGCCGGGACTCACGGCTCGCGCAGCAGGTCCGCGATGCGCTCCGCGGCTTCGCGACAGTCCTGTTCGTCGGCGACGAGCGCCATGCGCACCCGGCGAGCGCCGGGGTTGCCCGCCGGTCCCTCGCGTCCAAGATAGCTGCCGGGGAGCACGAGTACCCCCGCCTCGGCATACAGGCGACGGGTGAACGCCTCGTCGTCGGTGGGCGTTTCGGGCCAGAGATAAAAGCCCCCATCCGGCTGCGTGACGGGCAGATGGGGGGCGAGCAGGGGTATGACGGCGTCGAACTTGGCGCGGTAGCGCTCGCGGTTTTCCCGCACGTGCTGCTCATCGCCCCAGGCCACGGTACTCGCGACCTGGTGGTGCGGCGGCATGGCCGATCCGTGGTAGCCGCGGTAGCGCAGGAACGCCGCGATCACGCGGGCGTCCCCGGCCGCAAAGCCCGAGCGCAGGCCCGGGAGATTCGAGCGTTTTGACAGCGAGTGCATGCTGATGCAGTTGCGGTAGTCGTCGAGCCCGAGGTGGCGGCAGGCGCCGAGAAGTCCCGCTGGTGGCGCGTCCTCGCGGGGATAGATCTCCGAATAGCACTCGTCGGACACGATGATCACATCGTGCCTGTGCGCCTTCTCGATGAAGCGCGCGAGCAATCCCTCATCCATGACGGCGCCCGCCGGGTTCCCGGGGGTGCACAGATACACGAGCTCCATGGCGTCCCACTGAGCGTCGCTGAGGCTCTCCGGATCCGGCAGAAAGGCCGATTCCGCGGGCGTGTCGAAGAGAACAGTTTCGGCACCGGCCAGGAGTGCCGCCCCTTCGTAGATCTGGTAGAACGGGTTGGGTCCCCCGACCAGGGCACCGCGTCCGTGGCCGACCACGGTCTGGGCGATGGCGAAGAGCGCTTCCCGGGTACCGTTGACCGGCAGGACCTGCGTGTCCGGGCACAGCTCGTGCAGTTGATGACGCCGCTTTAGCCACGCGGCCTGGGCGGCCCGCAGCGGCGCATCGCCGCGGGTGGCGGGATAGCGCGCCAGCAGATCGAGATTATCGGCCAGGGCGTCTTGCACGGCGGCCGGGGGCGCATGCTGGGGCTCACCCACGGACAGTTTCAGCAGGGGCTTATCCACGGGTGGTGACACGCCGTCCAGCAGGGCGGCGAGGCGCTCAAAGGGATAGGGCCTGAGCAGGCCCAAATCGGGATTCAAGTCAGGCGGCCTCCCGGTCGTCCAACTTTTCGCAGATCGCCGCCTGAACTTCCCGGGTCAGCAGGGCATCCCGGATCGGTTGCCTTTCGGTATCCGTAATGAAGAAAACATCCTCGACGCGCTCGCCGAGGGTCTGGATTTTCGCCGCCTGGCACACGATTCCGTAATTGACGAACACCTCGCCGATCCGGGCCAGCAGTCCCGGCCGGTCCAGGGATACCACTTCGAGCACGGACACTCCGCGCTGCTCATCGACGCCGAGGGTGGTCTCCGTGGCAAGCTGGAACGAGCGCACCCGGCGCGGCGTCAGGCGGCGCACCACGGCCAGCGCGTCGTCATCGGCGGCAAGCCGCGAGGCGAGAGCGTTGCGAATCTGCTTGAGGCGCTCGGGGTCTTCGATGGCCGTGCCGTGGTGATCCAGCACGTAGTAGGTGTCCAGGCTCATGCCATCGCTGCCATGGTAAACGCGTGCGTCGTGAATGCTCAGATTGAGCTGCTCCAGGCAGGAACAGGTCTTGGCGAAGGCCTCGATATCGAAATGTGCGTACACGAAGATCTGCGTGGTGTTGGCCACGCTCGATTCAACGCTGTTGCGCACAAGAACCAGCGGTCGCATGGGATCGAGGTGACTGGCGATGGCCTCCGTGTGCCAGGCAATGTCCTCGGCCTTTTCCCGGAGAAAGTAGTCGTCACCGCGTTCCTGCCAGAGAGCGGCGAGCTCGTCGGGAGTGAAGCCGCGGTATTCGAGGATCTTCGTGGCGGCGCTGCGCGTTTCGTTGACCCACTCCTGGCGGTCCACGGGATTCTCCAGCCCGCGCTGCAGCGCTCGCTTTGCCTCCGTGTACAGCTTGCGCAGCAGGCTGCCGCGCCAGGCGTTCCAGAGCTTGGGGTTGGTACCGTTGATGTCCGCCACGGTCAGCGCAAAAAGATAGTCCAGGCGATTCTGGTCGCCGACGTGGCGGGCAAACTGCTGAACCACCTCGGGATCGGAGATGTCCTTGCGCTGGGCCACGGCGGACATGAGCAGGTGGTTGCGTACCAGCCACTCCACGAGGTTGGTATCGCGGCGGCTGAGGCCGTGGCTCTCGCAAAACGTCCGGGCGTCCACGGCGCCAAGTTCCGAGTGATCACCGCCGCGGCCTTTGCCGATGTCGTGGAAGAGGCCAGCTAGGTAGAGCAGTTCTTTCTTGGGCAGGCGCCGGGCCACCCGGCTGGTGACGGGAAAGCGGTCGTCGTGCTCCGGTTGCATGAAGCTGCGCATGTTTTCAATCACCAGCAGCGTATGCGCATCGACCGTGTAGCTGTGGAAGAGGTCATGCTGCATTTGTCCTACCACCTGGCCGTAGGCAGGCAGGTAGCGGCCGAGGATGCCGTGTCGGGACATGCCGCGCAGCTGCCGCGTAAGGCGTTCATTGCCGCGCAGGATGCGGATGAAGCGCTCCTTGTTCACCGGGTCGTTGCGGTAGGTCTCGTCGACGAGGTGACGGTGCTCGCGGATCATGCGGATCGTTTCGGCGGAAATGCCGACGGCCTTCGGGTGGTTGCCCGCGTGCTGGAACACTTCCAGCAGAGCGCCGGGATTGTCCCGGAATACGCTGTCGCGCAGCGCGCAGACGTAACCGTCGCGGAGCTCGAAGTCGTCGTCGAGGGGCTCGATTTCCTCCTCCCGTCCCGCCCGCAGTACGGCCTGATCGAAGGCCAGCAGCAGTACTTCGTTGAGCTGGGAAAGCGCCGCGGCCCAGCGGTAGTAGAGCTGCATGAACTGCTCGACGGCGAGCTTGTCGCCGTCCTGGAAACCCCAGAGTCGGGCCAGTTCCCGCTGATGGTCGAAGATCAGGCGGTCCTCTTCCCGTCCGGTGAGATCGTGCAGGGCATAGCGTACGCGCCACAGAAACTCCTGACCGTGCACGATGGTCGTGGCCTCGGCCTCGGTGAGGAAGCGATTCGCCGTCAGTTCCCCGAGCTCGCTCCAGCCGAAATGGCGGCGCGCCAGCCAGCCGATGAGCTGCAGGTCGCGCAGTCCCCCGGGAGAAGACTTGATGTTCGGTTCGAGGCTGTATTCGGTGTCCGCATACTTCGCGTGGCGCGCCCCCTGCTCCGCGACTTTGGCGCGAAAGAACTCCCCGGCGGGCCACATGTTGGGGGCGGCGATACCCGCCTCCACGGCGTCGAGAAGCTGCGAATCGCCGATGAGCAGGCGTGCCTCGAGCAGGTTGGTGAGCACGGTGACATCGGCCCGGGCCTGTTTCAGACACTCCTCAACGCTGCGAACGCTGTGTCCGATCTTGAGGCCGATATCCCACAGCAGGGTGAGAAATTGCTCCAGACCGTTCGTGGGGCCGCCGGCGCCGCCGCGCAGCACAAGCACGTCGATATCCGAACAGGGGTGAAGCTCGCCGCGGCCATAGCCGCCCACGGCGACGAGCGCGACGCCGGGACCGCCCGCGTCCAGGCGCTGCCAGAGAAAGCGCAGGACTTCATCGATCAGCATGGCACGCTCGCGCAGAAGCTCGCTTACGCTGCGACCGGCGCTGAACTGCCGATTGAGCTCTTCACCGGCATCCAGAAGCAGTTCGCGCAGCGTGTCGCGCAGCTCCAGGGGATCGGCCCCGGGGGCCAGCTCCGCTTCGTTCAGGTAGCGCAGCGCCGATTGCGTCCGCAGGGCATCCACGACCTACAGCGCCTCCTCGGAGCGGCGCGTGAAGATCTCACAGCCGTCGTTTGTAACCCCGAGCGTATGCTCCCACTGCGCCGACAGTCGCCCGTCGCGGGTCGTGACCGTCCAGCCGTCGCGGGTATTGAGCTTTGTATGTCGCTTGCCGGCGTTGACCATGGGCTCGATGGTGAAGGTCATGCCGGGTTTGAGTTCGAGGCCGGTGTTGGGCCGTCCGTAATGGAGCACCTGCGGATCTTCATGGAAAATGCGACCGATACCGTGGCCGCAGTACTCGCGGACTACGGAATAGTAATTGCCCTCGGCGTGTTGCTGAATGATATGGCCGATGTCGCCCAGGCGGATTCCCGGACGCACGATATCGATGGCGCGGTACAGACACTCCTGGGTGATGCGCATAAGGCGCTCAGCGTGGGGGGCGGTGTTACCGACGCCCACCATGATCGACGTGTCACCGTGATAGCCGTCCTTGATCACCGTGACATCGATGTTGACGATGTCACCGTCGCGCAGTTTCTTGGTGTCGGACGGGATGCCGTGGCACACCACCTCATTGATGGACGTACAAATAGAGCGGGGAAAGCCGTTGTAGTTGAGCGGCGCCGGGATCGCATCGAGATCCCCGGTAATGTAGTCGTGGCAGATGCGGTCGAGTTCGCCGGTCGTGATGCCGGGAACGACGTGAGGGCGAATCATTTCCAGGACCTCGGCCGCCATGGCGCCGGCGACGCGCATTCGGGCGAATTCATCCTCGCTTTTAATGGTCACGGCCATTCAGGGTGTGCTCGCAGGGGGTGTTCGGCTTGACACGATCTAACGGGGCGCCACGCGGCGCCCATCGAGCAATTATAGCGTGGGCGGCCGCTTCAGACGATCATGAATCGATTGTGAAAGAGTGCGCTCTGGTGTCTGAACTGTCCTTGTGATATAACGCGCGCCGCCTGAGCCGGAGCAATGCGCGAATCCACGCGCACCATCCCCAGAACCAGGCAAAAACGATCGGGCGCCACAACCGCATGTAGGGTGCCCCGGCAAGCGAGCAATACGCGATGGTATCGGCATACGCCGGCACGTACGTTGCCTGCCCCGGGGTTTGCAGGCGGGGCGGTCCGGGAGAAACCAACCCTAGCGAAAATCAGGTGTTTTATGTCACAGGTAAGCATGCGGGACCTGCTGCAGGCGGGCGCGCACTTCGGGCACCAGACCCGTTACTGGAACCCCAAGATGGGCCAGTTCATTTTTGGTGCACGCAACAAAATCCACATCATCAATCTCGAGCACACCGTTCCGGCATTCAACGATGCCCTGGACGTGGTCAAGCGGCTCTCGGCGTCCAACAACAAGCTGCTGTTCGTCGGTACCAAGCGTGCGGCGGGCAAGGTGATACGCGAGCAGGCGGAGCGGGCCGGAATGCCCTACGTCAGTCATCGCTGGCTCGGCGGGATGCTCACGAACTTCAAGACCATCCGCGCGTCCATCAAGCGCTTGCAGGAGCTCGAGTCCCAACAGGAAGACGGCACCTTTGCCGCGCTCACCAAAAAGGAAGCGCTCATGCGGGCGCGCCAGATGGAGAAGCTCGAGCGCAGTATCGGCGGCATCAAGGACATGGGCGGTCTCCCGGACGCACTGTTTGTTGTCGACGTCGATCATGAGCGGATCGCGATCACCGAGGCCAACAAGCTCGGCATCCCCGTCATCGGCATCGTCGATACGAACAGTGATCCGGACGGCGTCGATTACGTGATTCCTGGCAATGATGACGCCATTCGCGCCATCAAGCTGTACGTGACCGCCGTGGCCGATGCCTGCATCGCCGGAAAGATCGAAGCCGGCGGTGGCGTTGCGGCCAGCGACGAGTTCGTCGAGGAAGCCGACGCCGCGGCCGAACCCGCGGCCGAACCCGCGGCCGAGTAGGCCCCAGGGCGCGAGTCACTCGGGGCGGCCCCAGCCGCCTCCGATCCAGAGCACACTGATATCAGCGAGAGGCAAGTCAGCCTCCGCGAGGAGAAATACCTATGTCTGCTTCCCAGGTGAAGGAACTGCGCGAGCGCACCGGGCTGGGCCTGCTCGAGTGTAAAAAAGCGCTCGCGGCCGCCAACGGCGATATCGATACGGCAATCGAAGAGCTCCGCAAGTCCAGCGGCATGAAGGCGGCGAAGAAAGCGGGCCGCACGGCCGCGGACGGCGTGGTCGCGGCGCGGGTGGCCGACGACGGCAGCTATGCCGTTGTGGTCGAAGTCAACAGCGAGACGGATTTCGTGGCGCGCGATGAGGGCTTTCTGGCCTTTGTCGGCCAGGTGGTCGACGCCGCCTTCGAGGCTCGTCAGACCGACGTCAAGGCGCTCATGGCCGGGGATCTGGAGCCCGCCCGGGAAGCGCTGGTGCAGAAGATCGGCGAGAACATCGGCGTTCGCCGCGTGGCGCTGACCAGCGCCGCCGACGGCGTGGTCGGCGCCTACGTGCACGGCAACAATCGCATTGCCGTCCTTGTGGAACTCAGCGGCGGTGATCAGGACCTGGCCCGCGATGTCGCGATGCACGTGGCCGCGGTCAATCCGCAGGTTGTCGCGCCGGATGATATGCCCGAAGACGTGATCGCGAAGGAAAAAGAGATCTACACCGCCCAGGCCCTGGAGTCCGGCAAGCCCGCGGAAATCGTCGAGAAGATGATCGGTGGTCGGATCAAGAAGTTCCTCGCCGAGAACAGCCTCGTGGAGCAGCCCTTCGTGAAGGATCCCGATACCACGGTTGGAAAGCTGGTCTCGGCCGCCGGCGCGAGTGTTCAGTCCTTTGTCCGCTACGAAGTCGGCGAGGGGATCGAAGTCGAGCAGGTCGACTTTGCCGCGGAAGTGGCCGCGCAGCTCAAGTCCTGATCGAGACGCAGGCTGAAAACGGGGCCCAGGCCCCGTTTTTTGTATCTGTTCGTCGCCGCGCGCGACTGCATTTTTAGTAGACTGCGGCGGCGAGAGGAGAGCACATGACTGGCGGCAAGATAGAAAAAAAATACCAGCGCATTTTGCTTAAGCTGAGCGGCGAGGCGCTGACGGGATCGGAGCGTTTTGGCATCGATCCCAGAATCCTCGATCAGATGGCGCTGGAAATAGGCCAGCTTGTCGGTATCGGCGTGCAGATCGGCCTCGTGGTCGGCGGTGGAAACCTGTTTCGCGGCGCGGCGCTGCAGGCCGCGGGCCTCGATCGCGTCACCGGCGATCATATGGGCATGCTCGCGACGGTCATGAACGCGCTGGCGCTGCGCGATTCGCTCGAGCGTTCCAGCATCGCCACCCAGGTGATGTCGTCGATTCCCATGAGTGGCATCGTCGACCACTACGACCGGCGCAAGGCCATTCGCGCCCTGTCCAATGGCGACGTCGTCATATTCTGCGCGGGTACGGGTAATCCCCTGTTCACCACCGATTCCTCCGCCTGC
Source organism: Pseudomonadota bacterium (assembly GCA_038748515.1). Classification (GTDB taxonomy): domain Bacteria; phylum Pseudomonadota; class Gammaproteobacteria; order Pseudomonadales; family Halieaceae; genus Congregibacter. The sequence continues at coordinate 14,403 of JBCDIW010000018.1, forward strand.
CTGCGCGGCATCGAAATTGAAGCCGATCTCGTGCTCAAGGCTACCAAGGTCGACGGCGTGTACTCCGCCGATCCCATGAAGGATCCGGACGCCCGGAAGTACGATCGTCTGAGCTACGATGAAGTGCTCGATCGCAAGCTGGAAGTGATGGATCTCACGGCCATCTGCCTGTGTCGCGACCACCGTATGCCGGTTCGCGTGTTCGAGATGGAGCGCGCCGGGGCGCTGCTGAACATCGTGCGCGGAGGAGACGACGGAACGCTGATAGAATGAGCGGTTGGGCCGACGGTCGAGGGTATTTTCTGGCCGCGGCCTCGTTTTGCCGCTAGGTTTCTGCTTTAGCACCGGGAGTGGATAAGTGCTCGACGACATCAAGAAAGAGGCGGACGTTCGCATGCAGAACAGCCTCGATGCCCTGACGGGGAACTTCAATCGCATCCGCACGGGTCGAGCGCATCCCAGTCTGCTGGACGGCATCAAGGTTCCCTACTACGGCGCCGACACGCCTCTGAACCAGATGGCGAACGTAGCCGTCGAGGACGCACGCACGCTGGCTCTCACGGCCTGGGACAAGGCCATGGTTCCGGAAATCGAACGCGCCATCATGAAGTCGGATCTCGGCCTGAACCCGGCCACGGCGGGAGGCGTGATTCGCATCCCCATGCCACCCCTGACGGAAGAGACGCGCAAAGGCTACATCAAGCAGGCTCGGGGCGAGGCGGAAGCGGCCCGTGTTTCCGTGCGCAACGCCCGACGCGATGCCATTGGCATGCTCCGCGAGCTGGCCAAGGACAAGGAAATCAGTGAGGACGACGAGCGCCGGGGCGAAGATCAGATGCAGAAGCTGACCGATAGCTACGTTGCGCGCATCGAAGACATGCTTGCGGCTAAGGAAGCCGATCTCCTCGAGATCTGATTGCCCCGGTTTATGGCTGACAACGCGACAGGGAGCAGCGCCTCGTCCTCCGGTTCCGCAGCCGGAGCCCCGACGCCGCGCCACGTCGCCATTATTATGGATGGGAACAACCGCTGGGCGCGGCGGCGAGGCGTCCCCGGCGCCGCCGGTCACCGCGCGGGAGTCGAAGCGGTGCGCGAGGTGATGCGCGCCTGCCGCGAACACGGCGTCGAGGTGCTTACCCTGTTCGCCTTCAGCTCCGAAAACTGGCGTCGCCCCGTGCCCGAGGTGCGAGCGTTGCTGGCCCTCCTGTCGCGCTACCTTCGCACCGAAATCAAGCAGCTCAACGAGGACAATGTTCGCCTGCGATTTATCGGGCAGCGCGAGCGCTTCAGTCCGAGACTGCAGCGTCTCATGACCCACGCCGAGGCGGTCACCTGTGACAACGACGCCGCAACGGTGGTTATCGCCGTCGACTACGGCGGCCGCTGGGACGTCACCGAGGCGGCGCGCCGCCTCGCCGAGCGATGCCTTGCCGGAGATCTTTCCCCCGAAGATATCAGCGAAGATGTGATTGGCAGAGAAATGGAGCTGGCCGATTTCCCGCCCCCGGATCTGTGCATACGTACCGGTGGCGACGCGCGTGTCAGCAACTTCCTGCTGTGGGATTTTGCCTACACCGAGCTGTACTTCACTTCCGTGCTTTGGCCGGACTTCGGCGAGCTGGACTTCGCCCGGGCGCTGGCCGACTACGGCCGTCGCGAGCGGCGCTACGGCGGTCGCGGAGATCCCGACGGTATCGTTGCCGGCGGAGCGCTGGATGCTTAGGCAGCGGGTGGTTACCGCGATACTCCTGGCGGGCTTGTTTCTCAGTGCGGTGTACTTTTTGCCCTTGCCGGTGCTGGCCGCGGCCTTCGCGGCGGTGGTCGCCCTTGGCGCCTGGGAATGGGGGCCCCTGGCGGGCCTTGAAAGCGCATTCAGTCGCAGTCTCTACGCGATCGTTATCGTGGCGGGAGCGGCCGGACTGTACGTCAAGGCGGGGTTTGGCGGGGAGCTGAGTCGCGAGCAGGTTCAGCCGGTGCTTGGTCTCGCCGGTCTGTGGTGGTGTTTTGCGCTGCTCTGGGTGAAGTCCTTTCCCGCGAGCGCGATGTTCTGGCGACACCCGATCATGCGCGCGCTCATGGGGGCCCTGATCCTGCTCCCGGCCTGGTTTGCCGCCGTCTATCTGCTCCACGTGGAGCAGCGCGGTGCCGCCGTCGTTGTGTTTGTCCTGCTCGTAGCCGCTTCGGATATCGGCGCCTACTTCACCGGGCGCGCCATCGGCCGCCATGCCCTGTCGCCGCAGGTCAGCCCTGCGAAGACCTGGGAGGGTTTCTGGGGTGGCGTGCTTTGCGCGGGCGCCGCGGCGTCCGCGCTATGGGCGTTTCTCCCGGGCCGCTTCGACCATCTGAGTTTTGTGGCCGTGCTGTGCGTGGCTCTGGCCACGGCCTTCGCGTCGGTGCTCGGGGATCTCACCGTGAGCATGGTGAAGCGCCTGAGCGGCGTGAAGGACACGGGATCGCTGCTTCCGGGGCACGGCGGCATCCTTGATCGTCTTGACAGTCTCTGCGCCGCCGCACCGACCTTTGCGCTCGGCCTTCTCCTGGTCGGTGTCTGAAGCCATGTCCGATCAGGCAACGACAGCCTCGCAAGGCGTGGATTCCCGGCCCGCGGTGCAGCGTGTCTGCATCCTGGGATCGACGGGCTCCATCGGCGCCAACACCCTGGCGGTGATCGACGCGCACCCGGAGCGCTACAGCGTTTTCGCCCTGGCGGCTCATCGCTCGGTGGACACCCTCGAGTCCCAATGCCTGCGCTATCGCCCGCGCTATGCCGTGCTCGCGGATTCGAAGGCGGCGCTGGATCTCGAGCGGCGCCTCAAGGGCAGCGAGGCCGCAGCCACGGAGGTGCTCTCGGGCGCCGGGGCGCTGGAAGCTATCGCCGCCCACGACGAGGTCGATACGGTAATGGCGGCCATTGTGGGCGCTATCGGCATGCCGTCGGCCCTCGCCGCCGCCAGGGCTGGTAAGCGTTTGCTCCTCGCCAACAAAGAGGCGCTGGTCACCGCCGGCGCCCTGTTCATGGATGCGGTTGTGCAGGGGGGCGCCACGCTTCTGCCGGTGGACTCGGAGCACAACGCCATTTTTCAGTGCCTGCCCGTTGATGAGCGCGCCCGCCCGCTTATGGGGCATGTGCACAGTTTGGTACTGACGGCGTCCGGCGGACCCTTCCGCGGTCGCCGGCGCGAATCCCTGACCTATGTGACCGCCGATCAGGCCTGTGCCCACCCGAACTGGGATATGGGCCGCAAGATCTCGGTGGATTCAGCCACGCTTATGAACAAAGGTCTGGAGCTCGCCGAGGCCTGCTGGCTCTTTGCCATGCCCGAAGATCGAGTCGAAGTGGTGGTCCATCCGCAGAGTATCGTGCACTCGCTGGTGCGCTATCCCGACGGCTCGCTCCTGGCGCAGCTCGGCGAGCCGGACATGCGCACGCCGATCGCCTGCTGCCTCGCCTGGCCCGAGCGGATTACCGCCGGCGTGGCCCATCTCGATCTGGTGAGCGCGCCGGAACTCCAGTTCGAGGCGCCGGACATCCGAGCCTTCCCCTGCCTGCGTATCGCTAGGGACTGTATCCGGGCGGGGGGGTCGGCCATGGCGGCGTGCAACGCGGCGAACGAGGTCGCGGTGGCCGCTTTCCTTGAGGACCGTATCGGTTTTCTGGACATTCCCGTCGTGATCGAAGATACCCTTTCGGCCCTGCCCGCGAGTGAACCCCGGAGCCTTGAAGAGGTCGAAGCAGTGGACGGTGAGGCGCGGTCGCTGGCTCAAAGCTGTCTGGCGCGCAGCCGGGTCAGCGCCTGATGGTTGACGTACCCGCAAGTGGATTAGTTGGATTAGTCAGCGCAAGCATGGAAATTTGATGGATCTTCTCTACACCATTGCCATTACGCTCTTTACCCTCGCCGTGCTGGTGGCCGTGCACGAATACGGGCACTTCTGGGTGGCCCGCCGCTGTGGCGTGAAGGTGCTGCGCTTCTCCATCGGCTTTGGCCGCCCCCTGCTGCGTTGGAAGGATTCCCTGGGCACGGAGTACGTCATTGCCGCGATACCCCTCGGCGGCTACGTGAAGATGCTTGACGAGCGGGAAGCGCCCGTCGATGACAGCGAGCTGAATCTGGCCTTCAACCGCAAGCCGGTCCTGTCGCGCATCGCAGTCGTCGCCGCCGGCCCCCTGGCCAATTTCTTGCTGGCCATCGTCGCCTACTGGGCCCTGTTCCTCGCCGGAGAAAGCGGCTACGCCCCCGTCATCGGCGAGGTCGAAACGGGATCCATCGCAGACGTCGCCGGACTGGAAAGCGGTCAGGAAATCGTGGCCGTCGACGGTGAGGAGACGCCCACGTGGCAAGCCCTGTCGTTTGCGCTTCTTGAACGCATCGGCGATTCGGGGTCTATCTCCTTCTCCGTGCGTTACCCCGGATCCGACGTGGTTTACGATTCCCGCGGCATGCTCTCCCAGTGGCTGGCGGGGGAAGAATCGCCCGATCTGTTCGGCGGCCTTGGGCTGACGCTCTACACCCCGCCCATCGAGCCCATAGTCCGGGAGGTCGTCGCCGGCAGTCCGGCTGCGGCAGCCGGATTTGTCGCTGGCGATCGCATCCTGTCCACCAACGGCGTGGCGATGACGCTGTGGGAAGACTGGGTCGACTATGTGCAGGCGCGGCCCGGCGAAGGGCTGAACGTGCTGGTGGAACGGGACGGGCAGCGCCGGGAACTCCAGCTCGTCCCCGAGGCCGTCAGCGCCGACAACGGTAAAACGATCGGCCGCGTGGGCATCGCGGTCCTTGTGCCGGAGATGCCCGACGGCCAGCGCCGGGAGTTCCGCCGTGGCCCCGTGGAGTCCCTCGTCGCTGGTGTGGGTCGTACGGCCGATATGGTCGGATTCACGGTCAAGTCAATGGTAAAAATGGTACAGGGACTAATCTCGCCGAAGAACTTGAGTGGCCCCATCACCATTGCTAAAGTCGCGACCACTTCGGCCAAGTCCGGCCTCGAGTCCTACATCGGTTTCCTGGCGCTGCTCAGCGTAAGCCTCGGCGTTCTCAACCTGCTACCGATCCCGGTACTGGACGGCGGGCACTTGCTTTACTACAGCATTGAACTGATCGCCGGGCGCCCGGTGCCCGAGCGTGTGCAGATGGTGGGGTATCAGGTGGGGCTGATGCTGGTCATCAGCCTCATGGTCTTTGCACTGTATAACGATTTTTCGCGCCTCTCCTAGGCCGCGAATGGAGGGAAACCGGGGGCGTGGGTCTTCGGTAGTGACGCTTTGACGCATTCGATTTCAAACGCGGTCTCGCGATTGCGCTTAATCCTTACGGGAGTCCTGGCGCAAGCACCGGCGAAAGGGCTGCTGAGCGTGCGGATCGGCGCCCTTTTCCTGGCGCTCCTGTGCGGCGCGACCGCCCACGCGCAGGAGGGCAGTGATTCCAATTTCCTCGTCGCCGATATTCGCGTGGAGGGCCTGCAGCGCATCGCCGCCGGCTCCGTTTTCGCGGCGATGCCTATCGGCGTGGGAGATACGGCGTCACCGGCGGCGCTCCGGGCTACGGCCCGATCGCTCTTTGCCACGGGCAACTTCGACGACATCAGGGTCGGTCGCGATGGCAACGTACTCGTGGTCGTCGTGGCCGAGCGCCCGAGCATCAGTGAAATCACCATCGACGGCAACAAGGCCATCCCGACCGAGGCTCTCCTGGACGGCCTCAAGAGCGCCGGCCTCGCGGTCGGCCAGGTGTTTCAGCGTTCCACCCTCGAGGGTATGCAGCTCGAGCTGCAGCGCCAGTACGTCACCCAGGGACGCTACGATGCCGGTATCGACACCGAGGTGATTCCCGAGCCGCGAAACCGCGTCGCGATCAACATCGACGTTGACGAGGGCACGGTCGCATCGATCAAACACGTCAACGTGGTGGGTAATCGCGTATTCAGCGACGAAGAGCTGACTGACATCTTCGAACTCAAAACCACGGGCTGGCTTTCATTCTTTACTAACGACGACAAGTATTCGCGGGAGAAGCTCACCGGTGATCTTGAAAACCTGACCTCGTTCTACATGGATCGCGGCTACCTGCAGTTCAATATCGACTCCACGCAGGTGTCCGTATCGCCGAGCAAGGAAGAGGTGTACATCACGGCGAACGTATCGGAAGGAGAGAAGTTCACGGTCAGTGACGTCGGCCTTTCCGGCGACCTCGTGCTCCCGGAAGCGGATCTGCGGCGCTTTATCCTGGTTGCGCCGGGGCAGACCTTCTCGCAGCAGCTGGTCACAGCGTCCGAGGACTACATCACACGCCGCCTGGGGAACGAGGGCTATAACTTCGCCACGGTCACCGGAATCCCGGAACTCGACGAAGACGACAACACCGTGGGACTCAAGTTTTTCGTCGATCCCGGCAAGCGCACCTACGTGCGCCGGATCAGCTTCAAGGGCAACTCACAGACAGCCGACGACGTACTGCGGCGGGAGATGCGCCAGATGGAGAGTGCGCCGGCGTCTGCGGCCGCCATCGAACAGTCTCGAGTCCGCCTACAGCGCCTGGGCTTCTTCAGCAACGCCGAAGTCGAAACCCCCGCGGTACCCGGTCACGATGATCTCATCGACGTGGAATTCACCGTGGAGGAGCAGACCTCCGGGAGCATCGGCGCTTCCCTGGGCTTCGCCCAGCAGGCCGGCCTGATCCTGTCCCTGAACCTGCAGCAGAACAACTTCCTCGGCACCGGAAAGCGGGTGGGTATCAACCTTTCGTCATCCGCGTTCCAGGATCTCTACAACTTCAGCTATACCAATCCCTATTTCACCGAAGATGGCGTCAGCCGCGGCTTCAACATCTTCTGGCGCTCCACGGACCTCGCCGAGGTAAACGTCGCCAGCTACACCACGGACTCCTTTGGCGGTGCCATCAACTTCGGCTACCCCATTAAGGAAACGGCGCGCCTGGGCTTCAGCTTCGGTATCTCCCAGACAGACATCACCGCGGGCCGGTTCGCGGTGCAGGAAATCGTATCCAGCCCCCGGCTCCTGGCCGGCGTCGACGGCTTCTTCGAAAGCACCCTGGGCCCCGACGGGCTGTACACCGCTCCCGAGGTTTTCCTGCCCATCGAAGAGCTGCCCATGGATGCGCTGACCATTCCTCCGGAGCCTGGCTTCCTCGATGAGAACGGCGACAGCTTCCTCAATTGGACGATCACCAGCAGCTGGAGCTCATCGACGCTGAATCGGGGTCAGCTGGCCACCCGCGGCGCGGCGCAGTCGGTGGCCCTTGAGGTCGCGATGCCGGGTTCGGATCTGGAATTTTACAAACTCACCTATCGCGGCGAGATCTTTTATCCGATACGCAACGAGTGGGTGATGCACTTCCGCACGGAGCTTGGCTACGGTGACGGCTACGGCGCTACCACCGAGCTGCCGTTTTACGAGCACTTCTTTGCCGGTGGCTTTGGTTCCGTCCGCGGATTTGAGGTAAACACGCTGGGGCCGCGAAGCACGCCGCCCTCGGTGTACAACGTGGAGCGGCCCGCGACCATGATCGACGAAGACGGTGTTCCCACCGAGATCGGTGGCCCGGACGGTCGCCAGGTGGGCTACATCATCGACCCGGACACGGGCAAGCTCCTCTTCGACACTTTCCAGAACCAGCGTCGTCCCCCGCCCTTCGGGGGCAACGTGCTGATCGAGGGCACGGCCGAACTGATTTTCCCCATGCCCTTCCTCAAGGATCGCAGCCGCGTCAGGTCTGCGCTCTTTTTTGACGTGGGCAACGTATTCCAGACCCAGTGCGGCTCGGTCCAGCTCAACTGCTTTGAGCCCGATTTCGGCGAGCTGCGCTATTCGGCCGGCCTCGGCGTAACCTGGCTCAGCGGCTTCGGTCCGCTGACCTTTGCCATAGCGACGCCCCTCAATGCGGGACCCGCGGATCGCGAAGAGGTATTCCAGTTCACTCTCGGCCAGAGTTTCTGATCCCCCAAAGGAGTTATTTGTAATGAGTAAGCTGTTCAAAGGTGCCGCGGCGCTGTTTGCCCTGGCGTTCCTGCTATCGCCTGCCGGTGCTTTTGCCCAGGGCAAGATCGCCGTGGTCAATCTACAGGAGGCTATCCTGCAGTCCGATATCGCCCAGCAGCGCCTGGCGGACGTGCGCGCCGAGGAAGGCTACAAAGCCGACAAGGACGAGTTCGATCGCCTGCGCGAAGAACTCGACGAACTCGTGCAGGATTTTCAGAAAGATGCCGCGGTCATGAGCCAGGAGCAGCAGCAGTCCGCGCGCAAGCGCCTTGCGAGCAAGCAGTCGGATCTCCAGTACGTGGCGGACAAGCTGCAGCAGGCCGAACAGGCTACCGGCCAGGCCCTGCTCCAGGAGATGTCGCCGCTGGTCCAGGAAGTGCTGCGCGAGCTGATTTCCACCGAAGGCATCGGCCTTCTTCTGCAGCGCACCTCCGTGATCCATGCCGATCCTGGCTACAGCATCACGGCCAAGGTGACGGACAAGCTCAATCAGGCGGCCGCGGACAGCTGAGCGCTCTCACGCTCCCGCCGGGCCTGATACGGTGACGCTCGCCGAGCTCGAGGAGCTTCTGGGCGGGCAACTGCTGCGGGGTGATCCCGCCGCCCTTGTGACGGGCGTAGCGCCGCTGCAGCGCGCCTCCTCGTCGGAACTGGCGTTCGTCGCGGAAAAAAAGTACGTGCCGGGGCTGCGCGATGCCCGCGCTGCCTGCGTGCTGCTGCGGGAAGCCTGGGCCGACGAATGTCCCGTGCCGGTCCTCTGTGTCGACGATCCCTATCTCGCTTACGCGCGAGCCTCGCGTCTCTTCGAAGACGCTCCCGGCGCCCCGGGTGTCCATCCTACGGCGGTCGTTGATCCGTCGGTCCACGTGCCGGCGACCGTGCAGATCGGCGCGCATGCGGTGATCGAAGCGAACGTCGAACTGGGCGACTCCGTCGTGATTGGTCCGGGATGCTTTGTCGGCGCGCGGGTGTCCATCGGCGCCGGCACGCGCCTCATGCCCAACGTAACGCTCTACCACGACGTCACGCTCGGTGAGCGCTGTCGCGTGCACTCAAGCACGGTGATCGGCGCTGACGGATTCGGCTTCGCACGCAGGCACGACGGCTGGGAACGTATCGCCCAGCTCGGTCGCGTGCTGATCGGGGACGACGTCGATATCGGCGCCAGCGTGACCATCGATCGCGGCGCTCTGGATGACACGGTGATTGCCAGCGATGTCATCATCGATGATCAGGTTCACGTTGCGCACAACTGCCGCATCGGGTCCCGTACCGCCCTTGCGGGCTGTGTCGGTATCGCCGGGAGCGTTGCCGTGGGAGAAGATTGCACGCTCGCCGGTCAGGTCGGAGTGTCCGGGCACCTTGAGATTTGCGACAATGCGCACATCGCCGGGCAGGCCCGGGTAACGCGGTCTGTCGTCGATCCCGGGGCCTATTCATCGGGAACGCCCCTGGAACCCACGCGACAGTGGGCCAGGAACGCCGTACGGTTCACACAGCTTGAAGCCCTGCAGCGACGAGTCGTGGAACTGGAGGACGCGCTGGCGAGCTTGCAGGCAGCACAGGAGTCTTCGGACTCGGGAGCCGGGTAAGCGACCGGGTCGGTCAGACCGGCCACCTGTATTGGCCACCTGTATCGGCAACCTATAAAGAAAGATCCGTCAGGGGAAACAGCATTGAATTCTGATGCGCTTATGGACATCTCGGGGATACGCGAGCATCTTCCACATCGCTATCCCTTCCTTCTCGTGGACCGCGTGGTCGAACTCATTCCGGGCGAATCCATCGTCGCGTACAAGAATCTGAGCATCAACGAACCCTTCTTCGATGGCCATTTTCCGGGCAACCCTGTTTTCCCCGGCGTCTTGCTTCTCGAAGCCATGGCCCAGGCCGCGGGCGTGCTGGGATTCCGAACGCAGGAGAAGACCCCGGCGGACGGCTCGATCTATATGTTCGTAGGCGCCGACGACCTGCGCTTCAAACGACCCTGCGTTCCCGGTGACCGCGTGTATCTATACGCGCGAATCCTCGGTGAACGCCGCGGCATCTGGAAGTTCGACGTGCATGCGGAGGTGGAAGGCAAACGCTGCGCGTCCGCTACAATACTCTGCGCCGACCGCCCGACCTGAACACCGCGAGCACGCCCTCGTGATTCATCCCCAGGCCCGTGTGCACCCGCAGGCGATAGTCGACGAAGGCGCTACCCTCGGCGAAGGTACGGTCGTAGGCCCCTGGACCTGCATCGGACCGGAGGTAGAGATTGGCCCCCACTGCGATATCGCATCGCACGTGGTGATCAAGGGCCCTACCGTTATCGGGGCTCAAAACCGCATCTTCCAGTTCGCTACCGTGGGTGACGCAACGCCCGACCTCAAGTACCGCAACGAGCCTACCCGCCTGATCATCGGTGAGCGCAACACCATTCGCGAAGGGGTGACCATCCACCGCGGCACCGTGCAGGACCGGGGTGAAACGGTGATCGGGAGCGACAACCTGATCATGGCCTACGCCCACATCGGCCACGACAGCGTCCTAGGCGACCACACGATTCTGGTCAATAACGTCGCTCTCGCGGGGCATGTCGTCGTGGGTGACTGGGCGATCCTCAGCGGCTATACGCTGGTGCACCAGTTCTGCCGCATCGGTCCCCATTCCTTCAGCGGCATGCAGACCGCAATCGGCAAGGACGTTCCCGCCTACGTGACCGTGTCCGGCTCCCCCGCCGAAGCGAAAACGATCAACACGGAGGGGCTGCGTCGGCGCGGGTTCTCGGACCGCGCGATCAGTCAGCTGCGCCGCGCTTTCAAAATCCTCTATCGCCAGAATCTGACCCTGGACATCGCGCTTCAGCGCCTCGAAACCATGCTCAGCGATACGCCGGAAGTACAGGTGCTCATCGATTCCATCCGCGCCTCCGAGCGCGGCATCGTGCGCTGACTGCCGAGGCTTCCCAGCCCGCAGGCGCAGTCCCGGCCGCAGAGCTGCGTCTGGCCCTGGTGGCCGGAGAGCGTTCCGGAGACTTACTGGGCGGTCGCGTGCTGCGCGCGCTGCGCAGAGCGCTCCCGGAGCGCCGCATCCGGGCCGAAGGCGTTGGCGGTGAGGCCATGATCGCCGAGGGCTTCTCTTCACTGTACGACCTGGAACGCCTGGCGGTTATGGGCCTGGTCGAGCCCCTGGGTCGCCTGCCGGAATTGCTCCGCATGCGGGCCCGGCTCCGCGAGCGCTGGCTTCGCGAGCCGCCCGATCTATTTCTGGGCATTGATGCTCCCGATTTCAATCTCGGACTGGCACGGAGGCTTCGCCGGGGCGGTGTGGCCACGGCGCAGCTGGTCAGCCCGACGGTCTGGGCCTGGCGGCCGGGTCGTGTGCACAAGGTGGCGCGGGCGGTGGGTGACCTTCTCTGCCTTTTTCCTTTTGAACCGGCCCTGTACCAGGGCGTGGATGTGCGGACTCATTATGTCGGCCATCCCATGGCCCGCGAACTGGTCGGCGAAAGCGACCGATCCGCGGCCCGGCAAGCCCTCGGCCTCGCCGACGATGCTCCGGTGATCGCGCTCCTGCCCGGCAGTCGCAGCGCCGAGGTGGCGCAGATCGGTGCGGACCTGCTCGCGGCCGGGAGGGCCCTGAAGTCACGCGATGCACAGCGGCAGCTCGTTATGCCGGCGGCGTCGCCCGAACGCCTGGAGCAATGCCGTCGCCTCATCGACAGTGCCGGCGCCGCGGCCGAGGTCCGGTTGGTGCAGGGTCAGTCGCGGGACGCCATGGTGGCGGCAGACGTCGTGATCCTGGCGTCGGGAACCGCGACCCTGGAGGCGATGCTCCTGCAGCGGCCCATGGTGATCGCCTATCGTGTGGCACCGGTGTCCTGGAGACTTATGAAGCGCATGGCCGTAACACCCTATGTCGGGCTGCCCAACATCCTCGCCGGCCGGGCCGTTGTTCCCGAGCTTCTGCAGCACGACCTGACAGCCTCGGCGCTGGCGCTGGAGGCCGAGAACCTCCTCGGCGCGGCGGGTCGGGCTCAGGTGGATGCGCTCAGGTCCTGCCGCGACGGTATGGCGCGGGATTTCGACCTGGAGGCGGGGCGCTGCCTCAGCGAACTGCTCACGACGCCGCCCGCGGCGAGCGTGAGCTGACATCGCTCGCGCACGCGCCGTGCGAGGCGCCTCCACCCCGGAACCCTGGCAGGAGGCCATGGCCCGCTGCGGCGAAGGTGCCTGCATCGTCGGCGTGGACGAAGTGGGTAGGGGCCCCCTCGCCGGGGACGTGGTCGCGGCCGCGGTCGTGCTTGATGCAAAGAGGCCCGTATCCGGACTGATGGATTCCAAGAAACTCACCGCACAGCGGCGGGAACGGCTGGACGCCGAGCTGCGCGCACGCGGCGTTCCCCTGGCGATCGGTCGCGCAAGCCCGGATGAGATCGACGAGCTGAACATCCTGCATGCGAGCCTGCTCGCCATGGCGCGCGCTGTGACGGGCCTCGGGCTGACGCCGGATCTCGTCCTCGTCGACGGTCGCCACCTTCCCGACTGGAGCTATCCCGCAGAGCCGGTGGTGCGCGGCGACGATCGCGTTGCGGTTATTGCCGCGGCGTCCATAATCGCGAAGGTTAAGCGCGACGCCGAGATGGACGAGCTGCACCGGCAGTGGCCGGTGTACGGTTTCGACCGGCACCGTGGCTATCCTACGCGGCAGCACCTCGATGCGCTGCGCGAACACGGGCCCTGTCCCGTACACCGGCGCAGCTTCGGGCCGGTTCGGGCGCTGCTCCTCGATTCCAGGGAGGAAAACCAATCTTGACGGAATTCGTACACCTGCGCGTGCACAGCGAGTACTCCCTGAGCGACGGGCTGGTACGACCCAAGGCGCTCGCGGCGCGCTGCGCGGAACTGGGTATCCCCGCCGTCGCGCTCACCGATGTGTGCAATTTCTACGGACTGGTGAAGTTCCACAAAGCCGCCGTTGGCGAGGGAGTGAAACCGATCTTCGGCGCGGACCTCCACATCGTGGACAGCCTTGAGGACGGCGACAGCTATTTGCTATCGCTCCTGGTCATGAACGCCGAGGGCTATGGAAACCTCACGCGCCTCATTTCCCGCGCTTATCGCGAGGGTCAGGGCGTCGAGGGTGCCCGGGTCCTGCGCGGCTGGCTCGACGGCGCCGTCGACGGGCTTCTTGCCCTGTCCGGTGGCCTCGCCGGGGATGTCGGCAAGGCCCTGCACACCGGCCGCCGCAGCCAGGCGCGGGAGCAGTTGCAAGGCTGGCAGGATCTTTTCCCCGGGCGCTTCTATCTCGAACTGCAGCGAACCGGGCGCAGCGGCGAAGAAGACTACCTTCATGCCGCGGTGGAGCTCGCCCTGGAGGCGGAGGTTCCGGTCGTTGCGACCAACGAGGTGTGCTTCCTGCACGCCAGCGAATTCGAAGCGCACGAAGCCCGGGTCTGTATCGCGGACCATCGCGTGCTCGACGATCCCCGCCGCCCGCGGCGCTACAGCGAGCAGCAGTATCTGCGCAGCCCCGAGGAGATGGCGGAGCTGTTTGCGGACATTCCCGAGGCGATCGCCAATACCGTGGCCATCGCGCAGCGCTGCTCCATGGTGCTCGAGCTCGGCCGCGTCTGCCTGCCCGACTATCCGATTCCCGAGGGCATGACGCTGGATGAGTTCTTCCGCAGGACCTCGGAGCAGGGCCTCGAGAGGCGACTGACGACGATCGCGGCATCGCGCGGCATCGACGTGAACGAGCTGCGCGGCCCCTACCGCGAACGCCTCGACTTTGAGATCGACGTGATCCTGTCGATGGGCTTCCCGGGCTATTTCCTGATCGTGATGGACTTCATCCGCTGGGCGAAGGAGCGCGATATACCGGTGGGGCCCGGGCGCGGGAGCGGGGCGGGATCGCTCGTTGCCTACGCCCTGGAGATCACGGATCTCGATCCCATCGAGTATGAACTGCTCTTCGAGCGCTTCCTGAACCCGGATCGCGTATCCATGCCGGACTTCGATATCGATTTCTGCATGGAACGTCGCGATGAAGTGATCGACTACGTTGCCGAGCGCTACGGTCGCGATGCGGTGTCGCAGATCGTGACCTTCGGCACTCTGGCCGCCAAGGCCGTGGTACGCGATGTGGCGCGCGTGCAGGGCAAGTCCTATGGCCTCGGCGATCGACTGTCGAAGATGATCCCCTTCGAAGTCGGGATGACGCTGGATAAGGCCCTGAACCAGGAGGAGGCCCTGCAGCAGTTCCTTCGCGACGACGACGAGGCCCAGGAAATCTGGGACATGGCGGTGCAGCTCGAGGGTGTCACGCGCGGTGTCGGCAAGCACGCGGGGGGCGTGGTCATCGCGCCGTCGGAGCTAACCGACTTTTCGCCCCTGTACTGCGATGCCGACGGTGCGGGTCTGGTGACGCAGTTCGATAAGAACGACGTGGAAGACGCAGGACTGGTGAAGTTCGACTTCCTCGGCCTGCGTACGCTGACCATCATCGATTGGGCCCTCGATATCATCAACGACCGGCGCCGCGCGCAGGGCGAGCCGGACCTGGATATCAACGCCATACCACTCAAGGATCAGCAGACCTTTGTGCTGCTGCAGTCCGCGGAGACAACGGCGGTATTCCAGCTGGAATCCCGCGGCATGAAGGAGCTGATTTCCCGCGTGCGACCCGACTGCTTTGAGGACATCGTCGCCCTGGTCGCGCTGTTCCGGCCCGGGCCCCTGCAGTCGGGCATGGTCGATAACTTTATCGAGCGCAAGCACGGTCGCGAGGAGGTGTCCTATCCTGACCCGCAGTACCAGCACCCGTCCCTGGAACCGATTCTCTCCCCGACCTACGGGATCATTCTTTACCAGGAACAGGTGATGCAGATCGCCCAGGTGCTTGCCGGCTATACGCTCGGCGGTGCCGATCTGCTGCGCCGGGCCATGGGCAAGAAGAAGCCCGAGGAAATGGCCAAGCAGCGCTCGGTCTTCGCCGACGGCGCCGCCGGGCGCGGCGTCGACGCCGATCTGGCGACAAAGCTCTTCGATCTCGTGGAGAAGTTCGCCGGCTACGGTTTCAACAAATCGCACTCGGCGGCCTACGCCCTGGTGTCCTACCAGACCGCCTGGCTGAAGGCGCATCATCCCGCCGCCTTCATGGCCGCGGTAATGAGTTCCGAACTCGACAACACGGACAAGATTGTCACGCTCATCGAGGAGTGTCGGCGCATGGAGCTCAAGCTGCGCCTGCCGGATGTGAACGAAGGCCGCTACATGTTCACGGTGAGCGAGGACGGCGAAATCGTGTACGGCCTCGGCGCTATCAAGGGCCTCGGCGAGGGGCCCGTTGAGCAGATCCTCGCGGCTCGGGACAGCGGAGGGCCGTTCACGGATCTCTTCGATTTCTGTGCGCGCACGGACCCGCGCAAGCTCAATCGCCGCGCCCTGGAAGCGCTCATCCGCAGCGGCGCTTTCGATCGGCTCGACACTGATCGCTGGGTTTTGTTCTCCGCCATCGATGCGGCCCTGCGCGCCGCGGAACAGAACGCGGCGAACCGCGAGGCGGGTATGAGCGATCTGTTCGGGGAAACGGTGCAGGCCAGCCGCAGCGCGGATAATCCCTATGAGGAATTGGCGGCGGTGCGACCGTGGACGGACCGCGAGCGGCTGCAGGGGGAGAGGGACACCCTGGGCCTTTACGTAACGGGTCATCCCATCGACGAATGTGAAGACGAGATCCGGCGTTTTGCCCCGCAGCGTATCGCGGACCTGCGCCCCGATGGGCGCGGAAACTGCCGCGTGGCGGGCCTGGTGATCGGCGTTCGCACCATGAAAACGGCGCGCGGCTCCATGGGCGTGTTCGTGCTCGATGATCGCAGTGCGCGGATCGAGGCCACGGCCTATTCAGAGGTCTATCAGCAATACCGGGAGCTGCTGGTAAAGGACCGCATCGTGATCATCGAGGGTCGCCTCGCCCAGGACGATCGCAGCGGTGAGCCGGTCATGCGCGTGTCCCAGGTGCGCAGCCTGGCGGAAGAGCGCGCCCGTTACGCATCCGGTCTGCGCATCGACGTTGCCGAGCGCGAGGCGAATGACTCGCTGCGGGATTTCCTGCGCCGCGTGCTGTCCGCGACCCCCGGCGAGTGCCCCGTCAGCCTCCGCTATCACCAGGGGGCACAGAGCGCGACCCTCATGCTCGGTCAGCGCTGGCGCGTGGCGCCGAGCGAGGACCTCCTGGAGGAATTGCGCCGCGAACTGGGCCGCGATAGGGTGCGCCTCCTTTTCGACGCCGCCTGAGATTTGGCGGCCCGCGCAGCCGCCCGAATGAAGGAGCCCGCCATGAGCGATACCCCCAACCCGAATGTCAATGAAGCCATCGAGGCCGCGGTTCTGCGTCGTCTCCTCGCTCACCTGGATGAGCGCAAGGACGTGCAGAATATCGATCTCATGAACCTTGCCGGCTTCTGCCGCAACTGCCTGTCCAAGTGGTACGCGGCGGCGGCCGAGGAGCACGGTGTGACCGTGGATTACGACGCGGCCCGCGAGCGCGTCTACGGCATGCCCTATGCGCAGTGGAAGGCGCGGTATCAGACCGAGGCCAGCCCGGAGCAGCTTGCCGGGTTTGCGAAGCAGCAGAAGGATTGAAATCGCTGCGCATAGCAGACAGACACTGTCGGGCTCTATCCTGAATAACGGCTCTTCAGCAGCGGATGTTCTGCTGCGCGAGTGCTGTTGCCCGCAGTCGGTTCATCGCAGATATTCAACCGTCCAGTGCACCTGGATAAAGCACCCCACCCGCAGCGACTCAAACAGCGAGCCCAGGTAGAAGGATGAAACAAAAGCTCTTCGCGCCGACGCTGGCGATTCTTTTAGTCGCAGTCCTAGCAACGATGTTCTGGCAGCATTCGCGGTATAGCGATATCCGGCGGGAATTCGCGCAGGATCGTCAGTCGGCGCTGCATGGAGAGTCACTACACGTTTTGACGTATCTGACGGCGCCGGCAGACTTGGACCTGCTCGCACCGTTGCGCGCACTCCGATCTGCGGCTGAACGTGAAGGGGCGGGCACTTTGATCTATGCCGGCAAGGTGGTTCGGAACCATCGCGAATCCGCGCAAGTGTCTGATGCGCTTGGCCGTCACGTCGAATGGGACGCAATCATCCTGCAACAGTTTGATAGTCGGGAAGCCTATTCCCGGTACCTGCAGGACGACGGCGTACGGGCGGCTTTGTCTGTATTTCCAGATCGGTTCGCACACGGGATGCGCCGTTCAGCCGTGCAAAATCTGCTCCTGCCGCAGTTGCTCTTGGTTCGCAAACTGCAGCGACGCGTCACGTTTGCTCCTTCGATTGTCCCGTTTAAAGCTGTTTCAGGCATCAAGGACGCGGAGTCAGCTGATGCTGCCAGATCACTGTTTTCTGCAGCGGACGGTTCGGGTGAGAAGGCAATAGTCGTTGTCAACCTGATGCTTGAAGGCGATGTCGCACAAAGCGCTGCGAATGCGGAATACGGCGATCAGATGTTGTCACTGTTTGCAGAGCAGGCCCACGGACCGATTCACGTAGGTACGTCCGCTTCCATCGATCATCCCCTCGAATACACGAGCGTCGCCCTGGTTTACTACCCGGGCACGCGCTATTTTCAAGACCTCGTACTCAGTACTTTTTTTCAGGGAATAATCGGAGGCAAGCAGCTTGCGGATACGATGATCTCCATAACCGTGCCGATAACGAATCAGCTTTGAGTCACCCAATCGGTTGAATGGGTGACAACTCAGCGTTCTGAGATAACGTGCCGAGCAGTGCAAATGATCGGCCGTCGCGAGTTAGGAGATTGGCTGACCGCTCATGGCAGGCTCCCGTCCGCTGTGCTGTCATGGTGAACGGCTGCTTCTGAAAAAGAGAGGCGTTCGAGCTGTGAGTCCAAAACGCTCCCTCGCGACCCACGGGGAACATCGAATCTCGTTCCGTTGAGAGCGGCTAATCCATGAGGCCCTTTCTGCTCGAAAATTGGGTTTGGGTTTCAGTCAGTTTTTTGGGCCTGATTTTGACTCGTACCCAAGATAGTCATTGCCGCCAGCAACCGGAGCGGATACGACTCGTTCTATGCTGAGCCTACGGGAATCGAATCCAAGCCGCCGTTTGATCCAGAAGCTTCCCACAGACCTTAGTTGAGCGTGCACGATGCTCGCCGTCACCTTCAAAAGCGATTCTGAACCAAGAAGAGTTGGAGAGAGCTCATAAATGCAGCATCAGGGACAAGCCCAGTGCAAGAAGGAATGGAAGACGACGCGTATCCACGCTTAGTCAGCCTTAGACGGCCTGTCTCAGTTCCAACTGTTGCAGGTTTTGCTTCGCTAGCAAGACGTGTTGGTCGACGGCATCGCGTAGCGTCCATAACGGTGAGTGCAAGGGTATTTATCTGTCCTACCGTGGCGAATTCGATCAAAGGCTCAAGAATTCTCTCGAGTACTTTATGATCGTTGTTGGCCGTTGGCCGTTGGCCGTTGGCCGGCGGTCAGCGCGGGGCAGATCACCATCCGCTTCCCAAGGGCAGTCGCCTGAGACCACTATCCTGCAAGTGCTATCGACCAAGAGCAGCCGTTTGAGCGGCCACAACATGCCTTCCGCGTTCATGTATATGATTAATTCCTGAACGATGCACAAAGAGGGTGGAGATTAGAAAGACGCCCCGACTAAAAGCGGGAAGCCGCCCTTCGCATCGCCATATATTTGTTTGCCTGGCGCCGTGAGATGATTTCAACTGCGAATCGTAGGTCGCAAAGCAGCCAAGCAAAATCGAAGTTGGTCTTCTAACGATAAGCATCGCAGAATTACGGCAAGCCGTTGGAAATCTGCAGTCTAGGGTTGAAACACGTGAAAACTTGGTTACGGACAGCACGTTCTACATCAACCGAAGCATCGCGGTTATCAGCTAACAGTCCGGTGATGCTCCGGATCGCATTTCTTGTTCTCTTTGCGTTTATCGGGAGACCAGCACTAGCTGAAGACGGCCCGCCATCTATATTGGTTTTGGGAGTGTTCCACTTTGCAAATCCGGGGAAGGATGTGGTGAAGACTAAACAAATAGATGTGATGACTGCCGAAAATCAGTCGTACTTGGATCAATTGGCGAACAGACTTTGCGAGTTTCGGCCTACGAAAGTTCTGGTTGAATTGACACAGGAGAAAGAAGAAGAGTTCAACGATCAGTTTGCTCAGTACCTAGCCGGCAAGCTGAGTTTGCGGTCGAACGAAGTTCATCAGATAGCGTTTCGCGTCGCGAAAAAGATGAAACTGGACGGGATATATGGCTACGATGACCTAGAAATTGGATGGGCGGGAGGCGAGCTTTCCGAACAAATGCAGGTACAAGAACCGGATAAATTGAGCCTGGTACAGGAGGAAATTGCAGCGATCAGCAAGGAGATACAGCGGGCGCACTTGGAGTCAAACCTCCGCGAACTATTGCTGATGTCAAATGACCCGATCTGGGACCGACGGAATATGGATCTCTACCTGCTCACGAATGATGTCGGCTCCGGGGCGAATTTCATCGGTGCGGATACCGCAGCTCGATGGTGGCATCGCAATCTACGAATGTACGCTAACATCCAATCTCACGCCGTCGACGGCGCCAGGCTGTTGGTCATTGGAGGTCAAGGCCATACCGCCATATTTAAACAACTCATCTCGATAGACAGGCGTGTCGTTGGTCATGACGTTACTCCTTACCTCCATTAATTGCTCATCTGCGACTGCTGCCGATTTAGGACGAGCGCTTCCCGGAAGCAGACACCCAAAGGTCAGTCACGGAACGCGTGCTACCGACCCACAGCCGTCGTTGGTCAATGTCGGTTGACGGTTCTACAATTGTAGCGGTGGCGTCCCGTGACCCTTGGGAAATATTTGCCGCTCATCATCGCCGTGGCGAAACTGTAACCGCTATTGTCTCGAACGTCATAGATGATCTGGGTCTCTTCGTCGATCTGGGGAATCAGGTATTCGGCATTGTCCACTTGAGCGATCTTTCATGGAATACGCCGGCCGAGCAGGAGATTAGGCGTTACTCAGTCGGCTGCGAGGTTGTCGCCATCATCCTGTCAATACAAGTGGACTTGCAGAGAATATCGCTGAGTATCAAGCAGACGCGGCCAAATCCCATCCGACCGACTAGCGGTCGGTAGTACTACAGGCCTCGGCATTTTTTGTCGGCACTCGCAAATCGGCGCAGCCACCTTAAAACCGATCGAATAGGGCAATGAGCAACACAGCGCCCACAGCAAAGGCAAACTGGAGCGGAACGTAGGTTTGTCCTGCTGGCTGCACTTGTTAGCTATTTTCCCTCGAAACGTATCGTGTTTTAGATGCTATTTTTTCCTTCAGCGGCTCATCATTTAATTCAGCCAAGTGTTCCTCAATGGTTTCTTTTGTGAATTCTTGCTTTTCTAGAAAATTAAACAGAGTATCCCTATCTTCTTTTCCGAGCTCTCCATCTATGCTGATTTCCCAGTAAGGTGTACGCACCAAAATCCTATTTATATATGAATTATCTCTGCTGAATTCTTCGTCATCTTTAAACCAATGATTAATGCGTTTTTCTGTAAGCTCAAGAGCTCTAGTTAATGTGTATTTTGCTGCCTCTAAACCAATAAAGGTACCTGCCGCCAGTAAAAATAATTCGAGCCCGCTTTCATGCGTAACACAAACAGCCTTGGTATTCCCATCATCTAAACATACCTCAAATGCTCTTGAAGACCCCCCATCTGTGATTCTATTTGCAGAACCAAAATCACCAAGGCCATCGGTATAATAAAAGTCATTATCGACTGCCCCTAGACTATCGTTTGTCACTTTTCCAACCGGTAACTCTTTGAGAGTGCGCAAACCACTTTCATAATACTGCCATTTCAGGTACCTCTTGTACGCAGTCCACTTGATGTTTTCAAACTTGATTGCATACCTATATTGACAATAGAGTTCGGATTTTTTCAATGCTTGTGCCTTTTTGAGTGGCTAGCGCCTGAGCTCAGGTGCGTTTAAGGCGACACGAGCAGCGATTTGTTAGATTCGCTACGGCGCGGCATCTCGGATCCAGTTTTTTACTGACGTGTAGAACGTAATGTGGTCAACACCACATAGCTCAAGGAACTTGCCCATTACGTCGGGGTTGGGGTCAACAACGTAAACTCGCTTGTCCCGGTTTGCCCGCATGTTTTCACTCAGTAGTATCCTCGCCTCCAGATCCAGCGGCGGGCACGAGTAACCGGCAACGACCACACGATCTGCTTGCTGAAGCGCCTCAGCGGCCAGCGACCATAGACCCATTATTTTTTCATGCATCATTCCGCGCTTCCCTGTGACAGGGGGAATAATTACAGGCTTGAGGTAAACACGCCGTGAACGTGGACGCCAGGATAAATCCCAAGGCAACACAGGAGAGTGAAGTACATGCATCTCGCGGCTTGAGTTGAATAGTGCGGATGGTGTCGGGGTGTTGGACGTATGCTTGGACTGCCAATTCATTGAACCATGCAGCTTGAGAACAGGGACGCCACCATGACCAAACTGACCATGATCGGGAAATGAAGGCCAGCCACTAATGCCGGATGTGCGAGTCAGTCCTTGAATGCGGTAACACCCAGGGAATGAAAATACATCCGGGTGACCATGCTCGGCAATCGCAGAAAGTGCTCGCTCAACCATTAGGTCATAGTTGAAGGTTATGATCGTCAAATCTTCCGGATTATTTACTTTCCGAAGTTCGCTTAGGATGAAACGATAAAGCAACGCGCGAGGTCCAATTCGAATGGTGTTCGTCGTCTGGCTTAGCACGATGTTGAGCAGCTTCATCAGCTGAAGCAAAGCAAGGTGGTACGGGCTACCCGCAGCGTTGTCGATAGCTTTGATGTAGAGGTACGAAGCCGCCGTTTCCAATGATTCGCTCAACGATTCGGAGTAATCACCGACTAGTGAATTGAGGCACTCCATCACTTCCGATGTTGTAGTCGGCTCGATGGCCTTTGCGATCTGAAAAAAATCCGCATCCAATGGCGGACGGGACTTTAGAGCAGCACGAGGTTTTTGGGATCTCGTCAAGCCGGCTCCGATTAGCAATATGGTTTTCATGCGAATCTAACGCTTCAAACTGGGGCCCGCGTAAGCGGGTCCCGGCGCGAAGCGCCCTTGCAGCCTTGACTAGTTATGCGGCCGGCGGCAAACATCTTGAAATGTGGAGAACATCGGCTCCCCACCTCCTTTCATATGGACAACAAAAGATGGAGAACGAATTACCTCGTATCTCGAGGGCTGAGTCATCGATCCCCGCCTCCCTAACAACAACCTCGCGACCGAGGAGCGGCTCCCATAGCGGATGAGATGACATATCTCGCTCGACCGGTGCCGGGCTGGAGAAGAACGAATCATCCTGCATAGTAATTCGATAGTTAGTACCAACCTGATCCCAAGATACGAACTTGTCTGTTCCCAAGGTGCTCAAACAAATTTCACGATCAATCTCGTGCGGAAATCCGTCAGCGACTTGATCTAAGTGTATAACGTCACTTTCATACATAAGATACGCAACACGCTGAATAATCATTAGGACGCATAACGCCGCGCTTTGCGGCTGTTTTGGAGCGGAGCGGAAAAGCAGTCCGACAACAGCGCTTTGTTAAGCATTTTCTGATTTCCGATTGCCTGCCAGAACTTTGCCCACTAGAACTTCAGATACTAGCGTAAAACCAACTCCAAAAATGGCCGAAAGGAAGAATAATAGCGTTGTTTCTGTCCTTTTTAGAGAAGGGCTCTCTAGCTCTAACTCAATACCCAAGTTCTCAGCAATGCCTCTATCCCCTCCGATTGATCTTGGCACCGATTGTCCATACCTATCATCGCCTTCCCAAATCAATCTAGTCCATGCGAAACTAGAAACATTTGCAGGCTCTGGCGAAGCGCTACGCTTATTCCATCCCTTTGGTAAATCTATAAAGACTTCGACATCAGTTTCAGCTCTGCCGGCCAGCATTCCAACCTTAAATGAATTCGATGATAGAGATTGCCTCGATACACCGAGTCCAGTGGTTATATAGAAATGGCCACGAGATTCTTTAAACAGTTCTTCGTCCACACGTAAACAGTTTTCGTTCTCTGCACGACACTGCTCTAATAGAGACGTAACCTCTTTTTTTGTACTTGGAATCACTATTTTTTCTGGTTTGAAGTTAAAACGTAATACCAAGGACTCAACCGAGTTAATAAGCTCTTTGCGTTCCCGTCGTGTCAAAACGTTATCGAATAAAGAAACCGTCAGATCTGCATTATCCTTGTCTCTTAGTGATATTTCAGATCTATAAAATGCTCTATTTTGGTCGGCCGGGTCCTTCATTTTAATGAATGCTGTCATCTGCATATTTGTGATTTCCTTATCGCCGCCAATAATTCCTCCAGAAACGAAATCTATCGCAAGATACGAGACAAAACTCAGAACAATACCCAGTCCCAGCTTAATAAGTCCCTTAATATTCATGAGTAAGCCTCGTAACTCCTAGTATGCTTAACAGCGTATTAAAAAGACCGCGCTCGTGAACATCCTTTTCGTTAACCAAAGTGTTGGCCTGGGCTGCTGTCGGAAAATTCCCATGAATATCAATTCTATGCGCCAGAAACGTTCAGTCATTTGCCAAGAAAATAACGAGCCATTAACAGTTGGCGATCGTTTAAGCTGCCTGTATAAATATTACAAAAATCAGGGCTTTAGCGCCGCTCGAAATTCATGGCCCGCATAAAAACCGTATAATTTTGAGATTCTACATGAAGAGCCGGCGCCGTTCTTGCCGCACAAAAGACCGCAGTTGGCCGACTGCTGCCGGTTATGGTGTAGAGGCTGAATGACCGCTTCATTGACGCAGGCATCCATTTGGCGAATTCTGAAGCGAGCTATTGGCCCACCGCGGGCAGTTTGCCGACTTTGGCGTCGCGACTGCGTCAGGTTTTCTGGCTCGAAGTGGAAACCTATCGAAAGCGCGGATAAGTGATGAAAGTCATCGCCAGCATCGAAGAGGACGAGGTGATAGAAGATCCTGGTGCATTTGATTAGAAGGATGGGCAGCCGGCGGTTTCCGTGCACCTCCGTCTGGCGCGCTGCCACAGCTTATGATCGGCGACAACTGGCTGTAGGCCTACTTAAATCTATCGCACTTTTCATGACGGCAGCAGCGGTTTGGGGCCCTTGCTTTTGCCGCTGCCTCCGTTCGAGAGATAGCATTACAACTTCGCAGACGGAGGGTGCTGTGGGTTGATTGCGGATCAACGCTGCCGGATGTGTCCGGAGACTGCGGCGCAGGTAAACGCTGGTGACCGAAAGTGTGAGTCGTGGATATTGCCGTTTCAGCAAAAGCTTGGGATTTCTTTTTCCTATCCCATCGTTGCACTCGCATTGAAAACATCCAGAAGACGCGAGACTCATGCCGAACTTTCATACATTGATCTCGATGCAAACATGCGGTGGGGAAAGGGCAGGCCAACAAGGCGAACCTGCGGTGAAGACTGCCGGACTACGCACCGGCCACCGGGGTGCCACCGCCGTGCTGGCCGTGCGCTCACCATGGCTTGTGGCGCAATCACCAGGATGAGCTGAGTCAGCGTCCAGACCTTTGCTGTGAATTATCGACCCGAAATTGATGGTCTTCGCGCCATTGCCGTTGTTCCCGTGATCGCTTTTCACGCTGGTTTCAGCGGCTTTGCCGGCGGCTTTGTCGGCGTGGATGTCTTCTTTGTCATCAGCGGCTATCTGATTACCTCCCTGTTGTTGGAAGACCTGGAACGGGGTCGCTTCAGCGTCGCTGACTTCTACGAAAGGCGCGCCCGGCGAATACTGCCTGCGCTGTTCCTTGTCATGGCACTGGCAACTCCCTTCGCCCACTTTATTTTGCCGTCACTGCAAAGCAGGGATTTCGCCCTGAGTATCGCGGCAGTCTCGCTCTTCTCGTCCAACTTTCTCTTCTGGCGCCAAAGTGGATATTTCGACGTGGCCGCCGAAGAGCGACCGCTATTGCACACCTGGAGTCTGGCGGTAGAGGAACAGTACTACGTGCTGTTTCCATTGTTTATGTGGCTCGCCTGGCGTCAGGGCCGCTGGCAGGTATGGGCGCTGATTTCGGCGATGGCAGCGGTCAGCTTCGGACTCGCGGAGTTAGGCTGGCGGAACTATCCCACGGCAAACTTCTACCTGGCGCCGGCCCGGTTTTGGGAACTGCTGGCGGGGTCGATGGCTGCGCTGCTTCTGATGTCCGGGGAAAGAACTCCAAGCAACGTGCTGTCACTCCTGGGTTTTGCTTTCGTGCTGCTGTCGATTGTGGCTTTTGACGAAACGACGCCGTTCCCCAGTGCCTATACCTTGCTGCCGGTCGGCGGTGTGGTGTTGCTGGTGCTTTTTGCCGGTCCCGGGACCTGGGTCGGCAAAACCCTGAGCTCAGCGCCTTTTGTGGGCATAGGGCGCATCAGCTATTCGGCGTATCTATGGCATCAGCCCCTATTTGCGTTCTACCGAGTCGGGTTTCCGGCAGCCCAGGATTGGCGGGTTTATCTCGCCCTCTGTGTCGCATCAATGTTCCTCGGATACCTGAGCTGGCGCTTTGTGGAGGCGCCATTTCGTGATCGGTCGCGGTTCAGCCGACGCCAGGTACTTGTATTGTCGCTGTTGGGTACGTTGTGTTTTGTGGTGCTGGGTGCCGTGTGGAACAAGGTTGACTTTAGAACACAGAGCGACCTTCTGCTCTCGGATGAGGTAATCGAAACCCAGAGAGCGGAGCGCTTCTCCGTGCGACGCCGGCTCTGTCGCCAACGTGGGGGCCGGTCTCAGTGCGATCTCCCGGTTGCGGGGAAAACCAATGTGCTGATCGTTGGCGATAGCCACGGCATAGACGCACTCAACATTCTCTACTTTGCGCTGCAGGAGCGCGCGGAATCGGTACATCTCGTTTTGTCGGCACAAATGGGCTGTCCGCCGCTTCGCGATATACGAGCCGCGGTTGGGCGGCTCCATCCCAATCTTGAGCAGTGTGAGGCGTTGAATCGGGATCGCTTCAACGCTGCATTTCTCGCGGCCTTCGACGTTGTTGTCGTCAATACGCTCTTTGATTGGTTTCGGGAAGCGGATCTCGTTGCTTACCTGGAGTTTCTCGAAGCCGACTTCGCCGGTCCCGTGATTGTCTTTGGCAGCACTCCGAGATTCATCAGGCCGTTCCCGGAACTGGTGCAACGTGACCCCTACAGTTACGACTCAGTGGATGTGCTCGCTTACGACCCGCGTTACACCGAAGCAACGCTGCGGGCGCTCGGCGACAAGCCCCGCTTCTCTTATCTGAGTAAAGCCCGTGTTTTTTGCCGTCTACGATGCAACTGGATGACAAGCAACGGCGATCTGATTACCTACGACAGGCATCATCTCTCAGTGGCGGCATCGCGCCAGGTGGCGGAGTTTTATCGGGAAGAAATCAACGCAGTGTTGCTGCAAGTGGAGCGCGTCAGCAGGTAGCTCGCAAGTCCAATAGCAGTGACGTTCTGCTTTTGGGCCCATCAGTTGCCTCCCGTCAGGGAAGGGGCTGCGCTCGTGGGCATCGTTTCGGGAGGTGTCGATCGGCCGCGCAGTTTCGCCAGCGCCGCGCTGATGTCCTCTCCCGCCAGGTAAAGCGCCGGCACGAGGAGCAGCGTCACAAACAGCGCACACAGCACCCCGAAAGAAAGCGACAGCACCGCAGGCTTGAGGAACTGCGCATTGGTGCTGCGTTCCGCCATGATCGGGATAAGGCCGACGAAGGTCGTCACCGTGGTCAGCAGGATCGGTCGGAAGCGGTTCACGCCGGCGTCGAGGATCGCCGTGACACTGTCCTTGCCCTGTTCGCGCAGGCGTCCGATGTAGTCCACGAGCACGAGGTTGTCGTTGACCACCACGCCCGCCGCGGCACCGATGCCGAAGTAGGAAAACAGCGCCAGCGGTGTGGCAAAGATCAGGTGACCGAAGACAGCGCCCATGAAGCCGAAGGGAATGGCGGTCATGATCAGTAGCGGCAGCCAGTATGAGCGAAAAGCGACGGCGATGAGCGCGTACATGGCGAAGAGCGCCACCGCGTAGAGCGACACGATTTCCTGAATGAACTGCGACTCCTCCTCCTGCGCGCCGCCGCGGGCGATGGCGAGGCCCTGATAGTCGGCGAGGAGCTGATCCAGGAAGCCCTCGTCGATATTGCGTTTGATGTCGCTGACCCGGTCCTGTTCGATATCGGCCCGGACGTAGACCACGCGCTCGCCATCGCGGCGCTGGATGCGCTGCACGCCGCCGCGGATTTCCACCTCGGCGATGGAGAACAGCGGCAGCTCGCGGCCGTCGTCCGTGCGCACCCGAAAGCTGTCGAGGCTTGCAAGACTGCGACGCGCTTCCCGCGGATAGCGCAGCATGACCTTGGCATCGCCGCCGCGCCGGGGCAGGCGCTGCACCTCTTCTCCGAAGTACGCCTGGCGAACCTGCCGTGACACGTCTGCCAGACGAATACCCAGGGCTTCGGCACCGGGTTTGAGCTGAAGGATGAGCTCATCGGTCTCGCCGCGCTGACTGTCGCGCACATCCAGTACCCCGCTGTAGCCGCGAATGGCGTTCTGGAGGGCGAGGGAAGCAGCGGTCAACTGTTCGCCGTCGTCGTGGCTCAGCAGGTAGGTGATGTCGGCGTCGTCATCATTCAGCGTGAAATTGACTTCGATCTCTTCGGCATCCGGGATGTCGCCGACCAGGACCCGGAAGCGCTCCGCCGCTTCGCGCGCCGAGAGATCGCGCCGCTCCGGCGGCGCGAGCTTGACGATGGCGATGACCGAGTCGCGCCGCGAACGTGTGTACCAGCCTTCGACCAGCTGTCCGCTGCCCTGGCCGCTCTTGGCGGCCGCGGCTTCGACCTCGTCGATGAGCTGCCTTTCCGCATCCTGGAGCTGCTCAAGAATCTGCAGCGCCCGCTCGTACGGTGTCCCGGGGGGTAACTGCACGTTGACGAAGATCTGCGGGCTCTCGACCTGGGGCATGAAGTAGAACTTCACCCAGCCCGTATTGAACAGACCCAGGGCGAGGACGAACAAGGTGATGAAAACGCTGATCGTGAGATAGCGCTGGTTCAGGCACCAGGCCAGGATCGGGCGATAGACGCGCCGGGCAAAGTCGCTGATGCTGCTTTCGAGGCGCTGCTGGCGCAGCGCAAGACCGGTGAGACCCTCGCGGTGGGACAGGTCGCGAAGATGCGAGGGCAGGATGAAGAAGGCCTCGATCAGCGAGATGCTGAGGGCGACGGTGATCACGATGGAGAGCTGACGCGTAACCTGGGCGGCCTCTCCGGATACGAACAGCCAGGGGGCGAAGGCGATCATCGTGGTGAGGACGGCGAAGATCACCGGTCGCGCCACAGCGCTCGCACCCTGAATCGCCGAGGCGGCGCCGCCCCCGGTTTCGTGGGCGTGATGGTGAATACTCTCGCCCACCACGATGGCGTCGTCCACAACGATCCCAAGGACCAGCAGGAAGGCGAAGGTGGACATGATGTTCAGGGAAACGTCGTTCATCGGCAGTACGGCGAAGGTGCCGATGAAGGCCACGCCAATGCCCGCCGTGACCCACAGCGCCACGCGCGGACGCAGCGTGAGAATCAGCACGGTGAACACGAGCAGCAGGCCCAGATAGGAGGATTTGCCGATCAGCTCCATGCGGGCGTTGTAGATGTCCGCCGTGTCAAACCACATGGTGAGCTCGGCGCCCGGCGGCAGGCTGGCGCGGCGCTCGTCCATCCAGGCGAGCACCGCTTCGCTGGCCTTGACGACCTGCATGTTGTCGCTGCTCAACACCTGCAGCAGCACCGCGGGTTCCCCGTTCATCGTGGCCAGGATTTCGTTATCCTCAAAGCCGTCGATGACCCGGGCCACGTCACCAACCCGGACCACGCCGCCGTCGCTGCTCTGGCGCAGTACGATCGAAGCAAAATCCTGCTCCGTATCGGCGAGATTGCGGGCGCGCAGCTGCACGTCGCCGGTCTGGGTGCGAAGCTGACCCGAGGAGAGGTTGATCGAGCTGTCGCGGATGGCGTCCGCCACTTCATTGAAGGAAAGCCGGTAGCGGCGCATGGAGCTTTCCGAGAGTTCGATCGTCACCTCTTCGCGGCGGGTGCCGAACAGATTGATCGTCGACACCCAGGGCAGGGCCGCCATTTCGCGACGCAGCGTCTCGGCCAGGCGCGTCAGTTCGCGCTCCCCCAGGTCTCCGTGGACGGCTACGCGGATCATTTCCTGCTCGGCCTGGGAGCGTCGTACCCGGGGGTTCTCGATGTCCCGGGGCAGCGACGGCACGGCGTCGACGGCGTTCTTGACTTCATTGAGGAATGAATCGATGTCGGTCCCGGGGAAGGTGGTTACTTCGATCTCCGCGAGGCTTTCCATCGCTGTCGAATAGACGCGATTGACCTGGTCGAGGTCCTCCAGCTGGTCTTCGATGCGGGCAATGATCTGCTCCTCGACTTCCTGCGGAGCGGCGCCGGGCCACACGACCTCGATATGCGCCTGATACGGTTTGATATGGGGAAAGGCCTCGCGCTCCATGCTGAGGAAGCCGAGCACCCCGGCGAGCACGATACCCACCATGAGCAGGTTGGCGGCGACGGGGTTGTGCACCCACCAGGCGATCAATCGATTCATGCTTATTGCCCCGCGAGCGCGTAGCCCAGCGCATCGATTGTGGATACGCGCATGCCGGCGCGGGCATTGCGCAGGGCCGACACAACCACCCGCTCCCCGGGCCGCAGCCCTTCACTGATGATCACGCCGGCCGCGGTGGCGTCGGCGACCTCAGCCTGACGCACGTCGAGGAGACCGCTCGCGTCCACCACGTAGAGCAAACCGCCGGGACGCAGTCCCTCACTCGGAATCTGTACGACATTCTCAAGAACCCGCCCTTCAATTTCCGCATCGACAAAGAGGCCCACGGCCATGGGCATACCCTGGGGGGAGCGGCCGCTGGCGTAGGGGTCCTGGAGCTCGGCGGTGGCGTAGAGCAGGCGAGTGCGCGGGTCGATGGAGGCGTCGAGGTGCCGCAGTCGTCCGGTCCAGCTTTGCGCGCGCCCGGCAACTTCGGCGCTGAAGCGTACGGCCGGTGCCGTAGTGGAATCCGTCGCTGAGTAGCCGATGGGCAGACCCAGGGCAGCAAGCTGCTGATCGTTGAGAGACAGGCGCACTTCGACGCTGTCCGTCGAGAACACCTGCCCGAGGGAGCTTCCAATGCTGACCACCTGCCCAATATGCACCGTCGTGCTCGAGATGCGACCTTCGAAGGGCAGGCTGATGCGGGTGCGCGCGAGGTTCAGGCGCGCCTGTTCGACGCGGGCGAGGGCGGCCTCGCGCTGTGCTCGCGCCTCGGCAATCTGGGGTTTCTTGAGCGACAGGTCGGATGCGTTGGGAACATCACGCAGCTGCTGGCGAGCGACTTCCGCGTCGGCAAGGGCCTGCTGTACGGCGAGGTCCGAGGCGGCGACCGCAGCCTCGGCTTCGCGCAGGGCGAGTCGGTAGTCGCTGTCGTCGATCTCCAGGAGTACCGCACCGGCGTCGAAATGGCCCCCTTCCACGTACTCCTTGGAGACGGCCGTGACCCGGCCGCTGACTTCGGACGTTAGATCGATCATGGTGCGCGCGCGCACTTCTCCCTGGGCGCGAACCTTGAGCATCGTGTCGCTGCGTTCCGTGAGATGGGTGTAAACGGTGACCGGTCGGGCCACGTTCTCTTCCACGGCCGGTTCCGGCGCCGTCGCTTTGAGAACGGCAACGGCGAGGGCGCCGAGACCCAGGACCAACACGGGCGCGCCGATGCGCAGCAGGTTCCGGGTTCGATGGTTGCGCTTGTGGTTGTCCATGCTTTGTCCGCTGCGGTGTGTGAATGACGCCAGTATCGGGTGCGCCCGCGGGGCCCTCAATCCGCTTCGCCGCCGCGCTCACTCACTTCGTCGCAAAGCCTGGCAAACGGTCCGATCGAATTGATTTTTTTCAATTTGAATCAAATTTTTCTAAATGAACGTATCTTTGGAGGTAATTTCGCCCTCGAGGCGCATACTCGGAAACTCCCTAATCCACCTTAAGCTATTGATTTTAATAAATAATCCCGCTTTTTATGGCCCGCACTCCCGAGTCTGGACCGTATCTTGCGATGGAGCCCTGATAGGCGCGGATGACGCCTGACGCAGCGCAAGTCTGGAGACTCGCTATGACCAAACCGCTCGAGGGCCTTCGCATCCTCGATCTCACGCACATGCTATCCGGGCCCTATGGCGGCATGCTCCTCGCCGACCTGGGCGCCGAGACGATCAAGATCGAACCGCTGAAGGGAGAGGGCACCCGCCGCCTCCTGGCCACGGACCCGCGAAACTCGCTCGATGGACAGGGCGCCTACTACCTCACCCTCAATCGCAACAAGCAGAGTGTTGCGATCGATCTCAAGACTGAAGCCGGTCTCGAGGTTTTCTACGACCTGGTGCGAACCAGCGATGTGGTTCTTGAAAACTTCAGCGCCGGTGTCGCGCGCAAGCTGCGCATCGACTACGACCGCCTCAGCGCCATCAATCCGCGCATCATCACCTGCGGTATCTCCGGCTTCGGCTCCGCTGGTCCCAGCTATCAGCGCCCGGCCTTCGATCAGGTCGTCCAGGCTCTGGGTGGAGGTATGTCCATTACGGGGCAAAGCAGCGCCGAGCCGACCCGCGCAGGCATTCCCATCGCCGACCTCGGCGGCGGCATGTTCGGCGTGATGGGCATTCTCGCGGCGCTCTATGAACGCGAGCGCAGCGGTCGCGGCCAGCATGTGGATATCTCAATGCTCGACTGCCAGATCTCCATGCTCAACTACATGGCGACCATGTACTTCCTTTCCGGCGACACGCCCGAACCCATTGGCAACAGCCACTTTGTCCACGTGCCCTACAACAGCTATCCCACGGCAGACGGACACATCATCATCGCCGTGATCTTTGACGGGTTCTGGACCAACCTCCTTGAGGTGATCAATGAGCCGGCCTTCCGCGATGACAAATACCTGACGCAGCCCGGTCGCCTGGAGGACAAGGCGTTCATCGATGCGCGGCTGGCGGAAATCTTCTCGACGCAGCCCTCGGAGTACTGGCTGCAGCGCCTGGAGGAGAAGCGCATTCCCTGCGCGAGGGTGAATCGAGTCGATGAGGCGCTGGCCGACGAGCAGGTTCTCGCGCGCAACATGGTCGTGGAGCTGCACCATCCCAATGGCGCCAGTACGAAGGGGCCGGGGAATCCCATCAAGCTCTCGCGCACCGACGAAGAGAGCTTCTCCCCGGCGCCGCTCCTGGGTCAGCACACACAGGACGTGCTTTGCGGGCTGCTCGGCTACAGCAGCGAGCAGCTCAGCAGCCTGCGCGACGAAGGAGTGGTGGCATGAGCAACAACGCGGTGACCATCAACGAAGTCGGTCCCCGGGACGGCCTGCAGAGCCAGAGCGGTGAACTCAGCCCTGAGCAGCGCCTGCAATTTGTGGAAGCGCTGCTGGCCGCGGGGCTGACGCACATCGAGATTGGCAGCTTCGTGTCGCCCCGGGCCGTGCCGCAGATGGCGGGCACCGATGAACTCGCCCGCCGTCTTGCGGCCAAAGCCCCCGCGGCCGAACTCAGCGCCCTCGTACCCAACATGCGTGGCTACGAGAACGCCCGGGCGGCCGGTGTGGATACCGTCGCTGTTGTGGTCTCCGCCACCGAAACCATGAACCAGTGCAACATCAACATGAGCCTCGATCAGACCATGAGCGTGGCGCGCGAGGTTATCGCCCGCGGTCGGGATGAAGATGCGTCCGTTCAGGCTTATCTCGCCGTGGCGTTCGAATGTCCCTTCGAAGGGGCCGTGGACGCCGCCACCGTTCGCACGCAGGCACGGCAACTGATCGACGCCGGGGCCTCGCTTCTTGTGATTGCCGACACCATCGGCGCGGCAAACCCCGCTGCGGTCAACGCCTTGATGAGCGAGCTTGCCGCCGAGCACGACAGCGCGCTGCTCGCCTGCCACTTCCACGATACGCGCGCCCTGGGTCTGGCCAATGTGTACGCGGCGCTCGAAGCCGGCATTCGGCGCTTTGATGCGTCCATTGGTGGCCTCGGTGGCTGCCCCTTCGCCCCCGGCGCCCGGGGCAACGTGGCGACCGAAGACGTCGTCATGCTGTGTGAGCAGATGGGTTTCCACACCGGGATCGCACTTCCCGAGCTGCTTCCGGTTATCGACCTGATTTCCCGGATGCTGGGCCGGGAGCAGGGTGGTCGCGCCGTCGAATGGCTGCGGGGCCGGGCGGTAAGGGACGCCGCCTGAGTCGGTGTTGCCTCAAAACAAAATCAGGGAGAAAGGTAGGGCGGTATGAGTTTCAGACTGGGCGTAGACGTTGGCGGGACCTTTACCGATTTCCTGCTGTTGAATGAAGACACCGGCGAGACCTTCACCGCCAAGGTACCCTCGACTCCGGAAGATTCCTCCATCGGCGTGTTGAACGGCATCGCCCGGATCTGCGACGAGTCCGGTGTCGATCCCACGGCCATCCATCGCGTGATGCACGGCACAACGGTGGCGACCAACGCCGTACTGACGCGCCGCGGTGCCCGCGTGGGCCTGGTAACCACCGCTGGCTTCGAAGACACGCTGCAGGTGGCGCGCTCCTTCTGCCCCGGCGGGCTGGGTGGTTGGGTGAGCTATGTGAAGAGTCCTCTGCTTGCACCTTTGGAACTCACCATCGGGGCCCGGGAACGGGTGGGGGCCGACGGTGAGATCGTCCTGCCCCTGGACGAAGACGCCCTGCGCCAGGATCTTGAGATTCTCCGTGCCAAGGGTGAGGTGGAAGCCCTCACCATCTGCCTGATCAACGCCTACATCAATCCAGAGCACGAACGCCGGGTCGCTGAAATCGCCGCAGAGATTTTCACCGATACGCCCATCTCTGTATCGGCGGACGTGGTTCCAGAGATGCAGGAGTACGAGCGCACGGAGACCACGGTGGTGAACTCCTACGTGCGCCCCGAGGTGGCGCGTTACGTGAGCAATCTGCAGAGCGCCCTGGATGAGCGCCTCGGCGAGGGTTCACAGCTCTCCATTCTGCGCTCCGACGGCGGCCTCGCCTCGGCCCGGGCCTCCGGCGAATCGCCGGTGAACCTGCTGATGAGCGGCCCCGCCGGCGGCGTGTCCGGCGCACTGTATTTCTGCGAGCGCGCCGGCTTTCGCAACATCCTGACCTTCGATATGGGAGGCACGTCTACGGACGTCGCCCTGATCCAGGACGCGCGCGCCCGGGTGCGGCGCGAAACCATCGTGGGCGACGTGCGCGTGCGCGCGCCCTCGGTCGACGTGCGCACCGTGGGCGCCGGTGGTGGCTCCATCGCCTTCGTACCCGAACTCACCAAGGCCCTGCGCGTCGGTCCCGAGTCCGCCGGCGCCGTACCCGGCCCGGCCTGCTACCTGAAGGGCGGTGAAGCGCCAACGGTGTGCGATGCCAATGTGGTACTCGGCTATCTACCGTCCGACGTGCAGCTCGGCGGCAAGATGGAAATCAATCGCGACGCCGCCGAGACGGCCGTGCAAAGCGTGGCCGACGCCATGGGCATCGAACTCATGGAAGCCGCCGAAGGCATCATCAAGATCGTCAATGAATCCATGTTCGGTGCCCTGCGCCTCGTATCGGTGGAGCAGGGCTACGATCCCCGTGACTTCGCGCTCGTGGGTTTCGGTGGTGCCGGACCGCTGCACGCCAACGCCCTCGGCATTCTCACCGACGCCTGGCCCGTGATCGTGCCGCCGGGCCCCGGCGTGCTTTGCGCTTACGGCGATGCCACGACGCAGGTGCAGGACGAGGCGGCGCGCACCTACCTGACCATGGCCGAGGACCTCGCCGAGGAGACGCTGCAGACCGACCTGCACGCGCTGCGCGATCGGGCGCGGGAATCGCTCCTTGCGGACGGCATCGCCATCGAAGACCAGCAGGTGAGTTACCAGGCTGACCTGCGCTATGCCGGCCAGGCGTTCCAGATCACCGTGGACTTCAGTGAGGCTGAGCTGCAGGAAAAAGGCATCGCTCTGCTTACGGAGGCCTTCGACGCCGAGCACGAGCAGCTCTTCACCTTCAAGCTTGGCGACGGTCACGAGATTCTCATGATCCGCGCCGTGGTGAAGGCCGCAGCGCGTGCCCTGGACGCTGCAGGAACAGGCTCAGGAGGAGGAACGCTCAAGGATGCCCTGATCCACGACAGCCGTTTCTATTTTGAGGGCGCCTGGCATGACGCGCCGATCTACGATCGTCGTCGTCTCGGCGAAGGGGAGGAAGTGCCCGGTCCCTGCATCGTGTCCGAGATGGACTCCACGACGGTTGTGCTCCCCGGCTACGCGGCCGGCGTCGACGCGATCGGCAACCTGCTCATCAATCCCAGGACGTAAGGACTACGGCATGCCCGCACAGATTATCGAGAGCAACGCACGGCCCCTGACCAGCGTCCCGGTCGATGGCGTCACCGTAGATATTATCGAGAACGCCCTGCGCAACGCTCGGGAAGAAATGGACGCCGTGCTGTTCCGCACAGCCATGTCGCCGGGCATTCGCGAGCAGGGCGACTGCTTCCCGATGATCGCCAACCGCGACGGCAAGATGGTGGTGGGCCAATTCGGCTCTTTTATTGGCCCCTTCCTCTCGGCCTATGACGCCGAGATCGAAGAGGGCGACTTGATTCTGACCAACGACCCCTACCTCTGCAACGCGGCGGTGTCGCACCTGCCCGACTGGGTTGTGCTGGTGCCGGTGTTCAAGGACGGCCGCCACATCGCCTGGTCCGCCATGTTCGGGCACATGTCCGACAACGGGGGCATGGTGCCTGGATCGATACCCATCCAGGCGACGACGATCTATCAGGAAGGCATCCGCATTCCTCCCACGAAGCTGTACAAACGCGGTGTCCTGCAGGAAGACCTGCTCGAGCTGATCCTGCACAACGTGCGCACACCGCAGTGGAATCGCTTTGATCTCAACGCCCTCGTAGCGGCCTGTAAAACCGCGGCTAAGCGCTGCGTCGAGCTGGCGGAGCGCTTTGGCGACGACGTGCTGGCGTCAACCATGGATGTGATGCTGCAGCGCAACTACGACGCCATGAAGCACATCATCGAGCTGTTCATTCCCGAGGAGCCCCGGGAGTTCGAAGACTTTCTCTGCGACGACGGCATGGGCATGGGGCCCTATCGCATAAAGTGCCGCCTGTGGCGGGAGGGCTCCACGGCGATCTTCGACTTTGCGGGCACCGACCCGCAGGCGCAGAGCTCGGTGAACTTCTTCCTCAACGAAGACATGTTCAAGATGTTCTTCGGTTCCTTCACGATCAACGTCGTCGATCCGCAGATCGTCTTTAACGACGGTTTCTACGATCTTGTGGATGTGCGCATTCCCGAAGGCACGCTGCTCAAGCCGAAGTTTCCGGCCGCGCTGTCCGGCCGTACGCACGCCCTGGGTCGCATCTTCGATCTCCTCGGTGCGCTGCTCGGCATGGGCGCTCCCGAGCAGATGCTCAACGCCGCCGGATTCTCCGATTCGCCGCACCTCTTCTACTCCGGCTACGACCACCGCCCGGGCAAGGGCGGCGAGTGGTTCCAGCTGTTCCAGATAGGCTTCGGCGGTATTCCCGGGCGGCCCGTGGGCGATGGCCCGGACGGTCATTCCCTGTGGCCGGGCTTCACAAACGTGCCGAACGAGTTCATCGAATCCTATTTTCCGCTGCGCATCGAGCGCTACGAAACGATCTGCGACTCTGGCGGTGCAGGGCTGCATCGCGGCGGCAACGGATTGTCGGTGGCCTATCGTTTCCTTGCCGATGGTGAGATCGGCGTACACGACGAACGCTGGCTGACCCATCCCTGGGGCGTTCTCGGTGGCGACCCCGGGCAGCGCTCAACCAAGCGGCTCGTGCGCGGCGACGGCAGCGAAACGTGGCTGCCGGCAAAGGTCGAGGGCGTGAAGGTCAAGGCCGGCGACATCCTCTACTTCAACACCTGGGGCGGCGGCGGTTGGGGCGACCCCTTTGAGCGCGATTCCGAACTCGTACGCCAGGACGTGGCGCGACGTCTCGTCAGCGCCGAAGGCGCACGGCGTTACGGCGTGGTGCTCGCGGAGGATGGCAGCGTCGACACGGCGGCCACCGACGCCCTGCGCGACGCGATGCGAGCGGAGCGGGGCGAGGTGCAGGAGCTGTTCTCCCGGGGCGGGAGTATCGAGGAGCTAAAGACCCGCTGTGAATCCGAGACCCATTTGCCGCCACCGGTGACACCGCGCTTTCCGCAGCAGCAGGCGGGCTGAGGCATGGCGGACCTGGCGCGCCAGCCCCAGCCCCTCGGCGATCGACCGGCCTTGCTGCTCGTTGACGTGATCGAGTCCTTCACCGATCCGCGCAGCCCGCTCGGCTCACAGGCCAATGACGTTGTAAGTGCCTGCGGCGTGCTGCTGTCCGCGTATCGGAAGCGTTCGTTGCCGGTATTTTTCACCACGGTGGTGTACGACAGCGACGACCAGGCCACCGTGTTTCGCGCGCGTTTGCCCGCCCTAAATGTGCTCCAGCGAGGCAGTGCGGCGTCGGCCGTGGACTCGCGGCTTGCACCGCTCGCCGGAGAACTACTGGTAGAAAAGCACTACGCAAGCGCCTTTTTCGGCACCGATCTCGCTGGGCGGCTTCGCAGCGCCGGCGCCGACTCCCTGATGGTGACCGGACTGACCACCAGTGGCTGTGTCCGCGCCACGGTGGTCGATGCGCTGCAGCATGACTTCGTCACCTGGGTGCCCCGGGAAGCGGTCGGTGATCGCAATGCAGACGCCCACGAAGCGAACCTGCATGACATGCATGCCAAGTACGCCGAAGTCGTGAGTATTGAAGACGCCCTCGTAGGCCTGGAGCACGCCGCATGAGCCGCCGCGCACGTATCCTGCTCATTGGCTACCGCAAGTTCAGCGAGTTGATCAATGCCGTGCTACCGGACTACGAAGACGAGGCCGAGGTCGTCATCGTCGAATCCGTGGCCTCGGGCAGCGTGGATTACCCGGCGCTGGTGCGCCAACATCGACCGGATGTGGTCGCCAGCGCCGGATCGAACGCCGCCTACCTCGAAAAGACTCTCAAGCTGCCGGTGATCGCGCAGCCGGTGACCGACGCCGACATCGTCGATGCGGTCGCCCGGGCGCGGGCCATTGGCGAGCGCATTCATGTGTTCACCTACGCCAAGCAGCCGGAGCTCTCCGAGCGCGTGTTTCAGGCGCTGGCGCAGCTTGGGGACCAGATTCTCAGTCACCTCACCTACAGCACGACCAATGAGGCTGCCGAACAGCTCCTGGCCGTGGCAGCGGGTCGGGAAACCGATGTGGTCGTTGCGCCCAGCTACGTCTGCCATCTCGCGGAGCAGCGCGGGATTCCGTCGGTGCTGATCTACAGCAAAGACTCCGCGCGGCGCATGCTGGAAGAGGCGCTGCGGGCGGCGCGTCCGCGCGGTACGGAATCCACCCCGGAACCCGGCCGCCTGGTGGTCCAGTCCGAGAGTATGGAACGGGTGCTGCGCATGGCTCACACCTACGCCCGGGGCAGCGCTGCCGTGCTCATCGAGGGAGAGAGCGGCACGGGCAAGGAACATATTGCGCGCGAGATCCACCGCTGCTCCGACTATAGCGACGGACCCCTGGTCGCGATCAACTGCGGCAGCATTCCCAATGAGCTCTTCGAATCCGAACTCTTTGGCTACGTGGACGGCGCCTTTACCGGTTCCCGCCGCGGCGGTCGTGTGGGCCTCATCGAACAGGCGAACGGCGGCGTCCTGTACCTCGACGAAATAGGCGAAATGCCGCCGCCACAGCAGGCAAAGCTTCTGCGCGTACTGCAGGAACGGCGCGTTCGTCCGGTGGGCGCGACGCGGGAGCTTTCCCTGGAGTTCAAGGTGATCGCCGCGACCAACGCGGACCTCGCCGCCCAGGTGGCCAGCGGTGCCTTTCGCGACGACCTCTACTATCGCTTGAACGTTTTCTGTTTGCGCGTACCGCCGCTGCGCGCCCGAACCGGCGATATCGCCGCTATCGCCCAGCACTACCTGGAGTGCTATGGCGAGAGCTACGGCGTTGCTGTCGACGTCGGCGCCCTGCTGGATCGCCTGCAGCCGGCCTTCGAGG
The DNA here is from genome assembly GCA_038748515.1 of Pseudomonadota bacterium. Lineage (GTDB taxonomy): Bacteria > Pseudomonadota > Gammaproteobacteria > Pseudomonadales > Halieaceae > Congregibacter. The sequence goes on from JBCDIW010000018.1 coordinate 53,629, forward strand.
CCTATCGCTGGCCCGGCAACGTTCGCGAACTGCAGAACTTCAGCGAGCGTCTCGTCGTAAACCTTGCACAGGACCTCAGCGAGGCCGAGCTTCGCCTCGCCGAAGTTCTGCCGGAGCTCTACGCCGCCGCAACGACTCCGGTGACGAACCCGGGGCTGCTGAAGGAACAGGAATACCGGGCGATCGTCGAGGCCATGCAGCGCCTCGGGGGTGACAAGGCCGCGGTGAGTCGCGAACTGGGCATCAGCGCCACCACACTCTGGCGTCGACTCAAGGAAATGAACTGGAGCCGGTCCGAAGAGGCCGGTGCGTCTGAAAACAACGAACGAAAGCACATCTCATGAGGCACATCCTATGACCATGCATAAGAAACCATTGGCCGCTGCCCTGGCCGGAGCACTTCTTGCCCCCCTGTCGCCGGCCCTGCTGGCGCAGGAGAGTGGCCTCGCCATCGAAGAGATCGTTGTTGTCGCGCGCAAGCGGGCCGAGAACCTGCAGGAAGTGCCCATCGCCATTTCCGCCATCGATGAAAACACCATCCAGCGCGCGGGCATTCAGCGGGCCTCGGACTACGTGGGACTGGTGCCCAACGTCACGCTGGTCGATACGGCGAATGTGGGTGATACGCAGCTCAGCATTCGCGGCATCGTGTCCACCCGCGACGCCGAATCCACCTTCGCCTACGTGGTCGACGGAATTCTCAGCACCAACCCGAACAGCTTCAATGAGGAGCTCTTCGATATCCAGCAGATCGAAGTGCTCAAGGGTCCCCAGGGTGCGCTTTACGGCCGCAACGCCGTGGCCGGCGCAATCCTGGTCAGCACCAAAGAGCCGAGCAACGAATTTGAGGGTCGGGTGGGCGCTACGGTCGGCAACGTGGGTATTGCCCGCGGAAACGCGATGATCAGCGGACCCATCATCGAGGACAAGCTCCTGGGTCGCCTTGCCGTGAGCGTGAGCCAGACCGATGGCTTCTACGAGAACATCTTCACGAACCAGGACAACGTTGTCGATTACCTCGAGGACTCAAGCGTCCGCGGTCGCCTGATCTGGAACGTGAGCGACGACCTGCGCATCGATTTCCGCGGCGGTTATTCCGAGGTCAGTGCGGGTGCAATCAACTTCAACGCGACCTTTGCCATACCCCAGTTCGTCGAGGTGTTTGGAGCGCCAAACTACAACCAGGATCCCAACACGGCGGATTTCCGCTTTATCTTCAATACGCCGGGAGAGAATGAGCAGGAAACGCTCGATCTGGCGATCAAGGCGGACTGGAACCTGGGATTCGCTGATCTCGTCGCCAGCGTTGCCTACAACGACCTCGAAGAGTACCTGCTGTCTGATGGCACGGCGGCAACGTTCTACGGTTATGAACTGACGCCGGCCTGCCAGGCCGGTCGCTCCGAGCTCAACAGCTTTACCCGCCCCGACCTCTACGGCGAACCCTTCAATCCCTTCGGCGTGCTTCCGCCCGGGCCGGACACGGATTTCACGGGAGTCTATGGCCCTTACAACCCGACGACCTGTGACGGCTACCAGTATCAGGAACGCAATCAGAAGGATTTCAGCTTTGACGCGCGTCTGGTGTCGCCGGAGGACGAAGGCCTGCGTTGGATCGCCGGCGTCTACTTCGCCGACATCGAGCGGGAGTCACTGGTGTCCTATGGCGCCGACCAGGGGCAGGGTTTCCTGCGCCAGCCCTATGTGGATCCCACGGGCCCGAACCCCACCGATCTGCTGTTCTGGGACGATTTCGAGACCCGCGTGTTTGCCGCCTATGGCCAGCTCGAATTCGATCTCGGCAGCGACATGCAGCTGGACATCGCGCTCCGCTACGACCGGGAGGAACGCGAGGTGATCAACCGGGTTCCCGATGTCGTGAACTCGGGGCTCAACGTCAATCTTCTCGGCCCGGACTTCCAGCCGCTTCCGATCAATCCCGCCCTGGCAACGAACCCTGGCGGCATTCCGGATCGCTCCCGAGACTTCACGCAGTTCCAGCCAAAAGTCACCTGGAGCTGGACCCCGAACGACGACATGACGCTCTACGCGAGCTACGGCGTGGGCTTCCGCAGCGGTGGCTTTAACGCCATCGGCACCGAGGACCTGCTCAACTTCTGGTTCAACGCCGGCTTCGGTGGACCCGGGGAAGCCGTGGATGCGCAGCTGCAGGTCACCGACGACTACGACAAGGAAGTATCGACGGCCTATGAGCTGGGCTTCAAATCCGAGTGGATGGATCGTCGTTTGCGTCTCAATGCTGCGGTGTTCCGCACGGACGTGGATGACAACCAGTTTTTCGAGTTCTACGCCGGCCCCTTCGGCATCCTGCGCACGGTGGTAACCATTGATGAGCTCTACATCCAGGGTTTCGAGGCTGACTTTACCTTCGCGGCGACGGAATACCTGACGCTCTATGGCGGCATCGGCCTCATGGACTCGGAGATCGAGCGCAATGACCATCGGCCGCTGTCCGAGGGCAACGATGTACCGCAGGCCCCGGAGACCACTGGAAACCTCGGTGCGGAGCTGGTGTTCCCGCTGCGCGGCGATCTGCAGCTCGTGTCCCGGCTCGACTGGACCTACACCGGAGAAATGTGGTTCCACACCCTGCAGGGTGAGCAGACGCCGACGATCTGGAACGCCTTCTTCGGACCCGGCTTCAACCAGGATTTCTCCCAGTCGGCCCGGGACGATTTCAGCATCGTGGATCTGCGTATCGGCGTGGAGGCCGCTAACTGGGCGGTCACCGCCTGGGGCCGGAACCTGGGGGATGAGCAGTACCTGCAGGAGATCATCCCGACGCCGGAATTCGGGGGGAGCTTCGTCCATCCGTCTGCTTTGCGCAGCTACGGCGTGGACTTCCGCTACAGCTTCTGAAACCGTGGTTCCAGCGGAATTCCGGTCTCTCCCGGGGGCCGGAGCTCCCCCATGCGGTCATCGTGCTCGCATGCAGCGCGCCGTGACGAGGGCGTCAGAGGCTTCCCAGCCGCGGCTTCGTCCAGGAATCTGTTTCCGGCTCGCTGGCCCGGTCTTGTAGCCAGGCCCGCATGGCCTCGTCAGACAGAGGTTTGCCGTAGTAATCCCCCTGGGCCTGGGCGCAGCCCAGGTCGATGACGCACTGCGCCTGCGCTTCGGTCTCGATGCCCTCGGCGATCACGGGCACACCCATGGCGTCGCCCAGCGCGATCGCCGCGGCGGCGATGCTGCGATCCGTACTGCTGCTGATGACGTCGCGTACGATGGATCTGTCCAGCTTGAAGCGATCGATCGGCATATGCTGCAGGTAGCGCAGTGAACTGTACCCCGTGCCGAAGTCGTCGATGGCAAAACAAACGCCGATGTTCCGCAGGGTCAGCATCTTTTCGATCAGTGCCTCCGGTTCGCGGCCCAGCATGCTTTCCGTGATCTCCAGCTCAAGGTGTTCGGGGGCTAAACCGCTCGCATCGAGAGCCCGCGTTACAGAACCCAGGAAGTCCTCATCACGAAACTGGGTCGCCGATATGTTCACGGTGATGCGCCCGAAATCCAGGTTCTCCGCGTGCCAGCGCGCGGCCTGAACGCAGGCCTGCTCCAGCACCCAGCGTCCGATACCGAATATGAGGCCCGTGCTTTCCGCGTGCGGAATGAACTGCGAAGGCGGCACCATGCCCAGCGTGGAGTGTCGCCAGCGCAGGAGCGCTTCCAGCCCCTCCACGCTGCCGTCGTCAAGATTCCGTTGCGCCTGGAACACAAGCCGGAGCTCATTATTGGAGATCGCCTCGCGAAGCGCGGTGTCGAGAAGGACATGCTGAAATGCGTTTTGCGTCATACGCTGCGAATAGAAGCGGAAGGTATCGCGGCCCTGCTCCTTGGCGCTGTACATGGCGGCATCCGCATGGCTCATCAGTGTTTCGGCCGTGCTGCCATCGTCGGGATAGAGGCTGATGCCCAGGCTCGCGCCCACGGTGATGCTCCGACCGTGAAGATCGATCGGCTCGCGCAGTTCGTTAACGAGCTTCTCGGCGATGGTCGTCATATCGCGAGCGGCCGGTAGCTCCTCGATAACGATGAGAAATTCGTCACCGCCGATACGGCCGATGTTGTCTTCGTCGCGCAGGGCGTTGTTGAGACGCTGCGCAACGCTCGTGATGAGCTGATCACCCGCGGCGTGCCCCAGGCTGTCGTTCACGTTTTTGAAGCAGTCCAAATCGAGAAACACCACCGCCACACGCCGGCTGTGACGCCGGGCGCGGCGCAGAGCCTGGGACAGGCGTTCGGTGATGAGGTAACGATTGGGCAGGCCCGTGAGCTGATCGTAGTGCGCCAGCTGCATCAGGTGCTCCTCTGTTTCCTTCATCTTGCTGATGTCGGTAAACACGGCGACGAAACCTCCCTCCGCCCCGTCAATGCGCGTGATGGTCAGCAGTTCGGGAAACACCTCTCCGGATTTTCGCCGGTTCCAGATCTCGCCCCGCCACACGCCTCGCTCGGTAATGGCGTTCCACATCGCGCCATAGAAAGCGTCGTCGTGTTGACCCGATCTCAGCAGGCGTGTGTGTTCACCGATGGCGTCTTCCCGGGCGTAGCCGGTGATCTGAGAGAAGGCATCGTTGACCTCCCGTATGTAGCCTTCGTTATCCGTAACGAGGATGCCTTCGCCACTGCTGTCGAAAACGGCCGCAGCCTTGGACAGGCGCTGCTCGGCGGCGCGCTGCGCGGTAATGTCCATGCCTGCACCGTAGATATGCAGATCGTTTTCCGCGATGGCCGTGGACCAGGCAATCAAACGCCATCCGCCGTCGCGATGTCGACAGCGGTTTTCGAAGGCGAGCGTCTTGATCCCGCAGGACAGATTCTTCAGCTGCGCCCGCGTAGCCTCCCGATCGTCGACGTGGACAAGGTCGATGAACAAGCGGTCCACGAGCTCATCGGCGGCATAACCCAGCACGGGGTGCCAGGCGCTGTTGGCATCCACGATGCGCCCTTCGGTATCGGTAATCAGGTGCAGGCCGTGGGGCTGTTCGAAGAAGCTGCGGTGCATCTCCTCGGCGCGCCGCTGCCGCGTAACGTCGATGAGCAGGCCGTTGGCGCTTTCGATTCGGCCGCTTTCATTGCGGTGGGCTTCGCCCACGGCGCGGTACCAGCGCAACTCACCATCATCCAGGTAGACGCGGAAAAGCGTTTCATCGATCCCGCCGCTCTCGACTACATTCGCGAGCGCCGCTTCGAAGAGCGGTATATCGTCCTCGTGCAGGCTGGCAAGCACGGAGCGCAGGGTAAGGGGCAGGTCCTCTTCCCGCACCTCGAGCATGGCCGCCGTTTCGGGAGAGACCGTGAACTCACGAGTGGTGTCTTCCCAGCGCCAGGTTCCGACGCCCGCCGCCAGGAACAGGGAAGCCTGTTCGGTGGGAAGGGGGCCGGGCAGCGTTTTCGAGGCAGCAGACATCGGCTGAGTCTAGTGCAGCCCGGGCCGCCGGCCAAAACGTCCGATGCATGCTCCCGCTGGGAGCCCGGGGTGCCCGGGAAGCGAGCAGCCCCGCTTTTCCCGGCTACTCAGCGAGTCTGCTCGGCTTCGTCCGTGGCGTCGCGGAAGCTGTCGATCGACGGGCAGGCGCAAAACAGGTTGCGATCTCCGTACACATTGTCGACGCGCGCCACCGGCGGCCAGTACTTGTCGTGGCGCAGACTGTCCATGGCGTAGGCGGCCTGCTGGCGCGAATAGGCGTGGGGCCAGTGCTCCGCGGTGAGGTCGCGCAGGGTGTGCGGGGCGTTGACCAGCGGGTTGTCGTCGAGGGGCCAGCGCCCCTCTTCCACGGAGCGGATCTCCTCGCGGATGGTGATGAGCGCGTCGCAGAAGCGGTCGAGTTCGGCGAGGGCTTCGCTTTCCGTCGGCTCGATCATGAGCGTGCCCGGGACCGGGAACGACATGGTCGGCGCGTGGAAGCCGAAGTCGATAAGGCGTTTTGCAATGTCTTCTTCGCCGATACCGCTGCTTTCCTTGAGCGGCCGGATGTCGATGATGCACTCGTGGGCGATGGTGCCGGAACGACCCGTGTACAGCACCGGGTAGTGGTCGCGCAGGCGCGCCGCGATGTAATTGGCCGACAGAATCGCCACGCGGCTGGCTTCGGTGAGCCCCGTGCCACCCATGAGCGCGATGTAGACCCAGGAGATGGGGAGGATCGATGCGCTGCCGTAGGGAGTCGCGGAGATAACATCGTTGTCGCTGGCGAGACCCGAGGGCGGCGCGATGGGGTGCGTCGGCAGGAAGGGCGCGAGGTGCGCGCCCACGCCGATCGGGCCCATGCCGGGGCCGCCACCGCCGTGCGGGATGCAGAAGGTTTTGTGCAGGTTCAGGTGCGATACGTCGGCACCGAACTTACCGGGTGACGCGAGGCCGACGAGGGCATTCAGATTTGCCCCGTCTACGTACACCTGCCCGCCGTGCTGGTGCACGATGTCGCAGATCTCCGCGATGCGTTCCTCGAACACGCCGTGGGTGGAAGGGTAAGTCACCATGATGGCGGCCAGGGTGTCGGAATTGGCGGCCGCCTTGGCGCGAAGGTCGTCCACGTCCACATTGCCCTGCTCATCGCACTCTACGATGATCACGCGCATGCCCGCCATGACGGCGCTGGCGGGGTTGGTGCCGTGTGCGGAGGAGGGGATCAGGCAGACGTTGCGCTGATCGTCACCGCGGCTGCGGTGATAGGCCCGGATCGCCAGCAGACCGGCGTACTCGCCCTGGGAGCCGGCATTGGGCTGCAGCGATACGGCGTCGTAGCCCGTGCACTCGGCCAGCATGGACTCGAGCTCCGCCAGCATTAGCCGGTAGCCTTCCACCTGATCTGTCGGTGCAAAGGGGTGCAGGGCGGAGATTTCCGGCCAGGACAGGGGCAGCATCTCGGTGGTGGCGTTGAGCTTCATGGTGCAGCTGCCCAGAGGGATCATGGCGCGGTTCAGCGCGATGTCCTTGCTCTCGAGGCGGCGCAGGTAGCGCAGCATCTCCGTCTCCGAGTGATACTCGTTGAACAGCGGGTGCTGGAGGTAGTCGATTTCTCGGCGCAGCTCCGGCGGTAGGCTTACCGGGTCATCGCCGCTGCCGCTGCCAGTGCCTGCGTCGCCGCCAAAGACGTTGACGAGGTCGGCCACGTCCGCGGCGGTCGTCGTTTCGTCCAGGGAGAAACCGAGGACGCCGGGCTGATCGACGCGCAGGTTGATGTCCTGTGCCCGGGCGCGTTGCAGAATTTCGGTGCGCTGAGTCTCGTTAACGCGCACGCTCACCGTGTCGAAGAAGGCCTCGCCGGCGAGCTCGCAGCCGTGGGCGCGCAGGCTGGTCACGGCGCGGCTGGTCAGCAGGTGCACGCGCTCGGCGATGCGGCGCAGGCCCTTGGGCCCGTGATACATGGCGTAAAAAGCCGCCATGACCGCCAGCAGAGCCTGCGCCGTGCAGATGTTACTGGTCGCCTTTTCCCGGCGGATATGCTGCTCGCGAGTCTGCATCGCCATCCGCAAGGCGGGCTGTCCGTCCCGATCGACGGACACCCCGATGATGCGGCCGGGGACCGAGCGCTTGTAGGCATCGCGGGCGGCAAGGAACGCCGCGTGCGGTCCTCCAAACCCCATGGGGATGCCGAACCGCTGACTGCTTCCAAACACGACATCCGCGCCCAGCTCGCCCGGGGACTTGAGCATCAGCAGCGCCAGGAGGTCGCTGGCGACGGCCACGAGCGTCTTCTGCCCGTGAGCCGCTTCGATGATGGGGCTGATATCACGAACGGCACCGCTGGAGCCCGGATACTGAAGCAGCAGACCGAAGCCTTCGCTGCCCACGAGTTTTGCGGCATCCCCCACGACGAGTTCGATGCCGAGGGGCTCCGCGCGCGTACGTAAGACGGCCAGGGTTTGCGGGTGACAGTCGCTATCGACGAGAAAGCGATTGCTGCGATTGCCTCGATTGACCCGCTGCAGGAGGGTCATGGCTTCCGCGGCCGCCGTTGCCTCGTCGAGCAGCGAGGCGTTCGCGAGCTCCATGCCCGTCAGATCCATCACGAGCTGCTGGTAGGTCAGCAGCGCTTCCAGTCGCCCCTGGGAGATCTCCGCCTGGTAGGGTGTGTAGGCCGTATACCAGCCCGGGTTTTCCAGTACGTTTCGCTGGATGACGCCTGGCGTATACGTGCCGTAGTACCCCGTGCCGATGAAGTTGCGCGCCACGTGATTCTTACCGGCCATGTCCCGCAGGCGAGCGAGAATATCGACCTCCCGCTGTGGTCCCGGCAACGCCAACGGGTCCCGCTTGCGAATGGAGGGCGGCACTGTGGCGTCGATCAACGCGTCGACGCTGTCGAAGCCCGCGGTGACGGCCATTTCCTGTTGTTGGGCCTCGGTGGGGCCTATGTGGCGGCCGAGAAACTCGTCGTGGGCCTCGAGTTCGCGGAGTCGCGTGTCGCTTGATGATGTAGTCGTCATGTCGAAACCTCGATGTCAGATTGCACCGTCGTGCCGTCCTTGAGGGCGCGCTTAAACCCGGGTTGCGCCCGCCCAATCACGGGGGAAACACTGCCATGCGACACGCAGGTAGGGACCGATCGCCCCGACCTCAACGCCTGTCTGTCGAAAAACCAGGGTGCGCCCGGCGATACGGTCGCTGGGCGGTCGGCGCTTGAATCGCTCTTTGGTGTCAGATATGTGGCCGGGTAGGCCCGAAAGCGCGCGATGATAGCAGCGCAGGTAACGTGGCAGCAATTTGTTCCCTGCGCTTGTCCAGTCTCTGACCCTGCCTGCAAAGGCCCGGAGCGAGTACACTCCGCGCCCCCGGGATCGCGATCATAGGCTGGCAATGGACTGGAGCACGGTAAATCCTCAGGCGGCGGGCATGAACGCGGCACAGCTTGAGCGCGTCGGTGCCCATCTGGAGAGCCGCTACCTTGCGCCGGGCAAGATCAGTGGCTGCCTGACGGCGGTGCTGCGGCGGGGTCATCTGGCCTATCTCCATGTCGCCGGCGAGCGGGATCGAGAGCGCGGCCTGCCCGTCAGCACGGACACGCTGTTCCGCATCTATTCCATGACCAAGCCGGTGACGTCGCTCGCCCTCATGATGCTCTGGGAGCGCGGCCTGTTCAGTCTCGATGATCCCGTGCATCGCTTTATTCCGGAGTTTCGCGATCTGCGGGTGCGCGTCGGCGGTGCCTGGCCCGAATTCATTACCGAAGCTGCGGCGCGCCCGATGCGCGTGCGGGATCTCCTGCGACATACCTCCGGACTCACCTACCACTTCATGTACGCCACCAACATCGATCACGCTTATCGGGAACTTGGTGTAGGCATGCCCGCGCCGGGATATACGCTCGATGCCATGCTTGACCAGCTGGCCGGCCTGCCTCTGGAGTTTTCGCCCGGTGACCGCTGGAACTACTCCGTGGCGACGGACGTTCTGGGGGCACTCATCGAGCGGCTCAGCGGCCAGACTCTGCCGGAGTTTTTCTCCGAGCACATCTTCGAACCGCTCGGCATGACCGAAACCGTTTTCAGCCCGCGTCCGGATCAGCTCGAACGCTTCGCGTCCTGCTATACACGCGACGCCGGCAAGCGTCTCGTCCTCGAGGACGATGCCCAGGCCTCGCAGTTCAGGGACAGAACGTTCTTCTCCGGGGGAGGAGGCCTTCTTTCCACGGCGGGGGACTATCTGCGCTTCTGCCGCATGCTCCTTGCCGGTGGCAGCCTCGACGGAGCGCGCCTCATCGGACCCCGGACCCTGGATTTCATGGTGGCCAATCATCTGCCGGAAGGCGCCGATATTGCCGGCTTATCGATGTCGGGATTCAGCGAAACCCACAACGAAGGTGTGGGCTTTGGACTCGGCTTTGCGTGCAAGACCAACGCCGTTCGCAATGGATATCCGGCCTCGGAAGGCAGCTATTACTGGGGTGGGCTGGCGAGCACCCTTTTCTGGGTGGATCCGGCGGAGGACCTGATCGTCCTGTTTCTCACGCAGCTGATTCCGTCGAGCACGTTTAACTTCCGCGGACAGCTTGAGGCACTGATCTACGCGGCCATAAACCGCTAGCCGGGATCAGGGCATGGGAGTCCGCTACCGGTGGCGTGTCCCCGCCCCGCCGGCCCAGCTCAGTCATAGCGGATCTCCAGAATTTCGATTTCACGCTGCCCTCCTGGCGCGTCCACGACGATCACATCGCCTTCGCGCTTGCCGATCAGACTTCGCGCCAGGGGAGCATCGATGGAGATCTCTCCCCGGGATGGCTCAAATTCATCGGGCCCGACGATGCGCAGACTTCGCTCGTTGCCGTCTTCCTCCGCGAGCTGAATGCGTGCGCCAAAATAGACGCGCTGGGTATCGGCCGGGTGCTGGTCGATGATTTTGAGAACTTCCAGACGCTTGCTGAGAAAGCGTACGCGGCTGTCGATCTCGCGCAGACGCTTCTTCCCGTAGATGTAGTCGCCGTTCTCCGAGCGATCACCGTTTTTGGCAGCGGCCTGAACGGCGCTGGCCACGACGGGCCGCTCCTCGCGCCACAGCTGATGGAGTTCCGCGCGCAGCCGCGCTTCCCCCTCGGCCGTAATCAGGGGGGTGCCTTTATCCCTTGGTGGACGGTAGCGGCCCATGAGCCGATTGTAGCCACAGCGATCGGGCATCGCGATTGCTGGGAGAGGCCAGCCGGGCCTACACTCTGCCGATGAATCAGCTTCCCAAGTTCTTCCCTGGCGCGGCGCTTGCGTTTGCCCTTGGCACCGCCTCCCAGATCGCGGCGGCGTGCGTCAGCCTTGGCGGCAGTCTGGCTGAGGGAGGCCTTATCTGGGGACAGGTGAGCCCCGGGACGCCGGTCAGCCTGGATGGTAACGCCCTGGACGTACTCCCGGACGGTCACTTCGTGGCCGGCTTCCATCGCGACGCGGCGTCGAAGGCGGTGCTGCGTGTGGGGTCCGACTGCGAACTGCCGCTATCCGTAGCGCAGCGCGAATATCGGATTTCACGCGTCGAAGGCGTGCCCCAGCGTACGGTGACTCCTCCGGAGGCGGATCTCCAGAGAATTCGCCGTGAGGGTGCCCTGGTCCGCGCAGCCAAGGCGCAACGGTTCGAGCGACCCGAGTGGCTGCTGCAGATCGTGGAGGGCTTTCGTTGGCCGGTGACGGGACGCATATCCGGCGTTTACGGCAGTCAGCGTTTTTACAACGGGACTCCGGGCAGTCCGCACTACGGCATCGACATCGCCGTACCCAGCGGAACGCCGGTCCACGCGCCGGCGGCGGGGCGTGTGACGCTTGCGGAGAAGGATCTGTACTACTCCGGCGGCACGGTGATTCTCGATCACGGCTACGGGCTGTCGTCGTCCTTTCTGCACCTGAGTGCGATAAACGTCGCCGTCGGTGACGAACTGGCGGCCGGGGAGCTCATCGGCGAGGTTGGTGCGAGCGGCCGCGCCACCGGGCCGCACCTGGACTGGCGTATGAGCTGGCGCGACCGGCGCGTTGACCCGCAAACGCTGGTCCCGCCCATGCCCCAGGAAGTGGCGCCCTAGCCTGCAACGCTCAATCTCTCGCCGAGAATTCCAAATATCGGCGAGACATGCATGCTAGTGTCGCACCCGCCTGCTTGAGCACGTCCAGCACCGCACCGGCGGCGCATACAGCGCCGGACGCTGGTTTGAGCCTCAGGTCGCGTTTTTCTCGATGCCGACGGCCATGGCCTGGGTAAAAGTCATCACTACGGACTGCCCGATCGAAAGGCTCTCGATGCGTTCCGGCTTGACGTCCCTGATGATGTGAGTCTTGCCGCGGGAGTCGAGGATCATCACCGTACCCAGGATGCGGTTCATTCCCTCGATGGTGCATACGGCTCGCACGGCGCTGATCATGGCGCCGCCCGGCGCTTCATCGGCGCCGGCAATACCGGCATCGACGCCTTCCACCCAGGGGTTAGCAAGTTCTTCTTCCGTCGGCTCGCGCAGTTCCGCCGCCAGGGCGGCGAGGTAGGTGACCACAATGCTGTCGCCAGCCTCGACCTCGTCGAGACGCTGCACCGCAGGATCTACCACCGTGGTCAGCTGCTCACCGGTCGGCAGTTCGAGCACCAGCTCCCGCGTATCGAGGTTCACGTCGATCACGCTGGCGTCCACCTCTATGGCCATGGAACGTTCGGCGTAGGAGGGCAGCTCTGCGCTGTGTTCTTCGGTGTGGTGGGCCCGTAACGGGTTGGCAGCGAGCAGCGCCGTGATCGCGATGGTTGCCGTAGCAGCCGTGATTGCCCGGCGCAGCGGCTGCGCGATTGGTCGGATAGTCATGAATGAAGCTCCCTTGGTGATCCTGGGGTCGGATGGATGCGATTCGCAGGCACCCCGCCTGGGCGGAGTCTGGCCAAAAAAAACGTATCCGACAATTGCAGTCTCCTACGACTGCGGGCATGACCCCTGTCGCCCAATGCCCGTATAATCCGGGTCTTTTCGAGAGAGCAACTCCATGCTCGACAAGAAACTCCTCAGCATTCTTGTGTGCCCGGTAAGCAAAGCGCCGCTGGAGTACAAAGAAGAGCAAAATGAGCTTGTCTGCAAGGCCAGTGGCCTTGCGTTTCCGGTTCGCGACGGGATACCGGTGATGCTGGAGGAAGAAGCGCGTCAACTGACGGCGGATGAGAAGCTCGGATGAACGGGGTGACGCAAACCGATGCGCTGAGCGGCCGCGGGTTCCGGTGAGCGGTGATTGAGCGGCAGATTCCCGAACGGTTTGGACCTGTGCGATCAGGGCCCGCGCGATCAGGACCCGGGCGACCAGGGTCTGTGTCATAGGGCCATGGCGATAGCGGCCCGAACGATACCGACCCGGGCGATCAGGGCCCTGGCGATGGCGGCCTGCCGACAACCAGCGTAGCTCGTGCCGAGTAACGATAATGCCGTTCGTGAGCCAGCGTCTCACGTCCAGCCCTGAATTTCGGATGTTGGACCGGGTTTCAGCGCACGCGAAGTGCTCGGGTACAGGCGCTCCGAAGCAGCGGATTGGCGCGGCCGTTGACGGCAGATGTTCAAGGCAGAGGACTACGGCGAAGGCCTGGGGCAAACGTCCAGGGCAAACGTCCAGGGCAGAGGAATACAGCGTGGCAGACACCATATTTGCAAAGATTATCGACGGCGAAATTCCCGCGGAAAAAGTATACGAGGATGAGCACTGCATTGCGATCAATGACATCAATCCCCAGGCCCCGGTGCACGTTCTCGTCATCCCCAAAAAAGGTATCGCGAAGCTCTCCGACGCCGAGGACGAAGATCAGGATCTTCTCGGTCATCTCATGCTGGCGGCGGGAAAGATTTCGCGCCAGCTGGGCGTGAGCGATGCCTTTCGCCTGATAATCAACAACGGGGCGGGGGCAGGGCAGACCGTGTTCCATCTCCACCTGCACATCATCGCCGGACGCAGCTTTGCCGAAGGCCGGATGGTGGGCTGAAGTACAGTCAATCGAGCCAGTAGCATGAAGACCGGAGATATCCGCGAGGCCTTCCTCGCCTATTTCGAGAAGCACGATCACCGCCGCCAGCCCAGCAGTTCGCTGGTGCCCGTGGACGATCCGACGCTGCTATTCACGAATGCAGGCATGAACCAGTTCAAGGACGTGTTCCTTGGCGCGGAAACAAGACCTTATCTGCGCGCGGCGACGTCGCAGAAATGCGTGCGCGCGGGGGGCAAGCACAACGACCTCGAGAACGTGGGATACACCGCCCGGCATCACACCTTCTTCGAGATGCTGGGCAACTTCAGCTTCGGCGATTACTTCAAGCGCGAAGCCATTCGTTTTGCCTGGGAGTTTCTTACTGTCGATCTCGGTTTGCCCAGGGACCGGCTGTGGGTGACCGTACACATCAGTGATGATGAGGCCGAGAAGATCTGGGTTGAAGACATCGGCTTTCCCATCGAGCGCATCTCCCGTCTCGACGAAGACAATTTCTGGCAGATGGGTGATACCGGACCCTGCGGACCCTGTTCCGAGGTGTTCTACGATCACGGGCCCGATGTGCCCGGCGGTCCGCCCGGCAGCGAGGATGACGATCTGGATCGCTACGTCGAGATCTGGAACCTCGTCTTCATGCAATTCAACCGCAGCGCTGACGGTGAGATGGCGCCGCTGCCCAAGCCGTCCGTGGACACGGGCATGGGCCTGGAGCGGATCGCCGCGGTTCTCCAGGGTGTGCACAGCAACTACGACATAGACCTGTTTCAGGCGCTGATCGGTGCTGCCGCCAAGGTCGTGGGCACCGGCGAGCTCCATCACGCGTCCCTGCGCGTCATCGCAGACCACATTCGTTCCTGCGCCTTCCTCATCGCGGACGGTGTACAGCCGGGAAATGAGGGACGAGCCTACGTTCTGCGCCGCATCATGCGCCGGGCGATCCGCCACGGAAACAAGCTCGGTGCCCGGGAACCGTTCTTCCACCGCCTCGTAGCGCCCCTGGTGGAGCAGATGGGGCAGGCCTATCCGCAGCTGCCGGAGCAGCAGAACGCGATAGAGTCCGCGATTCTCCGGGAAGAAGAGCAGTTTGCTCGAACCCTGGAGCAGGGCATGGGCATTCTCGAAGAAGCTCTCGGTCAGCTTGAGGGCCGCGTGATCCCGGGCGATGTTGTATTTCGCCTCTACGATACCTACGGCTTCCCCGTTGACCTTACTAACGATATTGCCCGGGAACGCGATCTGACTCTGGATCTGGAAGGCTACGAGGCCGCCATGGCGGAGCAGCGCGAGCGTTCCAAGGAAGGCGGCGCCTTCGATATCGATTACAACGCAACGCTCAAGCTCGACGGCGAGACGGAATTCACCGGCTATACGGAGCGCCAGGGCGAAGGCCGGATCGTGGCTCTGCTGCGCGGCGCGCAAGCCACCCAGAGCCTTGCCGCCGGCGAGGAAGGTGTTGCCGTCCTGGACCGCACGCCGTTTTACGCCGAATCCGGCGGCCAGGTTGGTGACACCGGCTATCTGACTGCCGACGGAGCGCGTGCCGAGGTGGTGGACACCACCAAGGCTCAGGCGCATCACCTGCATCGCCTTCGCGTGATCGAAGGCTCCCTGGCCGTCGGCGATGTGGTTTCCCTGCAGATCGACAACGAGCTGCGGCAGAAAACCCGCCTCAATCACTCGGCGACGCACCTGCTTCACGCCGCGCTTCGCGAAATACTTGGCGATCACGTCACGCAGAAGGGCTCCCTCGTGGATGCCCAGCGCCTGCGCTTCGACATCTCGCACCCGCAGCCCATCACCGTCGAGGAAATGCGCGCGGTAGAGGATCGCGTAAACGCACAAATCCGCGCCAACACGCCGGTAACCACGCAGCTTATGGACATGGAGTCGGCGCGCGCGGCCGGCGCCATGGCGCTCTTCGGCGAGAAGTACGGGGACGAGGTGCGCGTGCTCACCATGGGCGAAGACAACTTCTCCGTGGAACTGTGCGGAGGCACGCACGTGGATCGCACGGGCGACATAGGACTGCTGCGCATCGTCTCCGAAGGGGGGCTCGCCGCGGGCGTGCGGCGGATAGAAGCCGTGACGGGCAGCGGCGCCCTGGCGGATATGCGCGCCACAGACGAGGCCCTCGGCGAAGTCTGTGACAGCCTGCGCGCCAACCGCGACGGGGTTGCGGACAAGGTCGCGGCACTGCGCGGACAGACTCGGGAGCTGGAAAAGGAACTCGCGCGGCTCAAGCAGAAGCTGGCGTCCTCGGCGGGCAGCGACATCACGGCATCCGCTCGCGAGGTGGAGGGCGTGCGTGTCCTCGCCACGACCGTGGACGGTGCCGATCCCGGTTCACTGCGCGGCATCATGGACCAGTGCAAGAACAAGCTCGGCAGTGGAGTCATCCTCCTCGCCGCGGTCAATGACGACAAAGTCGCCCTCGTGGCCGGTGTGACAAAGGATCTGACGGATCGCGTGCGGGCTGGCGACCTTATGAAAGAGTTCGCCGGTCGCGTGGGTGGGAAGGGCGGCGGTCGCCCGGATATGGCGCAGGGTGGTGGCACCGATGCCGCGGCCCTGCCGGATGCCCTGGCCGCCGTACCGGATTGGGTTGCCGAGACGTTGAGCGCCTGACATGGCGCTCGTCGTGCAGAAATTCGGCGGAACCTCCGTCGGCAGCATCGAGCGTATCGAACTGGTCGCGGACAAGGTCGCGCGCTTTCGCGGTGACGGCGACGACGTTGTCGTTGTCGTATCGGCGATGAGTGGCGAGACCAACCGGCTGCTGGGGCTGGCTGGAGAAGTCCTGGAACAGCCCACACCGCGGGAGCTTGATGTGCTCGTTTCCACCGGGGAGCAGGTCACCACGGCGCTGCTGTCCATGGCCCTGCACAAGCGGGGTCTCAAGGCGAAGAGTTATAACGGGTCTCAGGTGCGAATTCTGACCGACGATGCGCACACCAAGGCGAGAATCCGCGACATCGACGACCGACATCTGCGCAAGGACCTTCACGATGGCACGGTGGTCGTGGTGGCGGGGTTCCAGGGGGTCGACGAGCGCGGCAACATCACCACGCTGGGACGCGGCGGGTCGGACACCACCGCCGTGGCCCTCGCCGCTGCGCTGCAGGCCGATGAGTGCCAGATCTACACCGACGTGGACGGGGTCTACACCACCGATCCCCGGGTTGTGGATGGAGCTCGCCGCCTGGACCGCATCACCTTCGAGGAGATGCTGGAGATGGCGAGCATGGGCTCAAAAGTCCTGCAGATTCGAGCCGTCGAGTTCGCCGGCAAGTACAGCGTGCCCCTGCGGGTACTGCACAGTTTCGAGGAGGGCCCGGGAACCCTCATCACGCTTGAGGAGGAAGACAGCGTGGAAGCACCAACGATCGCCGGGATCGCCTTTAATCGCGACGAGGCCAAACTTACGATTCTGGGCGTGCCGGACACGCCGGGCGTGGCTCATCGCATTCTCGGCCCGATCGGCGCTGCCAATATCGAAGTGGACGTCATCGTTCAGAATATCGCCGAAGACAATTCGACGGATTTTACATTCACCGTAGGGCGTCACGATCTCAGCCGCGCCGAAGACATTCTGAAAGATACGGCCGCTGAACTCGGCGCCCGCGAGGTTCGTTCCGACGCCAGAATTGCCAAGATTTCCGTGGTCGGGGTTGGCATGCGCTCTCACGCGGGCGTGGCGAGCCAGATGTTTGAGGCGCTGGCGGAAGTTGCGATCAACATTCAGATGATCACCACCTCAGAAATCAAGATTTCCGTCATAATCGAGGAGAAGTTCCTCGAACTGGCCGTTCGCGCATTGCACTCATCCTTTGGCCTCGACGGGGAACCGATGGACGACTCTGCTGCCTAAGCAGGTCCATACACAGCACCTCGCCGCCGCGAGGGCAAGGAAACCGACATGTTGATCCTGACACGCAAGGAAGGCGAATCGTTGCGCCTTGGCGACGATATCGTGGTGACCGTGGTCGGTGTGAAAGGCGGCGCCGTCCGCCTGGGCGTTGCCGCGCCCAAGCACATAGCCGTGCACCGTGAAGAGATCTACGAGCGCGTCCGCCGCGAAGCCGAGGGGGGATCATCTCCCGTCAAAGAGAAGGACACGCAGGCCAGCTGAAGCAATGGGCTTGCGAGGATGCACCAAAGCAGTGCCCTCCGGGTTGAGCGAGTGTTTCACCCCGCGATCGGGGGTGTTAGAATCGCGCGCCGCGGCCGAGCGCAAGGCTCTGATCGCACCCGGAGAAGTGGCCGAGTGGCTGAAGGCGCGCCCCTGCTAAGGGCGTATACGTTAATAGCGTATCGAGGGTTCGAATCCCTCCTTCTCCGCCACATTAGTGGCAACCGAGGGCCTCTACGGCTCACCCCGGGTCTCGATAGTACATTGGAAGCTCAAACCCAGGGACGAGTGAACAATCCTTGGTCGTGTAGTCAGCGGCGACAGGCCCGCGAACGAAGTCTTCAAGCAAAATAGACAGATGCCCCGCTTTACTTCTTTCAGCGAATAAAGAAACAACTGCTCCATGTTTTCCCATAAATCCACTCACATGAATTTCGGTTTGATGGTCAGGCGAGACGAAGTGTCGCGAAAGTTGATCGTTCTCGTTGTACGACATTTGATTAGACTCGGCGAAGTGCTCAAACATTCTAAATAGACCGTACACTTCATCTTTTTCGTATGCTCCCACAGTAAAGCAGGCTACAGCCCTTTCACCTAGACTGACTGTGTCTTGTGGGCGCGCTGCTATGGAAATAAGAACGATCAAGCTGGCAGAAAATAGCTGTCTCATCATGTACCTACTAAGGTAATCGCTCCGGTCCACTCCGGTGATACTCAGCTAGGGAAAGAACGTCAAAATGCACCTTAGCTTATGGAGCCGTTCCTGCTAGCATCGACTCCCTCGATGGGCGTAAAGCCCGACTTAACGGTAGGGAATCCGAGCGCAAATAGTCCATCAACGCCCTGTGCTAATGCACGATCATGTGGCCCGATCTAGGTGAGCAATCGATCCCGCGGCCCGAGACCGGAGACCAAACCCCTTGCAAACGAGTAGGCGTCCCTAAACGGGGGCGCACCGTTTCCCGCTAGACCCTGTTGATGATGTCATCCCGCCCACAATGGGTCATGCCTCTTAAGGCTCTACTTCACGAACCGGGAACGGAATGGATTTCATTGCATTCGATCAACGATGCCATTGCACCCAAACTGGCTCTCCCCGGCTAACAATTCGATGGACTCCTCCTCGAACGGCGTCGTTGGAGGTTTCAGACCGGGCGCATTCGACCTCCAGTCCGGGAAAGCCTACTATTCGGGGTGCGTGGTACGTCGGTAGTTCTCCAGCAAGCGAATAACGCGAGACCAAACAAATCAATCCGGCGTGACCCTATTGCGACGAAGAGCGATATCTAGTCCGAGAGTATGTCGGAGTTACCCCCACCTGAGGACGTTCAGTTGGTCCGCCAACATTCCCGATTGAGTGCTTCCCTCGAGCACAGACTCGCTCATTGCAACTCGCTACCCACGTTGCCCCTGGTGGCTCGCCGGCTCATCGACGTAACGTCCAAGGAAGAGTTTGCGCTCGCTGAAATCTCGGAAGTCGTCAGCCAGGATATGGCCATCGCCGCGAAAGTCATTGCGACGGCCAACACCTTTGCCTATCGACGAGGTGAGGCGAGCGTGGACCTCCCACACGCGGTTTCGCGTCTTGGTTCCAAAGCCACACTGATGATCGCCCTCGGTTTTTCCCTGACGTTTGATCGAGAGTCGCCGGAGGCATCGGGTGTCGACGTTAGCGCTTTCTGGCGGCGTTCAGTTGCCAGCGCCGGCATCGCCCGCGCCCTCGCACGCCTTCACGGCGAAATTGAACCCGAAGTCTGCTTTTTGGCGGCGCTTGTGCAAGACATTGGCGTGATGGCAATACGGCAGGTGGAACCGGATACCTATGCGGATTTGCGCAGTAGCACGCATGCGGAGGTCTGCGAGGCCGAAATCTCAGCCCTGGAGTGTGACCATAGTGCGGTCGGACACTGGTTGTTGTCTCATTGGCGGCTACCGGATGATGTATGCGAGCTTGTCGCCCTGAGCCACAGCTTCTCTGAATTGAATATGAAGCTCGATCGCGTTTCCGATTCCTGGTGTGTCGCCGCGTCCGGGTTGTTCGCGGATGCGCTTCTTTCCCGCGATCAGCTTGAAACCGCCCGTTTGCTGGCGGTCGTTGAGCGAATATTCGGGTTTGAAAGCGACGTGACGGAGAGCTTGCTTTCGCGACTGGCCGATACCGTGCGCGAGACAGAAGTGATGTTCGATACCGCGTTGGTGGAAGATCCGCTCGCTCTCCTTGAGGCTTCCAAGCAGCGCTTACTTGCTTTGGTGACCGCCGGGACAAGCACCAACGAGAATCAACGCATCGCGGAGCTGGAAGATCGAGTATCGATACTGGAGCAACAGGGGAAGTACGACAGCTTGACCGGGGCGATGACCAGGCACTGCTTTTACGTCGAACTCGAACGGGCGTTCAGCAGGGCTTCGCAAGAACGGCAAGCACTGAGCGTTATGTTTATCGACGCGGATCACTTCAAACGCATCAACGACACGTACGGGCATATCGCGGGTGACGAGGTGTTGAGATGGCTGGCCGCCACCTTAATCGACGCGGTGAGTTCGTCGGGCTTCCTGGGTCGGTACGGCGGAGAAGAGTTCGTCGTATTGATGCCCGGAGTGGACAGCGCCCGTGCCACGGATCTTGGCCATCGAATTTGTCAGCTTGTCGAGAGCAGTACCGTAGAGAATTCCGCCGCGCCTATCCGCCTTACGGTTTCCATAGGCGTCGCTTCCAACCACGATATTGCGCCCCATGCGCAGGTCAAAGATCTGCTGATAAGTGCAGATCAAGCGATGTACTTCGCAAAACGAAACGGGCGCAATCAGTGCATACCGGCGTCGTCACTGAAGCTATCGCGCTCCGTCGGTTTCGCCTAGGCACTGCGCCGGTCTGGCCAGAGTGCCGCGGGGACGAGCGAGCCTCGTCGGGATACGATTCGCGGATAAGTTGGCGGACAAGTAAGCAACGATGTCACCTCAGCCCGGAGGTCGAAACGTTGTGGCCACGTCGATGGCGATGCTGCGGCTTACCCAGGCACCCTCGGCGTCGGAATCCATCCCCAGATCGACGTCCGCGCGATCGATCGCGATACTGCCGCTGATCGTCACTCCAGAATCGTCGAGGCTTAACTGCAGCCCATCGATGGGTATCGACTCGCCCTTGATGGTGAGTGTCCCATCGACCAGGTAGCTTCCATCGTTCGCCTGACGCACCGTCGTCGAGCGATATTCAGCCGTCGGATGGTTCTCCACATCGAACCATTCGCTGCCCGGCAGGGTCTGGTCGTGCAGCGCGACGCCGTCGGAAGCGGAGGCCGTTTCCACGGTGACGACAATCGTGGAACTGTCGATCGCCTCGAGATCAAAGCGCGCGTTTGATTGCCAGCGCGTGAAGCGACCGCGGAAGGCTTTCCCGGAGTGTGTGCCGGAAAAAGCGATCTCGCTGGACTCTGCAAGGACTGGCCAGCTTCCCGCTACAGCGGCGATGTCCTGGTCCGCCGTCTCCGGAGCCGTACTCCGAAACTGTTGGGCCAGTATGGCGACGACCGCAAGCCCGAGCGCCGCACCGCCCGCGCGCAGGGACCAGCGCCGCGACGGTGAATCCGATGGCAGACTCCAGGGCGCCATGCGGGTTAGAAGCCCATCGCGATCAATCCACTGGTGTTTCAGGGCAGCGCCCACATGCAACAGCAGGAGGACAAAGGCCAGACGGGCGAGAAGCGTATGGGCGCTCACGGCGCCGCCGTAGACGGCGCTGCGGCGGGCATCCGCCGCCGCATCGAGTCCAAACAGGTGAGGGACTTCCACAACGCCGAACCACAGGGTAGGTACTACAAGCGGGCTACCGTCGCGCCACTGCGTCGACACCAGTACCCAGCCGCTCAGGGGAATGCCGATCATCAGCAGATAGAACAAGACATGAGTGCCCTGCGCCGCCCGGCGCTGCCAGGTGGACATACCCGCCGGCATGGCCGGCGGGGGGATGATCCAGCGCAGACCAAGGCGGGCGAGGCTGAGCGCGAGCACGGTGAGGCCGATGGACTTGTGGACCTGAAAGGCGGCGACGGCGGCCGCCTGTCGCGCCGCGTCGTCCAGGGCGGCCTGCATCCACTGCGCCAGCGCCAGATTGCTGATGATCGCCAGGGCGATTGCCCAGTGCAGGACGATCGCCGCCGCCGTGTAGCGCGTGTCGTTCACGCTCCGGAGCTGAGTCGACACCTACTCGGCGGCGGCCTGGTGGAATTCGCCGTCGAACTGAAGCGTCACCTCGTCACCGACGAAGGGCGGGCTCAACAGGTGGGTCATTCCAAACTCACTGCGTGCGAAGCTACCCTGAGCGGAAAAACCCACGGCGGCCGCACTGGTGAACGGATGCTCCGCCACCGCACCAACGACCCGGGCGTCCAGGACGATAGGATGGGTCTGACCGCGCAGGGTCAGGTCACCGTTGATGCGCAACTGGTCGCCGCCCAGCGGCTCCACGGAAGTCGAGACAAAACTGATTTGCGGGTAATTGTCGGCGTCGAAGAACTTGTCACTTCGCGCAAGGTCTTCATCCCAGGAATCGAACGGCGAATTGGCGTGCGTGCCCTTGTAGTCACCGTCGTAATCGGTGGTTATGGACCCCGCATCGATAGTGACGGACACGCTGGAAGCGGCAATGTTTTCCGGATCAAGGTCGACGCTCACGTCGTAGGTCGCGAAGCGCGCAACGTAGTTGGATAGCCCCATATGCGGCACGCTGAATCCCATGTTGGCGTGCGTACGGTCGATGCCATAGCTGCCTGCGGGTACGTCGATGGAAAACTCCTCAACAACCTCCACAGCGACTTCTGCAGCGGCAATCGGCGCTTCGCTGGTTGCGGGCACCGTGGTGCTCTGCTCTTCGGAGCAGGCGGCAAGAACCGCGGTGGCAAGAAGTGTCGCGGCGAGGCCGCGTGTCTTCCCCCGCCGTTGGTATTGCGCGATATCTGACATCGGATTGATCTGAATCTGCATGTAGAACTCCTCCCAGGTCTGGGTCAGTGACTGATAATCGATCTGTTGCACAGGGTGTACGGCAATTGCTCAGACACCGTGCAACGGGCACCGTTCGCGTCTGAAACTGTCAACTGCTCCAGCAGGGCATACGCAGCAAGCCTGAAGTAGGTGCAATTAACGCTCTACCACCCTCGGATCGATGTTACTTTATATAAGTGATTCTCATTCGCGTCGATAGCGGTATCGATAGCAGCGTTGATAGGAGCGAAGACAACAGTGATACAGAGGCGCGCGTAAATGTCAGTCCCGCATTATCCCTACCAGGCACGGGCCGACCTTCCGGGCATCCCCTTCCGTGCCATGCGCCAGGCCATCCTGACGCATGCGAAATCGCGAAATCTCGAAGTGCTTGAGGATGAACAAACGCATCTCACGGTGCAAACCGCCCACGGTCTGATCGGCCTGCGGCCCGGCGACGCCGCCGAAGCCGCCGGCATGGTGGCCGCTGAGGACGCGCGCTGGCTCTTCGCTATGAAAAACGCGGTTATTACCCAGATTCGTCAGGTGATACCGGAAGTGGCGGAAGCCATGCGTTGGTCCGACGGCGACGTGGAGGGTACGGCTCCGCCAAATTTTCAGACCGTGCGAGTGACGGATGTAGTGGCGCTCGGCCCCGTGTTTGTACGCGTCACTCTCTCCGGCAAAGACCTGTCCAGCTATACCACGAATTCGATCCACTTCCGTCTCCTCCAACCTCCCAAGGGCTCGACACCCCTGTGGCCGGTGCTCGCGGCCAATGGTTCCACGAAGTGGCCCGACGGCCCGGGAGCCGTGCACAAACCCGTTTACACCGCTCGCTCCGTCGACCACGACGCAAACACCCTGATTACCGACATCTTTCTCCACGAAGGCGGTCGTACCACGGCATGGGCACAAAACCTTATGAGCGGCGATCCCAGTGGCGTGGCGGTCGCGATTGTCGGCCCGTCGGGCGGCGGCCTCCTACACGCCAACCGCGTACTGATGGCAAGCGACGAAACCGGATTCCCAGCGGCGGCCCGGTTGCTGGAACACCTGCCCGCGGATGCGACCGGCGAGCTGCTGCTGGAAGCTGACGACGGTGAACACTGCGCCTACCCCATGCCGCCGGCTCCCACTGGTGTGTCCATTCGCTGGCTGAAACGATCTGCGGGCGAGCGTCTGGCGGATGCGTCCATCGATGCCCTCGCTCGTCACAGCATCGACGCCAGTATCTGGTTCGCCGGTGAACGCGGCGAAGCACGCCGCTTGCGTGACGCGGCAAAAACAGCGGGATGGGCGACGAAGGCCCTGAGGATCTCCGGATTCTGGCGTGCGGGGCATCACGACGCTTAGACCGGGTTCCTCGGGAGGCGTACGGGCGCTGTCGAGGTCGAGGTACGAGATACCGATCTGTAGAACCTATGAGGCCGGAGTAGTCCCGGCGAAAAGGTCGGATTTTACCGGCGAGTGACATAGAACGCCGTAGGTCTCTGCAATTCTATTCAGGGTCTGGCGACAGTGCGCGATGTACCTCCTGCGATTGACCTTCAGGCGCAGGAGCCCGGCGAGTCGTTTGTGACCGGGATACCACCGGTCGAAGTCCAATCCGAAATCCTCGAACACACGCAGGGGCAGGACGTCCAGCACGAGCAGGGTGTTGAGGAGTGCATGAGTTATGCCGGTAAGGAAGGCGGCTCTTGGGTTGCGAGCTACCAGGGCATCACCATCAAGAAAGGAGAACGGCGCCTCATGCAGTCGATCTGCAAAGAACAGATGGGTCAGAAAGTAGGCTGATATCGCCGGTAAAAAGTGAAATGCGGCCCGCGATGTCAGAGTCAGTATTTTTGAGTGCTCAGACAACAGCGCGGCGCCGCTGCCTGCATTCTTGAAGAGATGGCCCGTGCAGTTAACAAAGACGCTTCCCCGTTCGACCAATCGATGGGAGCCGCTCCTGAAAACGATCTGTGGTCCCCGTTCTGTGTCTACCACGTCCTCCAGGTAGTCAAAAACGAAGTCATCCGTTAGTCGTTCGATCGCTATGCTTTCGTCTCGCGATAGCTGCCCGAAAAGAAATCGTTTACCGGCACCGCCTGGGCTTATCGTATACCGCTCCCTGAACAGGTCGAAGACATCGTCTTCGTTCGTCCCATCGAATTGCATGGCGGTATCGACGGCCATGTTCAGATTCGAGTGCGGCCCAACGTACCTTTGGAGTCCCGTGGGAAACAGCAGATCTCGATTCGTGAAGACCGTTCCCTCGCCCACCACCATTGCTATCCGTCTCTGAAAAGGTCCGCTTCCCAAAGCCAGGACCGTATCCATAGCCGTTTTGCCGCCACCAACAATGTATACCGGGTCGGGAGTCTCGAGATGATCGGACAGCGATCGCGGCGAACAGCTCACGACAGCGCGGGAAGACAACTCCAGGGGTGGCAGGGTCGGGACATCAAGCCCCTTCGCAAAGATAACTTTCTCAGCGTGAATGGCCCACCCAGGTTCATCTCTGTCCAGGGGTCGCACCGCTACCGACGCGATATAACCATCCGCCGTTTCCAACTCTTCGACACTCGTAACCTCCGATGCCCAAAATTTCTCAATGAGCAGTCCCTTTTCTATCTCCGTCAGGCAGTGGCGAAGATGAGCTAGCACTTCACTGCCACTCGCAAGATAGTCCTTCGGTTTTGAGAGTCCCCAGGAAATATTGCCAGCGGTAAACATGGGATACGGCTGATGCAAGCGCACGTAATCGTAGGCGGTGTTCCACATCCCGCCGGCGTGGTCGTGGCGATCGATCAACGCGACGCGTGCAGAAGACGGCAGGTACTGCCGGGCAACGAATAGTGAGTTGAGTCCGGCGATTCCAGCGCCAATGACGCAAAGGTCGTAGAGCGCTTCCGTATCTTTCACACCAAAAATCCAGACGCTCGGAAGCTTTGTGCGAGCGCAAGAATTCCCAGGCCCAGCAGGATGCACAGCGGAGAGTAGGCCCATTTGTCGTAGGTTCGGAACGGCTGTTCCGGTGTGATTCTGGCCCAGAACGGGAGGTAGCCAACAAAGCCTCTCAGGAGAAAGACAACCGCGGCACCATAACCGGCAATCGCCACGAGCGTGTCTGGCAACCACGGCGTTGAAATCACACCGCCAAGCACCAGGTTCAGGACGGACACCACGAGAAGCGCCAAAGTCACCGTCAGGCATGCGCTGCATGAGGGCATGCGATCAATTCTCGGCGCTCCAACCACGGTTCGCGCGAGGGCCAGCTCGTCGCGCACCGGCCACCAAATGCGAAGTCCCCAAAGTGCATGCGCGAACGCGATCGCGACCAGGATGCTCGATACGCAGATTGCTAGCATTTGCATGGGCGCGCTCCGGTTTTGCTGCGGGTGTCATCTTCGATTGCTCGTCGCGCAGCCTGTTTATGTTGATCTCTGCGATACTTGCCTGGCAAAGATTTGGCACGCGTATGTAGTTGTCTGCTTTATACCGCGTGTCGTGAGTTAGCGATCAGTGTGAGCGCTCCTACGGCCTTCCGATCTCGTTGACCGGCGCTCGGCTTCGGCATAGGCAGGGGCGTGCGAGTTCAATAAGGGCGCCCGCGAAATTTTCAGCGCTTGCCGCTGACAACCAATGGTGGTTTCGACAACACACATCGCTGCGTGCGTGAACGTAGCTCGTCTTTCCGGACTTGCTCTAGAGATTACATGGGTCCCGAGCCGGTTTGACAGCCTGTACCATTGCGTCGATGAGACAAAGATCCAGAAGACACGGCGGAGCCCGGGGTGTGCTGGCGGCATTCATATTCCCTGTCATCAGCAGTTGCGCCACTCAGTACGACAGCTTCAGGGAAATCAGTCTGAGGGGTCTAACCAGAGAGCAGGCATCCGATCGTCTTGAGGGGCTAGGGATCCCGTTTTACTTCCAGACTTGCGAGCGGGCGTTATCGTTTTCGGACAGACCGTTGGCACAGTGTCACCACACGGCATCGCTAGGCATCATCCGGGCCCTGGCCAACGACGGCTTCTATCTGATGGGTATTGGCACATCCGATGTTCAGCTATACATCGAACTCGACACGAGTGAAACAGTGATCGAAGTGCGTGAAGAAACGGTGAACTCGCTGTGACGCCAGGTCGTCCCCGAACGTTACCTGTGCTGGGCGGCGCGTACGGACCAGCAGGTCACGTGGCCTGGATGGCGACGCCGTTTCAGGCGAAGGTGTGGCCGCCGGCAAACGACATCAGCTTCCAAGTCGGGTTTCTCTGCGAGTGCCTGGTTCCGCGTCTGCTTGACCCTTCCGTTACGTCAGCCCGCTCGGCCAATCAATCTTTCGGAGATTTTTGAGGGTTTCGATCCGGCGTCTTACGACGCTGAAACGCAGGACCGTTGGGGTAATTCCCAGGCCTACGCGGAGAGTGCAGGTCGCACAAAGGCGTACACAGACGCTGACTGGACATCGCTGAAACTGGAGCTTGATGCCATCTGGAGTGATGCTGCGAGCGCCATGCAAATGGGCGCAGCACCGACCTCCGGCTCCGCTTACGCGGTCGTGGAGCGCCATCGATCACACGTTTGCCGCTGGTTCTACGAACTCACGCCGGAAGGTCACGTCGGACTCGCAGATTTATGGGAAGGCGATTCAGGATTCCGGAAGAACATCGATAAATATAGTCCCGGACTGACGGAATGGATGGCGGCCGCGGTCCGGTCCTCGGCTGCAGGCTAGAGATTCAGGCCAATCCGCGCATCTGGCGAGGGCAAAGACGGAGGGCCGTACTGCCTGTTCAGATCGGAGCATCCTGCGTAACTCGCGTGCCATTACCCGGTGCTTAGTAAAACGGCTCACTGAAGCATCGACCACAGCGCTGACATCGAGGACGCAGGAAAAGGACAACCCTCCTCAGACGGGGAGCAGGGACTCTGATTCGGCGACGCAGTACATGACGCCTTTGAGAGCAGTGCGCCCTAACGAAGGCTTCGTCAGGGAGTTCAGAAACGCGCAAACAATCCACGTATCATCGGGCGGGCTTCTTACCCTGATCCTCAACCAACGGGACTCGCATCGTGGAGAATTCGGACACACTGCTGCTGAAGCTTGAGGAAGCAATGGGCCCCAAAGGTCTCGTGACCGGCGAAGCGGTGAGACAGCGAGCGACGAGCTGGCAGGATTCGAGCCCGTGTCAGGCGCTTGCCGTTCTCCGTCCGGAAAGGTCGGAGCAGGTCGCTGCAGCCCTGGCCGTGTGCCACGAACATCGCGTGCAGGTGGTTCCGGTGGGTGGTGGGACCGGTCTTGTCGGAGCGGTGAGAACTGAATCCGAACAGGTTGCCCTATCGCTGGAGCGGATGAATCGGATCCTCGCCATTGATCCCCAGCAGAAGACGGCAATCGTAGAGGCCGGAGCGCCTCTCCAGGCCGTGCAGGAGCAGGCCTCCGAGCACGGTTGCCACTTCGCCGTGGATCTGGGGGCAAGAGGCTCAGCGACGATCGGTGGAATGGTGTCGACCAACGCGGGCGGTACGGAGGTGTTGCGCTTCGGGATGATGCGTGAGCAGGTGCTGGGCCTCGAAGTCGTTCTCGCCGACGGCCGGGTGCTTTCTTCCATGCGCCCCCTACTTAAAAACAACACAGGCTACGACCTCAAACAGCTCTTCATCGGCGCGGAGGGCACGCTTGGAATTGTAACCAAGGTCCTGCTGAGGCTGAGGGCCAAACCAACGTCGGTGAACACCGCCCTGCTTGCCGTCGCCAGCTATCAGCGAGTCATGGATCTGCTGGCTTTCCTGCAGGAGCGTTGTGGTCAGTCACTTGCCTGCTTCGAAGTCCTTTGGGAAAGCTTCTATCAGCAGATTCTCGAGCACAATCCGGCTCACCGTCCTCCCTTTGCCCAACCCCATCCCTACAACGTGCTGGTGGAGAGCACCGGGTCCTCGCTCCGGCAGGATCAGGAGGCGTTTCAGCAGGTCCTGGAGGTGGCGGCCGAACAGGGGCTGATCGAAGACGCCGTCATCTGCAATAGCCTGGAACAAAAGAAGTCACTCTGGTCCATTCGTGACGATATCGATACGTTGGTAGAGAGTCTGGAAAGTGCGCAGATGTTTGATATCAGTCTGCCGTTGCAGCACATCGACAGTTATGTCTGTGATTTAACAACAACGCTGCGTGCCCGCTACGAAGAAGCCAACGTCGTTACCTTTGGTCACGTAGGTGACGGAAACATCCATCTGGCCATTTCATTGGGCCGGCACCTGCCCGCTGAGAAGGCGTGGTTAGAGCAAGAGGTCTACCAACCGCTCGGGGCGCTGGCAGGTTCCGTGTCTGCGGAACACGGCATTGGTTTAGATAAGAAAGCGTTCCTGCATCTAAACCGCAGCGACGATGAAATCGAAATTATGCGGCAGCTGAAGGCACTGTTTGATCCACGGGGAATACTGAGTCCGGGACGGATTTTTTAGTCTTCGTCTGACGAACGGGATCGGGCTGAAAGCCTGTGTTCGTCTTCGTATACTGGTGGCGTATTTTGATGGAGGGGGACTTCGTGGAGCGACCAGCTTTGGTTTTACCGTGCGGACTTAGTGCCTTGATAATGCTCGCCGCGTTTTGGGCTCAACCGGTGTTCGCCGCTGAGCAGGAAGAAATAAGCGACCTGCTGCGGCTTTCGGGATTGTCAGCGCAAGTGAGACAGTTCCCCGAAATGGTCAAGGTCGGGATCCTGCAGGCCGCCGAAGCAGAGGCGTTGCTTTCAGATGTCGAACGCGACCAGATGCTCGCCGGCGTCGATCGAGCCTTCGCGCCCGAAGCGCTTGAATCAAGCATTGGCAACGAGGTCGGTAGGGCACTGTCGCGCGGCGACATCACGTCGTTGATGGCGTGGTATCAGTCGTCCATCGGCAAACAAATTACAGCATCCGAAGAGCGGGCATCAACGCCCGCAGCCTACGCTGAGATGATGCGGCGGGCATCAGAGCTCGCACAAAACGTGGAACTGATGGAGTTTGCCGAGCGCCTCGACCAGCTACTGGGTGCAACGGACATGACTCTGGAGATTCAGAAAACGAGCGCGCTGGCTGTCTATGCAGCCCTAGCGACTAAGACGGCTCCGGAGGAACCCATGGATCTTCTGGACTACGCGACTCAACTCGAGGCCATGACGCCGGAACTGCGCCCCCAGGTCAAACAGTTAGTCCATATCTCCAGTGCATTCGCGTACGAAGGGGTCGATGAGGCTAGTAGATCTAAGTATGAGCAGTTCCTTCGGACTCCAGCGGCTTCGCGCTTCAATACAGCGGTGATGGAGGCTTTCGTTGCAGGATTCAGCGAGGCTGTATCCGCCTGGGCAGCTGAATTGCCGTTTCTCCTGGAGAGCGACAGCGCAAGCGTGGACTGGTCGCGATCGCCGTACCGTCGATTTGCTGCGACAAGCCCTGCGGTTTCTTCACGATAGTCGGTCTGGTCAATGGGAGATAAGGGTGCCCAGGATATGCTGGCATGCGGCTGTCTGGTCGTTTAAATCGGCCGCGCCCCAGGTCTTTTATTTCTCCAGCGCAGGATGGGCAAAGTGCAGTTCGCGATCACACGCCGGAGACACAACGGACTCGTACAGCGTCAGCTGGCCGATAGTTTGCCATTGCGCCCGACGCTTGCCCCGTTCCTGCGCGGCTGCGACGGCTATGTCGTATGTCAGTCTTCCTCGAGGGTAAGCGGCGACCTGTAGCTCGTCGCGAAAGTCGGCGCGGTCGATCTTCGGCGTTCCTTCCGCCGCGGTGATGCGCAGCCAGTGTGGTGACGCCGGCGTTTCGCCGTCTTCCGTGGCGGCGAGCTCCGTGATCGGCCTGAAATTCACCCGGCTGCGACCGCTGTACTCTTCGTCGGCTCGCTCCAGATCACGCTGCAGCCGCAGGGCCGTGCGTAGTTTTGCGAGAGGCGGTAGCGACCCCAAGGAGGGCTCGTTGTCGAGGGCGAGGTCAGTGACGTGGCGGGTGCGAACACCGCCCAGGGAGTGCATCACAAAGATATTGACGGTACGGACGCGCTGCTGCGGATCGATGGCCGGGAAAAGCTTTATCGCCATGCCAAAGGCACGCTTATCACGCTGCTCCGTGCCATCCAGCGCCACCGATGCGCGCGTAATCGCGGATACGCGGGTGCCCGCAGACAGCAGGCCCGTATAGCCCGACGCTGTATCAATCGTCCAGTTGGCCGCGAAGCAGATACCGTTGGCCTGGAACAATTTTCGCCCGCCGGGGAAAGTAAGCAGGTCTTCGCGTGATCGCAGCGTACGCCTGGCCGCGGCCAAAACCCGATTTCCCGCGTCGTCGCCCGCGGTGCCGAACTGGTCGCGGCTGATGCGGTAGCGCGGTAGTTCGGGGTAGGGACTTGTAAAGATGGCAGCGTATATCGAGGCGAAGCTGCTCCCCTGGTACTCGTCCTCTGCCCCAGCGCATCCCACCGCGGCAAAAAAAGCGAATACGGTGAAACTTCCCGGTCGCGTACGCAGTCTCATAACGGGACAACATAAAAGAACCCATCCCTTATGAATAGACACGATCTACTGGCCAGGGCCCGCCACAGGATGGGAGAGCAGTTCGTCTCGACACAAGTGCTTGGTCGCAGCCAGACTATCGGCTGTGTCGCGGTGGAGATCACACAGAAGTGCAACCTGGACTGCACGCTCTGCTACCTGTCTGAGCACTCCCAGGAGGTGCGCGACATTCCTCTGGCCGAAGTATTGCGCAGGCTCGACGATGCTCTCGCCGAATTTGGGCCGGGAACGCATGTGCAGATCACCGGTGGCGATCCGACGCTGCGCAAGCACAGCGAGCTGGTGGAGATCGTTCGCTACGCCAGCGAACTGGGACTGTGTCCGGCCCTGTTCACGAACGGTATCGGTGCGAGCCGAAAGCTCTTGCGCCGTCTCGCGGATGTCGGACTGCGCGACGTGGCGTTTCACGTAGACACCACTCAGCGTCGCAAGGGCTTTGACAGTGAGTCAGACTTAAACCACCTGCGTGAAGAGTACCTGGAGCGAGCGCGGGGGCTGGGCGTGATGGTGATCTTTAATACCACGGTGCACCGGGGCAACTTCGACGAACTGCCGGCACTGATAAGTTTCTTTACCCGCCATGCCGATCTCATCGGCCTCGTATCGTTCAATCTGCAGGCCGAGACCGGACGCGGGGAATGGGGTTCGCGGACGACGCTCATCAATCAGCAGACCGTGCGCAGCCAGGTAGAATCCGCGGCTGAGAAAACCCTGCCCTGGGACCGGGTGCGCGTTGGCCACGGGCAATGCCATTCCTACCTGCCGACGCTCGTTATCAATCAGCGGATTCACCCGGTGGTAGCGGATTCCGCCTTCGCGGCGCTTGCACTGGCGGAATTCCCCGATATCGGGACCGATCGACACCTGGGGCGGTTCCGTGTCGGCGCGAAGTACCTGAGCCACCTGGCGGGTCGTCCCCGGCTGTGGTTGCCGACCCTCCGCTATCTGCGTTGGCTTCTCGGACAAACGGGCGGCGATCTGCTCAGAGCAGGGGGTCGTGCGCACAAGCTGACTTTTTTTATCCAGAACTTCATGGATGCGCAGCAGCTCGATGAGGAACGCGTGGACGCCTGCTCCTTCATGGTTATGACGGCCGAAGGCCCCGTATCGATGTGTCTGCACAACGCCAACCGCGACGAGTACATCCTGAAGCCGCTTTCGGTGCCTCACCCCGACGGTACCGTGGAGGAGTATCAGCCGTTGGTGTGGCGCGAATCCCAGACCGAAACGACGGCCGTGGCGCAGGGAGATAGAAAGTGAAACTTAAGGGCTGGCTACTGCTAGGCTTCGTGACCATGTTTATGAACGGCTCTGTCAGTGCCGCAACCGCCGATGACTACGCCCGCGCGCTCGAAGCCTGGGCGCGGGTCCTGGAGCGGTATGTCGATGATGAAGGGCGTACGGACTTCATCGCTCTTGCTGAAAATAGCGCCGACCTGAAACAGGTTGTTGATGTGGTTGCCGAATTCGGTCCGAATTCAAACCCGGAGTCCTTCAGCAGCCGCGACGCCGTTCTCGCCTATCATGCCAACTCGTACAACGCTCTGGCCATGTACGGGGTGATCGATGAGGGGATCCCCGCAGGGTTCAACAGCTTTTTCAAGCGTGCTGGATTCTTCAAGTTCCGGAAAGTACGCATCGATGGCGGGAACACCAACCTCTACGACTACGAGAACCGTGTGATTCGACCGCTCGGTGAGCCACGCATCCATTTCGCTCTCAATTGCATGGTACGGGACTGCCCGCGACTTCCGCAGCAGCCGTTCCCGGCGGAGGGCCTGGACGATGTTCTGGAGGCGGCCAGCTGGGAGTTCTTCAGCAAACCCCGACATTTGCAGCTGGACCATGACAAGAAACGTGTGAACGTATCCGCGATCCTCGATTTCTATACCGAAGACTTTGTGCCGTCGGGCCGCGCGCGGGATCTCGGGGGCTACATCAACCGGTACCTGAAACAGCCGCTGCCGACCGATTATAAAATCGGCTTCATCAAGTACGACTGGACGATAAACCAGCAACCTCGCACGGACTGAGGTGCAGCATCACCGGTGCGTCCATCCGCCGGACAAGCAAAACCTGCGAACGATCCGGGGCGGTTGTCTCAGAGCTGATTGCGCCACCAGGCGACAAACTCGTTGAACTCGATTGACCCGCTGGCGTCCGTATCGATTTCCCGAAAGCCGACATTGCGCTGCATGTCGTCTATCTCCCCGCCAAGGGCACGACACAGTCGGCCGAATTCATTGATGTCGATCCGGCCGTCGCCATCGGCATCGAAGTGATCGAAGCTCTCGCGGAGGTCAGTATCGTCCATGGACATCGCTTCCTGCTGTTGGGTAAAAAACTATGACCATTGCAGGCTAACGCACATCCACGAGGCGGGAAAGCTAGGAAATCAGTGCGGCGGAGTGGCCGCCATCAACGGGAAGTACGACTCCGTTGACGAAGGACGATGCATCGGAGGCCAGCAGGGCAATGGGCGCAATGAGTTCCGCTATTTCCCCGGCGCGTCTTGCCGGAGTTCTTTCGAGGAATCCCTGGCCGTGCTCCGATGAGAGGTATTCATCGGTAATCTCGGTGGCGAAGTAGCCCGGGGCAATAGCGTTTACCCGGATCCCGTACTTGCCCAGGTCCAGCGCCATGTTTCTGGTTAGCTGAACCACGGCGCCTTTTGAGGACGCATAGGCCGTCTGATTGGGCTGCGCGCCGAGACCCAGGATGGAGGCGATGTTGATAATGCTTCCTCCCGTGCCTCGATCGACCAGCCGCCGCGCCGTCTCCTGGGCCACCTTCCACACCCCGCCAAAATTGGTGGCCATGGTGAACTCCACGCTGTCTTCGTCGGTCTTCAGGAATGAACGCGCATTCGCCACTCCGGCATTGTTGATCACCACGTTGACGGTGCCAAAGGTTTCCTCGGCGGCGTCGAGGGCGCTGCGTATGGTGGTCCGGTCCGTGACATCCAGGCTTACCGCCATCGCGTTTCCGCCTTCGGCGCGGATCGTGTCAACAAGGTCGTTGAGGCGGTCTACGCGGCGAGCCCCGACAATGACGTTTGCGCCGCCGCGGGCTAGGCCCAGGGCAACGCCATAGCCGATGCCGCTGCTCGCGCCGGTCATGAGAACGTTTTTGCCCTCGATGGAAATCAGTGCCTCAGTCATGTCCTGCCCCCGGAATCCGAAAAATCAAGAGTGATTGCTCACGCTCGCGCCTCAAGGAATCCCCGGATGGCCGCGTTCACGGCGGTTGGGTTTTCGATGTGCGAGAAGTGGCTTGCTTCCACGAAACGTACCTGCAGGTCCGCGGCAAAGGTGTGCGACTCGGCGTACTCTTCCATATGCTGCCCCGGATCCCATTTTCCCTGAAGGATCAGTATGGGCATGGTCATCGAAGCGAAGAGTCGGTCGTGCCGGTCCTTGAGCTCTATGGCGAAGTTGTTCTGCTGAAAATAGCGCCGCACGGCCTCGGCGGTGCCTTTGAACTTGAATTCATAGTTGAGACGTTGAAGGGTGGACGGCGCGAGTCCCGAGGGCATCACCTTTACGTAGATTGTCTCGATGAGCCGGGCACTCTTGAAATTTCCCTCGCCCAACTTCGTTGCAAACAGGCCATGAGGCGGTGCGGGTTCCCCGTGCGGTTCGTTGAATGACTGCTGCATGCGTACGTAGCGCCGGATTCGGCCCCTGAGTGAATCCACGCTCGTCATGTGATCGGCGATGATGGCCCCGCGGTCGTGGCCCAGGAGCGCGAATTCCCCGATGCCGAGCTGGTCCAACAGCGCCGCAATCTCTTCGGCCTGCGTCGACGCGTAGTAGTCCAGCTCAATCCGCTTGTCGCTTTGCCCGTTGCCCTTCGTATCTGGCGCGATGACATAGTGGTCCCGGGCCAGCTCCGAAATCTGGTGGTGGAACGCCCACCAGGTTTCGGGAAGGCCGTGCAGCATCAGCACCGCCGGCGCTTGCGGATCCCCCGCGGTCACGAAGTGGTAGGTCACTCCAAGAACATCGGCATACCAATGCGTCACCTCGGTTCCGTCATCGAGGGTCTCGATTTCACCGTGCAGGTTCGCCGTATGGGGAGGACGAGTGACCTCGGGATAACGGATATCCGGTGCCAATCTTGGGCAGGGTGTGGGCCTGCCGGAATGAACATCGGGAAACAGCAGGCCCCGGAGGCACTGGATCAGGTGGTATGGGGGTGGGGGCGGGCTTTGCCGGCCCATGTACTCATAAACAACAGCCAGAGCAACAATCAGCCCCGCAGCGGAGAGCAGTAGAGTAGACAGTGACACGGTGGTTGTTCTCCAGATTTCAGCGCACGTGGGGAAAGCTAGATTCCCGCGACTTCATCCAGGGAAGGACCAGGCACTGGTGGAATCGGTGGCATGGCGACCTCGACGCTGAATTCCGGGCGCGCGTGTAAAGCGTCGTACCAGGCGCCCACGCGTGGGTGCAGTCGGTGCAGGGGGTACCCGGCGGCCAGGAGTCTCGCCGAATAGATATACCAGGCGATGTCCAGGATCGAGAGTTCGTCGCCCAGCAGATACGCCGTCGATTCCAGTTGTTTTTCGAAATTCTCGAAGGCCGCCCGGAATCTTCCCACAGCGGCCTTGACCTGCTCGTCGGTGATGCCGTCGTTGGCCAGCATGTCGCGGAAGAACTCGAGTTCCCGGGCCTTGTTCGCGTCACGAACGCCGCCGACCGTGCCCGAGCCACCGTCTTCGTAGCCCTTTAGCTGCTCTTCGCTGCGCATGGCGCGCTTGGCGGAAAATACGAAACGCATGGACAGGGCGCGAAAGTCCAGGTGAAGTTGATCTTCCTCTTCGAGCAGCGTCCGGGCTTCTTCTTCACTTTCGGCGGGTATGAGGGCGGGATCCGGAAACTGCTGCTCCAGGCGAAGCAATATGTCATTGCTTTCAATGATGACCTGCCCGTCGTCGATGAGTACGGGAACGAGGCCCCGGGGGTTGATGCCCATGAACCATTCCGAGTAGTTCTCATGCTTGGCGAGGTCTACATGGTGCAGCTCGCAGGGAATGTCCTTCAGCTTCAGGAAGATCCTTGTCTTCTGGGAGCAGGAAGAGCCCATGAAGTGCAGGAGGTGCAGACCCTTCCACGAAAGTACTTCCGGTGTACGAATATCAGATTCAGCTAGCATAACCATCGGGTAATCGCTCCTGCTGCTACGGATCAGTCTGTTGTCGGTGACGGTTTCGGGAGCCACGCGAAGACACTGAAACGCAGCTCGCAGAACCAGTCGCACTCCGACGGATAAAAAGCTCTCGGTGTTGGTGTGGGCATTCCTTTCGGATGAATGACCCCGTTTTGCTGCACGTACTGTTGATAGTCGCCCTGCAGCCGTTGCAGCAGCTGTGGATGTTGCGCACCGACGTCCATGGTCTCGCCCGGATCGTTGCCGAGATCGTAGAGCTCCCATCGACCGCTGCCCTGAGGGGGGCGGATCATGGTGGCTTTCCAGTCTTCGCTGCGAATCGCACGGCTGCCGAACAGCTCTACTGCAAAACCATTGCGCACGGACTGGCTTTCCCCGGTCCACACGGCGTGTAGCGGGACTCCCTGCGGCAGTAACTTTCCGGCGAACAGGGGATCTTGCTCTGGCGCCACACCGGCAAGAGCGTACAGCGTGGGGGCTACGTCGATGACGTGAGACAGCGCGTCATTGAAAACTCCCGCGGGGATCCGCGGACCACGCACGATAAACGGTGATCGAATGCCTCCTTCGCCCACCGCGCCCTTGAACATACGCCAGGGCGTGTTGGCGACGGTTGCCCACTCCCGGCTCATAACGGCGAAGCTGCCCGGGTTACCAAAGTCCTCTGTCGCCAGACTCCAGTTCTCGGCCAGCCATTCGGGGGTGTTGCCCGGATAGATGGAGGGGGCGGAGGAACTGGCGCCGTTGTCGGAGAAGAACAGCACGTAGGTGTTCTCAAGGTCACCGCGCTCCCGGAGATGCTCGATCACGCGGGCGAGCTGCTGATCCATAAGCTCAACCATGGAGGCATAGATCTCCATGCGACGCTCGGACTCAAAACGCTCTTCGTCGTCGCGCTCGTCCCAGGGGTCCAGCTTGTTGGGCAGGATCCACGGGAATTGCGGTGGTTCCCAGAGCTGACCGTCTGCGGGGAAAAGTCCTGCGGCTTTCTGGCGCTCGTTTCTCGCCTGCCGGATCGCTCCAGGCCCGTCGGCGTAGGCGCCGCGGTAACGATCCAGCCATTCGTCAGGCACCTGCAGAGGATCGTGCGGTGCCGTGTAGGCGAGGTACGCAAGAAACGGCCTGGTCCGGTCGCGTTCTCCAAGGTACTGAAGCAGCTTGTCCGTATAGTTGATGCTTGAATAGAAATCAGCCGGGACGGTAGCGGGCTCACCGTCCTCCAGGTACACCACGGCCTCCGTGGGGTTCAACCAACGCTGATCCGCGAAGTGGCTGGCGCCGCCGGGCAGCAAGGAGAAAGATCTGTCGAAGCCGCGCTTGTGCGGGCGCTGCGCTTCGTCGATGGCCAGGTGCCATTTACCTGACATCAGTGTTTCGTAGCCCTTGCCAGCCAGGGCCTCGGCGATGGTTACCACGTCATCGTGCAGCTGGGCGGCGTAGTTGCGCCCGGTCTGGTTCGGCGCCGCCAGGCCGTGCATGGTGCCGACCCCGGCGCTGTGATTATCCAGGCCCGTCATGAGCATCGATCGGGTGGGGGAGCAGGTCGGCGCGACGTAATACTGGGTCATCACGGTGCCTTCCCGGGCCAGCGAGTCCAGCGTGGGTGTTCGTATCTCGCCGCCGAGCGCACCGATATCGGACCAGCCAAGGTCATCGGCGACAACAATCAGAAAGTTCGGAGAGGACGCCTGCGTTACGGCCTCCTCTGGTGCCTGTACGACGGCGGATTCCTGCGCTGAAAGACCGGCGGCTGCCGACGTCAGGATCAGCCCTGGAGCAAGCTTCCGCACGAGCCTGGCCCCGGGAGCCCTCACTGCGGCGCTACCACGTCGTACTTCACGGCGAACTTGCCCAAACGGTCTTCAAGAGTCTGGTTGACGGTATCGCTGGCCGTAGCGCAGGACACCAACGCCACCAGGCCGCGTTGTTTGTCGTTCTGCACGTCGATGCCGGTGACCCCCGGGACATCGCACACTTCCTCCCAGAAGACGCGTTTTATGGCCAGTGCACGCAGATCCGGTTTGAAGATTTTGCCGACGGCGGTGACGGGCATTTCCTCCAGAATTTCGATGCTCACCGGCTTCGCCGCCCGCTCGGGGATATTGTCGCTGGCGTGTTTCATGAGGGCGTCGACGTTCGTCTGGGCACCGTCGGCAAGCGTTACGTAGGCGCAGGGCAGCTCCCCCGCGTAGCTGTCCGGCTGGCCTACCGCGCCGACCAGGGAGACCGCCGGGTGTTGTGTCAACGCATCTTCAATCGACTTGGGATCAATGTTGTGACCGCCGCGAATGATCAGGTCTTTGCTGCGTCCGACCATCCAGAAATAGCCGTCCGCGTCCTGCCGCGCCAGATCGCCGCTGATCAGCCAGTCATCGATGAAGGCGCCTTCGTTTTTTTCCTGCTGCTTGTAGCCGGGGAAAATGTTCGGGCCGCGGAACACCATGACACCGACTTCATCGGTCTCGCAGTCCCGGATGTAGCGCTCCTGCTCGTCGAGGATCACGCATTTCATGGGTTGGTAGGGAACGCGGATACCGATGGAGCCGATCTTCTTTTCGCCGTACTGCGGGTTGCCGGCGCTGAACAGCGTGCCCTCGGTCATACCATAGGCCTCGATGACATTGACACCCGTAGACTCGAGGAACTCCTGGAATACCTGGGGCGCAATCGGCGCGGCGCCGCAGATGATGAACTTGAGGGAGCTGATGTCAGCACCCGACGGCGGATTCTCCAGGAGCGAAGAGACTACGGTGGGCACCGTGGCGAACCAGGTAGCGTGATACTTCTCGATCAGCGGCCAAAGGTTTGCGACCACTCCGCGGGTTCGGAATCCGCCCGCCGTGAGCATCACCGCGGAGCCCCCCGCGGCAAACATGTTAAGGCCCGTGTTGAAGAACGCGTTCACGTGGAACAGCGGGAGGCCCGCAATGGCTACGCTCTCTGGATCAAGGTCAAAGTAGTCGACCATCATGGAGGACAGGTGAACCTCGTTGGCGTGCGTGTGCTGGGCGAGTTTCGGCGTGCCCGTGGTTCCTCCGGTGTGGAAATAGGCGGCGATGGATTCGGGTGAGACTTCCCTTTCGAAAGTCAGTGATTCATCCGGCGCGGCTTCGAGGCAGGGCATCATGGAGCGGATGGAGATTCCGCGCGCCGTGCGCTCGTCATTCTGCGGCTCGGAACCTGCGTCCACCCTTAGTATGAGTTTCAGGCTGGGTACTTCGTCGACAATGGCCCGGGCCTTGTCCCAGGTGTTGTCGCTGCCCGTGGGCCCCAGGACCACCAGACACTCGGTGCCCGATTCGTTCATGATGTCGCGCAGCCCCTGCGGCTCGAGCATCGGGTTGATCGGGCCGACGATACCGAAGGCCTGGGCGCCCCAGAGAGCGAAGTGGGTTTCCGGAAGGTTGGGCATGATCACGGATGTGACCGCGCCGGGAGTCAGGCCTTCCCCGTGCAGTGTATTGGCGAACTGGTGTATGCGCCGAAGAAGCTCGCGGTACGTTACCACGCGGGGTTCCTCGTCGAGCTCGGCGGTGCTCTGGAAATGGAGGGCCGGTCGGTCAGCGTGGGCCCGGGCACTGCGGCGGATCAGGTCGTAGGTGTTTTCACCCCGCCAGCGCTCCTCGGCCGGAACCTGTTCGAATTCTTCGATATCGGCAAGTGTGCGAATTTTCATGACGACGGATCCTGGGGTGGTATGCGCTGCCACAGCACCTGGTCGCGCCCGCCGAAGGCTTCCGCGGTCAGCAGTAGGCGGTCGTCTTCAAAGCTGTACGCGCGCGTCGCCGTGGTGCCGACATAGGCCGGAAAGAACGCCTCTGATATGAAGTGGTGCACGTGGGTCGCGTCGGCATCGAACTTCCCGCAGTACGCGATGTAACCGAAGGCGGCCAACAAAAACGGCAGAGCAAATTGGCGCTCATCTTCTGTCAGGTCGTTCATCCCGCTGACCTGGAGTTTTTCCTTCAGTGCATAGCGCGCCACGCGATCGGTCGAGTTCGGCGCGCGGTTTGGTGTCATGAGTGTGGCCGATACCCAGCCCTCGGGCGTATACATGATGTGTCCCTGGGCGTGGGCACCGAGAACCGGTGAAGCGATGCCGGTCTCAAGGTTCACGACGGAGTAATCCAGGAGACGCCAGGTGCCCACGAACTGTGTCTGATGGTCATTCAATGTGATGTTCCTCGGGTAGTCATGCGGCCCGGGTCGACCGAGGCAGCCCCTCCCCGGATCGGTAAGAGCGCCACTGCCTGCTAAGCTCGGCGACCGAACCGGTGCCGAACACCACCCGATCGGGCTTGGCGAGGAGAGCCTCAGCCCCGGCCATCATGGTGTTCAGATCTCCGCTTTCATCGAGCACCGACGGTATAGACGCAGCCCCGACCGCGCTGCTGAACAGCGTGTTCTTTTCCGCTGCGAACCCGAGCGCCGTGATGTCGTTGATCACCTCAACGTCCAGGGAAGCCGGATCCCTGACAATGAGCACCGGCGCGTAACCCGCCAGGGCGTCGAGCCTTAGCGGGCCCCCATCTGTTTGCACCCTGGGCTCGGGCATGACCGCACCGGCGCCCGGTGATGCAAGCACGCCGGTAGCTATGGGGGGAATCGTCGGAATCTTCGGGGCCTTACCCGCAGCGCGCTCGGCCATCATCTGCCGGTCCCGCGCCGTCGCCGCCTCTTCATCGGCGATACAGACGATCTTGCCCATCGCGATAGCGTTTCTGGTGATGGCGGCGACGTGTTCTTCACGCTCCGGTTGCAACGAATCCAGCAAGGCTTCCGGCGCTTCCTGGCGAAGCACGGCGATCAGCTTCCACGCGAGGTTGAAGGCGTCGCGAATTCCCGAACACAGACCCTGCCCCAGGAAGGGAGGCATCTGATGGGCTGCGTCGCCGATCAGCAGGCACCGCCTGTCGCGCCAGCGTTCGGCAATGACCCCGTGAAACTCATAGATGGCCCGGCGTTCAATCTCTACCTGATCCGGATCCACCCATTCGGCTATCCACTCTCTGAGCGTTTCTTCCCGCGTTACCTGTTCACGATCGTCATCCGGCCGCAGCATGAACTCCCAGCGATGCCTTCCCCGCCCCGAGGGCACGCTGGTCGTCGGCCTGCGCGGATCGCACAGCTGCATGGGCATGTAGCTGATTTTTTCCAGCGGGGCCTTGAGTTTCGCGTCGACCACCATCCACGGTTCGTCGAATCCCATGTCGTACATCTCGATGCCCAGCGCCCGCCGCACGGTGCTGCGGCCACCGTCGCAGGCCACCAGGTACCTGGCCCGGATAACTTCTTCGCCACTCTCCCCGCAGACGGTTGCCGTGATCCCGGTAGGAGCTTGGGAAAAGGATTTCAGGGTGCAGCCCAGCGATAACTCTACCGTTTTGAGGAGTCCCAACTCCCGTCGGATGGCCGCCTCGAGCGACGGCTGATGGAACAGGTTCGTATGGGGATAGCCGGTGCTCGCGTTTTGCGACGGTCGCGTCATGGAAACGAGAATGTCCCGGTTACGGTTGACGAATTGGTAGCCTTCCGACGCGACGCTCGTTGCCAGTATGTCGTCGGCAACGCCAATCATCCCCAGCTGGCGAAGCACCTCGGAGTCCATGGCAATCGCCCGGGGCTGCTTGTAAATTTCCGTGTCTTTTTCAATAGCCCGCACGGAAATTCCGGCGCGACCCAGCAGCGCCGCTATCGTGGCACCCACAGGCCCCAGGCCCACGACCAGTACGTCGTACTCCGTGTTCATGCTGTTCATGAGCGCGACTCCGCGCGGGACGACCGCGGTTCGATACGGGGAAAGTTCCCCCGCGAGTAATCACGCATCCACTTCTGGATCTTTTCTTCCGAGGAGGCGACAAAGCTGCCGGCGATGAATCGCCGCGAGGGGAAGGTATCGCCCCCAAGGAGGATCGCTCTGCAGCCGTGCTCACTGCTCAGGATCGGGGTTTCGCCCGGCATCAGGATATTCAGCGCGAAGCGGTCAAGTCTGCTGTCAGCCAGGCAGGCGTCACCCTCAAGGAGCATCACGGCGCGCTCGCTCACGCTGTCTTCGATGACATAGGAGGAGCCGGAGGACAGTTCGACATTGGCGAACAGCGTTTCCGTGAGGCAGGTGGTCTGCGCCCGGTGACCGCCGAGGGCGCCAAGGAGCAGTCTTGTTCGGACGCCATCACCTTCGATGAGCGGCAGATCGCGCTCCGGGAAGTGCTCAAAGAGCGGTGCCATATCCTCGTAGGCATCGGGAAGAGCCAGCCACATCTGCACAAAATAGACCTCGCGTGTAGGAGAAGACTCGGCGGGGTCCGCCAGTTCTTCATGAGTGATGCCCGCGCCGGCGTACATCAGCGCGATGTCACCAGCGCTGATGCGTACGCTGTGGCCCGCGCTGTCGCGATGTCTCAGGGAACCTCGGATGGCGTAGGTGAAGGTGGCCAGCCCCGCATGCGGGTGCTCCGGGACACCGCCCCCAGGAACGTACGGCACGGTGACGGGACCGCCCTGATCCATGAAGATAAATGGGCCGATCATCTGTCGTCCCCGGGACGGCAGCAGGCGACGAATGGGAATCGCGCCGAGCGTTTCGGCGGTGGGCACGATTATCTGTTCGATCGCCATGCGGTGGCCTCTCGCACCGAGGGAGCGGGAGCGCGAAGCTCACGATCCCGCATCGCCCGGCACTGCTCAGAAGTTGTAGGTGAGACGCAGTCCGTAGGTCCGCGGCGGCCCGGGTTGGAGGCCCACCAGCTGAGGCACCTGGGTATGGTTCAGGGAAACTTGAAAGGACTCTTCCTCCGTCAGATTGTCCACGTAGGCGATGGCGGTGAACTTCTGGTTACGAGGCCGATACGCCAGACTCGCGTTCCAGAAGGTGAATTCGTCCACGCGTTGCTCGGGCAGGAAGTTGGCCGTCAACCAACGACCGTCGGTGTAGGCGGCCGTGACCCGGGCATCCAGTTCGCCGGAAGCGCCGAGATCAAAGGTGTGAATGTATTCCGCAAAGAAAGTCAGATCGGGCGCCTTGGTCATTTCGAAGCCCGAGCAATCGATGCGAAGCTCGGGAGACGGTCCTCCCGGCGTGGGCACATCTACCCCGGTCAGAGACGTCGCGCATGTAGTCGGGGGCGTGAACGCAGCGGCCTGTTCGTAAACGAACTCGTCGTACTCCGCATCGAGGTACTCGATGTTGAAGCGGATGAAGTCCTTGGCCGTGGCGGCGAACTCGAGCTCCATAGCCACACCCTGGATCGTAGATTCGCCGGTATTCACGGTATTGAGACCGACGATTCCGGTAGCGTCGGGGGCAACGAGGTTTTCCTGCCGTCCCTCGTAGTCCCAGTAGAATAGATCGCCGTTGAGCTTTAGACGGCCATTCATCAGCACGTTCTTCATTCCCAGGGACCAGGCCGTCAGCTCTTCCGGGTCGTAGGTCGAGCCGGAAACCGCCGGAATGCCTCCCGCCTTGTATCCGGTACTGACGGTGAAGAACAGCAGTGAATCATCCGACAGCGAATACTCGATACCGGCCTTCCAGTCCACGCTGTCGGAGGTAACTTTCTCCGTTTCCGGTCCCGAGATGCGGCAGGCCAGAACGCCATTGATAACGGATGCCGTGGGGGAGTTGGGCGGGCAGGCTATGGATTCGTCGATCGCGTAACGATTGAAGTCCGATTTCACCTGCTCGTCGTCGCTGTAGCGCAGTCCTCCCGTCAGGGCGAGTTTGTCGGAGATTCTGTAGGTCACCTCGCCGAAGACCCCGAGGGCGTCGGTTTCATAATCGGTGACAATCTGCAGGCTCTGAATGATGCCCTGGTTGACCCGGTTATTGATCGCTTGCTCTTCGTTGAAGAGGAATACGCCGCCGACCCAGCTGAGATTGTCGGTCTCGCCACCGAGCCGCATCTCGAGAGAGGCGACCTCTGACGTCTCGGGCGCGCCGTTGTCCAGTACGTTGGTCAGCGCGATGTTGACCGAGGGGCGACTGTTGTAAAACATCTCCGAATCCTGATACCCCGCGACCACGGTCAGAGTGGCGAAGTCGAAGTCCCACTCAAAGGTCGTGTTGATATCCCAGAACGTCATGTCCTGCTCGATGTCATCTTCA
Organism: Pseudomonadota bacterium; assembly: GCA_038748515.1. Taxonomy (GTDB): domain Bacteria; phylum Pseudomonadota; class Gammaproteobacteria; order Pseudomonadales; family Halieaceae; genus Congregibacter. The sequence continues at coordinate 97,992 of JBCDIW010000018.1, forward strand.
ATGAAACCGACCAGGGAAATGATGTCTGTGCCGGGAGGGAAGGGGGGCGTCGGCGCGGGGCCGAGTACCGGCGCGGAGTCTATCCACGGAAAGGCGACGCTCGGCGCTGTGAGACCGTTTTCCATGATGCCTGCGAGGAGGACATCATTGGCACGGGGGAAGAGCGATTCCCAGGCATCGCCGGACCCTGCCCAGGTAAATCCTGGACCCCGGCCGTCGTACTGCGAGTACTGCCCCTGAACGGTCCAGGAAATCCTGTCCGTCGGCTCCCACAGGGTCTGCAGTCGACCCGACCAGTGGTCGTCGTCGGTCGTGCCGTCAGACATGTAGCCATCGCGGTCAATGGCATAGCCGGATGCCCGCACCGCAAAGTTATCGCTCAGCGGAACGTTAACCGCACCTTCCAACTGGACCCGGTCAAAGTTTCCGAGATCGCCGGCAACGTAGCCCGAGGTCGCTTCCAGGTCCGGTCTGTTAGTGAGCAGGTTGATGGCGCCACCGGTTGCGTTGCGGCCATACAGCGTTCCCTGAGGCCCTTTCAGGACCTCAACCCGCTCCAGATCGTAGAAGTTGGCCGCGATAGCCGGTGCGCGCGGAATAAACACGCCGTCCTTACTGACGGCAATGGCCATGGAGCCAAAGGCCGTAGATGTCGCGTTCCCGACTCCCCGGATGTAGACCTGCAGGGCCGGCCCCGCGGCGCCAACCTGGAGTGATGGCACCTGGTCCGCAAACTGCACGAGGTTGCTGATCCGCTGCTCCTGCAATTTCTGGCCGGTCATGGCTTCGATGATCAGCGACGAGTCCTGCAGGCTTTCCGCGCGGCGTCTTGCCGTTACGATCACCTCCTCGAGTATGGCGCTGCCTTCCTCCGGCGGCGGCTCCTGCGCCAGGGCGGGTAGCTGTAGCGCGGCAGAGGAAACGGCAGCTGCCAGGAGGGAGTGCTTGAGAATTCCGTTGGGTTGGGACATGAGTCCTATCCTCTTTCTTATCGCTTTAGTGAAACGGTGTCGGTGCTGGATTTGTGGTGTTACTCGGCGTCGCAGGTACTCATCGGTAGTGCGGGGCCGGTGGTTCGGTTTTGGGTTCGGTTTCGGGTTGGGACGCCGAACGGCGACGCGGGCTTATGCGAGGGAGGCAGGCAAGTTCCGCCCATACGGCGGAATCACTTTTTGTCATCATTCCAATGCTCCGGTTGCCGATTTATATCGTTATGAGAACGTGGAAGCTGGGTTTAATATGAACTTATGCAAAATATAAGTCAACTAAATATGGCATATTTCATAATTAATGAGTTATGCTGTGTTTGCCAGCTGTTGAACACGGCTGGTCATTAGCGCGACGAAAATAAGAGAGACGAGGTGTTCCATGAGTACAGACGCGATGCAGCCGCGCGCTGCAGATCTGGCCTACCTACGCTTCACTGCGCCCGATCTGGAAAAAATGCAGACATTTCTCGAGGACTTCGGGCTGACCGTCACGCGTTCCGAGACCGAAGCCGGCGTGCCAGCGCTGTACAGTCGCGGCACGGACGGATCTCCCTATCTGCACGTGGTTGAGCAGGGTGAGCCGAGATTCGTGGGCCTGGGATTCCTCATGTCATCCCGCGATGACCTGCTGGCGCTGGCCGCTGCGGAAGGGGCGTCGCCGGTGCACACACCGGCGGAGCCTGGCGGCGGCGAGCGCGTGCGGTTTACCGATCCCCAGGGATACGTGGTCGACGGAATCTACGGCTGGGAGACTGTCGATTGCGATCCCGCGACGCCGCGGCCGCCGGTCAATTGGGCCGGGAGCCGCCAGCGGAGCGATGCTCCGGTACGGCTTCATACCGGTCCATGCCGCGTGATGCGTCTGGGTCACTGCGTGCTCTATGTGTCGGATTTCCGAAGCAGTGAGCGCTGGTACAAAGCACGCTTCGATTTCATCTCATCCGATGAGATCTATACCGGCGATGACAAGGACAATGTGATCGGGGCGTTCATGCGCTGTAACCAGGGCGACAAGCCGGTCGACCACCACACCGTCTTTCTGCTCGGGATGCCGGAGAACGCTCCCGGTTTGCAGCATGCCGCGTTTGAGGTCCAGGACTGGGACGACCTGATGGTCGGCCACGATCACCTCCAGAAAGCCGGATACCAGCATCGCTGGGGCATTGGAAAACACATCTTCGGCAGCCAGGTGTTCGACTACTGGGCCGATCCCTACGGAAACATGGTGGAGCACTTCACCGACGGCGATCTTTTCAGTGCCTCGGTTCCCACGGCGCGCGAACCCATGGAGCTGTTGCGTGCTTCTCAGTGGGGTCCCACCCGTGCCCGCATCGGCAGCTGAGCGATCTGGCGTAGCGATGACCAGGGCGACTCAGCGGTTTAAGCGGGCAGGTGCAAAAAGTGGATAACGAATTTGACACCCCGGTCCTGATTGCGGGTGGCGGTCCGGTGGGTCTCGTCCTGGCTCTGGCCCTGGATCGCCAGGGGATTGACGCCATTCTCATCGAGCGGAATCTCACCACCACCCGACATCCGAAAATGGATATCACCAGCGGGCGGAGCATGGAAATTTTCCGCCATCTCGGCGTTGCCGATGCGCTTCGCGAGGTCGCCGTTCCCGCTGACCACCCGGTATCGGTCGTCTGGGTCGACAAACCGGACGGTGAGCTGCTCGCCCGCTTCGACTATCCCAGCGTGGACGATGCGCGCAGGAAGCTGCGCGAGCGCAACGATGGAACCATGGCGCTGGAGCCACCCATGCGCGTGTCCCAGGTGCTGCTCGAGCCGGTGCTTAAGAACCTGCTCGACAACAACAGCACGCACATCGACGTCCGCTTCGGCTGGGGTCTGACCGCCCTCGATCAGGATGAGAGCGGCGTGACGGCCCGCATCCGCTCTACGGAGACCGGCGAGGAAAAGCAGATCCGTGCACGCTACCTCGCCGGCTGCGATGGGGCGAACAGCGTGGCTCGCAAGGAGCTGGGGATCCCGGTGAACACGGTAACCCCCCTGCAGATTCTGGAGGCTCATGACCGCAGCAACCTGATGGATGAGTACCGGGGCGAACCGCCGGCGGACGCGCCGCGCCCGGCGCAGCGCTACATGATCCATTTCAAGTCCCCGGAGCGCGAGATGTTCGAGAAGTTCGGGCATTCCTGGCATCTGCAGTGCCCCTGGGGCTGGAGCATCATTGCCCAGGATGACGTGGACACCTGGACCGTGCACACCGTTCCGGATCTCTATCCCGGTATTGACGAGGCTGATCCAAAGGACGTGCTCTTCGCGCTGTTCGGTCGCGAATTCGACTGCGAAGTGCTGGTCAACAATCGCTGGTATCCGCGCCTGGGCCTAGCCGACAGCTACGGCAGAGGGCGGGTCTGGCTGGCGGGGGATGCGGTGCATCAGGTCATTCCCACGGGGGGCTACGGAATGAACTCCGGCGTTGGCGATGCGCTGGGGCTGGCCTGGGCGCTACGGGCCAATGTGCAGGGCTGGGGCGGGCACAAGCTCTTCCATGCCTATGAAGCCGAGCGGCGTCATGTGGCAGCCCGCAACCGGATCGCCTCGGGCACGCATGCCGGCGTGCGCCTGAGGATCAATCAGGCCTGCCCGGAAAACCTTTGTGATGAAGGTGCCGAAGCCGACGCCGCCCGGGCCGAGATCGGTCGCTACATCCGGGAGCTGGGAAACCTCGAAAACGAGGCCTGGGGCATAGAAACGGGCTATCGCTATGAAGCGTCTTCCGTGATCTGCCACGAAGACGGAGACGCACCGCCCTACGAATGGGAGCGTTGTGAACCGACGACCTGGCCGGGGAGCAGGGTGCCCAATGTTTTCCTCGGTGACGGCAAGCCGCTGTATGACAAATTCGGTCGTGGATTCACGCTGCTGAGTTTCCATGGCGCGGACGCCTCAAGGCTGGTTGATGCCGCGGCAGCAAGCGGCGTGCCGATGGATGTGCTGAGCATGGATGACCCGGCCCTGAGCGTAATCTACGAGCGCAGGCTGGTGCTGGTCAGGCCGGATCAACACGTGGCCTGGCGTGGAGATGAACAACCGGGATCGATGGATGAGGCTCGCGTGATACTGGATACGGTCCGCGGCGCCTGAGGATAAGCACCATGAATAAGAAAGAGTTTGATGCGATCGTTGACGCGGCTAACGCTCATTTGACCAACAGCTTCAAGAACCGGGTCATCGGATCCGACGGCGGCGCCACGCCCCGTTTCGAGGTGTATCACTCCGCACCGTCCCTCTGTTCGCACAAAGTGCGCACGGTGCTGGCGGAAAAACAGATTCCCCATGTTTCCCACGATATGCAGATCATGCCTCTGGGAAAGGCCGTACCCCAGAACTACCGGCCCTCGTACGTGCGCATGCGCCTGCTCGGTGGCGAGGGAAAGAGCTTCGCCAGCGGATATACCGGCGCATCCTCGGTGGAAACGCAGGGCTTTGACCCCTGCGTGGTTCCCACGCTCGTGGACCGGGAAAAGCAGCGGGTCGTTATCGATTCCTCAGAGATCTGCAAATATCTGGAAAACGAGTGCGACACGGGGACGCGCCTTGTTCCCGAGGGCATGGAGGCCGCGATCCAGACGCAGATCGACATCATTGACCGGGCTCCCCACGTGGCCATGCTCTACGGCGCCAATCCAGACGGCGACGTACGACCCGAGGGGCTGCGCAAGGGCATCACCGGCGTTCAGGCGAGAAAGATCGTCAAGTTGCGGCAGATGATGAGCGAGGTCAGGGAAGACCCCGACGTGCTGGCCGCGTACGAAAGCAAAATCGCCAAAGAGGAGGGCAGCGCAGATTTCGTTGCGACGCCGGAGAAGATGCGCCAGGCCTACGCTGCGATGGAAGCTCACGCTGATGATCTGGAGCAACAGCTCGCTACGCACAGCGGCGCCTGGTCCATGGGGGAGGACTTCACCATGGCTGACGTCATGTGGTCAGTGAGCCTGTTCCGCCTCAAGTGGATCGGCCTTGGTTACTGCTGGGAGCAGGGGGGTGCCCGGCCCCGCGTGGCGAGCTACGTGGATCGGGCCTTCAAGCGACCAAGCTTCCGGTCTGCGGTCTTCGACTGGCCCAGGGCCTACGGTCCCTCGCAGCACGTCCCCGAAAAATTCACGCCGCAGGCCAAGCGAAGATTCTTCATCGACATGGTTCGGGGGATGAATCTCCGGGAAGTATTTCTCGGCTGAACGCGCCGAGCGGTATTCGACATCCAGCACCACGACTACAGGAACCTCCCATGAAGCTGCTTACGTTTACACATGATGGCAAAACGCGCATTGGCGCTCTTCGTGACGACGGTATCGTCGACCTGCATGCCACCGACAGCGAGCTGCCACCGGATATGCTCTCGCTGCTTCAGGGCGGCGACGCCATGATGGCGCGTGCCCGAACGGCGGCCGAAGCGGGTGATCCCGGTTTTGCCCTTGGCGACGTGCAGCTGCATAGCCCGGTGCCCAACCCACCTCGCATCCTTGCGGTGGGCCTTAATTTCATGGACCACTGGAACGAAATACCCGCCGAGGTCAAGGAAGCACGGAAAATGAAGCTTCCGGAGACGCCGTTCATCTTCAACAAGCAGAGCACGTCCGCGACGGGACCCTATGACCCCATTCACCTACCCGTCGAATCTCCTGAACTGGATTACGAGGCGGAGTTGGGTGTGGTGATCGGCAAGACCTGCCGCCGGGTGAGGAAGGAGGATTATCTGGACGTGATTGCGGGCTACACGGTCCTCAATGATGTCACCGTGCGCGAGTGGCAGCGCCACAGTCCCACCTTTACCATGGGCAAGTCCTGGGATACGCACTGCCCCATGGGGCCGGTGATGGTAACAACGGATGACATCGAGGATCCCCACAAGCTCAATGTCCGCTTGAGTGTGGACGGGGAGGAGCACCAGAATTTCGTCACCGGCGACATGATCTTCGACATTTCGGAACAGATCGAATACCTGTCGACAGCGTTTACCCTGCTTCCCGGCGACGTAATTGCTTCCGGCACATCCGCCGGCGTAATCCTGTTTCGTCCCGGGAGGCCCTGGCTCACCGAAGGACAGAAAGTGCGCATAGACATCGATGAAATCGGCTTTATCGAGAATACGGTTGTCAGGGACGATGCAAGCTATATCCGCTAGGCACGGGAAGTCGGGACACACGCACGGGGCGCTCTACAGTGACTGATAGCTACCGCATCATTGGAGCCGAGCTGTCTCCGTTCTCGGTGAAGGTACGCTCCTTCTTCCGCTTCAAGGCCATTCCCCATCAATGGATTTCCCGAAGCCTGAAGGTGCAGGAGGAGTACGGACCCCTGTTCAAGGTGCCTATTATTCCGCTGGTGGTCGCTCCTGACGGCACCGCGATGCAGGATTCCACTCCGGTCATGGAGGCACTTGAGCAGTCCTTTAGCGAGCCCTCCATTCACCCCTCCGATCCCGCACTGTTTTTCCTGTCCTGTCTCCTCGAAGAGTTTGCCGACGAGTGGGCGAATAAGTGGATGTTCCACTATCGCTGGGCCCGGGAAGTCGACCAGAAGAACGCGGCCGGAAGAATCGTTCGGATGATGAAACCGGAGCGCGAGGAATCCGCCGAAGAGCTTGAGGCCATGGCGGAGCAGATCGCCGGGCGCATGACCAACCGCGTTTGGTTTGTCGGCTCCAACGAGGTCACCGCCGGGCAGATCGAATCCGGTTTCCAGGACGCCATGGAACTTTTGGATCGACATCTGGCTGAACGCCCCTATTTGCTCGGTGAACGGCCCTGCTTCGGCGACTTCGGCCTGTTCGGTCAGATCTACAATATGACGATCGATCCGACACCGGCGGCTCTCGTGGGAGCGCGGTATCAGCATGTTCTGGCCTGGACGCAGCGCATGCTGTGGCCCAGGCAGGACGGCCCTTATGAAAGCTGGGACTCGCTTGCGGCGACGCTTGCACCCTTCCTGAAGGATCAGGTCGGTCACCGTTTTCTGCCCTGGTCCGTGGCCAATAAATCGGCGATTGAGGGTGGGCAGGAAGAATTCAGCGTGGAGCTGGCGGGTCAGACCTGGACGCAGAAACCTCAGAAGTATCACGCCAAATCGCTGCAAAAACTTCGCGATAAGTACGCCGCGCTGCAGGACCGCGGGTCCCTGGATCAGATCCTGGCGCAGGTGGACTGTCTTGAGGGAGTGCGTTCGCCCTGATCGAGCTCTACACCGCGGCGACTCCGAACGGGCACAAGGCGTCGGTGACGCTGGAAGAACTGGGCCTGGAGTACACCGTGCGGGCGCTCGATTTCTCCAGCGAGGAACAGAAGGAATCCTGGTACCTCAAGATCAACCCGAACGGTCGGATACCCGCCATAGTTGACCGGTGTCAAGGTCAGGACCCGCTGACCGTGTTTGAATCGGGCGCCATAATGATCTACCTCGCGGAAAAAACCGGACGCCTGATTCCCGGCGATCGCTCGGGCCGCGCCACAGTCATGCAGTGGCTGATGTTCCAGATGGGCGGAGTAGGGCCCATGATGGGACAGGCCAACGTGTTCTTCCGCTACTTTCCTGAGAAAATCCCCGCCGCGATCGATCGCTATCAGAACGAAAGCCGCCGACTGTTCGAAGTTCTGGACTACCGACTGGGCGAGAGCGAATGGCTGGGGCCGGAATTTTCCATTGCCGACATTGCCAACTGGTGCTGGGTGCGTACCTACCGCTGGTCTGGCGTCGCCGTGGACGGTCTGCCCAATCTGCGTCGCTGGTTGGACGCCATGAAAGAGAGGCCTGCCTGCCGACGGGGAATTGAAGTACCTGCGAAACCTGAGAGAATGCTCGGCAACGAGAAGGCGATGAGAGAGTTCGCCGAGCAGGCCCGGAAAAACCTCAGCTGAGTCAGTGAGGACAGCGATCGTCTCTGAGCTTCCGGGCGGCGAGCAGCCAGAAATACGCAGTAAGGAGTCGATAATGACAGCGGCCGCACCAAAGCCCACGCAGCGCAGACGCCGGGTCCAGGAGCGCGCCGAAATCACCCGGGAAAAACTCCTGAATGCGGCGAAGCAGCTGTTCTCCGAGCGTGGGTTTGACGCCGTATCGGTCCGGGAGCTGGAGATTGAGGCGGGCGTTCAACGGAACCTTCTCAAGTACCATTTCGGCAGCAAGGAAGGCATGTGGCAGGCCGCCGTAGCGGATCTGCTCGTGGCGATTGAGGCCTTCCGGCAATTGACCGACGAAGTCATCAGAGACCTCTCGCCTCACGAGGCCCTCGCGTATCAGATCCGGAGCTATGTTCGCTTCAGCGCCGCCAATCCGGAGCTGAGCCGCATCATGATGCAGGAGGGAAAACACCACAGCTGGCGAATCGCGTGGCTGGTCGAAACGATGCTCAAGCCAGCCACCCTGCAGTTGAAAGAAACGGTACTCCAGGATATCGATATCGAGGAAGACGAGTTCGTAAGCTGGTATTACATGTTCATCAGTGCGGGTTCGTTTATCTTCTCCATGGCGCCGGAGGCAAAATTGCTCTTCGGTGTGGACACACGCACGGATGACGTAATCGACCGTCATGCGCGCATGATGGTGGAGTTTCTCCTCAGCCGAGCGCCGGAGTAGGGGGACTGTCCTTGTCCCTGGCCCGGTAGGTCGACGGTGCCAATCCCGTTTCGCGCTTGAAAGCCCTGGAGAAGCTGGCCACGTTTCCGTAGCCCAGCAGCTCGCTGATCTCGGCCGTCGACAGGCGGCTTGCTTCAAGCATCTTCTTTGCCTGGGTCACGCGCTGTTGTTTCACCAGTTCGCGATACGACAGATTCTCCCGCGCCAGCCGGTTTCGCAGTGTGCGTGATGTCACATGCAGACGGTCGGCGATCTGTTCCAGGGAGGGATAGCGGTGCTGGCAGTTTGCGAGCATCAGGCGAATCGAGCCACCCAGGGTGTGGGAGGATCTGAGCCGCCCGGCCAGGTTCTCACAGGCCTCGAGAAACAGCTTGCGCGCGGCGGGATCGGAGCTGAGCAGGGGGCTCTTCAGGTAGCTGAGCGGATAGGTAATGGAAAGCGCCGGCTGATCGTAGCGGACGTCGCAGAGGAACTTCGCCGCGTAGTCCTGTGTGCGGGGGAAGGGCAGCGCCACGGCCAGGGAAGGGGGCAGGTAGCCGACGGACTCCTCAAGCAGGCGGCAACTTGTTGCGACGATGAGCTGCGCATGAAACTCGGGCTCCCGGGCAAAGATCGGCGGCAGGGCGTATTCGATGGTCACCCGATCGCCCTTGCTGTGCATCGTTGATGACACGGGCAGCAGCGAGTCGGAGAAGCTGTCCAGGAGCGCCAGCATATCGATAGCCCGCTGACAGCTACTGGCCGCAGCGCCCAGGGCGCCAAAGCGGGCCAGTGAAAAGCTCTGGCCCACCTTCAGGCCGAGCCACGGATCGTCGCAGCTCTGTAGCGCGGCCTGGCAGACCTGGGACAGTCTCTCCAGGGATACATGGTCCTCGGGCGCTTCAACCTGAGGCTCGCAGAGGGCCTGGGCTCGCTCAAGCAGTTCCAGATCGACGTTGTCCTGCCGTGCCGTCAGCGCCAGGATTTCTCTCGGGAATCGCGCGGGTACGAAGGGGGAGAATCGTGTCATAGCTTTCCCGACCGTGCGAAAGTGCTCCGCCCTGCCGCCTCCTCACTGCTGTTCGGCTGCGTGCTCACCACCCGGAGCCGTTCCTTAAGATCCCGTTATACGCGGGATTCGATCGCAGTTTCGGCGTGCTGGACCTGCGGATTCCCGCCGTGCTCGACGCAGCTTATACTTGAAATATAACAAATTTTAATCGCCGCTCTTCAGCGGCGCATACCGCTCGGAGCGCTACGATCCCGCTCGGACGAGACTTGAGCACCATTTTCCCAAGCCACCCGACCGCGACGGTGCGCACTTTCCGAAAGTGTTAAGCATCTTTACCGCATCGGTTATGTCTCGCCGGTCGTGCGCCGACTAGGATGAGTTCAAAATAAACATAAGGTGTTCACCGTGGCCAGCTCGTCTTCCAGCACAGACAGCGCCGTATCTACTGTCGCCGTATCCTTTATCGATTCGCAGGGGAACACGGTAAACGTTGCCGCGCCCGTGGACGGTACGCTCATGGACGCGGCCTTCAATGCGGGCGTAGACGGCATTCTCGCCGAGTGTGGGGGCGGATGCAGCTGCGGCACCTGTCACGTAGTCCTGAGAAAAGACGACTTCGAACGCCTCGGCGAGCCGGACTTTATGGAGACCGGCATACTTGATTTCGCCGATAACGCGGAGGACTTCAGTCGGCTGAGTTGTCAGATCGATGTCACCGAAGATCTCGAAGGCATGTGCTTCCGGGTGGCGGGGTGAGCACAGGCGAACGCCGCTGTGGTGGCCCCGCCGGCGCGAGGTGCCGTCAATGACTCAGCGCCTGGCAGGGCTAACGCGCCATGACATCCGTGAACTCGAACCGGTGCTCAAGGTCATCGAGCAGACCATGGGCGGTTTCGTCCCCAATTCCATGTTCATCATGGCGCGGAACATGGAGCTCATGGAAGGGTTCGGCATGCTCTCCGCGGCGGTGTTTCGCGGCGAGGCGTCGGCGCGACCACACCCGCTCAAGGCCATGTTCGCAAGTCTGCGCTACCGTCTGCGCACCATTGGGAAGCCGCGGCCCGAGCCGATTTCCCAGGCATTGCGTGTGCTGGTGTTCACCGCGGTGAGCCTCGCTGCCGGTTGCCGCTACTGCCAGGCGCACAGCGCCATGCTGTCGGCAAACCGGCACGTGAGCGCCGCGAAGATCGACGACATCCTCAATTTCGACAGCAGCCCCCATTTCAGTGATGCGGAACGGGCAGCGCTGGCACTCGCCTTTGCGGCTGGACGCGCTCCCAACGAGACGACCGATCAACACTTCGTGGATTTACAGAAACACTTCAGCGACGAGCAGATCATCGACATCGTTGCGGCGATCGCCTACATGGGCTTTCTCAATCGCTGGAACGACACCTTCGCCACGCTGCTCGAAGACGCACCGCTGCAGTTTGCCGGCACCCATCTCAAGCAAGTGGCCTGGGATGCGGGCAAGCACGCCGCCGTCGGATCGGCGGCGTCATGATCGGGCCGGGTGCGGCAAAGGGACAAACGCCAAGGGAGGTGTACGACCATGAATAAAGCGGTGGACATGATCAAAAGTGTCAAGGAATACGTCCGCATGCCCTTGCTTTACAACCACTGGTACGTGGCGGGCCTGACGGAGGAGTTCGGCCGCGAGCTCAAGGAGCGCACGCTCCTGGAGCGGTCGCTGGTGTTCTATCGCACCGAGGCGGGAGAACTCACGGCGCTGCAGAACCGCTGTCTGCACCGGTCCTTTCCTCTCTCCCAGAGCAGGTTGGAGGGTGACAACGTCGTGTGCGGGTACCACGGGATCCGCTACAACCCGGCGGGTGAGATTGTAAAGGTGCCGTGTCAGAGTTCCTGCCCGAAGAAGAAGCTGCACAAATACCCGATCCGGGAGATGGGCCCCTTCGTTTTCATCTGGATGGGTGACCCGGACGCCGCCGATGAAAGCAAGCTGCCGGACCTGCCGTTCCTGTCCGATCCGAATTTCCGGACGTTTCACGGCGCCGTGGATCTGAAGGGCAACTACCTCTTTATGCATGAAAACCTGAACGACCTGACGCACTTCGCGTACCTCCACCAGGAGTCCTTCAAGTTCGATGATGGCTTTTTTGACCTTCCCACCACGGTCGAGAAAACCGACGAGGGAATCTTCTGCAATCGTATCGACACGAGCTGGGAGGGCGCGACCGGTGCTTTACCGCCGTCCTGGAAGGAAGCGCTGGCCGGAAAGAAAGTGGTCCGTCAGGACGGCGGCGTCTCCGTCTCCCCCGGGGTTTTTAAAGGCTATATACCGATCACCGTTGGCGATGAGGGAGACGAGGATCACCAGGTTCTCATGAGTTACGTCATGCACTACCTGACCCCCGAAACCGCCAGCACCAGCCACTACTGGTTTTCGATGTCGAACGACTACTCCCAGGACGACGATGCGTACTACGAGTTCTACCAGGCACATATCGCCAAGGGCTTTGATGAAGATTTGTGGGCGGTGGAGCACATGCAGAACCTTATCGATAACGACAAGATCGATTTCGACGAGATGATTATCGCCGGTGACCAGGCCGGTATGTTGTTCAGGCGTGTACTGCTTGCGTGGGCCATGGAGGAATACGGTGAAGACCTTTCAGCTGCGCGTGCGGCGTAGCTCACGCGCTTTGCGGGAGCACGGCCTGATGCTCAACTGCAGGTGCTTGGGCGTATGCCCTACCAGACAGGTATCCGAGCGATGAATACCCCAGTCAGCGACATCGACCTGTACAGCGATCACACCCTCGAGAATACCTGGGCCGTGTACAGCGAACTGCGTGACCTTGGTGCGGTGGTCTACCTCACAAGCAACGACCTCTACGCAATCACGCGCTTCGATGCCGTCCGCACAGCGCTGCGGGCCGACGAAGTGTTGATCAATGGCGAGGGCGTGGCGGCCAACGAGATCATCAATGGGGCGCCCAAAGACACCACTATTACGAGCGATGGAGAGACGCACAATCACCGCCGTACGATCCTGCGCCGTCCGCTTCTTCCCAAGTCGCTGCAGTCCCTGCGGGCGAGGGTTGGCGACAGCGCAGACGGGCTTGTGCGCGACCTGCTCGGCCGGGACAGCTTCTGCGGGGTCGCCGATTTCGCTTCCCACCTGCCGGTTTCCATCGTCGCCGATCTGGTTGGACTGTCCGAACAGGGCAGAGACAACATGCTGGAGTGGGCCGCCGCCACCTTCAACGCCCTGGGTCCCCTGAACCCGCGCTGCGAGGAGGCGCTGCCCGTTGCGTTGCAGGCGGTGGAGTATGTCCTGGGCCTGACACCGGATGGGGTGCGGGAAGATGGCTGGGCGTACCGCGTGCTCATGGGCAGGGAGGAAGGGGACCTCAGCCAGGCCGAGGCCTCGATGATGGTGCTGGATTATGTGGCCCCGAGCCTCGACACCACGATACTCGCGACGGCCCACATGCTGTGGCGACTGGGTTCCACGCCGGGGGCGTTCGCCGCATTGAAGGCCGATTCGTCGCTCGTGGAGAGCGTCGTCACTGAATCCGTGCGCATGGCTTCGCCGATTCGCTGTTTTACCCGTCTGGCGCAAGCGGATTTCGGGATTGAAGGATCGGTTCTCCCCGCGGGTTCAAGAGCGGCCGTCCTCTATGCCAGCGGGAATTGGGATGAGCGCCATTTCCCGAACGCCGACGAGTTCAGGGTCGATCGCAACCCCCGCGACCAGCTGGGCTGGGGGCACGGCGTGCACACCTGTGCGGGCATGCACCTCGCGCGCCTCGAAATGGAGAGTCTCCTACACGCGATCATCCGCCACGTGGACGCTATCGAAGTCGGGGAGCCCGTGCCCCTGATGAACAATATCCTTCAGGGGTTTTCCGCATTGCCCGCGAGCCTGCACTAGCCGCTTCGTACCCGCGAGGGGATCAGTCGCCGCTTGCAGTGGGGAGCATCGCCCGACCCAGATAGTTGGAATCGGTACCGAACCACACGGCCTGAGATTCCGGGTGATAGTGCATATGCCGGACCGTGCCCGCGCCGGAAGGGATGGGCGTCGCAGCGGTGAAGGTCTCCGTGCGCGTATCGAAGCCCACGAATTCGTTGGGATAGACACCCGTCGCGACCAGCCAGATGCGGTCCTCGGAATCCGAGGCCATGCCGTAGGGCGCGGCGGTCTCGCCCTGGGGCAGCATCCATTCCTGGATGGACTCGCTGCTGGGGTCATACACGCCCAGATGACCGCCGGTGTAGTCGCCGTACCACACGCGACCGTCACTGGTGATTTCAAGGCGCCGCGGTCGTGAGTTGGCGCGCGGCAGTACGATCTCCGTCAGTTCCAGCGATTGCGGGTCGACGTGGGCCAGCTTGTTCGTTCCGAACAGGTCCACCCAGATATCGCCCCCGGGCCCGACCTTGATCCCATAGGGTCTGGCGTCTGCGCTCGGTACGGGAATCAGGTCGACTTTCTGTGTGGCGATAGTCAGGCGACCAATGCGGTTGCTTCGCTGCGCCGTGAACCAGATGTGGCTCTCGTCGGCGTCGAATACCAGCGTATGCGGGTCCTTAACGGCCGCATCGGGCATGGCGATTTCTTTCAGGTCCCCGCTGTCCGGATCGTAGCGGCCGATCAGTGCGGTGCGGTTGCCCGCAAACCAGACGATCCCGTCGGAACCCACGATCAGGTTATGCGGTCCGGATCCCTCCTTGAGTTCGACCAGCTCAAACGACTCGGTAGTCAGGTCAAAACGCGCGAGGTAGCCCGTTCGTTGGCCGACAAACCATACCTCGTCGGCTTGGGCGGCAAAGGGATCGCGCGGACGCGATTTCTCGTACGGCACCTGCCACTCATCAATCTCAACCTGTGCCTGGACCATCAATGCGGGGCCACAGCCGAGCATAAAAACAAAAAGATGGCGCACCACCATCCACGGGGTCTGTAAGGTCTGCTGTTTCAAGGCTCGCTCTCCCGGTATACCGATACCATCCGACGAAGATACGTGTAGTCCTGAGACTAGCCGAAACCCATCAACTTGTCGTGGACCTCGTTGGCCATGGGTACGCTAACCGGTGGCTGCCGGCGCACGCCCACGCACGCGCTGGTTGACCTGCAGAGCGCACAGCACGGCGGACCCGCCAATAAGCAGGGCCCCCAGGGCGAGGCTCTGGTAGCCGAACTGCTGGACGATCACACCGCCCAGGATGGGGCCAACGGCCGACCCCAGCATGTTCATCGCGGGCGTGGCCGCGACAGCCCGGCCGGATGGCTCGCGCTGGGCAAAGAAGCCAAAGGCAAACACATGGGTGAAGACGATGAGACACGGGTAGATCGCGACGGCGATGAAGTAGGCCGGGAACGTGCCCACGGACACCATCAGGAGCGCGAAGCCGATCTGCAGTGACGGACCCAGGAGCATAACCGTCGGAGGCGCGAGGCGGTTCTGCAATGCCATGGCGACGAGCCCGGGTGCCAGATTGAGGACCGCCGTGACCAGCAGAACGGACGCGACCTGAGCGGCGGTGAAGCCGTGGTACTCGACCCCCATGCGTTCCACGAAGCTGAACAGCATCGCCTGAAGGAGCGACATGAGTGCAATGCAGCCTATGCCAAACCACACTTCCGCGGGGAAGCGCATGGATGTTTTCGCCGGGTGATGCTGGGGGGAGACTTCCCCGCGTCCGGGAAACGCGACGCTAGTGACCACGCCCGCAAGCAACATGACGGTACCGATCACCAGGAACACGCTCTGGGCACCGAGCGTCTCTATCAAGGGCGGCACCACGCCCACGAAAACTACCGCGGAAACGCCGAGACTGATCTGTGCAATTCCGAAGAGGCGGTGCGGTGACCGGGAGCGACCGATCGTGCCGTGCGTAAACGACAGACCCATCCCCGTGGCGAGCCCGCCCACAGCATGCAGCGCCGCCAGGATTCGAAAGTCGTCGCTGTAGGCAATGGCAAAAAAGCATGCGGCTGACAAAAAATACCCGGCGGGTACCGGCAGGTTCGACGTTACCCTGTGGAAGCGCGCCGACCAGAACAGGCTTGACACCACCACGCCGACAAGAAACAGCGTGGCCAGTCCGCCGGCCTGCTGCGGAGAGAATGCGTAGGAGGACACGAGGCCACCTACCCAGAACGGTAGCGCGGCCAGATCAATCATGCCGGCAACGTGACCGGTGCAGAGCGCGATACGACCCCGCACGCTATCGATGGCTGTCATTTTTGCTTAATGCTCCCCCCCCAAACCTGTCTCTTCCGCTAGCGGCGCATCCCCGTCGACGGGGATGAGATTGAGAAATCGGCGCGGCGCTCGTGCCCGCGCCTGGAGCGCGCGACAGAGCCGCGGTAGTCCGCGGGGGCACGTCGTCACTGCGGAAACGCATTGCTGGGATCGGGATGGCTGGATCGATGCGTCATCTCCCGCTTCAGTCCCCGTCAGTCACGTCGGGACCCGGAGCTTCGGCGCGCAGCCGCTGTAGCTTGCCGATCACCCAAAACTTCGCCTCACACACCCAGTCACAGTCTCTGGCATACAGGTCCATCAGAGTTGCCGTCAGCGACGGCGGGTTGGGATGCACAACGACGTGGTCAGCTTTGAACTCAGCGTAGCTCGCCGTGAGTTCCGCGAGGACTTCCGGCTCGCGCTCGGACAGGTCAATCGTTTCACCGGGATCGGAACGCAGGTTGTAGAGCTCCCACCGGCCATTGCTGATGGGAGGCACGATGAGAGAGGCCTTCCAGTCACCGCGGCGATAGGCGCGGTTGCCGAAGAGCTCGATTCCGAAGCTCTCCCGGGGAGTGCCCGCCGCCCCGGTCCAGGCGTCGCTCAGGGACAGACCCATGGGCTGTTCTTTGCCCTGGAACATCGCGTGTTGACTCGGATCCACGCCCATCAGCTCGTAGATCGTGGCTGGGATGTCGGTCACGTGGGCGATTCCGTCAATGCGGCTGCCGGGAACGATACCGGGTCCGGCCGCGATGAACGGGGAGCGGATGCCGCCCTCCGCCACGGAGTTTTTGTAGAGCTTCCAGGGCGTTACGGATACGTGTGCCCACTCGGGGCCCTGAACGGTGAAATTCCCCGCACGTCCCCGTTGCTGCGGGGTATTGTCCCAGGTCTGCGCAAACCACTCGCGCGTTACACCGCCGTAGACAAAGGGCGCTGCCGCGCTCGCGCCGTTGTCGGAGAAAAATACGACCAGCGTGTTCTCAAGCTCTCCCCGGTCTTCAAAGGCCTGGAGTACCCGACCGATCTGCTGGTCCATCAATTCCACCATGGCGGCATAGATCTCCATGGGTCTCACGTCTTCGGCCCGTCGTTCGGATTCACGCTCCGACCAGGGTTCGAGATGATTGGGAAACCAGGCCGGGAAGCGCGGATAGGTCCAGGTATCCATGCCCGGCTGAATCAGCCCCTTCTCCACCTGTCTCGCCATGCGAGCTTCCCGCGTTGCCCCGGGACCCTGCTCATAGGCGCCCGCGTAGCTGTCCAGCCAGGCATCCGGAACCTGCAGCGGATCGTGCGGAGCGGTATAGCTGAGATAGGCAAACAGCGGAGTACCGCTCGGGGTGTCGCGCAGATAGGCGAGCATCCGGTCCGTGAACCCTATGGACGAATAGAAGTCCACGGGCAGCGTCGTGACTCGCTCACCGTTCTCGACATAGCGCACGGGTTCCTCGGGACTGATGGGAAGCATGTCTGCAAAATGGCTGGCACCGCCGGTGAGCAGCGAAAAACTCTCGTCGAAGCCGCGGGCATCCGGGTATTGCGCTGGATCCTCAGCATCCAGATGCCATTTACCCGACATCAGGGTGCGATACCCCGCCTGTTTGGCAACCTCGGCCAGTGTCACCACGTCCTCGTGCAGCTTGCCCTCGAAGTTGCGGCCCGTCTGGTTCGGGGCGCGGATGCCGCCCATGACGCCTACTCCCGCGAGATGGTTGTCGACTCCGGTCATCAGCATAGAGCGCGTTGGCGCACAGGTCGGAGCCACGTAGAACTGGGTCATCATGACGCCGTCCTGCGCCAGGGAATCAAGCGAGGGCGTGCGTATCTCGCCGCCGAAGGCTCCGATATCGGACCAGCCCAGATCGTCCGCCACGATGATCAGTACGTTGGGACGCGCCGTGGATTCCGCAGGGGAAGGCAGCGAGGGGTCCTGGGGGAACGCCGGACCTGCTGCGAGTAAAAGACCTGCCGTTACGAGCGGTAGAGAAGCTTTCATGTTGCCGCCACTTGCCTGTAGTTTTTCTTGGAATGAGGCTTAGCTGTAAAGTAGGACTTACTCGGGATGCGAAAACGCTTCTTTACGACTATTCGGGTTCTCGCTTCCGGTAAGACGGTCGGTCGGCGCAGGTGGAGATTGATAAGCTGAGCCATTAACGACGCAATATTTACATACAAGCAAAATATATGCTTGTATAATTTGAGTGTCAACACAATTAATAGTGATGGGACGCCGCTCGGGCCCAGGCCCGCCATCCCCTGACGAGAGCAGAGCCATGGCCATAAAAGTCGCTGAACCGCAGGTCAAACGAAGAACGCAGGAGCGTTCTGAAATCACGCGCAAGCGCCTGCTCGACGTGGCGGTGAGACTGTTCTCGGAAAAGGCGTACGACGCCGTCACCCTGCGGGAGATCGAGACTACGGCCGGCGTCCAACGCAATCTGGCGAGCTATCACTTCGGCGATAAGAAGGCGCTGTGGCGCGCCGCGGCCACCAGTATCTTCGACGAGCTGCAGCTGTTTTCCGAGCCCAGGCTCGAGCTGCTCAAGGACCTCGCGCCGCGCGACCGCATCGCGTTGATGCTTCGCACGCTGGTTCGCTTCTCTTCAAAGCGCCCCGAGCTGCATCGGATCATGCTGCAGGAAGGCAAGGCGGACAGCTGGCGTCTGCGCTGGTTGACGCAAAACTATGTGAAACCCGCGAAGGCGCAGCTGAAGAACATGGTGCAGAGTGATCTGGATCTCAACGATCGGGAGTTTGTGTTCTGGTACTACCTGTATATCGGGGCGGGAGCAACCATGTACACCATGGCTCCCGAGGTCCGCGACGTTCATGGCATCGACGTTACGGATCCGGAGGTGGTCGAGGAACACGCGAACATGCTCGTTGACTTTCTGGTGCCGGCGTCGCGTCGAACCCCAGAGCCTGATCCCGCCTGAGGGGTTCGTCGTGGGCGCAGTCACGCCTGTCGGCGGAGCCCTAGTCACGCCTGCCGGCGGAGCCCTAGTCACGCCTGCCGGCGGAGCCCCTAGCCAAACACGATTTTCAGTGGGTTGAAGCGTTTCAGAAGCTCTTTTCTCAGCCGCTTTTCGTTGGCCGGTCCCGCAAACTCGGGGATGTAGTCACAGGGGCCATAGGCCGACGGCCAGGTAACGACGGCCTGTCGAAACGCAGGCCGCGCGAAGGCGCGCCGCGCGTATTCCTCAACCCGTGGGGTCTCGGGATTCCCTTCGAAGGTGTCGCCCAGTCCCAACCACTTGAGTCGGAACAGGCTGCAGGTCCATACCACGTCCGCAAGCGTAAAGCCCGCGCTCAGGGCCCAGGCACCGTCGTGGGACGCGAGCTGTGACTCGAGATCCATCGCGTGCGCGCGCATGGCAGCGTAGGTGTCGCGCATTTTCCCGGGAGTATTGACGAAGGCTTTGCTCCCCAGCTCTTTGGCAATCTTACTTTCGTAGGCGGCGAGTAAGGGATCGTTCGCGTCCAGCTTGCGCATGATGCGGCGCAAACTCTTGATCTTCTTGTCCTGTATGCCTTGCAGTACCCGGGGCATTCCACCGGGACGGCGATCACCGTCCGGGTTGGCCCCGTAAAGTGCCGCAACGTGGGGCGCGCGGTCGATGATGTCGAGCTGGGCCTGGACCGCGTCCTCCAGGCCTTCCGGGATCAGCCGGCCGTCGACCTCCCAGTGCCTATCCACGTACTTGCAGATCTCGCTGGAGTCGACAACGACGCGCTGTTCCTGGTGATCAACAAGCGTTGGTACCACACAGGGATCCAGACCCTCGGTTGTCACGGAACTCTGCCCTGAATAATCGCTGACGAGGGCACGATCGTTCTTTCCAAGCAGGCGCAGGCGAACGTAGCTTGGGTGATAGTTCTCGGGTAGCGCGCGCCCGGCGAGCATGATGTTCAAATCGTGGGACCGGTATGGCGCACCCCGCTCGGCGAGCGTTGTCCGCACCTTGTGCGAACACAGGGACGGGGCAGAGTGATAGAGCTCAAAGCGGGGCGGTTCGGTAGGCTCGCCGATGGTTCGGTGTCGCGGGTTGTCTCCCAGTTGACGGTTCGCGGCCAGAACAGTTTCTTCGAATTGCGTCGTTGTCATCGAGGGTCTCCAGCCTGAGGAGCAAAATTAGCGAAAGGCACGGCTCGCGTCGCCGCCAGCATCATGATCCGCAAAGAATTCTGGCGCGCCTTGACGGCGTAGGGCGCTCACACACCCCGCACGCGGTTGATAATGGCCCGCGCTTCGTCGCTGCTGCCGGGCTGTTGCCTGCCGCGCCAGGCGATGTGCTGATCGGGTCGAATAAGAATCAGGGGATAGTCATAGAGCTCCCGGAGTTTGTCGTCACTGAGCGACAGAACTCTGAGAGGCATGCCTACACTGGCGGCCGCCTCCTGCAGCGCCTCCCCCGGAACGGCGTCCAGGTTCAGGAGAGTAAAGCCCGCGCCTAACAGATCGTACAGCGATTGATCTTCGCGCAGGAACAGGTTCGGAGCGCGGCCCCCGGGCCAGCTGCTCGGCTCATAGTGCTCCCATTCGTAGCCGGGGGGTTCCCCGTCACCATGGCAGATCACGGGCGATGCGTCGTAGCGATATCCCCACTCAATTCCCCAGGCGTGGTTCTCCAGGTTCCCCAACTCTCGAATGAGGTCTGCGATCTCGCCTCGCGCCTGGTCCGCGGCGTCCCCGGTGGCATGGAGGTTTTCCGGGCAGGCCATTACGATCTTTGCCCGGATCGAAGAATGCCTGGCCGACGCCCAGCGGTTGCGAGCACCCACATGGCGGCGCTCAATTTCATAGGCTTCCAGCAGCCCGGGACCACCCCAACCATGGACGTTGGCGGCGAGCGCCCAGCCCAGCGCCAGGGCGTCGCCCATGCCCGTATTCATCCCGTAGCCCCCGGTGGGGATTACCTGGTGCGTCGAGTCACCGGCCAGCCAGACGCGCCCGGCGCCGTAGCTGTCGGCGATGCCCAGGCGAGGATTCCACGCGTTGCTGACGTTGATCGTGCAATCGAACGTACAGCCGAGCACGCTGAACAGGATCTCCTTGGGATCGGCCTCCGTGATATTGGGGTAGCACTTCGGTGGAATGTGGATCGTCCAGGTATCCACGTCATTCTGGGAGATGATCGACCAGCCCTCCGGTGACTGGATGTGCCAGGCCGTCCCAAAACGCTCGAAGAGTTCCAGGTCCTTGGAGGTCCAATGGATCATGTAGCGAAACTCCGGGCGTGGCGCATCGGGACGCTCTTCGCCCCAGGGCTCGTCGTGGAAATCTTCGCGGTCCCCGGAATCCAGGAAGTGCTGCACGGTGATGTTGTTGATGTGGATTCCCAGGGCCCGGCGCGTCACGCTGCCAGCGCCGTCGCAACCGGCAAGATAAGCGCAGCGGATCTCCTGCGTTTCATCGGTCTCGCTATGGCGGACGGTGGCCGTTACTCCCTCATCGTCTTCTTCGAAGGATTCGAGCGCCCAGCCGAACATCGTGGTGACGTGTTGCGCATGCGCGTCGAGCCAGTCTTTTAATACGGGTTCCAGCAGTATCTGTGATACCCGCATGCCTGGCTCGAGGGCCATCGTGCCGTCGTTGGCTTCAAGCAGCGCTTTGTGGGTTTCGGCAACGCTGGGGTAGTCGAAGCGAGCCAGCTCTTCACCTGCCAGCTTGGTGCACCAGATCACCGACACGGGGTGATCGTCGGGCACGGCCACATCTCGCAACTTCTCCGCGAGCCCGAGGCGGCGAAACAGCTCCATGCTTCGCCCGTTGGTGATGTCCATCTTGGGATGGCGTGTGGTTTGCGGGTTTCGCTCGAGCAGGATGGCGTCGACACCCTGATGATTCAGCTCGAGAGCCAGCATCAAGCCGACGGGTCCGCCACCGGAGATCAGTACCTGAGTAGTTTCCATGTTTGCCAGTCCGCTTTTTATTGTTGCCCTGGATCCATCGGCCCGGGTCATGCCCGGGTATTTGTTCAGTGCCTCTCAGTCCGCGTCACGCAGCTTGTAGCCCCGGTACTAGTGTCCTGCTTGGCTAATTCGTTGAATTGCTCGGCGCTTTTTTGCACCTGACCGCGTTGCGGATCGTCGCCATAGCTACGGCTATGACTCCCCACCGCGCCTTGCCAGGTTCAAAAAAACACTCGAACTTTCTTCAACGAATCAACCAAGCAGGGCACTAGCTGCACCGCCGCAAAGGCATCAACCTCGTTGATCGGTGTCGGATGTCCATCGTTAGACAGGTCGTCCTACATTGTTCAGCGGTTCAGGCCGCCTCCGAAGCCGTTTTGCGACGTGTTATGTCGCAGGATAGCATTTTAAATATGCTAGGTAGCAAAAATTAGCGGTATTTTACTGCTTTAAATCATATTTAGCGCCAGCTAAGCCAGCTAAGCCAGCTAAGCCGGCTTCCATCCGTAGGCTTGTGCCACACCGTTGCTTTCACAGTGCGCTCGGGCCTTTCCCGCCACTCGCTGCAGTTGTAAAAACTCAGCGCTTTGCGTCAGGGGGTCGCTAAACGCGTCGGCGAAGCCCGGCCGCGCCCGGAGCCTGGACCAATAGGCCTGCACCGCCGGACGCTCGTCGAGAAAGAACGCCAACGCTCCCAGTAAATCCAGCCGCGCGAGGTTAGCGGCCCAGGTCACATCGGCGAGCGTAAAAACGTGGCCACTGAGCCAGTCACCGCCGGCGGAAAGACGGGTCTCCATGTCCGAGAAGCAGTCTGTCAACGTCTCAAAGGCCTCGTCGATCATCCTGGGTGGCGGCTTTACCGCACCGAGGAACCAGTTCGCGATTTTGAGTGCGACGATCTGCGGCTGGGGGTGTTTAAGCAGCGCGCCAAGCAGAGTCGGCAAACGCATGTACTGATGGTCGATGGCAAACAGGGGCGCGGACAGCGCTGCGACGGCCGCTCCCGCTTGACGGCTCATGGCGCCCCGCATGTCTACGAAACCACCTCGCTCGGTCCAGTAGTGCATGGCCTTCACAGCCGCTGGATCTTCCGCCGAAGGCTTCAGACTTCCGGGAACGAGGGTATCGGCGAGATAGGCCAGTATTTCGTCGGACTCCAGCACGGGCCAGCCGTCGTGAACAAGCACGGGCACGCAGGCATTCGGGTTGAGCTTCAGAAAGCTCGCCTCAAGCTGCTGGAAGCGGCCGAAATGACCGATATCGACTTCCTTCAGATGGACCTCAGCGCCCGCCGACTTCAAGGCAAACAGCACCTTGCTGGAACACAGGGACAGCGGCATGAAATACAGCTCAAGGGGATGCTCGTGGGGCACCCGATACGACTGCCGACCCGATTTCCGCCGGTAGCGGCGGCCCCGATAGATGAACAGCGCGATCAGTGCGGGCAGTGATACAACCAGGAGGGGCGAAAGGACAATGAGGAGCAGGAGGCGCATGATCGCATCAGCGGATGAACGACTCTCCCGGGTCCGCCACGACCGTATTTTCTATCGCACCCAGTTCCTCGATCTCAATGCGTACGACCTGTCCGTCTTTGAGCAATCCGCCGCCGGGCCAGAAAAAGCCGACACCGGCGGACGTGCCCGTGAGCAGCACGTCGCCCGGCTCGAGGGTGAAGGCGGTTGACATGTACGAGATCTGCGTCGCGATGTCGAAGAGCATGTCGGCGGTCTGAAACTCCTGGCGGACTTCGCCGTCGACCGTCAGCGTCACCTTCAGATCAACCGGGGCGCCCAGCTCATCCGGCGTCACCAGCGCCGGCCCGAGCGGACAGTGTGTATCCCAGGACTTACCCATAACCATGGTCGGGGCGGCGCGCTGCCAATCGCGGATGGAGACGTCGTTCGCGATGGTGTAACCGGCGATGACTTTACCCACATCTTCCGGCGCCACCCGGCGGCAGGTCTTGCCAATGACGACGGCCAGCTCCGCTTCGTAATCCAGTTCACTGGATTCCGGCGGCAGATGTATGGGGTCGAAGGGGCCGGTGATCGACGTGACCTGCTTGTTGAACAGAATCGGCGTTTCCGGAATTTTGAACCCGGCTCGCTTCTTGATCTCTTCGGGCACTTCATTGAAGTGGTCCATGTAGTTGAGACCAATGGCCATCAGCTTCCTCGGATTCAGCACGGGGCTGTGCAGGGTGAGCGACTCCAGCTGCAGGGTCGGCTCCGTCGACTCGGCGGCGGCCCGGGCGCGATCCATGGTGTCGTCGCCACCGCGCAGCAGGCTGATCATGTCGCCGGGGAGGCCTGGGTCCGCCTGGGAAAAGTCTACGACGCGGTCTCCGCGAAGCGCGCCGATTCGCGGAGACGCGCCGTCGCTGAATGTCACAATTTTCATGCCTATGTCCTTCTATGCCGGGTTCCGGGAGGGCGGTGCGAGCTTGCTCAGCAGCCAGTGAAGCGTTCCCTGGATTGGTCTGGGAATCGTGGACGGGTGTCTGGGTCCACTGGAGACGCGGCGGGAAACGACTTCTTCCGGTTCCCCCGCCTTCAGGCGGCGGATCCATTCATCGGGGTCAAAGTCGACCCCGATGGGGTTGGTCTGAAAGTCGTCGGAATCGATGTACTCGTTGGTGGCTTCGATACTCTCAAAAACATCCACCTGGGTTTCGACGAGATTTCTGTCCAGATCCTGGTAGTAGATGGATACGGTACCGCCGTGGTGTACACACCACACCGGGGCGACGCCGCCCGATTTCATCCGTTCATACGTCGCCAGCAGATCGTTCAGGGAAGAAAAGGTGAAGGCGACGTGATCCACCCCTCGGAAGAGTGAGAACTTGGGCAGCATGAATGGAAACTTTGCGATCGCAAGGCGATGGTGCTCGTCGTCGTAGGTGAGAAAAGCAATGATGGGGGCTTCCATGACCAGCTTTGCACCCAGGAGAAGCTTGTAGAACTCCTTCATTTTCTCCCAGCGGCGCGGGCTGGTTTTCAGCACAATGTGCGCAAGCTTGATCGGCTTGGCTTTGGGATCGAACATCATGTTCATTACGCCGCATCCTCCGCCGCTGCCATGCCCAGAATCTGCTCGCTGATGCCGCGCAGCGCGGCCTCCGCGTCAGGCACCGCGGTGGCGCTCCTCCAGGCAACGTGACCATCGGGGCGGACCAGCACGGCGCCGCCTTCCAGCCCGTACAGGGTCGCCAGGGATCCTTCGTTGGCCACGATGTCAGTCCCGATAGACAGTACCGAGAGCGCAAGCGGGAAGCTCCCCGCGGCGTTTTTCCAGGGACCGCTGTCGCCGTCCACAAGGAGCGTCATGTTCCCTTCGAAAACGGCGAGCGTTGACTTCAAGTCGCCATCAACGGTGACCCAGGCATGCGGCGCGCGGCCCCCGGGCCGACCCGTGGGCAGGTACTCGAGCTCCGGATTGTCGTAGGTCGGCGCCTCCGTGCCGTCGGGTATGAGCGCGCCTCGCTCGTAGCGGAAGCCGATGTCCAGCCCCAGCGCACCGAAGTGAGCCCGTTCCCGTTCCGCGACGGCTTGAATCTCGGCCGCCACCTCGGCGACCTCGCGTTCGCCCGAGGCAATCGCGCGGGCCTTTTCCTTTGCGCCGGGACCGTTTACGTCACCGATGCCCATCGCATTGCGGGCGCTGAAATCGCAGTTGATCAACGCGACGGGTTTGCGCTCTTCCTCGTAGCTGTCCAGGAGCCGGGTGTCGGCCTTGCCCTGAACAACCGCGGCCAGCTTCCAGGCGAGATTGTGCGCATCCTGCACCCCGGAGTTGAGGCCGAAGCCTCCGGTCGGTGGAAAACGGTGTGCGGCGTCGCCGACGAGGAATACGGGCCCTTGGCGATAGCGGGACGCGACCTGGGCGGACATGGTCCAGGGTTTTATCGAGCGGATATCCACATCGACATCGGCACCGATGGCGCGCCTGACGATACCCAGGCAGCGCTCAACGCTGAAATCGTCGAGGGACTGGCGCGCTTCGTCCCAGCTCGCGTGCATCACCCATCGCGTGCCGCCATCCATGGTGATGACGATGCCGGATTCTTCCTCGTCGACCAGAAAGTAGAGTATGGCCGGTTTGTCCTGCAGCAGCGGCCCGATATCGGCATGGAAATAAATGCCCACAATGTGTGCCAGGGCACCCAGCCCTTCCATGTCGATGCCTTCTGCGCGGCGGATGCCGCTACCGGCCCCATCGCTGGCAATCAGCCAGTCGGCTCGCACCGTGAGCCGTTCTCCGGACTTTTCGATAACGGCTTCAACGCCCTTGTTCAGCGTCGTGTGCGTAACAAGCTTTGCGCCGTACCACACGTCGCCGATGCCCTGCTTTGCCCTGGCAAGGAGAACGGGTTCCACGCGATCCTGGGGACAGGATGCCGGAATCGCAGGCGTCATCTGCGCCGCGCTGATCATCTGCTCCTCCGTCGGACCCGTGGAAATCTGTGCGTACTCGGTCCCGGTCATGCTGGACACCCAGCGCACGGCGCTCGCCCATTGCGGGCTCAGCGATTCCGCGTAGATGTCGTCAGCAACACCCAACTGCTGAAACAGCTCCATCGTCCGAAGGTTGACGACGTGCGCCTGGGGGTGATCGGTGGTGCTGTCGTTCTGCTCTACGAGCAATGACCGTACGCCGTGACGAGACAGCAGGCAGCTCATCATGAGGCCCACGGGGCCGCCGCCAACAATCAGTACGGGGTAGTGGAGATCTTCTGTAGCCACGTTCGGACTCCGCTGGTTATTGTTCTCTGAGGGAAAGCGTACCTTAAATTTGGTGCAAAGCAATAAATATGATAAAAAATTTGTTTAAGACAAAATTATAGTAGGCGAGAAATCCTGTGAGGGCTGTGGCAGCGCGAGCAGCGTCGCCATCGCGCTCTGAGCCGATCCCGTGTTGCCCTGCGCGGTGAGCGAGCGAAAACGGCGTCCAGCCCGGCGCGTGTGCTTGCGCTTTGGCTGAATCCCTGCTTATATTTGGTTATAAACAAAAAAACAGTATTATTATATGTTCACGTGCAATCAATATCTGGCCAAGGCCCAGTCCTGCGCGGCGCGTCAGCGCCTTTGCCGGGGATCGGCTGATGCGCCACACCGCCATGATGTCTGCCGCGCGCAGAGGAACCGGCACAACTCTCCGCGGCCCAGGGCGCTTAGGGGCCAATGGGGGCGATGGGGGGAATAGGGGGCAAAAGGGGGCCAAGGGGTTTGGTCAGTTTCACCCGGAGTCCGGTAAAAGATCGCTCACCCATCAGAGCCCGGCCGCTAACCGCGCCGCGTTGACGGCTCATAACAGCCAGGAGAAATGATCAATGGAACTGTGGACCTGGGGAACGCCCAACGGCTGGAAAGTCAGCATCATGCTTGAGGAGCTCAAAGAGGCGGGCGTTGAGCTGCCGGCGATAGACGTACACCACGTCAGCCTGGTCGACGGGGAGCAGTTCCGTCCCGAGTTCACCGCTATCAGCCCCAACCAGAAAATACCCGGGTTCGTGGACGGTGACCTCAGAATGATGGAGAGCTGCGCGATTCTTCTTTATCTCGCAGAGAAATATCCGACGCCCCTGCTTCCCGAGGACGAGCGTCGCTGGCACGTCATTCAGTGGCTGTTCTGGCAGGCCGCGGGCATTGGTCCGATTTTCGGCAACAAGCTTTCCTACACGCGTTACATGGACGACGTACCTCCGGAGCAAAAAGCGCATCCCCTGGAACGCTTCAACAACGAGGCCCAGCGGCTGCTGCGAGTGCTGGAGAAGCAGCTCGAAAGCCAGCCGTTCATCTGCGGTGAGAACTTCACCATTGCCGATATCGCCTGCTATCCGTGGGTTCGTGGCTGGAAATGGAGCAAGGTCGACATCACGGGGCATCACAATGTCGTCGCCTGGGTTGACCGAGTCAGGGCACGACCGGGCGTAGAGCGCGGCCTGACCTATGGCATACCCAAAGACGAGGTCGACGGCTGGAGTGCCGACACGAAAAACCGCTACGCCACTCTCGGCGCGACGATCGCGTCCAACGACAGCATCAATACAGAAACCTAGGCCGCCTACACGATCCGGTACAGGAAAAAGGAAAGGGAGTCACACATGTTTGCCTACATCATGCTCGGCACGAACGATCGGGATCGGGCCAATGCCTTTTTCGACGGCGTCCTGGGCGAATTGGGTATGCAGCGCTTTATGGATTTCGCGCACATCTCATTCTATGGGACTGATCTGCATTCCCCGTTTCTTGGCGTGTGTTCGCCTCTGGATAAAAACGATGCCACGGTGGGTAACGGCAGCATGATTGCGCTGGCGGCAGGCACGCGGGAAAGCGTCGATCGCGTGTATGCGAAGGCCATCGAACTCGGCGCTTCCTGCGAGGGCGAGCCCGGCGTGCGCCCCGCCGGATTCTACTGTGCCTACTTCAGAGATATGGACGGCAACAAATTCAATGCCTGCTGCCCCGTGCAAGGAGAAAAGTAATGTGGAACATTGATGATCAGGACTTCGTCCGCACGCTGACCCTCAGTCGGCCGGATGCGATGAACGCGCTGAGTCCGCAGGCAATTGATGAGCTTATCGAGCTGCTTGACGCCGCAGGGCGCGACAACAGAGTTCGCGTGCTGGTGCTCACCGCCGAGGGCAAGCTCTTCAGCTCGGGGATGGACGTGGGCGCCCTGAAAACCCCCGAGGCCCCGGAGCACGTGCGCATGTTCAACCAGGCCGTGCCGAAAATGTTCAACACCTTTATCGATTTCCCAAAGCCGCTGGTGATGGGCGTGAACGGCACTGGCGTTGGCTGGGGTGCGACGGTGCTCTCTCATGCCGACATCGCCATCATGGCGGAGAGCGCGAGACTGCGCTGTCCCTTCACAGCGTTGGGGAACGTGCCTGAGGCCTGCAGTACCGCCGCCTTGCCCCGCCTGATCGGGCATCAGCAGGCCTTTTGGATGCTGACGTCCGGGGACTGGTATACGGCCGAGCAATGCAAGGAAATTGGTCTGGTGCTGGATGTTGTTCCCGATGCAAAGCTCGCAGAGGAAACCCAGCGCCGAGCGAAGATCCTTGCCGCTTACCCGCGCGACGCACTCATGGCGTCGAAGCGGCTGATCAACGGCCCATACCGCGACGCGATGCGGAAGGCCAACCGCGAGGAAATGGATACCTTCGTTGAAATGCTCGACAACCCTGCGTGTAAGGAAGGGCTCGCGGCGTTTCTGGAGAAACGTCCGGCAGATTTCTCAGCCTACTAGCGATAGGTATAGAACAGGCCCGGCCCCTGCGGCCCGGCATCCGGCCCTAAGGCAATAGCAATAATGTTGAGGTCGCCATGTATTCACTAACGGACTTTCTCCAAAACAACGCGCGCAGTACCCCAAACGCACCGGCGACCCGCTTCCTCGATCGGGAGCAGGACTGGGCGACCATGGCGGATCGCGTGGCCCGCCTTGCCGGCGCCTTGCGGGATATGGGTGTTGAACCCGGCGATCGGGTCGCCATCCTGTCCATCAACCGAGATCGCTACCTCGAGTACTTTTTTGCCGTGTGGTGGGCGGGCGCCGCCGTGGTACCGATGAACACCCGCTGGTCGCCATCCGAGAGCGCGTACGCGCTCAAGGACGCGGGCGCGAAAATTCTCTTCGTCGACGAAGTGTTCAGCCCCAGTCTGGCGGATATTCTTGAAGGTACGGACGTTGAAAAGAGCATTTTCCTGGGCGAGGGCGCTATCCCCGTGAACTGCCTGGATTATGAAGATCTGGTCGCCGCGGGATCTCCCTGCGAGGACGCGAGCCGGGCGGGCGAAGACCTCGCAGGCCTCTACTACACCGGCGGCACTACAGGTTTTCCCAAGGGTGTGATGCTGTCCCAGCGGGCTTTGTGGTTCAACAACATCAGCATGGGGCAGGCCTTCCGTACAGTAAAAGGCGACGTTTTCCTTCATGCCGCGCCCATGTTCCATCTAGCGGATGGCGCGTTTTCCGGCGCCGCGACGGTTGCGGGAATCTGTCACGCGTTTCTGCCAAGCTTTGACCCGCTCTCACTGATGAACGTGATTGAAGAGAAGGGTGTCACCCAGTCTGTTCTGGTTCCCACCATGCTCGGCATGCTGGTGAATCATCCGGAGTTCCAGGCCGATCGCCTCGGCAGTCTGCGCAGCGTGGCCTACGGCGCGTCACCCATGCCCGGCGGTCTGATGCAGCAGCTAATCGACCTGCTGCCCTGGGTAAACTGGGTGCAGGGCTACGGGCAGACCGAAATGGCGCCGATCATCAGCCTGCTGCCGTCGGAAAATCACGTGCTCGAGGGGCCACATGCCGGAAAGCTGCGCTCCGCCGGGAAAGTCGCCATGGGCGTTGAAGTGCGTAT
Source organism: Pseudomonadota bacterium (assembly GCA_038748515.1). Classification (GTDB taxonomy): domain Bacteria; phylum Pseudomonadota; class Gammaproteobacteria; order Pseudomonadales; family Halieaceae; genus Congregibacter. Next base: position 128,079 of record JBCDIW010000018.1, read on the forward strand.
CTGCGATGAAGCCGGGGCGGACCTGCCCAACGGTGAAGTCGGCGAAATCGTCACCCGCTCACCGGGAGCGATGACCGGCTACTGGAACCGCCCGGAGCAGACCGCCGAGATCCTGCGTGATGGCTGGGTGCACACGGGCGATGGCGCCTATCGCGACGACGATGGTTTCATTTTCATTGTCGACCGGCTCAAGGACATGATTGTCAGCGGCGGCGAGAACGTCTTTTCCGCCGAGGTGGAAAGCGCCCTGTCGACCCATCCCGCCGTTGAAGCGGTGGCAGTGATTGGTATCCCCGATGACACCTGGGGCGAGGTCGTGCACGCCATCGTGATTCTAAAGTCCGGCAGCGAAGCTTCCGAAGAAGACTTGACGGAGCATTGCAAATCGCTGATCGCCAGCTACAAGTGTCCGAGAAGTTACACCTACCGGAACGAGCCTCTTCCGCTATCCGGAGCGGGCAAGGTCCTGAAAACAGAGCTTCGTAAACCGTTCTGGGAAGGTCAGGAGCGCGGGGTCGGATAACCGCGGGGCCATCCTCAATGGCACGCTCAATGGGCTCTGTTATGGCGGTGGGAAGCACGGTGATGCCACGATGGTCGATGAATGCGCCCCGATAAGCGTATTACGACTGAAAGGACGGTCGGTTTCATGCGCGCGGGGCTTCCCGGAAGAGCCCGCGTTCAACGTCAGCGATCCAACATCCGCAGCCGGCCGGGGTTCTGAAAACATTCTTTATCACCCAATTGGTCGCGTGCCTCAGTTATCGCTTGACAGGCCGCGCTCCGTTTCGGGAAGGTAATCGGAAAAGTCCGGCCCAGGAACGGCGCGAAACCCACCCACCAATAGGTTGAACGCCCTGAGCTTCGCGGTGCCCATCTCGCGAACCAAGGGCACCAAGCAAACTCTCCCAAGTTGTTGCACTCAGCAATACACCGGCGTGGGCCTCACGACCAAGTTTCCAAGGTTCGCAAGAATGTTCTGATAAAAAGCACAGCGACGAGGAATCGACCATGCAAAGAATCACCCGAAGGATCGGCTCCATGCTTGCGGTACTCGCCTGCGCGGCCTGCGCCGGCCCACCGGTAGAAGATCTTATGCCGACCCCGGTGCTCTATTCGGAACTGGACCTCAGCCCCCTCGACCGGATTCCGGAGCAGCAGCGTTGGAAACCCCGGCGCGTCTACTACGCAACGACCCGGCAGCGCGAACCCACCCCCATGCGGATCGACTACAACAACGAGGAAAGCGAGCTCATAGCGGCCGGCCTTTCGCTGATTGGATTTGGCGGCCCACAGCTCTCCTGGTCCGATCTCAGCGATTATTCCCGCGTCAGCGAACGCCCGGATACGGTGGACCTCTCCATCGCGGGGCTGCTTGAGGCAGGCTCCTTCAAGCCCTCCCTGGAGGGGCCCGTATCCGAGGACGATGCCGAGGGCCTGTCCTGGCTGATCGCGGACATGAACAAGTCGATTGACTCGGCGCGGGACAAGGATCTCCTGATCTATGTACACGGGGCGAAGGTGAATTTCTACAACGCCAACGTGTTCGCCGCCATGCTCGATCACTTCATGGGTCGGGACATGACGTCCATTGCCTTCTCCTGGCCGACGCGCCAAAACATCCTGGCCTACGGCATGGGCGATGATCGGGAGCGCGCCTATCGTTCCGCCCCGGCCCTGGCCTCCCTTCTGGAGGTGCTTGCAAAGAGAACACATGCCCGACGCATCAACATTGTCTGCTGGAGTGCCGGGGGCCGCGTCACCACCGCTGCGTTAAAGGAGCTCTATGAGCGCAACGCGGGCGGTGATCAGGATCTCCGCGAGCGTTTACGCATCGGCACCGTGTACTTCGCGGCGGCCGATGTCCCCACTACGGAATTCCTTGACGCGCTGCCCAGCATCAATCAGCTCGCCAATCGAGTCGTTGTTACCCTGTCATCCAAGGACGAGGCCCTGAACATGGGGCAGACCTTCATGGGAGGTGGCGCACGGATAGGGCAGCGAGATCAGAACCTGGACGAGGGTCAAATCGCCGCCATTCGCGAGGCAGACCGCCTTGAGGTTATCGATGTGTCGCGCGGCTGGGAGGGCCGTGGGTTCGATATCACGGGCCACCGCTACTGGATGGATCATCCCTGGGCCAGCAGCGACCTTGTCCTGGCGATCCGGACGGACTTCAGTCCCGAGGAGCGCGGCCTCGAATCGGCTGGCGATGGCGGCGTCCTGTGGGCGCTCCCGGCCGACTATCCCGAGCGCCTGCGCAAAGAGCTGACCAGGGAAGGCATCCGCCTGCGCATTGACGATGCGCTTAACGACGGCGAAGAGTGACCCAGCCAGCATATCTCACCGATATTTGGAATTCTCGGCGAGAGATTGTGCGTTGCAGGGGATTTTCAGACTAAGGCAATAGCCGTAGCTATTGCCGCAGGAGGAAAATTCGCTGCAACGTGCAAGATCCGGCGAGAAACCAAATAGGCGTTTCGCGA
>JBCDIW010000019.1:0-129308 GCA_038748515.1 Pseudomonadota bacterium
CTTTAACTTGCTTATCTAAGCGGCACCGGGAGGTGGTGCGGAAACGCCAACGGGCTCTGACTCGGGCAGAGCGTCTGATTCAGCAAAGTCCTCAGTTATCACTTGCTTGCCCAAGAACGTCGCGCTCACGCTTTTGGAGAGGAACCTCGCGATGATCCGGATGACGCCCTCGGAGACGGCGAAGTCTTCGCGCGCAGCTCGCCGACGGTCTTGGTGAACTCGACCCCGCCTGTCGCATCAACGAACGCTACGCGGAGCTGCGCTGGCCCGTGGAATGCAAAGGGAATCTTTCCGGTGACCCCGGGGATTGGTGCGGCGTCAATGCCACGGAAATCGTCAAGGACCTCGCCGAGGGTGAACTAAAGCGCAAGGCCGGCGAGGAAGCGGGTCGGCTGCTTAAGAATCTCTTCAGGCGCGACGGTTTGTAATCGGGATCCGCTGACCGAAGCGATATCGGTTAGAGCGCCCTCCGCGTTCAACCACTGCAACTGGACCCTCCGAGCACACAGAATTCGGCGCAATAGCGATGGTTCAGCTTGACGGCGCCATTGCGGAAAGAGCCGCCGTCGGCGGTCCGCGCTTCGCCCAGCGTTGAGCCCATCTCAAAGCGCGGATCGTAGGGCAGGAGAGTACAGGGAACCACAACCGGGGATGCCGCGCCCCTGCGCTTGACCACCATCCGGCTCGTCGCGCACATCACATCGCCTGGTGATTTGCCGAGGATATCCCAGCAGGCCGTGGTGATCTCGGGCACATCGCCCCTTTCGTGCATTTCCGGAAAGAGCACCAGCCCGGACGGGTCATACGCGTCGATGGACCAGGCATTTTTCTCGAACAAATCCTGATATCCGCTACGAGCCTCCTCCATATCTTCAGCCCAGCACGCGCGTCCCGCAACGCTAAGCTTGAAGCCGTGCCTGCAGAGCCAATCAAGACCGGCGCAGGCTTTCGCGAAGGAACCGACGCCCCGCTCCCGGTCGTGAAATTCGGCGGCGTAGTGATCCAGGGAAACCCTGAGCGTCAATCGATTGCCGAAGCGCTGAAGCAATTCCCGCAGCCCTTCGAGCACGCGCGGGCGCATCATGGGCTGCATCGCATTGGTAAGCACAAGCACGTCGAACCCGCGCTGCAGAACGTTGCGCAGAATCGGGATGATCTGCGGATTCATGAACGGTTCGCCGCCGGTGAATCCGATCTGTGAGGTACCCAGATCGGTCAGCTGGATCTCGTTGAGAAAGGCCGTTACTTCAGCTTCGGAGATGTATGCCAGGCGATCATTCGAGGGGCTCGACTCGATGTAGCAGTTTTCACACTCGATGTTGCAGAGGCTGCCGGTATTGATCCAGAGGGTTTCCAGGCGCGCCAGGGCCACGCTGGCGCGGGCCTCTCCAGCCGCGGTGAAATCCGGATCAACGAACTTTTCGCAGGACAGCTCGCGAACCGCAATCAGGCTAGGCATGAAACATCAGGTCTTTGTGATCTGGCACCTGGGCCCATAATCAGTCCAAACTTGCGCGGATCAGTATCCAGCAACAAACGATAGCAGAACGCGGTAGCATCCCACGAAATCTTCTGGATGTCTGAGCATGGCGGAGCGCATTCTGATCGCCGGCGCTACCGGGACTAACGGTCGCGCCCTGATCGAAAAACTCCGGGATGACTCGCATGTTCACCTGCGCGCGCTGGTGCGTGACCCGGGGTCACCCGCGGCCGACTTCGGCGGGGCCGTAGAAGTAGTCATGGGCGATCTGGCCGCACCCGAAAGTCTCACCGCGGCCTTTGACGGAGTAGACCGAGCCTACGTCGTAACGGCGATTCGGCCGGACGCCCGATTGCTGTTCGAAAACTTCTTTGCCGCAGCCAGCGCGGCTGGCGTTACACAGGTCGTGAAGTTTTCAGGGCTCGGCGCCTCGCCGGACAGTCCATCGGAGATAATCCGACAACACGGCGATACCGACGCTATGCTGCGCGAAAGCGGCCTGCCCTACACGATCATCAGGCCAAACTCTTTTCATCAGAACATGCTCGCCCAGGCGGCCGGCATTGCAGCCACCGGCACGTTCTACCTGCCGCTGGGCGATGCGAAACAGAGCACCATCGACGTGCGTGATATCGCGGAAATTACCGCGAACGTTATGACCAGCGACGAGCATCTTGGCAAGAGCTACGACCTCACCGGCGCGGAGAGCCTCGATTTTCACGATGTGGCATCGATACTCAGCGACGTGGCCGAACGCACAATAGCCTATACGCCAATCACAGCCGCCGATGCAGAAGCCGGCTTTCTTCAAGCCGGAATGTCGGAGTGGTTTTCGAAGGCGCTTGCCGAGATCCAGGCCTTGTTTGCGACCGGGGCCTACGCAGAGGTTCTGCCCGATACCGAGCATCTGCTGGGCCGCCGACCGATATCGTTTCGACGTTTCGCCGAGGACCACGTGGATGCCTGGTGCGGGAAGACGTCTGCTGAGTGACCTGCTGCTGACTCGCCAAAGCGATCGGCCTCTCCCTGGGCGACCGCGCCTGCATTGCTACGGCACTTACGCAAAGCTTGAGCGTCCTCACAGCGGACCGGAGCTGGAGCACGCTGCGTCTGAGTGGCCTTACGTTGACGACACTGCGCTAGCCGGCGTTCGCATGGCGCGCTAAGTCGCGCATCGCCACACGGCCGGCATTTCTTGAGTTCGCGGCGATTCAAGAGCAGCATGACGCCCTCATCCATACACGGGGCACTCGACCGTGAGTAACGACTTCATCCTCCACCACTACGAAAACTCTCCCTACGCGGAGAAAATTCGCCTCATGTTCGGACTCACGGAGAGCCGCTGGGCCTCGCTGCAGTCACCGCCATGGCCGCCGCGTCCCAACGTCGACCCCCTGTCAGGCGGTTACCGTCGCATCCCCATCGCGCAGATCGGCGCCGATATCTTTTGTGACACCGCGCTCATATCCCGGGAGGTCGCGGACCTGACCGAAAGCCCATCGCTCAATCCAGGTAACGCAAGTGCGGAGGCTCGGGAACTGATGGACTTGGCGGAGCTGAAGGGGTTCTTTTCGGCCATCCTGTCGCTACCTGCGAGCAAGCTCCTCGGGACGATGCTGCGGAGTTTTGGTCCGATCGGCGCGTATCGGTTTATCAAGGACCGGAGCGGCATCATGAAAGGCGGCACCAGCAAACCGCCTGCTGCGGACGATGCCCGGCAGGTGATGCAACAGCTGTTCGCGGCCTTGGATGCCAGGCTCTCTGAATATGAATGGGTCGACGGAGAATCGCCGTCGATCGCTGATCTCACGACCTATCACCCGATCTGGCTGCATCTCAACTGCGGTGGCCGCCTACCCTCCGAAATGGCAAAGCTGCGCACCTGGTTCGAGCGCGTCGGGGAGATCGGACAGGGTGATCGACAAGAGATAGGCCGGGACGACGCTTTTGCATCGGCAAGGGACTCGGCCCCCCGGGCCCTACCTCCGAGTGACGACGACGGTGAATCAGAGCTGGGGGGCAGCGTTCAGGTCGCGCCCTGCGACTACGGTGTGGTGCCGGTCTCCGGCACGCTCGTCGCTCGTACAGCGGAACGCATTGTTATCGCTCGGGAGACGCCGGAGTTCGGCACGCTGCATGTACATTTCCCCAACTCAGGCTACCGGGTCTCCCCGTGCTAGGGACAAGCGCTTATCGGCTGCGGCCCCATTCGATCCTGCTCGGCCAGACTGCCTTCGCAGTGACATCGTTGTTGCTTGTACCCGCGACCATCGTCTTCGCCGGCGAGGCAGACGTGCTGAAGGTCGACGTGTCCTGCGATAGCGAGCGCAGCTGCCGCTTCTCGGTAACTCTCAAGCACGCCGATGAGGGCTGGGAGCACTACGCGGATCAGTGGGAAGTTGTCGCCCCCGATGGCACCGTTCTGGGCACCCGGGTCCTTGCTCATCCCCACGTGCGCGAGCAGCCGTTCACCCGATCGCTAAGCAAGGTATCCGTGCCCGATGGCATCAAAGAAGTGACCGTGCGTGCCCGGGACTCGGTGCATGGCTACGGGGGTAAGGAGAAGCTTGTCTCGTTGCCGCGCTGAGGAAGTCCCATTACTACGCGACGCACCGGAAGCCCCAAGGCCCAGGTGATGTCGATTCTCTTCGTTCCAGCCTCATCTACGCAGCCCAAGCCGATGTTTCAGACCCAACTAACCTCGTTCGTGCCACGACTGGCGGGAGCGATGCTGCTTACTCTGTGTGCCTCTCATATCAGCGCCGAAGGCAATTTCACAATCGATCGCGGAATCTACGCGGAGAAACTTCACGGCTTCTGGCTGGGCCAGTCCATCGCCAACTGGACGGGCCTCGTTACGGAATTGGACCGGGTGGTGCCCCCGTTCTATACGGACGCGGACTGGGGCGGCCTCGACGAGCCCGCGATCTTCGGGCGCTACGTGGCGCACAGCAGTCGCCGCGATTTTTATCTGCTCGATCCGGAGCACGTGTGGGGCGCCGATGACGATACGGACATCGAATACATCTATTGGCACCTTATGCACGAGTCCGCTGATCCGCTGCTTGGCGCAGAGCAGATCCGCAATGGCTGGTTGACGCACATCTACTCAAACGAGGACGCGCCGCCCTCGCCCACGGAGTTCAAACGCGAGAACTATCTGTGGGTGTCCAACGAGACCGCCTACTACCTCATGAAGGATTCAGCGCTTTTGCCACCGGCAACCAGTGATCCCAAACAAAATCCTGATCACGCCATGATCGACGCGCAACTAACGACCGAGTCTTTTGGTCTGATGGCGCCAGGGCGACCGGATGTTGCGCTGCGCCTCGCCGAAATGCCAGTCCGCGTTACGGCGAGCGGCGAAGCGGCAGCCATCGCACGATTTTATGTGGTGATGCACAGCCTGGCAGCGACGATAGACAGCGGCAGTAATCTGGGTGACCAGCTTCGTGAGCTGGCGCGAGAAGCGAGCACCGTGCTGCCCGAAGATGGCTACGCGCGGGACATGTTCGACTTCGTCGACGCGGCGTTCTCAGCCAGTACCGATAGTGAGGACTGGGAAAGCGTCCGCGATGCACTGTATCGCGAGTATCAGGCTGGAACGCGCGCTGGCTATCGCTATGATCGGCCATTCGATGCAGGAATCAACTTTGCCGCGAGCCTCGTCAGTCTCTATTTCGGAAATGGGGATTTCCGGCGCACGGTTCAGATAGCCTGCCTCGCCGGCTGGGACAGCGACAACCCCGCCGCCACCTGGGGTGGACTGCTCGGATTCATCCTCGGTCGCGAAGGCGTTGAAGCGGCGTTCGGTGGGCAGCCGCTCTCCGAGGCGTACTGGATTCACCGAACCCGTCGGGCCTTTCCCGATCGCACTCCGGGCGAACCTGGCGAGGACCGCTTCTCCCTGATGGCCACGCGAGGTGTGACCGTGGTGGACCGGGTTGTCGAGCGCTACCTGGGCGGGAGCATCCGTGACGGGGGAACGCAGTGGGACATCCCCGACCGTTAGATCCGAAGCGCGATAGAAATGAAAAGTCTCCACCATTCATCGCGCGTTTCCCGGTTCCTATCTATCGGTGCACGCTAAGCGCGGAGTCTCCGCTGAACAGCCTCCTAATAGGCGTACACTTTTGAGCGTGGATTCAGAAGAAAATAGTTTTCGGCCTGGAACGCCCTCTCGCAGATGGGCAGGTCCCAGAACAATCCCGGCATGACGCCGTTGGGAGTGTGAATGACTTCGCCGAAGTCGCGGTGGAAGCGTTCGCAGTACGCTCGGTCGCCAACCCCCTGCTCCTGGCACTGCCGAATCTCCGCTCGCCGTAAAGGTTCTATCCGCCGGCGCCGCTCCGCCTGGCACTGCTGCATGACCGCGGCGGCATCCTCTCTTCGAATCTCCCCGGCGAAGACCGGTTTCATTGCAGTCAAGCAAAGCATGTATAACGGCGCGTAGAAAACTACTGCGTGCGGCTTAAAGCCCAACAACACTCCGTGGCCCTCTGGCTGATCTTCTGCGGGGGCTAATTCAGGATTCGGTAACCTCGCCCGCGCAGGCACTGCTTTACCACACGTACCTTTGTGCGCTGACCTTCGGCGAGTCCTCGCGTAGTGCCAAGGACGGCGCCGACACCCGCGCCCTGCGCCGCGTCTTCCGAGCTGTCTCCGCTGATGCCGCCGACCGCTCCGCCGATCACCGCACCGGATGCAGCCCCTCGGGCCGCTTTTTCACCGGTGCGAACTTCGTCCGCATAGGTCTCGCACTCGGCTTTGTCCGCCGCATAGCGCGCCATGTCGACGCCCTTGCGGTCGATGATGATTTCGTCGGTTGTGGTACATCCCACGCCCGCCACCACCATCGCCATGAACAGCGTACCCATGGCGACACGGGATCGCGCGCGACGCCGCGGTGCGGACCAGTGAGTTGGATAAGTGTGTCTGTAGGACTTGCGCATTCCGGCCTCCGGGATCGGATTGAATTACTGCTGTACGCAGTCCCTCCCCTTATCCGTCGGACCTTTTTACGCGGTGAAGGTTCCCGCTTATTGCCGGGTGTGCCGCAGTTCTTCCCCGGTTTCCGAGCGCGGCCCCGTCCCTAGTTAGCGCCCGCGCGAGCTAGCGTGCCTGCGCCCTCCTTGTCTCCTTCAAGGCTGGCGGCCCGCTCAGCGGCAACGAGTTCCCGCACATCCTCTAGCAGCTACGCTGCGTCGAACACGATCCCGTCGCGGATCGTATAGCGTACGCCGCCCACCGTTTCGAGCTCGCCAGTCTCGCGATTGAGGCGCCGGTGGCCCGTTCCGCAGAGCAGTTTGAAGTTGGTGAGCGGATTGTCTTCGAGGACCACCAGGTCGGCTTTTTTGCCAATCTCCACACTGCCGGTTTCCTGGTCCAGATCGAGGAGCTCCGCGCCGTCGAGCGTTGCGGCCTTCACCACTTCCAGTGGATGGAAGCCCGCTTCCTGCAGCAGCTCCAATTCGCGGATGTAGGCGAAACCGTAGACCTTGTAGATGAAACCGGCGTCGGAGCCGGTGGTGACCCGCCCACCGGCGTTCTTGTAATCGTTGACGAACTGCATCCAGCGCTCGAAGTTGCGCTTCCAGTTGACCTCGTAAGATGTGGTCCAGTCGAAGAAGTAGGAACCGTGGATGTCCGGGTTAGCCGTGAAGGCGCGCTCCATGTAGCTGGGTACGTAGTCCTTCATCCAGTCGGCGTTGCGCGCGCGCATGAGGTCGCGGTTGGCCTCGTAGATGGTGAAGGTGGGGGACAGGGTGAAGTCGAGGTCGATGAGCTCGGCGATGGTGTTGTTCCAGGTGTCGGACCCGGGTGGCGCGGCCTGCAGCCAGAGGCGCCCGGCTTCGCCGAACCGGTCCTGCTCGTTGTTGTAGTTGTAGCCCAGTGGGTAGTCCTGCACGACGCGGTCGTCGAACATGGCTTCGGGCAGTCCGTACCAGTGCTCCATGCTGTCGAGACCGAGGCGCGCGCTGTCGAGGACGTTCGTCTGTACCACGGAAAGCTGCGCGTGGTGATAGGAAGTCTTCATACCCAGCTTCTTGGCTTCGTCCATCGCCGCGGCGAAGGGCTCGTGCCGCGCCCACATCGCGCACCGTGGTCACGCCGTGGGCGAGCCAGAGTTTGAGCACGTACTCCGGATCCGTAAGTGCGCCCGCCTGGGCGTGACCGGGCGTTCCAAGGTGTACGTGGGAATCGATAAGGCCTGGGAGAACATAGCCACTGGCGACGTCGATGACCTCGGCACCTGACCTGTCACCAGGACTGCGGCGAAGATCGTGGATGCGGTCGTTTCGAACCTCGATCGTTAAGGTCCCAGGGGAGGAGCCCCGGTACCTGTGATCACCATGGCGTTGGTGATAAGCAGACGATCAAAGGGCCCGCGCGCCTCGTCACCGCGCGGTGGTGCCACGCCCCGCACAAATCCCGCAGCCAGCGCCGGAGCGACGCCTTCTTCCCCGGGATCAGCGGCGACGCGATCCTCCGCTGCGTGTGCATTCACGCCTGACAGCAATGCGACGAGCGCCGCACAGGAGATCGAGAGTCTTCTTTGTTGTTTCATGCTGAACCATCCCGTTGCGAGAGCGCTGATCCCTAACTGTGGCTCAGGCGGGGAAATGCGTAAAGTCTCGCTGCGTTATGCTTCGTGGCCGTTCAGCCTGTCCGAGATCGACGCATGCACCTCTTCCCTGTCGCTTTCCTACTCATGGTCTTCTGCTCTATTGCGAATGCCGAGAATCCCGAGGACGCGGCGCCTTCCCTGGCAGACTTCTGCCAGAACTATCCACGACCGGCCTACGCCGAGCTTGAGCGCCTGCCTGATCCGCCAGGTGGCTGGTTTGAGCTCTACGCTGTCACAGACGGCGTGACCGCGATCTACGAGCCGCATCAGTGGCAGGAAGTCATCTCCTACCTGATCGAAGGCGAGGACTCGGCGCTGCTGTTCGACACCGGGAATGGCATTGGCGATATCCGTGCGGTCGTTGATTCACTCACGTCGAAGCCGGTGACCGTGCTCAATTCGCACAGTCATTTCGACCATGTGGGTGGGAACTACGCGTTTGACAACATCATCGGCGTCAACACCGATTTCACCCGGGCGCGACAAAAGGGTCAGCCGAACTCCGCCATTTCGCTCGAAGTGTCTTCGGCCGCGCTTTGTCGTCCCGCACCGAACGGCGTTACGGAGGAGAGCCACGTTGGGCGTCCCTACACGATCTCACGCTTCATTGAAGACGGGGCGCAGATTGATATCGGTGGTCGGGTTCTTGAAGTCGTTCTGATTCCCGGGCACACGCCCGATGCGATTGCATTGTTGGACCGGGATGCCGGGTTGATGTGGACCGGGGACAGCTTTTACGCGGGGCCGATCTGGTTGTATGCGCCGGAAACGGATCTGCAGGCGTACCGCCAGTCGTTGGAGAAACTCATCGAGTTGTCAAAGGAGGTCACCTGGCTTTTGCCAGCCCACAATACGCCCAGAGTGAGCGCCGGCGTGCTCCCGGATGTTCTGTCGGCGTATGACCGCATGATCGCTGGCGATGCTCTGCCCAGTTCCCAAGGCGACGGAATGGTGGAGTATCGGGTTGAAGGCGAGGATAGGTTCTCGTTCTTGATGCGGGACGAGCCCCTTCCTTACGATGGCTAACCATCTGCAAGCGTCATGCCTGCCTCTCGGGATTGTTGACGACGGTCAACGCCGGCTACGGTTCTCATTAGATTCGAGCGTCAACTCGACTTACCGCGTATCCCAACATGGCTTCATCAGTCGTAATGATTTCCAGGCCTTCAGCTTGCGCCTGTGCGATGAGCATACGGTCAAAGGGATCGCGATGATGTGGCGGTAAATCGCCGGCGCGCTCGGCGTGAAAGCAACTGAGCGGCAATCGATCAAAACCCTCGTCGGCCACGATGGTGTCAAGATCTGGAGGAGCTTCGAGCTTCTCAAGCGCCTTCTTGATTGCGATTTCCCATGCTGTCGCGGCGCTCAAAATACCTGGTTTTCCCAGCCAGCGATTGGCGCGCTATTTCAAACCCAGACTCGCGTCGTCGGCCAGCCACCACAGGAGTACATGCGTATCGAGGACGACCCGCCTCACCCCTTACCCTCGAAGCTCTCGATTACGGCGTCTTAAGTGGCGTAGGAGTCGGGAGAAATGTCGATCTGACGCTCAAACCTTCCGGGTGAACGCGCTACCCGCGTCTCACGGTAAGGGCGCAGATCGAGATCAGGCTTACCAGCCTTTGCGATGATCACCCGCTCACCCGCCCAAGCGAGTTCTCCAAGTTCTGACAACCTGGGTTTCGCCTCATGCATGTTCACTTTCTTGGTCAAGTTGCACTCATCAATGCGCTTGAGAGCACTTGGCTAATGCTCTCTAAATGCACTCGGATATCAATGATCTATCCGTTCTCAGGCCATCTCGATTAGGCGCCTAGAGATCCTGCGAGACTTATAGAGTCTTGTGCTTCTTGTATAGCGGACGTTCGACAGCAGTTTCCTAAGAGCCGCTATCGGCCAGGAACGGTCAAATCGGCGACTCACACCTAAAGTACTTTCTAATCTTGCGGCTGAAGCTCGACGGCATATGCGAAATTCCCACTGTCCCGATCGCGTGATGCTATGCGATTGGTTGACACATACCCTACAAGCTGAGTCTCTCGATGGCTGAGCTGAAAGCCTAAATCGTAGGGCTGTCGGCCCGAGTCCTCGGTCGGGATAGGAATGGCTGTGGTGTTTACCGTCACGATGCCATCATCGTTACTAGAGATGCGCGAAATTGCGACCCGCTCGCCGTCGATTATTGCTGAGGGTTCGGCCGGGTTGGTAAAGTCGAACCGGACGGGGAGCGGTCTGCGTGTTCCAATATCGATTTTACCGCTCCAGACCAACTGTAGGTCAGCCGGAATATCGTAGTCGCGATAAGGCTGGCGCGACGCATAAGGCCGGAACGCTATCTCTGGCATAACCGCTTCGTACAGGGCCTCGCGAGCATCATTTAACGCTCGATAATTCATCTCATTCACCTGCGTCGCGACGACAAAATCCCCATCGGGATAAATTGACAGCTCTGCCCGCACGCCTGGCGTAGACCCCAGATGGTAGATGGTGTCGTATTGCCGCTCTTTGCCGCGGAGTTCGTGCACCCAGCCAAGGACATAAAACTCCTGTTTGTCCTTTTGAGACGGCGCCTGCTTCTCTAGCATTTCCGCCGCGGCTTCTTTTGAAAGCATTGATGAACGGTCATCGATGGCATCGCTGAAAAAACGCCCGAAGCGAACGAGATCACTTGCGGTCATGTAGATGCCTCCCGCACCCCGAGTATCCATATCATAGGCGCGGTAGCGTTCGCCTGAGCGGGTATAGGGAATAGCAGCTCTTTCGGGATGTGCGCGTGTCGTCACCACACCAGCGCTACTCATACCGAGCGGTTCGAACAGTTCATCGGTCAGGAATTGTTCGTAAGATTTCCCGGATTGCACTTCGATGATGCGTTCGAGAACGCCGTAACCAACATTTGAGTAGCGCTCAGTCACACCCGGAGGGAGCATTGCCTTGCCGTAAAGAGCGATTGTTTCGTCAAGCGAGCGCCGCTCATGGTCTTCACCTTCATGGATCAGGTTGTAGTGCAGCGGCAGCCCGCCACGATGCGCCATCAACCGTCTAACGGTGACCTCGTCGGAATTTCCGCCAGGCGCAGTAATCTTTTGATCGCCCAGGTAGTCATTCGCCGGCTGGTCGAGTTCGATCACGCCGCGATCGGCCAGCATCATGATGGCGACAGCCGTGATCGGCTTGGACACCGATGCAAGGCGGTATGGCGTATCGACAGTGGCAGATCTCCCCGTTTCCTTTTCCGCAAATCCAGAGGCGTAAGCCCAAATCTCTCCATCTCCTCGAACAGCCGCCACCGATATCGAAGGTACGCCATGTTCGATAACCGTGCGAACGATACGATCTTTGACCTGCTCGGCGTCGACAATGAAAGAAAGCTGCTGCGGGCTGTCAGACCCGGTATCGGTCTGCGAAAGTGCCATTGATGTTCCAGCGAGCAAAACGGCCGATGCGATAGATCTGAAAACCAAGGTGATGCGCCTTTCTGCGATTAGGTAAGTAGGCTTCAAAGATAGGCGAAGATCGGTTGTTAAAGGAAGCGAAATTAAGACTTGAGAGATTCACATCCGGCGTTCAGGACTGTGACTATGGCGGACCAAAGCTCAGCTCTTGACCGCGATGCCCGCAGGACCAACGAAGAATTAGTCGTCATCGTCGCGTCGTCGGCGACCGCCGTTCGTTGACGCCTTCAACGCCTGCGCGATGATGGCATTATTCGCGGCGATGTCGATTTGTTTGTCAGCAAAGTCTGGGCTTTTCGATCGTGACTGGGCTACGTTGTACCGAGGTTGCTTCCCGCCGAAAGGTTCTCTACTCGGCCGAGCTTGTGGCGTTAATGGCCGCTGCGGGTCGTACTGGGTCGGTCGCGAATCAGCGCCTGAACGGCAGCTTTCCAAGGAGCAGACACTCAGAGCCGCGCCCGCTGACTCCCGCCTTCGGCAAGGACCCGCCTCTCAGGAGGTTGCGAGGGTGATCTCAAACAAGGGAAGTTGTCGACCAGGAACACTACCGGACTCCCGCATGCCGACTTCTACTGCGCCTGCGGCAATGTAAAACTGAGCAGCATGGGGGTCACTCTGAATAATCAGGCGCTTTATGCCCAGCGCCGACACTCTTCGGGTGGCATCTTTAATGAGTGTGCGTCCCACACCACGCCCAATGTGCTCAGGCTCAACAAAGAGAGCCTCCAGTTCGAATGAATTGGCAGAAACACGCTCGACCGTATAGAAGCCAATGATCTCTTCGCGGTCGACAGCCACAAAGCATTGATAATCATCTGTGCCCAATCGAGATGGTTCGACGGTCAACTCTCGCCGACATGCAACCATGAATTCATTCGCGTACCCCCAGTGTCCCTTCGAACGAAACGCAAGGGCGGAAAGACAGTTGCTCTCTTGAGGGATCGCCTCCCGAATTCTCATCGTCCAGTCTCCAACGAGGTCAATCCGTGGGGCATCGTCTTATCAACCGAGCACTTTCCGAGCTACAAGATTACACCGAAGTTTCTTCCGTTTTGGGTCGAACCACGCCTCTTGGCGTTCAGCGCTCGCACGTCCGCTTTCAAGCATAACAACCGCCTAGCGTCCGATTGGAGTAATACTAAACTGTGGTCGCGCAACGCTGTGCAGCATTGTCGCCGCCAGACCAGTCTCAGACGCTACGCCGCACGCAGAACCCGCCCAAGTGAGTCGCGCCCGAAGGTCTCGCTGAACTCCCCATCCTGCCAGACCACCCGTCCACGGATCAGGACCTCACGAACAATACCCGGCAAGCGATTCACCATCTGATGATGTTCAAACAAGTCCCGGTACACATATTCTCGCGTGTCGTTGCAGTCCCAACTGCGTAGCTGCTCCGGATCGATCAACACAACATCGGCCTGAGCGCCGATATCAAGTCGCCCAATATCCAGCCCAAAGAACTCTGCCGGCTCCCGCGTCAAACGCCGAACCATCTTCGCCACCACAGCCTCTCCCTGAGCCTGCGCCAACTTGAGAGACATCAGGTTCGCATCGAAGAACGCCATATTCGTGATATGCGCACCGGAGTCGTTGAACCCTGGCAGCGCCTGCGGATGCAGCAGGTAGTCAATCGTCGCCCTATTACCGACGTTGGAAATGTCCGCCCAGTAGCGGAAATCTTTGTCGTAGCGGCGCATGAGCCAAAGCATGAAGTCCGCGTCGTCTCTCGGCCGCTCTTCCAGGCTCATGAAAGCCTCGCGCTCGGCGTCGGAGCGGGCAGCGCCGACTTCGCCGCCCTTGAAGCGCAGCATGCGCTGATAGACCTGTTCGAAGGTCTCGCCCTCCCAGTCGGCTACCGGTGCTCCGTCGAATACAAGGCGATATAGATCGCGGATGACGAGGTGGTCGGGGAAGCCGATGCGCGCCTTGAAGCTGGCAAGGTCTCCGCCGGTGCGCCCGTGCATCCAGTCTTCGCGGAACTGCTCCACCCAGCTCGGGTCGTGCATGAGGGCATGGCGGCCCTCGGCGTCGTCGTACTCCAGGGCGATGAGCTGGGCGGTGGAGGGCAGCTCTTCGTAGAGCGGACTCACGATGCCGTCGGACCAGACGCGGAAGTTGGTCCCCAGCGCCTGGAAATGGAGATTGCCCTTGAACAGCCAGCTGTTCATGAGCGCGGCGAAGCCGAGGAAGGCTTTGGTGGCGCGCGGTGCGAGCACCAGCTCCATCGCGGACAGCGCAGATACCTTGAGCGTCTTGCCAAACAGGCGACCGCTGGTCAGGGCGAAGTAAAGCAGCGCCGTGAGACGGTTTTCCAGGATCGGCGTGGTCTGCCACACGCGGTCATGACGGCGCACGACTTTCAGCAGGCGGCGCAGCTCGCCGAAGCTCGCGAACTGCGTGGGGATGCGCTTGTCCGTGTGCGGCTCGTTGGCGAGGTAGTGGAATGGCAGGCCGTCCGTGGACAGCCCCAGGTAGCCCTGCTCGAGCGCGCGCTCAAGGAGCTCTTCCATTTTCTGCAGTTCGCTCTCCGTAGGCTTGCGACTGATGGCCGCTTCAAGGCCCATGGCTTCGATGCGCAGCATGGAGTGAGGCACGAAGGCCGCGACATTCGGGCCCAGGGGCATGTCTGAGAAGTGGTCGTAGTAGCCGCCCGTGTCGTCCCAGGTGATGGCGTCCACGCACTTGCGCAGTACGGGCTTGGGAATGTTCTCCACGCGGGTGAAGCAGTCGACGATCGGATCCTGGCCGCTGTCGTCGCGCTGCGTTCCGAAGCAGGTACCGAGGCTGCAGTTGCCGAAGAGCACGGTTGTGGTCCCGTGGCGCACAACCTCCGGGAGGCGTGGATCGAGGTCTACTTCGAGGTCGAGATGGGTGTGAATATCCAACAACCCCGGCATCAGCCAGAGCCCTTGCGCATCGACCTCGCGCTCGGCGGTGTTGGGCGGCAGCTTGCTGCCCCGGGCGGCGATCTTCCCATCACGGATGGCGATATCGACGATCTCCGGCGCCTCGCCGGTGCCGTCAAAGACCAGCGCATTGCGGAACAGGACGTCCCAGCGGTAGTCTTGCGCGCGCTCCTGACCGACAGTCTCCACGGCTGTTCTCCTGTTATGTTTGGGGTGGGCGAACGGGCCGCTAAAGCGAGGCCTTTGCAGAGACCTTCGTAGAGGCCTTCGTCGCCAACTCAGGTATTCGAGAAGTTGCCCGAAGGGTAACGACCACCGCGGGACAAGCCAAGATGCAGATTGCCTTCGACAACAGCTACGCCGCCTTCGGAAGCCCCCTGAGCCTGCCGCAAACGCCGGATCCTGTGAAAGCCCCCGCGCTCATCAGGGTCAATGCACTCCTGGCGCGCGAGCTCGGTATTGATCCAGCGTGGCTCGAATCCGAGGCGGGTGTAGCAGCGCTGGCAGGGAATGCCCTGCCCGATGGCGCCGAGCCCGTCGCCACGGCCTACGCGGGCCACCAGTTCGGTCAGTTCAATCCCCAGCTCGGCGACGGCCGCGCCGTGCTCCTGGGGGAAGTGGTCGCGGGAGACGGACACCGCTACGACCTACAGCTTAAGGGAAGCGGGCGTACACCCTGGTCCCGCGGGGGCGATGGTCGTTCACCGCTCGGCCCCGTCCTGCGCGAATACATCGTCAGCGAGGCTATGGCGGCGCTTGGGGTGCCGAGTACGCGCGCCCTCGCGGCGGTAACAACCGGCGAGCAGGTCGTGCGTGAGGGCCTTGAACCCGGAGCGATCCTCGCCCGCGTGGCGTCCAGCCACCTACGCGTGGGCACGCTACAGTTTTTTGCGGCGCGGGATGACCGCGATTCCCTCGCGCGCATCGTCGAGCACGCGTTGCAGCGTCACTACCCCGACCGTGCTGATGCCGAGCTTCCCGCGCTTGCACTCCTGGAAGCGGTAATCGAAAGACAGGCAGCACTGATCGCGCGATGGCAACTCCTGGGATTCATCCACGGAGTGATGAACACCGACAATATGCTGCTCTGCGGCGAGACCGTGGACTACGGCCCCTGCGCCTTCATGGAAGTCTTCAAGCCGGAAACGGTGTACAGCTCCATTGACGTGCAGGGTCGCTACGCCTACCAGAACCAGCCGGGCATCGCCCACTGGAACCTAACGCGGCTGGCTGAGGCGCTCTTGCCGCTCATTGATGACGACGCAGACGCGGCCGTGGAGAAAGCCAAGGTGCCGATTCAGCGCTTTCCGGAGCTGTTCGGCGATGCGCACAGCGCCGGGGTCGCCCGTAAGCTGGGGCTGGCAAAGCTCGGCGAGGAAGACGTTCCCCTGGCCAACGATCTTTTCACCGCACTCGCTGAAGACAAGGCCGACTTCACCCTGGCCTTCCGCTTCCTGGCCGAGCAAATCGCGCCGGTTGAGGCCGTCGAGAGTATCGAAGCGCTGTTCAGTCCTGGAACGAAGCTGCTCGAGTGGCTGCCCCGGTGGATGCAGCGCCAGGCTCGGGAAGAAGCACCCGCCAGCGAACGCCAGGCGACCATGTTTGCGGCGAGTCCCGCCTTTATTCCGCGCAACCACCTGATCCAGCGCGCCATAGAAGATGGTGAAGAAGGCGATTTCAGTCTGTTCCATCGACTGGTCGATCGACTTGCCGATCCGGGCCGCTATAACGGAGCCGACCGCGAGCTTGCGCTACCCGCGACGCCTCAGGAGGCGGTGCTGCGCACCTTTTGTGGGACCTGAATTCCGATCCCGCAGCGCCATATTGGCCAGGACGCTGTATACGGCGCCAAGCCGATGTACGTCTCCAGTGAAGGCTGAGAGTATTCCCTGAGCTCGCGCTACGGGGGTCGACCTGGCCGAAGCGGAGCCGTGCTACGCGTGATAAGCAAGGCTATGCGGTCCATGCTGAATACCTCTGTGACACCGCTTCAGCGAAACCGCAGTCAGGGTCGCAAGCATCCGTGTGGGAAGCGCCCGCGCCGGGCCGTATAATCCGCGCCAATTTTGCTTCCCCGGTCACCCAGCTTGAGCAACGAGTTTTTCGGCAAGAGCCTCTCGGGCCTGTTCACCATACCCTCCGGTATCGTGACTACGGCCCCATCGATCATCCAGTACTTCCTCGATGAGGTCCCGCAGATCGGCGTGATCACCACCAAGAGCATCGGCCCCGTGCCGCGCGCCGGCAACCGGGAGCCGGTGTACTCCCAGTACGCTCCGGGCTGCTTTGTGAACGCCGTGGGACTGACCAACCCTGGCGCGGAGGCCGCGCTCGCTGGACTGGAAGCGCTTGAGGTCCCTGAAGACCGCTTCCTGCTCACATCGATCTTTGGCGGCAGCGTCGAGGAGTTCGTGGAAGTCGCGCGCATTCTGGCGCCCGTCTCCGACGGCCTGGAACTCAACCTGTCCTGCCCGCACGCGAAGGGCTACGGCATGGCCATGGGGCAGGACCCGGCGATCGTCGCCGAAATCGTGGCCGCGGTAAAAGCCGAGGTAGACGTGCCGGTGATCCCCAAACTCACGCCGAACACTCCCGACATCGGCGCCATCGCCCGCGCCGCCGAAGAGGCCGGCGCCGACGGGTTCTGCGCGATCAATACCGTGGGACCCGGCTATACGCTGGCCCACGGCGAGCCCGTGCTGTCCAACGGCATGGGCGGCATGTCCGGAAAGGGCGTACTGCCCATCGCGCTCAAGTGCATCCGCGACGTGCGCGCCGTGAGCGAACTGCCCATCGTTGGCTGTGGCGGCTTTTCCAGCGCCGCGGACGTCGACGCGGCCATTGAGGCCGGGGCCGACGTGGTCGGTATCGGCTCGGCGCTCACCGGCCTTACAAGCGAGGAAATCGGCCGCTACTTCGAGCTCCTCGAACAGGACCTCGATGGCGAAAGCGAAAACGCCGCATCCATGGTGCGTTACGACATCGACATGAGCTTTGCCCCGGTCACCCTGGTCAGCAACGAGCGCGTCTGCGACGACATTGCTCTCCTCACCTTCGACGGCAGCGTGAACATCCAGGCCGGCGAGTTCATCCACCTGTGGATTCCTGGCGTCGGAGAGAAACCGTTCTCGGCGCTGGTGGACGACCCCTTCACTCTCGTCGTGATCGACGTGGGCCAATTCACGCATGCGCTTATGGAGCTGACGCCGGGGACCGAAGCCTACGTGCGCGGCCCGCACGGCGTTGCCGTCGACCCTCCGGAAGACGCCCGCATCATGGCCGTTGCCGGAGGCACGGGGCTGGCCGCGGTGTATCAGCTCGCCCGGGATTGGGGTAACGCGGCGATCTTCGCCGGGGCGCGCAGTGCCGAGCGGCTTTACTTCCTCGATGAATGTGACGAGGTTGCGGACCTGCACATCGCCACGGATGACGGCACCCGAGGTTTCCACGGCAGAGTCACCGAGCTCCTGCGCACGGAATTGGAGACCATGGATGACGACGCGCTGGGTGAACTAGTGTTCTACAACTGCGGCCCGGCGCCCATGGTGCGAGCGGCTATCGACGTACAGCGCGAGTTCGTCGACGAGGCTCAGATTTACTCCGCCGTGGACTACATGACCAAGTGCGGTGTCGGCATCTGCGGAGCCTGCGCGACCCCGGACGGGCGGCGCATCTGTGTGGATGGGCCCTTCCTTAGCGAGTTGGATCCCTAGCCGACATTAATCACCGATTCGGCGACCAGCCCCCATCTGAAGCGGCTATCGCCTCGCGAAATGCCTATTTCGAGTCTCGCCGGATCTTGCACGTAGCCTCACTAACCAAGGCGAAGGTAGCGTGTTCAATATTCATTTCGAAGCCATCTATCGACGGCACCCGAGATTCAAATTCGGGACCTTGGGTCCTTTTGTTATTCCAGTGAAAATCGAGTCGAAGCCAAAGAGCAAGTGCTGCGTTTTCCTGGAGTAGCGATAACTAATGCAAGGCCTCAGAGAAAGTCGCGACTACTGCTTTATCCTCACACCTCGAAGAGAGCTGCACGCAAGTAGGAGACGAACGAGGGGTACAAGCCAAGACGCGCGATAGGCAAGCGTCATGCTCACTACGGCCGTACCCAGGGCCATGAGCAGTGGCCAAAGAAGCAAGGCAAAGCTCCAGCCGTCCCTCAGAACGCACAACACAAAACACGCTCCGGCAAAGCCCCACCCGGAGTTCCGGGCGAGTACCGCGGCGGTTAGCCTATAGACGCCGCCGCCGATCCGCCTCCAGTTCTTTCGAAGGCTCGTGGCAAGCAGGGCACAGCCAAATAGGGCACACCCAGCGGCGCATGTAAGAAGGACGGAGTCCATGGTGAGCTTTATCGCGCGATTAGTCCTGGTTCAAGATGTCGCCTGGCTGCCGAAGCAGAGACCGCCATACCGGGCGGAGAACTGAGCTTCTTTCCCGCCCCGGCCGCAATACCCGCGGCAGTCAGCAGCACCAGGTCCACGCCCGCCACGGCCCAAAGACCGCTTGATACCGCCGCTACCAGGTGATCACCCGTCGTGATCCAGTTCAGCAGTACAGCGACCACGGAACACGCGGCAATCAGTCGCGTCTGTCCGATCCAGGCCGTTCGCCCGCGTGACGCGGCATGCACGAAGGTCGCGACCCAAACCCCGTAGAACACAGCTTTCTCCAGACTGGCCCGTCCCATACCGCCGGCGACGGCGTCCTCCGAGAGCAACCGATTGGCGATCAGAAAGGCACCGGTAGCGACGAGAATTCCGGTCGTTGAACCTATCGTGATCGTGCGTGTAAGCCTGACTTTAGCGGGCTGCTCATCACCGCGGCCGATGCGTGATTGCAGCCAATACACCATCCCCGAGCCGATCATTACGCATCCACCGAGGCCAGCCAGGAAGTAGAGCCAGCGCAGCGGGCCATGTTCAAACTGGACGAAATGAGCACCCTGAAGCCAATTGCGGGTGGCCTGGGCAGGCCCGTAGTCAAGATCACTAACGATGTCGCCGGTAGCGGCATCGGTGTAGGTCAGGAAGTTGTTTACCGTGACTCGATCGGCCGGCGAGGTGCTGCGCCACATGACGACCGAAGTTTCATCACCGGGGCTGTCGATCTGAATCCGATCGACCTTCGCGGGCGCACCCTGTCGTTCTGACCACAGCGCCTCGATTCGATGCCGCGTTGTATCGATTGAAAGGGGAGTTCGGTAGCTGCCCGTGGGCGCTTCACGCGGGGGAACGCCAAGATCGGCCAGGCGGGCCGCCGTGTCGCCGGCGTAGGGCTCGGTCACGCTCCAGGGAAAGTAGACCGCGATCATGGCCAGAATGCCGGAGAGGCAAAGCATTAGGTAGAACGGCAGCCCGATTACCGCCGTCAAATTGTGCAGGTCCAGTAGAAAGCGACGCGCTTTTTTCTCGGGTCTCAGGGTAAAAAAGTCGACGATGATTTTTCGATGTAGGAACACTCCCGAGACCATCAGCATAATCATCGAAAGCGCGGCGAAGGCGACCAGCCAGA
The DNA here is from genome assembly GCA_038748515.1 of Pseudomonadota bacterium. Lineage (GTDB taxonomy): Bacteria > Pseudomonadota > Gammaproteobacteria > Pseudomonadales > Halieaceae > Congregibacter. The sequence continues at coordinate 19,987 of JBCDIW010000019.1, forward strand.
GGCCAAGGCGGTTCCAGTGCAAGTGCAGCATGTAGTGAAAGTCGAAGAAGAACGCGCCGCCCATACTCTCGGTGAGATCAAGCTTCACATAGGTTTCTGGATCGAAGTATGTAGTGTGATAGCTGCCGTCCGGGGTTCTGTACTCGACTCTGTGCGCCACAACGCGATCCTTCGGCGGGCGCAAGCTGATTAGGGTGACAGCACCAACCTGCTCATCAATGGCCTCTAGCATCCGGTCGTAGGAGATATCGCCGGCCGGGCCGGAAAAGCGGATTTCCGGCACCGTCCACTGGTGGATCTCCTGCTCGAATACGCTCAGCGTCCCGGTCCAGAAGATGGCGAAGAGCAGGCCCGCCAGGCTGATTCCAAAGCATGTGTGGAACCAGCCCATGGCGCGTCGAAAGTCGTCGCTGACGAGGGTCACTTCGGTCACCTAGATAACAATCGCCGCCGCGAGGACCAAGGCACTGGAAAGCAGCAGTAAGGTTCCATGTCGCCAGGGCTTCTTTGAAGCAATCATGCTCAGCCCAGCGGAGACGAAAGCGACCAGGCCGACAAATATGCCGATAACGATGCCCTCCTGGACCGAGACACCCAGACGCGCGAAGACCGAACCCACAAGCGCAATGAGTCCGGCGGCGAGCGCATACCCACCGAGGAAGGCGATGCCTACGCGCCACAGAACCGTCATCAGATGGTTCTGATCCACCGTAGCGCGCGTCGACGAGGGCCTGGGCACAATAGTGCGCTTAGGATAGCTAGCCGAATCAGAACTCCGTGGAAAGGGAGAACACGGCCGTCAGCGGCGCTCCGTAGCCGAAGAACCCGAAGGCTACGGTTTCCAGAAACTCCTCATCCGTCACGTTTCGAATATTCAGCCGCGCCGTCAAGTGCTGATCGCCAAGATCGAGCTCGTAGCGAGCTCCGAGGTCCAGCCTCGTATAGGAATCGACCTCAAAGGTCTCGTTATTGTCAGCGAATCGATCACCGGTGTAGTACAGGCCAGCATTCAAACCGACGCCGCGCAGAAACCGCGGCTCGTAGTCGATGTAAACATTGAACTGTGATTCGGGCACGTTCTCGGGCCGGTTGCCATCCACCGACGGGTTGTCCGGATTGCTAAGAGCGGCATCGAGAAACAGCGCTCCCGCAATCACTCGGATACTGTCTGTGATCGCCCCGGAAGCCGTGAACTCCAGACCCTGATGCTGTTGATCGCCAACGTAGGCAAAGAAATTGTTGTTTTCGAAACCAGCCTGGGGCTGTGTGACATCGAAGTAGGCAGCGGTCAGGAGGGCCCTGTTAAAAAGGTTGTATTTGACACCGACTTCGAATTGCTCGGTCTCGGCAGGATCCAGAAAGGCATCGCCATCGCCGTCAAAGCCACTGTTCGCAGCGTCAGAAGGGATTTGATTACCCGGTGTGACGCCTTCGGAACGACTGGCATAAAGCGTGAGATTCTCTGTTGCGTCGAACAGCACGCCGGCATTGTAGGAAATCGTGTCGTCCTCGTAGCTCGTTTCCAGGATCCGCTCTGGGTTGAAGTCGTCTTCGTTTTCCTGCTCGGCCCATCGAAGAGCGCCGAATACCTTGAATCTATCGTTAAAGCTGATGAGGTCCGATGCAAACACTGCGCGCTGATTAAAAATCAGAATCTCGCTGGGTGGACCCGACGTCGGGTTACCCGCCGGCAAGTCCACGGGATCAAATATGTTGTTCTGGCCAAGGGTTACGCTCGTGCGGTTCAGGCTGAGTTCAAGAGGGTTACGGCTGGTGGCGACGCCGAACGCGACGTCGTGCTGTACACCAAGGGTCATGAATTTGCCGGTTACGAAGGCTTCAAAACTTCGAGGATTGCGCGGTTCGGGGCTGAATGACTGCCCGACCGTGAAGTCGCCATTGGCCTGAAGGCTACCGCGTGTCAAAAACGTCGTCTGGCCGGTATAGCCCCCATCCATGCGTGCAATCCGGCCCTGTAAAGACCAGTCACTATTGAAGTCATACCTTCCGCCAAGCGACATAATCGTTAAGTCCTCAGGGCGGGTTGAGTAGTCCTGGCCGATATTCGTTGTCGGATCGAAACGATCGATGATTGCCTGGCGTTGCTCAAGGGTTACGTCATCAGCGAAGGAGCTCAAGCGTAAACGCGTTGGCGCACGCACGTCTCGGTCGGTGTACTCAAGGTCCAGGTCGATCGTCAGTTGTTCCGTAGGCTTCCATTCCAGCAGTGCACTGAAACTGCGACGAGGTCCGTTGATGTCGTCAATGAAGAGTGCGTCCTCAGCAATCACCGCGTTTACGCGGTAGCCCAGCGTACCCGAGGTGCCGCCGAGATCGAGGTGCACACCACCTCCGCCGTTGCTGTCGCCAAAAGCCTGAATCCAGCGATACTCCTGCTCTGTGGGGCGCTTCAACACGTAGTTGATCACACCACCGGGCGTCGTAAAGCCATAGCGTACTGAGGTCGGCCCTTTAGCTATTTCCACCGCCGCTTTGTTCTCAAACATAGAGAATTGTTGGTTTTGGAAAATCAGTCCCTCGCGCCGGTACGATGTTGAGTTGTCGAGACGAAATCCGCGAATATTCAAGCTGTCGTAGCCCGTATTGACTTGCACAACCACGGAAGGGTCATTGCGAACGATATCGTTCAAGCCTCGCACCTGCTGGTCGAGCAACACTTCCTGGGGAATCACCGTCACGGAGAAGGGTGTGTCAAAGACGCTCTGCTCGCCAAAGGTGCCGGCCGATTGCACGGCGGACGAGTAGCCCGTTTCTCTCTGCCCAAGCACCACGACCGTTTCGATCGCCTGCGGTGTGCCGGCTTCACTGCGGGATTGAACCCTGTCTTCGCGATCGCTACCGATCGTTGCCCCGGCCTGCGCCGCGATCACGAAAGCACCGTCTTCCGCGGTGTAGCTGAGGCCCGATTGCGCGAGGGCGGCATCAAGCGCTCCCGCGGCGCTTGTGGCGGCGCTAACGGCGGGAGCGCTCTTTGCGGCGATCAGCTCGTCCGGGGCCAGGATATCAACGTCGAATGCGCTTGAGATCGTGAGAATCGACTGACCCAGGGGGCCCGCGGGAATGTCCACGGGCACCGTCGCGGCGGTGTTCGGGTCTTGCATCTGACGAGGTGCTTGAGCTTGCGCGAGAGCGCTTGAGAAAAATATGGCGAGCAACGAGACAGCTGTTGTCCGTACTGCGGCCCTGATTGGAGCTTCCGACAATCCACCCACGGGCTTCGGTCCTCTGGTCTTCGCACGAATGCCAATCATTCGCACCACTAAAGACAGACCGTTTAGGTACTGGAATTCACTCCCTGCCCGGCAAAAAAATCTCTAGAGCACCATGTCGGGAAGTAATCGCCGGCCTACTCTGCTGTTGTCACCTCTGGGTCAGCTTTCATAAGTGCTCAAGGGCGCGCGTCACCCCGGGCGCGCAGGCGCCTGACACCCGGTTCACTGTCATCAATTTCGATGGGGTAGGAGCGCGTGAGCATCACGAGCATGCGGTCGATGTTGTCCGCATCAAACGAGGCCGTGAGTTTGCGGTCGACATAGGCCTTTGCGGAGGCGTCTAGAACAATTTGCCGCTCGGAATAGCGATTTGCATCCGCCACCAGTTCACCCAGCGTGCCGCCGGCGTAGATGAGTTTCTTATCCCGCCAGGCAGCGACTTCCGCCGTGTCGACGCGTTGAATCCCAAGCATGCCTTCCGCTTGGGTCGCGGCGACTTCATCGCCCGGCTCAAGCGTTTTCCGCGTCTTCATAGCGGTCGGCCCTCCGTAGAGAACGTGGGGGTATACGACCTCCACCCGGCCCTCGGCCACGGCGACGCGATGCACGCCGCCGCTGCTGCGCACGTCGAACTCGGTCCCGAGCGCGGTAGCGGTTAACGCGTCTGCCTTCACCGAGAAAGGTCGCCTTTCGTCACGATGAACTTCGAAGAAGGCCGCACCGCTGATCAGGGTGACCGTTCTGGCCTGCCTGGACATCGCGGCTTCGATCTGTGTACGCGCTCCCAGGGTCGCGACGCTGCCGTCACCGAGCGTCACCACCATCGTTTCGGCGATGCCGGTTTTGTAGCTGGCAAGCGTGGGCGCGGAGGGGTCGCCTCGCAGGGTGACGAACGCCAGCGAGGCAGCAACAATCGTGAAAGCGGCGGCCGTGGCGGCAGCTATCCTTGGCGCCGCGGCTACAGAGGTCACAACGGTCTCAATCACGCTGGCAAGCAGGCCGGGCGAGGCCTGCGGCATTAGGTCGGCGTCGATATCGTCGCGGCGCAGATGATCGTAGGCAGCCCAGACGGTGCGGGCGCGGTCGAAGGCCTCTTCGTGACGAACGTCTTCCTTGAGCCAGGCATTCAGTTCCTTGCGCTCTGCCTCGGTCGCGTCCGCACGGCTCATACGTTCGCGCCAGTCGTGGGCGATCCGGCTTAGCTCCTCGTAGTGCTCGTCGTTCGTGATCACGTGTCGCGCCGCCGATTTAAGGCCGCGAGATGGACGTCGATCTGCTGTGCGGCACGAGTGATGTGTTTCTGCGCGGGCGTGCGCGAGATACCGAGCCGCCGGGCGACCGCCGAAACGGACATGCCCTCGACCTTGTGTAGCAAAAACGCGTGTCGACGCTTCTCCGGCATCTGTCGCAGTACCTCATTTATCGCGCGAAGCTCCTCTTCCACTTCTAAGACCCTTTCGGGTGCGGAAGTGTCTCCTCGGGCGGGGAAAAAGAGTTGCTCAACCTCGAAATCATAGCGTGAGCGCACGTCGTCTTTCTTGATAGCTTTCAGGAAGGCATTGCGCGCAGTGCGCCATAGAAACGCCCGAAGATCCTGAATGTCGGAACGGTCTCTTCGCTCGATCAGCTTTTGGAACGCGTGCTGGGCCACGTCTGCAGGATCCGGAGGACCGTTGCCGAAGGTGCTTCTCAGGGATGCGACCAGCGATCCCGCATGGTCGCGATAGAGCGCGGCGATATCGTCATTGGCCGTTTCCCGGTCCGCCGCGGATACTCTGGGCTGACCCATCTCGCACCCTGGCGGTCCCACAGCAGCGTCGGTGGCTTCGATACTCGAGCGTTTTTCGGCTTTCTCAGCCACCAGATCGCGCCGTCAGTCCGGACCAATGAACACTAACGATAATTATTCGCGCATGGGATTTCCAGCAAAGTGCTTGTAGTGCGTGCAAAGCGGACGCGCCAGGCGAGGAACCGGTCCAACTTTCTTGCTAATGAATACCGAACTACGCGCTGCGTATCGACGCAGAAACCGCAGCCACTCAGAAGTTCGTCGCCCCGTGTTCGTCACTCACAATACGCCGCTGAATCTCCGACAGCCGCGACCAGCTCTGAAACGTTACCGGCAGCGCGAGAGAACTCTCCACAAACTCCCAGGAGTAGCTGACAACGGCGAAGAGCATACCCACGCTCACGGTCAGCGCCGTGGCCGCAAACCACAGATTGAAAAGAACCAGGCTCAGGAGCACCACAAACACGGATCCGTAGAGAACGGCCTCGGTATCTGAAATCCCCACTTCCAGTCGTCGGATACGCCGCAGGTGAACAGCCGCGGATCGCTCGCGACGCGTTGCCAGAACGCTTACCTGCCGTTCCGTTTGCTGATTGAGACTCGCGTTCAGTCGATAAAAGCGCCGGTGAAACAGCGCATAGATGAGAGCCATGGCGGTGGCCGTGACGACGCAGGCCAGCGCCAGGGTTGGAGAGTAGCTGTACAGCACCACGAGCGCGATGCAGAGATGGACGGCGGCAGACATCGCGTCGGGGACGGTTTCTTCAAGGAAGTCTGCCAGTTCGCGGCCCATGCCAAGGCGCGCGTTGAGTGCCGAGACGGGCAAAGTTGGCGCAGCTCTCGTCTGCGCTTCCCCGAGGGCGACTCGCATGGTGCCGTACACCCGCGTGTCGTACATTCGCCGCAGCATCGCAACACCGATCAAGGTGCCCATGACCACGGCAAGACGCCCTAGCTCTGTGCTGGATCCCTCCAGCAGCCCGTCGATGGTCAGTCCAATCAGGAGCGGCAGCAGCGCGGTCAGGGCCGTCTCGGCAAGTACCAGCGCCCAGGTCAGCAACACGCGGCCGCGAAAGGCCGCGATTAATGCCGAAATAGTCAGCGCCTTGAGCTCGATCATGTCGGATACCGCAGGCGGGCAACGTGCCCACCCACGTCCTCGGCGATGGCGATCAGGATCGGCAGGAGCACCAGCATGAGGGCGGTTCCGAAGAGTTCGCCGAAGGCCAGCGAAACCGCGGCTGGGATCAGGTACTGGGCCTGTTCCGAAGTTTCCATCAGGAGAGGAAGGAGTCCGATGACCGTGGTTGCGGTGGTCAGAAAGATCGCCTGAAAGCGATGCACGCCGGCGGTTTTCAGCGCTGAAGCCACCGCCTCACCCTCGGCTCTCGCCTCGTTGTAGCGGGTGATAAGCACCAGACAGTCGTTCACGATCACGCCGCTGAGTGCGAGCATCCCGAAGAACGAGAAAAGCGATAGAGAGACACCCATAAGAAGGTGTCCGAAGGCCGCCGCCACGAAACCAAAGGGGATGAGCGTGAGAATCACAAAGGGCTGCCAGTAGCTCTTCAGAGGCACCGCCATGAGTATGTAGATCAGCACGGCGGCGAGCAGGAGCGCGCGCACAAGCCCACCGCGAATCTCACCAATCTCTTCGAGTTCGCCCGCGGCAAGAAACTCCACGCTGGGATAGCGGTTGCGCAAGTCGGGCACAACCCGCTCGAAAACCGCCTGGCCCACCTCCTCCGGGGCAACCAGCGATCGGTCTATGGACGCCTGCACGACGTTCATGCGCTTGCCATCGCGGCGCATTACGGCGCTTTGGGCGTAGGATCCGGTGACTTCCGCGACCGTATCCAGCGGCACCCAGGCGCCGCTGCTGCTGCGCAGTCGAGTACCCAGGAGATCGTCCACCGTGTCGCGCGCGGCGCGCGAATTCTGAACGAGCACTCGCAGTTCAGACCCGTCGCGCTGAATCCGCGTGACTTCGGCGCCGCCAAAACCGAAGCCGATCTGCGTCGCGAGCCGCTCCGCGGTAAAGCCAAGACTCCGGGCTTCCTGGCGCAGCTTCAGCCGCAGCTCCGGCTGCCCTCCATCCAGGCTGTCGCGCACATTGGATACGCCTTCAATGCCGGCGAGATAGGCACGGAGCTCCTCGCTGGCACGACGCAGCAGTTCCCGGTCCTTGGATACAAGCCGAAGCTGGAACCCCCCCGCCAGGGCTTCCGAACCGCTGAACTCCAGTTCCGTCGCTCCCTCCACCGCGCCAACGCGCTCGCGCCAGCGCCGCACGACCTCAAGCACCGGAACGTCGGGCCGCTGCTCCACCGGGAGCAGCTCCGCAAATAGCTGCGCTCGTCGCGGACTCTCGACGATGGCGAAGAACGTCTCAATGGGCGCTTCGGCCATGCCGGTCTCTTGCTGTAGCTCCCGATTGATCGCTCGACCGAGCGCCTCGATGCGGTCCACGTTGTCACGAGTGAGGGCAAAGGGCGCCCGCGCGTCCATCTCCATCTGTACCGAGATGACCTGCCCGGGTACGTCGGGGAAGAAGACGGTCTCGATCCTGCCCTTGGCAAGCATTCCCAGCCCGGCCGTGGCCGCGGCGATAAAGAGGATGGACACGGCGTAGCGATGACGCAGGGCACGCACGAGCAGCGGTGCGTAGAGTCGATCTCGCACCCACGCGAGAGACCGCCTGGCGCCGCGCTGTACGTAGCCCCAGAGTTTTGCTGCAAGGTTGCGCCTGCTCTCTGACAACGGCACGCGCGCGAGATGCGCCGGCAATATAAGCTTGCTTTCCACAAGGGAAAACAGCAGGGCAAAAATCACGATGGCGGCGAAACCGGCGAGCACCTTTCCCAGCGCGTTGTCGATGAGCAGCATGGGGTAGAAGGCGGCAACGGTGGTCAGGACGCCGAACACCGTCGCCAGGGAAACCCGCGCCACACCTCTCTCCGTGCCGGTGATGGGGTCCGGCGTAGTCCGCCGCTCTTCGAACACGCTCTCCCCTACGACGACGGCATCGTCCACGAGAATGCCGAGGGCGATAATCAGGCCGAAGGTCGTCACGTCATTGAGCGAGTAATCCACCCAATCCGTACCCGCGACCGCCAGGGCTCCCATGACCGACACTGGAATCCCCATGGCCACCCAGAACGCGAGGCGAATGTTCAGGAACACGGCGAGCATGAGCGTCACCAGCAGCAGACCCTGAATGCCGTTGGAGCGCAGCAAAGCCAGTCGCTCGGCAATGTATGCCGCACTATCACCCCAGACGGTGGTGGAGATCGCCGGGGGCAGCTGGGCTTCGAAGCGTTCGACCACATCGCGAACAACGCGACTGATCTCCAGGAGGTTCTCCTTCTGCCCTACAAGTATTTCCATGCCCACGGTGGGCTCGCCGTTCAAGCGGAACAGATAATCGCCTTCGAGGTAGGCGTCTTCGATGCGCGCGATATCGCCCAGATTCACGCGAGAACCGTCCGCGCGCTCGATAATCGGCAGTGCGGCGTACTCCGGCGCGAAGCGCGCGCGATCATCCGCGACCAGGAGGATTGAACCGCCGCTTGTGCGCAGCTCTCCGGCCTGGAAATCCAGCGAATTGGCCCGGATCGCGGCGCTGACGTCCTCCACGGTGAGATCGTAGTGGCGCAGGAGCTGCGGCTCGATCTCGATCCGGAGCTGGCGGGGTATCAACCCCCAGATCTTCAGTTTCGAGAGCTCCGGCCGCGCCGTGAGTTCTTCCTTGAGCCGCTCCGCCAGGGTCTGAAGGCTCGTGGGATCCGCCGGGCCGTGAAGATTGACGTACAGCGCGGGCAAGGTGAACTCCGAGGTTTCGATCACCGGCCGGCGCGCCCGCCGCGGGAAATCCGGGATGCCGTCGATGCGCAATCGCACGCGATCCAGAACGTCCTGAAGATCTTCGCCGGCGCTTCGACGCACGGACACGAGCGCCAGGCCGTTGGAAGACTGGGAGGTAATGCTGCGCACGCCTTCCAGTCCTTCCAGCGCCTGTTCCACTTTGGCGGTAACGAGCTCCGCTACCTGCTCAGCGCTGGCATTGGGATACGCAACCGTTATTTCCACGGTTTCCGCGGGGATGCGCGGGAATCCCTCGATCCTGATCGTGAGCGCCGTCTGAACACCCAGGAACAGAATCAGGGCCATCAGCAGATTCGCAGCGACCGGATTGCGCAGAAACCATCCCGTAAGGGCATGCATAAGGAGAGCCTCAGCCCCGCGTCAGCGGGTTCACGCGCTGTCCGGGCAAGAACGATGCCAGGGGCGTGAGGGCGACCAGCGCCGCGTCCAATTCTTTCGGGGCCCGGATGACGAGACGCTCGTCCGTGCGCAGGAGAATATCCGGCTCAAAACGCTGAAGATGATTGTCAGCGTCTACGAACCAGACATGGCCGGTGCGGGTAAGGACGGATTCGGGAAGCTCCAGAGTTCTGGGAATGAGCCGGCCGGTGAAACTGGCCCGCACGAAGTCTCCCGCGAGCAGGGTGCCGTCGCCGTCCGTGACCGCAAGAAATACCTGCCGCTGACGCGTTTGTGGATCCAGGAAACCGCCGCCCTGGCGCACCCGCGCCGCTCCCATGGCCGTGCCGTCGCGATGAAAGAGCGCCACTTCCGTACCCACGATGGGATGGGCCAGGAGGTCCCAGTCATGCTGCTGAAGTTCGACCGTGAGTTCGTACTCCCGGTCGTCGGACAGCTGCAGGAGCGCCTCGCCGGCGGTCACGGTCTGTCCGAGACTGACGAGGCGCTGGGTTACGATTCCCGCGAAGGGCGCAATTACGGTTGTGTCGTCCAGCTGACGCTCCGCCGCCCTGAGCTGCGCCTCGGCGGATGCCACGCTCCGCTGCGCGATGCGCAGCTGCGGCAGGCGCAGGGCGAGATCGTTCGGCGCCTCGGTCCCACTGCGCGCGAACTCTCCTTTCGCCAGCGTAACCGCGTTCTCGGCCTGCCAAAGCACGAGACGGGCTTCTTCGAGCTGGAGTTCAGCGGCGGCGACGGCCGTCTCAAAGGCAGTCCGCTCGATGGTAAACAGCGTCTCCCCCGCTTCGACCCGCTGCCCCGCGAGGGCTGTATCGAGCACGGCTGTGATGCGGCCACTGACGGCGGAACGGATTGCCGCGTTCCATCGCGGCCGAAGCTCGGCAAAAGCGCTGACCCTGGCTCGCGTGTCGCCGGCAGCCACCGGGATAACGGATACGGGAGGGGCTGCGGCCTCCTCCGAAGCTACGCTGACACGTACCGGATCTTCCGCCTCAAAAGTCAGAAGAACAGCGAGCAACAGCATAGCGAACGCGCCGGCAATACCAGGCCAGCGCCGGGGTAGCGTGTATTTCGAGTCTTTCAACAACCTTCCGCCTCTGTCATGTTTCGCGCTCAAGTCGATGACGCCCCTCCCGGGCGACGTGTATGGCGCGGTTCGGCAGTGTACAATATGAACGGTCGTTCGTTCAATTACCGATTCGAGATGATGACAAAGAAGGCAGAAATCACCAGCGGCAAGCGAGAAGCGAACGTGCTGAGGCGCCGCGAGCAGATACTCCAGGCGGCCCTAGAGTGTTTCCTGGAGCACGGCTATCACCAGACCGGGGTGCGAGATATCGCCAAGTGCGCGGGAGTCAGCCTTGGGAATCTCTACAACCACTTCCCGGGAAAACATGATGTGCTGGCGGAGATCGCAGCCATGGAGCGGTCCGATCTCGCACCCTTCATCCGGGATCTGGGGCGGGACAGGCCTGCGAAACGAACGCTGGAGAAATTCCTAAAGGCTTACGCCCGCTACCTGGCCCAGCCGGAAAACGTGATCCTGAGCATCGAAATTGCCAGCGAAGCTCTGCGCAAGCCCGACATAGCGGCGCTGTTTCTCGCCAACCGAGAGGAGCTGGTGGGGACCGTCGCGCAAGTGATTGAACGCGGCGTCAGCGCCGGTGAGTTCGCAACTCGCCTCGACGCGCGCGAGGCCGCTCAGTTGATCGTGGAGCTGATCGAGGGAACGGCGTATCGGAGCGTGTTGAGCGAAGTGCGTATCGCGAAGCTGATCGGCGGACTGAACAGCTTCGTGATGAGCGGCCTCGGCGCCGAGTGAGGCATCGACGCCCTGGCCACTCCTTTAACTCCTCTAGGCGCGGAGCTGTGCCCCGATCGGCAACTCGCGGATGCGCCTGCCGGTGGCCGCATGGATCGCATTGCACAGCGCCGGTGCGAAGGGCGGCGTGCCCGGTTCCCCGACACCGGCGGGGGGTGCGTCGCTATCCACCACCTCCACATCGATCGACGCCGGAGCCTCCGGCATACGCGCAACCTTGTAGTCATGGAAGTTGGCCTGCTCAACGGCGCCATCCGCCACCGTGATCTGCGAATGCAAGGCCAGGCTGAGGCCGAATACGGAAGCCCCCTGCATCTGATTGCGCACCGAATCCCGATTCACCACCGTGCCCGCGTCCACGGCCATCCACACACCGGGGATCGATAGCTCGCCACTCTCGCTGACCTGTACCTCGACCACTGTCGCGACATAGGTCAGGAAGCTGCGATGCACCGCAAGGCCGAGACCGGAGCGCTCGGGCAGCTCGCGGCCCCAGCCCGCGTTGGCCGTGGCGCGCTCAAGCACGTGCTTCAGGCGCCCGGTCTCAAAGGGGTACTCTTCAAAATCCGCGCCGTAGTTATTGAACTTGGAACCCGTAGCCGCGAAGTCGATCGCGCGATCGGGACCGATGGATTCGAGCATGAACTCGAGATGATCGCGACCCGCCGCGTCCGCAAGCTCGGCCATGAAGGACTGCTGCGCAAACACGTGATAGATATTGGCCACGGAGCGCATCCAGCCGGTGCGCACCTGGGCCGGCGCGCGGCCGGTTTCTGCGCGCATGTGTTCGATGGCGTAGGGAGCGTCCGAAAGACCAAGATCGGTCTCGAAGCTGGGCACCTCGGCGCCGGGAGAGAAGGTGGCCGCGATGGTCGGGAAGGTTGACCGGTGGCGCAGCGCCGTCAGTTTTCCAGCCGTGTCGGTTCCGCCCTCGAGCTTTTGCTCGCTCACCGTGTGGTAAAAGCCGTGACGAATATCGTCCTCGCGCTTCCATTGAACGCGCACTGTGCGTCCGGTTGTCCGCGCCAGATAGGCGGCTTCGGCGGCAAAATCGGGCTTGGACTTGCGTCCGAAGGCTCCGCCGAGCAGCGTGACGTGGACCTTCACCTTACTCTCATCCAGTCCCAGGAATCCGGCGATCAACTGCTGATCGGCCTGGGGATTCTGACTGCTTGACCACACCTCCACGCCATCTTCCGTAGCCCGGGCGGTGGCGGCGGGTGGCTCCATGGGCGCCTGGGTAAGGTGCGGCACGTAGTAGCGCGCTGAGTGAGTGCGCTGGGAGTCAGCCAATGCGGCGTCTACATCACCGCGATCGGTGTGAACGTCGCTGGCGGAATCCGTAGCCGCCGAAAGAACCTCGCGGAAGGCATCCGACGAGTAGCCCTGGTTCGGCGAAGCGCTCCATTCAATCTTGAGCTTCGAGCGAGCCTGCTGCGCGGCCCAGGTGTTGGTCGCGAGCACGGCAACGCCACCCAGAGGCTTGAACAGCACCGGGTTCTCGGTGAGGGCCGGCATCTCCACAACGTCGACCACCCCCGGCACCTTGAGAGCCTCGCTGGCATCGAAGGACTCCACCTTCGCCAGAACCACCGGCGGCCGCTCGATGCTGGCGACAACCGTATCGGGCAGGCGCACATCGGCGCCGAAGTGGCCGCGGCCGGTGAGAATGTCCTGCATGTCGACCGTGGCTTTGCCCTTGCCAATGTAGCGCCATGCATCCCGGTCTTTCAGGGTGAGGGAGGTTGCGGCCGGCGGCTCCATGCCGCTGACCGTGGCGACCAGGTCGGCGAAATCGATAGAGCGACCGGTGTCGTCGTGATACACGCGGTGCTGCTCTACCCGGCAGGTGTCGGCGCTCACATCCCAGCCCTGGGCGGCGGCCTCGGCAAACATACTTCGAAAGCTGGCGCCAACGAGGCGCAGGCGCTCGAAGTTAAAGCGGATGCTGCGCGAGCCGTCGGTGTTCTGATCGCCGTAGCGTTTGTCGCCGAGAGCCTGGGCAATGACGATGCGATCCCAGTCGGCCTCCATCTCGTCGGCCACGATCTGCGCGACGGCCGTCCGCGCGTGCTGCCCCATCTCGGATCGGTGGCAGGTGATTTCGACACGACCGTCATCCATAAGGGAAACGAACAGGGCTGCATCACTCGTGGTGGCCACTTCCTGGGCGATAGCCCCCGGGATACCGGCCTGACGACCGAGGAGCGGAATACTCAACACGGCCGCACCACCAACTACGGTGGTGCGGAGAAAGCGTCGACGGGAAAGATCAAAGTAAGGAGTCATGCCGCTGGCTCCGCTAGATCGAGGATGGCAGCCTTGATGCGCGGATAGGTGCCGCAGCGGCAGATGTTGCCCTGCATGGCCTTGTCGATGTCCTCGCTGTCGGGGCTTGGGTTTTCCGCCAATAGAGATGCCGCCTGCATCATCTGGCCCGGCTGGCAATAGCCGCACTGCGGCACCTGATGCTTGGCCCAGGCCTGCTGCACGGGATGGCTGCCGTCCTCGGAAAGTCCTTCGATCGTGGTCACCGCCCTGCCCTCGACCGCGGCCAGCGGCGTGATGCAGCTGCGGATAGCGAGGCCATCGAGCTGGACCGTACACGCGCCGCAGAGGCCCGCTCCGCAGCCGAACTTCGTGCCGGTCATGTCCAGAAGATCGCGAAGCGCCCAGAGCAGGGGCATGGTGGGATCGGCGTCGAGTTCCTGCTCCTGGCCGTTTATGGTCAGCTTCATAGTGGCGTCCTCGGGATAAACAGGCGCCGAAGTATAGCCCTCCAACGAGGGCCCGCTAGACAGGGCCAGTACTTAATTCAGAGTTTTTCGTAACCCGAGCCCGGGTCGACGATTAGAACCGCAATTTTCGCGGTATTACCCGGGTTTTAATGCTATCGAGACGCATTTGTAGAATGCGAAGCGATACGCCACGCGGCGAATCAGTTGACTCTACTCCCGCGACACCGCGATGGTCGTAGGCGTGGTTTCTCTTTCGAACCGGGACAGCCGATTCAGAGCCTGCTCGGTGGAGTCCCCGCATGCGTCCCATGCCGCGAGAAAATCTCGACACACATCGGGATAGACATCGCTGCCCCAGATTCGACAACGACGTGACTGGGGATCAAGGTTTACGCAGCGCACACCCGCGGCTTTGCCCTCGGGCATACCGGGCAGGGGTGAGGAAATGGAAGGCGCGACGCAGCAGGCCGCGCAGCCGACTCGGCAGTCCATGGATTTCGCTCGGAGCCTCGAGTGATCAGGTCTCCTGATTCTCAAGGGAGGTCACCACTGCCTTGATAAAGCCTTCGGGCTTCACAAAGCCGCCCGTGTTCACCTCCTTGTCGTAGTCCGCGGTCGGCTTCGCCGCGAGTATCTCCTCAAGCGAGTTACCACTTTCCATAAGCTCTGCGATACGGTCTCGAATCGCGAAGAGGCGGTCGTGGTAGCGCTGCAAATCGTCCTTGTTCGCCAGCACGCCGTGCCCCGGAATAATCAGCGTGTCGTCATCGGCAAGCTCCAGCGCTTTCGCGCAGCCGTCGATAATGCCGTTGATGTTTCCGCCGCTGCCGAGGTCGATGAAGGGATAGCTACCGTGATTGAAGATATCGCCCATGTGCATGGCGTTCGCCTCGGCAAAATGGATGATCATGTCGCCATCCGTGTGCGCGGCTTTCACGTAGATGCCGCGAACCGTCTGGCCGTTGACGTGCAGCCCCAGCTCATCATTGAAAGTAACGACAGGCAGTGCCGCATCGGGTGCGGGCTCTATCACACGTCCACTCGCCATCGTCTGCCCCGCCACCATGCGGGTGCGCACGTTGTCATGGGCCAGGATCAGGCTGCCGCTCTTCCCAAAGTTTTCGTTGCCGCCGGTGTGATCGTAGTGCCAGTGTGTATTCAGCACATACTCCACCGGGCGGTCGCTGATCTCGGCGATCGCCGCGACGATCTTCTCGGTCAGGGGTGCGAATTGATCGTCAATGATAAACGTCGCGTCGTCGCCAACGCTGAGGCCTATATTCCCCCCGCGACCGGTAAGCATGTAGATGCCGTCGCGCAGCGGTTGCGCCTCGATCACCACATCGTCCATCTCCTGCGCCGCTGAACTGGTTGCGAGCTGCGCGAGCACACAGGATGCGAGCGTCACGATTATTCTTTTAGTGCGTGTCATAGCGGTATTACTCCCGGTGTAGTGTTTGCGCCGACCCGGCCATGGATTGAGCTGGGGTATGCGTTGACAAGCCGTACTGTACCCCGACTGTGTAACGAGTCGACATCGCTGGCACGTTCCTCCGTCTCGCCACTCCGCGCCGACGTGCCTGGGCCCCGAGGCCGTGATCTACCTAGACAGCGCTCTTCACATCTTGCGCTTCAAAAAGAAGGAGCAGGACGCGGAACTTCTGCCTGGCAAGGGGCGCGGGTGAGACTCAGCCGAGCGAAACGCTCCATGCGCTAGCGGTCTCCTGAAGGTGAGAACTCGTGCATTGCGGTAGCAAGCTGGGCTTTTCCCCGCGCCTCCAGCGCATCGGCCACACCGGCGAAATCCGCCGCGTCACGATTCTGGCTAAGCTTGGATTTCGCAAAAATCCGTTCGATGTCGATGCGAAACGCGACAATCGCTGCGAGCATATCCGCCATGAAGTCGGCCGGTGCATCGCTCATCTTCCACGCCCGCTCCGCGTTCGTCGCGCGCTCGTGATGCCGGGTGAGCATGGCCACGGCGGCGCGCTTGCTCGGTTCGTCATGCTGAAAACTGACGCGGCCGTGCACGTGCGCAACCTGGTAGTTCCAGGTCGGGACGTGTCGATGGTGCTGCTCCTTGCTCGGATACCAGTTCGGAGATACGTAGCTGTCCTCCCCCCGGAAGATCAGCAGGACCTCCTGGCCTTCCTCGAGGACTGTGTGCAGTTCGTTGGCGAGGGCGACATGACCGATGAGTTGCTCGTCGTCGCGAAGCAGGACGGGCATGTGGTTCGCAACCAGGCCCTGCGGCGTATGCGCCACCAGTGCGGCCAGGGGATGCGCATTCATCAGGCCCCGAACCCGGCGCTGATCCGTTTCTTCGAAATGGGCGGGCGTGTACATAATCGGTGCTCAGAGATGCTCGTCAAAGTACCGCGTCATCGTCGAGTACAGGTGCAGCTCTGTGCCCTCTCCGCTGCGTATTCCATGACGGCGGTTTGGGTAGGAAAGAAAGTCAAAGGGCTTGTTCAGGCGCACCAGCTCATTGATCAAGCGCTCACTGCTCTGGTAGTGAACGTTGTCGTCGCCGGTACCGTGAACGAGGAGCAGCTTGCCCGCCAGGCCGTCCGCGTGTGTGATCGGAGATCCCTGTTCGTAGCCTTCAGCATGTTCTTCGAGAAGGCCCGAGTAGCGTTCCTGGTAGATTGCATCGTAGAGCCGCTGATCGGTGACCGGAGCCCGGGAAACGCCGACCGCGTAGGCCTCGGGGTAGCGGAAGAGCATATTCAGGGTCATGGAGCCCCCACCGGAGTGGCCCCAGATGCCAACGCGCTTCGGGTCCAGGTAAGAGTGCCTGGAAAGCAGCTCTTCGAGTCCGTCGTATTGATCGCGCGAGGACAGTATGCCGATACCGCCATACAGCGCCTTGCGCCAGTCGCGACCCTTGAGCGAGGGCGTGCCCCGGTTGTCGATGGAAATCACCACGTAGTCGCGCTGCGTCATCAGCAGATGCCATAGATTGCGATCCCCGGCCCAGCGATCGCGGACGGTCTGCCCGGCGACTTCTCCGTAAACGTATACGATCAGGGGATAGGAACGAGAGGGATCGAAATCCGCCGGCCGCAGCATGAATCCGTCGAGACCAAGGTTGTCGCGGGCGGTTACCGTAAAGAACTCGGGGGCCGCTACGTCCAGAGCGGCCAGTCGATCAAACAGCTCTTCATTCCCCTCAAGCAACTGGCGCTCCCTGTGATCGGGCAGGGAAACCAATCGGTACTGCGTGGGCTGCAGCATGCGTGAATGCTGATGGATCGCGTGCCGTCCGTCGTCGGCAACGTCGTAGCCGTTGTCACCGATGAAGCTTTCCGGGGTAAGCCGTCGCGCGGGACTCGGGTCGTCCAAAGTCGCCGTATAGAGGTACCGGGCCGCCATGTCGACGGGGGAGGCCGTGAAGAAGAGCGCGTTGGAGTCCTCGTGTACCGCCACGAGGCTGGCGACGTCGTAGTCCCCGGGCGTGAGGTCGACGATGGAGCGGCCGTCCCGCGACACGCGGTAGATATGCCGCCACCCACTGCGCTCGCTGATGAAGGTAAATGCGCCCCCATCGTCCAGCCACTCCACATCATGAAAATCGTCGAGATGCGCTGCTTCTTCGTCGACAAGCACCGATGTCAGCGCGCCGCTCTCCGCGTTCACGTAGAAAAGCTCGTTGCGATTCTGGCGTCGATTCACCTGCTGCAGCAGCACCGTATCGCTCGCACCCGCCCACTGCATGCGCGGGATATAGTTTTGTCGCGGATCCCCCTGGGTCTTCGCCCACACCGTGTTGCCGCCGGTCGCCGAAACGATGCCGATGCGCGCTGCAGACAGCGTCTCGCCTACCTTCGGGTAGGGAATGCGCGTCACCGTCGGGTACAGCTCGGAGGTGTTGTCGATGAGCATGAAATCGCGCACGCCCGAGGTATCAAACTGCCAGTAGGCGATGCGCTGACCGTCAGGGCTCCAGCGGAAGCCGTCGCGGATGCTGAACTCTTCCTCGTAGGCCCAACTCATGATGCCGTTGATCACGTCGTCGCTGTCGCGCTCGGTGAGCTTGTTGATATCACCCTGGAGATTCTCCACGAAGATATCCGCATCGCGGACGTAGGCAACGGTGCGGCCGTCCGGCGCAAACTTGGCAAACTGCAGGGACGACGGTTCGGCGTCGGGACCACCGAGCTGGCGAAGCTTGCCGCTTTCCAGGTCGAGCACCCAGTAGTCGCCCCGGCTCTTCACCCGCCACACCTGCTCGCTGTTGGTGTATATGAGCAGGCGCTGGCGATCGTCCGACCAGGCGTAGTCGTCTACCACCAGCGGCTGATCAGCGCCCTCGGGCGTAAGCTGCGCCGCGCTCACGAGCACGCGACGCTCCAGCGTATCCAGGTCATAGGCGACAATATCCTGGGGCACGGGCGCCTCGTCTTCGTCTCCTTCCGCAGCGTCGGCGGCCTCTGGGCGAGCCTCCAATGCCGCGGCGGAGTCTTCGAGCACGGTGTAGGCGTTTTCTGCTGTGAGCCACTGCGTGGTGCCGGGTTTTTTCGCCTCGAAGTCTTCGGTCGTAAAGATGGCTTCGTTGCTCAGCCTGCCCGCCGCGTCGGCGGGAAGGGCGCCGGTATCGCGGGTCTGTGAACAGGCGCTGGCGCTGACAACGCAGAGCAGGGATGCAAACAACAGTCGAGCGGATCTATTCAATAGGACGGTCAACATGACGGTACCGGGTCTCGGCAGCATTGGATTGGGCGCCGAGTATAGGGCAGCGACCCGCATTTGGGGCGCTCCGCCCGGTCCCGGCTCCTTGCGTCCCTAGGCGATGTGCGTATCGCGACCGCCGAGCACCGTTCGCAGCACCTTGATCGAGACGATGTGGTCCGGGTCTATCTTCCGCGGGTCTTCATCCAGGATGACGTAGTCCGCAAGCTTGCCCGGCGTCAGCGAGCCCTTGATGCCCTCTTCGAAGGACGCGTAGGCACCGTGCATCGTGCAGATGCGCAGGGCCTGCTCGACGCTGATGCGCTGGCTGCCGCCCCAGACGCGGCCCTGCATGTCCTTGCGCGTGACCATGCTCTGGATCGCCATCATGGGCTCGTAAGGCCCCGGCGTGAAGTCGGACGCCGGCGCTACCGGAATGCCGTAATCGAGGAACGAACGGTGGGCGAACATGGCCTCCATTTTCATCGGCCCGTAGTCGACCCACTTGTTGCCGTGATAGTAGGCGTAGGTGTAGAACGGTGTGGGCACGACGCCGATGGCCTTAATGCGCCGCAGCAGGTTGTCGTTCACCAGGGAGCAGTGTTCGATGCGCCAGCGAGGATTGATTCCCGTGTGTCCCGCCAGCACACGCTCATAGGCGGAGAGCACCCGCTCGATCGCGACATCCCCGTTGGCGTGAATGCCGATACGGAAGTCGTTTTCAAAGGCGTCTTCCACCGCGGCATCGATCTCTTCCTGGCTCATGGTCAGAATGCCGAAGTCATCGGGGCGCCCCGCATAGGGCGTGCTCATGCTCATGGTGCGCTCGGAGGCGGAGCCATCGGCCGAGTACTTCACGGCGCCGATGCGAAGCATCTCGTCGCCGAAGCCCGAACGCATGCCGGCGTCCTTGAGGGCGCTGAAGATACTCCCCCGGCCGATGCCCCGATCCATCGCCCCGGGCATGAATGACAGACGGAAATGCATCTCCCCCGCCGCCAGGGCATCCTGATAGGCGATGAAACCTTCCCGCGAGCCAAAGGCGTCCGTGGTCGATGTCAGGCCCGCCGCGGCCATCTTGGCCGACGTGCGTCGCACCGATTCCTGCATGAGCCTGCGGGTCACGGCGGGCCAGCGGCCGGCCACGCGAATCGGGTCCATAGCGTGCTCGGCGACCTTTCCGGTCAGCTGGCCGTCCTCGCGGTAGAACTTTCCGCCTTCCGGATCCGGCGTATCCGCCGTGATCCCGGCGACGGCGAAGCCCGCGCTGTTCACCACCGCGGTGTGCCCACCCCGATGGGCAACAAACACGGGCTTGTCGGGCACGGCCGCGTCGATGTCTTTCCGCGTGAGTGGGCGGCCCTCGATGAACTTGGTGTCGTCGTACATCACGCCGATAACCCAGACCCCGGGCGGCGACTGCGCCGCCTTGCGCGCCAGCGCCTGCTGCACGTCGACGATGGAACGGAGATTGACGTCGACACCAACCGCCTCTCGGGCCAGCAGTGGATGGCTGTGCGAGTCGATGAGGCCCGGCACCACGAGTTTCCCCGCGGCATCGATCTCTACCGTGTCCGGACCCATGAACTCGCGGATGGCGTCGACACTGCCCACGGCCAGGATTCGGTCGCCGCGAATGGCGATTGCCTCGGCCAGCGGTTGAGCATCGTCCATCGTGAGCACTTCGGCGCCTAGAACCACGCAATCCGCATAGGGCTTGAGGCTGCCTTCGGGTATCGCCGCGCGAAGTTGAGGCGTGCTGATAGTGACAGCCGGGAGCGTGGCACCGGCGAGGAGGAGCGTGCGGCGGTCAAGAAGCGGCATTCGTTCACCAATCACTTAGGAAATAGACTGAACAAACATTGACCCCTGCAAGGGTTTTGTCCAGCAGGATTTATCGCCTCTGACACCTCCAGGCAGGAATCCCCATGCACATTCGCAGCATGCAGATCTTCGATGGGCGCGTTGAGGCGGAGTGTCAAAGCGCGAAGAACCATGGCCTGCCGGCGTGTTATGCCGCCTAGACCCTCACTCCCGACCGAGTAGCTTCAAGCTAGGGCCTGTTTTTCTGCGCCGCCGGCGCAAAGTGCACCAGGGACCCCAGCCGGGCGATGCTGTCCTCGGCGTGGGCAACGCGTTTGAAGAACTCGCGGTAGCCCAGAAGATCCATCTCGACACTCTTATGTTCAGCCGCAATCGCGATCAGCAGGCGATACTGATCCCGGAACCAGCGCAGACCCTGACGATAGGAAAAGTCCGGATCGAAAGCGTTGGTCGCCAGCGACTCCACGCCGTTAACCTCAATGACCTCGAACTCACCGCGCTGCAACGCCTCGATGCTGCCGGTGCGCGCGTCGAGCCGTCCGTAGTTGAAGCCATCGATGCCGACCGCCGCGTGGACAGCGGCGAGCATCTCCCGCGTGCGCAGGTGCGTCACGTCCCGGAACACGCAGCCCAGGGTATGGCTACCGACAGAAGACAGCACAACGGACTCCCCCGCCGCGGGCACCTCGTCGAAGCGCTGCTGATTGAACAGGCTCTTAAATAGGGCCAGACGGGCATCGAGATCAATGAGCTCGGCAACGCGGTGCTCGCCGGTGCCGGTGACCGCGGGAAACTCCTTGCTGTTGATGGCAAAGATGCGGGGCTCGCCGCGCTGGCGTACGTAGAACACGCCGAACTCGAGAGGGCCCGGCGCGTGGGCCTGCAGCAGGTAGTCCGCGGCGATTTCATCGACGAAACGTTGCGCGTCCTGATCGTCGTGCAGGAGTGTGACCCCGTAGCCGATGCGACCCTGGTCGGGCTTGAGAACGACGGGATAGCTATGCGCCCGGGCGAAGTCAGTGATCTGGGCCAGGCGTTGTGAACGCTCGCCGTCGCCGGCCACGAGGCTGGTCGGCGGAAACGCGTCCTGCGGAAAGCTCATCTGGATCGCGAACTTCGACGCGAAGGTAGCGCCGCCGTGATCCAGGCCGTAGTTGGCCTTGAAGATGCCCATGGGCGTCACGCCGAAGCGCAGACACCAGCCGACCATCTGCAGATACACCGGCGCCAGGAGTACGTGGATGTTGTGATACTCCCAGCGCTTCACGACGCCGGCCTTCGAAAGGGATGCAGCGCATCCTGACATGCCAGTGTCCCAATGCAGTTGTCCACAGCCAACTTCAACGCGCCGTCGGACGCACCGACAGCGTCGATTTCGTTGCTGCTCAGATACATTTCATGGAGGCCATCGCAGATATCCCCGCGCTCGATAGCCCGGGCCTTGAAACGCTTCCAGGCGGCCAGGCTGGCGGCCTCACCCCGCTGCACCGCCATCAGGTCGGTCAGGTGCTCCAGGGCGCGGGCCCAGGTAGCGGCCGCCGAAAAACGCGTGCCGGCGGTGAGCAGAAACAGAACGTAGCGACCCATGAACCCCAGGAGTTCGCCGTAACTGGCGTGCGAGTAGTGCACCACGTGCATGAGTTCGTGGGCGAAGAGACCGCGCAGCGCCAGGGGCTCAGCGTCGCGCATGCAGCGGTGGTAACGCAGCAGGTAGCGACGGCGAAAGGGAACGGGCACGGGGATCGCGTTGCCGAGGCCACCGTTGCGTCCGCCCATGGACGTGAGATAGACCCGGCGCGGGTCTATCCCGTAAACCACACACACGGCGTCCAGCGCGCCGCGGGCGCGTTGGTGCAGCGTCCGGGCGTCCCTCGCCGCAGCGGCGGGACTTTCACCATCACCGGTCACTGCGATTCACGCTGTCGGGATGACGCGCCCGTATGGAGCCAGCGCTTGCCCCGTTCACTGAAAATCGGCAGGACCACACGGAGCGCGAGCCAGATCAGCGCGGCAAGACCGACCGCCATCGCGAGACCAAAGCGCTGATAGCTCTCAATCATGGGCAAGGCACTGCTGCCCGCGGCCCAGGCGAGACCGACGATGAGCGGTGTCCAGATGGCGCCGGCCAGCAAGAGGAGTGCCGAGAAGCGCCAGATCGACATGCCGAGAACGCCCGCGGCCACATAACTCGGAACGCGTGTTCCCGGTACAAAGCGGCTGACGAGCAACACAACGGCGCCCCGGCGCTCAAACCAGGCGCGGCTCTGGGCCAGGCGATCGGCGCTCACCAACCATCGAACCGGCGCGCGACCCACCGCGGCGGCTCCGAACAGCCGGCCACCGAGATAGAGAAGCACGTCGCCGGTGAAAATTCCCGCCAGGCAGGCGCCTACCGCCGGAACAAACTCGAGCATGCCGCGTGCCACGAGCAGGCCCGCGGCGATGCAGGCCAGGTCTTCGCTGACATACGTGGCGACGGCAAGCAGCAGAAGCATTACCGCCAGTCGAATGCCCGAGAACGCCTGAACAGCGCTCCAGTCGAAGGGCTCGGCGGCGCGCCGGCGGCGCTCAGCGAGTGTGGCCGCATCGAACGCTTCCTCGCCGGACTCTACGCGATCCAGGAACGGCAAAATCGCCGCCGCAATCATGGCCGGTTCAAAGATGGGTATGAGGTGACCGCCCTCGAACAGGGTCAGTTCGCTGCGCGCCACCAGGCGATGGTGTTCAAGGGCGGCTTCCAGGGGTACGAAGCCATCGCCGCGGCCGTGCGTGATGAGCATGTCTCCCGTATAGCCTTCGAGCGCATCGCGCAGCAGGCGCTGATCCGATTCGAGCAGGTTGCGTGCATAGGGCACGCTGAGAACCATATCGTCGAGCGCGCCGAAGTGTGGCAGCAGCCACTTGGCACCTACGATCAGACCGTACTGGGCAGCGTAAACGGCGCGGTTGGCGTGGTAGTCGCCGAGCAGTTCAAGCTCTAGCACACCGATAGCCGAGACCATGGTGAGCGAGCGCACGCGCTCCGGCGCCTGGTCGGCGAGGGAGAGGATCACACCCCCACCCTGGCTGTAGCCCACGGCATGGACCGATGTGATCCCAAGCGCATCAAGCAGCGCTCGCATATACACGCCGTGGGTCGCATAGGAGTAATCGGGAATGTGCATCTGGGACGCGCCGAAGCCGGGCATATCGGGCACGATCACGCGGTAGTTCCCGGCAAGTTGCCGCGCCAGGGGCACAACGGCTCGACTCGCGACCGGCGTACCGTGGATCAGCAGGATCGGCGGAGCATCGACGGGACCCAAGTCGCGGTAGGCGATCTTGGCCGTGGCGTCACTGCCCGCGGAACGATCCGGAATGGGCAGGCTGATGGTGAGTTGCCCGGGCGACAGGAAACGCTCGGGAGGGTCGATGAGGCGGACCGTGTTGGAGACGATAAGCAGCGCGATGTAGCCCAGCGCCATAAGTCGCCACAGCGACCGACCGCGCCGCGGCTCCGGGGGATTCATTGGGTGCTTTTCTGGTACCGGAGCGTCGAAGGCGCCATACCCAGTTCGGCGGGTACGGCTTTGCCGCGGAGCGTCAAAGCAGCGGCCAGGAGCGCATAGTGATGCACCGTATGGCTGAGCAGAAACTGCAGCTCGCGAGCGACCGAAGAGCGGGTAGGCTGGCGCGCCTGGGCGTCACCGTTGCCGCAGTCGATGATGACTTCCAGCATCCTGTCACCCTCGCCGTCGGGAAGGAGTCGCAATTGAGCGGCCAGGGCAAGCAGGCGGGCGATCGCAGCATCGCGATTGGTTTCCATGCGGGGGTCGCGCTCGCGCACATCGTAGTCGACGCGGCCGCTCGATACGCCATTGAGGAAGGTCGTGTAGTGGTCGATGATGTGGCGCACGTGGGGGCCAATGCCCTGCGAAAAAGCAGGTAGGAGTGGTTCGCCATATTCGGCATCGCTCAGCTCGGTAAGCAGCGCGGCGCCCTGCTCCAGGTACTGAACGTTGCACTCCGCCAGGGTGTGCGTACTCTCCGGAATATCCGCTGCGCTGGTCATGGCTAGGCGGCGGTCGCCGGTCCCGCGGTACTCGACCCCGCCTTCATGGCCTTGCGTCCCATCACAATCAGGGCCAGTGCCGCAAGCCAAACACCGACGGCCATCGCAAACAGTAGGCCACCGTCGCCCTGCACGTCCACGCCCAGCGGCGTGAACAGGTGGAAGACTATGGCTCCGCTGATGATTCCCAGCGCCAACAGCGCGCCAAGGGTGTTGACCCACAGGAAGCGCGCGGCCAGGCCGATCAGAAGCATCAGCGATGCCACCAGCTCCGCGGAGCCGATCACGTAGGCATTGAACGGCCCCGGCGGCAGAAACAGCCCGGAGGCGCCGAAGCTTTCCGCCGCCCAGGCATCCAAGGTCGAAAAGATATGCTGGGTCTCCGGCGCGCCGCTGAACTTGAAGAACAGGGACTGGATAAACACGAAGGAAATGTAGATCGTTAGCGCGATCTGGAGTTTTCGCGATCTGCCGGTCATGGTCGTGCTCGTCTCGGGGGTGCTCATTGAAAGCTACTTGAGGACGTCTGGCCAGTTTTTGTTGGCCGCCTCGATATAGGCGTTGCGCATCTTCTCCCAGTCCTCCCTGATGTCCAGGCTGTAGTTCAGATACAGCTTTCCATCAACAATTGACCAGGCGTCGGGATCTATACCCGCGGTGTAGCCCTGCGACACCGCATAGGCGCAATAGCCGCCGTACTGCGGGGCATAGCGCTCGGGATTCGCGATGAACAGGTCGCGGTTTTCAGCGCTGCTGAAGCGCCAGTTTGCGCCTTTCCACTCATACTCGAAGTCCTTCTTACCCTTCACGGGTCCTTCGTTGTCGAAGTAGGCGACAGGATCAGTGCCCTTGATGGCGAGGTTGCCAAACAGGCTGCTATTTATTTCGTCCTTGCCGTAGGCGCTGGCCGCAGTGACCAACAGAGACAGGACGACGAGTATACGTTTCAGCATTTCACTCACTCCGGTTCGCGGGCATCTCCACAAGCTCTCTTATTTCGCGCCCAAGAAAGAAACTGATCGCAGTTCGTATCACGACCAGAGCAGAGACAAACGCCAGATCCATAAGTTCGCGGGAAAGAACGGTATTAATTATGTCCGAGGCGATCATGAACTCGATGCCCGCCAGGATATAGCCCCCAAGCTGGATCCGTACCTTGAGAAGCTGCTGCGGCATAAAGCCCTGCCTGAAGCGCTCCACCTCGGCGCCGAGAAAGCCGACGAAGGCCAGGCAGAACCCGTACAGAATGATGGCGATGCCGACGAGGTCGATGTAGTGCGCGAGCTCGCCGAGGATGTGCTGAAGCTGGTCCATGTAGTTCTCGATCTATAGCGGACGGCGCGCTGCGCTACACCTTCATACCCGGAACCGCAGGACCGAGACGTCGCACGCCGTCTTCTGCGATATAGAGGTAGGTGAGGTCGCCGCGCTTCTCAAGACGGCCTCGCACTGTTACGGGTACGGCTACGTCAGGCACGAGCTGCAGGGACGCGGACGCGCCATCGGACATCACGAGCATGTATCCGTAGCGGTCACCCCTGGCATCGGTTACCACCAGCATGGGCGGCATCCCGCCGGTGAGGCACATGGCGGCGCAGGCGCGGTGGACCTTGCCAGAGCCCGGTTTCATCACGCCGAGGAAACACTTGGAATCGATGATCTCTCCGGCGAGTTCGATTTGCTCTCCCGCGCGTCTCACGGGCAGATCGTAGCCCTGCGTCGGCGGTCGCTCCTGCACGTCCTCGGCGGCATACAGCTCGAGCATGTACCAACCGCCGCGTTCGATCGGTGTGCCGCGAATCGCCACATGACGCCCGTCGAAGCTCCGGACGTACTCCTTCGCCGAAAGCTTCCCGGCTCGAACCAGGAGCACGCTGCTCCCATCGGCCCGGTGCAGAACGGGATAGGGATCAAGAGACAGGTAGCCCTGAACATTCGCGGTGCTGTAGGGATCCCACTGCCCCTCGCCGTCGGCCAGCTGCGCCGATCCCACGGCGTAAGCAACGAGTAGCGCCAGACACAGCAGCGCCGTAACCACGGCGATGAGGAAACGCCGCTGACGAGGCGGCACGGCGAGATAGCCGACGAAAAACTCCCGCTCGCTCATGCTTGAACCTCCAGTACAGGTCGGGCAGTGCCCTCCGGCAGGGCGACGGTGTGGAGAAACAGCGTGTCGCCTTCGAGCCGCAAATTGTAGGTGGCGAGTTTCTCCGCAAACGGCGGCGGAGCGCGCCCGTCTTCCGGCCGATACTGGAACCCGTGCCAGGGGCAGGTAATGCAGCCATCGATCACGCGGCCCTCTCCCAGGGGACCGGCCTGGTGCTTGCAGACGTTCGAGACCGCCGCCAGCTTGCTGCCTTCATAGCGGAAAACGGCCACGCGTTCATCACGGGCTATGCGCACCACAATGGCGCTGTTGTCCGCGATATCCCGCCAACGGCCGATCGCCACCCACTCACCGGCCCCCGGGTTCTGGTTCGTTACCCGGCTGCGAAGAAAAGCTGCGATGTGAAGCCCGCCCACAATCGCTACGCTTGCGCCGAGCAGTAGCGGGCTGAATCCGGTATTGGCGTTCTGCATCGCCCCCGTGGCCACATGAACGGTGATCAGGCCGTAAGCCGGGTACACCAGCATGTGCAGGGCCTTCCACAGCGGCGCGCCCAGGTTCGCGTTCCAGAAGTCATGGCTCGTGGCGGCCATGAGCAAAAAGACCAGCAACGCCAGCGCACCGAAGGGCTGAAAGGGAAAGTCCGAGATATGCGACAGGCTGCCCGGGGATGAAAAAATCGAGGCAAGGGGATTGGCGACACCGAAACCGTGATACCACACCGTTGCCAGCGCCGCGTGAGCCAGGGCGACGAAAAACATGGAGACTCCGAGGTGCCTCCGGTTGTACAGCAGCGGCAGGAATCGCGGGCTCAGGCGCGCCAGGGGACCAATGCAAACGATGAGCGTCAGCAGCACAAAAGCGCAGGTCGCCAGGGCACGGATCAGAAGGATTTCGAACGACAGCGCTTCCTTGCCGGGGACCGCGACACTGCTGATACCGATGAATGCCGCGAGGTAGACCGCGATCGATCCCCAGAGCACAAGGTCGTAAATCACCTTGAAGCGGTTCCACTGGACCGGCACGTAATCGTGACTCATGGCAGCACCCCGACCGCGCTGGCGTCGCTCGCATCGACCGCCGGCGGTGGCGCCAGGCGCCCCGTATCAGCCCAGTAAATGGTGAAGATTAGAAAAGGAAGGAGGAGCAGCCAGATGAGCGCGTGGGCGCGGCGATGCAGGCGTTTCATGCATCCAACTCCGCGTCCCGGCGCACAAGCTTGGCCGTGAGCACGGGCCAAAGAAGCACGGCGCCAGGCAACCAGAGCAGTCTTGTGAAGAACCCGGCGCTCGCGGATGTCGCGTCTACCTTCCGGTGTCCCCGGAGTACAAACCAGAGCCCGAAGATGATCCCGGGTCCCAGGTAGCAAAGTAGCAACACGCTGACCATAGCCACGACTCTATCACCCATCGGTACAGAGTAAGGCAGAATGGCGACGACGCGGCAAGCGGATTAGCTCCAACGAACGACCGCGCTACGCTCCCAGCGTTCGAGCTCCCGCAGTGTCAAAACCCACCGCCCCGTATGGCGTTTCGCGGACCTGGCGCGCAAAGCAGGGTTTGGTGGCAACGAGGTGGCGTACATCGCGACGCCCGCCGCTCTGAGGCGACCCTTTACAGACAAGCCAGGTGGTGCTTCATTCACGGTTTGCGTATGTTGTAGGGATGTATCTAGTGTCCTGCCGCATGTCACTCGCCCCCGATTCATCGTGGCCACTAGCACGACAAGCGTCGCGGCGTGCGAGACGCACCCGCACCGCAGCGGCGCTGCTCCTTGTTCTGCTTGGCGGCGCCCTGGCCTGTGATGTCGACGCCCAGGGGTTCGAGAAGTACCGCGAGGTCACCGCCTTTGATTCGCACTTTCGCAAGTATTCGAAGCGCTTCTTCGGCATTGGCTTTGACTGGCATTACTTCAAGGCCCAGGCCATCGCCGAATCCAACCTGAATCCCGAAGCCAAGAGCCCCGTCGGGGCCATCGGCATCATGCAGCTCATGCCGGCAACCTTTGAGGAAGTCTCCAATAAATCGGAGTTTGTTTCGGGCACCCTCGAGGACCCGCGTTGGAACATCGCGGCAGGTATCTGGTACAACAAGTACCAGTTTGACTATTGGCAGAAGGGGCGCGCCCTCGACGAGCGCCTGAAGTTCATGTACGGGTCCTATAACGCGGGCCGCGTGACGCTGCGCAAGGCGCAGCGCCAGGCAATCAACCGCGGGCTCAATCCCCGGGTATGGGAATCCATGCACGAGGCTCTGCCGCTCGTCACGGGCCGGCGTTCGGAAGAAACCCTGAATTACGTCGAACGAATCTTTGAGATAAAGGAAGCGATACGCTGATGGACTGGACAATCGTCGGAATGAACTTCCTCTATGCGACGCTCGGCACGGGCCTGACGCTGTTCTTCATGATCTTCGGCTACTGGATCTTCGACGTGCTCAACCCCCTCGACATCAACGCCGAACTGGGGAACGACAACCGCGCCGTGGGTATCGTTGTGGCCGCGATCTTCGTCGGACTTGGGATCGCGGTGGGACTGGTTATTGGTATGGGCCTCAACTGACCACCGCGAGACGCTGTTGCGCCACTGAACCTCCGGCTCCAGGCTGAGAACGCAGCCCGCCCGTGGAAGCCAGCGAAGACACGCAAGCGACCGACTCGACCCCAGTCCCGGCGGCGGAGGTGGCAGGACCGGAAACCGCCGACGGCGGATCGCTTCGCAGCCGCACCCGCCACGCCTTTGAGGAGCAGCGCCATCCCGGCATTCGCTGGTTCCTCGGTTTTATCCAGATCCTCATCGTACTGTCGATCGTCGCGTTCACGATCGAAACCATGCCGACGCTGTCGCCGGAGCTACGGAAGATCCTTCACGGATTTGAAGTCTTCGCGATTGGAATCTTTACCGCCGAGTATCTGCTGCGGCTGTGGATGGCCGAGAGCCGGCCGCGCTTTTTGTTCAGCTTTTTCGGCATCATCGACCTTCTGGTCATCCTGCCGTTTTACCTGCAGTTCGCCGTCGACCTGCGCAGCCTGCGCGTTTTCTGGCTATTCCGCCTGTTTCGCCTCTTCAAGCTCGTTCGCTATGTGGATGCCGCCAAACGAATCGCCGATGCGTTCCGTATGGTGTGGGTCGACCTCGCCATTTTTGGCATCGGCGCTCTGTTCGTCTTCTACCTCGCCTCCGTAGGCATCTACTTTTTCGAACGCGAGGCGCAGCCGGAGAGCTTCGCCTCCGTACCTCATGCGTTCTGGTGGGCACTGGCAACGCTGACCACGGTCGGCTACGGCGACGTTTACCCGATTACCGTCGGTGGCAAAGTGTTCACCTTCTTCGTTCTTATGCTCGGCCTCGGCGTCTTCGCGGTTCCCACGGGACTGATCGTCATGGCCATCATCAGCACCCGCGAGTCGTTCAAGAACGTCAAGGATGAGTAGGATGTCGCAGTCCTGGCTACGGTATCGACGGCACATGAGCTAGACTGCGCGCTGGCTCCGCGGGAGTACACGAGACAAGAACGGCACATGATTCCCTACGCCACAAGAACCCATCCTGGCCTCCACCGCGAGGCCAACGAAGACAGCTATACCGTCGACGAAGAGTTGGGGTTGTGGATCGTTGCTGACGGTCTCGGTGGTCACAGCGACGGAGAGGTCGCCTCTGCCCTTGCATGCGACGTGATTTGCCGAGACATACGCGACGGAGCATCGCTGCAGAGCGCGATCGCGCACGCGCACCGGGCGGTGCTCGAGGAAATTGAAAGACAGGGCGCACGGCAGTCACAGGATCGAGACGCTTCTGCAAACCTCGATCCTTCAGATAAAGACACGCGATCCGAAGAAAACAGCGGCGCCATGGGAACGACCGTGGTCGTTCTCCGTGTTATCGACAGTCACTACGAAATCGCCTGGGTTGGCGACAGCAGGGCCTACCTCTTTGACGGTCACCTGCGGCGTCTGACCGCCGACCACAGTGCCGTGAACGAGCTCCTCGAAAAAGGCGTGATTGACGCCAGAAAGGCGGCGAACCATCCGCAGCGCCACGCCCTGTCCCGATCGTTAGGCGTTTCCGAACGCAACACCAGCGCGGCGGAAGTGGTCTCGGGCAAGTTGAAGCCCGGGCATCAGATATTGCTGTGCTCCGATGGACTCACGGACGAACTTGATGATGCGGAGATCCTCGGGGCGCTGCGTATCAACGAAACACCGGATGCCCAGGCCGAAGCGCTGCAGCGCGCGGCGCTGGAAAGCGGAGGCCGGGACAACATAACGTTGCTGATTGTCGGGGCCCCGGCATCTCGTCGGGAGCACAAACACAAAGAGTCATCCAGCCTGGACACGACTCAGGACGTCTCCGGGCATGCCGCCGGAACGGCCCAGCGACGTCCATCATCTCGCATGGGTTTCGTTCTCCTCACCCTCACCCTCATCCTCACGGCGGCCGCGGTTGCAGCGCTGAATCATCTCCTCTAACGGTTACACTCTGAATGGATTTCGTAGGACGCAAACTCGGACGCTTTGACATCGTCGAGCTCATCGGCGAGGGGGGGATGGCGCAGGTTTATCGGGCCTTCGATCGAGAGATCAATCGATCCGTTGCCCTCAAGATTCTCAAGGAGGAACACTGTCAGCACGAGGAGTACACAAAGCGCTTCATCCGGGAGGGACGCGCGGCGGGTGCCCTGACCCACCCCAACATAGTCACGATTTACGACGTCGGTACGATCGATGACGCCCCCTACATCATGATGGAAATGCTCACCGGCGAGACCCTGGGCGATATGTTGGTCTCCGGCGAGCGTCCTTCCATGGAAGAAATTCTGGAGTGCGTCATCCAGCTTGCGGACGCTCTCGACTATGCCCACGAACAAAGCGTCGTGCACCGTGACATGAAGCCCGACAACATCATCTTCAATCAGGCCGACCGGCGCGTGAAGATCGCGGATTTCGGCATCGCCAGGCTTAGCGAACAGGACATCAGCGACAGCACTCAGGCGGGCATGATGCTGGGCACACCGCGCTACATGTCGCCGGAACAGGCCACGGGGGATAAGGTGGACGGCCGCTCCGACCTGTTCGCCGTCGGGGTGTTGATGTACGAGATGATTACGGGCCGGAAGGCCTTCGACGCCGACACCATGACAACGCTGATCCTTCAGATCGTGCAGAAGGATCCGGTCTCGATTCGCCAGACCGACAGCGACGCGCCCATCGGCGTGGAAAAAATCGTTAACAAGCTTCTGCAGAAGCGCCCGGAAAAACGTTTCCAGACCGGTTCGGAACTTAAGAAAGCCGCGTTGCGCGAACTGGCAACGCTGCGCGACGAGGACACCAAGACCGGTTACCTGCCCCTGCAAATCAAATGGACGGCGATCATGGCCGTCGTGGTCGCCGCGGCCATGGGGGCGTCGTCCTACTTCATTTTGAAGGCCCAGCGCAGCACTCTCACGGGGCAACTCGTGGACTCGGGTATCGCCCTGACCAAGTTCATTTCCGTTCAGGCGGCCCTGCCCGTACTCGGTGAAGACTGGATCTCGCTGGAAGCGCTGGTACTTGATGCGTCGCGGCGCGACACCTTCAGCTACCTAGTGGTTTCCGACCACACCGACACCGTGCGCAGCGCGACGGACAGCTCCCTTATCGGCACCGGAACACCGTCGCACGAGGGCTGGGAAACGGTATACGAGCAGGAAGACATTCGCGTCAGCGACGTGGGCGAGGCGACCTACAATTTCAGTGTACCAGTGCTCTTCAATGAGACACGCGTGGGCAGCGTCGACGTCGGCCTGGGGACTGGAAGCATCGAAGAGGCCCTGGGTACAACATCGCGGATGCTGGCCATCCTGGCCCTGGCCATGGTGCTCACGGTGTCCTTCACCGTCTACCTCTTCAACCAGCTGACTTCCCGAAGCCTTGCCAAGGTTACCCAGGCCCTGCGCCTCTTCGGCCGTCACCACCACGAAGTGCGTATCTCTCGGCAGAGCAGCGATGAATTCGGTGACCTTTTCAGCGCGTTCAACAACATGGCAGATTCGATCGAAGACCTCCTGGAAGACGAGGGCAAACGTCCGGATCCGGAATTGCTTGAGGAGCTGGCGGAAACTGCCGATACGGATATCAGCGGTATTTCGCAAACGATCATGAGTGGTCGGACAGTAGTCCGCAGTGACGAGGAGTAGTCAGATAAGCACTCTGCAGCGTGGTCGGCGCGCCGGCCTTATCGCTCTGGTCGGCGCCCTGCTCGGAGCCTGTGCGAGCGGCGGAGGCGGTCCCGTAATGCGCGCGGACCTGAATCTCCTTGCGAGCGATGACGATTTTGCGATCGTGAGCCTGCGCCGCGGCCAGAAGGTGGAAGATCTGGCGCGTATCTTTCTCGGCAGCGAAAGTGAGGCCTGGCAGATTCGCGAGGTCAACGGCGGCGGTGTGGCAAAAGCCGGTAGCGTTGTCGCCGTACCGCTCAAGCCCCTGAATCCGACCGGGGTGTATGCGGATGAGTACCGCACCGTGCCCATCCTCTGCTACCACCAGTTCACCCGTGACGATAAAGCAGGCCAGCGTCTCGAACTGAGTGCCCGGGACTTCGAGGCACAGCTGCGTTACATGCGCAAAGAGGGGTTCCTCTTTCTCTCCTTCGCGGACCTCGCTGAGATCATGCGGGGCGAGCGGCCGATCCCGGAAAAATCCGTTGTATTGACCATCGACGACGGTTACGGCTCCGTGTACGACGTCGCCTGGCCCCTGCTGAAGAAATACAACGCGCGGGCGACGCTCTTTATCTACACCGATTTCGTCGGCGCCGGCGCGGCCCTGAGCTGGGATGAACTCCGAGAGATGGATGCCTCCGACCTGATCGAAATCGAGTCCCATGGCAAGAGTCATGCGAGCCTCGCGCCCATCGCCGAAGACACGAGCGTCGAAAGCTACCGCCTGCGTCTCGCCGGGGAACTCAGTGGCTCCGAAGCCGTTTTCATGGCGCGCCTTGGTCGCTCTCCGCGTTTCCTGTCCTACCCCTATGGGAACAGCAGCCTGGAGATCGCGCGGATGCTCGATGATGTCGGCTACGAGCTCGCGGCCACGGTCACCCGCGGCGCGAACGGCAGTTTCGTCGATCCCTTTCTGCTGCATCGCACCATGATCTACGACGATCACACGATCGACGACCTCAAGACCTTTCTGCGTACGAGCCGTAAGCATTGAATCGCGGGGCGGGCAAGACGGCCACGGCGCTGGCCTTCGCAGCGGCACTACTTGGCGGATGCGGTCTGCTGGCGCCCGATGAAAGTATGGACGACTTCATGGCCCAGCAGCGTGAGGCCGCCGAGAATGCCGAAGCAGGCAATGAACTCGTCGTCGCACTGGCGCATTGGCGCACGCTGGCGACGCTGAATCCCGGCGATCAGCGTACCCGGGCGAAGATCGAAGCGCTCGAGACACAGATAAACACCCGCGCAGAGGAAGCCGTACAGCGCGGGGAAGCCGCCTATGGGCGAGGAGAAAGCCGGGCTGGTGACGCCGCCATGCTCGAGGCATTGGCGCTGAAGCCGGGCATGGAGCGAGCGCTCACGCCGCTGCGGGCAAGCAAGTCCGTAGCGGCGCACGGTCGTCAGGACAAAAAGGTAGCGGCGGAATATGCGCAGCGCGCCGCCGTGGAGGACGAGGAACAGGCGGCGGCACTGCAAGATGCTCTGACCCTGCTGGAAGACTCCCTCGCCAAGGGGGACTACGAGCGCGTGCTTGCGGAAGCAAAGGGCAGCGAAACCGCCATGCGCGATCTGACCCGGCGAGCGCATCTGGGACTGGCCGATCGTGCGGGAAAACGCGGTGACCGGGATGGTGAACTCCACCACCTGGGTGTGGCGGTCGCTCTGGCCAATGGGGAAGACAAGAAACTGCTGGCCCGAGAAGAAGCCCTGCGCGAAAGCCTCAGCGATGAAGCCTACCAGGTCGGACTCGAGCTACTACAAACCGATCTGGCACGCGCCATCGAGCGTTTTGAGCAGGCGATGCTCTACGACCCGAAAAATCTGGCGGCGAAGCAAAAGCTCGAACAGGCCCAGAAGCTCAAAGACAATCTGGAGCGTATCCGCGGCGCTTGATCAGTACGGCCGGGAATAGAACCTAGTCGAGATTGTTATTCGATACGAACGTCGTCTCGTTCATCGCCTGACGCTCGCTATTCGATCGGGTGAAGGACTCAGATACGCGGAAAACAATGTCATGCAGGCGCATCTCGTCGTCGTGATTGAGAGCGACGCGGCCGCTGACCTTCTGACCGTTGATGATAGTTCCGTTCGAAGAACCCAGGTCTTCAACGAACAGCTGCCCATTATCGATCATGAGCTTTGCGTGCTGCCGGGAAACCTGTGGCGTGACAACGGCGAGATCACAATCGAGGGATCGGCCAAGGACAAGGCTGGCGCCTACTCCGAAGCTCAGCCCCGCTAGCGGGCCGGTCTCCACGGAGACGATCCAGTCGTAGCAGGGCTTCTCCTTGCCTTTGCCGAAGACCATGCCACTGCTTGCCTGGCGCCGATCGTTGATGGGCGCGATGTTGTTTAGAACGCGACGCTCTACGAAGGCGTCGGTGCGCTCCAGTCCGCTGGTGGTGATCTTATAGAACCAGGAGATCAGCACGATAACCGGGAAACCGAGGAACGCAGCAACCAGCAGAAGCCGGATCACAATATCGCTGTCGAAGCCCAGGGGCGGCGCAAGAATCTCTGCCACTTGAACAATCGCCCAGCAGAGCAGCACGTAAAGGACGCAGGTGCGCAAGACCTGGCGGCGGCGCAGTTCACTGAAAAACGATGTGGACACGGCCTCTGGTCTCTGTTGCTTGGTGATGCCGTACTTACTGAAGTCGCTTCAGACGCTCTTTCAGTGCCTCGGCCTGAGAACGATACAGCAGCGCGCTCTCATAGCCCGGATCGGCGGCAAGGATTCTGTTCCAAAGGCCGATAGCACGGTCGAGATCCTGCGAACGGTACGCGTTAATGGCTTCACGGTGCAAGGCTTCGAGATCGAGCTGCGGGTCTGGCTCCGCCACAGCGGTTTCCAGTTGACTGGAGTCAAGATCCCGGGCCGCGCTGTCCAGTTCAGCCCCCAGCTCGGCGTCTATCTCTCCGTCAATCGCGCCGTCTATCTCGGCAGCGATCTCGGGGGCTATCCCAGAGGACATACCAGACGACACCCCCGAACTCAGCTCAGAGCTATCCGCATTCATCGCAGCGCTCGGCGCTCCCTCACTCGCGAGCGTTTCCTCGGTCCCGGCCGTTGCTTCCCTTATGGCGGTCCCGGTCTCGCTGACGATCGCCTCGGCGGAACCGCGTTCGGCTGCCCCGGGCTCAACGGTTTCGAGTTCGTCCAGGGCCACTCCCAGGCCCGCGTCGAGGCCCTCACCGACGGGTTCGTCCGCCGCCAAGGCCTCCGTCGCGGCTTCGTCGGTCGCCGGGGTGTCCGCGCTTTCCGTGTCCGGCGCTCCTTCGAATACCGCCAGCGCCTCCGGAGTCAGGGGTATGCGCACAATCTGGCCGGGCACAACGCGGCGCGGACGTTCGATGTTGTTGTAGCGAGCCAGGGCATAAAAGTCGAAGGCGCTACCGAGGTATTCCTTCGCCACGTTGGAAAGGCTCTGTCCGGGCTGCAGCCGTATTTCGCGATAGGCGGCCGGGTAAAACACATTCGGATCGGTATCAATCTGCAGGAGAAGATCTTTGGCTATCGAGCTGCTCGGTACACGTTCGAGGTAGGCAACGACTTCCACGCGAGCGCTTTCGGCATCTCCCTCTTCGAGAAGCTCAAAGCTGCGCAGGAGGCGTTGCCGCGGCGTGAGATCCGGCATCGGCGCATAGCTGGGCTTCACCGGAGCGGGAGCCGAGACCGTATCGTTCACCGTAGGCGCGGGAGCGCAAGCGCCGATACCGATGACTACGCCGATGACCAAACCGGCGACCGCAGCGACTTTCGGCGGGAATGCGCACGATCTGGCGGCCCATCGCATCATTTGACGATCTCGGGGGGGACGTAGGGGCGGAGTGTAGATCCCATAGGTCTCAGTTTATCTCGCCTACCAGCTAGAAGGAAACTCACAGAACTGCTGGCGAGCCCACAAAAAGAGCCCCAGATTCACGGCAAAGTGCGCAGCGCCGCGAAGCGGCGCCCTCCCCTCGGTTGACCGCGATTCCTCGTGCGGCTTAACTCCCACGCACGCTTCCCCAGGAAACTCCCTCCATGACCGCTGCCTTGCGCTATTGTCTGATCATCTGCTCGTACCTGTTTGTAGTACCGGTCTACTCGGCTGAAACCTGGCGTCAGCACATCATCAATGATGAATTCGGCCTCGAGCAGCCCATGCAGGCATACACCCTCGAACTCCCCCAGGACTGGACCATCAAGGGCGCTGTCCAGTGGTACGGAGAGGCGGCCTGTCAGATCGATAGCAGTAAAGTGCATTTCATGGCGACGTCTCCCGACGGCCGCGAGCGCATCGAGTTCATTCCCGGAGGCTCCTGGGGATGGATGTCGCTGTATGACGCGATGCCGCAAATGCGCCAACCGAGTATCGGCGGCTGCGCGACGCGACGGATTGTCGATCCCCAGAGCTTTATCAACGCCTATCTCCCCTCGATTCGCCCGGATGCCCAGGTCCAGAGCAGCCGTTCGCGCCCGGATCTTGCGCAGCAAATCCGCGATGCGGCGGGCTCCGCGCTCAACGCGCCGGGACAGCAGGTCGAGATCTACGTGGTTGAACTTGAGATCAGCTACGAGGCCGACGGCAAGCGGGTTAATGAACTACTCATACCGTCGATCATGTTTGCCACCATGGCGGGGCCGGACCCCTATGGCGGTATGAACGGAGTGACGCTGACGGCCCAGGCTTTGGGAACCATCTCGACGGCGACGGTAGACGGGCCCGTCAATGAGGCCAGGATGCACCGCGTTGCGGAAAGCATGAAGATGCTCCCGGCCTATGAACAGCTGCTGCGTCGTTACTACCAGCAGCGCACACAGATGATGGCCGCTGCCCTGCAGCGTCGCAGAGCTGCGCAGCAGCAGTACCTCGCGGCACGGCGCGCCGCCGCGGCTGCTTCGGCGCCGGCGGCTTCCGCGGGTTCATCCGGAAGTGATGTGCTCGAAATCCAGTTCGAAGGATGGAAAAAGCGTGATGCCATGACGAGCGCCGGGCAGTCGCGGAGCGTCGATGGCATTTACGAACGTCAGGCCTACAGCAACACGAGCGGGCAGACCGTGTACATGCCCAGCGCCTACAGCCGCAGCTATCAGCTTCCAAACGATGTGTATGTGGGCACCAACGACACCTTCTTCAACCCGGTGCAGAGTACCGGGCAGTTTGGCGACGAACTGCAGCGCTATAACTACGAGTAGGCATGCTTGCGCCGGCTCGCTCATCGCTCGACTATCGATTAGAAACTGTCTGCGCCGGACTGCGCTCGCCGTCAACTCAATAAGTTCAGACGTGTTCCGTAAGACAGTATTGAGTTAGATCGGCTTGCTTAGCGGACGTTCAGAAGCCGCGCTTAAGCCTTCTGCAATCGGCCAGAAGCGGACGATTACGGACTCCGCGCGGCGCTTCCACTCCAGATTTTCGTAATCCTATTCTCCGACGGCAGCCAATTTAGGGGACCGCTGCTGCGACCGCTTTTTGCTAACCTGACGAGAACACGAATACACACTGGTCCCAGCTATGTCAGTCTTCCAGCGTCGCAGCGCATGGATACTCCTCGGGCTCATCGGAAGCAGCGTGCTGACGCCAGCTACTGTAGCGCAGCCGGCAGAGTGCTCTTCTGCGAACATCGTCCTCTCTACCCAGGCTGAGGTCGACGCCTTCCAAGCTAATTACGGCAGTGGGAGTATCTGCAGCGTCGTTACGGGTGGTCTCACGATCCAAGGCTCGGACATCACTAATCTAGACGGTCTCGGCGAGATCACCATAGTGGAATCGAGTCTGAGTATTCTTAGAAATGACACCCTGACCAACCTCGACGGTCTTAGCAGGGTTAGCAGCGTGGGGGGGGATGTGCATGTTAGAAACAACGCCGCCCTCGCAAATCTCGACGGTCTAGGCGGCATTGCCAGAGTAGGTGGAAATGTAGGCATCAGCAGCAATGAAACCCTGACCAACGTCGACGGTCTCAGCAGAATTTCCAGCGTGGGAGACAATTTATCCATTTCGGCGAACACGGCTTTAACCA
The DNA here is from genome assembly GCA_038748515.1 of Pseudomonadota bacterium. Taxonomy (GTDB): domain Bacteria; phylum Pseudomonadota; class Gammaproteobacteria; order Pseudomonadales; family Halieaceae; genus Congregibacter. The sequence goes on from JBCDIW010000019.1 coordinate 58,712, forward strand.
ACCTCGACGGTCTCAGCGCGATCACCAGCGTGGGAGAGCATCTTTCTGTTTCTGATAACGACGCCCTGACCAACCTCGACGGACTTAGCAGGATTACCAGCGTGGGAGGGGATGTGACTGTCACTCAAAACGACACCCTGACGAATGTCGACGGACTAAGCGGGATTATTAATGTGCCGAAGAACTTGACGATTTCACGAAACAGCGCACTGATCAACCTCGACGGTCTAAGCAGGATCATCCGTGTGGGAGAGACTCTGCAAGTTTTTGCCAACGACGCTCTGACCAACCTCGACGGTTTAACCAAAATTTCCAGCGTGGGAGAAGATTTATCTATTGAAGCGAACGAGGCTTTAACCAACCTCGACGGTCTCGGCGCGATCACCAGCGTCGGACGGGGACTGACTGTTAGAGGGAACGACGCCCTAATCAACCTCGACGGTCTGAGCAGGATAACCAGTGTGGGAGGGCAATTGTTTGTCAGCGACAACGACGCTCTGACAAATCTCGACGGTCTAGGCGGGATCAGTAGCTTGAGAGGCAGTGTATTCGTGGAGCAAAACAGCGCTTTAACCAGTTGTGCTGCCCTCGCGCCGATGCTGGGCTGGCCCTTGGCGCCACATGATGCCGACAACGATTACGTAGACGGGATCGTCCAAATTCGAAACAACGCGGCCGGCGCGCAAAGTCCCGACGACTGCCTGAATGCATTCGCGCCTAACATCACTGTCGCACTGTTTAACGATCGTCAGGTGTTCCTTGAGATCACCGACGTGCAACAGGCCTCCAACCCCTACGTCGTTGAGAATAGGCCCAGTGAACCATTCGTCAGTGGCAACATTGCATTTACCTCCGGGACCGAGTCGTCACTGAACTTCGGTGCATGGCCTGCCGATTTTGAGGGCGACAACGATGTCGAACTGGCGCTCAACGAGATTGAGGACCTGGATATCCGAAGTGAGATCGGCCCGGTGTTCGCGCTCGGGGTGGATTTTGACGACGAGTCCGGCGGTGCATCGCCATCTACTTTCACAATTACAGGGCTTCGTAATGGTGGTGAGCTATTCACTTTCGAGTTCACTACCCCGCCCTCAGAGGGCCGCAATTTTATCGGTGCGCGCTCTAACCTATCCTTCGATACGCTGCGCATCAGAGAGGTTCAGGCGGCGAATGAGAACGAGTATTTCGGTACGGTATTTATCAGCTCAACAGAAGTTGGCGACACAGACGGCGATGGGCGTTTCGATGACCGCGACAGCTGCGACGCCACGCCGGGTAACGAGATCGGGCGGGTCAACGCCGAGGGTTGCGGCCCGTCGGAGCGTGATACGGACGGCGATGGGGTGAATGACAATCTGGATGCATTCCCACTAGACCCGGATGAGCAGAACGATTCCGATGGTGATGGCTTCGGTGACAACGAGGAGATCAATGCAGGTAGTGATCCTAACGATGCCGGTGACGTACCCGGTGCGACCGGACTACCGGTGTGGTTGCTCTACCAAGCGAGTCAGTGATCGATAATGGAACACGCCAAGCAGCATCATCGTCACTTGCCTTAATGCTGATCCTGATAGGGGGCGAGTCCTGCGTGACGATATGCTCAGTGTTTATCATGCAAATGGCGGTAATGGGTCGATAGCACGCGTTCCGTAACCGGCCTCTGAACGTCTGCTCACCGGAAGCGGTCGTTCAGGCGTCTCCCCGGTATCGGCAGCAGGCGGCCAGGAGATGCCATTCGTTCCTTGCACAGGAACGCGATTCGAATAACGCGACGCTTAATGGAAAGAGCATCCGCCCAGCAATGAGCATGGGTCCGTCGGCCATGTTCGACGGCAGCACAAGCGGCGACAGTGACGCAGGAAAACCACCGGGCACTTTAAGGTAAGAGCCGAGAAAGTTGACACCTGTTTATCACCTTACTCGTCTTCGAGTTCTTCGCCCTCGCCTTCGCCATCCCCCTCCTCATCTTCCTCGTCTTTCGTGCCTTTACAGGTCTTGGGCAAGTAGCGCTTTTCTAAGGCGTCTACTGTGACGAAGTCCGGTATGCAGTCCCATTTGATGGTGTCGTCGTCCTGGGCTCGCGCAATGAGCAGGAAGGCAGATTCAACGTCTTCAAATCGTGCACCAAATTCTGTCATGTCCACCAGAGCCCTGAGCGTTCCGTTGCGTGACTTGTCGGCAGCAGGTACTCCCAACTCGCCTGCCCGGTAGTCCATACCGGTGAGAATGCCTTCCGGAATGAAAGAGCTCAGGTTGATGTCTGCTTCTGACGGCGGCATCTCCCCGTAGGTACTGAAGTACTCCTCAATAACGGCCTGCTGCTCCAGCCCCAGATCAACGGCAGCAGACACTGCGTCGTCGATTCTTGAATTGTGGTAAAAGCCAAAGGCAGTACCGATTAGCCCTACGATTACCATCGGGTAGACGACCATCTCGGCGGTTGTGAGTCCCCTCTGCCGATTCCCCGTTTGCGGCTTTGTCATGAAGCTAGGTTCCAATTCTGCAGATAGTGACGTCCCGCATTTCTGCAGGCGTACCTCACGATGCAACTTTCGCACCTCACCACCGTTCTATTTCTGTCGGGCTTCTTGTTCAGTGCCGATTCGTTCTAGCTCTTCGGGAGCCTTCCCTAGCGGATCTGGATCGCACGTGGCGTGCGCGGAGATCTCACCGACGACCGCCTTGCGGGGGCGCCTGTTCAACAAGGGCGAATGGAGTGGTGAGGTTTGTGATAGGGGCGCGCTGCGTTTCATCAAAACGGTTTCAGACTTCATTGCTGCCTTCGAGTAGTGCATGCAGGAACACGGACGTGGCTGACACCAAACACCCCTGACTCAGCCAGGCACAGTAATTGCTGCCTGGACACATCCGGCGGTTTCTTAATGCTCTGCGCGGCCTATCGCGCTTGAGCGCACAGATACGGTGCGTTCTGCTGTTTTTCGTCTCCAAAAAGAGACACGGACTGGTATGGAAACTTGGCACAACCTGATCAATAAGTTCGATCTGCTGTTAACGAAGGTCAAGCTCGCAAGTGCTGTGAAAATCGCCGGGAGAGAGATTCCTCCGGTATTCGTGGGCTTTGCATTGATCGCTGTCTGTATTCCTATCTGGGGCTACCTCGAACTCGAAGGCGATAACAAACTCATCGGAGCCCTAGTCGCTATCGCGATGGCCTGGGGCGTTGCCCAGTTGGGAGTTCTGGATCTGGGTGATGGTGTCGGGGAGAAGCCGGGCACTTCGCCTGCCGATAAGTCCCAGGCAATGAAGTATTCGATGGACGCCAGCGAAACTCAGCCCGATCAGCAGAAGAGACTGGCCCTACTCGTATTTGCCGGTGTCCTCGTTGCATTAGTTGGCTTCTATCTGGCGAGAAACCTAGACCGTTACGAAGAACTGAACATGGAGTTTCGCTATCGCGAACTGGTCGATCTGGCAAAGCCTATCCAAGCCACGATAGAGGCTGCTCTACAATCCGGGAGCGCCGTTGACATGGGTTTTCTCGATAGCGGAGAGGCAGGGTTGCCCGATGAGGTGCTCGTTTCTGAAGAGGCTCACGGAGTTTCCGTCATCGACGGCCGGATTATTGCGACATGGATCAAGGATGAGTCCGACCTGGACGGGGTGACCTACATTCTCACCCCAAAGATCGAGGACGGGGTAGTCGAGTGGGCAACCACTGGGACCTGTGGCAGTAAAAAAGCCTGCTAGCTCACCAGCAGTGCAATTCGCAACGAATCAATTCAACCAACTTATCAGCCAAGTAGCTCAGGGGCAGCGGTGGTGACTGATCAATCCATAAACCCTATCGATATGGTTTATCCGCTTGACGCGGTGGACCGATCATCGTCCGAGACGGGCCCCTCCGGCGAGCCGATAGTGCGCACCGAAGAAGGGATTATCACCGAAGGCAGTAAAGTGACATGGAACAAGAAGACGCTTCTTTGGGCGCTGCCCCAGCCGCTCCTGGTTACCGGCTCCGTGTTACTCGTCGCCGCCATGGTGGTCAATGAGTGGGGAGGAGAGTATTACCGAGCATGGACACTGCTCGTTGCAGTGGCTTCCACGCCTCTTCTGCTTATAGCCGAACGTTTTTGGGCCAAGAAAAAATCCTGGCTGCTCAAACCCGACGAATTGGCGGAAGACGCGTTCTGGATGGCTTCGGGGGGCCTGCTTTGGGCCCCTCTCATTTCCGACCTGTATCGCACGCCAGTTTCGGAGGGCTTCAAAGCCCTGCGTGATATGTCTCCATTACAGATCGAGTTCCAACCAACCACGGTGCTCGGGCTCATAGGGGCCATGCTCGTGATCCGATTCACTTCCAGCTTCTTCTACTACTGGCTGCATCGGATTCAGCACGAGTCACTGTTCTGGTGGCGTATGCACGCAACACATCATCACCTGACCAAGATGAGTGCCATGCGTGGCAACCGTACCCATCCGTTCGAATACCTGGCGCTTGGCATCGGCACTCCAATGGCTCTGGCCCTGATGGGTGCTAGCGACGAAGTGTTCATCGTTTCGGCAGCCTTCGGAATGTGGAACGGCAAATTTAACCATGCCAACCTGCCCATGGTTTCAATGCCGGTGTGGGACTGGTTCTTTGCCACCGCACAACAGCACCATTGCCACCATGCGCTGGAGCGCCGTCAGGCAGATTCGAACTACGGTTGTGACATCATTTTCTGGGATCGCCTCTTCGGCACCTACTGCGGCGATGCTGAAGTGGGACCCGCTGGTGCAGGCAAGGGCGTTCGCCTTTCCATCAAGGACCAACTCATGTTGGCCTTCTATTCCGACAAACGCCTGAAAAGTTTATAGGCAGTCGACAAGGGCTAAGGCCGGGCGGTTCGTTCACTGAATCGATCGGCCAGCGGAATGAAAAATCCGGCTTTCGTTAAGTCGAGCACTTCCTAGTGTCACCGTCCGACATATCTGAGCGTCGGCGTGAGAAAGCCGTCCGGAATGCGCGATCGTGGTTTTGCCGCCGAAGAAACTTATGAGGCGCTGAATGGCCGTTTGAAGAGTCATTCGACGTCCTGAAGGGACAAGCTCAAAAAACCATTCTTCCATGTTTGAACATCCCTACTGCAAAGACACATCCCCGCTGGCATCGACCGATCACCCGGGGTCGAAATTGAGCGCTGCACCGGTCTGGCGGTGATGACTGCCTCCTCCGGAAAGGACGCCTAAATCAGGTGGAGCGTTCGCCCGAGAAGGGCCAGGAGCGACCGACCACCAGCCAGTAACTTCAACTACATGCTCAGGTATCGAACTTCGACTCACCCACTAGCAGCTGGCCGGGAATGCACTCGCGGCTTCCCGTCCCGACGGTTGCTCCGCAGGCCCGCAAAAGTGCTAACGTGTCGTCAAGCAGGCGGCCGAGCCAGGGCCGACTGGCAAACCTGTCAGATCTGCCCGACGAGACGTGTTCCATGACTGCCGCACCATTTCAGTACATCCGGTCCTGTCAGTACATTCGGTCCTCCGCCGCCTTGTTTATTGCCCTGTTGCTAATCGCATTCGCCGGGACCGATGCTTCTCGGGCTGCCAACGTCGCTGAGGATGGGGACTTTCAGGCGGCGACGCGCCTGTTTTCTGCGTGGATCGAGGACCAGATCGCATATCGCGGTATACCAGGCATCGTCGTCGGCGTCGTTTCCGATGACGACCTCGTTTGGACACAGACCTACGGGCATGCCGATCTCGAAGCTTCTCGTCCCATGACTGTGGATACGCGATTCCGCATGGCCTCGCACAGCAAGCTTTTTACGGCGACTGCCATCATGCAGCTGCGAGAGCAGGGCAAGCTCCGGCTCGACGATCCGGTACAGGACTACCTGCCGTGGTTCAGCGTCATCCCCAGCGACGAGAGCGACCCTCCGATTACGATCGAGCACCTGCTGACGCACAGTTCGGGCCTGCCACGGGAAGCCGGGCCGCACTGGAGCGATAGGAATTTTCCCTCCGCCGAGGAATTCAGGACGCTCACACCGGATCGCCAAGCAGCCTATCCTCCCGAGACCCGCTGGAAGTATTCGAACTACGCCTACACGCTCGCCGGTATGGTGGTCGAAGCTGTCAGCGGCATGAACTGGTCAGCGTATCTGCAGGACAACATCTTCGCTCCCCTGGGTATGTCGGCGTCGACGGTCGATGTGGAGGACCCACTCCTTGCTACCGGCTATGGACGCCGCATGCCGGATGGCGGCCGTGAGGTGATGCCGTTCGTCGATGCACGCTCGATGGCGGCCGCCACGGGGCTGAGCTCCACCGTTGGCGATATGGCGAAGTTTGTTTCCGCGCAGTTCCGGGAGGGTGCCCGCGGTGGCGACCGCCTGCTGTCAACGGCGTCCCTGCGCGAGATGCACCGCGTGCGCATGATGGAGAACAACTGGAAGCGCGGGCAGGGCATAGGCTTTTCAGTCATGCGCGTGGGCGAGGATCTGCATATCGGTCATGGCGGCGGCTACCCGGGCTACACCACGCACACCCGGATTCACATGGACGGCGGGGTCGGCGTCATCGTTTTGACCAATACCAACGATTCCTATCCCTCACGCATCTCCGAGCAGTTGATGAAAACGGTGGGCGGGGCCGCGATCAAGGCCAAGGAGGAGGACCCGGACCTTGCCTGGGATCCCGCCTGGGCACGCTTTGCCGGGCTCTACCGCTCGCCCTGGTCGGATACGCGCGTTGTTCTGATGAATGAGCAACTGGTGTTGCTGCGCGGCGCTTCGCGGGAGATCGACACCGACGTCAGCTTGAGGCCAATCGGTGGAGACCGCTTCGTGATGGAGGCGCCCCTTGGCGGCAGTACGGTCGGAGAAATCGTGCGCTTTATCGAGGTCGATGGCGAAGTCACGCGCATGATAACCGGCGATTCATTCGCCACCCGTGTCTCGCGCTGACAGCCTGTCGGAAGGAAGGCTTCGTTGCCTTGAAGCGCAGCCGAAGGCAAGGTTGGCGTTCTCGATAGCGAGGAAGTCAGGCAGGCGAAAGCTGTACGAATAGGCGAAAACACCAGTATTTTTGTAACGGCCAGGCGCCATCCGCCTATCACGCCGCTGGCTACCAGCGACCAGGCCGCCGGGCCTGCCCTTCTGTATGCGTTCCAATTCAATCCGTACCGCGCCTGTCCTGAGCGCAACGGATCGCCTACCTGATGCGAAACATAGGCGACGCCGCCAGAGCATTCCTGATGTGTCGGTGAGCGCCTTGCGTGAACGATTGACCGGCATGGGTCGAGACGGTACGGGTTCTGTGGTCGACCTCTGGAAGCCTGCTTCCCGGAAGCGATCGTTCAGGGCCAGACTCGGCTACCGCCATCTCCGGCCAGCCGCGGACAGCCTGACTATGCATTGAGTAGCCGACGCTGCTGTCACGACGAGTGTTTCAAAGTACCGTGCAAGAGCGTTGTCCGTACAAGCAAAGAAACACTTTTCCTTCGTTCTACGGTTTATCCGGGAATAAACCCGAATGCGTGGCGTTGTGGCTACTAACAGCAGGTTACTTCAACACAACACGTTAGGAGCCAGACGATGAACCTCACCCTCACGAATACTCGGAATGCACTGACTGCCGCGGCTTCCAACAGCTCGCGGTTGCGCACGCGGATCGCGAGCCTGATTGTTGCGCTCATGCTCGCCTTGTCCCTGACGGCCTGTGGAACCGTGTCCAGGCAGCAGCAGGGTCAAGTCATCGGCGGCGTTGTCGGCGGCGCCATCGGCTCACAGATCGGCGATGGCCGGGGGCGAACGGCGGCTATCATTCTCGGCTCGATTGCAGGATCCATGATCGGCGGCCAGATCGGACAAAACATGGATGAAACCGACCGATTCCGGACCGCGCAGGCGTTGAACAACAGCAAGACAGGCCAATCCACCAGCTGGATCAATCCGGACACGGGCTTCGCCTACAACGTGACGCCGACTCGCACCTACAACCAGGGCACAGGACCCTGCCGGGAGTTCAGTCTCGATGCGACGGTCGGCAATGGCGAGCAAAAGGATGTCTTCGGTACCGCCTGCCTTCAGGCTGACGGCAGCTGGATGATTCAGTAAACGAAAGGGCGATCAGTCTCGCGGTGCCACGGCGTGTCACGGACGATCGCAGTGGCTCATCCAAACCTGATTCAGGGGTTGGCATGGCAGCTATCACAATACTGCTCTTGCAACCCCGCATTCTTCGTTGCCGCGATCGATTCTTCGATCTACGAAATCAAACAGAATGGAGAAGTGTCACCGTCCTTGAGCGTCCGTCTGATCTCGTCGGTATCAGAGCGAGAATCGGCTAAGAGTTAAACAACAAACTCCCGCAATGCCCGTTGAGGAATGTTCTTCAGGTTGACCGCGGCTTGAATTTCATCAGGCGCAATGTAGCGAATCGCAATCGACGGCGGGTATTTGCCGTCGGTAAGTGCTCTGAACACAGAGTCGGTATCGTAGCTCTCTGCTGGATCCCCCTCGAGAATCGCCACCGCGTCTCTCAGACATTTCAGCTTTCTCTTCTACCAGGCGATTGCCGATTCTCTCCATTGAGAGGTGTCTTTAATCTCGCTTGCCAGGTTTTCGAGGGCAGAACTTAGCTCTCGCTGCTGATGCCGCTCAGATATCCCAGCTGAAATGCATGTTGCTAGCAGTACGCTTCCGAAAACCACGAACACATCAATCGAAGCTGCGCGCCAGTTTGCTTCGCAGCTGCTGCTTGAATCTTCGAAGGATCACTCGGGAACCCGTCTACGTAAAAGCTTATCTATAGAAGGCTCAGTCCATTAGAGCGCTGCTCTATAAGGCAGGAACGGGTCGAACTGAGACGACCACCGCCCAGCCGCTGAGAGGCTGCTTTCGCGAGAGCTGACGCTCTCAGCCATCCCGCTTTATAGCCGCCTCCGGCCAGGAGCGGAAGTACCGTATAGCGAGAAGGCCCATGAAAGGCTGACGCGTGTACACTCGTTTACACCGTTGCAGCCGAATAGAACCCGCCAATGTCCAGATACTTGCAAGTTCTAGTAATGTGTTTGATAGCATCGGCGATACATGCGCAAACGATGTCTGAAGACGAGCGGGCAATAAGGAATCTCATCGCCGAGCACGCTGCAGCGTCCCAGATCGGCGATGTTGACGGCTTGATCGCTGGCTATCGTGACAATAGTGATCTCCGCTGGATGGATGGCGCTCTTACTCAGGGTATTTCTGCTATCAAGCAGCGATACAGTGAGATTCTGAGTCATGGCGATCGAGTGATGGCCCACCGCCATCCCAAGGAAACGATTCGCATTCGATTCCTCAGCGAGGATATAGCATTTGCGGATATTGATTCAGTTTCGGGAGTTATGGGTGAAGTGGAGCAACCTAGCGCAGGTCAAACGCGCACACCTTTCTTCGTCGTGTTCACCAAGATAGATGGCGAGTGGGGTGTCGCTGTAGAACGACAGGGGTCTCCCATCCGATAACGGTCGAGTCGGGCCAACGCCTAACGACCTCGGCTTCAATGCTTGTCGTGGGTCGAACTGAGTAAGTCAGCTGCCGGAGAACGAACGACTTCGTCATCAACAGAAGACCTTATCGGCCACTCCACGGAAGGGACGTTATCGACCAGGCCTCTCCCTGGACAAGCAGGGAGTACCAACTACGGTTTTTGTTTCTCGTTTAGCAGGGCAAGAAGCTTCTTAGCCTGCGCCACGTTACCTTCGTGGTTTAGGGTAGACGAGAAGACTCGCGAATACTGGCTACGCAGCGTTTCTCGCACCTCTCGAGAGGATCTAATCGCAGCCGCCGCCGCTTCGAGAACATGGTCGTCTACTTTTATTGAGCACGAGCCGACGAACCGGATTGCGTTATTGAATTCATCGAGTGTGTCGCTACAACCTTCCCTGATCGCAAGTTGAACAGAAAGGGGTAAAGTGGAGCGAACCGCTTCTCTGTAAGGGGAGCGAAACAGCTGCGAATTGCCCGAGAACGTCCCCTGCTGATACTTGTAATACTCCGCCAGTCCATACTCAAGCTTCGGATCGCGCAGCAACCCAACATGGCCCGAGGACACAATCTGCTCCCATGTCGCTGTATTTGTTGGGACGTTGCTAACCTCGGTTGCCCGATAAGCAGCACCGACGATGGTCTTCGCATCGGTGCTGTTTTCAGGAAACAGCCTCTCCACTTGCTCGATGCTGGCTAGCACCTGCTTGTAGTAGGAGAGTTGGGCAGCATTTATTTCAACGTCACTGCTGAGGTCAGCAACCAGTCTATCGATGTAGTACTGTCCCAGACGTTTGTCAGCTTGAGCATCATTCCAGTTAGCAGCCTGGATACCGACAAAGACACCGACAAAGACGATTACAAAATCGATCCAAACGGCGAACCAATTTTGGTGATGAACATGTTCCGTAACTCGGCGCAAAAGCATCAATGCCCTCCCAGCTTCGGCCGTCAGCATACACGGTCTCGCGGAGACCCATTTGTCTCCTCCGGGTCGATGGTAGAAGTCGGAGTGGAACGGTCGCGAACGACTGCACTCTCGGAAGCGGACGCCCGTGGCCATGGGGTCTAACAGCCGCCTCCGGCCAGGAGCGGACCGTCACCCGAAAGCCTACGCACGGTTAACGCGCCTATCTCTGAGTCGCTTTTACCCTGATGCTCAGCCAAATACCTGGAAGGCCTAGTCCCTTCAGACAGATCTTGGCAGATGTTGGTGCGCTGCTGATAACCAGTAGCGACCACATCGCAGCTCCACTGATGGCCGAGCACTTGGCAATCGACGAGCTATACCGACAACTGATGCTGTCGCCGAGGCCGTTACGGAGGCACGCAGGCGTGTCGATAGCTTGCGCTCTGTTGATATCCGGGGAAATCGGTATATCCTGCCTGCAACGCGTTTTGTGCTCGATGTCTGTACGCTGCTTGACACGAGTATTTGCGACGACTGCAGCGTATCAGCGATAAGGGGAATAAGTGATTAGAGATCTTTTAATTGGTTTTGTTCTGATCTTACCGATTCAGGCAATCGCTGGGCCCATAAGCTTAATGGGAGCCTTTACGATCGACGATACAAGCGGTGCGCCGGAATTTGCCATTGGCGACACATTTGAGTTCGCCTTCACCTACGACGAGCTAATAACGGACAGTTTCGGCAGTAATAATACAAATCGCGGACAGTTCGTAGGCGCCGTTACCGCTATAAGCTTGACGCGAACGGGTGGTAGTGGATCCTGGAATCCAGCAAACGGCACTTTCACCCTACCAACTGTAATTAACACTCTCGGCAACCGGGCGCGTGTCCGCGGAACCGGTGCCGGTTTTGATACGGTCGATGGCCTGCCTTTCTTTTCCTTTGATCTCAATTTTGATCTACTTGTCACAGACACAGGGAATGGCCAGAGCTTGGCCGATCAAATTGGTCCTATGGGTCTTGCGACTGTCCCTATCAGTGATATCAGCGCTTCATTCGGGAATGTATTTGACCCTATTGCTAACGGCTTCCTAACCAGCTTTTCGGTGGCAACAGTCCCACTTCCGGCGACCGGGCCTTTGTTTCTATTAGGACTTGTATCTCTGCGCGCACTACGCTGGCGTAGGCGCAAAAAGCGTAGCTAAATCCAACACGCAACACAGCGGGTAGCTGCGGCAGCTTTCCAGCAGTCAAAACTAAACATCACATCTGTGCCCATGGCGGGACCGATGCAGTAGCCTGTTTGCTGCACGACATGAAATATTGGAGACAGTGTACTGATCTCCTGCTAGGCGTGGGGCGCTAGATCAGGGGCGCAGACGAATGGAGCGCAGTCCGCTGGCTGCGCCCCGATTTGCGCAAGAGCGCATGTAGACGCATGCGCCCGCAGCAGCGTTCGCCACCGGCCACGGCAGACGTTGGCCCGCTGGCGGTTTCATAAACCAAGAAACAGCGCTGAGCCAGGCACCTGCGATGACGGCGAACGCGGTCGCTTCCGCGCAGGGGCCGATGGCACAGCGCATCTTTTCTGCACCCAAACAGATGCCTTCTCAAAAGCAGACGCTTACCAGTTCAACTATGAACCGCTGCCCACGGCCAGGAGCGGACGCCTACCCGGTTCACAATGTAAAGATCTTTGATGTCGTTGAGATGCGTTCGAAGCGCTCTCTACTCCGAGCGCGTTTCTTGCAGTGCGCTATCAGCGAGTAAGCCTCGACTTCGATAGCGGACTGATCATCCTACGAGCGGGGCAAAGTATGTCGGCGCCGGGCGAGAAGGATCGCGGAAAACCCAAGCAGAGAGAGTGCTAGTGTTCCTGGTAACGGTACTGCACTTGCAGTAAGGACAAAAGAATCAAGTATTGCTTGTTGACTCGGGTAGGTGTATGCGAGGTTTGAATTCGTGAAAGCGTTTACCGAGAAAGTGCCTTCAAGAGCGTCAAAAGAGCATTCAAAGAAGGGACAAAGAAACGCTCGATTCCCAACGTTTCCCGTTAGGCCGAAGTTAGTAAGTGAAGCCGTCAGGCCATCAGCCGCTATTCTACCTGCATTGAAGAAAGAGGTCGTGAAGTTCTCTGAACCCGCGTCAGGTCCCACGGTAGTCAAGGTAACATCCACCGAAACAACGTCTGCATTAACGAAAGATTCACCAGGAAGAGCGTCGATAAGCCAAGTTCCGGTCGCTATCGAGGAGTTACCAGCCAAGGACGGCGTTGCGCCGGCTGAGCTCCAAAAAAAATCGAACATCAACGCCGCGTTCACGTGTGAAGACACGCATAGCAGCAGACCGATCACCGGTAAGAGCTTAATCCGTTTCATATTCTCCTCCTTAAGACACCTTGTAAGGATACTGCGTTGCATACACATACAATTACTAAGCAGAGCATCGATCGACCCAGTGTATTTGCGGCTTCTGTCTGACTTCCCGTCGACCAAAGCACCGAACACGGCAAGAAGGCTTGAACTAAAAGACTTGTCATCTGCGTGTCGCCCCTAGCTTACCAAGAACTCCGCCCAACGTAGCTCCTGGGCAGCGGCTAATTTTGCTGTCCAAAAAGCAAGCAACGGCTATCCGCTTTTGGCCGATATTGGGGCCAGAGATCCGGAAAGTAGCGCGCTCATTTAGAGCAAGCAATTGACCGCGATCGGGTCCAGACACTACAGCCAGCGGTTGAAGCATTGTCCACGGAGACCCACTCGTCTGTAGGGGTATCCCTGATTATTGGAGAAGGGAAACCCTGATCGAGGTTTCTATTCAATTGAGATCACATCTAGAGTTCGATCTATTTTCGACATGACTTCGATTACGGACGCGCTTTACAACCTCTAGCTACGAGTGGGCTTCAGTTGGTGAGGACTTCCGTGAGAGCCTTACCATGCGCATAGACAGGATTGCTTGGAGCTGAAGTGTGTCGTCATCCACACTCGCACAGTTGCTGTGGTTTTTCGGGAATTTAGGGTGAGATGGAGACAGTGCATCTGACTGATGAGGTATGAATGGCGGCAGTGGGTCGTGTGGAGTCCATCTTTGCCTAACTCTGGAACGTCCGCTTCAAACCACATCTAACGATTCCTGTCAGATCCAGTCCAAGCCAGTGCACATTCAGGCAACCAGGTTGCCCTCGATGGCGTCGAGGAAACCGTACATATCGACCACGGTCTCCGCATCGGGCTTCGTGGTCTTGCCCTTCAGGTCTCCAGTGATCGTGCCCTGCGCCACGGTGTCGATGAGCGCTGTCTTGAGACGCGCGGCGTAGTCTCCAAGAGCATCGTTGCCCTCGCGCGCCGCCAGTTCCTCGAGGGCATTGGCTACGGCGAAGATCAGCGCCGAAGAGTTGAAGTTGGCTTCCTTCCCGTCCGTTTCCAGATAGCGCAGATACAGGTCATGGGCCGTGCCGTGCGGCGCTTCGTACAGAAGCGTGCCGTCCTTGCTTGAAATGATCGAGCTCGCCGTTGCCAGGCTGCCACCGAGCGCCGCGGAAATATCAGAGAAGATGTCGCCGTCGAGATTTTGCGCCGGATACAGACCCCAGCGCGGCGGGTCGCAGATCATTTTTGAAAGCTGCCGCGACGGGCGCATGATCATAAACGACGGGGGTGGCGTATCGAGGGCCGCCAACTCCTTGCGGATCTCCAGGATGATCGAGCTGTAGACCTCGTCGTACTGGACGAACTCGCGCTTCAGGCCGAAGTACACCTCTTTCTTATTGACGGAAGCATCGCGGAATACCTGGCTGACCCAGTCCTTGATGGACTCGCGATCGTTGGACATAAAAAGGATGGGGTCCGTGGCCTTCACGTGGCGCGCGTGTTTTTCCACACCGTCCACGATCACCTTGATGATGCCGTCCTCGGGCGCCGGAGTGTTGTAGCTGCCGTACTGATCACCGCCGCCGGCGCTCATGCGCGAAATGGACACGTGGGCCTTGCGCTCGGGCAGGCCGTAGCGCTTGAGCTGCTGTACCAGCTTGTAGAGCTTCATGCCGCTCACGTTGTCGGGCACGCCCCAGAGTGCCCGCTGCGGTGGATTGGAGACAATGCGCGCGGCCTGGGCGTCGATGAGTTCGTAGTGGTAGGCGAGACCGGCGGCCTCGACCTTGTCCTGGTACTCGCCCTGATAGATGTCTTCGATCGCGGCTCGCATTACGCCGTCGTAGCCCGGCACCACCGTGTCCTTCAGGCCGAGATAGATATCGCGCTTTTCGTCCAGGGCACGCTGAAAGAAGCGATGCGCCCAGGCTTTAACATCTTCGAGGCTGTTGGTCGCCAGCATCCAGGGATCGCCCTTGGCCAGCGTGCGCCGATGCAGCTCGACGGGGTCACCGCTGGACCCTACGAACATAACCTTGGCGACGCCGGTGGCGCCGGAGAGTTCGCTGTAGCTGAAGTCGATGCCACCGCTTTCCATGGTGTCGACTTCGATATCGCGGTCGACCCAGTCGGGCCGCACGCTCTTGAGATTGCGGAACTCGATGTCTTCGCGAGTGATGTTCCCGCCGATGCCTTTGCGAATGGCGCCGTTGGGTGACTTGGTGGCGAGCTTGTCGAGATCGGCTTCCTTGATATCTGGATGCGCGGCGAGGAGATCATCGAGCTGGCTCCGGTTGACGGTCATGCCGGCGTTCTTGACGCCCACACCGTGCTCCTTCAAAGCCTCGATCGCATCGAGTACCACCTGGCCGTTGCTCGTGAAGCGCTTCTCCGCCGACAAATCGACTTCCACAAGATCAATGTCGAGGCGGGAGGTTACGAACTGCTCCAGAATTCGCTCGAAGGCAATCTGTGCCATTTCGTCGCCATGCAAAACGACGAGCGGTTTCTCGACCTTGATCCTGTCCCCCACGGGTGCTGCTCCTAACGCTGTTCAAATGGGCCGCTAGCTTAAACCGCCGCGCCGTTTTCTGCGCGCCTTACCTGGGGCGCGAGCCTCTCCCTCACTCGAGGCTGTCCACGGGGCGGGTAATCGCCATGACGCTGTCTCCAGCGCGAATCGGCGGCCCGGCAAGGCCATAAAGCGCAAAGCCCGAGACCGGAGCGAGGACCGTTTCCACCACACGTCCGCTGTAGTCCCGGATCACGCCCAGGACTTCTCCCTCCTCCACTAGACGCCCCGAACTGTGGACCGGGTGCCAGATACCCGAGTGCTCGACCGGCACGGAAGACTCACCTTCGAAAAGCTGTGCCTCAGCCAACTTGAAATCCGCCACCTCCGCAAGCATGCCGAGGGTCGCCATACCGCTGCGAAGACCCTGCACGAGAGCGTCAACCTTAATGGGATCGCGTTCACCGTTCTCACCGATCTCTACCAGGATGGTGGGTTTTCGTGCCGCCACCGCCTGGCGATTCAGGGAGCGACCCCTGTCGATCGCCGCCTGGGAGCGCATCGAATAGCGGACGATATTCGGGAAGTTCATCGCCCGGGAGAAGGCGAGCGCCTTTTCGTACCCCGTGGCAAGGGGCCCGCCATACACGCCGACAAAGGCCTCCAGCCATTCCGCGCCGTCACCGCTGTGGGCATCGATAACGAAGTCCGCTTTGGCGATGAGCTCGGTGGAGAGCACATGGGCGATGCGCTCGGTTTGCGAGCCGTCGGCCGCGCCGGGAAAGGATCGGTTGAGGTTCTTGCGGTCGTAAGGATTGACGTAGGGAGAGCGCTCTTCGAAGGCCGGCACGTGCGCCGCGCGCACCAGCACCAGAGTGCCGGTGAGCACACCGGGATCGAGCTCCTCGGCCAGTCGCTCAGCGGCCAGAATGGAATGGAACTCGTAGCCGTGCACCCCGGCCACAACGAGGAGGACCGGGCCCGGCTGCTTGCCGGTCAGCACCGTGAGCGGAATGAAGGTGGCGGGATCGCCTTTGCCCGCGGGGACTTCAAGACGCAGGTCGACTCTCCCGGGCCCGTCGATGAGGCGGCCGCCGAGTTCGAGCGCTCCGAGCTGCGGCGCATGCCAGGCGATAGCCAACAGCAGTGCATACATAAGGCGCTTTGGCGTCATGGCTCGATCCTCTCGTTCACTCCAACCGCCTGCGCACCCGGACGCCGTGGATCGGAGTAACCGTAGAAGAGGCCGTCCTTCCACATCACCGTCTGCAGACTGCCCATACCCGGGCTGCGCTCTCCCGCCACAATATTGTGGCCCCGCTTACCCAGCAGCGATACGGTATCGGGACTGATTCCGCTTTCGATGCGAAGGACATCCGGACGCCACTGGTGATGAATGCGCGGCGCCGCGGCGGCATCGGCGATGTTCATGCCGAACTCCAGGACGTTCAGGACCATCTGCGTATTGGTGCTGATGATCCTCGAGCCCCCGGGACTGCCGGTCATGAGCAGCGGCTTTCCATCCTGGGACACCATGACCGGCGACATGGAGCTCACCGGACGTCGGCCGGGACGAATAAGGTTGTTTTCACTCCCCATGAGACCGAAGGCATCGGGGATATCCGCGCGCAGCGTGAAATTCCCCATGTTGTTATTCATGAGGATGCCCGTGCCTTCAATGACGACACCGGAGCCGAAGGAGTACATCAGGGTGTAGGTCGTGCCGACCATATTGCCCTGGCTGTCCACCACGGAGAAATGGGTGGTTTCGTCGCTCTCTGCATCGCCGATCACGGCGCCAAGATAGGCGCTCAAATCGCCCGGGGCGATCGAGTCCGAAGGCAGAGCGCGCTCCATGGATACGCGGGACGCGAGGGCCTTCGCATAGGTCTTGCTGACCAGGCCCATGGTCGGAATCTCGACAAAGTCGGGGTCACCCAGATACTTGCTGCGATCGGCGTAGGAGAACTTCATGGCTTCGGCCATTACGTGAAGAGCATCCGCGCTCTCCGGCCCCATCGAGGCAAGGGGAAAGTTCTCAAGAATATTGAGCATCTGAACCACGTGCGTGCCTCCGGAGCTGGGCGCCGGCATGGCCGCGATGTCGTAGCCGCGATAGCTCCCCCGGACCGGCTCCCGTTCCACCACACGGTAGCTATTCAAGTCTTCCATGGTGATGAAGCCGTCGTGCGCCTGCATGTCGGCGGCAATCTTCTCCGCCACGCTGCCGCGGTAGAACGCATCGATGCCGTTCTCGGCGATCTCGGAAAGGGTCCAGGCGAGGTCCGGCTGCCTGAACAGCTCACCGACTGCGTAGTTCGATCCATCCGGCTTGTAGAATTTCCTGAGACTGGCGGGATTGTTCTTCAAGCGCTGACTCCGCGCGAGATCACTTGCGAGGTCATGCGTAACGACGATGCCAATCCGGGCCAGGCGAATGGCGGGTTCCAGCACTTCGGCCAGACTCATGGTCCCGTAGTTCTCGACCAGATGCGCCAGCCCCGCCACGGAACCGGGCACCGCGGAGGAGCGGTGCGAGAAGCGATAGGTCTCGTCGGGAACCACCGCACCGTCCTCGTCGAAGAACATGTCCTGCCGCGCGGCGGCCGGGGCGGTCTCGCGAAAGTCGAGGGCAATGGTCTTGTTCAGCTCCGCCACGTGCACCACGGTGAAGCCGCCTCCGCCGATGTTCCCCGCCCGCGGCAGGGTGACCGCAAGCGCGAAGCCCACCGCGGCGCTGGCATCGATGGCGTTTCCGCCCTCGCGCAGGATCTGTGCGCCTATCTCGCTCGCCAGGGCATTGCGGCTGGCGACCATGCCTCGCGTACCCATGACTGGGTGATTGATGGCCTCGTATTCAAAGAGCGGCTGCGGCGCGGGTTCCTGGGCGTGCAGGGCTGGCATGGGGGCGGTCGCGCATAGGGCCGCAACGGCGAGGGCAAGCAGCCGACTTGGCATAGTCAGGTCTCCAGGTGCTGGTCAGATCTCCACGCACATCGAGAGCGCGGACGGCTCACCACCTGGGCAGCGGGCGGCTGCCTAACGTTGTAAAGGCGGTGCGGAACTTATCCAAGCACAGCCGGCACCAGCAGTACAGCCACCAGGGTCAGCAGCACGAGCGCCAGGAGGTTCATGATCAGGCCGGCGCGCAGCATGTCCGCAATGCGCAGCAAGCCCGAGGAGTAAACAATCGCATTCGGCGGTGTTGCCACGGGGAGCATGAAGGCACAACTCGCCGCGAGGGTAACCGGCACGCAGAGCACCAGCGGATCGACGTTGGCACTCAGGGCGATGGCGGCGATCACCGGGAGGAAGGTTGCAGCCGTGGCCAGGTTGCTCGTGAGTTCAGTGAGGAAAACCACCAGACCCGCGCTGGCGAGCACCAGCGCGATCACACCGAGCGAACTCAGGGGCGAAAGGCTTTCGCCAAGCCAGGCCGCAAGGCCGGAGCTGGACACCTGGGCGGCCAGGGCGAGTCCGCCTCCGAACAGAATCAGCACACCCCAGGGCAGCGCCTTCACATCGGGCCAGGTCATGAGCGGACCGCCCTCGCTGCTGCCGCTGGGGACGACGAAAAGGATCAGCGCCGCGGCCATAACGATGCCCGTATCGGTCAAACCGGACAGTCCGGGTACGGACGTCAGCATGCCGCGCGTAATCCACAGCAGCACCACAACGAGAAACACCAGCGCCACGCGTTTCTCTGCCCTGCTCATCGGCCCGAGCTCATGCTCCAGTTGCACGATCATGTCCTGGGTCTGCTGCGTTGCCGGGATATGGAACCGGTAGACCACGCTGGTAAGGACCCACCAGCCCAGCGGAAGCAGCAGGGCCGACAGCGGCACACCGATCATCATCCAGTCGACGAAGGCGATTTCCCGGCCGTAGGTGTCCTGCAGGAAGCCCGCGAGGAGTATGTTTGGCGGGGTACCCACGAGCGTGGACAAACCACCGATCGTAGCCGCGTAGGCCAGACTGAGCATCAAGGCGATCTGGAAGCGCCGCGAGTCTTCTTCATCGACGTGCAGTCCCTGCTCGCTGATGAGTTTGCCGACCGACAGGGCAATGGGGAGCAGCATCATGGTCGTGGACGTATTGGTGATCCACATCGACAGCAGCGCCGCCACGAGCATGAAGCCGAGGATGAGGCGCTTACCGTCGGTGCCCGTGCGGCGAAGAATCCACAGCGCGAGGCGGCGGTGGAGCGTCCATTTCTCTACGGCGAGCGCGACGATGAAGGCGCCGAGAAACAAATAAATAGTCGGGTGGGCATAGCTCTGTACCGTGTCGCGGGTAGACGCGATGCCAAGAAGATCGAAGGCGACCAGCGGTATAAACGCCGTGGCCGGAACCGGGATTGCCTCCGTGGCCCACCAGGCGGCCATCCACAGCGCGACGGCCGCCACGCGCCACGCGGGCTCAGGCATTACATCCTGCTGACCCGTGAACAGGATCAGACCGGCGCACAGCGCCGGGCCGGCAATCAGTCCGACTCGCTGGTAGGGCGCGCGCAGGTTTGCAGCATCAGCGGCTGCTGAATTCGCCATGGAGTATCTCCGCAGAGTGTTGTGCTTGCCGGCCGAGGCACCGCCCCTGTGAACACAGGGAGGGCGTCGGCCAGCGAGGTGCCATGGCGGTCAGTGTACCGGAGCGCTGTCGCTCTGTTGCGGCGTCCGTCCCGCTCAGAACGCGTGGTGAAGTCCCAGCTGCAGCTGCGTACGATCCAGGTTCTGCGTGTCCTGACGCATCACACCCACCTGCAGACGCAGAGTGTCGGTCATAACGTAGCCGACGCCGGCGTAAAGGCGGTTGCGGTCGAAGTAATCGACCTCGCCGCGACCCGTGTCGCGCTCACCGTTGATGAACAGCTCGTTGTAGAACGCGAGGTACGAGGTGCCGGGACGAAACTCGTCCCGATTCAGCGGGATATTGGCGAACAGAGCGTAGCGATAGCGGGTGCGGAAATCCTGCCGGTCGACCCAGCGCTGCTCGGTGCGAATGCGGTGCGTAAGCGCCACTCGTCCCACTTTCTGCGGAATCAGCGCCTCCTGGTAGAAGCGGTTCTCGTCCGTGTCCATGCCACCGTCGCCAAAGGGTCGCGCGGTGATGTAGGCGAAGCCACCGCTCAGAATCCAGGAACCGCCACCCGGCCGGTAACCAATGCTGCCGCGGCGCATGATCTGCTCCGTGTCGGCGCCGACTTCCCACAGGCGGAGCTGAAGATCGGCCTGCGCCACCCAGCGACTATCGCCAAGGTTGGCGCGGAGGAAGTACATGTTCCAGAGGCCGAGTTCATCTTCGGCGTCGGCTTGTACGTTCTGGGTCGCTGTGACCAGGAGGCACGCCAGGAGTCCGAAGACTGTATATGTGAGAGTGTTTCCCTCGGAGATTTTTATTGTCATGGCTCTTCCCGTGAGCAAAAGGCGCGCATAGTCGTGCAGATCAGCCGCCGGTTTCCAGTGAAATACCCACATTTGTCTAGGTGTTATTAGAGGAATGCAACACGCGTCACGCAAAAGCGCGATCTTTCCCCCAGGCTCGACAGAGACATCCAGGTACGAACAGAACGTTCGACAGCCGCTGGAGCGACCGACTGCCTGATCAGGATCAATAGCGTGAAGACCGCTCCCCGTGGGACACGAGGTACGCATAGCCGAACAGAGCGGGGCTTCCAAACGAGAAAGTCGAGCGTTCTTTGGCTAGCGGCAGGTTCGCGATCTTCTTTAGTCTGGCCTGTCGGTCAGCGCAGTGATCGCTATCGGCTGCGTTCCGCACCCAGGGCAAGTCCGCCGGTCTTACGCATAGCGCCGCGAGCCCTGCGCCGCTACGGGCGTCGGCTGGCACCGAACTGGGCACGGTGACGCGACGGCGATACGCCGCGGGCAGAGCGGAACTCGCGGCGAAACGTCTCCAGGCTCCCGAACCCACAGGTCGTGGCGATATCCACGAGCGGCGAGTCGGAGGATTCCAGAAGCTCCGCAGCGCGACTGACACGCGTTGCCGTGAGCCAGGCTAGAGGTGTGCAGCCGGTGGCCTCGCCGAAACGACGCGCGAAGGTGCGCGCGCTCATCCCCGCCTCGCCAGCCATGCGCTTGATCGGCCAGGGTTCATCGAGTCGCTCGCGGATCCGGTCAAGGAGGGGTCCGATTCGCGCCCCACGCGCGCGGGGAACCGGGGCTGGCACGAACTGGCGCTGCCCGCCATCCCGGTGCGTTGGAAGGACGAGTCGCCGGGCGACGGCATTCGCATACTCCGCCCCAAAGTCGTTCCGCACGATGTGAAGGCACAGGTCGATTCCCGCTGCAGATCCCGCCGAGGTCAAGATATCGCCGTCGTCGACGTACAGGACATCCGGCAGGACTTCGACCGTGGGGTATTGGGCGGCCAGTCGCTCCGCGTAGCGCCAGTGCGTGGTCGCGCGGCGACGATCGAGCAGACCGGCGGCCGCGAGGACGAAGACCCCGGAGCAGATGGAAGCGAGCCGCACACACTTCGAGTGAGCGGCGCGCAGGGCCGCAATCAATTCCCCGGGGACGTCCGCATCGCCGCCGCGCCATCCGGGAACCAGGACGAGACTCGCGTTCTCGAGCCCTTCCAGACCGGTGTCCGCACGGATGGAAATGCCGCCGGCGGCGGCAAGGGGACCCGGCTCGGCCGCCACGGTTTGGAAACGGTACCAGCGCCGGAACTCAGGCCTTGGCAGGGCAAAGATTTCGGTGCCTATCCCGAATTCAAAGGTGCATAGGCCGTCGTAGGCCAGTACACAGACGAGGGGTTCGTCGCTGTTGCGTTGCATGAGCAGGTCCCAGAGTCAGCATAGGTCGTTTGGCACTATATGACCGCACTTTGACGTATTTGCCAATCGTTCCGCCGGGACCCCAGTGGCAAGCTGCTCTCTCGACACCAGGAATAGGAGGCCCGATGTCATGGCTCTGCGATCCCCCGTAGCTACTTACCCTGCCGCCAGCGCGAAAGATGCCGTGCGCCATTTCGAGTCACGGTTGTCCTACGAGACTGACTGCTGGGACACGCACGAAGCGCTCTTGAGCGCGACGCCTGATTTCGTGCTGCTGGATGTCCGCAGCCCGGAACTCTATGCCGGCGGACACATACCGGGAGCACTCAATCTGCCGCACGGAAAAATTACCAACCGGCGCTTGAACGCATGGGCTGGCCATACGCTCTTCGTCGTCTACTGTGCCGGGCCGCATTGCAACGGCGCGAACAAGGCGGCCCTGCGCATCGCGCGCCTGGGACGGCCGGTAAAGGAAATGATTGGCGGAGTCTGTGGCTGGATCAATGAAGGATTCGCGCTGGCAAAGGGTGGGACGCCCTCGAGCGTGGCCGAGGTGGAGCATGGATTAAACCTGGCCGATTGATATCCGCTATCGTGTGCGGGGCGGCTGCGATTCACCCTGAGCGCGGCCTTGAATCATGCAGGCGTAGCGCTATGCGCTTTGGTTTTGTCACGATTCCCGGCAAAACTACGTGTAACAACCGGGCACCTGCAACGCGCCATAGTCACGTTACCTCCGTGACCGAAGCCAATCTGGAGAGAAAACATGATCGTCACCAACACCGAGGAGATCGCCGGCCGGGAAATCGTAAGCTGCCACGGCGTGGTCTCCGGTAGCACGGTGCGCGCCAAACACGCCGGGCGGGACATCATGGCTGGCCTCAAGAACATCGTTGGCGGAGAGCTGAAGGGCTACACCGAGCTCCTCATCGAAGCGCGGGAAGAGGCCATGGAGCGTATGCGCAAACAGGCGGAGGAGCTGGGCGGAAACGCCATCGTCAATGTGCGCTTCTCAACATCGTCCGTAGCGGCGGGGGCGTCGGAGATCTACGTCTATGGCACCGCGGTTTCTGTGAGGTAAAGCGTCATGCTTGATCTCTATATCTTCGTCGCCCTGATCCTGCTCGGATTCTTCGCAGGGCAGACGCTGGAGCGCCGCCACTATCGCTCTATTGAACGCCGGGAACGGGAACTGCTGCGGGTCCCCACCACCAACGGCAGGAAGCCCCTCGGAGAGTTTGATGGGGCGGTCAGAAGCGAACTGGTGCACGGTGCCTGCGTCGTATCTGTCGACTACTTCAAACGCATCGTTGCGGCGCTGCGTCAGCTTTTTGGTGGCAACGTACGCAGCTATGAGACCCTGGTGGACCGGGCCCGGCGCGAGGCCGTGTTGAGACTGAAGGAAAGCTGCCCGGATGCGCAGCAGATCGTGAATCTGCGACTGGAAACGTCTTCGATCACCAAGGGACGAGCGCAGCAGATCGGCGCGGTGGAGGTGCATGCCTATGCAACCGCCATCTTCGTGGATTGATGAAGTACAGCACGAAGCAACCCAGCCAGAATCACAACGTCAGTCACGACAAGCCCCTTCGAGAGTTTTTCGCCCTGCTCCTGGGGGCCGCCCTGCTTTTCGGCGCCTTCCTGCTCATCGCTGGATTCCTGGTCGATCGCGCCGCGCTGTACATCGACCCGGCCCTGGAGGCTCGGCTGTTCAGCAACCGCTTCTTCGACTCCCGCGAAGCGCCTACGGAGCGCGAAGCGGCGCTGCAGTCGGTGCTCGACGGTCTTGCCGGCTGCATCGACGTTGGCTATCCGGTGCGACTGCGGATCGTCGAATCCGACGATCTCAACGCATTCGCCTACCCGGGCGGCAGCATCGTCGTCTTGTCGGCCCTGGCCGACACCCTGAACACCAAGAACGGGTTGGCATTCGTGCTGGCACACGAACTGGCCCATTTCAGGAACCGGGATCATCTCCGCGGCATGGGTCGCTCGCTGGTTTTCCTCGCGGCATCGGTGGCTGTCACCGGAGCCAACTCGGGCTTGTCCTCACTGCTGACGCCCGCCCTGAGTCTGGAAGGTGCACAGTTTTCACAACACCGGGAAAGCGACGCCGACGCCACGGCCCTGCATGCCCTGAACTGCTTCGCCGGTGACGTGCGCGACGCCACGGAGTTTTTTGAACTCGTTCGAGATGAAGAGCAAGGAGCGGATTGGTCCGGGTTGCACTATTTCTCGAGCCATCCGCAGGTTCAGGAACGAATCGACGCGCTAGAGAACCTTGCAGAGGACTACGGATACCTGCTGCGCTAGTGCCCAGTTAAGCGCATTCATCCAGGATGGGATCAACGGAGTCTCCACCCGGCTGCGGTAACGGGTGCCGAAACGTGAAGGCGTCTCTCGATGGGCCTGCGTCTTTAAGCATGGAAAGGCGCCCCTTGGCTTCAGACACCGTGGGTAGGTGGCCTTCGGGTATCCACCACAGCACGAGGTAAAACTCGATCTTGTCGAACCACTCTCGGCGCCGGCGCATGATGTCGCGATGCGCCGCGTTCCGGTAAACGAACGCGCCGAGCGCGTCCATATCGGCCCAAACCGATATGTTGACGATCAAATGGGGGTCATCGAAGGCCTGCAAGTCCATGGCATCGTTGCCCTCACCCTTGAGTCGCCAGATAAACCCTGGCTGCGCTTCCGCGACCGCGTTCACCCGATCAAGGCTGTCAATAAACTCGGCATTGTTCGGATGTTCCTGGGGCAGGCTGAAGCGGGCAATGTTGAGCTGTGCGAGATGGTGGGTCACGCGGGCATTCCTCATCAGAGTCGTTTCTGGAAAGCGCTGAGCATAGCGTTAATTGAGTACCGCGACGGCCTGCATTCGATCTTTTGCGAAGTCGAGAAAACTCCTGACTTTGGCCGCGGCCCTGCGGCCCTCGATGTGGACGAGATGTATGGGCAACGGCTCGGGCTCGAAGTCCTCCAGGACGGTTTTCAGCGTTCCTGCCTCGAGGTTTGGCCCGATCTGGTACGACAGTACCCGGCAGAGCCCCCAACCGCTTTGGGCAACGGCGATCGCGGAGGCGACGCTGCTCACCGAGAGCCGCGGCCTGACCTTTACCACATCATCCAGTTGGCGCCCGAAGCGCCAGTCCGGGACCGGACTTACGGGAGATGCGGACACAATGCTGTGTGCCTTAAGGTCCCCCGGTTCCTGGGGTACGCCGTACTCCGCAAAATACTCGGGTGAGCCGCAGACAACGCGACGCACGCGACCGACCTTGACAGCCGAGAGACCCGAGGACGGCAGCTGCCCGATCCGCACCGCTATATCAAAGCCTTCTTCGACCAGATTGACGATGCGGTCGAGCATGAGCACATCGGCACAAACGTCGGGGAATGAATCGAGATAGTCGGTGAGAATCGGCATCACATAGATTCGCCCAAACTCATGGGAACAAGTGATGCGCAGCTTGCCCACGGGATTGCAGGCCGCGCCGCGGGCTGTATCGTCCGCAGACTGTAAATGGCCGAGTATCTGACGGGCGTCCTCAAGATACGCCTCGCCCACGTCCGTCAGGCGCACGCGCCGCGTCGTCCGCGTGAACAGTCGCGCGCCGAGACGCTCCTCCAGGGTGTTGATTCCCCGCGTTACCGAGGGCGCGCTCAGACCAACGGCCCGGGCTCCCCCGGCAAAGCCCCCGGCGTCGGCGACGGCAACGAAGATTTCGAGCGTTTTGATTCGGTCCATAGGGAACTCGTCAGCCTATAATTTCACTTTGTGAAATAATGATTTTCCATAATAGCGTATTCTTTTAACATCAGCCGGGACATAGAGTGACTCCCGTCGAAGCAATTCCGCTTCCTATCAACCAAGGAGTCATTCACATGTCACGCATTCCTACCCCGGCAACGATCGCAGATGCACCCGAGAAGTCACAGCCGCTCCTGCAGGGCGTCGAGAAGTCCCTAGGTTCGGTTCCCAACCTGTTCCGCCTTGTGGCGAACAGCCCGGCCACGCTGGAGGGCTACCTGGGCTTCAATGGTGCTCTCGGAAAAGGTCAGCTGAGCGCCGCAACGCGTGAGCGCATCGCCCTCGCTATCGCCAATACCAACGGCTGCGACTACTGCAACAGCGCCCACACCTTCCTGGCCAAAACGCTGGTGAAGCTCGATGACGCAGAAGTCGCGGCAAATCGTGCCGGCAGCTCCACCGACGCCCGGGCGCACGCCGCCGTAAGCTTCGCGGTCAAAGTTGCCAGCAAGCGTGGCCAGGTTTCTTCCACGGATATCGCGGAAGTGCGCGCTGCCGGCTATTCCGATAGTGAAATCGTGGAGATCGTTGGCCACGTCGCTCTGAACGTGTTCACCAACTACGTTAACGAAGCCTTCCAAACCGAAATCGACTTCCCCGTCGTTGAGGTTGCGCAGGCCGCATGATCGGTTTGCCCACGGCGGAAACGCCGTGGGCTCCGGTTTTCCCCCGACATGGACTCGCCGCCCTAGCCCACCGATTCGGCGGCCAGACGCCCTTTGAATCGGCTATCGCCTCCCGAAATGCCTAGTGGTTTCTCGCCGAGAACTGCAATTATCGGTGAGCTATGGCGACTAGGAGCTGGCCGTGCTCGCAACGGTTCGCCGAAGGGCAACGGCTTCATCCACGACGTCCGACACTCCCAGCGTGTTTCTTATACGGGCGCCATCGACCTTGAGCGGCACAGTCAGATCCAGATGAGCGGTTCGCTCCGACATCGGATGTGTAGAGTCATCGGTTAATCGAAGCTCGCCGCGCCAGTCGAGGGCCTCGGCGAATCTCCGCGCCCACGCCAGCTGACTGCTGGGCGCCTCCTCCGCGATATTGAACACCTGCCTGTACGCCAGGGAGTTGCCTAGCGACGCTGCAACTGCGGCGCCGACGTTTTCGATATAGCCGTGCGTAGTGACCCACGCAGCCCAGCGCGAGGGGATCGTCAGCTCCGGGAGCTTCTGGCGCATCGGATCGATGGCCCAGGCAAAGCGATCTTGCGGATCGCCCGGGCCATAGACCATCGGCAGCCGAAGAATGGTCCATGACGATGAGAGACTCTGAACATCGGCCTCGATCGGAATCTTGTCGTAGTCATCCAGGTACTTGTCGGGATCCGTCGAAAGACGGGGGGTGCTCCTACGGTATGGATACAGCTGCTGGCGCAGAGCGGAGGACTCATCCGCCAACCCTGGCAACGCGGCGCCGGAGCATCGCCTACGGATGAGGTCGTAGTTTGCATAAACGTCGGCGGAGCTGATCATGACGTACTGTTCGATCTGCGTATCCAGACACGCCAGCAGCGGCCGCGTGTCGCGTTCCACCATGGGGATCACATCCACCACGACGCTGATGTCGTGCTCTCGCACAACCCGCAGTACCTGATCCGGGTTGTTCCTATCGGAGCGCAGGTATCTGCCCTGAAAAGAAGAATGCGGCTGAGACGATCGGCCTGTCCCAAACACCTCAAGGCCGCGGGCGTGGGTCCAGTTGGCTACCGAGCGGCCAATAAATCCACTGCATCCGATGATCAATACGCGCATCAGCGGAGTCTGACTCGGACAAACCCGGGCGGCAATGAATCCGCCCACCGCATCCGGCTTGCATTCCCGGGTCTTTCGTATAACTGTAGGCAGCCGCCTGAAGCCGTGCGCCCGCTCCTGCTCCCGATGAGACTCACCCGCTATTTCCTAGCGTTGCTTGCAGCGCCATTCATGGCTGTCTTCGCCAACGCTGACCAGCTCGTCGTAGGCGCCAATATCGGAAACGTGCCCTGGGAGTTCGCCAACCAGCGCGGCGAATTCGTGGGCTTTGAGATCGACCTGATCACGGAAGCGGCCGGGCGCCTCGGGCACAGCGTTGATGTTGTGAACATACCGTTCAACGGACTCTTCTCGGCCGTGCAGTCGGGACGCATCGACGTGGCCCTGTCTTCGGTAACCATTACGGAAAAGCGCCTGGGCTCGGTGTCCTTCGCCCAGCCGTACTACGACAGTGCGCAGTCTCTGACCGTTCCTGCTTCGAGCGATGTGACCGGCCTTGAGGACCTGCGTGGCGCCCTGATCGGCGTCGACACCGGGTCAACCGGAGACATGTGGACGATGGCGAATGCCGCGCGTTACGGCTTCGGCGAAATTCGCCGCTACGAGGGTCTGGCGCCGGCGATGCTGGATCTGCAAACGCGGCGCATCGACGCGTATATTTCCGATATTCCCTCGCTGCTCTACTTTGCGAAGAACAAGCCCCAGTTCAAGGTTATCGAGCGCATCGAGACCGGCGAGCGCTACTCGATGATGTTTGCCCGAGAAAGCCGCTGGGTTGAGCCGATCAACTCGATGATATCCACCCTCAAGGAAGAGGGCTTTGTTGCTGAACTGCACCAGCGCTGGTTCGGTGAAGTACCGGCTACGGACAGTTCCACGGTACAGGTCGCGGATAGGCCGAGAGCGGAGCGCTAGGGACGCGGGCCTGAGCGCCGGCAAGCCGAACACAGCATCACATGGGCTTCGTTGAAACATTCCTGAACTGGGAGGTATTCCTCCGCACCTATCCACTCTTGCTCCAGGGCCTGAAGGTCACGGCCCAGCTGGGGTTGGTGAGTATCGTCGCCGGGCTTGTGCTCGGGATGGGCGTAGCGCTGGTCCGCTTGTACGCGCCCACCCCGCTGCGACTGCTCAGCAAGATTTACATCGATGTCTTTCGGTCCATCCCACTCCTGGTTCTGCTCATCGTGGTTTACTACGCGCTGCCCTTCCTGGGACTGCGTCTGTCGCCGTTTATGTCCGCCGTATGCACGCTCACGCTGGTGTCGGGCGCCTATACGGCGGAGATTTTCCGCGCCGGCATCAATGCCATTCCCCGGGGACAGTTCGAGGCGGCACAGGCGCTGGGGCTGGGATTTCGCGCGACCATGGGCGACGTGGTGCTTCCCCAGGCGATTCGCATCGTCATTCCTCCCCTGACCAGCAACTCCATCAATGTGATCAAGGACACGGCCCTGGCGTCGGTGGTGGCGATGCCGGACCTCCTGAAGCAGGCGACGCAGGCCCAGGCGCTGGAGGCCAATCCCACGCCGCTTATTGTTGCCGCGCTTATCTACATCGCATGTCTCTGGCCGCTTGTACTTCTTGTGGGCAGGTTGGAGACGCGCATGAGGCCGGCCGCGTGAGTCCCAGCGAGCCTATCGTTGCGATCCGTTCCGTGAGCAGACGCTTTGGCCGTTTCCTGGCGCTGGATCGGGTCGACCTCGATGTCAACGAAGCCGAGGTCGTCTGTATCATCGGTCCTTCAGGCGCGGGCAAATCGACGCTGATTCGCTGCATCAATCTTCTGGAAGATTTCGGGAAAGACGGCAGCATAGTCGTCAATGGCATGACCGTGCAGCGGAACGCGGGTCTCGCCGCGATCCGCGCCGAAGTCGGCATGGTGTTCCAGTCCTTCAACCTGTTCCCGCACAAAACGGTGCTGGACAACATCACGCTCGCGCCCCAGCGCGTCCGGGGAGAGGCGCGAGCCGACGCCGAGGAGCGCGCCTTTTCGCTGCTTGCGCGCGTGGGACTCCGGGAACAGGCCGACAAATTCCCCGCGCAGCTTTCCGGGGGTCAGCAGCAGCGCGTGGCTATCGCCCGGGCCCTGGCGATGCAGCCGAAAGTCATGCTATTCGATGAACCCACCTCTGCGCTGGACCCGGAGATGGTGGGCGAGGTGCTGGAAGTGATGCGTGACCTCGCCGGCTCCGGCGTGACCATGATCGTTGTGACCCACGAAATGGAGTTTGCGCGACAGGTGGCGGACCGCATCGTATTCATGGACAGCGGTCGCATTGTCGAGACCGGGTCCCCGACCGAAGTCTTCGACGCACCGCGCGAAGCGCGCACCCGCAGCTTTCTCAATGCCGTCCTCGGCTGATCCAGGGAGGTATCTCTTGTCCGACCCAGCGCCTTTGAACCTGGAATTCGTACGCGGCCATTTTCCCGGCCTGGCGGCCGATTGGGCTTTTCTCGATAACGCCGGCGGCACCCAGATTCTGCGCGGCGCGGTGGAGCGTATGAGCGAGTTTCTGTACCACCGCAACGTTCAGATCGGCGGTAGCTATGAGGTATCGCTCAAGGCCCTCGAGTCCCTCAACGCTGGGCGGGAAGCGATGCGCCTGCTGGTAAACGCGGAACGACCGGAGGAAATCGTCTTCGCCCCCTCGGCAACGGTGGCGATGCAGAATCTGGTGAAGAGCATGCGCAGCCAGTTCCGGCCGGGCGACGAAGTGATCGTGACGGTGAGTGATCATGAGTCCAACATCGGGCCCTGGGTCGCCTTGGAGGAAGACGGCGTGCGTATTCGTACCTGGGAGATCAATCGGGACAGCCTGGAGCTCGAACTGGATGCGCTGGCCGAGTTGATGAATGAACGTACGCGCCTGGTTGCGGTGACCTGTGTTTCGAACATTCTCGGCACCGTGAACCCGATCGCAGCTATCGCCGACTTTGTTCACCGTCACGGAGCCCTGATCGCCGTCGACGCGGTCGCCTTCGCCCCGCACCGCGCCATCGACGTGCGGGCCCTGAACGTCGACTACCTGGTATTTGCACTCTACAAGGTGTTCGGCCCCCACTACGCCGTGCTTTACGCGCGCTATGAACTCCTCGCCGAACTCGACAACCTCTACCACTACTTTTACGGCAAGGAAAAAATCCCCGCGAAACTCGAACCCGGGAATGCCAGCTACGAGCTCGCCTATAGCTCAACGGCCATCGTGGACTACCTCGATGAGCTCGGTAGGCTCCAGGCACCCGGGGCAGGCAAACGGGATCGCGTGGTCGCGGCCTTCGAAGCCATAACGCGGCACGAATGCGAGATCGGTGAACAGTTGCTCGCCTGGCTGCGATTGCGCGGCGATTGTCGGATCATCGGGCGAGAGTCCGGAGACGATCCGGATCGCGTGCCCACCATCAGCTTCAAAGTCGACGGCGCGAATTCCGGCGCCATCGCCGAACGCATGGATCGCTATCGGCTTGCGATCCGCTTCGGCGATTTCCACGCCCGCCGCCTCATCGAGTACCTGAACATCGATGGGGACGGCGGCGTGGTCCGCGTATCCATGGCGCACTACAACACGCCTGAGGAGGTTGAACGTCTGGTGGGCGCGCTGGAAGAAATACTGCGCTGAGGACGCCGCGGCTCACCTGTATTTTCACGCGTGTCGGCGTAAGCTCGACTCATAGGGAGAAACAGGTATTTCCGATCTGTAGCTGTGCAGCTCGAAACGTTTCGAAGCGAAAAAGCGCGCGGCGGCCCTACCCGAACCTGAGAGCGGATGAGCGGATGAGCGAAGAGAAAAAGGCTGGCATGAGTGCCGTCGGCGTCATCACCATTTGCGTGGTCGTTGCGTACCTCGGGCTGGAACTCTACGGTTTGCACCATGCTCGCGAGCGTATGGCACCCCAAGCCGTCTATGCGGAATTTGTGGGCGCCAGGCGGGCCATCGAAATGTGCAATCCAAACCCGCCCCAGGCCGAGGATTTTGAACGCAACTTTCGGGCGGTCACGGCAAGGGCGACCAGAGAGCTGGAGGCACAGGAACCGTCCCCCACTGTTTCAGAGATCACCGAAGTGCTCGCCCAACGCCGAGCCTCGCGGGAATCAGAAGTGGAAGCCCTGGTGGCGGACCAGGGATGTAGAGGTAGTGAGGTTTGGCGGCTGCAAAAGCTCTACGAGGCGCGCAGCCGACTGAACCTGCGCTAATGAATCAATGGCTTCGCGGCGGGACCTGGGTCAGGTGCCACCCGCGTTGAACGCGCGCTGTCGCCAGTCGCCATATTTCAGCGATTCGGCAATCCTACTCTGAATCTGCTATCGCCTCGCGAAATGCCTGTATAGCGTCCATAGATCGTTGAGATCTGGCCGCTAGTCCGACGACTCGTAGTCCGGTAGTTCAGACAAAGCCGCCGCATCGAAGGGCTGATCGAGAAACAGCTGGCCGTAGTAGAAGTCGCGAAGACGAGCGTGGAACGCCCGTATCTGCGCCTCATACGCCAGGGAGGCTGTCAGATCCGTGGCGGCCAGACGCTGCAGGGAACGTTCGAGCAAGGCCGGCGGTGTCAGCAGTGCGAACAAACCGGCAAGGCGGTCACGCCGGATTCGAGCGGCGCGATAAGCGTTCGACAGATCCTCGGTCTTCTGGTCGCCAACCTGTTGAAACGCGTAGTACCACTTCCACTGGAAGCCGCCCCCGACCTCCGCGTGCTCGGCCCACTGGGGATGGCGCTCCACAAACTCAGACATCGTCGCCTCTACCGGGAGATCCCAGGCATCGTTCACCGCTTCGCGCTGCGTCAGCAGAATGTCGGCGCCGGAAGGGGCCGGGACCAGGCGATCGACCGCCAGTCGACCCACGCCGGGAAGCACCACGGCGAGCAGCACCCAGACACCGAGGAGTGCGGCAAGGATTACCGGCGCGGGGCGATCTGAGCGCGACAGGAGATAGCAGATGATGGCCCAGAAGCTCACGTAGGCCAGGAGCAGAAACGTCGCGAGCAGAACGGTCAGTACCGAAGTGCCGCTGATCGCGGCTCCAACAATCATCGGCAGTGCCGCGGCAACAAACACGGCGAGCGCACGGAGCACCGCCCGCGATCGCCAGGGTGACGATTCTCGTCCCGAAGTCGTCACAAGAAGCGCGTAGCGACCCGCCGCGCGATCACTCGCCCGCAGGTCGTGCATGAGCACGACCAAAACGAGAGGGATCACGAACGCCGCGAAGAAGGCGAAGTCGAAACGCCCCGTGAGCGCGAGCTCGGGATTCCCGGCATCGTGCTCATAAATCTGGCCTTCGAGGGCAAGCATTCGGATACGGTGTTTCCAGGGTTCCCGGTCTCGCCGTCCGAGGGCCGCAAAGGCGAAGTGAGAAGGCGGATCGTAAGTCAGGTGAAAGCTGTAATAAGCGGCGCTACCCCAGTCCTCATGGCGCGCCAGCGCGTCGAGACGATCCTCCCGATCTCCGGCAAGCAGGCGCTCGATGGACCCGCGCTGCTGCGCGACTTCCGTGATCCCCCCGACCACGGCAAGGCCACCGAGGAGCAGAACCAGGCCCAGCCAGAACAGCAGCGCCCGATCGCGGCGCTGAAAGCTCCATTCCCAGGCCAGGCTGCTGAGCGCGCTCATGGACGAAGTCTCGCGCCAGCCCAGAAGGCCGCCAGGACCAACGCCCCGAACCAGGCAAGAAGGGACATGAACGGGGCCAGGGCCTGAGCCAGCCGGTCACCGAGGCTCGCGGGTTCGTAGCGGAAGCCCTGCAGCACCTTCCAGTTGTCGGCATTGACCCGGGCACGGCGATTGGCCTCCTCGTCCCGGCTCCGGTTCATGTCATCGTCGTAGCTCAGGACCTCGGCATGCACGCGATTGAGTCCCTGCACAAAGTCAAAGCGGAGCGTCTCGGCTTCGCGGAGAAAGCGCTGGTGATTATTGAGATCAGTGCCGGACACCGCGCGCGAAGCCACCGCCGTGGCGAGGAACGGCGTCAGCCAGCCCTGGCGCACCAGCAAGGCGCTCTGCCGGCGTTCCTGCGCCATACGAGCTTCGGCGTACTCATTGAGCGTGTTTGTAAGCTTTTCTTCCGAGTAACCCGCTACGACACCCCGCCAGTTGACCGGGAGTTCTTCTACCGTGTCCACGTCGTAACGGACCAGGAGTTCGGACCTGAGCTGCGCAAACGCCGGGTCTTCCGCATTGTGTCCGTCACCCAGGCGGCGCAGATCGGCAAGCATGGTCAGGTCGGTCTCAATCTGACCGGCAATGGGCAGCGAGCGAGCGGCAAAGCTGGTTGCCAGCGATGGCAGCAGGAGCGACAGACCAAGCCACAGCCCCGTGAGCACCGCGAGCACCATCGCACGGCGTGGCAACAAAGCCGACACGAACAGCGACAGCAGGGCCCACACGCCAAGATAGAGCAGATACACCAGGCCCAACATGAGCACCGCTGCTAGGCTTTCACCCTGGAACAGGGCCACGAAACCGCTGGCCAGGAGCGGAAGCAGCATGAGAAGGATCGCGGAAAACAGCGCCAGCGCCTTACCCAGCATCAGGCTTGCGCCACTCACCCCCTGCGCCAGCATCGGCGCGAGGGTGGAGGACTCCCGCTCCCGCGCCAGCGACCCGTGGCCCAGCAGCAGCACGAGCAGGGGACCGAACAGCTGGTATACCGTGGCCGGCGTCAGCCAGGCGAGGCCGCCGAGATCGGCGCTGGCGCCACTCTCCGTGAAGGTTGCGGAGTTTTGCCGGTGCCCCTCCAGGAAGATCGACTGCCCCGTGACCGGATCCAGACCCGGATCGAAGACCGACAGCGGCGTCGGGGTGCGGAAAACGTAGTGGCCATAGTGAACCATGCGGTGCGGATGTCGGTCGGGCTGTTCCAGGAAGCTGCGCTCGGCCTCATCCTGATGATGGAACCGCTCGTGGCGATCGCCTTCCATGCGCAGCGTCGTGAGCACCACCGTCGCCAGCAGCAGGATGACAAAAAGCATGGCCGCAGAAAGCGCGAGGTTGGAACGCAGCCAGTAGCGCCACTCGGCGGCGGCGACGGTCAGTACCGTATTCATGGCTCACTCCGTTCAGAGAAGGCGCGGTGCACTTCTTCCGTATCGATCTTGCCCTCCTCGGGCGCGTTGAACTCGCCCACGAGACTGCCGTCGCGTAAAAGGCCGATGCGATCCGCGACCTGGCAGGCGCCATAAACGTCATGGGTCACCATGAGGACCGACTTTTCGGCGCTGGCGAGGCCGCGTACGAGATCGTGGAACTCATCGATCGCCGTGGGATCCAGCCCGGATGTTGGCTCGTCTAGGAGGAGGATGTCGGTGTCGCGCAGAATTGCGAGGGCGATGGCCACCTTCTGGCGCATGCCCTTGGAGTAGCTGGACAGGCGCTGCGACCGCGCGTCGGCGCGCAGTCCGACGCGGTCGAGGGCCGCGTCCACGGCCTCGCTGTCCGCTTCCGTTCCCGCTAGTCGCAGAAAGTAGTCGAGGTTTTCGCGGGCATCGAGGTGCTCGTAGAGCGATGCGGACTCGGGTAGATAGGCAATGGACTGGCGCGTCGCTTCCGTGTCTTCGGCAACGCCCACGCCCGCAACGCGGACGGAGCCGGCGCTGGGCTCAAGCAAACCCAGGAACGTAAGCAGGGTCGTGGACTTGCCCACCCCATTGCCACCGAGGAGGCCGTAGACCTCGCCGGCGGCGACCGAGAAGGATATGCCACGCAAAACCTCGCGGTCTCCGCGGGTGACGTGAAGATCGTGCGCCTCGAGGCGCGGTGCTTGCTGTGTCATGAAGAGTAACGCTCAAGGAATCGGATTCATGCCGGATAGGTATGGCCAACCGGCACTGGTGCCTGCCTTCCGCAGGAGCCGCGGCGGCACGCACTGTATGGACGTTAGAATGTATCACAGCTTTATGCCTTGCCATGTTACGGGATCACCGGCCGGTATATCGGCTTGCGCTGCGACGCCTAACGCGACGGGAAAGCGAATCGGGGCTAAGGTAGCGCTCTGCTAAACCAGGTCCCCAGCTATGATCAACCGAAGCACTTCCCCGCGAAATCTGGCCTGCTTCAGCTCGGTCGTGATCCCGCTCATGGTGGCGTTCACTTCCGTCGCTTCGCGAGCCGACGTACCGGACTCGGCCGCGGTACGCTCGCTGTCAAGGGCGCAGCTCCCGGCTGCCATGGACGCGTATCTCGAGTTTTTGCGCATTCCCAATGACGGCCACTTCCCCGAACAGATCATGGCCAATGTCCGCTGGGTGGACAGAGCGCTCACGGAGCTGGGTTTTGGCACGCGCGTTCTAACTTCGAACGACGTTCCCCACGTATTTGCCGAGCGGAAGGTGGACGGTGCCCGGGGCACGATCCTGTTCTACCTGCAGATCGATGGGCAACCCGTTGACGGCGATGCCTGGAATCAGGCGAACCCTTTTGAACCCGCGCTCAAACGCCGGACCGACGACGCCTGGGTGGAGTTACCCCTGAATAGCTGGCGCAGCGATTTTGATCCCGAAGATCGCATCTTTGCCCGCTCCGCAAGCGATTCGAAAGGCCCGGCCATCGCCCTCCTCTCGGCCCTGCGAATCATGGAAGAGCAGGGATGGATGCCGGACTACAACCTGAAGCTGATCGCGGATTTCCAGGAGGAGCTGGGCTCCCCGACGCTGCCCGCTCTCGTGGAGGCGGAGCGCGAGCTGTTCGCCGCCGACGTCATGCTTATCATGGACGGCACGCGGCACCTTTCCAATCTCCCGACCCTGACCTTTGGCGCTCGAGGACTCGCCACCCTGACGCTGACCGTGTTCGGCGCAACGCGAAACCTGCACTCGGGTCAGTACGGCAACTTTGCTCCGAACCCCGTTTTCGCCCTGAGCCACCTGCTGGCCAGCATGAAGGATGAGCAGGGACGGGTAACCATAGCCGGGTATTACGACGGCGTTTCCCTTTCGGAGACCGAACGGCGGCTTCTGGCCGAGGTACCCGAAGACAAGGGTGACATCGAGCGCAGCCTGGGCATTGCGTCCGCCGACGCGGTAGGCAGCACCTATCAGGAAGCGCTTCAGTTTCCGTCGCTGAACGTGCGCGGCCTGCGCGCCGCCTGGACCGGGGACGAGGTGCGCACGCTCATACCCCGGCAGGCGGTGGCGGAGATTGACATGCGCCTGGTCCCGGAAACCCCGGCGGATCGACAGCTCGCCCTGGTTGTCGCGCACATCCGCGAGCAGGGGTTTCATATCGTGAGCGATGAACCCACAAGCCAGGAGAGAGAACAGCACCGGAAACTGATTCGCGTTGAGCAGCGCACCGGCTCAAAACCCTTTCGCACGCCGATGTCGTCACCGCTGGGAAACTGGCTGGCGTCGGCGCTGACGCGCGTCTATGGGACAGGCTTCATCAAGATGCGCACCACCGGGGGCTCTCAGCCCATTGCTCCGTTTATCAACACGCTCGGCGTACCGGCAATTTCCGTTCGCATCCCAAATCCCGACAACAACATCCACGCGCCCGATGAAAACCTGCGCCTGGGAAACTTCCTCGAGGGGATAGAAACCTGCCTCGCCATACTGACCGAGCCCTGGGACGCGACCCGCCTGTGATCTCCCCTCCCTGGTCACCAACGACGCTTGGCGTGTAGCGCGCGTCCAGGCAGGTGGACATCATGGGCTCCCAGCGATTGACGCCGCTAGGCCAGGCCGTCTAGCGCTTCAGCAGCCCGCGAAGCTGTGTGAGGACGTCATCGCTCCTCAGGTGATAAACGTGGCCGGAGAGATGCGTGCTGTCATAATCCGTCACATCGATTATCCGCACGTTATCGATCGGGCCCATCCCGCCCTGGCCCAGCCGCGCGCCCCCGTTGACGACCTCAGACAGACGCAGCGGAAGATCGCGAGCGGATACAAAGAGCGAGATATGGCTCACCTGCTTCCGCAGCAGGGGAAGGACTTCGAGAAACTTTTCCCGGTCCATGTCGGAGGCGATCAGAATCAGGTCTCGCAGCGGAACCGCCGGAGTGGGCGCCTTACGAAGCGCCTCCACCAGGCCCCGGGTGCCTAGACTATGGGCGATCACGCTAATCGTCCCGGGATCGTGGCTTCGCGAGAGATCGCGCAGAAGCTCGATAAAGTGCGGCGTACTGGCCTCCAGATCCGCGACGTCGGCGCCGTAGGTAAAGGGGGTCGAGTTTGCGGGCCAGCTGAAGAGCAGGAAGCCCAGATCGGGCCCGAGCCGATTCTTGAACACCGCCGCGCGACGACAGCTGCGCTCGAAGTCCTCGTAATAGCCGTGGATATAGACAACGAGACCCGCTCCACGCACGGGCTCGAGACCAGCCAGTGTTGCCGCCGGATCGACATCGCGAACGCCCAGCAGTTCACCGCGACCCGAGCGCGCATGGATATCAACAACGCAGCGACCGTAGGACAGCGGTCCAAGTTCGTTACCGTAGGCGCGACCGGGTTCGGAATGCTCCTCGCGGCGCCGATTGCTGACGAACGCCACTTCCACCGGGGCGCCTTCCCCGGATGAGAGGGCATCGGTTCCCGGCGCCGCGCCGCCAGGGGCGTGGAAGACGCCCGCCAGGAAAATGGCAAACAGGTTCTCGAACCTGGGCCGCCAACGCCCCTTGCGTAGGCGCGAACGTGTGCTTAAACCTGTGCGCAAACCAATCATCTCATCTCGCGAAGCCGGGCGCGTAGGTACTTGCCGGCGGACCGGTAGTGGCTTGGACCCGCGCTCTCGGCATAGCGCCCCTCCGTCCATTTACCGTTGCCTCCCACCATCGGCCCTCCATAGAGGTCGATCTCGCGGCGCGTCTGGAGGTGTTGCACCAGGAGCTGGTGCGCCCTGCTGAGCCTGTCCAGGGCTGCGCTCCAGGAAACCTCGGCGTTTTCTTCGCGAATCTGCGCATTGAGCGCCTTGAGGTCGGCCCAGCGGTAGCCCTCGGCCGGCATGTGCACGGCGCGGCCCGCCGCGGCGGCGTCACACCAGCCCAGGAAAAGATCGATCCAGTAGGCCCGGTGGACGACGACATCGCGGATGCTGGTTGCCTCGGCGTCTTTGTCCATGGCCTCACGCTCACCACAGGAGGCCGTGAGCTTCTGCAGTTTCGCGAACTCTTTCTGCGTGATCTCTATAAGCTGGGCTCGAGACGTGGCTGCCGGCATAGGGCTCCTTATGGCATAAGACGACGAGGCGGTAGCTATGTCTGCGGATGTAAGCCGGAGGCATTGCTTGTGCCCCGTCAAACAAACACGAGTCGAACGCGCGTACCCACAGTCAGACGCTCGACAATAACGTCGCCGCCGTGCGAACTCATGATCTGACGACTCAGGGAAAGACCGATACCGCTGCCGCCGCGGCGCGTTGTGAAAAAGGGAATAAGAACCTGATCAAGCAGCTCTTCGGGGATACCGGGACCGTTGTCCTCCACATCGATGATCGTCCGCCCGTAGTCCAGGCGCGCCGACAGGGTGATCATCGGCGATGTGGTCTCCTCCAGAGCATCGATGGCGTTCTTGACCACATTGATCAGCACCTGCTCGAGGAGCTGGCGATCGCCGTCAATGCTCAGCGTGGTCGGAACTACCGTGACCCGGGTTTCGATGCGGCTCAGCGCCTGTTTCTCCAGGCTCAGCGTGTCTTCGAGCAACGAGCTGACCGACAGCTCGGCGTATACCGGCTCGGGCACATTCATCAGTTCGCGATAGCGGGACACAAAACTGGTTAAACCGGCACTGCGCCGACCGATCGTCTCGATGGCGTCGCGAATATCCTCCTTGGCGGACGGATCATCCAGCATCCCCCGGGCGGTCTCGGCGAGGGACGTGACCGGTGTCAGCGTATTCATGATTTCGTGGGTGAGCACGCGAATCAGATTTCGCCAGGCACTGCTCTCCCGGGCCGAGAGCTCGCCGGAGAGGTTCTCAAGCGCGTAGAGACGCTCTACGGCGCCGTCCCGGCGAATCTCGGAGACAGACACGCGAAGCTCGACGGGAATGCCGCGGACGCGCGTTTGCAGCAGCCGCTGATGACCCGAGGGAATCGCGCGCAGACTCGCGGGAAGCCCGGTGTCTAACTGGGCAAGGTCATCGAGCCGTTTCAGAGCGGGTAGCCCGGTCAGCCGGCGCGCGGGATTGTTGGCGATAGTGAGGACGCCGTCCGCCTTCGCCGCGAGCAGCGGCACGGGTACGTGGCGAACCACCGTGTCGAGGTAGCTCGCCTGCAGATCACGCTCCGCGCGCGCATCCTGGAATCGCTCCAGGATGCGATTGAAGGCTTCCTTGAGCTCACCGTCGAAATCATCCTCGATAAAGCGCCGGGTGAAATCCTGGTACGTGACTGCGGCGAAGAACTCCTCCAGGGCATCCACATGACTCTGCACGGAGTGGATGAGCAGGACGACCTGGATGACGGCGAGCAGTGACAGCAGCAAAGGCACGGCGCGATAGGGCAAGGCGATCAGCGTGAAGGCCAGAAGAGTGAGCGTGAACGCCAGCAGAAGTACCTGGATTATCGTTATCCAGCGGAAGCGCCGCTGCATGGGCTGTTTCACAGCTCGAACTTCTGCATGCGGCGATAGAGCGCGGCCCGGGTAATGCCCAGGGCCTCGGCGGCCCGCGATACGTTGCCCGTGTGCCGAGACAGCGCTTCGCGCACCAGGCGACGCTCGTTTTCCTCGAGGTTGAGCGAAGTATGGGCAACCTCACCGTGGCGACGTGCGAACTCGAAATCTCCGGCGGTGAGCACATCGCTGTCGCTGAGAATCACCGCGCGCTCCACGGCGTGGGAGAGCTCACGGATGTTTCCCGGCCAGTGCCAGGCCTTTAGCGCACTCAGGGCGTCAGCGCTGAAGCCCCGTTCGGGCAGGTGGTAACGCCGGGCGGCTTCCCGGGCAAAGACGTCGGCCAGGGCGGGAATGTCATCCAGCCGTTCTCGGAGCGGCGGCAATTCGATGGTGATGGTGTTGATGCGATAGAGCAGGTCCTCCCGAAACTCGCCCTGCGCTACCAGGTCTTCCAGCGGCTGGTTACAGGCCGCGATCAGGCGTATGTCGACCTCGATCGGCGTGTCCGTGCCCAGAGGCGTGATCTCGCGGTTTTCCAGGGCCCGCAGCAGCTTGGTCTGGAGCGCGAGCGGCAGATTGCCAATTTCATCGAGAAAGAGCGTGCCACCACTGGCGGCCTGAAATCGCCCGGCGCGGTCGCTGTCGGCACCGGTGAACGCGCCGCGCCGGTGTCCGAAGAGTTCGCTTTCAAAAAGCGTTTCCGAGACGGCGCCAAGATCGACGCTGACCAGCGGTGCGGCGGCTCGCGGTGATTGGCTATGCAGGGCGCGGGCGATGAGTTCCTTCCCCGTGCCGTTTTCGCCGCGAACCAGAACCGTGGCGTTCGTTGCGGCCACTCGCTCCACCACTTTGAGCACACGCTGCATGGCGGGCGATCCAGCCACCATGGTGCTCGAAGGCGCCGGCTCTCCCAGGGCGCTTACCTGAGTCCGGCTGCGGCGCAGGCTGGCGGCTACCGTGAGGGTCTGTACCAGGCGTTCGTTTTGCCAGGGCTTGAGGACAAAGTCCGCCGCCCCGTCACGCATCGCTTCGACCGCGGTGTTGAGATCGCCGAAGGCGGTCATCAGGACCACAACGGCGTCCGGGTCGCGGCGGCGGATTTCCGCCAACCACTGAAGCCCCTCGCGACCGGTGTTGCGCCCGATCGCAAAATTCATGTCGAGAAGAAAAACGTCGATGGCCTCCTCCGCCATGACGTTGGGAATAGCCTCCGGGCTGTTCTTTGTGATCACGCGACCGAAGTGCTGGCGCAGCAACAGGCGGCCCGCGGTCAGCACATCTTCGTCGTCATCGACGATGAGCAGGGTAGCGCTCGAATTCATGGCGCCACTGTAGCCCGGCAAGTGTTCGAAATCGAACGCTGCTTTCCGTTTTCGAACACTCTACGGCGGCCCCATCAACATAAGTCATTGTTTTTATTGAAGTCCAAATTGGAACAGGACTTGCCAAGGTATTGCCATGACCACGCAAAACAACCTTAGTACGGGCATGGACCGGCGCATCGAAGGCAAGCCAAAGCAGCGCTGGCTGGCAGCGGGGGCGGGATTGGCCGTCGTGCTGGCCACCATCACCTGGCTGGCCACTCGCGACCATTCCACGGCCTATACCCTCGACGGACAGCGCATCCGCACCGCGGTGGTGAGCGCCGGCGTCTATGAGGACTTCATTCCCCTGCGCGCCAACGTCGAGCCCGAGCGCAGCGTCTACCTCGACGCCATCGAGGGTGGTCGGGTCGAGCGTCTGCTGGTGGAGGAAGGCGTGCTCGTCGAGGCCGGGCAGGCGCTGGTGGAACTGAGCAACACCACGCTGCAGCTCGATGTCATAGCCCGGGAGGCGGAGGTGAGCGAACAGCTCAACAATCTGCGCAACACGGAACTCGCCATCGAGCAGAACCGCCTCAGTCTGAAAAGCGACCTGGTCGAGATCGACTACCAGCGCCAGCGCCTCGGGCGTCTTGTGGAGCGCTACCAGGAACTGCAGGGCAACGAGTTCATCTCGCGCAATCAGTATGAAGACGCCGTGGACGAACTTCAGTACTGGACCCGACGCCGGGAGGTCACGCTCGAAAGTCAGGCCCAGGACGAGCGCATTCGCGTGGCTCAGATGGAACAGCTGCGCGCGTCGGTCGAGCAACTCGAACAAAATCTGATCCTGGCCCGGGCGAACCTCGAGAACCTTCTGGTGCGCGCTCCCCGGGCGGGTCGGCTAACCGCCTTCGATGCGGAAATAGGCGAGTCAAAGGACCGCGGGCAGCGCCTGGGTCAAATCGACGACGTGGATCGCTTCAAGGCCAGTGCGCTGGTCAATGAGTTTTACCTGAACCGGGTGCGCCTCGGTCAGAGGGCGAAGCTGGTCATGGGCCGGGAAGAGTTCACGCTGGAGGTCAGCAAGATCTACCCGGAAGTGGCGAGCGCCCAGTTCGAAATCGACCTGCGTTTTACCGGCGCCGCGCCCGACAACATTCGTCGCGGTCAGACGCTGCAGATCCGCCTCGTGCTCGGCGACGCCGACGAGCAGGCCACGCTGCTGTCCAACGGCGCCTTTCTCAACGATACCGGCGGCGCCTGGGTGTTTGTTCTGAATCCCGAGGGCAGCGTTGCAAGCCGCCGCGAGGTAACCCTGGGACGACGCAATCCGAAGCAGATCGAAGTGCTCGGTGGGCTGCTTCCCGGGGACGAGGTCATTATTTCTTCTTACAGCAGCTTCATCACCGTCGACCGAATATTTATTGATCGCTAGGGGCTGCTAGCCCGAAAAGGAGTCCCACCATGATAGAGATGCACGACCTGTCGAAGGTATATCGCACCAGCGACGTGGAAACCACGGCTCTGGGAGGTATCAACCTGAATATAGATAAGGGCGAGTTCATCGCCGTCATGGGGCCGTCCGGCTGCGGCAAATCCACGCTCCTCAATGTGCTGGGCATGCTCGACTCGCCGACTGCCGGGACCTATTCGTTTCAGGGCGAGACCATATCCGGGCGCTCCGAGCGCGAACTGGCGGCCCTGCGCAAAGAGCGCCTCGGTTTCATCTTCCAGAGTTTCAATCTGATCGATGAGCTGAGCGTGCGAGAGAACGTACAGCTGCCCCTGCTGTACCAGAAGATCGCCGCGAAGGAACGCAAGCGCCGCGTCGACGAAGTTCTGGAACGGGTCAACATCGCGCATCGCAGCGAACACAGGCCCCAGCAGTTATCGGGAGGACAGCAGCAACGCGTCGCCGTAGCCCGAGCGGTGGTCACCAATCCGGCCCTGATCCTGGCGGACGAACCGACGGGAAACCTGGATAGCGCCAACGGTGAAGAGGTTCTGGCGCTCCTGAATCAGCTCAACGCCGACGGCGCGACGATCGTGATGGTGACCCACGACCAGTCCCATGCCGATCACGCCAGCCGGGTCGTCAATATGCTCGACGGACGCGTTCTGTCCGAGAACGTGATGGCGCTGCAACAGGCCGAGGAGGCGCGTCATGTTTCGTAACTACCTCACCATCGCTCTGCGGACCATCTCTGCCAATCCGCTGTTCAGCATCATCAACATCCTGGGTCTGGCCATTGGCCTTGCCTGCTGCATCGTCATCACCGTGTTTGTGAGCTACGAGCTCTCCTACGACAAACACTGGACCAATGCGGAGCGCATTTATCGGGTTACGCGCGACTTCTTTGGCAACGATCTTCGCCTCGCCCGCGTGGCACCACCTATCGGC
Source organism: Pseudomonadota bacterium (assembly GCA_038748515.1). GTDB lineage: Bacteria > Pseudomonadota > Gammaproteobacteria > Pseudomonadales > Halieaceae > Congregibacter. The sequence goes on from JBCDIW010000019.1 coordinate 102,593, forward strand.
CCGCTACTCAAAGAGGATTTCGCGGAGATCGAGGACGTTACCCGCCTGCTCCAGCCCGGCCGAATAAGCCTGTCCCGGGCCGACAAAACCATAGTCGAGGAAAAGCTGGTCATCGCGGACTCCAACGTCTTTGAATTTTTTGACCTCGAATTTGTGAAGGGCAATGCGCAGATGGCCCTGGCATCACCGGTCAACATCGTCCTCTCGGAGCGCGCCGCGAATCGCTACTTCGGCAGCGCCGATCCCATGGGGCAAACCCTCAACATCATGGGGCAGGCGGATCTGACCGTGACCGGCGTGTTTCGAGATCTGCCGGAAAACACCCATATGGCCTTCGAACTGGTGGGATCCATGGCGGGCGTTCCCCTGCTCCTGGGGCCCGATGAGCTGCAGAGCTGGGGCAGCAATAACTACTTCACCTATCTGCGTCTGCCGGAAGGCTACGCCCCCGACAACCTGAGCTCGCGCTTCGAGGAGTTTCTGATCAAGCACCGCGGCGAGGAGGCACCGAACGATACGGCGCTCGCCCTTCAGCGCCTGACGGACATTCACCTGACCTCCAACCGGGATTCGGAGTGGCGCACGAATGGCAGCATGGGCACGGTCTACACCTTCAGCGCGGTGGCGCTGGTGGTACTGTTGATTGCCTGTGTGAACTTCATGAATCTCACCACGGCCCGGTCTACCCAACGTGCCCGGGAAGTGGGCATTCGCAAGGTGGTGGGGGCCAATCGCGGTCAGGTTCTGCGCCAATTCCTTGGCGAGTCCATTCTCCTAACCGCCTTTGCCATGCTACTCGCCGTGGCCATCGTCGAGTTGGCGCTGCCGCCGTTCGCGGCGTTTCTCGAAAAGTCCCTGACGTTTTCCGCTGCGGAACCGTTGACGCTGCTCGTGCTGCTCGGCGGCACCCTGGTCGTCGGACTGTTTGCGGGCTCCTACCCGGCGTTCTATCTCTCGCATTTCCGCCCGGCGGAAGTGCTCAAGAGCTCCAGCTCGGCAAGCGGCTCCGCCTTCCTGCGCAAGGCGCTGGTGGTCTTTCAGTTCACCACTTCCATCACCCTGCTCATCGCGACGGGCGTCGTCATGGCGCAAATGCACTATGCGCGCAATCTGGATCTGGGCTTCGATCGATCGCGCAACATCACCACGGCCATGCCGTTCTTCTCCGAATTGTGGGAGACCTACGAACCCCTGCGTACTGAGCTCGAAGCGCACCCAGATATTCGCTCGGTCGTTTATTCGTCGCGCATACCCAGCATGCAGAATCTCGACGGTTCGGGTTACGTGGCCGAAGGCAAACAGGCGGTTATGGAGAACGTGCTGGGGCTCGCGGACCTGAAAGTTGATGCCCATTGGTTTGAGCATTACGGCGTGCGCTTCCTCGCCGGGCGAACGTTCCGACCGAACGAGATGCGGCCGGACATGCCCAGTGAAGAGAATCCGACCGTGAAGGCCTGGGCCATCCTCAACGAATCGGCCGCCCGACGCTTCGGCTGGACGCCGGAGGAAGCCGTGGGCAAGGTGATCAATCAGCCCCTTAGCCGCGAGATGACGCGCTTCGCGGCCCGTGAGGTCGTGGGGGTCGTCCCCGACCTGCACTTCTCCTCGCTCCACGACGAGCGCAAGGCCACCGTTTATGCCGAACCCCATCCCCGCTACGGCCGCTACATTTCCGTAAAACTGGAGCCCGGCGACCCTGGCGCGGCCATCGCGCATCTGGAATCGGTCTGGTCGCAGATCCTGCCCAGTGAGCCCTTGAACTGGCAGTTCCTGGACGACCGTTTCGATGCGCGCTATCGCGCAGAGCGCAAGCAGGCGAAACTGTTCGGGCTGTTCTCCGGCTTCGCGATTTTCGTCGCGACCCTGGGACTGTTTGGTCTCGCGTCCTTCACCACCGAACGCCGCACGAAGGAGATTGGAATCCGCAAGGTCATGGGCGCATCGGTCGCCGACATCGTTCTTCTGCTGACGAAGGACTTCTCGCTATTGGTGATCGTCGCCAGCATCGTCGCCTCACCACTGGCCTACTACTTCATGAGCCAGTGGCTGACCCGCTTTGCCTACGCCGCTCCCCTCTCGGAATGGGCGTGGCTGTTCGGCGCCGCCGCAGCGGCCGCGCTGATGACGGCCTGGCTCACGATCGCGTCCCAGGCCAGTCGCGCGGCCCTCGCCCGACCCATCGAGGCCTTGCGCTACGAGTAAAGAAACGGAGGAAATCCATCGCTACACTTCGGGAGACCCGTACCCCTAGCGCACCCTGCACATCCACGGCGGCACCCTCCTGGGGCCGCCCCGCAGCCTCGAGCCGATCACGGCGGTGTGACGCTCATCACCCTCCCCTGGGGAGGCTTTTGACGATAATGATTATCATTTGGGCCAATTTGTCGCATATGTGTTGGGCTTTGGCAACACTAAAATCTCACCAAATGAGTCAGGTTTTACTATTTATCTCACAAAAGTGTGATTAACTTCACACCGTAGTCAAGCTAGGTGCATTCCCCCGCTCGCTCCGGTGAGCCCGCTTACACGAATTCATCAATCCAACCCAATCCGATACGAAACGTACTCGCGGTCCGGCTCTGTGAACGCGTACGTTAGGAGGTCGCTATGCAGGCTCAGTCGGGTCTAGAGTTTTCAGAGCTTTGTCAGAATTTCGAGCGGTACTTCGATCTATCCCTGGCCACCACAGAAGCCGAGAAACGTACGGTGTACAAACTCAGGTATCGCGTTTTTTGCGAATCGCTTGGTTTTCTGGATCCTACGGCGTTTGAAGACCGTCACGAAGAAGACGATTTTGACGACCACTCGGTCCACTGTCTGATTACGCACCGGGCAACGGGTAAGGCCGCGGGTTGCGTCCGGCTGGTCAACGCCGACGCTACGAGCGACATGCCCCTGGAGCGGCGCTTTAAGGGCGCGTTGAATCCTGAAACCGTGGCGAACACGATGCACCGCCGCGGTCGCATTGCCGAGATATCGCGGCTGGCTGTCGGGTACCCCTTCTCGATGCGCAAGAGACCCGGCGCCGAGCGTAAAACGCGCGATGATGGCGCCATGTTTTCGAAGGCTGAACGGCAGGTCTTTCCGCTGGTGGGCGTGACGCTGATGCTTGCGGCAGGCGCATCAGCCGACCTCCTTCGGCGCACCGAACTCTTCACCTTCATGGAGAAGTCACTGCAAAAACGTTTGCGACGCATCGGTGTCGAAACGACCCGCGTGGGCGAGGACATCAACTTCAACGGCGTGCGGGCTCCTTACTTTTTCAACATTGACGACGCCGTGCGTTCGTTCCCCCACGACATCCGGGTCTACTACGATCGGATTCGCGATCATCTCGAAGAAAGCATGTGTGCGACGAACGCCCCGCCGCGCCCGATTTACGGCGGTTCGAGAGCCTTCGAATACCCCCATCATGCTGGAGCGGACCTGCGTCTCGCCTAGGATCAACCGGCTACGGCGGCGCGTAGGCTGATCGTCTACGGGCAGCCGAATTCTCAGTCCCTGGAGCAGGGACGACCCACGCTCGCTCCCTGATCCGTATCCAGGTCCGCTCCCAGGTCCGAGTAAGACGACTGCTATCCAGCTGTTCCGATCGACACGCCAGCGTCGGTCCTTTTCGTATCGAACCGCGTCAGGCCGCGCCGCAGCCAGGATCGCGGGATGCACACCGGTAAGTCTGCTATGGGGAGTGCACTCGCCGCCCAGTTCCTTTTGGCGTCCGGTTGGGAGAACATGCCCCGCTTGCGTTTTCTAGCGGAGAGGTGGAATCACGATGCGCTTGGCGACCTGGAATATCAACGGGCTTAGGGCGCGGCTCGAATTCATCGCGCTCTGGCTGAAGTCCCGCCAGCCCGACGTGGTGGGCCTGCAGGAACTGAAAACCCCAACCGCCGAATTCCCCCACGATTTCTTTTCCGAGCTTGGCTACAACGCACTGGTTCATGGACAAAAGAGCTGGAACGGCGTGGCGATTTTGACGCGCGAACCCGCAGAACTGATCACAGCGGGACTGCCCGGCGAGGAAGGCTGGGGATCCAGGCTGATCACGGCCAGAGTCGGCAACGAGCTGGAATTCACCACCGTGTACTGCCCCAATGGCAAGAGCGTCACGCACGACGACTATCCGAAAAAGCTCACCTGGTACGACAGCCTGACGTCCCACTACAGCGCGGGCGAGGCCAAGCGGCGAGTGCTCTGTGGAGACTTCAACATCGTGCCCCGGGCGCTGGATAGCTGGCGTCGTGAAGCCGCGGATGGCGATGTGTTCCACACGATCGAAGAGAGGCAGCGTCTTGACGCACTCATGGGCGTGGGACTGGTGGACCTTTACCGCAAGCAGTACCCGGATCGCGACGCGTTCTCCTGGTGGGACTATCGTGGAGGCTCCTTTCATCGCAACCACGGTCTGCGCATCGACTTTATCCTGGGGACGCCGGCCATCAGCGAGCTAGTGCAGGACGTGACCATCGACCGGGAGTTTCGCAAGAAGCAGGATGGCCTGACCGCCTCCGATCACGCACCGGTGTACGTGGACCTGTCGCTCTAAGCTCTGGAACGGTGCGTGAGCGTTGCTAGTTCACCTGTCGGCTGAAAGCGTCATTCCAGCTGCGCGGGACCTTCGCCCGGAGGGTACAAACATCGAGAAACCACGGCCCCTGGCCCGTTACCTGCTGTGGCTGCTGCTCACCACTCCGGGTGCCGTGCTGCTTTGGCGCTATAGCAACGGCGGTACGTTTTACGGCGAGGTGATCCACCTGAGCGGCCAGTGGGCCGTTTGGCTGCTGATCATGACCATGGCCGTGTCACCCATCCGACTGCTTTTCACAAACGCCCCCTGGACGGTCCCGCTGCTTTTTTGCCGGCGCTATCTCGGCGTGGCCTCGTTTGCCTATGCCGCCCTGCACACCGGGGTTTACCTCGCCCAGAAGAAATCCGGCGAACGAATTCTCGCCGAGAGCCTGGAACCCGGACTGTTGACCGGCTGGTTCGCGCTCGCAATCTTTCTACCTCTCGCACTCAGCAGCAATGATTGGTCGGTGCGCCTGCTGCGCCGCTGGTGGAAGCGCCTGCACCGCGCCATCTACGGAGCCGCTGCCCTCGTGTTCATGCACTGGTACCTGACCGCGTTCGACCCGACCGAGGGCCTCTATTACCTGGCTCTCCTCACCACGCTGGAAGTACTGCGCGTGACTCTGACCTTGATGCGTCGCGCTCAGGCGTCTTGAGTGATGTAAAGGTACGGAAGCTACCTCCGCCCGCGGACCAGCGGACCAGCGGACCAGCGGACCAGCGGACCAGCGGACCAGCGGACCAGCGGACCAGCGGACCAGCGTAGAAATAATAATGAATATCATTTACTCTTCGCCGCCTCTGAATTTCCAGCGAGGGAGAACCACGATGCGTTACCTGGCGTTCCTAGTAGCACTTTTTATCGTCACTGCAACGGCCCAGGCTCAGGTGGGACGCAATCAGGGGCTCCTGGACCCGAACCTCGCGAATCGAGCGGAGCTTGTGGCCCTGCCGGGCATGAGCGAGGACCTCGTCGATACCCTTATCGCCGCGCGCCCCATCACGTCAGCCAGTGAACTGGATGGCGTCCTTTCCGAGGCGCTCGACGCGGATCAGCGCACGGCCATTTATGCCGGGCTGTTTCGCCAGATCGACCTCAATAGCGCCAGCGACGACGTGATTATGCTGATCCCCGGCATGAGCAAGCGCATGGCCCACGAGTTCGAAGAGTACCGTCCCTACACCTCGCTGGAGCAATTCCGTCGCGAAATCGGAAAATACGTGGACGAGGACGAAGTGGCCCGCCTTGAGCAGTACGTATTCATTCCCATGGACCTGAATACCAGCTCGGAAGAGGCCTTTATGACGATCCCGGGCATGAGCAAGCGCATGACCCATGAGTTCGAGGAGTATCGTCCCTACACGAGCATGGAGCAGTTCCGTCGTGAGATTGGGAAGTATGTGGACGAGGACGAGGTAGCGCGTCTGGAGAGCTACGTCACCCTCGAGTGATTCGCGTGTGAAAGTCTACGCAAATCCAGGCTCGGGATCCGCCTGCGTTGAAGCCGTCCTGGCCGAGCTGAATCTCCCCTTCGAGCGAGTCCTGGTCGACTATACAGACGATGGGATCGTTGATCCGGACTTTGTAAAAATCAATCCTCGCAGGCAAATTCCCGCTCTTGTGTTCGAAGACGGGGCCTGCCTGACCGAAACCATGGCCATTCTCATGCACCTGGCCGATAGTCATCCTCAATCGCGCCTTGCCCCCACACCGGGAACCTTCGAGCGAGCCAAGCTCGACCAGTGGATGAGCTTTCTGCTCGCGAATATTTATGAAGGTGAGCTGAGAAAGAACTATCCGCACCGCTACGTCATTGGAGACCCTAACCCGGTTGAAGGGGCCGCCGAAGCTTTCGTGATGGAGAATTACCGGATTCTGGAAGACGCCTGCGACGGCGGCCCGTACTTCTTCGGCTCTGATGTCACGATTGTGGACATCTACCTATGGATGTTCATCAACTGGTTCGAGGAATTCGATGAGATTCGCGAAGCTTGTCCCAGGCTTATCGCGCTGGCGGAGGCGGTGATGAATCGTCCGAAGATTGCGCCCATACATCGGTTTAACTTTGGCGAGGGATTGGGCTGGGGCGGAGCGTAGCCACCCATCGGAGGTGACACCATGCGATCTGTGCCGATCCAGATGGGAGCTGGTAGTCGGTGCCTGATCCAGCCGAACGCGGTCTTCAGGAGTTGCCCATCAGTTGGCACGGGTCGGCCCAAACCGGCAATGAACTCCGCCTGATGATTCGGTGAGGCCCTTGAATTCATTCTGGCCAGTGCTCGCCTGCATGATCTGCCGAGCTATCCAGCCAAAAATTCAATCGAGCACCCCGATAGCCGACCGCCGTGGGTGCGCAGCTCTATGCGGTACAGTTCGATGCCGTAGAATACCGCGGCGTCAATCGCGGTAACCCGGCCATCCTCGCTTTCGACGGGTGTGAAGCGCAGGGGCAGCCAGGCAAGCAGCGGCATATCAACGCATACGGTTACGGCTTCGCGGATAAGGCTTCTGTCGCCGCTGGACAGCGCGTGATGCGGACGCGCGTAAAAGTAATAGTAGTGGGCGGTAGCTGCGCCAAGAAAGACCAGACACCACGCGAATTTATGCCGAGCCATTGCTCCCTTCCCTGCTAAGCACGGTGGATTCTCCGTACCGCCCTCACTGGCGAGCGCCGTTGTCGTATTCAGACCACCGGGACAGAGAGCATCCGGCGAGACTTGGGGTTAGTGGTGCGAGAAGCGTAACTGGATGCAACGGCGTTCGGTAGCTCGTCAAAATCGATCAAACCCTGGCGCTCCAAGGCAATCAAAGTCTCGGCCGTGATGCTCTTCGCGACGGATGCGGTGTTGAACGCCGTTTGTGTACCAACCTCCGTTCCAGGACCCTGTTCACCGTAGAACCCGCTCCAAACCAACTCACCTGAGCGAATGACTGCAATGCCGACGCCGGCGACCCGTGCTTCCCGGATGAATTCGGGTACGAGGCGATCGATCCGCGGACCGATGATCGGGCGAGGCATGGTATCCGACTCGCAGGCGGACACGGCGAGCAACATGAGGAAGGGAGCCATTGTTTTCAAAAGCGTCCGCTTCATTTGTCTCCGGATGAAGTAGCTTAAGCTTCCTTTAGGCTTCGCGTAGTTTCATCGTATCTCGCGAGCCGTCTGGTGCTCCGTTGCGTCACGTCGCAACCGCTTCTTATCACCGGGGAGGACTCCAGCCCATGACCAGCAAAAACCGCATGGCGTGAGCTGTTGCGTGTACCCGTTCAGAAGTGAACGGATTTGAATGACATGCTTCATGTCGCTAATGGGGTGTTCGGGTAAGTAGCGCGGAACTTCGACAGGCCCTCAGGCCAAGTCAACGCAATCAGCGTAGATGTCCAGTCCCAATAGGCCGTTAGGAATTCCTATCCTTGCTTTGGGCGTTGCGCTGAAAAATCTCTTCGATCGTCAGTTCAAAGGCGTCGGCGATGGCGAAGGCCAGGGGCAGGGACGGATCGAACCGTCCGTTCTCGATAGAGATGATCGAGTTCCTTGAGACGCCTACAAGTTCAGCCAGCTTAGCTTGACTCCAGCTTCGTTCGGCGCGCAGTACTTTGATCTTGTTTTTCACAGATCAGGACATTTCCCGAGACATCCAAGAGCGCCAGCTTTTGCTGAGCACAACGATGCATAGCATCTGCGCCAGGATCACCGCCATGAATCCCAGCATGAAGGCAAAGATCACGGACGTGTCGATGCTGCTGCCCTGGGCGACCATATTTTTCGTCAGACTGATGACCAGAGACTGAAAGGCGGGAAGGACCTGGAGGATGGCGACGACCCCACCACCGGCCAGCCAACCCCACTGATTGGAGAAACGCGCCGCGCCGCGTTGCCACTCGTCCAGATCTTTATCTTTGAGGACCGCCAACACGAAACTGGCTACAACGGTACCGGTCGCAGCCAGACCGCCAAATAGCTGAACGACTCCAACGGGCTGATCTTTCAGCCAGGGCAGGGAGACAATGAAGGCGATGGGGCAGAGCACCATAACGGCGAATGCCACGGTTTTGGGTCGACTATCGAAGACAGGATTCATTAAAACAGGCTCCTTTTTAAGCAAAGCAAGCTTTCCTAAATGCAAATTAAGCTTAACTTTCTTTGCAAAAATGTCAAGCTTACTTTGCACTCATTCATTCCGAAGCCCGTGCCAAGGGCAGGCCTCTGAGGACGATACGGGTACTTAGCGAACGGGCTGTCTTATCGCTTCAAGATATCCAGTGGAAACCGAACCGTTGCGACAGGAGCACACTGGGCCTGCTTGTCGTTCGCGCCGCTGCTGGCTTTCCTAAAATGACAACTAGTGTCCTGCTTGGTTAATTCGTTGAAGAAAGTTCGAGTGTTTTTTTGTACCTGGCAAGGCGCGGTGAGGAGTCATAGCCGTAGCTATGGCGACGATCCGCAACGCGGTCAGGTGCAAAAAAGCGCCGAAATAATTCAACGAATTAGCCAAGCAGGACACTAGAATCACCTCAAATGCTATTTTCCGCGAATCCAATCCTGTCTAACCTCCAAAAAAATAGCCATTCCCGTGTCTTGCCGAAACTATCGATACGGGGGCAATAAAAGGAGCGAGAGGATCAGTGATGCCGTTGAAAACGCCGGAAATCCCGGTATTTGAGGGAGACCTCTTCTCTCAAGAAGCACTAAAAACTCCATTTCCGATCTACAAAGAGATTCGCGACATGGGGCCGGTGGTGTATTCCCCGAAGCACGACTTCTATGCGATCGGTCGCTATGCGGATGTAAAGCTGGCGCTCCGGGCGGCGGAGACACTGATTTCCGGCAAGGGTGTAGGGCTCAACCCGATCATCAATGCGCCACAGGGCGAAAGTGCGCAGATCATCGCGACGGATGGCGAGAAGCATAAGCGGATGAGAAAGCCCATCTTTGAGGCCATCGGCCCCAAGCCGGTGCAGCAATACCGGGACCGGCTCAAGGAAATGGTCAGCAAGCATATCGAAACGCTGAAGGGCGCTGGTTGGGTCGAGGGTGTCACATCGATTGCCCAATATCTTCCTGTCTCGGTTGTCTCGCACCTTGTGGGCGTTCCCGAGGAGGGCCGACAAAACCTGTTGCGTTGGGCCAGTGCGGGTTTCGATTTGGTCGGACCGGATTTGGACGCCCTGGGACCGCAAATCGAGGTCCTGATGGAGGCCATTGACTTCATGGCCACGGTCGAACCCCGCAGTCTCAAAGAAGGGAGCTGGTCAGAGGCTTTGTTCCAATGTGTCGAACGTGGCGAGTTATCAGAACTTGAAGCGCGCGCCGCATTGGCCGCGTACATCCTGCCGTCGCTCGACACGACCATTTATGCCAAGTCCAACCTGCTGTTCAATCTTGGTCAGAATCCGGATCAGTGGCAAAAGCTCAAATCCAACCCCGGCCTTGTACTGAGCGCCGTGCTGGAAGGCGTCCGCCACAGCGCCATCGTCAGGTTGTTTACCCGTTTTGCCGAAAGCGACTATTCGCAGGGCGATGTGAGCCTGCCAAAAGGTGCACGGGTTGCACTCTTGTTTGGTTCTGCAAATAGGGATGAGCGGCACTACGAAGATCCCGATGCATTCATGGTCGACCGCAATCCCCGAGATCAGCTGGGTTGGGGACATGGGATACATATGTGCGGTGGTATGCATCTTGCGAAGCTTGAGATGGAGGTATTGCTTGAGGCCATGGTCGAACAGGTTAAAACGATTGAGGTTGACGCACCTGAGATTTCTACAAACTTTGGACTGTACGGCATCGAATCGATGCAGGTCAGACTGACTTGAGATCAGCCGATTGGCATTGGTCTTACCGAGAGCGAGTACCTCAGCGTGCTGATACTCAAAAAAGCGTTTTGTTGCTCATTTCCAATTCTGCGCTTATCCGAAGCGCTGAAATCAGGATTGTGACGACTTCGCAAGCCAGGAACGTCTCCCATCAGGCTGGAACCCAATCCCAAGACGACTTCATGGCGCGGGTGGGTCCCCGGGCTGAGACCTTTGCCGAGGAGCTGTCGGTGTTATTTATCCGAGACCTGGAATTTCGGCCGATCATTTGGACAGAAATCGACCACATCTAAAAAAAATTGCCGGCCCGTGCACCAGCGCTGCTTTCGCGTTGAACGGCCATATCGCGCGCGCGGCTTGGCGCGATTCGATCGCCGGATTCTCTAGAGATAAACCAATAAGGAGCGGGTCAGTTTTCCCCGACAGGAAGCCCGTGATCATAGCCCGCTGCGCGGCGCATAGCGGCGATGTCGCGCAACCCCTCGCGCTGCCAGAGGCGCTGATAGCGTGGCATGGCCAGCAGCGATTCCGGGTAGGGATGGAAGCCATAAAAGGGCGCCATCGCATAAGGCGCGGACAGCAGATCACCGCGCTCGAAGGCGAGCTCCAGCAGGTCGATAAGCAGGTCGGGCGGCGCGTAACGGGCAAGGCTGGGACCCCAAACGCCGATGTAGTCCGTGATGGGATCCCGCTGCAGCAGTTCAACGGCCGCCGCCATCCGAGAGTCCTTGTCCGGAAGCTCGAACCACACTGCAAAAACAGCGGGGAGCAGGCGCGCGGACTGCGGTTTTCGCCCAGCGGGAACGCGCTCCAGCAGGTCGAGAAACTCCAGAGCCACCGGCTTCCACTGCGCGAGGCGCGTCGGGTCGTCGGACAGGAACGCGGCGGTTGTGGCAAAGGTGATGAACCCGGCACCGAGACATCTCTTGGACTGGCAGTCATCAAGGAACAGGAAGGCCTCGTCGAACTGGCCGACCTGGGCGAGGAGCGTGGACCGCGAAAGGTCGACCTCCCGGTTGAGTGGATCAAGCTGCTTGATCTGCCGCAGCAAGCGCAGCGCCTCGTCCGGATTGCCGAGCAGCCAGGCAAACGCCGCACGGGCGCTCAGGGTCGTGAGCGCGTTCGGCTGCAGAGCGCGCGCCCGGTCCAGGTGATAGCGCGCCGTCTCGATCCGGTTCGTGTTCTGCAGGTGCCAGGCCGCCATCCCGACGTGCGCCAGTCCGTTGTCTGGCTCGAGGCTAAGGGCGCGATCCAGGGCCTGCTGGGTCATGACGCTGTAGGCCTCGCGGTCGTTCGCCGCGGGACTGGCGTCGGAAATCGTGCCGAAGTAGCCCATAAGCGCCCAGGCCGCGGCGAAGCGCTCGTCGATGTCTACCGCGGCGCGCAGGGCGTCGAACGGTGCGCGCATATCGCTTTGCCCCTCCAAGCGATTGCTCCACAGATGCAGGGCCTCGTAGAACAGGTCAATCGCCCGGGGGTCCACGTCGGGGCTGACCTTCAGGCTTTCGCTGAAGCCGGTACCCAGCCGAATCTGCAGGGCATCGACAATGCTGACGGTAATGGCGTCCTGCACGGCGAACACATCGCTCAGTTCGCGATCGAAAGTCTCCGACCAGAGCTGTTCACCGTCGCCGGTACGTATGAGCCGGGCGCTGACACGAATTCGATCACGGTCGTGGCGCACGGAGCCACGGAGAATAAAGTCGGCGGCGAGTTGATCCCCGACCTCGCTGATAGCCACGGTAGAGTCTCGGAAGGCGAAAGCCGAGGTTCGGGCTACCACGCGTACGTTGGGAATGCGCTCGAGCAGATGCTGCACTTCTTCGGCGATGCCATCGCCGAAGTACACGTCCGCCGGATTGTCTGACAGGGGCCTGAAGGGCAGTACCGCGATGGAGGGTTCTGTAATGGTGGAAGAGGATGGCGCGTCGGGCGCGTTTGCGACCGGAAGCGCCGGGGAGATATCCGTCTGGGCCCCTAAACCGATCCAGGCGACAGCCGCTGCGATCAATACGGTCAGCAGGATCGCCAGCCCTGCCAGGAGAGGGGTTCGGCGCTGCGCACGGGCAGGCTCCTGCGGGTCTGGGAGCGGTTGGGCCTGGGGTTCAGGGGCGGTTTCCGCCAGTTCCGCGGTAGCGGTCGTTGCACGTTCCGCCGCAGTGACTGCCTGCACCAGCCGATAGCCGCGTTTCGGGATGGTCTCGACATAGGTGTCGCTTTCGCCGGCATCGCGAATCGCCCGCCGCAGGCTTGAGACAGCCCGGGTCAGTCCCTCGTCGGCGCCGAACTCCACGGGCCAGAGCCGCTCGATCAGTGCCTTGCGCGTGGTGACCTGCTCCCCGTTCTCCGCCAACAGGCACAGCACATCCATCACCCGGGGTTCCAGGGAGACGTCGCCCCCGTCGTGGCTCAGGCGATTGCGTGAGGGATCGACGTAAAACGCGCCGATATGGAACGCCGGACGTGGATCGGCATCGCCTCCCACCGTGTTGCTGTCCTCGAAAACCGTGATGTTTGCACCTTAGCACGGCTATGGAGGCTTTCGATGCCAGCCAGAATTCCTACGGAAATCAATGGCTTCGCCTGTCCGTAAGGTATTCGTCAGGTATTCATCGCCTCACGGTCAGGCTCCCCGGGACAGCGCTCTCTAGTGTTCTTCCAACGTCATGCACAGCGCTAGTTCGCGAACTCGGGAGAACCATTATGTTGCAAGGCCTTTCCACGTTTCAGGCAGTCCCAGGAGCCGAGCGACGGAAAGCGCAGAACGATGGCGATAGGCATCAACTCGGAGAAAACACCATCAAACACTGGGAACACACCATGACGCGATCAGCGATGGCATTGACGATCACCTGTCTGCTCCTGGCGTCCAGCGGGACGCGCGCGGGCATTATCAGCAGAAGTACCGTAGACACAAGCTTTGGCGCCGCGGGCCGCGCGAATCTGCAGGGCTTGGAATGGCTGCATCTGAGCGAAACGGCGGGCCTGTCCCGGGACGACGTAATGGACAACGACGGTGTTGCGTTCATTGCCGGGGGCTGGCGCTACGCAACGCGCAGCGAGACGGAAACGCTGATCACCTCGCTGTGGAGCGGTATCTATGACGGCTGGTCCGCCGACAACTTCGCGGGAGCCAGCTGGTTCGTCGACACCTTCGGGGCAACGTTCGAGGCGTCAGCCAGCGGTTTCTTCACCGATCTGACCTGGAGCCGATTCTTCTTCGGCGACGTCGGTGAGTGTGATCGCGATGGCTTCGTAGGACTTTCCTGCGTTGGACTTGTTCAAGCGGCCATGGACGCCAGCGGCGATATCCAGAGTGTGAACGTAGGGACCGGTTTCGCTGAAGTCGCGTACTCGAACGATCCAAACACCATGCAGGGACTCGGTTGGATTCGTGAAGATTGGGGGGCAGACCTGGGTGTGAATTCAGAGAACACCATATTCCAGACCCGATCGCGGATCGACGATGCAGCCAGCCTGCTGGTCCGCGATGTCCCGGCTCCCGCGACGATCGCCTTGGTGATCCTGGGGCTGCTTGGCCAGACACGGCTTCGCAGATTTCGATAGTTTGCTCTAGATGACGATAGCTCGGTTTATTCGGTCTTGGCCGATGGTCGCCGTCCAGGTTTACGCAGGGCAACTCCCGTTAGCGACCCTCTGCTGTCATCGCCCATTTGTTTCCAGAGAAATTGAAAGTGAGCCACTCGGTCAGTAGGTAGCGAAGTGGTCATCGAAGTACTTCCGGAACCGTTCGCCGTACCATTCACGCCGTTCTCGCCATGCCTTCCTCGACGAGGGGGAATCGAGCAGAGCTTTGCAGCCGTTGTCCCATCCGGCCCAGTAGCTGTCGGTCGCCATTTCATCGCTGTAACGTTCGTAGATGTATTCACAAGCATTCCACTTGCCAGACAGCCATTCGGTATAGCGACGCTGCTCAAGTGCATTCAGAGACTCGAGCTCTTCCTCTGCTTTGAGCACGACCTTTGCAAACTCGTCATCGTGCAGCCACGCGTCCCGCTCATGAAGAAGTGCTAACAGAGCCAGCTGCGTTCCGTCCTTCGTTGCCTGCTGGTTTTGATTGAGTTCGAAAACCAAGAGCCCGATGCCGGCGAGTACCGCAAGATTGCCGAGTAGAGAAAGCCACTCGGCTGACTTTTGCATGCTCATGGAATGGAACCCTATCGGCCTCGGAGGGGTCTTCGATACTAGCAGCAAGCGCCACGGAGTCGCGGTGCTCGCTTGATCCTGTTCGATAGCCACCGTCTGCACGCCTCGAAACCAGGATCATCACCACGACCGATAACTAGGACGACACTTGGCAGTCTCCAGCATCGATTACTGATTCGCTTCGAAGAGCAGCCATACCGGCAGTCCGGTCAGACCCGGCACGTCGTCGGCATTGTTGGGATCACTCCCTGCATCAATCTCCTGGTTGTCACCAAAGCCGTCGCCATCTGAATCGCTCTGCTCAGACGGGTCTAGGGGGAAGGCATCCAGATTGTCGTTCACGCCGTCGCCGTCCGTGTCGCGCTCCGTCGGGCCGCAGCCCTCGGCGTCGATCTCTCCGACCTCGCTACCCGGTGTGGCGTCGCAGCTGTCGCGGTCGTCGAAAAGCCCATCGCCATCGCTGTCGCGAACCAGCGCGGTGCTGGTGAACACCGTGCCGAAGTACTCGTTTTCATTCGCCGCCTGGACTTCGCGAATGCGCAGCGCTTCGAAGGCAATGTTGGAACGAACTCCGATAAAATTCCGGCCCCCTGTCGGCGGGGTGGTGAATTCGAAAACAAACAGCTCGCCATCATTAAGAAGGCCGGTGACGGTAAACGTGGATGGTGTCGAGCCCCCCGACTCATCGTCGAAGTCTACCCCGAGCGCAAACACCGGGCCGACTTCGCTTTCGATATCCAGGTCCTCAACGCCATTCAGCGCCAGCTCGATGTCGTTGTCGCCCTCAAAATCGACGGGCCAGTTTGCAAAGTTCAGAGACGAATTCGGTCCTGTGGAAAACGCAACCTGGCCCCTGACGTAGGGCTCCGACGGCGGACTCAAAGCCACATAGGGAGCCGAGGCCACCTGCACATCGGTGATCTCGAGAAATGCCTGGCGCTGGTCAAACAGTGCTACCGAGATGTTGGGCACGAAGGCGTTTAGACAGTCGTCGGGGCTTCGCGCGCCGACGCCGTTGTCTACGATGACGGCGTTACCGCCCACGGAATCGCTGCCCGCATCATGCGGCGTCCGGGGCCAGCCCAGCACCGGCGCGAGGACGGCGCAATTGGTCAGAGCGCTGTTTCCGGTAACACGCAAATCTGCCCCCACACTGGTGAGTCCGCCCAGGCCGTCAATGTTGGTCAGGGCGTTGTTTTCATCGACTGAGATCTCGGACCCCACGCTGGTGAGTCCGCGCAGGCCGTCGACGTCCGTCAGCGCGTCGTTTTCCGTGACACTTATTCGCGGCGCGCTGGTGAGTCCGCCAAGGCCGTCGACGTCAATGAGGGCGGGGTTTTCAGCGACAATAACGAAGGTCAGCGGTCCCAGGTTTGTGATCGCGCGAAGGCCGTCGATGTTGGTCAGCGCGTTGTTCTGATCAACCCGCAGCAGCGCGCCCCCTACGCTGGTCGTCGCGCCGAGGCCATCGATATTGGTCAGCGCGTTGTTCAGCGTTATACGCAAATCGCCGCCCACGGTCGCGAGCGCGCCGAGGCCGTCGAGGTCGGTCAGGACGTCGTTCTGCTGAACAATCAGGTCTCCGGCCACGCTGGTGATCGCACCAAGGCCATCTACGTTGATCAGGGCGTTGTTCAGAAGAACGTTCAAGTGATTGCCCACACTGGTGACAGCGTCGAGGCCGTCAAGGCTGTTTAGGGCGTCATTTCGCTGCACAAGCAGCTCATCACCTACACTGGTGATCCCGTCCAAGCCCTCGAGGCTGGTCAGGGTGTCGTTGTCAATAACAAGCAAATCCTCGGGGACGCTGGTGATACCTCCAAGGCCGTCCAGATTGGTCAGAGCGTTGTTTAGCTGAATACTCAACGTACCTCCCACGCTCGTGACTGCGCCAAGACCGTCCAGATTGGTCAGGATGTCGTTGTCTATAATCAGCAAATCATCCGGCACACCGGTGATCCCACCGAGTCCATCGAGATCGGTCAAAGCGTCGTTTTGCCGAACACTCAAAGCCTCACCCAGGCTGGTGATTCCGCCAAGGCCATTGAGGTTGCTCAGCGCATCATTGCCGGAAACAATCAGACTCTGACCCACGCTGGTGACAGCGCCGAGGCCATCGAGGCTGGTCAGCGCTTCATTGTCAGAAACAGCCAAATTCTGCCCTACGCTGGTGAGCCCGCCGACTCCGTCGAGACTGTTCAGGGTGATGTTCTCGCTAATAATCAAACCCCGTCCCACGCTGGTGATCGCGCCGAGACCATCAAGGTTGGTCAGCGCAACATTGCCCAAGATCTGAAAAGAATCAGGCACGGCGGTGATGCCGCCAAGGCCGGCGAGGTTGGTCAGCGCATCGTTTCCGCTAACGATCAAATCACTGCCCAGGCTGGTGATACCGCGCAGGCCATCCAGGTTGGTCAATGAGTCATTCAGGAAAACGAGTAAATCGCCCCCCACGCTGGCGAGTGAGCCGAGGCCGTCAACGTTCGTGAGGAAGTTGTTCTTGTCTATGAGTAGTTCATCACCAACGCTGGTGAGATCTCCCAGGCCGTCGAGATTGGTGACACGCGTGTTCTCGATACTGAGAGTACCCACGCTGGTGATACCGCTCAGGCCGTCGACGTTACTGATTAGCGAGCTTCGGATCCTGAGAGTACCCGTCACCACGCTGCAGGTGCCCCCATTGCCAAAAGTGTTCTGGAAGGCGTCGACTTCAGCCTGGGTTGTGAGGTCGATGTCTGCAGAGGAGCACTCGGCCGGCCGCGCGATAGCAGCGGGCATGAGCACTCCGTTCCCGATAAACCCGAGGAACATCCACATACCGATTCGCTTCGAGACTGACATACTTTGCACTGGCGGTAATGCGAGTGCAGCTCAGCTTAGCAAAAGGCGTTCGCAGCAGTGGCCCGCCCTACCGGCCGTCGGCGGGTGGTAGAGATGTACGAGCCCATCGATTTATCACCTGAGCCTGGAGACTGAAATCCTACGATTTTGGCCGGCTGCGAATGCTTACGGGATCTGCTTCGGACGTCCGCTCCAGAGAAAGCGGCCCCTTGAGTCTAGGCGTTCCAGTGCTCTCTATCGATCCAAAGCGGATGCACGTACATCGCGATGACATCTCTTATCAATACTAAACGCAGCTGATTGAGCACAAGCAACGACATTTCATATGCCAGAAAAAGAACCGCCAGCTAACTGACGGCTACGATAGTCGGGCGCTCTCGTGAGTTCAGGCACTACCTGGAGTAACGTAGTTCGACACCGAACATCCGCGGGTCGTTTACCGTAATAGATGGGAAGCGAATGGGGCCCACCACGCCGGTATCTGTTGCGACCACGGTGGCGGCCTGTCCCAAGATCATCCGTTCATCAAAGATGTTATTGGCGAACGCAGAGATACTCCAACTGTCGGCCCGGTACCCAGCGCGAACGTTCACGAGGGTGTACTCATCCGCCTCATTCTCCGGCAGGTTGGTCACGTCGGAAAATCGCTCGCTCTGGTAGCTGGCGTTACCGCTCGCAAAAAAACCGCTGGGATCATCGTACGAAAAGCCTACGGCTAGCGTTGTCTGCGGTGCGGTAGGGAATTCATTTCCGGCCAGATTGGCAAACTGGGGATCCTGAGGGTTCACCGGATTCCCATCTCCATCGATGGCAAAAGGAAAGTCCGTAAACTCCGTCCTCGTCAGGCCCAGGCTCGCGAAAACTTGCAGCCGTTCACTGAAGACTTTGCGGAGCTCAAGCTCAGCGCCATAAAGTTCTGAAGTGCCCGCGTTCGTCGTAACAGAATCTAGAACGGAACCGGTCGGGCCGGGGAAGCTGATCTGCTGGTCCTCCCAATCAGCGAAGAACACATTGGCATTGAACGTCAACGTGCGATCCATCCACTGGGAACGAAAGGCCAGCTCATAGTTCGTGAGATACTCTGGATCGAAGGGCTGTTGCGCCACGCCGGCTGTCGTCAGTCGGCTAAACGTACCTCCGGCTCGGTACCCCCGAGCGACGTTGAAAGATAGAGAGCGCAGCTCGTCAAAGTAATAAATGATTGTCGCGCGTGGTAAGAACGCATCGAAATCCCCGACTAGCGCCTCTACATCGGTATCTCCGGCTACTGCCAAACAGGGAATGCCTCCGAAAGAGACGATCACACAGTCCGGTGGGTCAACGGAAAGCTCCGGCTCTTGGTCGACGTCAGAAAACTCTTCTTCGTCATAACGCGCGCCTATGCTGACCGCCCAGCGCTCGTTCAGCTCATAAGTCAGGTCGACGTAGATCGCTCGGTTTTCGGTTTTGATCAGACTGGCTGTCTTGGCGGAGATAACCGCATCAATAGGGTCTGTTACCAGGCCTGATTCTGATAACACTACTCGCGCATCAAACGTATTCAGCAGCTCTTCGTCAAAATAGTAGGCACCCGCCCAACCGCTGAGTCGTCCATAGTCAAACGCCGCTCTCAAATCCAGCTGCAGCGTATCGCCGGGGTTGAGGGAAGTGCCGACAGAACCAAAGTCCGTGGCGCGCTCCACGTCCTCATAGGTGAGCAAGCCGTAGATGGTCCAGTTAGCGTTCAGATCATACGCAATATTGAGGATGGACCGGTTGACAGTAACGTCCTCAAAGCGAGCCTGTGTTCCAAAAGTCTCATCCCCAAAGGGGTCGAAGGCTTCGTACTCCGGCGTGCCAAACTGGCCAGGGGGGCTAACTCGATTGAACTCACCATTCGATGAATCTGCGTACTGATGGCTCAGTTCGACGCGCAGCTCATCCGTAGGCTGCCAAAGAAGCTTTGCCCGAGCCGTCAAGGTCTCATCAAAACGGGTATTGTTGCCGGTGTCGACATTCGTAACTCCGAAATCCACCTCCCGATAATCCACGGCCACACGCAGAGCCAGCGTGTCGTCGATGATCGGCAGATTGAGCGTACCGGAGTATTGTCCCAGGTCCTCGTTACCCTCCAGAACACGAAGATCCAGGCTGGTGTCGTAGGTAGGATCGGCGGTGCTGATCACAACCGCGCCGCCCAGCGCGTTCCGACCTTGGGTCGTGGATTGAGGCCCACGAAGCACTTCGACCTGTGCAACGTCCCACAGGTTAGACGAACCTAAGTTCGCCGTGCCCGAGTTCGGGGAACCATCTACGTAAACGTTGACTGTAGCGCCAGTACCGGCCCCGCCTACACCCCCGGCGCTCACCCCCCGAATGGAAAGGGTATTCAGGTTGTTCCCTCCCGCCGTAGTCACGTTCGGGGTGCGCAGAAGGATGTCCTCCACGTTGAACAGCACCTGCTCAGCAATATCTTCCTGGGTCACCAGGGCAACAGACACCTGAGTGTCCTGCAGCGACTTGTTCTTCTTAGTGCCATATATGATCACTTCTTCGACGCCTCCATCCGTCGGCATGCGAGGTGGGTCGAGAGCCACGGCTGCCTCGGACGAGGCAACTTCTACGACAAAGCCTCCTCCCGCTGACTGGGAAGCTACTAAACCAGTCCCAGCTAGAGCAGCCGCTAAGGCCGCTTCTACCTGGTATGAGCCAGAAACAGCTCCGGCTTCTACGCTGTCGATCAATGAGTCAGACACGAAAACACTGATGCCATAGGCCCTGGCAATTTCTCTCAGGGTCCGATTGAGCGGACCGGCGGCAAAATCGATCGATACACTGTCGCTCTCAGCCGCAACGGCGTTTTGCGCAAGGGCCAGCTGGCTCGACTTTGGATGTGAGAACACTAGCAAACACACGAATACTGCCGTGGCGCGCAAAACACGGTTGGGGCTTGTCATCTTCGGATCGTCCTTAGGCAAACTCTAACGCAATTGATTCTCAACTACGCTTTCTTCCCCTTGACGCCCAAGGACTTCGATTCGTAACTTTTTTTGATTAATTTTGCAGAATGTCGCGCTGCACCTGCCTACCGAATGCGGATGATGGTCGTATCTCCACGTGCCTGTTCGACTTCTACGGGGAACAGCTTCGGAAGGGCTGCCAGCATCGAGTCAATGTCTGTGCTGTCAAAGTAGGCAGAGACAGTGATGTCATCGATGCTATCTCTGCTACCTCGGATGACGATAGGGATCTCCGAGTATCGGTTGGCGTCTGCTACCAGCTCAGAAAGTGTTGCTCCCTCATAGTCGAGGCGAGCATGGCGCCAGGCCGCAAAGTCCTCATTCTCAAAAGTCCCGAACACATCTGACATCGCTCTTTCAGGTGTGGCTCCATACTCACCGGGGCTGAGCTCACGGCGATTGGTGACATCCGTCTGGTTCCCTCCGACCATCAGGGCGGATGCGTACTCTACTCGTCCTTCCTCTACCGCGACCCTCACGACACCGGCGTTGTTGCGTACCTCAAACACGGTACCGAGGGCAGTGGCCTCGACCCTGCCTGCAGTGACGGAGAACGGTCGGCTTGGATCGGGTACGACCTCAAAAATCGCCGCGCCACGTACCAAGCTCACCTGCCTTGCATCAGCAGACATGGCAGCCGTCAACTCTGTCGCCGCACTGAGCAAAACCGTGCTGCCGTCATCCAACACGATCGACTTTTGTTCGGCGATTTGCGTCTCATAGCTGGCAAAAATGTCGAGTAAAGGGTCACGTTGAGCTTCGGTGCCCGACCATGGCGACCAACCGATCGCTACCACGAGGCTGAGCATTGAAGCCGTTGCAAGCGGCAATGCCATGCGCCATCCCAGTTTGCTCCTTGGCAAGCCTTCCTCGCCAGGCACATCGGACGCATAGGCCACTGAAGCGGAAACATCAGCTTCTAACTGGTCGCGGGTGATCGCGCTGAACGCTTCCCAGCTTTCGGCCGCTTGGGCATAGGCCGCCGCATGGCTGGGATCGCGTTCCATCCACGAATGAAACGCCCGGTGTTTTTCGGCCGTGGAATCGCCACCCTCGAGAGTGAGATGCCACTCGTAGGCTTCTTCGAGCAACTGCTGATTCGGCTTTTGTGTCTCGTTTCTCACGGGCATCTCAGGGCTGAGAGCGGCCGCTATCAGATAATGCAGCGGTGATCTGAGCAGATGCTTTCGCCAACCGCTTCACGACAGCCGGCCGACTGACACCTTGCCGCTTTGCTACGTCTGTCTTGCTCATCCCATCGATCCGATTAAGAACAAACGCCTCTCGCAGACTCGCGGGCATCTCTCGGAGAACCTCATTGATGATCGCCAATTGCTGCCTTACTTCTATGACGCTCTCAGGACTCGATTCGTCACCTTCTTCGGGCAGGTAGCGACGTTCGATCTCGGGTTCGTGAAGCGATCTAACCTTCGCATGCCGCAGGGCGCTGATGGTGAGGTTCCGGGCGGTCTGGCGAAGAAATCCAGGATAGTTACTAATCTGTTCTGTTTGCTGGCGCTGCAGGAGCTTCTCGAACGCCTGCTGCGCCATGTCCTCAGGACAAGGCGGCCCATCACCAAACTGGCGTCGCAGATACGCCACCAGGGCTGAGCTGTGTTCTTGGTACAAACGGGCTATGTCGATCTGGCCAGACTTATTCGTGGATATCTGACTCACAGAATCCGCTCGCTGACGCTCACTTCGAGGCTAGGTTCAAGCGTGTTCGTACGGAAGGTAGAGTCCACGAGTGCAGGGCGTACTGTCAGGGTGTTCGTCGGTCGCGATCATACACCCTACTGTCGATTTGCATCCAAAACTAACCTGTGGGACTGGGTCGATATGGGATGCAATTCAACAGCAGCTTCTGCTTGTGTAGTGGCTTGGGGTATTCGTCTATGCTCGGCCTCGTACAGTCGTGATCGGCATGTGCGATCTAGGTTAGCCAGGATCGACGACAGGCATGTGATCGACGGCGAACCCTAATTTGAATCCTCCTTAGGATAAAGAAAACACTATAAATCCAGGTCTGATGATCGCGTAACTTCAAACCAACCTGTTTTTCATCAGTAGGCGGCGCAGTGATCAATGCTTAGAAGCAGACATTCATAGGCGGAGTGCCGAGCTTCCGGTATCGACCCGTTGCGGTCATTCAGTCGTGCTCCTGCAGAGCAGCAATCTCTCGTTTCATCTGCTTTTTGGTGCGTCGATACTTCTGCTGCCACGCCCGCCTCTGCTTGGTAATCTCATAGAGCACGATTCCCGATGTCGTCCCTAAATTCAGACTCTCGATCATTCCAAACATCGGAATACTCACACATGCATCTGCGTTGGCTACCGCTTCATCGCTGATGCCAAACGCTTCGTTACCGAACCATACAGCGAGCCTTTTGTAGCCCGTGTAGTCGGCCTCGTGGAGTACTACATTATTGTGTCCTTTTACGTGGGGGGAGGTCACTATTGATACGAAGAGGTTTTCACGTAAGTGATCCAGACAATCTGCTGTAGTGTCGAATCGTTTAACAAAACTCCATTTGATAGCGGAAACGCTGGACTTCGATAGAGTCTTCTGCGTGCGCATGTCCTGCCAGTCTTCAGGAAGTCTGCGCTCAGGATCGACGATGTACGTTTTTTCCACGCCAAGTGCGTCAACGTTTCTGATCACAGTGCCTATGTTTCGCATGTCCGAGGGATTCTCTAGTACTGCAATTAGTTTTCTGCAGCGGTAGTCCTTGATGGCATCTGCACGAGCGCGGATATTCCGTCGCTTTCTTGCTTTAGCCTCTTTATCGGTTTTTTCAGATGACATCATCCATGGTCCAGTATGAGCGCAGCACGGATCGAGCGAAGTGCATTCGGTGAAACGGCTCGCTGAGTATGAACGTACTGACCAAGCATTAACTACTATATAAGCAATGCATGGCTACGAAGAATATGCAGCCTTAAGTATGGCAGCGGCCGATGTCAGCTTCTGGCCGACTGCAGGCGTCTGGTCAGACGCCGCTGACCGGCCGCTTCTGAGAAAGCAGACGAGGAAAGAATGATGCACGGCCGGCCTTGGCCTCGTCTCGCTCCGGTTTAGTGGACTTTTAGAGTAAGGTGCAAAACTAGACGAACCGAAGCGGACTCATAAGCAGCGTAACGAATCGATGTTCGCCTACGGCATGCAACGCGCGCCGAAAGCTGCAATGCAACGCTGGATTAACGCAACCTATCCCGGCATCAATGCCAGGCACGCGCCGACCGGATCCTGAATCACCGCATACGCGTACTCGCCATCGGTTCGTCGTTCCGTCCTGATGACCGAGCCCCCACCGTCGCTTACCCGGCGGAGACTTTCGGCCAAGTCGCCAACGGGAAGGTAGATCATCCAGACAGGGGGAACCTCTTGATCGATGCCGCGCGCATGACAGATCCCTGCCGCCCGATTTCCGTCATCTCCCAGCATGTTGTAATCGGCGTAGCGATCGCTTGCACCTCGCGTCTCAACGTCCTCCACCGACCAGCCAACGACCTGTCTGTAGAAGTCCCGGGTCAAGGAGGCGCCCGAGACCGTGAGGTCGAGCCATGAAATGCAACCAACACGTGTGTCGCCGTTCGTTGGGGGGAGCGCGTCCGCCGAAACGACGGGGACGATCCCGAACGCCGCGCCATTCAGATCGAGCAGCACCGCCCATTGGCTGATTCCATTGTCGTCTTTGCCATGCATCAGCCCGCTTGCGCCAAGACTGAGCGCTCTCTCCCAGCTGGCTGCGACGTCGGCTACCTGGATGTGCGGCATCCACTGGAGTGGAAGATCAACATACTCCTCGCTGCGCTCACCCAGGCCGATAATCGGCATGCCCCGATTGTTCAATAGGTCTTCTTGCCAAAGTGGATCCTCGCCGGTGCAAAGTACCCGTGAGTAGAAGCCTATTTCGCGTTCATGTTCGGGAACAGCAATGTCGGCGCTAAGGATTCCGCCCACGCGTGGTATCAAGAGGTCGCTGACGGTTTGCATCCTCAATGACTTCACGTTGCTTGCCCCTGGTGATTTCCTATCCGATATCGTACTTCAGTGGGCTTGCAGCTGCGGCGATCCAGAGGTGGCGTGGGCAACTGTCTACTGGAGCATGCCGAAAGGATCGAGCTTCAGCTCCTAGCCGACTGCTGCCGAAACTGCCCTACTGCGCGGAAGATCATTTCTCGGAAGCAGACATCCAGGGGTCGGCTATGGGATGCGAAGTATCTACCCGTACCGGCCGTTCACGTTACCGCCGCTAAGTTCTCCGCATTAGGTGTCCGACATGATCTGGGGCCTTCGCTGGCGCCTCGGGGTCAGTTAGTCCATCCCCTGCCCTCAACAGGACCGCGGTACAAATAGCTTTGGAGTGCATGCAGAAGGGCAGACCCGGCGAACTGGTCGATGATGTCCGGGGGTATGGGGGCTGCGGGCGGGCGGCGACTCGCCGTTGGAAAAAGTGGGTTTGTAGCGCGTGTCCGTCGGAGCCGTAAGAGAATTTTTACTCCGCTGTGATACTTCTGCGAAGTTTTCACAGGCTGCAGCTACTAGAGTTTGTACACAGCGCGTTGGCGCACGTCAGCAACCAACGGACTGATCACGCAGTAATGAGTTCGCTCGTCACCCCTCTACGTTAAGGAGCTTTCCTATGACTCGCATTCTTCCCCTCGCCGCGGTCATCGGCGCGATTTCCACCGCGACCGCGATGCCCGCTCTCGCAGACTCCGTGCCCGCCGTGGTAGTCACGGTTGAGAACGCACAGCCGTCTCGCGGTGTGTTCCTGACTCCGCCGTGGCTAGGCATCCACGACGGCAGTTTCGACAGCTACGACGGTGGTGCACCCGCCAGTGTGCCCCTGGGCGGCGACGAGATTGAGCGTCTGGCCGAGGACGGTGATAACAGCGCGATCACCGCCACCTTCGAAGCCCTTCTGCCCGACGCACCACAGGTGGCTGGCCTTCCCGGCCCTGGGGGTCCGCTGGCGCCTGGCGACAGAGCGTCGACGGTCTTTCGCGTGAATCCCCTCGTGGACCGCTACTTCAGCTACGCCTCGATGATCATCCCGAGCAATGACTTCTTCATCGCCAACGGCAATCCGCTCGCCCACCAACTGTTTGACGACAACGGTGAGTTCGTCGGCACGGATTTCATCGTCGGTGGTAGTGAAACCAACGATGCCGGCACGGAAGTCAACGACGAGATCGCTTCGAACGTCGCCTTCCTGGCCCAGGCTGCTCCTGACGTCGGGGTGACCGAGAATCTTCCGGTGATCGCGCCGGCTCCCGGCTTCGCCGCGCCCGGAACGTTGACCTTCCCCAATGGGGTCCTTAATCATCCAGTATTCGCAAACGGTGATTTCAATGACGCCGACGATCCGATCTTTCGGGTGTCGTTCCGTTTTCTGGATCTCGCTGGCCGCCTGAACTTCGACTCCGTGCTGTCGACGGACCAGGAAGTGACCGCCATGGCGGTGGAGTCCGAGGGCACGGGCGACGCCCAGGGCATCGCTCGGGGCGGTGAGATGCTTCGCGTGGTTGTCAGGACGCAAAATCTCACGGGCCCGGTGACGATGGCGCACCTCCATCTTGGCCAGGCCGGTGTGAACGGCCCCGTGGTGGTCGACCTCGGCCCTGGCATCCAGCGTAGTAACAACCGTGTGAACTTGCAGATCACGGAGGCTGACCTCGTGGGCGTGTTGGCTGGAAGGGACCTGGAGACGCTCCTCGGTGAGATGGCCGCCGGTAACGTTTACGTCAACATCCACACGGAAGCGAATCCGGCCGGAGAGATTCGCGGTCAACTGCGCTAGGCGGCATTGCGAATGGCCCAGGCCGGTTTGTGCCAGTGTTTGAGGGGCCCATCCGTCAAAAACGGATGGGCCTTCTCGCGCTAGAAGCTGGTGACTAACGGCCTGACGCTACAGCGTTTATTCGGCGGTTTGGGCAAGACGCCTCCGAGGCAGATGTACTGACGCCGCTGCACAGCGCCTCCATCACCTGCCGCATTGCTCTCGGGCCCCGGCAGGGGCGCAAGGTGGAACGCCTGGGCCGCTACGTAAACCGGCCGCCGATGGCCGAATACATTGCGGCGCCTAAGAATGCACTAACGGTCAACCGAGGATGGCGGACTACTCGTGGCTGGCGCCGGGAGTTCAGAGAGCTACTCCAGAATGTCCGCTCTCTATGCTGACCTGCTGGGTTTCTTCGGACCAATCGTTACTTTAGGACGGCCCCGCAGTTTCCATTGATCTCAACTCTCTTTTGAACTCGTTGGGCGTCATTTGACCCAAGCTCGAATGGGGTCGTACGGCATTGTAGTGTCGACGGA
>JBCDIW010000020.1:0-125641 GCA_038748515.1 Pseudomonadota bacterium
TACCCGCGCCCACCAACAAATCCCGGCTCAGACACATTTCGAAATCAAAGTTCCAAAGAATCAATGAGTCACTACGTGTCTGAATAGTTCGACTATCCACCACACGAGTGCCCACACATCTGTCTTCATCAAACTGTTAAATAACCGCTCCAAACGCGTGGCTGGAGCCAGATCCGCGGGGTGTGCCCGTCAGACGAGGCGCGCATTATACGCATGCGCCGAAAGCGCACAAGCACTTTCAGAAAAATAATTTCAGTGGCGCAACGATGGCCGTGGGACACCCGTCAGGAGTCGACAGAACCCCTGAGCAGGAGTGCAATGGGCCCGGACGCAGCGTAGGCGAGAGACGCCATGAGCAGGACCTTGGGCGGATCCACGGTCACCAGAGCGAAGGCAAGTACGACCAGGAAGATCGCAACAAAAGGCACCCGGCCATGAAGATCGAGGCCCTTGAAGCTGTGGTACGGCACACGCGCCACCATGAGTACCGCCACAATCGCGGTCAGCGCCGTTGATGCAATGGCGACTTCGGCGGGCAGCGCGGCACCAACCCATCCCTGCTCCTGACAAACCCAGATCATGCAGGCGAGGATGCAAGCCGCAGCGGGACTTGCCAGGCCCATAAAATAATTGGGATCACCGACTCCGACCTGGGTGTTGAAGCGCGCGAGGCGCAGCGCCGTACAGGCCACGTAGACGAATGCCGCACTCCAGCCTACCTGACCCAGGTCACCCAGGGCCCAGCTGAACATCACCAGCGCAGGCGCAACGCCGAAAGACACCATATCGGCGAGGCTGTCATACTCCGCCCCGAACTTGCTGGACGTATTGGTCAGTCGCGCGACCCTACCGTCGAGACCGTCAAAGACTAGGGCGAAGAGAATAGCGATTGGCGCCGTGGCGTAGTCACCGTGCATGGCGGCAACCACGGCGTAGAAGCCACAGAACAACGCGCCGGTCGTGAAAAGATTCGGGAGCAGGTAGACGCCGCGGCGCTTGACCGTTCGTCCGCCCTCCGACACCTCTTCCTCATGATCGTCGATGAGGCTGTCTATGTTGCTCGCGGCCTCTGTGATGTTCGATAGCGTGCGCTGCCCGATACTGGCATCGTCCGTCGCGGGCTTCGCTGAGATTTGCGCTGGCGTGGTGTCGTCGACGTTGTCCGCTGTCTCAACGCCCGCCACCCGGGTATCAAGAGCATCGCCTTCGGCAGAGGCCTCGCAAGCGAGATGAGGAGGCGTTAGTGCGCCCTGATCGTCGCCTCCCCTACTGCTGATCTCCTCGTCTTTACCCATTCGCGGCGTCCGATGACTGCACAATCCGGGGCCCATGCGCCCGCACCCAACCGAGGCAAA
Source organism: Pseudomonadota bacterium (assembly GCA_038748515.1). GTDB lineage: Bacteria > Pseudomonadota > Gammaproteobacteria > Pseudomonadales > Halieaceae > Congregibacter. The sequence continues at coordinate 1,356 of JBCDIW010000020.1, forward strand.
CACCGGGGCCGTCCGGCAGCGCGATTATCCCTCGACGAGCAAACGAATGCACATAGCGTCTAGTGCGATCCGATCGCTTCGACATCACAATCACTCGCCACCTCAACGACGAGGAGCGTACGCGAGTGGATAACTGGGAGAAAAGAAAACGGCGTGCCGATATAAGCCGGCACGCCGTTTCAACCCCTACCAGTTTTCACCAGTCGCGGCTCGGCGCCGCTAACCCGTCCTCAGGCGAACTGCGACATCACTTTGGGAAGGGCGTCCACGTACATCTGTACGTGCTCGAGCTTGCCCATGCTGACGCGGGACCAGTTGGTGTAATCGCGATAGATTCCGCGAATCAGCACCTTCTCTTTCTCCATCGCCTCGCGGAATTCCTGGGCGTTGATATCGCCGAGGTCAGCGAAGATGAAGTTGGTCTGCGAGGGCAGGCCCGTCAGGCCGTTTTCCTTGAGCGCTGAGTACACCATTTCACGACCCTCGCGGATCTTGGAGCGCGACATGCTCATGAACTCCTCGTCCTCGTAGCTGGCAATCGCCGCAGCGAGACCGGCCTGGTTCAGACCGTAGCCGCCGATACCGTACTTGCCCATGCTCTCGATCTTCTCGGGAGCCGCGATGATGTAGCCGATGCGCATCCCGGCAAGACCGTAGATCTTGGAGAAGGTCCGGGCAACGATGACGTCGTGGCCTTCGCGAACGAGTCCCACCATCGTGTTGGCTTCCGGCGCGTCGGTGACCTCGTTGTAGGCCTCGTCGACAAGGACGGTCGCCTTTTTCGAAGCCTTCACGCAGAACGCCTTCAGCGCAACAGGGTCGATCAGCACGCCAGTCGGGTTGTTCGGGTTGACCACCTGAACCATGGAAATCGAGTCGTCGATCGCCGCATACATCGCGTCGAGATCGATATCAAGAGTCGGGTGCTTTGGAAGACGAACGATCTCTGCAATGCCCTGACGTTCCACGGACTTGGAGGTCGTATCCCAGAACAGATCCGGTCCCAGTATGTTGCCTTCCTGGCCCGCATCAACAGCCGCAGCGGCCAGCGCGCCGCTGGAGCCACTGCTGAGGAGCACCGACTCAGGCTCGACGCCATTGCGTTCTGCAATCATCGCGCGGAGGGCCCGGGCCGTTTCACCCGCGTAGTACGCACCGCTGGCGCTCGCTTCCTGAATAGCGGCAAGCGCGGCCTCGCTCGGGCCGTAGGGATTTTCGTTGGCGTTGAGCTTGGCGACGCCCGGCGCCGGACCGTACATGGGCTTGAGGCGGGTCATCTTCATGTGATTTTCGGCCCAGCTCACACTGGAGCGCAGAGCCGTTGTGGCGGCCGCTACACCGGCAGCCCCGAACAAGAAACCCCTGCGATTTAGATCAATGGTCATACTGACTCGCCTCCTTATGCTGCGATTCGCTGCTGTGTATGCAAAGTTTCGGAGAGCCACACTGCGAGCCGCCCGAATGACTGTAACTGCGTCCTACTATAAACAAACCACGACGTATGTCATGCCTTTATAAACATCGAGATCGATACGATCACGAGGTAAATTCCAAATATCTGCTTGAGCTGATCTCCGTCGAGGCTGTGCGCAAGCCGAGCCCCGATTGGCGCCGTGAACACGGAAAACACGGCAATGGCGGCGAGCGCCGGCAGATTGATATAGCCCACGGAACCCACGGGAAGGTTTTCGGCGCCGAGTCCCATGACCAGGAAGCCGATCATGCCGGGCACACCAATAAGAAAACCGATACCGGACGCTGTCGCCACAGCCTGATGGATCGGCCGGTTGCACAGGACCATGGTGAGCACCATCACTGTGCCGCCGCCGATACCAAGCAGCGCCGAGAAACCGCCCAGCCCGCTCGCAAGAGCTGCCTTGCCGGGACCCGTAGGCATAGACAGCCTGCCTTTATACCGATCAAAAATGTGCGGAAAGAGGAAGTACACGGAGTAGACAAGCACGCCCACGGCAAAGACCAGAATGAGCCGTTCGCTGTCCGTCATGGAGGCGATCCAGATCCCCACGCCCACACCCAAAATGACCCATAACGACCAGTCCCGGAGGAGGGTGAAATCGACCGCACCGCGCTTACTGTGCGCATGAACGGACCGGGCCGAAGAGATAACGATCGTTGCGAGGGACGTGCCTACGGCGACCATCATGAGGTCTTCCGTCTGGTCCGTCAGAAAAGGAAAGACGGCCAGTAGGGCTGGCACCACCACAAAGCCGCCGCCCACGCCGAAGAGGCCGGAGGTGATCCCGGCGATGACTCCCGCACCGCTCAGCAGTCCCAGAAAAAGAAGCATGTCTTGGAGCGCCACCTCGCAGAATCCTCGTCAAAAAAGCCAATGGCCCAGTCGCGGTGGAGACGGAGTTCCGCCTCCAACCAGTCCGCGCGCGACCGGGACCTGGGCTGTCGGTGCAGCGTCAACACGGCGCGCAGGTACCACGGGCTTCGCCCGCCCGGGGTGCAAGAATCCCGCCAAGACAAAGCGAACCATAATCGTGAAGAGCGACACAGCCTTTGCACCACGATGAACACCCGTGCAGAGGCCGGTGAAGGGGTTAACGACGGCCAGCCTGACCGGGCCATGGAGCGATTTAACGCCGGCCCGACGATCGGTCTCTGCACAGACCTGGTGCGCGATGGCACCAATATATTGCGCCATCCCATCGTCGGCTTCGACGACAGGTCGCTGTGAACAGGGGATCACGTACTGCTTTCCAGCCCTGCCGGTACCCCGGATTCATCATCGCTCAGACGCCTCATCTCCCGGGCGATGGCCTCGGGAGAGCCCGTGCGACGCGCCAGGACGCGGTACACAGCGGGAACCAGGTAGAGCGTAAAGAGCGTCGCGATACTGACGCCAGACAGCACCACGATGCCGAGCACGTTGCGGCTGGCCGACCCCGGGCCGCTCATCATCACCAGCGGTGTCGCCCCCACGAGAGTCGAAATCGTCGTCATGAGCACGGGGCGCAGGCGCAGAACCGAGGCTTTTACGATGGCCTCGTCAAAACTCTCTCCTTCATCACGCACCTGGTTGATGAACTCGACGAGCAGAATGCCGTTCTTCGTCGCGATGCCGATCAGCATGAGCAGGCCGATCTGGCTGAACAGGTTGAAGGTTTGCCCCATGACGGTCAGCCCGAGAAGGCCGCCGACCAGGGCCATGGGCACTGTCACCATGATCACCAGCGGATGAACGAAGCTCTCGAACTGCGCGGCCATCACGAGGAAGAGCACCAGCAGTGCAAGGACAAAGGCAAAGGCGATCGTATTCGACGACTCCTTGTAATCCAGTGACTCGCCGCTGTAAGCCACTTTTGCGGTCACCGGCAGCTCGCGTTCGACGACCGACTCGAGGAAAGCCAGCGCGTCACCGAGCGACACGCCCTCGGCCATGCTCGCGCTGATCTTTACCGAACGAAGGCGGTTGAAGCGGTTGAGGTTGGCAATGCCGGCACGATTTTCCGTGCGCAGCAGATTGGAAAGCTGTACGAGCTGCCCGTTGGCACCGCGCACCTGAACGTTCTCGATATCCGTCGGCGTGACGCGCTGATCCTCCTCAAGCTGCACGATGACGCTGTATTCCTCGCCGTCGGCCGTATAGGTCGTGACTTCCTGCTCGGTCATCAGCGCCTGCAGAGCCTCGGCAACTTCTCGCGTCGATACGCCCAGCGCGGCAGCGCGCGTGGTGTCGATGGTGACGTGGACCTGCTGCTGCGTTTCCTTGAGATCGGAAATCAGCATGCCGAAAAGCCCACTCTTACGCGCCTCGTTCATTACCACATCGCGCCACGCCGCCAGACGATCGTAATCCGGACCCTGAAGCACGAACTCGACAGGAGTGTTGGGACCGCGCTGCCCGAGCCCCCGGGGCAGGAAAGCCATAATGCGTACGCCGGGAATATCGCGCCACTCGCGGAGCAGCAGGTCGCGCAGATCAAAGGCGCTGTAGTCACGCTGATCGTAGGGAACCATGGAGATCTTGGTGAACGCCTGGGTCGTTGACGTGGAATTCCGGAAAGGCGATACGAACAGCACACGGTCGAGCGTGCCCTCCTGTTCGAGCTTTAGCAGCGGCGGCTGAAGGATTCCGATCAGCTGGCGCATGCTGCGCACGTTGGTGCCCTCGGGCGCCGTGGCCATCGCCATGACCGTGTCCTGATCTTCCTGCGGCACGTACTCACGCTGCAGTCCGTTGAGCAAGGGCACGAGCGACGCAATAGCCAGGACCACGAAGGGAAGCGCAACCCAGGCATGGGGCAGCAACCAGCGAAGGCTGCGCTCGTAGCCACCTCGTAGCCCGGCAAGCAGCGCATCCATCGTCCGCATCAGCAGGCTACGCCGCTGCGTCTTGTACAGTAGCTTGCTGCACATCATGGGCACGAGCGACAGCGCCATCACAGACGATATGACAACAGAGAAGGAAATCGTCGTCGCCAGCTCAATGAACAGCCGCGCAGTCGCGTCCTGGAGGAACAGCACGGGACTGAACACCGCCAGCAGCACCGCGGTGGTGGCGATCACGGCAAAACCCACCTGCTGCGCGCCCCGCGAGGCGGCGAGCAGCGGAGGCTCTCCATCTTCTATTCGACGATAGATATTCTCAAGAACAACGATCGCGTCATCGACGACCAGGCCGATCGCCAACACCATCGCCAGCAGTGTGATGAGATTGATCGAAAAGCCAAACACCTGCAGCGCGATGATTCCGCCAAACAGAGAAATCGGTATACAGACCACCGGGATCAGAGTCGCGCGGAGCGTGCCCAGGAACAGCAGAATCACCAAAGACACGAGCGCAATCGTCATCGTGATTGCCGCGTACACACCGTTGATTGCCGACCGAATAAACGCCGAGGCATCGCCGGAAGCGGCGATCCCCATGCCTTCCGGAAGGTCGCGCCGTATGGAGTCGAGTTCCTTCTTCACGGCATCGAGAACTTCCACGGTATTGGCGTTGGACTGCTTGATGACCCCCATGGACATGCTGTCGCGGCCGTTGGTTACGAAGATCCTGCGGTTCGAAGCCGCCGCCTCTTCAACCCGGGCGACCTCACCCAGACGCAGCAGGTGACCATCGGGCCCCCGCCCGATCACGAGCTCGCTGAATTCCTGCGCCGTGCGATAGGAGCGGGCCACCCGTACCGGGAACTCAAATTCGGTGGACTCAAGGCGTCCCGCCGGCAACTCAAGGTTTTCACTACGCAAAGCATCCGTAATGTCGCTGACGGCCAGCTGCCTTGCGCTGAGCTTGTCGCGATCGATCCAAATACGCATGGAGCGCTCGGCACCCCCGAACATAGATACAGATGCGACACCGGGCAGGACAGCGAGACGGTCGACCAGGTAGCGCTCGGCGTAGTCGTTGATCTCCATCGAGCTCAGGTTGCTCGCCTCGAGACTGATGTAGATCAGGGCCTCGGCCTCGGCATCCGCCTTGGTGACCTGCGGGCGTTCCGCCTCGTCCGGCAGTCGCCGGGAAGCTCGGGAGACCCGGTCTCGGATATCGTTCGCCGCGGCATCGATATCGCGGTCCAGCTCGAATTCGATAGTGATGGATGACCGCCCGTCGCTGCTGCTTGAACGAATCGTACGGATGCCTTCAATGCCGCCGATCTCGTCTTCCAGGGGTTGAGTGATGCGCTTCTCCACCACGTCCGCCGCTGCGCCGTCGTAGAGCGTTTCAACCGAAACCTGCGGCGGAGAGATATCGGGGTATTCGCGGGTGGACAGCTGCACAAAGGCCATAAGCCCAAAGCTGATCAGCAGCAGCGCCATCACCGACGCAAAAACGGGTCGGCGCACAGAGAGATCTGGAAGCAGCATGCTAGGGCCTATGACCACTATCTGCGGTGGCCCTGCTGACCCTGTTTTCTCGGCCAGCAAGGCAGGAATCGCGCCGTGTGGTGGGCCCACATAAGCGATTTCTAACGCCGCTGGGCGCGAAAACAGGGTCAGTCCTTTGGGTTGCGTCAGAAATAGCGCCAGTCGTCGTTACTCGCACCCAAAGCAGTCGCTGCGCTCCTGGGGCGGGCTCTCGCTCATTTGGAACCACCAAACTTCTCTCCTCGCGCCTAGACTGGCGCTTTTTCTCGCGCAACAGGGCCACCGCAGATAGTGGTCACAGGCCCTAGTCTCCCACTGTAGATTCGGAACTATCGACTTCCCGGACGGACGCGCCGGGACGCAGCAGCATCTGGCCGTTCACCACGACCCGTTCCCCGGGTTCGACCCCGCTGCGCAAAACAATCTGACCCGGCATGCGGCGGCCCAGGGTTACCTCGGCGCGGCGCGCGATCGCGCCATCATCAATCACGAAGACAGCGCTGCGATCGCCGACCTGAATCAGCGCCCGCTCAGGAACCACGATTCCCGGCTCTTCCTCCAGCGCGAGGGCAACGTTGATGAGCATACCCGGGCGCAGGCGATTGTCGTTATTGCCCAGCAGCGCGCGCACCTGGAACGCTCGACTCACCGGATCGACGCGGCTGCTGATGCGGGTCACCTTCCCGGCAAACTCCAGTCCGGGCCAGGCGACGCTGCTGCCGCGGATCGTATCGCCGATGGATACCTCGGCGAGAAACAGCTCCGGTAGGCTGAAGTCGAGTTTCAGGGGGTCGATCGCGTCAAGTTCAGCAATGATAGTACCGGGCGTAAGGAGCGCCCCCACGCTGATCCGGCGAAAGCCGAGGACGCCGGAGAACGGTGCCACAATGCGGCGATCCGCCAGGCGGCTGCGAATCGCGTCAAGCTGGGCGGCGCTGGCATCGACTCGCGCGGAAGCCACGTCAATTTCCGCGGCCGTTGCGATTTCCTGACCCAGGGTAACGAGGCGCTCAAGCTGCAGCTCGGCCTCGCGCAGGTTGGCCTCGGCCTCGCTCAATAAGGCGAGCTGTTCGGCATCCATGAGTTCGGCAAGGACCTGCCCAGACTCAACGAGCTCGCCGCCTTCGAAGTGCACCGCACTGACCTGTTCGGTGACCTTCGCTGTCAGCGTTACCGACTCATCGCCGTACAGCGTGCCCACGGATTCGACGCGGCGGGTCACGGGCTGGATGCGCGCTTCGATTGTCTCCACCAGCACCGGCCCCGGCGCGCCCCGCGCGCTCACCTCGGCTGCATCTTCGCTGCCGCAGGCCACGAGTGTCGAAGCCAGGCTACCAAGCAGGACCAAAGGGAACAGCCGTTGCACGCCGCGTTACCTCGAATTGAATTCAGATAGAGCCCGGGACGAACCGGGCGAGGCCGCCGATTGTACTCTTATCGGGTTGGATTTTGCGCTTTCCGCCCTTGGACTTTGGGCTATGCAGCCTGCGGCGGATCTCGCTTGCAGCCCCGGGAAGACACGTCCGCCAAGAGCAAAAAAAACAGGGCGCCGTTTGGCGCCCTCGATCGTACGGTGACCCGACCAGCGGGTCTCGACATAAGCTAGAAGCTGTACTGCAGACGACCGTAGTAGTAACCACCCTGCCAGGGAACGATCGTGCCTGAGTCGTAGATCCGGCCGCAGCACTGATCACGCTGGCCGATGTCTTCGTTCAGCTCGTCAGGGAACTCGTCGAAAATATTTCGACCACCGACCGTGAGTCGCAGCGCGTCTGATATCTGGTAGGAACCTTCAAGGTCCACAAACCAGGTTGAATCGAAGGTCTGCGTCCCGAGAAGCGGGCCTCCATTGGAAACCTCCTGGGAGTTTTCCGTTTCCCCGAAGAAGGTCACCCGCGCAAGTAAGGAGAAATCTCCAACCTGGTGCGTGCCCGTCGCGATGAAGCGATGGTTCGGGATCGTATTCTCGAAGTCGAACTGGTCCTCGTTGTCGAGGAACTCGCTCGCATCGGACTCGATGCTTACGTCGTTGTAGTTGTAGGCAAGCTGCAGATTCGAGGTCTGGCCGTTGCTCCACTCAAGCGGGTAGGTAGCCACGATATCCAGACCCACGTTGCGCGTATCGAGAGCATTGGTGATCCAGCGGACTTCACCGATCGTCTCGGCACCGGGCACACCCGCCGCCTGCAGAGCGAGGAAGTTTTCGTAGGCTTCGCCCGCATTCGGATCCGTGGACACATCACGTCCGGATACAAAGCGCGTGCGATCGTCGATATCAATGAGGTAGGCGTCGACGGTCAGCGTCAGGTCATCGAACTGAGCCGTCAGACCGAGCGTGAAGCTGGTTGAGGTCTCAGCGTCGAGTTCTTCGGCTCCAAGCGCCTGAGCCACGGGACCACCGGGCGGGAAGGTACCGGAAGCGATAGGTACGCCGAAGGGCAGGATCGTCGCCACGTTGATCGTACCCTGCTGCCCTGGCGTCGGAGCCCGGAAGCCCGTACCGACAGAACTACGAATCGCGTAGGTATCATTGAGGCGATACAGACCCGCTACTTTCCATACCAGTTCGTTGCCGAAATCGGAGTAGTCCTCAAAGCGCACCGCACCCTGCAGGAACAGGCTGTCGGTCACGTCGGCGCTGACGTCGGCATAGAACGCATAGGAATCACGCGTGAAGTCACCGGCAAAGTCCGGGCTGTAGCCCGGGAAGCCGTTGGAACCTACCGGGAACGCACGGAACGCGGGATCGCTGGAGTTGCTGCAATCCAGATCGGAACCGTTGGCGATCACGGCGTCACCCGCCGCCGTAGGCGTACCGCCAGGCTCGGTACAGAATCCGAAGGGATCAGCGACCGCCCAGGGACCTACGGCGAAGGAGGCTGGATCGGAGCTTTCTTCTACGATGTATTCCTCATCCATGTAGGAGGCCCCGAGAGCCAGAACCATAGGTGAGGAGAAGCCCATGTCGAACTCTTTGCTGATGTCCAACTGAAACTGAATCTCTTCGTTCGACAACAGACCCGGGTTGAAGCTGGTTGGTGAGTCAGGGCCAAGAGACGGGTTGTACGTGTTGAAGAGGGTGTAGTCGATCTCGCTATAGCCGTAGCGACCGCTGACATCCCAGTTCCAGTCTCCAGCGACGCCGCGAAGGCCAAGCAGGGCGGAGTAATCGGTTACTTCGCCCTCAAAGCGTGGCGTGAAGCCGGCTGGGTAGGAGGGTCCGGGGCCGCTGAAGTTCGTAGCCGGATTCCAGCGGCTACCGTCCTGAAGTCGACGGTCGCTCAGCACAGAGTTCCCCGGAAAGCGATAGAAGAAGCTGCCGTCACCTTCTGACTGAGAGTAGTTACCGAAGGAGTACAGCTCCATTTCATTGCCGAGATCGATACCGGCGTTGTAGAAAAAGCGCAGTGCTTCAAGATTGGGTTGTCCCCAGGGCTGCACGTTGTCGCCCTCAACGGAGGCGTTGGGCAGTGCAGCTTGATACTCCGGCGAGTTGACGATTGTGGCATCGGATGGGCCAGCGTTGGCTCCGGTATAGGGGCCACTGCCGATGTTGTTCGGGTTGCCAGGGCTCGTGTCCGGGTCCGGAATACAGAAGCTGCCGGTGCAGTACTGCCGGGCCCGCTCCGTAAACTCGATATCGTTGTACTCACCGGAGATGTTCAGGAAGCCATTCTGGCCGAGTGGCAGGCCGAGGTTTCCCTGGACCGTGGTCTGCAAACCGTCGCCTTCGTACTGCTGCCCCGTGTCGACAGAGATGCTTCCGCCTTCCGCCGCGTCCTTGAGGTTGAAGTTGATCACGCCGGCGATAGCGTCTGATCCGTACTGCGAGGAGGCGCCATCGCGGAGCACTTCAACGCTTCCGATGGCGATGGACGGAATGGTTGCAACATCGGGACCCTGCGTGCCGTCACCACCTAGCTGCACGAGCGAAGTCCGGTGGCGACGCTTACCGTTTACCAGCACCAGGGTGTGGTGCGTGGGCAGGCCTCGCAGGGTTGCCGGGCGGATGAAAGTCAGACCGTCACCAATCGGCACCCGGCTCACTCCATAGGAGGGTATGAGAGATTGCAGAACATCTGCGGTGTCCTGGAACGAAGAGGCTTCTATCTGCTCAGCGTTGAATACATCCACAGCCACGGGTGAATCGACGGCGGAACGCGGCTTGCCGCGAAGGCCCGTAATTACGACTTCTTCAAGTTCCCCTGCGCCTTGCGCCATAACGACCGGAGCCGTCGTGGCCGCCGCGCCCGCAGCGAAAATCGCCGCAGCCAGAGGCATGCGCTTGAATCGAGTCTGCATAGTGAGTTACTCCCTAGAGTTGCTTGAGCTGACGACCTTGGCCAGCCACTGTTGCTTTGTTCCCCTGTTGTTGCGCCCTGGAATCAGAGCTGGCGGCCGGGGCCGCCGTGCTCTTGTGATTCCGCACCCGACGTCGTGCCAGGTGACGGGGTCGCACCGACCGGTTTCTACCGGCTGCTCCACTCCTGGTGTCACGGCGCTCTGGGCTGCAAGTCTCATGCCGCTGGCGAAAAACCCCTTCAGCCATTGGCCTTGCGAACCCTTCATCTGAGCGCTGTGACGGCAATAGCAGTGTCAGAGCACGAGAACGCACCACGATAAAGCACAGCAAGCGCATTCAGGTGCGCTGATGAAGCGCACAGCCAGTAGGGTTATATACATAGCGCGTTAGGTATCGTGGCTAAAATGTGAATTTGTCACAAAACTGCGCAGATACTGGGCCCGCCAAGGAAGGACACGAAGCAAAACGCAAAAAAAAACCACCTGCGGCAACGAGGCCGAGGTGGTCTCAGGACGAGAGAGCTGCACCACCGCGCTTCGCTCTGCGAGAGCTCCGCACCACGGCGATGCATCTTCTGAGCGACGCTCAGCGGGCGGCGATAACCTCGATTTCGATGAAGGCCCCGCGGGCCAGACCGGCAATCTGGATGGCAGCACGGGCGGGTAGATGCGGCTGCTCCTCGGTGCCGAAGAACTGCGAATACGCACGCATGAAGCCGGCGAAGTCCATGTTGCCATCCATTTCCGGGTCACCCACGAGATACACGTTCATCTTGATGATGTTGCCCAGGCCCATACCCTTGGCCTTCAGCGACGCTTCAAACTGCTGCAGGACGCTCATGGTCTGGGTGTATGTGTCGCCAAGGAACGCCCGCGAGCCGGGATCGGCGTCGGGATCCGCCGGTCGCGGCAGCAGTCCGCTGTGGAAGGTCAGCTCGGTCCCGGCCGGTACCGTTACCGCCTGCGCAATGGGAAAGGTAGAGCCACCGGGTAGCGGATAGCGTGTGACGTCGTGGGCGAGCACCGACGTCGACGCGGCGGCAAGCGCCAGGGCGGGCAGAACGCCTGCGGCGTTGGCTTTTCTTTGCATGGGATCAGACTCCTCGGCTTGGCTTGTTGACGCGGCGGCGGGTCTCGCCGTCGCGGATTGCTGCACGTACGCCACCACATCGTACACCGCCTGATCGTCCGGGAGTTGCATTGCCGCAGAGCGCATGGCAGCTCCCAGGCCCGCGCCGGTGCCGCGCGCGCCGCGCCGGTAATCTCCAAGCGCCTTGACCAGATACCAGTCGCTCTGCCCCGCGAGCGCCGGCGCGGCCAGAGCTTCATTACCCAGCCCGTCGGCGCCATGACAAGCGGCACAGGATTGGTAGATTCCGGCTCCCCGCGCTGTGTCTCCATCGACCGTCGCGTCGTTTTCCACCGGCGCATAGGACTCCACGAAGTCGACGGCGGCATCGATCGCAGCTTCCGTTGGGAGCCTGCGGGCCGCACTGGCCATGGAGCTTCCGAGATGATCACCATCCACCGCGCCCATGCCGACGGCCGCACCGCGCTGGCCTGCATGAAATGCGCTCAGCTGGGCTTTGAGGTACCAGCCCGACAGACCGGTGAGATTTGGACCGCCAATGACCTTGTTGCCGCCGAGGTCACTGCCGTGACAGACCAGGCAATAGCCGAACTGTTCCGTGTCGGGCGCGGCCTGCCCGTGGGCCACCCCGAGCAGCATGAGAAGGCCGGGGATCAGCCCGCGACACACCGCACCGGGGATTGAAGCGAGCGGCTTAGGCATTGGCGTGAACCAGAGTGTTGAGCGTATTGAGAGCGGCGTGCGCCGAGCCGACGGCGCCTTCCTGCCAACCCGAGTGGTGGCTGGTCTGATCGCCCATCATGATGTGGCGGCCAAAGGGGGTTTTCAGTGTCGTCAGCGTTTCTTCGCTCTCCTGTCCGGCCACGTGGGACGCACAGCCAAGCATGTGGTTCATGTTCCACCACGCCACGCTGGCACTCTTCTCCAGGTAGTCCCCGTAGCCGGGGTGAAGCTTCTCACCCTGTTCTATGGCCTCGCGGGTACGTTCTTCATGGGTCATGTGGGTAAAACGCAGAGCGTGATTGCGACCGAAAACATAGGCGCCAACCACCACGCCCTTCTGACCGTGCAGAGTTCCCGATGGATAAAGCAGCTGCTGGATCGGGTCGGTAGTCCAGGAAATACCGCCATAGATCAGGTCCCGCTCCCAGAATCGCTCCCGAGCCTGGAATGCCACCTTGATTAAGTGGCCCCGGGGCAGTTCCTGGAGGGCATCGACATAGCTTTGGGGGAAGTTGTTCTCGATACCCGTGAGGATCGGTCCGGGAATACAGTTCAGGCAGTAATCCGCAGTCGCCGTATGTTCTGCGCCATCATGGGCATAGCGTACGGCGACCGCATCGGTGCCGACGTTGATACCCGTCACCTGGGCGCGGTAACGAATGCGCCCTTCGAGTCGGCCTTCGAGGGCGCGAACAATGGCATCGTTGCCGCCGACCATCTGCATCAGCGGCGCCATCATCGTTTCCGCCTCGGAAAAGTTCATGGCGATGCGCCAGATGTTTCCCGAGAGCATTTCGGGGAAGTCGAGGGTCTCCTTTTTTATGCCGGGCGCCATGACGCCGCCGCTGGCGTAGCCGGCGCGGGAGGACCCCTTGTAGCTGTCTGCCGCGTCGAGATCTCCAAAGCGGCGCAGGAAGTCGCGCAGGCGTTCCGCATCGCCGTCGGTCATGGGCTGGTCGAGGTCTTCCGGTCGAAGATTCTTGGTCATCATCTCGGCCATGAATCCGCGCGCGTCGGTCACGTACTCACGCATGCGAACGCGGCGGTCCGCCGGCAGGGCCGGGTCGTGCACCCAGGCCTGACCGTTGTAATTGACGAATACTTCCAGCGGCACGCCGAGCTCGCGGCAATACCCGAGGATGCGCTGGTGCTGAGCCGGGATGCGGGCAGGTCCGGCGTTGAAGTAAAGGTCCGGGTTCGAGTCGAAATCGCAGACCTGACGGTTGCCGATCTCATCAATGAGGGTCCCGCTGCGTACGGTGAAATTTCTTCCACCGACACGATGCGATGCCTCAAGGACCTCTACCACGAAGCCGCGGCGACGGAGTTCGTAAGCCGCGACCAGGCCGGAGAGCCCGCCCCCGAGGATAAGAACCTTGAGCGGTCGCGGAGCATCGCCCAGCTGCCAGTCCGCAGCATCCGCCGTCTGTGGCATGAGGCCCAGGCCGAGCAGACCGTTATAAACCGCGGCCGAGCCCCCGGCGGCGGACATGCGAAGAAGAAACTGGCGTCGGGATAGCTTGCTCACAGTGCCAGCTCCCCGCAACGCGCCGATGAATACCGGGTGCGCACAGGCAGCGCCACCGGTGTTTTCCTTTGCTTCGCCACTTCCCTTCCCCTCTGCCTTGTCATCATTTTTTACTTGTGCGTATTGGCCGCCTTATCCAGCGGCCCGCGGTCAATGCCTCGAGCGACCCACAGAAAAGCGCTCTGCGAACACGAGCGACCGGACCCGCCTCCTTGTGTCGACTTCAAAGACCGGTCCCGGTTCCGTCGGCTTCGCGCCAATCCAGTGATCGGGGCCGGGAAACATGCCCTAAAACCGGGCATCACCACCCAACCCAGATCAATTTAGCCGTGATTGCCGCCGTGATCTCAAGAACCGTGCCCAAAACCGGACAAAACGGGACATCAGTGTTAACCGATCTCGTGTCTCACTGCCACTCGTTCCATGAAGCCTGCCACGACCGGGTCGTCGATACGACCCGATCGCGCGCACAACCCGATATCGAGTCCGGGCAGGCCCGGCAGCTGACGCAGGGCCAGGGACGAACCCAGGGCGCCAGCCTCAACCACGAGGCGCGGCACAATGCCAACGCCGAGTCCAAGGGAAGCCATGGCGGCGATCGCCTCGTGACCGGCCACTCGGGCGTACACGCTCGGCTCGGCAGCAAAGGTGTCCCCGAGCCAGGCGTCGGTGAGGAGCCTTGTTTCTCCACGCTCAGGAAGAATCCAGGCCTCGGCGCTCAGTCTTCCAATCAGCTCGGAGTCTCCGAGGGAGGCCAGTTCTTCGAGGCCGCCCGCCGCCTGTTGCGGCAGACAGATTTCCAGGCTCGTACGGGCGACGGCTCGAAACAGAACGGAATTGGGAAGTGCCGCGGGTCGCACGATCATGGCAACGTCAGCGTCACCCTGGCGCACCCGCTCGAGACCATCGGCCGGATCGCCGGTCTGCAGGCGCACGTCCACCGCCGGAAACGCTTCCCGATAGCTGCTCAGGAGGGGACTGAGGAGCTGGTAACTCGCGGTGACGGAGCAGTAGATCCGCAGCTCCCCCGCCAGCGAGCCGCTCTCCTGGAGACTATGCCGCAGGGCCCGCCACTCGGCTGTTACGCGCTCGGCATAGGGCCGGAGACGCCGCACGGCGGTGGTCGGGCGCATGCCGCGCCGGTCGCGGTCAAAGAGACGCTGGCCCAGCTCATCCTCCAGTCGGGCGATGGAGCGGCTCACGGCGGATACGCTCATGTGCATCTCCACCGCGGTTCGGGAAAAACTCAGCGTCCGGGCAACAACAAGAAAGACCTGCAGAGATTTCTGGTCCATGCGACGCCCACCTTATTCGCGTAAATCGCAAAACAGTATTGTTTATTTCGCGTTTTACGCAATAGCTATGCCATCCTACAATCCGCGCCTGCAAAGGTGTTTCGGAGACAGACCCATGGGCCAGAACTACTTCAATACCCTTCCCCTGCGACTTCAGCTTGATCAACTCGGCAAGTGCCGTTTCATGGAGAGCCATGAGTTCGCCGATGGCGTCGCCCGGCTCCAGGGCCAGAAAATCGTCATCGTCGGCTGCGGTTCCCAGGGCCTGAACCAGGGCCTGAACCTGCGCGACAGTGGCCTGGACGTGTCCTACGCGCTTCGTGCCGCCGCGATCGAGGAACAGCGCCAGTCCTGGAAGAACGCGACCGAGAACGGCTTCGCGGTCGGCACCTATGAAGAGCTCGTTCCCCAGGCGGATGTCGTAATGAACCTGACGCCGGACAAGCAGCACTCAAGCGTCGTCGCCGCCGTGATGCCCCTCATGAAACAGGGTGCCTGCCTCGACTACGCGCACGGATTCAATCTGGTGGAAGAAGGCATGCAGATCCGCGAAGACATCACCGTGGTCATGATGTGTCCGAAATGCCCGGGCACGGAGGTCCGCGAGGAATACAAGCGCGGCTTTGGCGTACCAACGCTGATCGCCGTACATACGGAAAACGATCCGAACGACGACGGTCTCGAAATCGCCAAGGCCCTCGCGGTGGGCACGGGCGGCGATCGTGCCGGTGTCCTTGAATCGTCCCCCATCGCCGAGGTTAAGTCCGACCTGATGGGAGAGCAGACCATCCTGTGCGGCATGCTCCAGACCGGCGCGATCCTGTCTTTCGACAAGATGGTCGAAAAAGGTGTCGATCCGGGCTATGCGTCCAAGTTGATCCAGTATGGCTGGGAAACGGTGACCGAGGCGCTCAAGCACGGCGGCATCACGAACATGATGGATCGGCTCAGCAATCCGGCGAAGCTGCGCGCGTACTACCTGGCTGAGGAACTCAAGACCCTCATGCGCCCACTGTATGAGAAGCATCAGGACGACATCATGAGCGGTGAGTTCTCGCGCACCATGATGGAGGACTGGGCCGCTGGCGATGCGAACCTGCTGGCCTGGCGAGCCGCCACCCAGGACACGGCCTTTGAGAAAACGCCGAGCACCGACGAAGAGATTCCCGAACAGGACTACTTCGATCGCGGCGTTCTTCTGATCGCCATGTGCAAGGCAGGCGTCGAGCTGGCCTTTGAAGTCATGGTCTCCGCCGGCATCAAGGAAGAGTCCGCGTACTACGAATCACTCCACGAAACGCCGCTGATCGCCAATACCATTGCGCGCAAGAAACTCTACGAGATGAATGTCGTGATCTCGGATACGGCGGAATACGGCTGCTATCTGTTCGACCACGCCTGCCGTCCGCTGCTCGCCGAATTCATGGCCGATATCGAGACGGACGTGATCGGCGTTGGCCTCGGCAGCGATACGACCGTGGACAATCAGGAACTCATCCGGGTCAATGAGGCCATTCGCTCCCACCCCGTGGAGCAGATTGGAACGACCCTGCGGGGCTACATGACGGCCATGAAGAGCATTGCCTGACAGATGATGGATCAGGGCCCGAAACTGGGCCCTCGCGTTCTCAGAGCGCTGAGAAGTACGGTAAACCGCCCACCACGCAGGCTGTAAAAACCGTCGTCATTATCAGGGTGTGGAGGGGGTAAGCCTGGACTCCAGGGCGTCGCTGACACTTTTTCATTGCGGCTGCTGATCGATGATTTTTGAGCGTGCGTGAATAGTATCCGCCATCGATCTATTTATAAAACGAATTGATCCGGATTTCCGGATCGCAATAGCCGATTGAGCCTGCATGGCGCCGTCTCAGGGTCGAAGCACTTTCTCGCCTCGGGAGATGCCCGCCACCCCGGAGCGCACAACCTCCAGAACATCGGCCTCGGGGATAGCGGCGACAAAGGAATCCAGCTTTTCCGTCGTTCCGGCGAGCTGGATGGTGTAGACCTTGGGTCCAACGTCCACGATCTGGCCACGGAAAATATCCGTGGTGCGTTTTATTTCCTCGCGCTGGCCCGCGTCTGCCCTCACCTTGATCAGCATGAGATCACGCTCCACGTGGGCGCCCTCGGTAAGGTCCACGAGCTTCACCACGTCCACCAGTCGGTTCAGATGCTTCGTGATCTGCTCGATGTGCTTATCGTCGCCGAAGGTTGTGAGCGTCAGCCGCGACAGCGTCGGGTCCTCCGTCGCGGCCACGTTCAGCGTATCGATGTTGTAGCCCCGCTGCGAGAACAGCCCCACGACGCGCGAGAGGGCGCCGGGCTCGTTCTCCATGAGGATCGAAATAATGCGTCTCACTTCAGACCCTCTCGTTCTTGCTCAGCCACATGTCCTTCATGGACCCGTTTGGCGCCACGTGCATGGGATACACGTGCTCCATGGGGTCGATAAAGACATCAAGAAACACAAGGCGATCTTTCATGGCAAACGCCTCGGCCATGCGTTCATCAAGCTCCGCCCGATCCCGGATCTCGATGCCGACGTGGCCATAGGCCTCCACGAGTTTGATGAAGTCCGGTAGCGAGTCCTCGTAGGTGCTCATGGCGTGGCGCCCCTCGTACTGCATGTCCTGCCACTGCTTGACCATACCGAGGTAGTTGTTGCGAAGATTCACGATCTTTACCGGCGTGTTGTACTGAAGGCAGGTGGAGAGCTCCTGAATGTTCATCTGGATCGAGCCCTCGCCGGTCACGCAGGCCACGTCCTCGTCAGGGAAAGCCAGCTGGACCCCCATCGCCGCGGGGAGACCAAAACCCATGGTCCCGAGGCCGCCGGAGTTGATCCAACGTCGCGGCTTGTTGAATCGGTAGTACTGGGCCGCGAACATCTGGTGCTGGCCAACATCGGAGGTCACGAAAGCATCGCCGTTGGTTGCTCGATAAAGGCTTTCGATAACCTCCTGGGGCATGATGTAGTCGCTTTCGGCGTAGCGTCGCGCCGTCCAGAGCCCATGCTCCTCGCGCCATTCATTAATCTGCTTCCACCAGCGCTCCAACGCCCCTGCATCAGGCAGGGCGTCATCACTGGAATCCTGCAGCGTACGAACGGCAGCGATCAGGTCTCTGAGAACCGCCTGCACGGGACCGACAATAGGAATGTCGGCGGTGACGGTCTTGGAGATGGCCGCGGGATCCACATCGATGTGGATGATCTTCGCCCCAGGACAGAACTTGCTCACGGTATTGGTAACCCGGTCATCAAAGCGCGCGCCAACGGCGAGAATCACGTCGGAGTGATGCATCGCCATATTGGCCTCGAAGAGGCCGTGCATGCCCAGCATGCCGAGGAACTGCTCATCGGAGCCCGGGAAGGCGCCCAGGCCCATGAGCGTGTTGGTGACGGGATAGCCTAAGTGCCGGGCAAGCTCCCGCAGGAGTTCACAGCCATCACCGAGAATGACTCCGCCACCGGAGTAGATCACCGGACGTTTGGCGCTCAGCAGCAGTTTCGCTGCCTTGCGGATCTGGCCGCTATGCCCTCGCACGGCAGGTGCATAGGAGCGCAGCTTCACGGAATCCGGATACACATAGGGGAAGGTTTCGTCGGGACGGGTGATGTCCTTGGGAATGTCGATGACCACAGGGCCCGGACGCCCGCTGGTAGCGATATGGAAAGCTTTCTTGATCATCCCGGGGAGCTGTGTCGCGTGGCGAGCCTGGAAGCTGTGCTTCACGATCGGGCGCGAAATCCCAATCATGTCCGTTTCCTGGAACGCGTCTTCGCCGATGAGGTGGCTCTGCACCTGACCCGACAGGACGACCATGGGGATTGAGTCCATATAAGCCGTGGCAATGCCGGTGATCGCATTGGTAGCACCGGGACCCGACGTCACGAGCACGACGCCGGGCCGACCCGTGGCGCGCGCATAACCATCGGCGGCATGGGTCGCGGCCTGCTCATGGCGCACCAGAATATGGGGGACCTTCGCCGCTTTGAACAGGGCGTCATAGACATGCAGCACGGCCCCACCGGGGTAGCCAAAGATGAACTCGACGCCCTCGTCCTCGAGGGCCCGGGCGATCATTTCACCGCCGGACAGCATTTCAGCGCCGACTTCCAGCTCTACTTCCGCATTCACTTGTACAACTCCCGCTCGCGCCGCGCTTACCCTCGCAGGCGTCAAACAGATACCCCGATGCGCAATACGCGCTCGGGCGCACGCCGCCGGGATCCGTGCGGGCCGCGAAAATCAGGGAACAAGGCATGGAGGCAGTCAGAAAGGACTCCTCGTCGCTGTCGCCTGCGCGGTAACGCAGTGTGGACCGTGAGGTAAAAGCGGAGTGCCTTAAAGGCACGCGCCGTGTAACCTCACCGACGGGACAAAGAAACGGCCGCCCAGGATCATCGCACCAGAGCGGTGGGCCAGAGGCGAAGGGTACTCCGCGTGACCGTTGCCATTACTTCGACGCGGCGAGTGTGGTCAGTGCAGACACGCTTGTCAACGTGAAGAATTGCGCCTGTGGACAGGTTTCGGTCGCACGCAACCGTTTCATCGGATGTGCCAGGGCCGATTGCGCTGTAGCGGCAGCTTGGGTATCTTTTTTTGATCCAACCCCGCGATGGGCGATCGCTGGGACCGGATCGGCCAAGGATCGACGGAAAAAGCGTCGGGAACGGGGCGGCAAAGAAGACGGAATCGTCGACAAAATAATCAAGAGCAGAAAAAAATCAACACAGGGCCAGGAAGCATGCAGGGCCGGCTTGGGAAGGTCATGGGAAGGTCATGGAATCGGCATCGGATGGAGAATAACGCGGTGACTCGTCGCGCGGGCACACCAGCAGGCCAGGTCCGAGAGACTGAACGAGAGAGTGAACGAGAGCCTGAAAAGGCCAGGACCGACGCCAGCGCGCGACGTAAGTTCAGAGCCGACCTTGAGATGGCTGACGGAGCGGCGCTGCAACGACGAATGGCTCGGACCTTGTCTGTCGCCCTGACTCTGGCTTTTCATGCCGCGATAACTACGGCGGTGATGCTGGCTCCCCCTTTCGCCGGCGACGCGCAGAGCGCGGAGGGGACGTACTATCGCTGGTCGGATGAGAGCGGCAAGCTGGTCGTCAGCGACCGGCCTCCCCAGGACCCTACCATCGAGTACGAAGTGGTTTCGCCGCGGTCCAACTTTGTCCGGCGTGTATCGCCCGGTCAGGGCGCGGTACCGGCAGACGTGAATCCCAGTCCCGGCAACGAGTTCGAACAGGAAGTGGCCAATCGCGAGCAGCTCGAAGTGATTGCCAAGAACCCGGAAAGCTGCACCCGGGCGAAAGACAACCTCGAAACCCTGGCCAGCGCCGCGCGCATCCGCATCCGCGACCCGGACAACGGCGAACTGCGGTTTCTTTCCGAAGACGAAAAAGAGACACAGCGGCAAAAAGCGCGCGATACGATTCGCGTACACTGCGAGTAGGCCAGAACCCGCGCTTGCACCTCGCGCTTAAGCGTCGATCTTAGGCGCCTGTCTAACTTAGTCCTAGCTTAATCCTGACTTAGTCCTGACTTAGTCCTGATTTAGTCCTGACTTAGTCCTGATTTAGTCGCCGCGCCACAAAACCGAAGCAAACGGTCAGGCAGCCGCGTCGTTTACCTCCAGTACAAAAACCGCGTCTCCGTTTACCCAGTCCGCCGTCACGCTGTGCCCCGGACCAAAGTCACCGGCCAGAAGCCGCTGAGCCAGGGGGTTCTCAAGCTGCTGTTGAATGGCCCGCTTGAGCGGCCGTGCCCCATAGACCGGATCAAAGCCTGCCTCGACGAGCTGATCAAGGAAAGCCTCGCTGACCTGGAGTCCTATTCCGCGCTCCGCAAGCCTCGCGCGAAGGCCGGCGAGTTGAATGTCGGCGATCCCGCGCAGCTGCTCCTGGGCCAGAGGATGGAACACGACGGTTTCGTCGATACGGTTGATGAACTCCGGGCGGAAGTGGGCCCCGACCACACCCATCACCGCACCCTTCATCGCCTCGTAGTTGTCCTCGCCGGTCAGCTCCTGAATCAGGTCCGAACCCAGGTTCGACGTCATCACGATGACCGTGTTGCGAAAGTCCACGGTGCGACCCTGACCATCCGTGAGGCGGCCGTCCTCAAGAACCTGAAGCAGAACGTTGAAGACGTCCGGGTGCGCCTTTTCAACCTCATCGAGAAGCAGTAGCGAATAGGGGCGACGGCGCACGGCCTCCGTCAGATAGCCGCCCTCCTCGTAGCCAACATAGCCGGGGGGCGCACCAATGAGTCTCGCCACGGAGTGCTTTTCCATGAACTCGGACATGTCGATGCGCACCATCGCCTGCTCGCTGTCGAAGAGGAACTCCGCCAGCGCCTTGCACAGCTCGGTCTTGCCCACCCCGGTAGGCCCGAGGAACAGGAAGGAACCGTTCGGCCGCTGGGGATCCGCAAGACCCGCGCGCGAGCGACGCACCGCGTTGGACACGGCCACCACGGCCTCACCCTGCCCCACCACGCGTTCATGAAGAGCGTCTTCCATGCGCAGCAGCTTCTCGCGGTCTCCCTCGAGCATCTTCGCGATGGGAATGCCGGTCCAGCGACTGACCACCTCGGCCACCTCCTCTTCGCTGACCTTGTTCCGAAGCAGCGTTCGTTCCGCGCTTTCCGCGGCCTGGGCCTGGGCGAGCTGTTTCTCAAGCTCGGGAAGGCGTCCGTACTGCAGCTCCGACATGCGGGTCAGGTCTCCGGCGCGGCGCGCCGTCTCCAACTCGAGCTTGAGTTTTTCGATGTCGCCCTTGACCGCGGCCGCGCCTTGAAGTGACGCTTTTTCGGCTTTCCAGATCTCTTCGAGATCGGCGAACTCCAGCTCCACCTTGGCTATCTGCTCGTTGAGCATCTCAAGCTGCTTTGCGGCCGCCTCACTCTCTTCCTTCTTCACCGCTTCGCGTTCAATCTTGAGCTGGATGAGGCGTCGTTCCAGACGATCCATGGATTCAGGCTTGGAGTCGATTTCCATGCGGATTCGGCTCGCCGCTTCGTCGATAAGATCGATAGCCTTATCCGGGAGCTGGCGATCCGTGATGTAGCGCTGCGACAAGCGCGCCGCGGCGATGATCGCGGAGTCCGTGATGTCGACACCGTGGTGGACCTCGTACCGTTCCTTCAAGCCGCGCAGGATCGCAATGGTGTCTTCCTCGCTCGGTTCGTCGACAAGCACTTTCTGGAAGCGCCGCTCGAGCGCGGCGTCCTTCTCCACGTGCTGTCGATACTCATCGAGGGTCGTGGCACCGACGCAGTGGAGCTCGCCGCGGGCCAGGGCGGGCTTGAGCATATTGCCCGCGTCCATGGAGCCTTCGGCTTTTCCCGCTCCCACCATGGTATGGATTTCGTCGATAAAGAGGATGACCCGCCCTTCCTCGCGCGACAGCTCTCCAAGCACCGCTTTGAGCCGTTCTTCGAAGTCGCCGCGAAACTTTGCGCCCGCAAGCAGCGCCCCGAGATCCAGCGAGAGGATGCGCTTGTCCTTGAGGCCCTCGGGCACTTCGCCATTGATGACTCGCTGGGCGAGCCCCTCCACGATGGCGGTCTTTCCCACGCCGGGCTCACCGATCAGGACCGGATTGTTCTTCGTGCGCCGCTGCAGTACCTGGATCGTGCGACGGATTTCGTCATCGCGGCCGATCACGGGGTCGAGCTTGCCGTCCCGGGCCCGCTCTGTGAGATCGATGGTGTAGCGCTCCAGCGCCTGACGCTGGTCTTCGGCGTCTGCGCTGTTGACCGCCTCTCCGCCGCGAAGGTCTTTGATGGCGCTGTCCAGAGCGGCCTGCGTAACGCCGCTTTCGCCTAGTGCGCGAGCGACCGCTCCGCCGGCTTCAAGGAATGCCTGGAGCACGGTCTCACTCGAAATAAAGCTGTCGCCGGCCTGCTGGGCGCGGCGGTCGCTGAGATTCAGTACCTTGCCCAGATCGCTCGAGACGTGCAGCTCTCCCGTGACTTCCCGCACCACGGGAAGCTCGTTGATCGCACCGCGCAGAGACTGCTGCAACAGGTCGAGGTTCGCTCCCGCTCGTTGAAGCAGCGGACGCGCGACGCCGCCCTGTTGATTTAGCAGCGCCTGGAGCAGGTGCGCCGAAGCGATCTGATTGTGATCCATGCCCAGGGCGATCGACTGGGCGTCGGCCAGGGCGTTCTGGAGGGGGTTGGTCAGTTTGTCCATCCGCATGGGTCAGTCCTCTTGTTAACGCGCGAGGCATACCGGCCGGGCGATGGGCCCGGGATTCAATGTCCCCTCCTAAATGGGGGTTTTGCCCTGAAAATCAAGGCGCCGTCGACGTCAGGAATCGACTCTGAAAATCAGCGATGCCATCCGACCCGTGCGGCCGTCGCGGCGGTAGGAATAGAACAAATCGGCGTTCTCAAAGGTGCAGGCTCGGTCACCGTCCACGGCGCCGAGGCCCAGGGCTTCAAGTCGCAAGCGGGCCAGGCGCGGGAGATCCGCCAGATAGCGATCACGGTTCTGGCGCGCTGCGAAACAGGCGTTACATGCCTCGAGACTCACCGCATCGGGCATGGTCGCGAGAAAGTGCTCCCGCACCTCCGGGCCTACTTCGAAAGACTCCGGGCCGATCGCCGGACCCAGCCAGGCGAGCAGCCGGGACGGCGCTATGCCCATGGCGCGCACCGTCGCCTCGAGCACACCCCCGGCCAGGCCTCGCCAGCCGGCGTGCGCCGCCGCAACCGTGGTTCCGTCGCGATCCGCAATGAGGACCGGCAGGCAATCGGCGCTAAGAATAGCGCAGGCCAGCGCCGCTTCCCGGGTCCAGCAGGCATCCGCGACGGGCGGTTCGTCGGCGTCGCGCCTGGCGTTCACAACCTGCGTGCCATGCTCCTGGGCAAGCCAGGCAACGTCCACGCGCGGGATCTCGGCGTACAGCGCCGCCCTATTTACACGGACGCGGGCCTCGGCGTCGCCGACATGCGCGCCGAGATTAAAGCCGTCGTAAGGGGACTCGCTGGCTCCATCGCGGCGGTCCGTCTGAACGATACGCACACTCCGCGGCCAGCCCCGGGGCGTGAACACGTCGACGCTCACCGGTCAGCGAGCCTCATGCCGAGGCGCGTCGTAGCGTCGCAGTTCGCCCAGCAGCGTCTCGATGTCATCCGGCAGATCCGCTTCAAACGTCAGTGCCTCATCCAGGGCCGGGTGCACAAACTCCAGCCGTCGGGCATGAAGCGCCTGGCGCCGAAAGCCCTGGAGAGCCGCCACGAAGGCCTCGCTTGCGCCGGGAGGTCGGCGAAAGCGCCCGCCGTAGACCGGATCGCCGAGCAAAGGGTAGCCACGATGGGCGAGGTGAACGCGGATCTGATGCGTGCGGCCGGTTTCCAGCCGTACGGTCAGGGCCGTGAAGTGAGCGAAACGCTCGGCGACCCGATAGTGCGTTACCGCTTCTTTGCCCCCGGTGGTGAGCACGGCCATGCGTGTGCGCTGTCTGGGATGACGTCCAATGGCCGCGTCGATGCGTCCGCCGCCGCTCAGGTAGCCGCGCGCAATCGCGAAGTACTCGCGATGCACGGTCTTACTCTGAAGTTGCGCCACAAGGCTGCGGTGCGCGAGTTCCGACCCGGCAACAACAAGAAGCCCCGAGGTGTCTTTATCCAGGCGGTGGACGATACCGGCCCGCGGCAGGTTTGCGAGCCCGGGTCGGTGATCCAGGAGCGCATTGACCAGCGTGCCCGACGGGTTGCCGGCGCCCGGGTGAACAACGATACCGGCGGGCTTGTGCACCACCAGCAGGTGATCGTCTTCAAAACGGAGATCGAGGGGCAGCGATTCCCGCTCCCAGCTTACCTCGGGTTCCGCATACGCCCTGATCGTGATCCTCATGCCCTCCCGGACGCGATCGCGCTGTCGGGCTTCGACCCCGTCGAGACGCAGAGCACCGCTGCTAATCCAGGACTGCAAACGGGAGCGGGAAAATTCACAAAACAGGCGGGCCGCGGCAGCGTCGAGGCGTAGACCGTCGAGATCGGCACTCACCGCTACGGAACGCTCGATCAACGGTGGCTGCGAGCGGTCCTTTTTCGCGAAATCTTTCGCGTCATCTCCCGGTTTCTGCACCACCACGGCTGTGCTTAAATAGCGCCCCCTCGAATGGCCCTCATGGTAGCACGGCGTACACAATGCCCTTCCGGCAACCTATCCAGCTCCCGACTCCAGGTCGCGCGCGATCTGAACCCGGCAATCGGCTCCGGAGTTCGGCGCGATGACTGCAAGGCTCGACGTGCTGCACCGGCTTCTGTACGGCTTGTTCGTCCTACTGCTGTTGGTGGGTTGCGCCGGCAACGACGACCAGTCGGAATTCGATGCCGACAGCGGCGAACAGCAGATCTACCAGCAGGCGCAACGTTTCCTGAACGCGCGAAACTACGACCTCGCGATCCGTGCGCTGCAGGCGCTGGAGTCGCGCTACCCGTTCGGCAAGTACGCTGAACAGGCTCAGCTCGAGCTGATTTTTGCCCACTACGGAGCCTATGAGCCGGAGGCCGCCATTGAGGCCTCGGAACGTTTTATACGTCTCCACCCACAGCACCCGAACGTGGACTACGCCTACTACATGAAAGGTCTCGCCGTGGCGACGTCGAACCAGGACTTCCTCGACCGCTTCGCGCCCACGGACGACACCAAGCGGGATATCAGCTACGCCCAGGAGGCCTTTGCGGAGTTCGCCCAGCTTGTATCGCGCTTTCCGGACAGTCCCTACGCGGCCGATGCGCAGTCGCGCATGATCGACCTGCGCAATGTCCTCGCCAGGCACGAAATACATGTGGCCAATTACTACTTCCGCCGCGGCGCCTATCTCGCCGCCGCCAATCGGGGACGCTACGTGGTGGAGAATTTCCAGCGCACCCCGGCGGTGGCGGACGGACTGGCAGTGATGGCCCAGGGCTACCTATTGCTGGGCATGGACGATCTCGCCCAGGACGCTATCGATATTCTGGTGCTGAATTACCCCGACCACCCTGCGCTCAACAGCGATGGGGAGTTCGACACGGTGTACACGCAGGATGGCCTGCAGCGCTCCTTCATCAACCGGGCCAGCTTTGGCCTGTTCAATCCACCCAAGCCCCCACAGTTCGACAGCCGCGAACGCTGACGCCGCTCAGCTGCCGCGCCGCCAGGCCCAGGTGATCGGATAGCGTCGATCGCGCCCGAAGCCGCGACGACTGATGCGTACACCAACCGGCGCCTGCCGACGCTTGTATTCGTTCAGGTCAACCAGACGCAGGGCGCGCTCGACGTGCTCCCGCGCGATGCCTTCGGCAATGATCTGCTCCTGGCTGCAATCTTCCTCCACATAGAGCTCCAGGATCCGGTCGAGGACATCGTAGGGAGGCAGGCTGTCCTGATCCTTTTGGTCCGGGGCCAGTTCAGCCGAAGGCGGCCGATCGATAACCCGTTCAGGAATACAGGGGCTGAGGGAATTCCGGTAACGACACAGTTCATAGACCAGCGTTTTGGGCACATCCTTCAACACATCGAAGCCCCCGGCCATATCGCCGTAGAGGGTGGAGTAGCCCACCGCGAGCTCGCTCTTGTTGCCCGTGGTCAGCACGAGCGATCCTTTCTTATTGGATATCGACATGAGTAGTACACCGCGGCACCGCGCCTGCAGGTTCTCTTCCGTCGTATCCGAAGCAAGGCCCTCGAACTCGTCTGCGAGCGCCGCCATGAACGCCGTATAAATGCCTTCGATCGGAATGACGCTGTGACGAACGCCAAGGGTCGCGCTCTGCTGGGCGGCGTCGTCGAGGCTGATTTGCGACGTATAGCGAAACGGCATCATCACGGCTTCCACACGCTCGGCGCCGAGGGCCTCCACAGCCACGGCCAGGGTCAGGGCTGAGTCGACACCGCCGGACAGACCCAGCACAACGCCGGGAAAGCCGTTTTTGTTGACGTAATCCTTCACTCCCAGCGTCAAGGCCTTCCACACGGCCTCGGTCTCAGCAGGCGCTGGCGCGCGATCGCCGGGGGCGATCCGCGGCGGCGCCGCGGTCTCCCGCAGCGATGTCCAGACCAGCGCCGTTTCGAAGCGGGCGGCTTCCACGACCACCTCGCCGCGAGCATCCACGACGAAGGATCCGCCGTCGAAGACGAGTTCGTCCTGACCGCCGACCTGGTTAACGTAGACGATGTCCATCTCCAGGGTGCGGGCGCGATCGCATACCAGGGAAAGCCGTTCAGTCTGCTTGCCGCGGTGAAAGGGTGAGGCATTGATGTTCAGCAGCACCTCGGCACCGGCGGCGCGGGCTGTCGCCGCGGGCCCCTCGCTCCAGATGTCTTCGCAGATCGTCAGGCCAACGGGTACGCCGTCAATGGTGAGCACGCAGGGCTCATGGCCGGCCAGGAAGTAGCGCTTCTCGTCGAACACTTCATAGTTCGGCAGTTCCTGTTTGCGGTATTCGGCGCAAACTTCACCACCGTGAATAACGCCGGCGCAGTTGTAGAGTGCCCCGTCGTGGCGGCGGGGATAGCCGAGCACCACCCAGGCCTCCCGGGGCAGTTCCCGGCACAGTTTCTCGAGGCACTCCTCGATGTGCGGACCAATGGAAGGGCGCAGAAGAAGATCTTCCGGCGGATAGCCCGACAGGGTCAGCTCCGGGAAAACGATCACGGCCCCGGATCTTTCACCCGTCGCCGTCAGGGCCGTGGCAAGCACCTGCTCCGTGTTCCCGCTGAAGTCACCCACAACGGTATTTATCTGCGCCATCAACAGCTGCATGGTGTGGCCGCGCCCCTGGGATAGAAGCGCGACATTGTGGGCGATCCCCGCGCCGCACACCAGCGGAGGCGAACTAATGCCCAGGCTAGGGCCTGTTAACACTAACTACGGTGGCCCTGTTGCGTCAGAAATAGCGCCAGGCTAGGCGCGAGGAAAGAAGTTTGGTGGTTCCAAATGAACGAGAGCCCGCCCCAGGAGCGCAGCGACTGCTTTGGGTGCGAGTAACGACGACTGGCGCTATTTCTGACGCAACCCAAAGGGCTGACCCTGTTTTCGCGCCCAGCGGCGTTAGAAATCGCTTATGTGGGCCCACCACACGGCGCGATTCCTGCCTTGCTGGGCGAGAAAACAGGGACAGCAGGGCCACCGTAGTTAGTGTTAACAGGCCCTAGAGAACGTTGATCTGGGGGTGCGGTGTTGCTCGTAACGAGACCGCGCATTGACCGGGCGGGCCGTGACCCGCCGCTTGCGGCCATACTAGAATGGCGCGATGACACCGGGGCACACCAGGCAGGATTGCGCGAGCTGGCGACGTGACTGATACCGCCGTCCTGCCGCCGCCGACGGCGCTCACACCGGGACAGAACCAGCTCCTGTTTCGAATCTACGTGCTCTACCGCTCCGTGCTGGGCGTCGTGTTCCTGCTCCTGCTGGCCCTTCCTCCCACGCGGCAACTGGTCGGCTCCCAGGACATGACGCTCTATGCCGTTACCAGCCTGTGCTTTCTCCTGAGTAATCTCCTTCTCGTTGGCGGAGCGGGTGTGCGGGTTCAGGAATCGAACCTGGGCCTGGTGACCATGTTCTCCATCGACATCGTCTGCCTGACTCTGGTCAGCGACGCCTCCGGAGGCATGACCAGCGGCCTGCCCCTCCTGCTCACAGTCACCATCGCTTCGAGCGCTGTGCTCATCAGCAAACGCTCTATAGCGACGCTCGTCGCTGCCCTGGCCGTTCTGGCCATCCTCACCGACACCCTCAGGCTGGTATCCACGGGCGCTGCGAGTTTTGGCTCGCTGTTTCCCGCCGGGCTGCTGGGCCTGCTGTTCTTCGTTGTGTCGGGGATCGTCCAGATCGTTGCGCTGCGTCTCGGTCGCGCTGAGGCCATCGCCGTGGAGCGCGCCGATGACCTCTACCGACTGCAGCGCCTCAACGAACAAATCGTGCAGAACATGCAGACGGGTATCCTCCTGGTCGATGACAAAGCGCGAGCGCGGGTCCTGAACGCCGCCGCGGGCCGCCTTCTGGACCCCAGCCGTCCTCTGGCGGTGGAGCAGGGACGCGAGCTGAGTGACTACAGCGAGGAGCTGGCACAGCGCCTCGACAACTTCCTGCACACCGGCGCACAGCGGGGTGTTCCCTTCCAGGCCCGCGATGATGGAGCGGAACTTATCGCCAAGTTTCAGCGGCTGGCCGGCGAGAGCCGCATGCAAACGCTCGTGTTCCTGGAGGACTACCGACCCGTCGCCGCCTACGCCCAGTCCCTTAAACTCACCTCCCTGGGCCGCCTCGCCGCCAGCATCGCCCATGAAGTGCGGAATCCACTCGGTGCCATCAGCCACGCCACCCAGCTTCTGCAGGAATCAGCAACGCTGGGCGACGACGACCGCCACCTTGCAGAGATGATTCTCGCGAACAGTCACCGCGTGAACGAGATCGTGGAGAGCGTGCTGCAGATATCCCGGCGAGAACCGCCTCAGACCGAAACCATTGACCTGCTGGACTGGATCGTCGATTACCGCGATCGTTACCAGCTGTCTCGTGAGACGGACGTGGAGCTGACCATCGAATACGTCGACCCCAGGGCACGCATCGACTTCGATCCCCAACACCTGGATCGCGTCCTCGACAACCTGGTCGATAACGCTGTCCGCCACAACTTTGAGGCCACGGAGAATCACGCGGCGGAGCTGCGTATCCGCGTGGACCGTGGCAACGGCGAGTGTGTGATTGATATCTACGATGACGGCGCGGGCGTCGCACAGAAAGACGTGTCGCGGCTTTTTGAACCCTTCTTTACCCGCAGCCATAGTGGCAGCGGTCTGGGGCTGTATCTTTGTCGCGAACTGTGCGAACTGAATCAGTCTCGCATCGCCTATGCGCCGACAAGCGACGGGCGCAGCCGATTTCAGATCAGCGTGCAGCAGCAGGAGTAATGCCTATGACAGCGGGTGACGCCCTTCGCGTTCTCGTTGTAGACGACGAGCCCGATATCCGCGAGCTGCTCGAGATCACCCTCGCGCGCATGGACCTTGATACGGTGAGCGCGGAGGATCTGGCCGGTGCCTACCGGTGCCTTCAGGAGCACAGCGACCTGCGCCTCTGCCTGACGGATATGCGTCTCCCCGATGGCAACGGCATCGAGCTCGTCGAGCACATTCAACGTGAGCACCCGCAGCTTCCGGTTGCAATGATCACGGCCCATGGCAACGTCGACAGCGCGATTCGGGCCCTCAAGGCCGGTGCCTTCGATTTCATCAGTAAGCCTGTCGCGCTGGAAAAACTGCGCAGCCTCGTCGCCGCCGCGCTTGAGCTGGAGGCACCGGTTGAAGACGCTCATGACGACGAACTGATCGGCGAAACCCCGGCGATGCAGAAGCTGCGCCAGCAGATCACCAAGCTGGCGCGCAGCCAGGCGCCGGTGCATATCCACGGCGAGTCGGGCAGTGGTAAGGAACTCGTCGCCCGGAGTATCC
Source organism: Pseudomonadota bacterium (assembly GCA_038748515.1). Lineage (GTDB taxonomy): Bacteria > Pseudomonadota > Gammaproteobacteria > Pseudomonadales > Halieaceae > Congregibacter. The sequence goes on from JBCDIW010000020.1 coordinate 31,600, forward strand.
ACGGCCGCGGCCCCCGGGCGGCGGGGCCCTTTGTGGCCGTCAACTGCGGCGCCGTTCCCGCCGAGCTTATCGAGAGCGAACTGTTTGGCCATTTGAAGGGCAGCTTTACCGGGGCAAGCCGAGACAAGCTGGGGCTTTTCCAGGCGGCCGAGGGCGGGACCCTGTTTCTGGATGAAGTCGCCGACCTGCCCCTGCCCATGCAGGTGAAGCTGCTCCGTGCGATCCAGGAAAAGCGGATTCGGCCCGTGGGAGCGAATGAGGAGATGAGTACCGACGTACGCCTGCTCTCCGCCACCCACAAATCTCTCGCGCAGGAAGTGGAAGCCGGGCGTTTCCGTGAGGATCTCTTCTTCCGGATCAACGTCATCGAACTCCGCGTGCCCAGCCTTCGGGAGCGTCGCGACGACATACCGGTACTCGCGGAGCTGCTCCTCGGCCGGATTGCCGCTGGCCTGGGGATTGATGCTCCCACGCTTGAGCCGGGCGCTATGAAGGGAATGCTCGACTATCGCTTCCCGGGAAATGTCCGCGAACTGGAGAACATGCTGGAGCGCGCCTTTGCACTCTGCGAAGGCGACCGCATCCGCGCTGAAGACCTGCAGCTAGGCAGTTCGCCCCTGCCCATGAGCAAGCGCTCCGGCGGTGACGCGCGGCAGGACTCCCGTCTGAGCGATGTTGCCGGCGACCTGGACAGCTATCTCGCCGACATCGAACGGGAAGTCCTCAGTGAAGCCCTCGAGGCACAGCGCTGGAATCGTACGGAAACGGCGCGCGTGCTCGGTGTCAGCTTTCGCAGCCTGCGCTATCGCATGAAGAAACTGGGGCTGGATGATTAACTTTGGCCACCTGAAGCCTGGGTCCATCCAGGCCCGGCGGACACCATGACATCTCTGGAGATCAGGGGGTGTCGCCATGGACAGGCCGTCGCGTCAAGCAAGGGGGCTTACGCTCATTGAACTGCTCCTCGTCCTGCTGATGCTGGGCATCGCCCTCCAGGCGGCACTTCCATCGTTCAGCGACCGGATCGCGGACCTGCGCAGCGCCGCGGCGATGGAGCAGCTGGGGCGGCTGTTCTCCCTGGCGCGACAGGAGGCCCTGCAGGGCAAGCGTCGCGTGACCGTCTGCGCGGTTGATCTCAGCGGTCGCTGCAGCCGTGTATGGAGTAAAGATCACGAAATTCACGTCTTTCTGGACAGCAACGGCAATCACCAGCCCGATGCGCGGGAGCGGCGGCTTCGGAAACTGCGTTGGCCGATGGAGGGAGGAGAGCTATCGTGGCGCGCGTCGCTGGCCCGCCCGTACATCAGCTTCGAAACCCACGGGGGAACCTGGCAGAACGGCACGCTCTACTACTGCCCCCAGAGCCGCGACCCGCGGCAGGCGAGGGCTCTCGTGCTCAGCCACAGCGGGAGGGCTTACCTGACGACCGACAGCAACGGCGACGGCCTTCGCGAGGACCGTCGAGGGCGCAATCTCTCCTGTTAGATTCCTGATGACAGGGCGAAGAGATCCTTACGCGATCGATCCGTTAGCTATCCTGGTTGTCCGCCGATTTGCGCACAAACTTTCCGTCTTCGCGGATGAACACATCCCAGACTTCTCGAAACAATCGACCGCGTAGGTGGTATTCGCGCATGTCGTCTCGCCAGTAGCTCTCGGCGCTGGTAAAGAACACATCCGGAGCGACGGTCCGCGCGGTGGCCATAACGGCGGGCGGCACTTCCTCCATCGCCATGGAGCGCTGTTCTTCGTCAGGAAAGCTCACGCTCGCATTGTCGGGATCCTGACCAAACGCGGGCAGGGCCAGACAAAAAAGAAAGGCAGCGGCCGCTCGTTTTAGTATTTTCATCATGCTTCCTCCCAACGGATACGGATCACCGTTGCCATGTCTGTTCCGCGGCGCTGAAGGCGCCGTCGTCATCTCTGTCCCAGCGGCGAGTTCCGAGCGACGTCAACTCCATCATGCCGTCACTGTCCTGCCTCGATCCCGCGATCGGTGTTGCGCGCAGGGTGTAGGCCTGTCCGCCATCGGCCACAGCAATGGTCAGATCGTAGAACGGCTGGCCTTCCGTCGGTGCCTGGCTTACGAACACTTCCGGAAGCGGCGCCCCGTCGCCGTCCGCGGCGCCGTCGTAGTTGTAATTCAGCGAATAGCGTCGCTCCATGGCCTGAGCCAGTTCCATCAGCGTGGCCTGCGCGTCAGCCCGAGTGGAGCGGCGAACGGAGTCCTGATAGCTCGGCAGACCGACGGCGAGGACAATGCCGAGGATGACCAGGACGATCATCAGCTCGATCAGCGTAAAACCGGCTTGTCTGCGTAGTTTCATGGTCATCGCTCCCGGAACCAGTAAGTGGTCTCCGAATCGTTGCACCAGGGTGCGAGACCCCCACTCTCAGCATTGAGTTTGATATTGATGGCGCTGCCACTCAGGCATGCATCAGAGGGATCGTTCGGATCCTGCGGATCCGGCGGCGGATCGTTTAAGTCAATTGGGTCGTCATAGCCGCAGGAGCCGTCTTCGCAGAAGTCTCCGACGAACAGGTTCGCCTGATCGACGATACTCGACGTCAGCAGGAACAGCGGTGTGCGTTCCAGTGAACCGTTCTCCAGGTCTACGGTGTACGCTCGCGACTGGCCGGCCGCCGGTGTGCACGCCGACGTCACAACACCTGGAATGTAGGTACTGACGATCACCTGATCGTTTGCGATGAGCGGGGCGGACAGCGCCTTCTCCGCGGTATCGGTAAAGTCGATGTACCAGCCCTGGGAAGCGAACAATGCATCTTCCTCGATGATCCGTTCCTCGTCAGTCAGACCGGAGTTTTCCGCGAGGAGGTTACCGGTGGCGTTGTACAGGTCTGATGCGAGTATTGTTGTGTACGACGATGGAGGACCGTAGACGGCCTGTTGGCGGATCATGAACAGGCGATTTTGCGCAAGGGTCGACAATGGCGACGGACGGAAACCCGACCCAATGGCAATCGCAAGCTCCGGCCCTTGCGGCCCGTTCACGAGGGCGACGCTGGGCGAAACGAAGAAGCGTCGGTTGCTGGCGATCTCGTTGTTGCCACCGGCGACGCCAAGGTCTGCAATAACACCCCCACTGACGAGATTATCGGCGGTCGCTCCGTTATTCACGTCGAAGCGCCAGAGCTGTCCCCCCGTGTCTGCGGCAAACCACATGTCGACCAGGCCGTCCTGGTTGATGTCGAGGGCACCGACGGTGCTGGGGAACGAGTAGTCCATTTCTGCGAACTCTTTGTTCCAGGTCTGCGCACCCGTTTTGCCGCCGGACCAGAGAAGCTCACCGGTGATCGCATCGACAATGTACATGCCCCGCCCCATGTTATCGGTTTCGCGAAGCTGCGCAGTGTCCTGATCTTCATCATATCCCGCGGTGAAGAGAAGGACGTCTCGCGGCTCCGTGTCTCCATCAAGCTCAATCTGCGTCTTCACCGGTTGAGACCAGCTTTGTCCCAGCTCGGTGAAATCACCCTGAGCGCTTGAAGTACCGCCCTCGATCTGCCACATCAACTCCGGCGCGGCGCGGTCGGTGACGTCGAGGCCGTAGTAATTGCGACCTCCGCGGCGCATCCCGGTGTACAGACGGACCCAGTCTTCTTCATCCGTGGGATCGATGCCGTTGCGACCGTTGTCGCGGAACCACGACGTGGGCGTTCCATCGATCCCATAAGGATGAGGGGTCGTAGACAGGTTTTCACGCAGATCGCGCTGCATGGGAAGGGTGGCCGCCGGGAAAAACGCGAAGGATTCCTGACCCGTCACAGCATCGATCGCGTGCAGGGCGCCGGCATTGGTACCGACGTATACTGATACGTCCGGAGTCTCGCTGTCTCCGCCGTAGGTAATCGCCACGGGACGTGAGTGCAACGGATCCCCGTAAATGTAGCGATCTTCCGTCACGTTTCCATTGTCGTTCTCGTCATCGACGTCGCGTCCCCGGATCCACTGGATCAGATCTTCGAACTCTGTGGTGTTCAGATCAGTCGCGTTGAAAGCCGCGGGATCGAGATCCGTATTGGTAGGAACGATCGCATTCTCGGCGCTGGCAAGGTTGGTGCTTGAAGACCCTGGCAGGTAGGTATAGACGTTTCGCGCGGTATTGACGGGGACGTTTTCGGCCGCCCCGCCAAGATCAACAGACGGACCATCAGCAAACTCGCTCCAGAAGCTGCGGCTGCCCGTAGCGAAGAAGCCCGTTGTGTCATCAAGCGCCGGGTTTCCGTCAGCATCAACAATATCGGCGTTTCGGCCTTGCAGCCGGTAACGCTTCAGATTTCCCCGCCAGCGGGGGAATTCGTCGGGACGGAACACGGCGAAATACACCTGCGACAAGTGACTGAGCTGATTGAACTGATTCACAGCCGCCACCGGGGCCACAAACGTCGAGTCGGTCTTCAGCACTTCACCGATGATTGCCCTGATCTGCTCGACGAGTTCCGTCGCGTTATCCGCGGTCCGATACGCGCCGCCACCGGCATTGGCTACATCTTCCAGCCACTGGCTGGAGAAGTTGAATCCGATGGTGTGCGTGGTCACACGCTGATTTCCATTAAGCGTCGGGCGCAGGTCGTTATCATTCATATAGCGCGCAAGATCCTTGACGCATAGCTCACCGTCGGTCAACGGGGTCGAAGTACCTCCACTCACGGTCGGATCGTTCGCGCAGGCTCCACCAATGAAGCCGGGAATCAAGTCCGTGGAATGTGGCCGGTTAGCGTCACCATCCGTGAGCAGGATGATATGGCTCTGCTCCTGGCAGAAATCATCGATGGGGCTGTCGTAACGCGCCGAGCCGCCACCGACGCCCAGGATTTCTTCTCCGCTGCAGTCGTCGTCGTCGAGGTTGTTTGCCGAACAACCACTCGGTCGATTAATGGAAAAAGTGCCGGGTACCATGGACTCCGCCGCGGAAACACGCGCGTAGCTGAAGGGCCCACCGTCGATGTCGGAATCACCTCTCGTGGCACCCCACAGCACATCCATATCGGTGTAGTAGCGCGCAGCCTCATAAAGAGTGTCCTGAATTGGCGTCCAGCCGGCATGGTTGAGCTCCGCCACGACATCCTTGAGCTCGTCTCGAACCCTTCGGAACTGCAGACCGGAGCCGTCGTCTTCATAGGAAACGACGAGTCGCGGTGCCTGTCCCGGGCTGTTGTCGAAGGTGCGCGCCCGGCGGTCAGTCGCGCCGGTGGTGTCGACCTGGATTCCCAGGGCATTGCCTACGGACCAGCCTCCCTGCGCCACGACGCTACTGATCAGAGATGAGAGGTCAGGGCTTTGGTAGACCCCATCGGTTGTCCATGCCTCGCTGATACCCCAGTTTACAGCCGGCGAGAAGTAGCTTCGGCCGGTAACGCTGCCATCGGCGCTGGTGTAGGTCGCCGCATTCGCCGAGGCTTCCGCGCTGATAGCGAGCGTGGTGCTCCCGGTATCGTCGGCGACGGCGGTGAATTCGAGATAGGCCTCATTGATAGTCGCGCCCCGGGGGACATCGATGTTTGTGAAGCGCAGACCCACAGGATTTGACTGAACGAGGTCGAGGGACACCCCAGTGGTTATATTCTGGCCTTCTTCCACATCGTCTGAGGACGCGGTAATTGTGCGCGACTGCGTTCGCTTGATGCAGGACGTGCCCTGCGGGATGGAGTCGAACTCGTACTGAACCCGCAACCTGGGAGCGAGAGAGGCGTTGCCTTCAAAGGAAAACACCGGCATGGCGCCCGTAGGACCTGAAATTACGAAGGACAACGCGTTGCCTCCGCACCAATCACTGCGGGCAACCGCTGACTGCACGATCGAACTCAGATCGGGTGACTGGAATTCATCGCCCGCGGCGTGAGTCACGGTGCCGGCCCAGGGTAGTGCCGTGCCCAGGGTCCGCGCACTGATGTTTCCAGCCGTGCTGGTAAACGGCTGGGAATTCCCACTTTCCTCTGCCGCAATTTGCAGGTCGATCGGCATGTCGAAGTCGCGCTCGGCCGTAAACTCAATCCGCGCACTAGTAACGGTCACGCCTCGGGGTATGTCCGTTGTATCGAAGCGAAGACCAACCAGAGAGTTGGTTGGGGGTATCAGTGCACCAACGTAGTACTCCACAAACAGCCTGGGCGCGCGCGTCGTGCTTTCGTCAACGGCTACAAAGTCCCGCTCACCAGGATTGCCGGTAGTGCTGGCTGACTGGACGATAAACACAACATCGTCTTCGCCGCCGCCGGCCGGATCCCAAGCGGGGTGGGAAATGATCTCATTGAGGATTGAGGCAATGTTGGGCGTATCGATCGTTTGATCGGTGACGACCGTCTGCGTAATGGTCCAGTCCACTTCCGCGTCGGTATTTGCACGGCTGCCCAGTTCGTTGGTTCCGTCGGTGGTATTAGTTGGGAATCCGCCGCTGTCTCTTTTCTGTCCCGAAATACGCAAGCTGAGCGGGTCGCCATTGCCATCGTTCTCACCGGTGAAGCGCAGATAAGCGTTGGTGACCGTCGCTCCAGGGGGTACATCCAGGCCGGAAAAGCGGACACCGATGCGACGGTTGGAATCGAGGTCGAGAATACCGTTGTTGTTCCAACTGTTGCCTTCGGCGATTCGTTCCTCAGCATCATCGTCGGAATCTGAAACCTGATCCTCTTCGAGTATGAGAGTGCTGCCCTCGAGCTCCGCAAGCTGCAAACGCTCAAGATCAACAAACATCTGGCCGGACCCGTCGTTGAGTTCCTGCGCGTCATCGTCGCCGTGGTCGATTGTGGACTCCACCGTCACGATGGTATCCGAGGGGATGATTTCGTCGACATTCTTAACGGGGAAAAGGATAGGCCCGCCGGGGTTGGTAAAACGCATCAAGCCAACGTTGACGTTATTCAGCTCATCGAGCAGCTGGTTGAAGGCATCCTTGACGTTGTCCAGCCGATCCTTCCCCGTGCCGTCGACCGTGTTGCTCATGGACCCCGACGTATCAATGATGAAAAGCACATTGGGTCGGATGGCGGAGCCAGCGACGTCGCCGAAGAATATCTCCGTATCGTCTGCCCAGACCGGTGATGAGCACCACAACGCGGCGAGAAAAGTAAGACTCGTGCTTTTCAAGCGCTGAATATACGTTTTCATTTTTCCTATCCTTGCGGGTACTGGCGTGAAAATTCGCTGTGCCCTGCTTCAAATCAAATGCTGTCGTGGTCGCAGCCCTGGACTCGCCCCGCTGCTGCACAGCTGCCGCTGTGCCGTTTCAATTTGACCGCTATCGTTAAGCGGTCGTTTCTGGACTGTCGTTCCGGGACTGTCGCTGCTGGACTGGCACAGCTGGACTGTCACTTGGACTATCGCAGCTGGGCCATCACCGCCGGACCATCACCGCCGGACCATCACCGCCGGACCATCACCGCTGGAACGTCGTCGCTGACTCACTGTTGAACAAATGGCGTCAGTCGCTTGATCCCCTGAATGTGCTCGCTGTTGAAGCGATCGTCGGTTCGTTCCACTCGCGCCCGCAGTTCAAAGCGAATGCTGCGCAACGTGTTGGCACCGATGGTTGCGGCGTAGCCTTTGGGAAGCATGGCCTCGCGGAAGTGGACATCCACGTTTCCGCTCAAATCGCCCGGAAAATCCATGGGTGTCGCCAGCGAGGCCGCACCGCCGCCCACAAGCGCATTGATGTAGGCCTGGGAAAGAAGACCAGCATCATTTTTCAGCTCCGCGATCATGGACTCGACGGCCTGAAAACTCAGCTCCTTCCCTTCCCGGGCCACCGCCATGCGCGTTTCCAGCGAGCTGGTTTCCATGGCCTGGTAGCCGACGATCGTCGTGAGCAACAGCAGCAGCAACACCACGAGAAGCACGGCGCCCTGCTGGTGTTGCGGTCCACGCGGCCGGTATTGCTTCTTGAGAGCGTGACCCTGCGGTAGCTTGTTCATCCGAGCTTTGACCTCGATTCCCTGTTTCTGAATGCCCACGGTAAACCTCAAAAGGCCGGCGCGTTGCGCAGGTTGACCGTTGTAGAAAACACATCACGCTGCACCGGTCCGCCGCTGTGGACGGCGCGCTGACCCGCGGGAGCGCCTGCCGGTGGCACGACGACTTCGTCGATGAGGGCATACACTCCGTTATCGTCCGCACCGCGAACCAGTTCGTAGCCCTGCATCAGCAGAGCGATGCGAGCGGAAATCAGCCCGTCGTAGTTGTCGCCGGTATTGAGCTCGGCGTCGGACGGGTCCACGTAGCGGATCGTCTCCTGTCCAAGGACTCGCTGACCAAACTTCACCTGCATGTGTTCAACACCCTCGATCATTTCCTGGGGTGGCTGACCGTCACCGCGCACATCGCGGTAGAGGGCCCAGACATCGAGGCCGTTGCGATCGCGGTCGGTATCCGCGACGAACCAGACCACGTCTTCAACGGTGAGCACATCAGAATCCTGGTCGTAGGGAACGTTGATGTTGGTGGTGGCGTTGTTGGGCGCTGCGAACTCGAGGTTTGTCGGATTTGCGGGCAAAGCGGCGTCGCAGACCTGGGCGTTGGTGACCTCGAACATGTGCGCAAAGTCCTGGCATCCGGTGATCACTACCCAACTGTTCTGCTCGATGGCACAGTCCGGATTGTCCGTCAGCGCGATGGGGCCCGCGGTGTTTACCGGAACCGCCGCCGTAAGGAGTAGCGGATCCCCATTGGCCAGCTCCATCACCGGATCGTTCATACGCTGCATGGTGCGAAGGGACAGGACGTCGCTGTTGTTACGAGCCCCGCGGGCATCTTCAGTATTCAGCACCGCCGACCAGACGAGTTCGGTCGCGGCATCCGGCGCCGCGCCCCAGGCGCCGCCGTCCAGGCGTTCGTAACCCCGCACGCCCTGCAAACTCCGGGTAAACGTGGGATCGTTGGGATCCTCAATCATGTTCACAAAATTCACGTCGCCGGTGTTGCAGCCCAGAAACTGCGTCCCGTAGAGATCGTCGCGCATCAGGTCCAGCGCAAAGCGCGCGTTCTCCTGCAGACGAGCAAGGGAGTTCTCCAGATTTGCCGAATCCTTGTTGGCAAGAAACACGGTTGTGACACCCAGGACAAGAAACGCGCCAATGGTCAGGGCGACCATCAGTTCGATCAGGGAAAGGCCCCGATGGCGAGCCGGCCGCGCGGCACACCGGGAGCGGCGGGCCGTCAGTGGCCTGCGATAGGATCGAGCCGTCCGCGGCTCGGGCGTTGCTGCAGTTGCATTCATGGTGTGATCACCGACGTCAGGTCCACGGCCTGCTCCACCGCCGAGCGCGTCGCCGAGCCGTCTGCGGCGTCGGTGTTATCGAACTGTCGCTCGGTCCAGGTGACACGCACGCTGACTTCGTTGGTGGCCGCCGTTCGAGTGATAACGGCCCGCCCGTCCGGGATGGCCGAGCGGTAGGTCCCGCCGTTATCCGCCACGAGGTTTCCAGCATCCATAAAATGGCGTCCCCAAAAATGAAGGTCCTGCTGCGCCGCCATGGCCGGCGTGCAACCGTCGACGCCCTGACAGCCGGGATCGGCGGGAATGTCCGCGGGATAGTTCCCCTCGTAGTCGGCCGCCGCCTGGGGATTGGCGCGGATGGCGTCGAGGATTTCCGAGCCGATATAGATCGCCTGGGAGCGGAAATAGGCGCCCTGGTTAGCCTGAAGGCTGAGCATCTGCATGCCCACGACACCGAGCAGACCCACGAGGAGGATCAGCACGCTGACCATGACCTCGATGAGCGTAAAGCCCGCCGCACGGCCCGGGCGGACGAACCGCTGCCGGCGCTTTGAGACCTGATGTATCCCCCCCCGGGACCGGGCGCGAGGTATTCGGCCGAAGCTTTGCGGGTGGCTGGTAGCTGTGCGCATCTGGGATGATCTCGTGTGCTTAGGGACAGACAACATCGCTTATCACCGGTGAATGGTCCTCAACGATGCCGCTGTCATCCGTGTCAACGGCAAAGCGCGGCTGACCAGCGACCGTTACCACCAGGCCTCTAGCCTCCGCGGCACCACGGTCATCGCAAATTACGACAGTGCCATTCAATCCCTGCTGAACGCGCCCATCAGCGGCAAATACAATGCGCCCAGCGCCCTGAAATCCCACCGTACGCACCGTTATGCCACCCGCCGCCGCGTCGCCGACTCGAAGCTGCTCCTCGGTGCCATTCCAGACACCGTCGGCGGCGTTGCCACCACCTTCGCCGTCATCGGCAAAGATCAGATAGCCCGCTTCCCAGCTGTTGCCCGAGCAGTTCCCGCCCGGTGTGGTGGTGGGGCACATGCCGATGGCATGGTTTCGAATCACCGCCTCACTGCGAGCGAATGACAGAGCCCCGGCCATCTCGTTCAGCGTGCTTTGCATGCGATTGCGCTGCAGACTGTTCTGGAAGGAAGGCCCGCCAATGCCCAACAGGACGGCCACAAGGACCAGGACCATCATCAATTCGATGAGGGTGAAGCCAGCTTCGCGGCTAACTTCGCGGCTAACTTCGCGGCTATCAATGCGCCTTGCAATGCGGCTAACAATGCGGTCGATGCCTTGCGACGCACTTTCCGGTGCGACTCCGCGAGTACCTACGCGTGAGGTCGCCCCTACCCGGCGCCGGGCGTCATTCGCCGCGGCGGACGGCAGTACGCCGCCGGCAGGGGCGGATGCAAAAACGCGTTGAAGCCGAGAGTCTTCCATGCCCCTAGCATAGGGCGTTGACGCAGCAAGGGATCGAGACGCCCGACCATCGGCGGTTTTCGCCGACGAACGGTCATCGAGGCCTGCGGGAGTGTGACCGAAGTCCGTTTTGCCGCAGTACGAACCGAGGCTCCGAGCTGCCGCGTGGCCCGCTTCTGTCTACCAACCGCGCGCTAGCGCATTCGGTCTGGCGTAAATCCTAGCCGGCAGATCTCACTGCTATTTGGAATTCTCGACGAGAGATTGTGCGTTGCAGGGGATTTTCAGACTACGGCAATAGCCGAAGCTGTTGCCGCAGGAGGAAAATTCGCTGCAATGTACAAGTTGCGGCGAGAAACCCAATAGGCGTTTCGCGTGGCGATAGAAGATCCAAAGGGCGTCGGGTCGCCGAATCGGTGAGAAATGCAGGCCAGTCAGTCAACCGGCGCCAGGCGCAGCTCCCGCGGCACGCTGAACGTCACGTTTTCCGGACGTCCGTCGACCTCGCGAACCGACTTCGCACCGAGGTCGTGCAGTCGGTCGACGACTTCCTGAACTAGCACCTCCGGTGCCGAGGCGCCCGCAGTGACGCCCACCGATTCCACGCCGGCGAGCCACTCGGGATCGATCTGAGCGGCACGGTCCAGGAGATGTGCCCGGGCGCCCATGCGCTCGGCAAGCTCGCGGAGACGGTTGGAATTGGAGCTGTTGACAGAGCCGACCACGAGCACAAGATCGCTGTCCGCGGCGAGCTGGCGCACGGCGTCCTGGCGGTTCTGGGTGGCGTAACAGATGTCGTCCTTTCGCGGGCCCGTGATCTGTGGAAAACGCTCGCGGAGGGTGTCGATTACCCTCGCCGTGTCGTCCATGGAGAGCGTGGTCTGGGTCACGTAGGACAAACTGCCGGGATCGTCAACCTCCAGGCTACGGGCCTGCTCCTCGTCTTCCACCAGGTAGATCCGACCGCCGGAACTGGTGTCGTACTGACCCATCGTGCCCTCTACCTCGGGGTGTCCCGCGTGCCCGATCAGCACACACTCCCGCCCCTGGGAGCTGTAGCGGGAAACCTCCATATGCACCTTGGTTACCAGCGGGCAGGTGGCGTCAAACACCTTCAGGCCGCGGCCGTCGGCCTCGCGACGCACGGCCTGAGACACACCGTGGGCGGAGAAGATGACGATGCAGTCGTCCGGAACATCGTCCAGTTCCTCCACGAAAATCGCGCCGCGTTCGCGGAGGTCGTCGACTACGAAGCGGTTGTGGACCACCTCGTGGCGCACGTAGATCGGGGCGCCGAATACCTCCAGCGCCCGATTGACGATATCTATGGCCCGGTCGACGCCGGCACAGAAACCGCGTGGATTCGCCAGCTGTATGTCCATCAGTGCAACTCCGCCGCCTCGATGCGGTGTACCTGTACATCAAACAGGATAGTACGTCCTGCGAGGGGATGATTGAAATCCACGGTGACTTCGTCATCGTCGACGGCCACAACCATGCCGGGGAGCTCTCCCCCGCTGGCGTCGGCGAAGGAACAGACCAGACCGAGCTCCAGTTCGATACCGGCGTCGAAGCTGTCGCGGTCAATGCGCTGTACGTTGTTGTCGTTCGGCTGCCCGAAGGCATCTTCCGGCGGCACCTGGAACATACGGCGCTCACCGGGTCGCATCCCCAGGATGCGCTGCTCGAAGCCGGGCAAGAGGCTGCCATCGCCGACCGCGAAACTCACGGCCTCGCCGCCAAAATTCGAGTCCACTTCCGCGCCGTCTTCCAGTGCGAGGGAGAAATTGAGGTACACGCGCGTGCCCTCACTGACGTTGTTGTCCATGTCGTGCTCCAAGACGTTTGCGACCCTCGGGGGACCTAGGCCGAATCGCTACGGCCGGCGTCATCACGCTTTACGCCGCTGGCGGCCGCGCCTGCGCCATTCCCGATATCGCCCTGACCTGGAGCGCCGCGATCCGGGCGACCGAGGAAGCTGTCGAGAATGATGAAGGCGGCACCGACAGAGATCGCCGCATCCGCCACGTTGAAGGTCGGGAAGTACCAGTCACGGTAATGAACACTGATGAAATCGATCACATAGCCGAGGCGAAGGCGGTCCACGAGATTTCCGAGGGCACCCCCAAGAACGAGGCTCAGCCCCAGGGCCAGGGCCCGCTGACGGGCATCGGGTCGGCTGAGCCACCAGGCAATCGCGGCGCTGACCCCGAGGGCGAGAATCGAGAAAAACCAGCGCTGCCAACCTCCGGCACCGCTTAGAAAGCTGAAGGCGGCCCCCTCGTTATGGTGCAGCGTGAGGTTGAACCAGAAAAACACCGGTACGGGGGATGCGTAGCTCAGGCTGGCCGAGGCCAGCCATTTGCAGCCCTGGTCCGCGACTACGATGAGCAGGGCCAGAGCGTACCAGGCCCAGGGAACCGGGCTTCGAAGGCCGACGTCAGGCAAAGTAGCGAATCTCTCCAGGACCGTCGACGTTGCTGACGCAGCGCGAACACAGCGTCGGGTGAGCGAGGTTTGCGCCCACATCAACGCGTCGGTGCCAGCAGCGTTCGCACTTCGGAGCCTCGGATACAGCGGCGAGAAGTTTCAGCGCATCGATCTCCGTGGTGCTTGCCTGGGCCGGCGCATCCGCAAGCGGCGCAAGCCGCGCATCGGAGGTGATGAGCACGAATCGGAGCTCGTCGCCCAGACGAGACAGATCGGCGAGAAGTGATTCATCACAATAGAGCGTGACCTGCGCGTCGAGCGAACCACGCAGCTTTCCCGCCGCCCGCAGGGCTTCCAGCTCGCGATTCACCGCCCCGCGTACGGCGATGACGCGCTCCCAGAACGTCGCATCGAGCACGTCATTGCCGCCCAAACGAAGAAGCGGAGCACCCCAACCAGTGAGGAACACCGAGTCCTCCCGCTCTCCAGGCAGGTTCTCCCAGATTTCGTCCGCCGTGAAAGACAGGATCGGCGCCATCCAACGCGCCAGGGCGTCCACAATTCGGAACATAGCCGTTTGCGCCGAGCGCCGCGGCAGACTGTCGGTCCGGGTCGTGTACTGGCGGTCCTTGATGATATCCAGGTAAAACCCGCCCAACTCAGACGCACAGAAATTATGCAACCGCTGGCACACCTGGTGGAACTGATAGGCGTCGTAGGATTGACGCAGCTCTTCCTGCACTCGCGCAGCGCAGTCCACGGCCCAGCGATCCAGAGGCAACAGCTCTTCGTCGGGCACCATATGCTCCGCGGGATCGAAGCCCGAGAGGTTGCCGAGCATGAAGCGCGCCGTATTGCGGATGCGTCGATAGCTATCACCGGTCCGCTTGAGGATTTCTTCGGAAACGGCAACTTCGTTGCGGTAGTCGGTCGAGGCCAGCCACAGGCGCAGCACGTCGGCGCCAAGGTCGTTCATGGCCTTGCGGGCGGGAATGATATTGCCGAGGGACTTGGACATCTTGCGTCCCTCGCCGTCGACCGTGAAGCCGTGGGTCAGCACCGCCTTATAAGGCGCCTGCCCATAAGCACCGATACCCGTGAGCAGGGACGACTGGAACCAACCGCGATGCTGGTCCGAACCCTCCAGGTAAAGATCCGCGGGAACCGTGAGCTCCTCACGCTGGCGAAGTACGCAGGCGTGCGTAACCCCGGAGTCGAACCAGACGTCTAGGGTGTCCGTGACCTTCTCGTAGATCTGGGCGTCATCACCCAGTAGCTCCCGAGGATCGAGCGCGAACCAGGCTTCGATGCCGTCCTGCTCGATGAGCTTAGCGGCGCGTTCCATAAGCTCCGGCGTGTTCGGGTGGAGCTCCGAGGTGTCGCGATGCACGAAGAGTGCAATCGGAACGCCCCAGGTACGCTGTCTTGATATGCACCAGTCCGGGCGATCAGCGAGCATCGACTCGATGCGGACCTGCCCCCACTCGGGTACCCACTGCACGTTTTTCACGGCGTCCCGCGCGGTCTCCAGCAGATCTTTCTGCGTCATGCTGATGAACCATTGCGGTGTCGCGCGAAAAATTACCGGCGTCTTGTGACGCCAGCAGTGCGGATAGGAGTGGACATAGTTTTCGTGATGCAGGAGAACGCCCCGCTCCTCCAGAGCCTCAATAATCGCGTCGTTCGCGCGAAAGATGTGCTGCCCCTCAAAAAGCGGCGTGCCCGGGCAAAATACGCCGTTCCCGGCAACGGGATTGTCGATGGGGAGGTTGTAGCGCAGGCCTACGTCAAAGTCCTCCAGGCCATGGGCCGGTGCCGTGTGGACGGCTCCCGTGCCGGCATCCACCGTGACGTGCTCACCGAGCACCACAGGCACCTGACGGTCGACGAAGGGATGTCGCAGAAGCTGATTTTCGAGGGCTCGTCCCGGACAGGTACCCAGAAGCCGGAGTTGCGCGAGACCGAAGCGGCGAGCGCAGTCCTCCGCGAGTGCCTCGGCTACCACGAGGCGCTGGCCCTTGCCCTCGATGAGTACGTATTCCAGATCGGGGTGCAGGCTCACGGCCTGGTTGGCCGGGAGCGTCCAGGGGGTCGTGGTCCAGATCGGGATCACGACCGGAGCTTCGTCGTCAAAGCCAAACTCCGAATTGATCGCCCGGGGGTCAACGGCGGCGAAGGCGACATCGATAGCGGAAGACTGTTTATCCGCGTACTCGACTTCCGCTTCGGCGAGGGCCGAACCACAGTCCAGGCACCAGTGCACGGGCTTGAAGCCCTTGACCAGATGACCGCGCGCGGCGATGCGTCCAAGGGTCCGGACGATGTCCGCTTCGAAGCGATAATCCATGGTCAGATAGGGATTGTCCCAGTCGCCGATGATCCCCATGCGCTGGAAATCGCTGCTCTGCTGATCGATCTGGGTCTGCGCGTAGGCGCGGCACTTCTGGCGAAACTCCGCCGCGCTCGCCTTGACGCCGGGTTTGCCGACTTTCTTTTCGACGTTCAGTTCAATGGGCAGACCGTGGCAGTCCCAGCCGGGGACGTAGGGCGCATCGAAACCGTCCAGGGTTTTGTACTTGACGATGATGTCCTTGAGTACCTTGTTCACGGCGTGACCGACGTGAAGCTCCCCGTTTGCATAGGGCGGTCCATCGTGGAGGACGAACCGCGGGCGGCCGGCGCGTGCCTCGCGTACGCGCTCAAAAATCCCCATGGCCTGCCATTTCTTCAATCGTTCAGGCTCGCGCTGGGCAAGACTCGCCTTCATGGGAAAGGCGGTACTCGGCAGATTAAGGGTGTCTTTGTACTGACTCATTTTCGATTGCTGCATGTAGTGAAGAATGCGCGTGCTTCGGCGATATCCCTGTGAATCCGCTCGCGAAGCTCTTCGACGGAAGCAAAGCGCGTTTCATCGCGCAGTTTGCAGGCAAACGCCGTTTCGAGACGCACTCCGTAGAGATCGGGGCTACCATCGAGCACGTGCACCTCGAGATTGGCACGCTGTCCCGCCGCGATGGTCGGCCGCGTGCCCACGTTGGCAATGGCCGGCGCGCCTGTCAGACCCCCTCCCGATACCCGCACAGCGAACACGCCGCTGAATGGCAAACGCTGCCGGCGCAAACCGATATTTGCCGTGGGCGCACCGAGCTCACGCCCGAGTTGGCGCCCGTACATCACCCGGCCCCCAATCTTGTAAGGACGCCCGAGGAGACGCTCGGCCAGGCCGAAGTCACCGGCCGCCAGCGCCCCGCGCAGCCGTGTGCTGCTGACGCGTTCGTCATCCAGCAGCACCGTATGCACGCCCTGAGTTTCGAAACCCTCCCGTTCACCGAGCCGGCGCACAAATGCCGCGTCTCCCTCGCGGTCGCGTCCGAAGCGGAAATCGTCCCCCAGCACGAGTGCTCGCACGCCCAGGCCTTTCACAAAAAGTTCGGACGCGAATTCTTCCGCAGACATATTCCTCAGCGTCTCGTTGAAGCGAAGACAAAGGAGCCGATCCACGCCCAGTTCCCGAAACGCTTCGTACTTTTCGCGAAAGCTCTGTACCCTCGGCGGAGCCGAAGAACCCGAGAGATACTCGCGGGGCAGGGGCTCGAAGGTGACCACGGTTACCGGGACAGCGAGACCCTCGGCCAGTTCCGAGGTCTGTCGAACGACGGCGCGATGACCTAGGTGCACCCCATCAAACGCTCCAATGGTTGCGACGCACGGTCGGTGTCGATCTCGCAGGCCGCCCAGACCGCGTAGGAGCTCCATTATGTCTGCGCGCTTATGAAATAAAGCGGGGAAGTATATCGAAGAACCCGGCCCGCTCCTACGCGTCGGGTGCCGGTTCCCGCGCCCATTTCAGTCCTCGCCGGGAGGACGGATATTGCTGAAACGCAGGCCGAACAGCCATAGCGCCGCCAGATAGGCAGCGATGCCGGCGCTGCAGATCAGGAGCATGCGTACCCCCCGACCCAGCGCGTCCAGGACCAACCAGTCAGCCAGCTTCGGGGTGATGGCAACGAGCAGGATCAGCATGACGCTGCACGCGCCGCCCAGACGTGCCAGGAAGCCGCGCCAGTGCTCGCTGAAGCGATACACGTCTTCTCGAAGCAGGCCTCGCCATAGCAGGGCCGCGTTCAGAGCCGCGCTGGCGCTGGTCGCCAGCGCCAGGCCAAGGTGCCCCGCGCCCCCGGTAGTGACCAGCGCGCCGACGAACGCCAGGTTCAGCATCATATTCGCCACCATCGCCTGAATGCCGATCCGCACCGGCGTGCGCATGTCCTGGCGCGCGTAGTAGCCCGGCGCGAGAACCTTGATCAACATAAATGCACAGAGACCGAGACTGTAGGCACGAAGGCTCAGGCTCGCCATCGTGACGTCGCGCTCGGTGAGCGCACCGTAGTAGAACAGCGTTACGAGAATGGGCTTGGCGAGATAGATCAGCGCAATGCAGGCCGGGACCCCGACCAGCAGCACGCTGCGCACCGCCCAGTCCAACGTGGCCCCGTAGGCCTTGCCGCGCGCCGCCGCGCTCTGGGCCGAAAGGGTCGGCATGATGACCGTCGCCACGGCGATGGCAAACACGCCCAGCGGCAGCTCCGTAAGGCGGTCCGAGTAGTAGAGCCAGGAGACGCTGCCGGTGGGCAGAAATGTGGCGAGAATGGTGTCGAGGAGCAGGTTGAGCTGGCTCACGGACACGCCGAAGAGCGCCGGTACCATGAGCGTCATCACCTGCCGCACGCCCGGATCCGCCAGATCCCAGCGGGGCCTGGGCACCAGATCCAGTCGGTAGAGGAAGGGCAGCTGAAACAGCAGCTGCACGAGCCCCGCTGACAGTACGCCCCAGGCCAGGGCGTAGGCGGGCTCGCGGAAGTACGGCGCCGCGACCAGGGCCGCGCTGATGAGGCTGATGTTGAGGAGCACGGGTGTGAAGGCGGGTACGGCAAAGCGCCCGTAGCTGTTGAGTACCGCGCCGCACATGCCCGTCAGGGATATGAGCATCAGATAGGGAAAGGTGATGCGTATCAGGCCGGTCGTCAGTTCAAACTTTTCGGGCTGGACGACATAGCCCGGCGCGAACAGCGCCACGACCAGGGGGGCCGCAGCCAGCGTCAGCAGGGTCAGGGACAGCAGCGCGCCTCCGAGGGCGCCGGCAACACGATCGATCAGTCTGCGGACCGCCGCTTCGCCGCCCAGTTCGCGCTGCTCGGCGAGCACCGGCACAAACGCCTGGGAAAACGCACCTTCGGCGAACAGGCGGCGCAGGAAATTCGGAATCTTGAAGGCGATGAAGAAGGCGTCCGCGTTAGCGCTGGCGCCGAGAATAGCGGCCAGGACGACGTCCCGCGCCAGCCCGAGCACCCGTGACAGCATGGTCATGGACCCGACCACGGCGCTGGAACGCAACAGCCCGGTCGCAGCCTGCTTGCCGCTCATGGGTCCGTCGCTTCTTCTCCGGCCCACTCCCCGCGGAGCCGCGCGTGATGCAGGGCAAGCCACTGCAGCGCGACCAGGGTGTGACCATTGTTGATTCGGTTTTCGCGCAGGAGTTCGAGCACCTCATCCACCCCAAGCCGGTGCACGAGGATGTCTTCGCCCTCACTGTCGAGGCCACGCACGTCGCCCACGCCCGCCTCTAGGACGCGACCGCAAAACAGGCGCACGTGCTCCGAGCAGGCGCCGGAACTGGGGTAGTAGGACGCGATCGGTTCGAGCTGCGCAAGACGACAGCCGGCCTCTTCCTCGGCTTCGCGATGCACCACGTCAACGTCACTTTCCCCCGGCTCCACGATGCCGGCGACCAGTTCAAGCATCCAGGGGCTGGTGGCGTCGCGAAGTGAGCCGGCGCGAAACTGCTCGATGAGAATGAGCGAGTCGCTCTCCGGTTCGTAGGGAAGCACGCCCACGGCGTCTCCACGCTCGAAGACCTCGCGAGTCACGGGCTCGGCCCAACCGCCGGCAAAGGCGCGGTGCTGCAGGGTGCGTCGATCAATGGCGAAGTATCCGTCGAATACGCGCTCCTCCTCGAGCACGCGCACGTCAGCGGGGCCAAAGCGCAGACTGAAGCTCACTGGAACCGCCCTCCGGTGTACCAGGGCACGTCCCGGGAGTGGCGATCGACGAGCTCGACGACGTCTAGAATCATGGCAAAGAGTGCCATGCGCACCACCACGCCGTTGTCGGTCTGGCGGAAAATTGCGAGATTGGGGTTGTCATTGAGGTCGTCGTCCAGTTCCCGGGCCGGCTCGCGGGAATCGCGCGGAAGCGGGTGCATGATTACCGTGTTGGGGTCGCAGTGGCGCGTGTATACCTGCTGGTTCAAACGGAACCGGCCCCGATACAGTGCCGCCTCTTCCTTGGACGCAAAGCGCTCTTCCTGCAGACGCGTGCTGTATACGATGTCGACGTGGGCAATGCCCTCCTCCATCGACTCGCTCTCGATCACATCGTGCCCCGCCGCGCGAAGCGATGCACCGATGGCTTCGGGCATCGCGAGCTCAGCTGGGGACACGAGGGCGACGCTCACATCATCGAACAGGCCCAGAAGTTTGCACAGGCTGTGTACCGTTCGGCCAAAGCGAAGGTCGCCCACCATCGCGATGCGCAGCCCGTCGATACCGCGATTCTGTGCCGCGAGTTCGCTGCGAATCGTGTAAAGATCCAGCAACGCCTGGGTGGGGTGCTCATTACTCCCGTCGCCACCGTTGATGACCGGCACGCGACTGGCGGCGGCAAACTCCGCAACGCTGCCCTCCGCCGGGTGGCGCATGGCGATGACGTCCGAGTACCCGGACAGGACGCGCGCCGTGTCGTAGAGAGACTCGCCCTTGGCGATCGCTGAGTTCTCGAAACCCGTGGTCTCGCGGACTTCGCCGCCGAGCAAATTGAAGGCACTGCCAAAGCTGACGCGGGTTCGCGTACTGGGCTCGAAGAACATGGAACCGAGGATCGCGCCCTCGAGGACCCGCGTTACACGCCGCCGCCGAGCGTAGGGCTCCATGCGATCGGCCACGGCAAACACGGACTCCACATCGGCACGCTCAAAGTCGCTCACGGAGAGTATGTGGCTGCCGGCAAACTGCATGGTGTCCCTCCGTAGGCGATTCGCACCATTATACGGACCGGCGCCGGGGGTCGCTCAGGCGAGTAGCTCGTCACCCCAGGATTGCAGTTGCGTGAGAATTCCCCGGTCCCGGGACGAGAGCGCGGCGCCCGCAAGGCGGGCTTCGATCTCGGACTGAAACGCTTCAAGACCGGGCCCAGGACCCTCGTCGCCGCTCAGGCGCGCGAAGCGAAACGCCTCCCAGCGCTCGCGCTCATCCGCGTTCAGCGTTTCGGGGTAGTTGCGCGCCCGATAGCGGAACAGCATCTCGTCGAGCCGCTGATCTTCGAAAACCGGCTTTTCAGCGGCAAGCTCGTCCGGACCAAGGCTGACCAGCCGATCGAGCTTTCGTCGATCCTCCCGGGGCAGGAATCCACCGCCATACAGCGCCGCATCGACGTCGGCGGGTTCACGGGGCGAGCCCAGCTGTACCAGCTCGCGAAGTTTATCGCGCAGCGCACCGGGATGACGGCTCTCGTGGTCGGCAAGGGTCCGGTGGTTGCTTGCGCAGAGCTTGAGATCCAGGGCGGCCCGCTCCGCGACCTCCGGCGTCGCCATGGGGGCGGGGAGCAGCACGGGACAGCGATTGATATGCACGGACTTTATCCCCGGGCGCTGCTCTCCCGGCCCGAACTCCGCCTCCGGCAGGTACAACAGGCGCCGCAGCTCCTTCGCCGGCAGATTAATCAGCATGTGCGCGTCCACGCTCAGGTTGGCACAGATCAGTTCATTGCCATTCACGGGGTGCCACGCGAGGGGGAGCACGAGACCAAGATGTCCGCGCGCCGCGCCGAAGCGGCCCGAGACGTGGAGCACCGGCTTCGAGCCCTGGGACGCCAGGAACTCCTTGACCACGTGCTTGCTTCTCTGGCGGAGCAGCCAGTCAAAGAGCTTCGGTTGCTGCGCTTTCAGTAATTTCGCGAGCGCCAGCGTCGCCCTCACATCACCAAGGGCATCGTGGGCCGAGCCGTGTTCTATGCCATTTGCCCGGGTCAGATCCTCCAGGCGAAAACTTGGGCGACCGTCTTCCCGCTGCGGCCACTCAATCCCCTCGGGCCTGAGCGCGTAGGCCGTGCGCATGGGATCAATCAAGTCCCAGCGAGACCGACCGTCGCCGTACTCCCGGGCATAGGGGTCGCGGAGATTGCGCCAAAGCGTATAGCGCGTGACCTCGTCATCGAAACGCAGGGAGTTGTAGCCGAGAGCACAGGTACCAGGATGAGCGAGTTCGCGGGTGATGCGGTCGATAAACTCGGCCTCAGCAACACCCTGGTTTTCCGCGAGCTGGGGAACGATGCCGGTAATCAGGCAGGCTTCAATGGCCGGCAGGTAGTCGCGCGGTGGGCGCGCGTAAATACACAGCGGCTCGCCCAGGGGATTCAGGTCGAGATCGGTGCGCAGCCCGGCAAACTGCACCGGGCGATCAAGCGCCGGTCTCGCCCCAAAAGTCTCGTAATCGTGCCAGTAGAAGGACTCAGATGAGCTCAAGCGCCTGCTCTTCGATCACACCGCGCCAGTGCTCCGGTCCTGTCTTGTGGACGGATACACCCTGCGTATCGACAGCGACACTCACCGGCATGTCCTTAACCTCAAACTCGTAGATCGCCTCCATACCGAGCTCCGGGAAAGCCAGGACCTTGGCCGAGGTGATGGCCCGCGACACCAGATAGGCCGCGCCGCCCACCGCCATGAGGTATACGGCACCGTGCTTGCGGATCGCTTCGATACCCGTGGGGCCACGCTCGGCCTTGCCGATCATGCCGAGAAGACCGGTTTCACTTAAGATGAAGTCCGTGAACTTGTCCATGCGCGTCGACGTGGTCGGACCGGCCGGGCCCACCACTTCATCGCGTACGGGGTCCACGGGGCCCACGTAATAGATAAACCGGCCGCGCAAATCGACGCCTTCGGGGAGACCCTCACCGCTGCGGATCAGATCCTGAATCTTCTTGTGCGCCGCGTCACGGCCCGTGAGCATCTTTCCTGACAGCAGCAGCGTATCGCCCGGCTTCCAGGTAGAAACCTCTTCGCGCGTTACCGCATCGAGGTTTACCCGGCGGACTTCCTCTCCGACCTCCCAGGTGATGTCGGGCCAGTCGTCCAGATCGGGCGCGCTCTGCAGCGCCGGCCCGCTGCCATCGAGAACGAAGTGCGCGTGGCGCGTCGCGGCGCAGTTGGGAATCATGGCGACGGGCAATGAGGCCGCGTGCGTCGGGTAGTCTTTGATCTTTACGTCGAGGACAGTGGTCAGGCCACCGAGACCCTGAGCACCGATGCCGAGCCGATTTACGGCGTCCATGATCTCCAGCCGCAGTTCCTCGGCGCGATTCGCCGGGCCGCGCTCGCGCAACTCGTGGATATCGATGGGATCCATGAGCGATTCCTTGGCCAGTACCGCCGCCTTTTCCGCCGTTCCGCCCACACCGAGGCCAAGCATGCCCGGCGGACACCAGCCCGCGCCCATGGTTGGCACGGTTTTCACGACCCAGTCCACGATGGAGTCTGAAGGGTTGAGCATCACCAGCTTGGCCTTGTTCTCAGACCCGCCGCCCTTTGCGGCTACGCGCACATCCAGCGTATTCCCGGGCACCAGCTCCGTGTGGATGACCGCCGGCGTGTTATCGCCCGTGTTCTTGCGCTTCCCGGCCGGATCATCAAGGATCGACGCCCGCAGTACGTTATCGGGATGCGTATAGGCACGGCGCACGCCCTCGTTGACCATCTCGGCGACGGACATCGTCGAATCCCAGCGCAGGTCCATGCCGATGCGCAGGAACACGGTCACGATGCCCGTGTCCTGGCAAATGGGCCGCTTGCCCTGAGCGCACATGCGAGAGTTGATCAGGATCTGCGCCATGGCGTCCTTGGCCGCCGGATTCGGCTCCATGGACCAGGCCTTGTGCACCGCCTGTACGAAATCCACCGGGTGATAGTAGGAAATGAACTGCAGGGCGTCGGCAACGCTGTCGATGAAATCGTCCTGTCGGATTACGGTCATGATGTCCCCCGGATGGCGTTCAGGCCTGAGCCTGGGCTCCTTACAACTAACAAATGCTAAAGCGGCTACAACTGTTTGCGACGCGTTGTGTCAGCAGCGCGGTGCGATGCCGCGGTGGCTACTTAGGCCCGGCGCTACCGCCCTGCAGACTGCGAAGCCCGGCACGGAGCTGATCGATGTTGGCACTGGTGCTGCGGCGAAAGGCGTCGATGGCACGGATCGCCTCTTCATTGCCCTGCACTCGCTTGCTGTAGCGGGCAAGTTCCAGGTTGATGGAATTCAGAGCGTCGGCCACGCGCTCGATTTCCGCCTGGCTATTGCGTGAGCTGGTCATGAGGCGTTCCATGTCCCCCGCCACCCGTGTGAGCTGGGCGATGTCAGTCATGGCTTTGCCGAGATCGGCCTGGGTGCTCTCGACAGCCTGCTGGTTGGCGGCGATCGCTCCGTTGAAGCGCTTCTCACTTACTTCAAGTTTGTCCAGGCGCTCCTTGGAGCGCTTCCAGACGTTGTCCCAGAGCTTGCGCACTTCGGAGTCGAGTTCGCGAATCTTTGCGGCCTGGACCGTGGCATTTTGATTCATGCCCTCGTCGGTGTCGGCGAGACGATCTTCGAGATCACCAATGCGGCGCTCGTAGCGCTCCATCGTGTGGCCGGCCTGGGTCAGGCGCTCCTGGAGCTGCCAGGCCCAAACGCAGGCGCCGATGGCAATGCCCAGACTGAGAAACAAGCCAAGCCCGGAGAGAAGTCCGGGCCTCGCCGGGACCGGTGCATCACCGCGCGATCCCCCATTCCCACGGCCACCCCCACGCGAGCCACCGCGCGGCCTTGGAACGGCCGAACCGGAGCCGGCCGCGTCGCGGCGGGCGCTAATTGATGGTATGGGATCGACGTCTTCGTCTTTCGGCATTAGCTTCGGTACGACCTCCGCGGAAACTTGCCTGCTCTGGCTCTAGCTGTTCGTCACCCGGACAGCCGCCCCGTCTGGCAGTCCCCAGAGGAACTGCCTGGAAACAGGCGTTCCGTTCAGAGGAACGCCAGCAGGGCCCAGACCACGGCAGCAAGTGCGATCGCGAGGTGAACGACACCGACCACGCTGGCCATGGGGCCCATTCTGCCAAAGATAGCATTCAATTCGAGAATGATAATCAATGCACAGGCCGCGCCAAGACCGGTCGTCGACAGATCCGAGATATAGAGATTCTTTGAACCTACCATGCCCAGGAGCATGGGGCCGGAAAAGAGCGTATTGGTTCGAGAGGCGAGACCGGCCTTGGCCGCGGCAGCCGCCTTATCGCCGTCTACCCGGCCGATAACGATTTTCTGGTTCGGCCAGATGATCAGCCATACGTTCAAGAACATGAACGTACCGGTCAGCGCTCCCATCCAGATAAGCGAGCTGGCGACAACATTAGCCATGGCTCCCGTGAAGTGCAGGAGCCCCGCGCCCGTCAGAAACGTTGCAAGGGCGCCGTAGCGGAACCATCCAAGAGCACGAGGCGCGAGCTTCTGCATCGCGTCGGCTTTGGCGGCGGCTTCAGCTTCCTTGAAGTACTCCGTTTGCACAAAGTTGAAGTAATAGAGCATGCCAATCCAGACGATGCCGGCCAGGACATGGAAGTAGTAAAAGATGAACGTTGTAGTCATTGTTGTGGAATCCTCCGGTGAGAGAGCGGCGATATGATACACGCGCTGATGCGTCTAGACACCGAATCAGAACGGCGTGGCATGTACAAATTGCCTACGTTTAAAGCGTTTTCGAGGCTTTTCGTCCCGGTAATGAAAATGGGAATTAATTCGGCCGCTTTTGCTGAGCTTCCACCTGCCGACCACGCAGGTTCCGCGCCCGGATTCCAGGAAGATGCAGACAACCGCATTTCAATCAGCAGTATGAGGCCGGCATCGAGGCACCGACGGTTTGGGGATGCCTCCACCGACGCCGCTCCACCGTCAAGCCTCAGACTATCGGGCGTCAGCTCAATCACCCACGCAAACAGCCGCACCGAACGCCGCCCAACAACAGACAGTTAGTGCAGGGTCTGCGTTACCCGGGGCGGCGCGCCGATGTTCTCCATCACCACGTCCGACACCTGCAGGAGGAGCCAGGCAGTCACGGTGTAGGCAATGGCGACCAGGGCGACGTTGCGGCGTTGTAACTCGCTGAAGAAGCTCACGCGTGATCCCGGTTTGTATGCGACCAACCTTGGCAAGCGCTTTTGCGGGCGACCACAGCTGGCTGTGATCGGTCGTAGAGTGTGTAGGGCTCCGAACCCGAGGGCTCGGTCCCCTAGCTGCCTGTTGCCGGGACGCCAAAAGGCGGCCATCCATGGTCAGGCTTATTTCGCGCCATCCATGGCGCTCAGTACCCGGCAACAGGCAGCTAGGGGACCAAGCCCTCTCCCTCTGTGCCGACATTCGAGCCGCGTACACCTCCCACTACGGTGTCCGACGCGTGGCAGGGGCGCAGCGAGCTTCGCGGGGATCGAAGACCAACGAAGCCTGCACTGAGCAGAGGGTTTGGGTGGCGGAGCGGGTGCTGGCGGGTACTGAGCGCCATGGATGGCGCGAAATAAGCCTGGCCATGGATGGCCGCTTTTTGGCGTCCCGCCAGCACTCGCTCCGCCACCCGAACCCTCGTACAGGTGGCACAGAACACCGGATGCGATGGGTAAAACAGTCGATATCAGACGGGAAGTAGAACGAGCGGGCAAAAAAAGCCCGGCACATAGGCCGGGCTTTCGATCAGCGGTTAGCTGGTCGGCTTACATCATGCCGCCCATGCCGCCCATGTCGGGCATGCCGCCACCGGCCGGAGCCGCCTTGTCTTCGGGCTGCTCGGCGATCATCACTTCCGTGGTGATCATGAGGCCAGCGACGGAACCGGCGGCCTGCAGAGCCGTACGGGTTACCTTGGCGGGATCGAGGATACCCATTTCGATCATGTCGCCGTACTCACCCGTCGCGGCGTTGTAGCCGTGGTTGCCTTCGCTCTGGCGGACCTTGTCGAGGACAACGGAGGCTTCGTCGCCGGCGTTGTCGACGATCTGGCGCAGCGGACCTTCCATGGCGCGAAGCGCAGCCGCGATGCCGTGGTTCTGGTCTTCGTTTTCACCTTCAAGGCCTGAGATGCCCGCGATCGCGCGCACGAGGGCAACACCACCGCCGGCTACCACGCCTTCTTCAACGGCGGCACGGGTCGCGTGCAGCGCGTCTTCAACGCGGGCCTTCTTTTCCTTCATCTCGATCTCGGTGGCGGCGCCAACCTTGATCACGGCTACACCACCGGCCAGCTTCGCTACGCGCTCCTGGAGCTTCTCGCGGTCGTAGTCGGAGGAGGTGTTCTCGATCTGGACGCGGATTTCCTTGACGCGCGCCTGGATCGTCTCGGCGTCGCCGGCACCGTCGATGATGGTGCTGTTGTCCTTGTCCATGGTCACGCGCTTAGCGCTGCCCAGGTGCTCGAGGGTCGCGGACTCGAGGTCGAGACCGACTTCCTCGGAGATGACCGTACCGCCGGTCAGGATCGCGATGTCCTGGAGCATGGCCTTGCGACGATCGCCGAAGCCCGGCGCCTTACAGGCCGCAACCTTGACGATGCCGCGCATGTTGTTCACAACCAGCGTCGCAAGGGCTTCACCTTCCACGTCTTCGGCAACGATGACGAGGGGCTTGGAGGCCTTGGCCACCTGCTCGAGGAGCGGCAGCAGCTCACGGATGTTGGAGATCTTCTTGTCGACCAGCAGCAGGAACGGCGCTTCCACGTCGACGCTCATGCTGTCCTGGTTGGTGATGAAGTAAGGGGAGAGGTAGCCGCGGTCAAACTGCATACCTTCAACCACGTCCAGCTCGTTTTCGAGACCGGAACCTTCCTCGACCGTGATAACGCCTTCCTTGCCGACCTTCTCCATGGCCTGAGCGATGATTTCGCCGACAGCAGTATCAGAGTTCGCGGAGATCGTGCCGACCTGGGCGATGGCCGTGCTGTCCTCACAGGGAATGGACGCTTCCTGCACCTTCAGCACAGCGGCTGCGACGGCCTTGTCGATACCGCGCTTGAGATCCATGGGGTTCATGCCAGCCGCAACGGACTTCAGACCTTCGTTGACAATGGACTGAGCCAGAACGGTGGCCGTCGTGGTGCCGTCACCGGCAGCGTCGGACGCCTGGGAAGCCACTTCCTTGACCATCTGCGCGCCCATGTTCTCGAACTTGTCCTTCAGCTCGATTTCCTTGGCGACGGAAACACCGTCCTTGGTAACCGTCGGGGCACCGAAGGCCTTGTCGAGGATTACGTTTCGACCCTTGGGACCGAGCGTCGCCTTAACGGCGTCAGCGAGGACGTTTACGCCAGCGAGCATGCGCTGACGCGCGTCATCGGCAAAAAATACGTCTTTTGCGGGCATTTTCTGTTCCTTAGTTACTGAGTTAAATCAGGGAGTTGCGTGCTGCAGTTTCAGGCCGCGGCCTTGGCCGCATCCGAGCCTTCGATCACGGCATAGATTTCGCTTTCACCCATGATGATGAGCTCTTCACCGTCGATCTCGATGGTGTTGCTGCCGGCGTACTGGCCGAAAACAACCTTGTCGCCGACCTTCACGGCAAGGGGGCGAGTCTCGCCATTGTCGAGAGCCTTGCCGTCGCCTACGGCGACGACTTCACCCTGGTTGGGCTTTTCCTTCGCGGAACCCGGAAGAACGATGCCACCAGCCGTGGTTTCTTCTTCTGCCTGGCGACGAATGACCACACGGTCATACAGAGGTCGAATGCTCATGGTGTTATTTCTCCAATCAAACAACGTTGTGATACCCCGGCGCCGGGGACTGCCACCTTCATGGGGTGTGTTCGGGAGAATTCAAGGGATTTTTTGGCACTCTTTTCATTGGAGTGCCAAAAAGCGCGCCGCCGAATCGCCGCAAGCGCCTCAGGCCACTATTTTATGCTTATGAATCAGTGCCTTAGCTGGAATCGTCGTCGATACGGCGAAACTCGCCTTCGATGGTGTCGTGGCGCCGGGCCTGGCCCGTACTCGATCGGTGCGGGTCCGTCGGCCCGCGCTGGGTGGTTCGCTGGGTGTTTTGCTGGGAATTGTATGCGGTGGATTGAGACGCCGCCCGGGTCTGGCCGGTTAGGCGACGCCAGAGCGGTCCCAGCAGTACCGCGACCGCCAGCAGATCGGTGATCAGCCCGGGGATGGCCATCAGAACGCCCCCCAGACCCACCGCCAGATCGTCCGCCAGCAGCCGGCCCGTGAGACCGCCGTTTTCCTGGGCCTCCCGAAGCCGCGCGACGATCTCCAGGCCCTGGGCGCGGACAATGCTCATGCCGAGCAGCAGGGTCAGGAAAACATAAACCAGCGTGGCGAAGCCGCCGATGTGTCCGCCGAGCTGAATCAGCCCGTAAAGCTCGGCCCAGGGCAGGAGGAGTAGAATCCAGCGCATAGCAGAGGATATTGGGGACCGCGTTCGTAATGCAAGGTGAAGAACAGGGCAGCATCGATGAGCGCATCTGGCTCACGGTCTGTGCGATCCCCAGGGGTAGCGTCGCAACGTATGGCGATGTGGCGGCACGGGCCGGTCTGCCCGGCGCCGCGCGCCGCGTCGGCGCCGCCCTGCGCAAGTTACCGGCGGGATCGCAGGTACCCTGGCATCGCGTGGTGAACGCTCAGGGACGCAGTTCCCTGCCGCCGGGACGGAGCGGCGCCGGGCGACAGCTCAGTCTGCTCGCGGACGAGGGTGTGATTCTTGGTGACGGGGGTCGAGCTTCGCTTCAGCGTTATCGCTGGCGCTGACACCGATCATCCGACGCCGCATCAACCAGAGCGATAGAAGGATTGCGGGCAGGCCCAGCGCGGCGGCGACCACGAAGAACACCACGTAGCTCGATTCGTCCACCAGCCAGCCGCCGAATCCGGAAAGGAACTTTCCGGGCAGGTTCATCAGCGAGCCGAACAACGCGTATTGCGTCGCCGTGTAACTCCGATGCGTCAGGCTGGACAGAAAGGCGATGAACGCGGTACCGGCGATGCCCCCGCTCAAGTTGTCCGCGCTGATGACGACGGCGAGCCAGAACAGCGGCGGCGTACCACTACCGCCCTGCTGGGCCAGAAGAGCAAAAAGCAGATTGGTACTGGCAACGAGCACCGCACCCAAGAGCAGCGGCCGGGCGATTCCCAGCTTCAGCACCATCACACCGCAGAGCCCGGACCCCGCAACGATCATCAAGAATCCAAAGACTTTCGCCACGCTGGCGATCTCGGACTTTGAATAACCCAGATCGATATAAAAGGGATTCGCCATAACGGCCATGGCGATATCACTGAGTCGGAACACGGCCACGAAAACCAGGATTACGAGCGCGAACCGGCCGTAGCGCTGCATGAACTCAAGCAGCGGGCAGACCACGGCCCCCAGCAGTTGACGCTGCCACGCCGATCGCGACTCCAGGTGCATAGGCCGACCCATGACGAGGTCTACCATGGCCGCATCCATCCGCCGCTGTTCCTCACCGGAGCGATGTTTGGGCTCATCGGCCCATAACGTAACGAGCATGGCCACGCCCATCGCAGCACTCATGCTCAGGTAGGCCACGCGCCAGCTCTCGGCCTCGGCGATGTACAGCGCGCCCGCTCCCGCGAAGAGCATGGCGAGGCGATAACCGAAAAAGTAACCCGCCGACATGGCCCCCTGCACTTCATCGCGCGCCGACTCGATACGAAAGGCATCGATGGCGATGTCCTGTGACGACGAGGAGAACGCAACGAGGAGTGCGGCGAGCGCGAGCGCAGGGAGTTGCGTTGTCGGGTCCAGCAGGCTCATCAGCGCCAGACCCGCGGCGATACCGAGCTGTCCTACGGCAATCCAGCCGCGACGCTGCCCCAGGGTCCGCGTGAGCACCGGCAAGCGCAGGCGATCCACGACCGGTGCCCAGAGCACCTTGATCGAGTACGTCAAACCCACCCAGGCGAAAAAACCGATCGCGGTTCGCTCCACACCCACGTCGCGCAGCCAGGCCGTGAGCGTCGAGAACACCAGCAAAAACGGCAGACCCGCTGAAAATCCGAACAGCGTTACCAGCAGCACGGGCTTTCGCGTATAGACGAACAGCGCCTCGCGCCAGGAGAGCTGATCGGCCGATGTGTTGTCAGTCACCACTCAGACACAACTCCCTGGCTGTCCTCGCAACACCGGATACGCAGGTGCCGGCGATATCCCCCCGGGAGCGCCACCGTCGGCAATCCTGATACCGGCATAATCGTGAGCATCGGCACCGGTAGAGTGGGCAACGGAAGCGTCGGCGCCGGTAGCGTCGGCACCGGTAGCGTTGGCACCGGTAGCGTCGGCACCTGTAGCGTATAGTGGTGGCGTCGTACTGCGGGCTTCGGATTCAAGGCTGGTCGTGAACATTCTGGGTATTTCGGCGTACTACCACGACAGCGCCGCGGCACTTGTTTGCGAGGGTCGTATCACCGCCGCCGCGCAGGAGGAGCGCTTCACGCGCAGGAAGCACGATCCCGACTTTCCGCGCCATGCGATTGCGTTCTGCCTGAATCAGGCCCGCCTCGAACTTAGGGACCTCGACTATGTCGTGTTTTACGACAAGCCGCTACTCAAGTTTGAGCGTCTTCTTGAAACCTACCTCGCCAGCGCGCCCAGCGGACTGCGCTCCTTTCTCCAGGCGATGCCCGTTTGGCTCAAGGAAAAGCTGTACCTGAAGAAGGTCCTCCGCGATGAACTTGGGGCTCTCGGCGGGGCAGCTTCGCGAAGTCTTCCCCCTCTACTCTTTACAGAGCATCACCAGTCTCACGCGGCCTCGGCCTTTTTCCCGAGTCCTTTCGAAAGCGCCGCCGTTCTTTGCATGGACGGCGTCGGCGAGTGGGCAACCACGAGTATTCACCATGGCAAGGACCATTCCCTCTACCCCTGCCGACAACTCGACTTCCCCCACTCCCTGGGCCTGCTCTACTCGGCATTTACCTATCAGGCAGGCTTCAAGGTCAACTCGGGCGAGTACAAGCTTATGGGCCTGGCTCCCTATGGCTCACCGGTGTATCGCGAGAAAATCCTTGATCACCTCCTCGACCTGAAATCGGACGGCAGCTTTCGCCTCGACCTCGACTACTTTGCGTTCCCCACTGGACTGCGCATGACAAACGAGGCCTTCGACGCGCTATTTGACGGTCCGCCCCGGGAGCCTGAAGCCCCGATCACCCGGCGCGAAATCGACCTCGCGCGCTCGATCCAGGAAGTGACCGAGGAGATCGTCCTCCGCCTGGCGGCCACGGCGCAGGCAGAGACCGGTGAGCGGCGCCTGTGCCTCGCCGGCGGTGTGGCTCTTAACTGTGTGGCCAACGGCCGGCTGCTGCGCGAGGGTCCCTTCGACGACGTCTGGATCCAGCCCGCGGCCGGGGATGCGGGGGGTGCCCTGGGCGCGGCCCTGGCCGTCTGGCACCAGTACGCCGACCGACCCCGACAGCCGCAGACTCCGGATGCCATGGCCGGTGCTCTGCTGGGGCCCAAGTACCCAGACAACGAGATTGAAGAACAGCTCGCGCGGGTTAGCGCCACCTATGAGCGCCTGGAAGAAGACGAACTCCTATCCCGGGTCGCCTCCCTGCTCGCTGGCGAAAACGTCGTGGGCTGGATGCAGGGACCCATGGAGTTTGGGCCGCGGGCCCTTGGCGCACGCTCCATTCTCGGCGACGCCCGCTCCGCGCGTATGCAATCGGTGATGAACCTGAAGATCAAGTTCCGGGAGTCTTTCCGACCCTTTGCACCCGCAGTCCTCGCCGAGGACGCCGAGGAGTACTTTGAGCTGGTCGGGTCGAGCCCGTACATGCTGCAGGTGGCCGACGTAAGGAAGGAGTTTCGACGCGAGGCCTCCGCGGACGACCTTGATCGCGAGGGGCTGGATCGCCTGAAAACGCTGCGCTCCGATTTTCCGGCGATCACGCACGTGGACTACTCGGCGCGGGTCCAGACCGTGAGCGCCGGGCAGAACCCGAGGTTCCATGCCCTGCTCACGCACTTCAAGGATCTGACGGGGCACGGCATGCTGGTGAACACCTCCTTCAACGTGCGCGGCGAACCTATTGTGCGAACGCCGGAAGATGCCTATCGCTGCTTCGTCAATACGGAGATGGACTACCTCGTGATCGAAAACTTTCTCCTGAAGCGCGAGGATCAACCGTCGGCCCTTCGCGATCAGGACTGGGTTTCCAGCTTTGAGCGTGATTGAGCCGCGCCGCTCAGCGCACAACGAGGCTGGGCAGCCGCCGTCGCGTCGCCAGCTGATCCAGTTCGGACTCCTCCTCGCGGCCGTTGCCGCGGTCGTCGGCCTGTGGCCGCTACTTACCCCGGCGTCACCCCGGGTCGGGCCCCTGGGCTGCGCCGCGGCGCTGGCGGTGTGGAGCGTTGCGCGGCCCCAGTCTCTCGTGCCGCTGTATCGCGGTTGGCTCCGTCTTGGCCACGCGCTGGGAGCCATCAGCTCTCGCGTTATCCTGACCACCCTGTTTTTTGTTATCTTCCTGCCCGCCGGCCTGGTCATGCGTCTGCTCGGGCGCGATCCGCTGCGCCGACGCTTCGACCCGAGCACCGAAAGCTACCTGGAAAAAAGCGAGTCGCGCGACGTGTCGCACATGGACGATCCCTTCTGATGCTCGACCTTCTCCGTGACCTGTGGCGATTTATGCGCGAGCGCAAGAAGCTGTGGATGGCGCCCATAATCCTGGTCATGGTGCTGCTGGGTGGTCTGCTGGTGTTCACTCAGGGATCGGTGATCGCTCCCTTCATCTACACGCTCTTCTGAACGCCCGTGACGCAGGAAGACCCATCGGACCGTGGTCTCGGGAACGCGGCGCTCCAGCGGATCGCGGCATTCTTTCTTGTCCTGGCGGCCGGCTTTCTTACGGCCTCCGTGGTCCTCGGCGTATTTCTTCTTCGCGAGCGACAGGAACTAGCTGTGGCCAGGGGGGAGGTCGCGGCACTCAATGATGCGCGCGAGCAACTTTTGCTGGATAGCGCGAGTGATCGAGCGCCGTTTCCCCATACCGTCCCATCCCTGAGCTATGTCCTGAACCCGGCGCTTACAAAGGCGACCTATATGGCCGCGGCCGATGCGACCTACGCGGTCAATCGACTGGGTTTACGTGGCGGGCCTGTCCCGCGCAAAACCGCAGGCACAAAGCGAATAGTCCTGGTCGGCGATTCCCTGTTTTTCGGCTGGAAGCTCGCCGACGCGGATCGCCTGGAGGTCGTGCTCACCGACCTCCTTGAGCGCCACCTACCCGAGGCCTCGCGCCAGCTTGAGTTCGTGACGGCGGCGATACCCGGCTGGAATACCACAGACCAGGATTCGTTCCTCCGCTACCATCTCGGCCGGCTCAGTCCGGATTACATCGTGTGGAGCCTGATCAGAAACGATCTGTTTGATACCCCTGGGGTGGTGCCGCCCGGGGTGCTGGCATCCTGGGATTCACCTCAGGCAAAAGTACCGGTGCCGTATCAGCTCCGCTCCCCGGAACGCCACCTGGACCTGCCCCTTCCCAGCCTGCTGCTGCGCTGGCAGCGAAATCTGGAGCGAATTGAACGATTCGCGGAAGACTACGGCATCGCGACAATGGTACTGTGGTGGCGCGACAAACAGCGCGCCGTCCTCGACGACCTCCTGCAGGACACGGGCTTTGACGGACCGGTTCTCTACATCCCCGGCCGCTACCGCTACGACGAGGGCAATTGGTGCGTCGCAGCGCCGGACTGCCACCCCACGCGCTGGGCCAATGACCGGATCGCCGTTGGCCTCGCGCAGCACCTCGTCGACGTGGGCCTGCTGCCATCCATCGCCTGGTCGGCGGAGGAAAGGGCAATCGTCGAGTCCTTTGCCGCGGCACGCGAACGCCGCACGGATCCGGACCAGCGAAGGCGCTTCTATGAGGCGGCGGCCCGGCAGGTACCCGAACGCTTCAGCCCCCGAGAGCGCCATGAGGCGGCCGTGCTATTCGGCATGAGTGGCGAGATGATGGAGCAGAACGGCGCCTTCGTTTTACGGGCGCCGGATTCGGGCCCACGCCAGCTGCAGCTCGATCTTCAGGCGTCACTCCCAAACCGCCGCAAGGCTCAGGGAGTCACCATCACCGTGGCGTCGCACAACGGCGAGGTGGTTACGGCGCGCTTAACCCTCGACGATCGGGAACCACACCGCCTCCTGATGACGCTCCCATCCGCGTCTCGCTTTGGACTGCATGAGATACAATGGCGCTTTGACTATGCCGAGTGCCAGGGGCCGACTCAGTGCCCGGCGGCGCGCTTCCTTGGCGCCGCGCTCGTCGATCTCCCCGCAGGGTAATGCCGACCGCGCCATGGTCTGCCTTCACTCAGGGTCCGATTATCCGGTCTTCGGAATGTCATCCGCTCGCACCGCTGTCGAGAAGAAACGAGGCTGTTTGTGACAGACAAGCTCGTGTTTATGCACATCCCGAAGAACGGCGGGACATCACTGAGAACCTTGCTGTCGGATTGGTTTGAGCCGCAGCATCGATGCCCCTATCGCGAAGGTCAGGACTATCTTGAGCACTTCGATGAGGAACAGCTGGAGCGCTACCGATTCTTCACCGGTCACCTACCGCTGTATGTGGTCCAACGTTTTTTTTCACGCTCGGTGCCCAAGTTCACGGTGCTCCGCGATCCCGTGGAGCGCGCCTACTCTTTGTATGCCTACTGGCGCGACTTTCAGCTCCCCGAAGAGTCCGGAGCGGAGGAAGATGCGGACAACGCCGCCCCCGAGAGCGCGATCCCGAAACTCTATCCCAATGAATTCGCGGGTCCCCTGGTGGCAAAGGCAAGCGACTTCGGTTCCTTTCTCTTCTCCGGCCATCCCTATGTGAGACGGGCGCTGACCAACGCGCAAACGCGTTTCCTGTGCAACGCTGCGATCTACGACCGGATAGAAAGCATGAATCCCGACGAGGTACTGCGGATCATTCTTGAAGAGGTGCGCGACTGGAACATCAGCGTAGAGATTCTGGAGGAGCCCGATCGGATGGCTGCGACGATCGGGCAACTGGGGAGAAACCTGGGGTTTAACATCGACACACCGGTACCTCATGAGAACAAGAGCGAACGGCGGGGACTGGATAAGCTGGATCGTGCACTGGTCGCGGACTTTCTGAGGATGACTTCGCCGATCGACTTTCTGCTCTACGAGCACTTCTCCGATGATTACTGAATTCGACATCTGCCTCGACGCCCAGGACGACTGGAGAGCGTTGCACCGCCAGATACCTTCGCTGTTTGGCCGTGAGATCGGAGACGCTCTTCGCGGACACGTCGAAAGGAGCGGTCTCCTCGACCCTTTAGCCGGACCCGTCACCGGCAGTGAGGTAAGGATAGATGGGGACAACTACCGCGAGACCGTAGTCGCTCACGGAATCAACGCCCGCCAGCGCGCGGTACTGCTTAGCCTGCAGGACACGCTGGACTACCGCGACAGCACCCTGGCTATCTATGCCTCGGAAGCCGTGTCGCCCCTCGCACTTCGCCTCACGGAACACGTGCCGGGATTCGTCGGTTCCGAGTACCTTCCCATGGAGGAAGATCGTAAAGCCCATCCGGAGATCATGCACCAGAACGTGCTCGCATTGAGCTTTGCCGATGCAAGCCAGGATGCGTACATCAGCTGTGATGTGCTGGAACACGTTCCGGATCTTGACGCCACGCTCAGGGAGGCCGCGCGCATCCTGAAACCCGGCGGTGCCTTCATCGGTACCGTGCCCTTTGCGGCGGGACGCTACGACACCATCATCAAGGCACGCCTTGAACGCGGTCGGATCGAATACGACGGGGAGCCGGAGTTTCACGGTAACCCGACGCGGCCCGGGGAAGGGTCTCTGGTGTTTCAGATTCCCGGCTGGGATCTTCTGGATCGGATGCGCGACGCGGGTTTTGCATCGGCACAAATCAGACTGAGCCTTTCCCAGCGGTATGGCGTCTTCGGAACGCAGACCGCCTTCCTGAGCAGCTTTGTCGCGACAAAACGCTGATTCCCGGGAGCGTCGCCCCTTACGCCCACCGTACGTTCGCCGGCAGGGCAGCGCGTCTTGACTATTGCATGCCTGATCCTTAGGCCTGCCGATCAGTGGATGCCGTCTCTCCGCTTTCGGAGCCACAGGTTGGCGCCGGTTCTTCTCAAGCACAGGGGCATTGTTGCCGCGAGGCGCTCGCGGTGCAGTGATTCGAGGTAGGAGTAGAAATAGACGATATCGAAGGCGGCGTTGTTCTGCAGAAAGGCCCGCAGCAGGTAGGCCTCGTTCCATGCCCTGCCCTCACTGACCCAGCGCTTCGGATAGTCGAAGGGCCAGAAAACATCGTGAAAGTGCACAAGCACGCCGGCCTTCAGTGCAGGAAGGACCTCGAAGACAAGGCGTAGCACGTCGCTGTTCAGCTTGGCGACGTGAGTGGAATCAATGATCAGAAAATCGCCGTCTTCGAGGGCTTCGAAGTGTGCCAGCTCAACGTCCTGCGCCCGTTCCGTGACAAGGCGATGGTCCGTGGGAACACTCCCGAGGCGCGACTTGAGCAGCTCGGGGTACGGCTCAATGAACGTCAGAGCGGTGCTTTTATCCAGAAATCGGCGGGTGGTATCAAGAATGGCGCAGGAGGAAAAACCCGAACCGACCTCAACGACGCGGCGGGGTCTGAAGCGACGCAACATCGCATACAGCGTTACCCCGTCGGCATAGGCGTAGGCCGGATTGTCGAGGTAGTACAGCCAGTCCGCGGATTCCGTCTCCGGAAAGGGGCACTGGGCGCCGAACTCGGCGAGTTCTTCGAGCAGTTTGAGCTGCTGATCAACGCGCAGATCGATGGCTGGCAGCGCCACGGGAGTGCTCGACGAAGCATCGAGGTAGATCTCGCGCTCGCGACGAGCGGGAACGGCCGAGTAGAAGTGTCCGGCCGGTACGAATTCGGCATTGACGAGCTGGGCTTCACGTTCATGGCTCGTCAGAAGATCCATCAAGAGCGTGTGGCGTGACGCGGGCTCCGACCCGAGACGACTGAGCGAGGCCTCGACCTCATCATCCGTGGGACCCCGGCCGAGCACGCGCCGGTAGGCGAAGGCGAGAAATTCTTCATCGGACATCATAGCCGGGGCGCGAACATGGCCTCGCGATCCGCCTTGATGAACTCCGCCGCCGTCTCGAGGGAAAAGTGCCGACTGAGCCACGCGGTGCGTTCGTCCCGGCTGCCGAGCGCGGCGCACGTGCCCTCGATGACCTCCGCCAGACGTTCCGCCAGCGCCTCTGCGGATTCTTCCACCCACATAACGGTATCGGCTTCGGGGATGCCTTCCGCACCAACGGGTGTGGTCACGAGCGGAACGTTGTGATTGATGGCTTCGATCACTTTGCCTTTCACCCCGGCACCGAAACGCAGCGGGACGATGGCCGCCCCGACCCGGCGATACAGCGCCGCAAGAGCTTCGTCGCTCAGGTAACCATGCACCTCAACGCCATCGCCAGCTAAAGCCTGCACTGTGCCCGTGGGGTTTGAGCCTACAAGATGGACACGCGCCTGCGCGCAACGCTCACGAAGTAACGGCAGAATGTCGTGCGCCAACCACTGCGCGGCATCCACGTTGGGCGGATGGTTGTAACCCCCGACAAAAAGGATTTCGTGCCGGGCGTCCGGCTGGTAGCGCGGCAGTTCTTCGATCGGCATCGCGTACAGCGGCAAACGTCGAAGCTTTTCTTCCGCCACCTGGCCCTGGAGAGTCCTGATCTCCAGGTCGGAGAAGTAGTAGACGTGATCGACCTGTTCAAAGACTTTGAACTCGCGGTGTTTCCAGTCCTCGGCCTTACGACGGATAGTATCGTCGCCGGTGAGCGCGGCTTCGCGCTCCAGACGCAGATGGTGCAGATCGTGGCCCACAAAGCTGATGGTTGGACAGGGTTGCATGCGCTTGAGATGCGGCAGGAACTGCTCGGCGATATCCGGCCGATGCAAAAACACTTCATCGATGTAGGCCGCGTTCTCCCGCAGCCAGGTATCGAGGTCCCGCGCCATCCGCTCCCCGGTCAGCACCTCTACACCGAGACGCTGAAGCGCCAGCGTGTAGGGCTGATGGGGAAAAAAGTTGGCACCGATGAACTGCACACGACAGCCCAGGCGCAGCAGGAGCTGAATGTACTGATAGGTCGAGCGGCCGCCCGCATCCTTGTCAAAATGCGGGACGTAATGGTCAATCACCAGGATGCAGGGCTTCGACCGTGAGCGGTCGCTGGCCAGGGGTACCTTTTCTCCATTGGGGAAATGCTGTGTCGACAGCACCTCGCGCCATTTTTCGAGGAACTTGCCTGCGTTCGTCACCTGGTACTGCTTGAGACCCGAACTTACGTCGGAACCGTGACTGACGCCTTCAAAATGCAGGACCACGCTCTCGGGTTGGTAGAGCACCCGGAAGCCCCGATCTCGCGCGGCAAAGCATAGATCCGTGTCCTCGTAGTACGCCGGCGCATAGCGGTCGTCGAAGCCCCCTAGTGTCTCCCACAAAGCACGTCGCACAAGCAAACAGGCTCCGGAAACGTAGTCGACTTCACGCACATAGTTGTAGGCCGGTGCCTGCGGGTCGTCGCCGCGGCCAAAATTCCAAGCCGACGCATCGTCCCAGACTATCCCGCCTGCCTCCTGCAGCTTGCCATCGGCAAACAGCAGCTTGGGGCCGACCACACCCACTGTGTCATCCTCGAAGGGGCCGAGCAGGTGCTCAAGCCATCCTTCCGTTACGGCCGTATCGTTGTTCAGGAAGAGAAGAGCGTCGCCGCGGGCGGCTTTCGC
Source organism: Pseudomonadota bacterium (assembly GCA_038748515.1). Taxonomy (GTDB): domain Bacteria; phylum Pseudomonadota; class Gammaproteobacteria; order Pseudomonadales; family Halieaceae; genus Congregibacter. The sequence continues at coordinate 70,606 of JBCDIW010000020.1, forward strand.
CGCGTTATTGCAGTTGCGTACGAAGCGGAGATTCTCGGGCGTACGCTCGACGCGGATGCCTCGCATACGCTCGCCGATGGTCTGGGTGAGGTCTGTGGAGCAGTCGTCAGCGAGGATGATTTCGTAGTCCGTGGTGCCGCTGTGCGCGTGAATCGTACGCAGGCAATTCACCGTGACCCGGTAGTCGTTATAGACGGGAATGATGATGGACACCCGCGGCTTGCTCACCTCAGGGAAATCCAGCTCCAGCTCGTCGAGCTCCGGCGACAGAGAAGCCGGGTCGAAGGCGGCGGCGCCATGGTCAAGCGCCGACGGAAAACGCGCCTCCACCCATACCGCAAGATCGGCCGTAGGCATTCGCAGGAAGGCGCCGGCGATTCGGCGAAGGCGATGCCAGCTGACGCTGCGTCGCGACGACGACGGATTGCGGCGCATATAGGCCAGAACGGCGAGCAAAAGCCGGAGTTTGTTAGGAGCCTGCGGGAGGGGCGCCAGGTCGAATTCACTGAGGTGCGAGTGGGCATCCTGCAGCACGTCCTCGTAGGCCGTACGCTGACCCCGGCGCAGCGTGATAAGCCGATAGGCGCGCCGCAGCTGCCGCTGCACTAAGCCGATGGGGGACTTTTCGAAGGCGACGAGCGACTGGTAAGCGCGACTCATGGTCATGAACAGGTAGTCGGCTTTGCTCTTCGCGACGTGGTGGGCCTCGCGCAGTTCGGCATGCTCCGCAGAGAGTGCCTCGTGCGCGGTCACCTCCGCCTCGTGGGCCGCGGCGAGGGCCGAAAACTCGGCGCGAAGCTTGTTGTGCTCATTGTGCAGGTGCGTATGCTCCGCGCCGAGACGCTTGTGCTCCGCGTGGTCCTTCTCATGCACCTCGGCCAGCGCACGATGATCGCGCTCAAGGTTCGCAAGGGTGGATAAGGCGTGGTCCCGCTCGCCGGTTCTTTCCTGCACCAGGGCCTGGGCGTCATCTCGCTCGCGAGCCGTCTCCACCGCTTTGGCGAGCGGGGCGAAGGCCGCGGAGAGATCCCGTAGCCGGCCAATAAGGTGCTCCTCACCCGACAACGTCGGCATCGCAACTTCCCGCCCGTCGCAGCGTGCCAGGCAGTAGCTGTGCAGGGCTCGTTGCTCGTCGGACAGGAGAAGAACGTCCGAGTCTTCGTCATCCTGGGAAAAGTGACGGAGCGACCCGTCATAGGCGCTGGGTGTTTTGGTCGAATCACAGGAGAAGCCCCGTGCGGCGAGGGCGTCTAGCAGTTCGCCCAGAGCTGCGGGACTGGCCGCGATCGAGTCGTAGGAGACGGCCAGAGCCGGCTCATCCTGGATGGCAGCCAACACGCGGCGATTGTAGACCTCCCAGAGCAGGAGCCCGTGCTGAAGGGGAAAGCCGTGACGGCGAGCGAGGGAGCGCGCCACGGCGAGCGGAGCGCGATAGACAAACAAGAGGGTGCGGGATTCGAGCGCGGGAAACCAAAGCGGCCAGGTCAGACACAGCCGGGGATCTTTGATTTGAAACTGGCCGTCGCCCGCTAACGAGAGCTTTTCAAGAAGTTCACTCTGCTCGCCTTGGGGGATTGTAGTCGCAGCCAGAGCGCCACCCGCCGGGGGGCAGAACCAGCTTGCCCCCACCTCTTTAAGGGCTTCATCGTTTAGCCTGACAAGGTTTCGATGCTCATAGAACCCAAGTGGATTGTCTGACTGAGCGGCGAGCAGATCCCCCGCAGGTCCGGCGGTGATACCCGCATCGTGGCAGGCGCGCGCGACCAGCGAAGTGCCTGATCGGTGCATGCCCAGAACCACGAGCGTGTCCATGACCTTTTACTGTGCAGTGTAGGGAGCGAACAGCTCTTCCATAGCCTCTCCGTCGATGAAGATGTCGTCGGTGAAGTTGTAACGAGCGCGATTGACTCGGGCCGCACGCTGGCGAAACTCTTTCTCCACATCACCGAGAATCGCACCGCGCACCTCTTCATAGGGACGGTAGTAGCTCTCCTCGATGCCATCGAGACGAATAATGTGTATGCCAAACTGTGAATCGGTAACGCGCGAATAGCCTCCGGTTTCATCAATCTCGAAAAGCGCTTCTGTATAAGGCGGAGTTATGCCCGGGTCGCCGTAGGTCACCCAGCGATTCAGGGATCCATTTCTAGCTCGACTGCCCGCATCGTCCGAATGCTCGGCAACCATGGCATCCCAATCGGCGCCTGCCTCCAGTTCGGCCAGAATTGTCGCCGCCTCCGCGCGGACGGCCTCTCGGTCAAGACCGGGTCGCGAGGCCAGCAAAATATGGCTCGATGCACGCTTCTCTGGGACGAGGGCGTACTTGTCTCGTTGTGTGTCGTAGTACTCCCGAGCGAGAGGCTCGAGGTCGGGTATCTCCAGGCTTTCCATGAATTTTTGCAGCACGAAATCACGTTTGGCCGCGACGAGGGCGAAGTGGAGATCCCAGTATCCTTCGTCCTCAACGGTGATCTTGTCAGCCTCGGCGGCTATTCGTCTGGTCGATAAAATGGCGTTTATCAGTTCGAGGCGGTCACCCATGTCGACCGTGGATCGCGCGACGGCTTTGGGCGCTGCTGTACGCAGTATCTGTTCAAACTCGTCCCGGGTAATACTGACGCCCCCATCGGAGACTACGGTCTGCATACCCTCGTCCTGAGCAGCGAACGACATGCGTGGGACAACGATCAGCGTGGTGGCCAACAGGAAAGTGAGGACTGGGTGCGTGGCTAGTTTCACAGGGAAGTGTTTTCCGTAAGGACCCAAAAAAATACCGGCGCCCAAGGGCGCCGGTATGTCAAGCAGTGACCGCCTGTACAAGCGCGGCCGAGGTCTCGCTAAGCGATGCTTAGCTGACCACCGCGCTGTGCGCGATGATGCGGCCGTAGGAAGCATCGGGGTTTGCCTCGATGCTGCGACCCCAGGCTGCGAAGCCGATAACCGGCACACCGCCGGCGGTGGCCGTGGTGTAGGGCACGCATGTGTTGGTCAGGGCGGCGCCAGCAGCGTTGCTTGGGAAGCTGGGGCCGTTGTCTTCAGAACCAACCCAGTCACAGAGACCGATGTTGTCGTCTACCGAGTCAACGGAAACCGACAACCAACCGAAGGGCTGACCCAGGCTCGCGCTCACGTTGGTGTCTTCCATGTCCAGAATGCCACCGGTGTCACCGAAGGTGATAACGTTGGCTTCTTTCGGCAGGAAGGCCGTCAGAATTTCACCGGGAGGTGCCGGAGAAACGGTCAGGTCTTCCTCAGGAGCCGTACCGGCGAATTCTTCGCGGTTCCACGCGGCGAACTCGAGTACAACAGGCATATCACGCCAGTCACAGACATCAGCGGGATCGGTTACGGGGTCGCCATCCGAATCCGGACCGTTGAGGCGCGGGCACTCAGGGTTATCAGTCGGAGCACCGTTCTCGAGAGTCGGGAACCAAGGGAAGCCCGCGGAGACAGAGCCGTCGAGGGAAGCGACGTAGTCGAGCAGCTTAAACATGGTGTACTGACCCGGGAGCGTAACTACCCAGTCGGTCGCAACCTGGTTAGCCGGGTTCGAAGACCACTCATTTACCAAGGCCAAGACGCCGAGCACGTCGGTGCTACGCAAGTCTGTGAACACACCGCGTCCGGCGGCCGTGTTAACGGGCTCAGGACCGTTAAGGTCGGGGAAGTCAAACCCGTTGAGGTCGCCCGAGAAGTAACCGAACTGCTGGTTAGTAATCGTCGGAACGGTGATGAAGTCCTCGAGGTGAACCGCGTTGTCACCAAACTCGATGCCAGAAGCCACGTCGGTGATCGAGTAGGAGACCTTGAGCACGTTGTCAGAGTCAACGAACGTGTTGGTGACCAGATCGCTGGTGCTGTCATCGTCGTCGTTGTCGAGGAGGTCGCGCTGGTAGGTCAGCATGTTGCTGGCGACACCAGGGCTGCTCGTGTTTCCGTCAGCAAAGAAGTTAGAGCGAACGGCTTCACAGCTGCGGGGAACAAACTCGTCGTCGTCCATGACGTGCTCGGCAGCTTCAGCGATCGGCTCGTCTTCGTTGATCGGTTGTCCCATCGAGATGATCTCGACGTAGCCGGTCTCTGCGTCCGGGCGGTAGATCGCAGGCATCGTAAGAACGCCGTCGGTCGTCTCGGGAACAGTACATGTGGTGTCGTCGGCCTGCCAGGAGATCGTGCCATCGTTATCGCTAAGGAAGCCAGCGTAAACGTCCTGCGGAGACATAACGATATTAAAGTCGAGGGCGTCCATGGAGTCCGTCGCGCGACGGAAGCGGAATTTCACGACTTGCGTCGTAGCGCTGGTGTTGACGATGTGGATCGCAGTGACCCATCCGTCGTTAACGGTGTAGTAAGGAACCAGCGCGAGATCACCCAGGAAGTTACTGGCGACCGTCGGCTGTGCTTGCACCTGCCCGGCGGAGGCAGCAGCGACTGCTGCCGCTATGCCCAGGGGCTTAAATGCTTTTTTCATAACAGGAGACTCCTAATGTCTTCAATTACAGGTCAAGGTTTTTGCTAGCACCTTTTCTGCTAGCTGCAGCCAGCTTTCAACTCGCAATCCTCTGCGTCAGACATGACTCTGATCGCCGGGGACGCTGCCGCACCTACTTAACAACGCTAAACCACCATTCGTTATTCCGCAGAATCCACTGCTCGACAACAGTTACGGGTTTCGCTTGGATAGCAGCTGAGGCCGCTGAAGTTTGTTTGACAGGTCGGGACATGACCCCTACTGCCACACTCGCTACAGCTGCGGCGGCATCATAGTTAAGTATTTCGACGGAAGTCAACCGTCGCTCTAAGGTAGAAGAGAACTGGGCAGCGTACATTTCCTGCGTGAAAACAGCGCGATAGGCGGGCGATTGAAAATCATAGGTGGCGACATAATCCGATGCGCCGAGGGCCTGCCACCGGGCTTCTACACGGTCAACAAGTTGAGCCTCCTGCTGGCGAGGAATTTCGCTCTCGGCCACCGTGCTTGAGCTCACGGCCAAGGCCAAAATCGCGAACGCACAACCTCGAAACTGCTTATGTATCGTTAACATATTGAAATACCTGGAAAATTTCTCTCAGTGAGCAAAACCTGATTGCGACCGAAGCATCGCGATCAAGTCGATTAACGAAGGACTTTGGCGCTCAAGCAGCATTACAGCGTCGTTCGACCTACAGCGACGTGATAGCCACGCATTGACTGAGCTCGTGGCGTAAACCATACGGCGGGAACATCCAAGCGCCTGATTTTTTTCCGATTTTACGGCCCCAGACGCACCAGACCGAGAATTATTCCCGCGAATTCGGTGCGTAAAACTACCATCATTTACTGGACGTCCCGCCCGCTCGCACACCCGTAGCCGGTGGCCGCTCTAGAAGCTCCATAAAGCGCACCTGCTCCCGCAGTTCCGCGCTCACTTCACGAAGTTCAGCCTCGCTGTAGAGCGCCCTGGGCGTGATGATCACCAGCAACTCGGTGCGCCGGTTTTCTGTATTAGTACTACCGAAAAGTGCGCCAACCACCGGCACCTTATGCAGAATAGGTACGCCCGAGTCGTCAACACTCGCATTTTCACGAATAAGGCCACCGAGGACCACGGATTCGCTGGTCCGCACGGCAACGCGGCTGTTGATCGTGCGGTCCAGGAAGGCGCGCTGACCCGTGGCCGAATCAATAGCCCCAACATCGATTACCGACTGCTCGATATCCATCGTTATAAGCCCTCCGGCATTCACCGACGGTCGCACGGACAGCTGCACGCCCGTGTCGCGATAGGTGATGTTCTCTACCGCGTTGCCACCAACCCCGACCGTACGTCCCTGCCGGATGGGGATCTGATCACCGACCGAAATAAACGCCGTATGGTTGTCGAGGACCATGACCGAAGGCGTGGAAATCACGTTGATCAACGATTCTTCGCTGAGGGCATTCAGCACCGCGCGGATATCGCCAGCGGAGTTGGTCACGGAATAGGAAAAGCCCGTCAGCGCCGCAAACGGTGTGTCGCTCGAAGTAAGCTGACCGGCGCCGCTGTAATTGCTGCCAAAGCCATTCTCGAACGACCACTCCAGACCGTAGCGCAAGTCATCCGTGAGCTGCACTTCCATGATGCTGGCCTCGATGATGACCTGCGTTGGGACTACGTCCAGCTGCTCCAGCGCTTCTTTGACGATGTCGTACTGCTTGCCGGTTGCGTAGATCATGAGCGCGTTGTTTTCTTCATCGGCAACGACACGCACATCCGCCAGCTCTTCGTTCTCCCCGGCCGCACCGCCCCCGCCGCCGAGATTGGAAGCGGTCATCGCCGCCGCGGCCGCTCGGGCGCCCTGGCCGGCGTTCCCGCGACCCCCAGACGCCCCACCGCGCGCTGCGCCGCCGATGGAGCTCGTAGCACCGCCCCCGCCAATGGACTCGGGGCTTAGACCCGGCGCCACGCCCGCGTTGCGGCCCGTGCCGGCAGCGAGGCCCCCCGAGCCACCCCCCACGGCAGCACCACCGCCAGCTCCACCCGCGTAAATGCTGTTCAGGAGCTGAGCCAGGCGTGTGGCGGTTGTGTTCTGAACGGGGTAAACGAAGAGACGCTTTTCAAACCGAACGTCGGGGTCCACGTCCAGACGTTCTATCCACGTCCCGACGCGGTCCAGATAGTGGGCCCGTGGGGTAACCACGAGGATGCTGTTGAGGCGATCCATGGGCAGGACGCGAACGATACCGGTGAGATCACCGGCCTCGCCGCCGGCTGCCTCCAGAAGCCCGTTGACGGTGGCCACCGCCTCCTCCACATCGGCGTTTTCAAGAGGAAAGAGACCCACAGACATACCCGCAAGCATATCCACATCGAAGGTATTGATGATATCGAGCCAGCCGGAGAGCTGTGCCCGCGTGCCTGCGAGCATCAGGATGTTTCGCGAGTTGTCGACGCGGACAAACGCCTGCTTTTCAGCTAGCGGCGCGAGAATTTCAGCCATCGCCGTGGCGCTGATGAAGCGCAGGGGAATCACGATGGTCGAGTAACCCGCGGATTCATCCGACGCGTTGCTCACACCGGGGCGGATCGTCGCGGCTTCAGCGGAGCCGGAGACGAGATAGCGGCCGTCGCGCCCGCGGATCAAAAGCGCGCCGTGAGCCTTGAGCAACGACTCAAGAACAATAAGCAGTTCATCGCGCGGGATCGGCGTTCGCGTGCGAAGGGTTACCTTGCCCTGCAGGGGACGGTCGATAATGTAGTCCACGCCCAGGGTGTCACTCAGAACAGCGTGCGTAACCTCATCGAGTGGCGCCTGTTCGAAGTTAAGACTCACGTCATCACCCACAAAGCGCACCGGCGCCTGCGGTTCGGGCAGGGACACCTGGGCGTCCGTACCCCGATAGACCACTTCGACGGCGCGCTCCTCACGTCGACGCGACTCCATCTCTTCCACGGACGTCGCCAGGGCTTCTTCGGGAACCTCGACGTCAGTGTCGGGGCTCTGGGCTTCCTCCGGCACTTCGCCGATGGCGGCGCCGTGCTTGAGCAGGACCGTTTCGGTTCGGGCGATCTGCTGTAAATCGGCGCAGGCAGTCAGGCCCAGCGCCACGGCCAGAAGGCTCAGCACGGGCCCGGGGCGCAGATTGCTTTCGTCTTGCTTCATCTACTGGCCTTAACGCGACTGATCACGGTCGCGATTCTGTTGGGGCGCGCGGCCCGGCGGAGTGCCGCCGAGGGACAGGCGGGGGGGTTCGGTCGCCCGGGGCTCAGCCGAAGCACCCACGGGCGCTGGGGCCCCGGCGGCTGCCCCGGCAGGTCGCGGAGCCGTGCCTGCGGCGCTCGCCGCCGCAGGCCGAGGGCCGGCCCCGCGAACGCGATCCGCGGCAACAACGGGCCGGCGCTCCATCGACACGAGGCGCGTCTCACCCCCGCCCGCCAGAGCGACCGTCGTGGGCTCGATGCGCTCCACGGTCCATCCCTCGATCGACTCACCAAGGCGAACGCGGCGCACCTCATCTTTCATTACGGCGATGAATCCGGCGTCGCTACCGCCGGCACCAAAGACCCCCGCCACCTTGAACTTCAGCGGCTTGAGGTCGGCGGCTGATTCCTCATTGGCGGCGGCCAGCTCTTCCGCGGTTAGAGGTCGCTCCGGGCGCCTTGAACGCCAGAAAATAGGCCTCGCGCGAATCTCAAAGCTGCCTCGGGCATCTACGTTCTCATCCTCGAAGGCGGGCGCCACGGCGATGGCGTCGGCCGAGGGTGTGATCCGTTCCACCTGCGAGGCCCGCAGGGACGACAGCATCACGAGCCCGAGAATCATAAGGGCCAGAGCTCCGAGGGCGAGACCCACGACTTCGATCTGCCGTTCAAGCCGGAGGTGCGAAGAAACGTCGCGATAGCGATGGGTCAGGGTCGCGAGCATCAGCTCAACCCTCGCAGGACGGCGATCTGGATGACGGCGCCGACGGACTGGCCGGTAGCTCTCCGGTCTCCGCGCGACGGGTAGGCATCCAGCGATTCCACAAGCACGCGGGGGCGCAGCGCCGACAAGCCGCGCAGACTGGCGTCCAGAGCATCGATGCCGCCGCGCAAGGTGACCTTGACGGAAATTCGTTCGAAATCCTCATCACTGCGCACGGACGTTTGACTGTTGGTCACGTCCATGCCCGCCTCTTCGAACACCCGCCGAATATCGGCTTGCAACGTCGCCGCGAGCGCCGACGAATCCTCGGAGGCGGGATACACAAGCTCGCTCAGCTGACGCGTCGCGCTCTCCATCTGCTCCGCGAGGCTGCCCTCGATGGCTTCGAGCCCCGAGAGGCGGGCAATTCGCGGGCGCAGGCGGTCTACTTCGTCACCATAGGCGCCGGCCGCGGTCATAAGCCGTAGAAGGGCAACCAGGAGCAGCAACACAGCAAGGGCAAGTGTGACCCCGACAAAAACGGCGGTGCGGCGGCGCTGCAGTAGCCAGCTCACTCCCCGCCCCCCTCTTCCACGGAGTCACGGGGGCGGAGCTCGAGATCGAGATAAAACTGCTCAATGTCCGTTCTACCGACGGTTGCAATTGCCTGAGGCGCAGATACAGAGGCATAGGCCGGGTGCTCGGCAAGGGTCTGCATCACCTGAGCCGCATCGTCAGCCCGGCCGCGCACGCGCACCTTGTCCTCGCGCATGGAGAAGTGGGTGAGAAATGCCGCATCGTCCAGACTTCTTGTCAGGCGCTCGAGTTCGACGTGGGGATTCCGGTATTTGCTGAAGCTCGTCGTGGCGGCACCGATGATGTCATTCGCTTCCGCCAGTTCGTTGCGTAGCGCCATGGCACGCTGTGCGCGCGCCTCCACAGTGGTGAGAGAATCCCGAAGCGCGCTGACCTCGTTGTGCCGATAGGCCACAAACAGCAGGGCGCATATGAGCATGAGAGCCACGGCGGCAAAGCTCTTCAGGCCAACCCGGCGCAGCGTTGCCTTGTAGGCTTCCGCATAGGCGGTTCCCCCATAGCCGCGCAGGGCCACATAGTGCTCGCCGACCGCCGCCCACAGTTCACCATCGGTCTCGTTGTGCTCCCGCGATGCCATCCACGAGGCGAGCGCCGCTCTCGAGGCAATAGCAACCGCGATGGTGATAAAGCCATCATCGCGCGATACCTCGCGCCAACCACTCACCGTGTCATCGGGCGGGAAGGGATTGCGCGCGGCCAGTTCGAAATCCACGACACCCTCAACTTCGGCATCCACGGACAGGGGAACACGCAGGGTCTGCGCCAGAACGATATCGTCGGGAAGGAGCCAGGCATGGAAGCGCGCGCGCTCAGGCGATTCGTCGAGGTGACGATCGCCCAGAACCAGCACTGTATCCTGTGATCGATGCAGACAGAGCGGTTCATCCAGACGGGCGCGCAGCGGCGATGCCCGATCAAAAAGCAGGGATGACCAGGCCTCCTTCCACTGACGGAAGAACAGGCGCGGGTCGTAGCCCAGAATGCTCCACTGGTTGTTGGCTTGTATGTCGCTCACGTCCCGTTGTCTTTCACTTTGTACGTTATACGCTCTTTCGGCGCTTCTCCTGACGCATTAGCCGGCGCTGTTTCCGCGAAGCACGACTTCGCCGGTCAAAACTGACTCTCCCGCCCTAGCCTCGCGCTTCGGCACTGCCATTGACGATGCGCGTGCCTTCCACGCGCTCGGTCGTCCAGGGCAGGCCGGACGATCCCGAAGCGCCGACCCGCTCCCAGCGGCGGCGGAGCCAGCGGCGACCGCCGTTCTCGAACATGGCATCAATCCGCAGTCCACCGCCCGCGCGCCAGTTCGACCCGACGGACACGGGCCCCGGATCAAGGGAACCCCGAGCAGCCCGCGCCGATGGCGCGAGCGTGCGCAGCACGGCTACGCCCTGCCCGGCGGCGCGAGAGTTGCCAGCGCCGCCATACAAACCACCACCAACACCCGTGCCCACAGCAACGTAGTCGCGTAGGCGGTCCCAGACCCGGCGTCCGAGACCGGGAACTTCCAGCAGTGCCTCAGTTACCGCAAATTCGGTTCTGCCACGGCCCCGTCGCTGGTCCCGGGGCCGCTCCCGCCAGGTGACAATCGCCTGCGCGAGCTCTGAGCTGGTGCTCCCCGCTCCGGCGGCTTCAAGGCTTGAGCGAAGCAGCTCCGGCGGCGCGGAATTCGGATCCACGAGCTGCGAGACGGGTATGGCTACAACCATCACGTCGATCTCGCCGACGCGGTACCGCGCCCGGGCCAGCTCAGGCACCTCACCCAAAAAAACTCCATCAACGTAGTCGGCGAGGAAGAGACGTATCGCGCCGTCCGCCGCCGCGGTGCCCTCGGCTTCCTGCAGGTGGAATTGTGCCATGCGCACATCGGTTCGCGCGCTCCCCACAATACCCCCCACCAGGAGGGCCATGGCCGCCACGAACCAGAGCACCGTCACCATGGCAATGCCGCGATTCGACCACGCCGGCATCCGGCGCCTTTCTCCTGGCCGGCCTCGAGGGAGCGCCCGGGTCTTCATCACCGCGCCAGATCGATCACGATATCGGGCCAATACCGCTCATCCTTCTGGATCCGGATGCGTACCCAGCGTGGCGTGAGCTGCGCCGGCCACGCGGCACTCCAGGGGCTAGCGCGCTCGCCGCGGTACGCCGTTTCGAATGTAGTTATGTCGTCTAACAACGTTTTCGGCGTCGCCTTATTCCACTCTGGAAATTGGACGTTCTCCTCGTCGGGAAGCCAGCGCAGCACCAGAGCGCTGTCCTCACGACTCAGGCGGAGCAAAAACCGGCCACCGGCGCTCTCGCCCATGGTCATGGGTGCTTTCCAGACGAACGAGTTGCGCAAGGCCTCAAAGTAGGTGTCCGGCCTCGACCCACCGCCCAGGGACAGGCTGATTATCGGACCCGGCGACACGCTGGACCCAAGGAGGTCACGGAGGAACGTGCTTACGAGGCGCAGTTCGTCGTTGCGCTCGGCCTTCGCCTCGACGCGTGTCTGGGAAGACGCGAGGGTACGCAGCCCCGAAACGGTGAGGAGCATGACGAGGCTGAGAATTGTGATCGAGACCATTACCTCGATGAGCGTGAAGCCGCGCTGCGTCACGCTCATTCCCCGGGAACGACAGATGCTAGCTGCACGCGGCGTTCACGGTTCCCGTCCCGCCAGCTCACAGCCACGCGGATGTCCTGCAACGCACCGGGGCCCAGAGCCGAGGCCTGTCCCCGCGCCAGGGGGCGGGCATCCACGCTCCAGCGAAAACCACCGCTCGTTTCTCCCGTGTTCGCGAAACCATCTCGGGGCACCTGGCTGTACTGCGCAAGCAGGGATTTCGACAGCTCCACGGCATACACGTAGCGCTCATCGGTGGCGACATTGCGTGTCGCCGTGGTGGTCGAGCGCAACAGCGCGCCGAGGGACAGACCGAGAATGGAAATCGCCACGAGGAGTTCCAGAAGGGAGAAGCCTCGGGACGCGCGACGAACGAACATATCAGGACGAACCGGCGTCTCGGGATTGACTGATGCGCCCTAGAAGCCAGTCCACATCTACATGCGTCACAGCGCCCGCGGAGCGCTGGATATCCACACCACCACCGCTGGAGCTGCCGTCCGGATAAAAACGGATTACCGCGGCCTGCTCCTCGTTCAGTTCGCGGCTGCCGCGACCGACGAGGGAAACGCTGTCTGGATAGCGGTAAGTTCCCCTATCGGTCTCGATGCGTTTTTGCTGCGGGTACACGCGCACGTCCACAATCTGCGCGCCGGTCATGGCTCGCTCGCGGGCCGAAGCCAGAACCTGCATCGTTTCACGGATGGCCTGGCGCTCCTGCGTATTGCGATAGAAGCCAACGGACGCCGGAGCCGCCACGGCGACCAGAAAGCCGATAATCGCCAGTACGGCGAGAAGCTCGACGAGACTGAAGCCGCTCCGACTCCAGGGCCCGCGCCCCCGGGAATCAGGCACGCCTACTGCCAGTTCCCCACGTCCGTATCCTCACCGTCGCCGCCGGGCGCGCCGTTTTGCCCAAGCGTGAAGATATCTACCTCGGCCCGCTCGCCGGGAAACTTGTAGTTGTAGTCGCGCTTCCAGGGATCCTGCGGCAAATTGCCCTTCAGATAAGGCCCATTCCAGCCCGCGGCATCTCCGGGTTTCTGCACGAGGGCCACCAGGCCCTGGGCGGTGCTGGGATAGCGGCCCACGTCGAGCTTGTACATCTCCAGGGCCTGTTCCAGGTCCTTGATCTGTACAAGCGCCGTTTGGGTCTTCGCCCTGCCGAACTGATTCAGTACCTGCGGGCCAACCAGGCTCATCAGCAGACCGAGGATGGCGAGGACCACGAGGAGTTCCATGAGCGTAAAACCGGCGGCTCGACGCCGTTTGTTAAGAGATTTCATTCCTGTTCCTCTATGTAGCCCGGGTCCCTTCCTTCGATACTCAAATAGCGAGATCGTTCACGGACAGGATGCCCATCAAAATGGCAATTATGATGACTGCGATGATCGCTCCCATGGTGAGGATCAGCAGCGGTTCGAGTAGCGTCAGCGTGCGTTTCACACCGGCCTGAACGTGATCATCGAAGACCTTGGCCAGCTCAAGCATCATGGCATCGAGGGAGCCTGACTCCTCCCCTACCCGCGTCATCTGAATGACCATGGGCGTGAACTGCCGGGTATCGGCCAGGGCCGCCGACATGCGCTGCCCCGACTTCACCGCCGGCAGCAGGGCTCCCAGACCCTCGCGCAGGATCACGTTCCCTACGGTCTCGATCGCAATATCAATGGCTCGCAGCAGCGGCACGCCATTGCCCAGGAGCGTACCCAGGGTACGGGCGAAGCGCGCCATCTCGAACTCGAAGACAATGCCGCCGGCGAGCGGGAGCGTCAGGAGCCGCTGGTGCCAGGCCCGCCGCCCCGCGTCGCTGTTCAGCCAGCGTCGCAGCCAGGCCCCGGCGCCAACGGCGATGAGCATGAGCAGCCAGAACCATTGCTTCACGAAATCGGCGCTGGCGATCACACCGCGGGTGAGCGCCGGCAGGCCCTCACCCATATCGGCGAACAGCGTCTCGAACTGCGGCACAACGAAACCGAGCATGATCACCACGGAAAGCACGGCTACCACCAGCAGAATCGCCGGGTAGATCAGCGCCGATATCACGCTGTCGCGGTTGGCCTTGGATTCCTCCAGGTGTTCGACAAGGCGATCGAGGACGGCGGACATTTCACCGCTGGCTTCGCCGCTCTTCACCATACTCAGATAGAAACGACCCAGGAGATCGCTGTAGGGCTCCAGGGCCAGGGACAGGGCCTTGCCGTCCTTGACCGATTTGAGCACGTCCGACAGGAGAGTCCCCATGGACGGCACGGATGCCATGTCGATAAGCACCTTCAGAGACCGGTCCAGGGGAAGGCCCGCGCGCAGAAGCACAGCCAACTCCGAGGTCATCGACAGCACGTCCTGCCGCGACGGCGGTCGCGTCCCGCGGCGGGTTGCGCCCGCCCGCTCCGCTTCGTCGCCCAGCGACAGCAGCGTGAGCCCCCGGGCGCGGAGCTGGCGCAGGGCGATTTCGCGTCCCGCCGCTTCCAGAGTGCCGTCCACGGTCTTGCCGTCGCGGCCCACCGCACGGTAGTGAAAGACCGCCATCGCCTCAGGCCTGCAACGGCTGCAGACGACTTACCGGGGCAGCTTCGGCCAGGGCCGCGTCCTCCTCGCTCTGGTCCTGCGTGACGCGCAGTACTTCCTCCAGAGAACTTACGCCCGCAGCAACTTTGCGCAAACCATCTTCGTAGAGCGTAATCATGCCCTGGGCGCGTGCCGCGGCATGCAGTCCAGCGGCATCGGCGCCGCTCTGGATCGTGCGGCGAATGCTGTCATCCAGGAAGAAAAGTTCGTGAATCGCCGTCCGTCCGGCGTAGCCGCTGCCCAGACAGTGCTCGCAGCCATCCGCCTCGTATACGCGGCGCTCGCCAGCGGGCAGGAAGCGCTTGAGGCCATACTGGGCGATGGCCGTATCGGAGAGCTCAACGGGACGCTTGCAGTGAGAGCAAAGCGTCCGAAGGAGGCGCTGGGCGAGAACGCCGTTCACCGAAGAAGTGATGAGGTAGCGCTCGATACCCATGTCCTCGAGCCGCGTGATGGCGCCGGCCGCCGTGTTCGTGTGCAGCGTCGACAGCACCAGGTGACCGGTCAGGGCCGACTGGACGCCGATTTGCGCCGTCTCCGTATCACGCATCTCGCCGATCATGATGATGTCCGGATCCTGACGCAGGATCGCGCGCAGAGCGCGGGCAAAGCTGAGATCGATCTGCGTCTGCACCTGGATCTGATTGACGCCCGGGAGTTGATACTCGACCGGATCCTCAACGGTGATGATCTTGCGGTCGTGCGCGTCCATGGAGGCCAGAGACGCATAGAGTGTGGTGGTCTTGCCGGAGCCGGTCGGTCCCGTCACCAGCAGTACGCCGTGGGGCCGGGCGAGCAGCTCGAGATAACGCTGCAGCGTGTCCTCGGAAAAACCCATATCCGGCAGGCTGAGCCGGATACTCTCGCGATCGAGAACCCGCATCACGATGCTTTCACCGTGAACGGTCGGGATGGTCGACACGCGAAGGTCGAGTTCATGGCCCTTGACGCGGGTCATGATGCGCCCGTCCTGCGGCAGGCGGCGCTCGGCGATATTCATATGCGAGAGCAGCTTGATCCGCGACGCGATCGCCGGCGCCAGGCTGGCCGGGGGCGGATCGGGCATATCCTGGAGCACGCCGTCCACGCGGTAGCGCAAATGAAGCCCGTCCTCGAACGGCTCGATATGAATATCCGAGGCGGAAAGATCGAGGGCTCGGTGAATAAGCTGATTCACGAGGCGGATTACCGGCGCCTCACTGGCGAGATCACGCAAATGTTCGATGAACTCATCGTCGCTCTGGCCCGCAAACTGATCGAAGGACGACTCGTCTTCTTCGCTGTCTTCTTCACTGCTGAGCATCTGTTCGAGGACGCGAGCGATGTCGGACTCGACGCCGAGCAGAATTCGCACGGGTCGGTCGAGGGCCATCGCCAGAGCTTTCTTCAGATACGGCTCCTGCGGAACGGCGGCGGCAAACGTGGCTTCGTCACCTTCGAAGGTAATGGGCACCACGTTGTTACTCACCAGGAAGTCCCGCGCCAGCCCCTCCGGAGCGGGCGGTTCCTCGGGATAATCGGCGGCGGCGAGAAGGGGAATCGCGAGTTGCTCGCTCAACGCCGCGGCGACATCGGCTTCTGAAACGAGACCGAGTCGCACAAGGACGCGCCCGAAGAGATCGCCCATCTCGGCCTGGGCAAGCAGCGTCCGCTCCACATCGCGAGCGGATACCTTGCCCTGCGCGAGCAGGATTTCACCGAGTTTTTGCATACCTGCTTGTCAGTAAATCGCCGTCTGTCTCGTGGAGTTCGCGCGGGTCAGGTCGGCGCTGCGAATACCAACCCGCTTAATCCTCGACGCCCACACCTGGTCGCCCACACTTAGTCGCCCACACCTGGACGCCCGTACGGATGCGGCCCCGTCAACGCACGTTCGCCCGGCCGTGATCTCCGTCATGCGTTCGTGCCTTCCCGGTAGCCGGGCACGGCCCGGCATCGAGCGTTCGTCACTTTTGCCCTAACTTGTGCCCTAACTTGTGCCCTAACTTGTGCCCTAACTTGACGATTAAGACCGCGGGAAATTCACAAAAGTTTAGCACGCCAGCCCCTCAAGGCCGGCGCGTAAACGCGGGGATCACTCCGGGAAGGCATAGTCCTTGAACTGCTCTCGCAGGCCGACCTTGTGGATTTTGCCCGTTGCTCCATGGGGCAGTTCATCCACGAACTCTACGGCGTCGGGGGTCCACCACTTGGCGATCTTGCCGTCGAACCAGGCGAGCATCTCCTCGGCGCTTAAGTCCTGACCGTCGGCCCCGCGCACGACAACAAGCAGCGGTCGCTCCGACCACTTCGGGTGGTAGCGCCCGATGACCGCCGCCTCGGCCACCTTCGGATGGTCCGTCGCGACGTTTTCCACGTCGATGGAGGAGATCCACTCGCCTCCGGACTTGATCACATCCTTAGTGCGGTCCGTAATGGCCATGTAGCCCTGGGCGTCGATGGTCGCTACGTCTCCAGTTTCAAACCAACCGTTTTCCGAGTGGGCGCCCGAGTCGCCCTCGAGCTTGAAGTAGTCAGAGCAGATCCAGGGACCGCGCACCTTGAGACTGCCAAAAGCCTCGCCGTCCCAGGGCAGTTCCTTGCCTTCGTCGTCTACGATCTTCATTTCCACGCCAAAAATCGCACGGCCAGCTTTGAGACGCTGCTTGGCGAAGGCTTCCGCGTCATACGCGGCGCGGGACGAAGTACTCTCATTCACCGTACCCAGGGGGCTCATCTCGGTCATACCCCAGCCCACGCGGGTTTCCACACCGTAGCGATCGAAGTCCTCCATCACCGACAGGGGACAGGCGGCACCGCCCACGAGAACACGCGTCACGCTGTCGATGGTTTCACCGGAGGCCTTGAGATAGGCGAGGAGGCCCAGCCAGACCGTGGGAACACCGGCCGACATGGTGACTCCCTCTTCGTTCATGAGGGCCGCAAGCGTTTCGCCGTCACCCATTTTGTTGCCGGGATAAACGAGCTTGGCACCGACCATCGGGCAGGCGTAGGGCGTGCCCCAGGCATTGACGTGGAACATGGGGACGATGGGCAGAACCGCATCGCGACCGGAAAGCCCCATGGCATCGGGCATGAGCGTTGCGTAGGCGTGCAGCAGCGTGGAGCGATGCGAGTAAAGCACGCCCTTCGGATTCCCGGTGGTGCCGGAGGTGTAGCAGAGGGCGCAGGCCTCGCGTTCGTCGAGCTCCGGCCAGTCGAACTGGTCTGAATGACTGTGAACGAGGCGCTCATAGCACACCACGTTGTCGAGCGCGGTTTCAGGCATGTGCTCCTCGGTCGTGAGTACGATCCAGTGGCGCACACCGGGACAGTGCCCCGCCACGGCCTCGATGAGCGGCATGAAATCGGCGTCGACGAACACCACCTGATCTTCCGCATGATTGATGATGTAGATGATCTGCTCGGGGAAGAGCCGGGGGTTGATGGTGTGGCATACGTAGCCGCTGCAGGCCGTCGCGTAATAGGCCTCGAAGTGGCGGTAGTCATTCCATGCGATGGTCGCAACCCGCGCCCCCCGCTCCAGGCCCCAGGAGGCCATCGCGCTGGCAAGCTGTCGCGTACGTTTGAAGGCTTCGCGATAGCTGTAACGGTGACGTGGGTTGTCCCTAGTCACCGACACAATCTCCTGATCGCCATGGGCACGCTCGGCGTGCTGCATGATCGACGTGATGGTCAGGGGAACATCCATCATCAGTCCGTACATAAGGAATCTCCTTTCTTTATTACCTTGTGAGATGACTTACTTTTGACGCTGTCGAGGTCGCCGACCGTTTCGGCGGGCCTCGGGGCCGCGCGTCGCACGCCGTAGCTGTTTATTAGCCTCAGGACTTCCAGAGCGCATCCTCACGACTCGCCCGGCCTTCGCGTTCCAGCTTGATCAGGTGGGCCTCGAGCGACAGCTTCGCCCAGGGGTGGAGCGATGGATCCACATCGTCGTAAACCACGGCTACCAGCGTATCCAGATCAGTCGGGCTCAGCACCGTCAGACCTTCGACAACCTTTCGTTCGCGGCCCAGGCGATGATCGACAAGACGCCGTATTTCACTGTCGCTGTCGCCGATCAGTTCACCGTGACCGGGCGCGACCCATTGGATCGGGTAGTCGAGCAGGCGCTGCAGCGAAGCGATGTACGCCTGCATATCGCCGCCGGGAGGGATGATGACGACCGTGCTGCCGTTCATGATGTGATCGCCGGCGAACAGCATGCCCTCCTCTTCCAGGAGATAGCAGAAATGATTGCTGACGTGACCGGGAGTGTGCAAAGCGCGAAGCGTCGCCCCACCGAGATCGAACAAGGCGTCATCGGCGGGTATGAGATCGGGCGTGAACGTCTCATCCTGATGATCGTCACCGCCGGGCAACGCCCCGATAACTTCGGCCTGAGTTTGAGCGGCTAGCGCCTGCCAGGCCGGGGAATGATCGGGATGGGTGTGCGTGCACACGATGCGCCGGATGCGGTCGGCACCCGCTTCCAGGATGGCATCGATATGCTCGGGAATCGCCGGACCGGGATCGAGCACCGTGACCTCGGCATTGCCGATGAGGTACGTGTTGGTCCCCGGCCCGGTCATCGGCCCGGGGTTGGGCGCGACGAGGCGGCGAACCCGTGGGCTCAGACGATGAGCTATGCCCGGCTCTAGCATCTCAGACCAGGTGGGTAATGGACACGGCGGGATCAACGTCGGCGTCGTAATCCACGCCGTCGACTTCGAAGCCGAAGAGCTGCAGAAACTCCCGGCGATAGCCGGCGAAATCCGACAGTTCGCTGAGGTTGTCGGTGCTCACCTGGGTCCAGAGTTCGCCGACGGCGGCCTGCACCGCGGGATCGAGTTCCTTGCGGTCGGCCCGCAGCCTGCCCTCGTCGTCCAACGCGGGGGCGGTGCCGTAAAGGGATTCGCGGAACAGTCCTTCGATCTGCTCGATGCAGCCCTCGTGACTGCCCTGTTCTTTCATAACCTTGAACAGGATCGCGAGGTAAATCGGCATGGCGGGGATCGCCGCGCTGGCCTGGGTAACTACCGCCTTAAGAACCGAGACCCGAGCGTCGCCACCGCGACCTGCAAGCCGTTCCCGGATGGTTTTCACCCGCCGATCCAGGTCCTGCTTCGCGGCGCCGATCGTGCCGTGCCAGTAGATATCCCAGGTCAGCTTCTCACCAATGTAGGTGTAGGCCGTGGTCTTCGCGCCGTCGGCGAGAACGCCGGCTTCGTCCAGGGCTTCGATCCAGAATTGCCAGTCCTCACCGCCCATGACGGCAACGGTATTGTCAATCTCCTCCTGCGAAGCGGCCTCGAGATGAAACTCCTGGATCTCGCCCTTGTCGGTGTTGATGCCCTTCTGAGTGGTCGGCTCGCCGATGGGCTTGAGGGTGGAGTTGTGCACCTCCCCGGTACGCGGGTGGAGGCGACGCGGAGCAGCGAGGCTGTAGACGACGAGATCGACCTGGCCCATGTGTGAGCGGATCTCCTCGATCACGCGCGTCTTGATTTCATCGCTGAACGCGTCGCCGTTGATGCTCCGCGCGTACAGCCCTTCGACCTCGGCGGCAGCGTGGAAGGCCGCGGAGTTGTACCAGCCGGCCGTTCCAGCCTTGCGCTCCGTACCCTCTTTTTCAAAGAACACGCCCAACGTTTCGGCACCGCAGCCGAAGGCGGCAACGATGCGCGAAGCAAGGCCGTAGCCCGTGGACGCGCCAATGACCAGAACCCGCCTGGGACCATCAGCTATCGCGCCCCGGCGCTCGGCCTGATCACGCACGTAGGCTATCTGGCGATTGACGTTTTCGGCACAGCCAAGCGGGTGGGTTGTTGTGCAAAGGAAGCCGCGGACGCGCGGTTTGATCACCATGTTTTCACCATGCTCACATAATTATTGGTTCCCGGGCGGCCCGCCCGAGCGGCCCTGGGCGCAGCCATGCGCGGCGTCGCCAATCACCGGTGGCCGATCACCGCTCAAGGCAGCACACGATGGAAGCTAGTGCCTTTATGACAAGTGAAGGAGTTTTGCCGGCAGACGCGCGACCCGCGGGCGCCGGATAGTAGCACAGCAGGCCGGCGCTACCGGTGATCGAGAAGGTTACTTATCCAGACCGTTCGATAGGGAGCGAGGACGAGTTCATTACTCTCACAGTCGTCGCCGCTGATCAGATCGGACCACTGCTGGGCCTCGATGAGATTGATGTCACTGAGCTGCAGGGTCTGTGGCTCGGGGCTTACGTTGCTGACGCAGAAAATACTCTGGCGACGATCCCCACTCTGACGCCAAAAACCAAAGAGCTGGTTGGCCAGGTGCAGCGTGAATTGCGTGGCATTCGGATGAAACGCCGCCTGCCGCTGGCGGATCGACAGGAGGCCCATGATGGCATCGAACACCTGCGCGTGATGGGACTGCTTGTCATCCAGCTTCTCCTGGAGCTCATCGAAGTCCCATTGGTGGCGATTGATGGAACGCTTGTTCCCGGTTTGCTCGAGGCGCTCGTTGTCATTGCGCGTCCCGGTCAGGCTGTGCAGGTAAATCCCGGGAATTCCTTCCAGACCCAGCATGATGGCGTGGGCGCAGACAAAGCGCGCCACGGCAAAATCATCCGGACCGTCGACCGTACCCTGCAGCGCATCAAAGAGGGAGATGTTCACTTCGTAGGGCTTTTCCTCGCCACCCCCGAGGGCGCGATAAGAAACCTGTCCGCCAAACCGTCGCATCGTGTTGATCAAAACCTGCAGCTCATCGTCGCTGAGGAGACCCTCGGCAGGTCGCAGGCCGATTCCGTCGTGAGAGGCGATGAAGTTGAAATAAGCCGTGCCGTTGAGCGTGGGCGGCATGCTCATCATCCACTGCTTCAGATGGGCACAGTCGCCGGTGACCAGCGTGTTCACCAACAGTGGCGGCAGCGAGAAGTTGTAGATGCAGTGAGCTTCGTTGCCATTTCCGAAGTACGACAGGTTCTGCTGATTGGGAATGTTCGTCTCCGTAATCAGCAGCGCATCGTGCCGCGCGTGTTCCACCAGCGTGCGCAGCAGGCGGACTATTTCATGGGTCTGGCGAAGATTGAGGCAGTTCGTACCCGAGGCTTTCCAGAGGAAGGCGACAGCGTCGAGCCGGAAGATGCGCACACCGTTATCGAGGTACCGGCGCAGCACTTCGACCATGCGCAGGAGCACGTCGGGGTTGCTGAAGTTCAGGTCGACCTGATCGTGACTGAAAGTACACCAAACGCGGCGCGGCCCGTTCACGGTCTCCACGTCCCGGAGCAGTTCCGAGGTGCGCGGGCGAACGACGAGGGAAGTATCGAATTCGTCTTCGACCTCGATGAAGTAATCCCGGCCCGGCTCTTCACCCCGCAGGTAGTTCATAAACCACTCGCTCGAGCCCGAGCAATGATTGATAACCAGGTCGGCCATGAGATCGTACTTTGCGCCGATGGACAGCACATCGTCCCAGTCGCCGAGTCTTGCGTTGACGCGCATATAGTCGGTTACGGCAAACCCGTCGTCCGAACTCCAGGGATAGAAAGGCAGCATATGCATGCCGGTGAGGAGACCGTCAGCGCGCTGGTCGAACCAGCGCTTCAGGGTATGCAGCGGTTTTTCGCCCTCACAAATAATGCTGTCGGCATAGCAGATCATCAGCGCGTCGCGCTGATCCCAGTGATTCTGGTAGGGCTCGGGAGAAGCGAGATCGGGAGCAAGCCGCATGGCGGCCATAACGTCTTCGGCGAGTTCGGCGATGCCCGCATCGACCTGGCCGTCGTTGTAGATGCTGGCCAGATGCTGGGCGACGCGCTGCTTGACCTCAGGCACACTGATGCTGGTAAAGAATGCGGGGTTAGCCTGCTCCATACTCTGCTGTGTCCTCTCGCACTGCAGTCTGTATCCGGTCAAGTATCTCTGGCATCGCGCTGCTCACACGCGACCAGCTCGGAATGAAGGGACGCTCCATCGGCCGATCCATGAAAGCCTCACCGGCTTTGATGATGTTTTCCGCGAAGAGTTCGACGGCATGCTCCTCACCGTGCACGTCGAATTCGAGACCGTTCATAACCGCATCATTCTGATAGGTCTCGACGAAGTCTAGAGCAATTCTGTAGTAACTGGCCTTTAGGGAGCGAAAACTTTCGGAGCTGATCACAACTCCTCGCGTGGCCAGCTTGCGGAACAGCGCTTTGCAGATATCGATGGACATGCGGGAGAGACCCGTAGTGTCATCGTTCACTGACAGTTTCTGGTGTTTATGGTCATACGTGTCGGCGATATCAACCTGACACAGACGGTTGTTCGCGTAGTTTCGGTACATCTCCGAAAGCACGCCGATTTCAAGACCCCAGTCACTGGGTATGCGCAGGTCGACGAGCACATCGCGACGGAAGGAAAATTCCCCGGCGAGGGGATAGCGGAAGCTGTCCATAAAGTCGATGTACTCGACCTCACCCATGGTTTTTTTCAGGGCTCGGAGCAGGGGCGTGACCAACAACCTACTCACGCGACCGTTTATCTTTCCTCGCGCAACCCGCGCGTAAAAGCCCTTACAAAACTCATAGTTGAATCGCGGATTCGCTACCGGATAGATCAGCCGTGCAAGGAGCGAGCGATCGTAGGTCAGAATGTCGCAGTCATGGATCGCGATGGACTCGACGCGATTGGCTGCCAGGATAAATCCCATGCAGTACCACACGTTGCGACCTTTGCCCTCTTCGCGCGGCGCGAGGTCGAGCTTGTGAAGCTCGGCATCGATGGCGCGAAGGCGGGGACCGTTGTTCCACAGCACGCTGTGCGGCTGGGGCAGGCGTGAGAAAAACTTGAGCGCGTGGCGATATTGGTGCTCATCGGCGCTGTCAAGGCCAATGACGATCTGCTCAAGATAGGGCACACGGCTCAGGTGATCGAGAATGCGGGGCAGCGCTTCGCCCTCAAGCTCTGAATACAGCGACGGCAGGAGCAGGCCCATGGGCCGGGCACGCGAAAATCTGACCAGTTCCGCCTCGAGGTCCTCGACCGGGCGATTGGACAGGTTGTGCAGCGTGGTGATGATGCCGTTCTGATAAAAATCCGCCATTCGCGGGGCTCCTCGGGCGTGCGCGTCGTTAGTTCACGAGCCCGGAGAGCTCGCCGTGTACAGTTCCTTCAGCCAGTCGCCAGCCGCGACGGCCCAGGCTTCGGGTCCATAGCCCGCTGGCCGAAGAATACCCTCGCTTCGTTCCAATTGCGGCAGGGGACGACCCGGCGCGGGAATCAGGGCCGCCCGATGCGCGACCTCAAGCAGCGGAACATCGTTCTGTCCGTCTCCCAGCGCCAGATCGAAAGCTTCCCGGCCTTGCGCGGCGGTAAGGTACTGCTCTCGCAGCCAGCGCCAGGCCTCGCCCTTGTCAGTGCCGCCCGCAACGCTTATGAAACGCCCCCCGCGCAAAGTGCGTGCGCCCCCCTCGTGCAAGGCAGCGAGGAACGCATCCAGGTCGCTTGCGCTGCCGCGCCATTGTACCGGTTCACTGTATTCACGCTCGTTGGCGCGCACGGCCTGCGCTGTTGAAAGACCGGTCATGGCCGCGATTTCATCGATCCCCGCGGTCGCGAAATCCTGAAAGCTGTCCGGGAAACGTTCGCGGAGGGCGCCAAGAAGCATGGTCCAGCGTTCACGCCGCGGCACAAATTCCCGGAAGTGAAAGCCATCCGCGCCGATGCTTCCCTCGGGCGGCGAGGTGAAGTAACCATCCGGGATGTACACGGCCGCGCCGTTTTCCACTATGAAGGGATGCGCGTTACCCAGCTCCTCGCGCAGCGCGAGAATCTCGCTGCGCGTCTTGCTGGACACAAAGATGACCGGGATGCGTAACTCCTCAAGCAGCTGCAGGGCCGGGAGCGCGGCTTCGTAGCTGTAATCGTCGTGGTCCAGTAGCGTCCCATCGAGATCGGTCGCGACGAGATAGACGGCATTGGCCACGATCAACTCTCCAGTCCGGTGCCGGAAACTATATTCCGGTCAGCGTCCAGCTGCAGCACCACGTCACAGCGTTCCGGCAGATCGGTAAGACACTGCCTGGTCTGACGTTCAAAGTGCGCGACGAAACGGCGCAGCTGCGCATCGTCCATCAGACCCCTGCCCATGCCACCCCGCGCCTCGCGGAGTTTGTCCTCCTGCTCGGTCCGCCAGCGCAGCACCTGGTCGAAGCCCGGAGCCGCGAGCATGATCCAGCCACCAAAGCGCGAGTAGAGAGGTTCGTAGACGCCGCGCAGGCACTCATTCACGTAAGCTCGCCAGCGCATCTCCGAATCTTCCAGGCGCTCGAGATCATTGATCGGATCGCGCAGTGCCACGTCGTCAACACTCCGCGCGCCGACGCACCAGCCTTCAAGGAGGACGACGTCCACCGGCGCCTTCTTACGGCTCCAGGCTTCCGGCGGCTCGCGATCATCGTTGGCCTTTGAAAAGCGCGGCACCATTACGGTGCCGGCCCGGGGATCCGCAAGTGCATCGAGGGTCTGCTCCAGGAGCTTCACATCGTGTGTGCCGGGAACGCCGCGCGTGAGTAGCAGAGGATGGACGCTGGCCGCCAGCGTTTCACGTTCGGCGCGAGTCAGATAGAAATCGTCCAGCGACAGATCGATGCAGGAGCATTCGTGTTCCGCCTCGAGAGCGCGGCGCAGATAGGCGCACAGCGTGCTTTTACCGGAACCCTGGCTTCCGTTTATCGCAACCAGCAAAGAAGCGGGAGCCGCGTTGGCGGCGCTTGCGAGGCGCGCGGCCAGTGGATCGAAGTACTGACGCGCCGTAGCGAGATAGCTTGGTCCCAGGCGCTCACTCTCCAGAAACGCGTCACGCCATCCGAGCGCCATGAATGCACTCGTCCGTCAGAGCAGCAGACGACGCAGATCGCCGAGGAGCTGCACGAGTTCGCTGAGGAAGCGGCCGCCGTCACCGCCGTTGACCACCCGGTGATCGTAGGAAAGGGCGAGCGGCAGCATCAGGCGTGGCTTGAAGGCGCTGCCGTCCCAGACGGGCTGCTGAGAGGATTTCCCCACGCCGAGAATGGCAACCTCCGGCGTGTTCACGATCGGTGTAAAACCGCGACCGCCTAGCGCGCCCAGGCTGGACACGGTAAAGCTCGCCCCCTGCATCTCGGCCGGTTTCAGCTTGCGATCCCGGGCGCGGCCCGCGAGATCGAGCACTTCCTCGGCAAGCTCCCATAGCGACTTCTGATCGACATCCCGGACAACGGGCACCAGCAGCCCCGCGGGCGTATCGACGGCCATGCCGATATGCACGTAGCGCTTGAACGTAAGCGTGGCCCCGCCATCGCTCAGAGATGCGTTGATCTTCTCGTGGCGCCGGAGCGCCACGGCGCAGGCTTTGAGGATGAAGGGGATTGGCGTCAGCCTAGTGCCGCGCTTTTCCGCCTCCTTCGCCAGAGACTTGCGGAACAGTTCAAGATCGGTGGTGTCCGCATCATCAAACTGGGTCACGTGGGGAACGTTCAGCCAGCTGCGCTGCATATTGTCCGCCGTGACGCGATCGATCTTGCTGCGCTCCGTCACATCGACGGCGCCGAAGGCCGAGAAATCAACCTCGGGCACCAGCGGCAACGCGCCACCGGCCTGGGTCCCGGCCGGCTTCTCCAGCGCGCGCTTCACGTGAGTCTGGAGATCTTCCTTAAGAATTCTCCCCCGGGGGCCGCTGCCGCGTACGGCGGCGAGATTCACCCCAAACTCCCGGGCCAGACGGCGCACCGCCGGCCCGGCATAGACTTCGCTGGCAGGCGCTGCGGCGACGCCCGGCTGCGCGGGCGCTGCCGCGGTGGGCGTGGACACGGCATCCTCACGGCTCCCGACGGTTGGCTCGAGTCGAGGCGTCGGCGCGGCGGTGACGGCCGGAGCCGCGGCGATTGCCGCATCCGATGGCGCCAAGCGCAACAGCGGATCGCCTTCGCGCACCTGCTGCCCTTCACTGATCAACAGCTCCAGAACGCGTCCGCCCTGTGGGGCCGGAACTTCCATCGAAGCCTTGTCCGACTCAAGAACAACCAGGGTGTCGTCCTTACTGATCTCGTCTCCGACCTGAACGGCGATTTCGATCAGGTCTACGGACTCATCGGTACCGATGTCGGGAACAGGAACGACGACGGGCTCTCCCGCGAATGCTGCAGGAACACTGGGAGCTTCCGCGGCGGACGCGGCCGCTTCGGCGGCCGGTACCGCCTCCGCCGGCGCTGCACTGGCGTCCCCTGCGGTTTCATCCGCAGCTCCCGCAATAAGCTCAACAACCACGACCGGCGCACCTTCAGCGAGCTGATCCCCCAGCTTGGTGAGCACTTCGACCACGGTTCCGGCGACCGTGCACGGCACCTCCATGGAGGCCTTGTCTGACTCCAGAACAATAAGGCCCTGCTCCACCGCAACCTGATCACCAGGCGCAATCAGGAGTTCGACAACTTCGGCAGCGTCGGAGCCGATATCCGGAACGACGACGGTTTCCTGAGCCATGTGGTGTCTCCTCGAGACGCTTTCAGTCGGCCTCAACCGCGGTCGGGCCAATCTTATCGGTGACTAGTTCCAGGACTGTGTGCTTGCTCGAGCCTGTATGCAAACGTCTATGCGAAAGTCGCAGCTTCGATCCGCCTTCAAATAGTCGTCGGGTCGACTTTTGCGGGGTCGATGCCGAGCTTTTCGCGGGCCGCAAGCAGGTCCGAAGCGCTTAGCCTTCCCTGCCTGCAAAGCGCAGCCAGCGCCGCATAGGCGACCCAGCTGCGGCTGACTTCAAAAAACTCTCGCAACTGGCTGCGCGTATCGCTGCGCCCGAAACCGTCCGTGCCCAGCACCTCGAAGGGGCAGGAACAAAAGCCGCGCAAGGGCTCGGCGTGGCTTTTCATGTAGTCCGTTGCAACGATGAAAGGTGCTTCACTGTCGCCGAGCTGCTCCGTAAAAAATGCGGTGCGCTGGGGTTCTTCAGGATTTAGGAGGTTCCACCGTTTTATCCGCTGGCCATCACGGACCAGTTCGTTGACGCTCGTCAGGCTCCAGACCTCGGCGTCCACATTGAACTCCTCCGCCAGAAGCTCGGCGGCGGCCTCGACCTCGCGAAGAATACTTCCCGAACCGCCGAGACGGATCGGCGGCGCAGCGTCTCCCGATGCCCGACGTCGATACATCCCGCGCACAATTTCTTCCACCACGCCTTCCGGCATCTCCGGCTGCGGGTAGTTCTCGTTCATGGTGGTTATGTAATAGAAGCGGTTCTCGCGCTCGGTATACATGCGCCGCAGTCCGTCCTGGATGATGACGGCGAGTTCAAAGGCGTAGGTCGGGTCGTAGCTGACGCAGTTCGGGATCGTCGATGCGAGCATGTGGCTGTGACCATCCTGGTGTTGCAGGCCCTCGCCGTTCAGCGTCGTGCGACCGCTGGTAGCGCCGATGAGGAAGCCCCGGGCCTGACTGTCTCCAGCGGCCCAGGCCAGATCACCGATACGCTGGAAGCCAAACATCGAATAGAAAATATAGAAAGGCACCATGGGGTAATTGCTGGTGCTGTAGGACGTTGCCGCGGCCAGCCAGGCTGAAGTGGCACCGGCCTCGTTGATGCCCTCTTCTAGGATCTGCCCTTTGATGTCCTCCTTGTAGTACATGATCTGGTCGGAGTCGTGAGGCGTGTAGCGCTGGCCCACCGATGAGTAAATGCCGAGTTGGCGGAACATACCTTCCATGCCGAAAGTGCGCGCTTCGTCGGGAACGATCGGTACCACGCGATGACCGATGGCCTTGTCTTTGGCCAGGGTGGATAGCATGCGAACGAAAGCCATGGTTGTGGAAATACTGCGATCGCCGCTGCCCTTGGTCTGCGCATTAAAGGAGTCCAGTCCCGGTACGGGGAGCACCTGCGCCTCGCTGCGCCGCGCGGGGATGAGTCCGCCGAGTTCACGCCGGCGCTCGCGCATGTAGCGCATCTCCGGACTGTTTTCGTCCGGGCGATAATAAGGAACATGCGGCAGGTCGTTATCGTCAATGGGGATGGCAAAGCGATCTCGGAACGCCTTCAGCGCCTCGATGTCCAGCTTCTTCAGCGAATGGGTCTCGTTGCTCGCTTCGCCGGCCTCACCCGTGCCATAGCCCTTCACTGTCATAGCGAGGATTACGGTGGGACGTTCGAACTGGCCGGATGCCCGGGCGTAGGCCGCGTACACCTTGTAGGGGTCGTGGCCACCCCGGTTGAGGTACATGATCTCGTCGTCGGACAGGTCTTTGACCAGGTGGAGGGACTCGGGATATTTACCGAAGAAGTGCTCCCGCGTGTAGGCACCGCCGTTGAACTTGTAGTTTTGCAACTCCCCGTCACAAACCTCGTCCATACGCTTCTGCAGCATGCCGGACTCATCGCGTTCGAGCAGCGGATCCCAGCGCCGGCCCCAGATCACCTTGACGACATCCCAGCCGGCGCCGCGAAAAACGCCTTCCAGCTCCTGGATGATTTTTCCGTTACCGCGCACTGGCCCGTCCAGTCGCTGCAAATTGCAGTTCACCACGAAGATCAGATTGCCGAGTTTTTCGCGTCCGGCCAGCGCGATGGAACCGAGGGACTCGGGCTCGTCGCATTCACCGTCGCCCATGAAGCACCACACGTTGCGGTCCTTGTGATCGACGAGACCGCGGTCCTGTTGATACTTCATCACCCGGGCCTGATAAATCGCCTGAATGGGACCCAGCCCCATCGACACGGTGGGGAACTGCCAGTAATTGGGCATGAGCCAGGGATGGGGATAGGACGAAAGTCCACCGCCGCCGACTTCGCGGCGAAAATTGTCGAGCTGCGTCTCCGTCAGGCGACCCTCTAGGTAGGAACGGGCATACATGCCGGGCGCGCTATGCCCCTGATAGAACACGAGATCGCCGGGATGGCCGTCGTCGGTCCCACGGAAGAAATAGTTGCAACCGACGTCGTAGAGCGTGGCGGATGAGGAAAAACTCGAGATATGCCCGCCGAGCCCTTCGTCGTTGTCGTTAGCGCGCATCACCATGGCGAGGGCGTTCCAGCGAATCAGGGAGCGGATCCGTCGCTCCATGAACAGATCGCCCGGCATGGCTTTCTCCTCGGCCGGACTGATGGTGTTGCGAAAAGGCGTGGTGATCGCGGTGGGGAGGCGGACACCGGCGTCGACGGCGTGCTCGGCCACTTGCAGCAAAAGAGACCGCGCACGATCTTTACCGCCGTGCTTGACGACCCCGTCCAGCGCATCGAGCCACTCGCGAGTTTCGATTGGGTCTTCGTCTTCGATCATGATGCGGCCCCCGCTTGGCTGTCACAGCA
Organism: Pseudomonadota bacterium; assembly: GCA_038748515.1. Classification (GTDB taxonomy): domain Bacteria; phylum Pseudomonadota; class Gammaproteobacteria; order Pseudomonadales; family Halieaceae; genus Congregibacter. Next base: position 100,031 of record JBCDIW010000020.1, read on the forward strand.
TCTACCGGATACGTTCCGCTTTCTCCACGGGCGATCTGCCTCAGCTTCAAATGCGTCCAGTTGTTCGGTAGTGGCGTCTGCCCTGGGCGTCGACGCGTCCGCAACAAGCTCTAGCTTAATATTCTATTTTGGAACTGATTGACTTGAAGGCACGATACACTAGCGAGCGTCCACCGCTCTCTCGTCGTGTGCCTGTGCAGAATACAGCGGACAGAACCTGGACTCAAGAAAAACCTTGAAAATTCAGTTTTATATAGTTCTATTATGGATCTTTATGCGATCGAAGGGGTCCGGACGTGCAACAATGAGAAAAGCGAAGGGGACTGAGTGAGAGCGTTGCCCCGGGCGGCATAGTGGGGCGCCCGCGAGTTGGAGTGACACCCAACATGCGCGCAAAAACGGCGGCAGACAAAGCGCCGGCCGCCGCGATTCGTGGGTCTTTGCCTACTTAGAGTGGAGCGAGATCGATCTTGATTAGCCCCAGCTTGCTCTGGAGTTCAGCGGGATCGTCAAAAACTTCAGCGCCTTCAAGTCGCGGCAACGCCCCTTGCGCTCCGGGGCTCATGGAGAGCATGGAGCGTCGTTCGTCGAGCAACACCCGCTGGTAATAGTCCTTCCAGTCCTCATAGCGGGTCTCCCGCACCGCCTGCGCAAGCCGTTCGGGGCGATCGAAGGCAAACTCCCGGGACGCGATGGACTGCCAGTAAAACTCCGCGCGTTCAAGAAGATTGTCATGCGGTTTAAGCAGATTATTGATCAAAGCCTGCTGGTGACGCGCGTACTGCTCGGGGGTGATCTCGTCGACCGTGGCCGCGAGAAATTCGTCCATGGCCCCGAGGACATCAGTGGCGGAATGCGAGGGTGACTGGATGAGCAGCATCAGGCCGGGCAGGTTGTACTGGGGCCAGGAAAAGCTGGATACAACGTAGCCAAGCTGTTGCTCGGTGCGCAGCTTTTGAAAGAAGTCCGATTCGATGGCCTGGGCAATGAGTGCGACCGCGGCCCGGTCTTCCCAGCTTTGCCCGGCACCCTGCAAGTACCAGGCAACCACCGCGTCGTTGTGCTCAATGTCGACCTCGAGCTGGACGTCCTTCCCGGGCCCCAGCTTCAGCACTTCCGGGGCGAGGGCAGGACGGCCCGCGCCTTCATCCAGCACGTTCGTCAACAGCTTCGCGACAGCCTCGCTGTCCGCAGCGGAGTGATTACCGTACAGCAGGGCTTCGACGCGGGCGGTTTCCCAGAAGTCGTCCCGATAGGTGGCCAGGCTCTCGATATTCATGGCCTCCAACGCCGCGATGAGCGCCTCGTCCGAGTACACACCGGAGCTCACGCCCTCGCGCACGCGATCCAGGAGTTGGGACGAGGGACGACGCGCCACGGTGTTTTCAAGCTCCAGGACCATCTCCCGGCGCACCCGCGCAAAGCGGTTGGCATCGAAGGATTCCTCGGCGATGCCGTTCAGTAGATCCTCGAGCAGGCGCAGCTGCTTGTCGTTATAGCCTGAGATACGCAGTCCAAGACCCTGCTTATGACGGTAGTAACGGAAGCCCACTCCGGCCAGCAATGCGGGATAGGTGTACTCGTTAAGCGCATCGGTCACCATCCGGGTGTACAGCGACGCCGCGGCCAACTGCGTGGGGTCGGCCCCGACGCTGGGTGAGCGGAAGCTGATATAGAGCGCTCCCTTGGGCACTCGGAACTCTTCTGCCTGGCGATGCCAGATCTTTATGCGCTCCTCGTCCACGCGCAGCTCCGGAAGCTCCGGGTTGCCCTCGGCAATGGGCAGCAGCTCAACGCTTTCGGCAATAAAGGGATTCGCGGCGGGCAGTTTCAACCCGTCGCCGGCGTCCGCCGTCCATTTGGCCAGCGTGATCGCCTCCGGCCCGGTGAGGCTGTAGGACACTTCGTAGTAAGGCGATACCAGATCCGTCGCGACTTCCGGCGCCGTAAGCACGACCTGGGAACGCTCGGCGCGCAGATCCTCCAGCCCACCCTCGATCATGTCTACATCGAAGCGGGTCATAAGGTAGGGGCCCTGCAGCACGTCATCATCGGCGTAGTAGTGCATGCTGTTGCTCAGGCTGCTCGCGTAGCGAATCGGCGCCACCGGTTCGCGAAAGCGAAACGCCAGCTCTGCCAGCGAAGACTGCTCCTCGTAGATGCGCCGTACGGCACCTTCTTCGCGCAGTAGATCCAGGTAGGCGAACACCCTCGACAGAACCCGCTCGTATTGCCCGACACCTCGCTCCGTAAGCCCAATGTTGATCTGGAAGAGCGCACCGCCCCGCCAGCTCAGGCCACTTCCCGAAGACAGTCCGTCGGCCAGCCCGTCGCGCTTGAGCGCCGACAAAAGACTGCCCTCACCCTCGTGACCAACAAGGTTGGAGATGTAGGCCATGGGTTTCGCGTCGTAGTCCGCGCGGTAATCGTTGATCGGAAAATTGACCTGCAGCTGCCGCAGCGTGCCCTGCGGTTTTACGGTAAGAAGCATGGGGAGCTGGGCATCGGCGAAGAGCGGCTCCTTGATCGCCGGGAGCGTCGTTTTTCGATTCCGTACCGCGGCAAAGCGCGACTCCACCATGTTCTGCAGCGCATCCAGGGACTCTCGCCCGACCACGGTCAGGCGCATGAGATTGGCCGAGTAATACGCTTCGTAGAAATCCAGCAGGTCCTCGCGAATCGGATCGCCGGGACGATCGGCGAGAGTATCGAGACTGCCCACGGTGAAACGGCTGAACGGGTGGGCCGGATTCATACTGGCCTGCAACACATCGAGCCCCCGGCGACCGTCGCTCTTGAGGCCCATCTGGTACTCCGCCTGCACCGCGTTGCGCTCACGCTCGACGTACTCGGCATCCAGCTTCGGGGCGATAAAAAACTGCGCAAAACGATCCAGAGCGCCGTCCAGGTGTGCCGCGTCAACGTCGAAAAAGTAATTGGTGTGCTCGAAGCTGGTGTAGGCGTTTCGGCTTCCGCCGTGTTCCGTTATGAAGCGCTCGTACTCGGCGGGATCGGGGTACTTCTCCGTGCCCAGGAACAGCATGTGCTCGAGAAAATGTGCCAGCCCTTCCCGGCCCTCGGGGTTGTCTCCGGATCCGACCTGAACATCCAGCGACGCGGCCGCCTTGGGCGAATCGGGGTTTGAGACCAACAGCGCCTTGAGCCCGTTATCCAGCGTAAGCAACCGGTAAGCGAAGCGGTCGTTGGGGCTCTGTACCGGCCCGCTGTACTCCGCGGACTCGGGAGCCGCGCAGGCCGTGGCGACCAGGAAAACAAGCGCAAGCCAGACTTGCCCTGCTTGCTGAAGGGCGGTGTTTTTCCGCATTGAATCTACTCCGCGGTGACAGGTTTGGCGGTTGCTTCGCGCCTGGGCCAGGCGTAGATCACCGCTTTGATCAACGTGGCCAGGGGGATCGCAAAGAACACGCCCCAAAGACCCCAGATACCGCCAAAGAAAAGAACGGCGACGATGATGGCGACGGGATGGAGATTGACCGCCTCGGAAAACAGCAGCGGTACGAGCACGTTGCCATCAAGTACCTGGATAACCACATAGACAGCAATCACCCAATAGAATTCCGAGGTGACACCCCACTGGAACATGGCCACCGCGGCGACGGGCACCGTTACGATAAACGCGCCGATGTAGGGGATAATCACCGACAGGCCGACCAGCAGCCCCAGCAGCGCCGAATAGCGCAGGCCGAGCCAGGCAAACGACAGGTAGCTCACGGCGCCGACCACCAGAATCTCCACGACTTTGCCGCGGGCGTAGTTGGAGACCTGTACGTTCATCTCATCCCAGATGCGATCGAGAAGCGGCCGCTTGTCCGGCAGAAAACCCGCGAGCCAATCAATGATCTGGCCGCGATCCTTCAACAGGAAGAACACGATAATTGGCACGAGAACGGCGTACACCACCACTGTGACGAAGCCGAGAAGCCCTGCCAGCGTGCGGGTAAAGATGGTCTGGCCGAGCAGCGCGATCTCGCCCTGGGCCGTACCCACGAGCTGATCGACCTGGGTCTGGCTGAACAGCTCCGGATAGCGCGCAGGCAGAACTTCCAGCAACTCACGGCCCTGTTCGATCATCCTCGGCACCTCGGCGAGCAGTCCGATGGACTGGCGCCACACGAGGGGCAGGAGCCCAAGCAGTATCGCGAAGAACGCGCCCATGAACACCGTGAACGCCATGGCAAAGCCGAGCCAGGGCGGAAAGCCGACGCGACAGAGCACGTTAACAACGCCCTGCACCAGATAGGCGAGAACAACGGCGGCGAGGAGCGGGGCGAGGATGTCACCGATGGTCGCCAGCAGAAGCAGCGCCAGAAGCACCATAACGAGGAGCAGCACCGACTCTTCCTCGAACAGGTATCGCTGGCTCCACTTGTTGAAAATCTCAAACACGCTACCGCTTCCGCAACTGGAAGTGAAACTCGCCGTTCCGTTCCACGGCCTGCATCAGCTCGTGACCACTCTGACGCGCAAACACCTCGAAATCCCGCATGGAGCCCGGGTCGGTCGAGACCAGATTCAGCGTTTGCTCCGCATCCAGCTTGTTCAGGGCGCGCTTGGCCATGAGCAGGGGCATGGGGCAGCGGTGCCCACGAGCATCCACCACCGCATCGGCATCTTGGGCGTCCTTGGAGTTCACGCTACTGTCTCGATCAAACTGGCTCTATCAAACTGGAAATTTCTGGACCCGCTTAGACATCGCTCGCAAAAGGCCGACAGCGCGCGGTCTCAGGCCGCGCCGGACCCGAGTTGCATTGTTGAGCTCAGGTTGAGCCGGGACGTACCTCTGTGGCCTGGATCGCAAACCGGAACATTCACTCCAGCTCGGCGTCAAACGCTGGCAGAATCCGCGCTGCGAACACCAGGCGGGCTACGCCGACAGGGCTGCCCGACGACCGCCGAAACGATAAGTCGCAATTTTTGAACCGCCCGTAGAATACTGCATGCACATGAGCCGCACCAAGTTGCATCGCAAATCAGCCGCCCCGGCGGGGCATGGCGTGCGCCATCGAGTCGCCGCCCTGGCCGTCCTCGGTGCCGTGGTTCTAGCGCCGCTCAGCAGTGCGCCGATCGCCCAGGAGCTCAAGATTCCCAACCTCGGCGAAGGCAGTTCGAGCCTGTTCTCGGCCGAGTATGAACACCAGTTGGGCAGAGCCTGGCTACGTGTCTTTCGAAGCCAGGTCGCCACGGTCAATGACCCGCTTCTGTTCAGCTATCTGGAAGATCTGATTTTCGAGTTGGTCACTCACAGCGAGCTGCAGGACCGCCGCATTGAACTCGTGCTCGTCGATAACCCGACCATTAACGCCTTCGCAGTCCCGGGAGGTGTTATCGGTATTCACAACGGACTTTTGCTGCACGCCCAGACCGAGGACGAACTCGCCACGGTGATTGCTCACGAAATAGCCCACCTCAGTCAGCGGCACTTCTCGCGGCGCATGGAATTCGCGCGCACGCAGCAACCCCTGACTCTGGCGGCGATGCTGGCGGGGTTTGTGCTCATGGCGACCGCCGGCAGCGATGTGGGCCTCGCCGCCCTCACGGCGGCCCAGGCCGCGGCGCAGGACTCGGCGCTTCGCTACTCGCGGAGCAACGAGGCCGAGGCAGACCGCGTTGCCATGCAGACCATGGTCAAAGCCGACATGGACCCGCACGCCGCTGCCACGATGTTCGAGCGCATGCTGCAGGCCTCGCGCTACGCTACCGGGAATCGTGTTCCGGAGTTTCTGCGCACCCACCCGCTGTCCGAAAACCGTATTGCCGACACGCGCAATCGCGCCCGCCAGTACCCAAAAAAGATTCGTCCGCTGAAGCTCGAATATCAATTGATGCGCGCGCGGGTTCTCAATCAACTCGCGGACACGCCCGAAGAGGCCATTCGCACCTTCAATAACCAGATCGATGGATCACCCAAGTCCCTTACCGCGGCGCGGTACGGACTGGTACTGGCTCTGACGGACGCCAGCCGACCGGACGAGGCCGCCCTGGAACTCGACTCCCTGTGGGCCCGGGACCCCGATCGTCTCGAGTACATCATCGCGGACGCACGAATCCAGATGGTTCGGGGGGAGCCCGAAAAAGCGGTGGAAAGACTCGCGGCACGGCTCCGCCTGAGTCCGGGCAATCACGCCCTCACCATGACCTACGCCGAAGCGCTGATGAATGCGGAAGAATCACATATCGCGGAAGAAGTGCTTCTGGAACAAAGCAAGCGCCGCCCCGGTGATCCCTATCTTTGGTATCTACTGGCCGAGGTTCAGGGTCTGGCGGGGAACATCGTCGGGCTGCATCAGGCCCGGGCGGAGTACTTCATTCTCAATGGGGTTCTTGATCAGGCCGAAAAACAGCTTCGCTATGCGCTGGATCTGGTGAAGACCGACTACACCACGGGAGCGAAGATCAGTCAGCGTCTGCGCGACGTGGCAGACATGCGCGACATGCTCGAGTCCTGATGCTAGACCGCTGCCGGTAGGCAGGTGGCAGGTGGCAGGTGGCAGGCAGCGAACAGTAGTTCGCGTATCAGGCGGCCTCGCGAGAATTGAAATCGAGCATGCGACGCAGCGGCCTCATGGCCCGCTCGGCCAGCACTCGATCCACGAGAATCTCGTTATCGTCCCGGTCGAACACCGTGGCCAGCGTGTCCAGGGCATTCATCGCCATCCAGGGGCAGTGACCGCAGCTTCGACAGGTCGCCCCGTTGCCAGCGGTGGGTGCGATGATGAATTGCTTGCCGGGCGCCTGCTGCTGCAGCTTGTAGAAAATGCCCTGGTCCGTGGCGACGATAAACTGCGGATTGGGCATCGCGCGCGCGGCCTGGATGATCTGTGACGTGGAACCGACGCAATCCGCCATGTCGACAACGCTCGCGGGAGACTCAGGATGAACGAGCACCGCGGCGTCGGGGTAGACCTCCTTGAGGTCGAGCAGGGCGCGGGTTTTGAATTCTTCGTGAACGATGCAGGCGCCGTCCCACATGATCACGTCCGCCCCGGTCTGGCGCTGTACGTAGTCGCCTAAATGCTTGTCCGGTGCCCAGAGCACTTTCTCACCCTGGGCATCGAGGTAGTCCACAACGTCCAGGGCGATGCTCGACGTGACCACCCAGTCGGCGCGGGCCTTAACAGCGGCTGAGGTATTTGCGTAGACCACGACCTGACGGTCGGGGTGCGCGTCGCAGAAGTCGGAAAACTCATCCGCGGGACAGCCGATATCCAGGGAGCAAGTGGCCTCGAGCGTCGGCATGAGCACGCGCTTTTCCGGGGTCAGGATCTTCGCCGTCTCACCCATGAAGCGCACACCGGCAACGATGAGCGTCTCAGCGCTGTGGTCGTGTCCGAACCGGGCCATCTCGAGCGAATCTGAAACGCAGCCGCCTGTTTCCTCCGCCAGGGCCTGGATTTCGGGCGCCGTGTAGTAGTGCGCAACGATGACGGCGTTGTGCGCTTTGAGCTGCGCCTTGATCCGCTCGACCAGAAGGGTCTTCTCTGCGGGGGCGAGCTCCTGTTGCTGCTCGGCATCGAGGTGGCGCTGCACCTGCTCGCGGATCAGCGCAAGACGATCGGATGCGATGGTCATCAAATGAATCTAAAACGCAGGATTGGGAGTAATCTTAGCATGTTGATCGACGAAACCCGCTTGGTGGCCCTGCCCCAGAGAGGGGCATACTTTTTGCAGTGTTGAGGTACAATCATACCCCTGCGGCGCTCCCCACAGCGTCGAGGAAGGTTAGCTAGCTGCCATGAGCAAGCTTGATATCCAGGCTGATCTGCGCGCGCGCGAGCATGCGGATGAGGCTTCGCCGTCGCCGGCGCGGCCCCGTATTCTTGTGGCCGACGATGACATCAACGTTCGCCTCCTTTCACGCCAGTGCCTTGAAAGCGAAGGCATGGAGGTGATCGAAGCTGCGGACGGGCACGAAGCGCTGGACGCGTTTTTCCGGGAACGGCCGGACCTCGTGTTTCTCGACGTTGAAATGCCTGGCATGACCGGCCTCGAAGTATGCCGCCGCATCCGCGCCATGCCTCAGGGCGAGAGCGTCCCCATCATGATCGTTACGGGATCCGATGACCGGGAATCCATCGATGAGGGCTTCGACGCCGGGGCGACGCAATACAAAACGAAGCCCGTCAACTGGTCTCTGCTCAGTCGCGATGTGCAGTATATGCTGCGGGCGAGCGACGCTTTCAACGTGCTCAAGCGCCAGGAAGATCGCCTGCGCTACCTGGCGTACTTCGACCCCCTCACCAGCCTTCCCAACCGCCGCAGTTTTACCGAACAGCTGCACCGCAGGCTGAAGCGTGCTCGACGGCGCGACAGCCAGGGCGCGCTGCTGTTCATCGACCTGGACAACTTCAAGCGCATCAACGATTCCATCGGGCACGCACGGGGAGATCGGCTCCTGGTGGAGATCGCAAAGCGTCTCGCCAGCGAACTTCGCGAAGACGATGCGGTGAGCTACTTCACGGAGCTGAACGCGGAAGACAACGGCGACACGGAGATCGCCCGCCTGGGTGGGGACGAGTTCACCATCGTACTTTCCGATGTCACGAGCACAACGGATGTAGAGCGTATCGCCCGCCGCATCATTAACGTGCTTTCCGAGCCCATCCATCTGCACACGCACAACCCCGTCGTTACACCGAGCATAGGCATCGCGCTGTTCCCTGAGGACGGTGACGACGCGGACGCCCTTGTGCGCAACGCGGATACCGCTATGTATGCGGCGAAAGCCGATGGCCGGGCCTGCTATCGCTTCTACAACGAAGAGATGAACGCGCGGTCTCTCGAACAACTGGAACTCGAGGAAGACCTTCGCCACGCCATTCGTGATCAGCAGCTGGAAGTCTGGTACCAGCCTCAGATTGAAGCGCTGACCGGGCGGGTTGTAAGCCTCGAAGCGCTGTTACGCTGGCGCCATCCGCAGCGCGGCATGATATCGCCCGCCGATTTTATTCCTGTCGCGGAGCAGACCGGACAGATTATTGAGCTGGGCGAATGGGTGCTGAGCCGTGTGGCCGAACAGTGTCGCGAGTGGGATGCGGGCGGTCTCCCATCGTTCCGCATCTGCGTGAACATCTCTCCCCTCCAGTTCAATCGGCCGGATCTCATTCACTACATTCGCGACTTTTTGCCGCGCTCGCGCGTCGACGCGGAGCGCCTGGAACTCGAACTCACCGAGTCCGCCATTATGATCGACGGCGATAACACGGTGCTGAAACTGAAGGAACTGAAGTCCCTGGGCCTTGATCTCGCCGTCGATGATTTTGGTACGGGCTACTCGTCGCTCAATTATCTGCGCAAGTTTCCCATCGACACCCTCAAGATCGACCAGAGCTTCGTATCGGACATGGCTAGCGCCGATGGCGCTGCTATTGTCGATGCCATCATTGCCCTCGCGAGGGCGCTCAACATGCGTTCGATCGCCGAAGGCATCGAAACCGAAGATCAGCTCGGCTTTTTGGCTTCGCGACGCTGTGACCTGCTCCAGGGCTACTTTCTCGCCCATCCTCTGTGCGCGGAAGAAGTCCCCATGGCCGTGCAAGCTGATTACTCAGAGTGTATCGAGCGGGCGCGAGAGCTCCACTCCTGAAGACGCGCTTACCGCACCCCGCCTGGGTCGGGCGACTTTTTTTGCTGCTGCTGGCACCCCTCACCGCCGCTCAGGCTGACGACGAGGAGGTGCTCCTCGTGATGCTCCAGGGTATTCCACTGGCGCCCATCGAAACGGCGATTGAGGGTGCCGGCGGCCACATCACCCACCGGCTTCCACTTATCGACGCGGTGGGCGCGGAACTCACCCGCCGTCAGCTCGACGCCGTGCTCGAGTCAACACCATCGATAGGGCGAGTGATCGACGATCTCGCCTGGGAGCCCGAGCCTGAACCCCCGGTTGATCCGAATTGCGCGCTGGCAGGCGCGATCGAGCTGAGCTGGGACAAGAGCGAACTGCGGTGGCGGCTGTTCAACAAGGGCGACCTCGACATCGGCCTCAACCGCATCGACCTCGCCTGGCCCGACAGCCTTGGCCGTCTCCAGAGTGCCGCGCTGGCTGGTTCGACCCTGAGTCCACTGACCGATGCAGAATCGAACGATGGGTCCTGGACTGATCTGGAAGACATCAGAGTGAAGGCTCGCAGCGAAACCCAACTCACGGTGCGCTTCGCCCATGCCCCTGGGAATCCATCCAGCGTCCAGTCCGAAATTTCCATTGATGCAATTTCCGGCCCTGATTGCCGGACTTCTCTGGTCCCGTCCTACGAAGAACCCGGAAACGACAGCTATTTTCCCACCGTTTCCGGAGCCTCCGCGCTTCACAAACTTGGGATAACGGGCGAAGGGATAGGAATCGCGGTGCTCGATTCCGGTCTCTGGGAAGATCCCGACGCCATCGCCATGAATACGCGGGGCGAGCCGCGCATTTGGGGCCGCTTCGATGCCATGACCGGCCGCGAGGTCGACGTCGCGGAAGATGAAAGCGGCCACGGCACCCACATTGCGAGCGTCATCGCCCGCAGCGACCGTACACGGCGGCTGTCTGCACCGGATCCGAGCTTCCGCGGGGTCGCACCGAATGCAGGTCTGGCTGTCGTCAAGGCGTTTGGACGAGATGGCACGGCGCGTCTTCTGGACCTTGTTCGTGGCGTGCAGTGGGTGGTTACTAACCGTGAGCGCCTTGGAATACAGGTGCTGAATCTCAGTTTTGCCTCTCGCCCGCGCTGGCCCTACTGGCAGGACCCGGTCAACCAGGCCCTCCTGAAAGCCTGGGAGGCCGGCATCTTCGTCGTGGCGGCCGCCGGCAATGAGGGCCCCGAGCCGATGAGTATTGGATCACCGGGAAACCTCCCCTACCTTCTCACCGTGGGCGCCGTGACCGATTCGTGGACTGAGGATGACCGAAATGACGACTACGTACCGGATTTCTCCTCCCGCGGGCCAACGCCTCTGGGCCATCTGAAGCCCGACATCGTGGCTCCCGGGGGCCATATCAGTGGGATCACACCGCCAACGTCGTCGCTCGCGGCGGACTTTCCGGAGTACTTTCTGAGCACGGGAGAATTTGTGATGACCGGCAGCTCGCAGGCTGCAGGGGTAATGAGCGGCCTTGCGGCACTCATGCTGGAGTTGGAACCGGAACTCACCAATGACGAGCTCAAATGCATGCTCGTCACCTCTGCCGAGCCCGCCATCGAACCCGACGGGCGCCTTAGCTACTCACCATTTGTTCAGGGTGCGGGAATCGCCAACATACGCCGCGCACTGACTGTGGGAAGCCGAAATTGCGACCAGAATGATCTAAATATCAAAAAGGAACTGAGTGGTCTGGACCACTTCATAGGACCGGCGATCTTCGAAGAAGGCGCGCCGCCAAGATTGCCCGGCGGTGAGGAACTCATCGCGCCGCCGAGGGAATCCGAAGGACCGTCCACCACCCGTCGCTGGGGTGCCGCGGAGCACCTCCAGCGCCTCACCGCCCCCGACCCCAACAGCCCCATCGACTGGCAGTCGATTTTCCAGGCTGAACAGCGCCTCGTGCGAGAGCTGGCCGACGAAAAAAGTTAGCGCCTTGCCCCAAATGGGGCACGGTTGCCGAAGCGAATACTGCGCTGTCTCGTTTAAAGTAGAAGCATATTGTGATCCGGGTGTCAAGACCACTTTGGAGCACTAGACCTCACTTTTAACGCGCCTTTACTTTCAAAATTGGGAGCTGCGTCATGAAAATTGCTTCGGTTTGCGGAATTGCTCTTAGCCTCGGGTTTGCTTCTACTGTGCTTGCTGAAGGGTCACACAGCGACAAACGGATGGAAGTAAGAAGAGTTTTGGCGGCTGCGTATGTCGCCGCCCCCTCAAGCCCATCGTTTAAGTGGGAAGCATCGGGTAGCAGTGCGACTCCGGCGGTTGCGCGCACGCCTAGAAGCGTTAGAACTTCAGATCGGTGGCTGACTTCCGGTCAGCCTTCGCAACAGGTCGTGTCCACCGCAGACGGCTGGAGCGTCAAGAACGTAGCTAAGCAATCGGGATTCCGGTGGGGCCTTCGGAGCGCCGGTGAGCAAGCGGGATTCAAGTGGGGTCTCCGCAATGATGCTGACCAGGCAGGATTTAAGTGGGGGCTCCGCAACGACGCAGACCAGGCAGGATTTAGGTGGGGGCTCCGCAATGATGCTGACCAAGCAGGATTCAAGTGGGGTCTTCGCAACGACGCAGACCAGGCAGGATTCAAGTGGGGTCTCCGCAACCTCGCTGATCAGGCTGGATTCAAATGGGGCCTTCGCAGCGCGAGTGAGCAGGCGGGATTCAAATGGGGTCTTCGTAGCTCTGCTGAGCAAGCCGGATTCAAGTGGGGTCTCCGCAACAACGCCGAACAAGCGGGATTCAAGTGGGGTCTGCGCAGTGACGCTGATCAGGCCGGATTTAAGTGGGGCCTACGTAGTAACATCGAACAGTCTGGATTCCGCTGGGGTCTGAGAAGCGCCGCCGAGCAATCAGGGTTTAAGTGGGGCCTCCGGTAAAGCGGGACCCCAAAGCGGGACCCCACCAAGTGTAGGCTGAAGGAAGTTAGTGGTCGGTCACGTATCGCCTCCTTCAAGGAGGCTTTCTTGATGCAAACAACCATGTAGCATATACCGTATGAGAATACGACGTTGCTACGATGGGCAAGCTTAGGCACTTCTACGTAATAATCCTGTCACTCGCAATCGCGAGTGACTTCGCGTTTGCGTTTCGCAAAGACGAATACGCAATAACGAAATCCGAAGCATCGAACCTGCTGACGCAACAGACAGTCTCCCATGTCTACCAAGACTCAATTGGATTCCTTTGGATTGTAACGTCTGAGGGCATTCATAGATATGACGGCACCAATGTCATCGCTTTCACCCATGACCGTTCAGATCCTTCCTCGATTAGCCATCGCTACACGACGGATGTCACGGAAGATCCACACGGTGGAATTTGGGTATCGACTCTGGGAGGAGGGCTGAATCTCTTGGATTCAGCCGACATGACCTTCACCGCTGTTAGGGCGGGCTCCTCTATCGAGAATACAAGGCTACTCTCAGACAACATATACAGTATCGAGAACAGCAGCAAAGGCGGCATCTGGATAGGCTACGCTGACGCGCCAGGTTTTAGCCACCTCGACCCTATATCGAAGAATCTCGATCACTACTTCCTGCCAGAAGGCGCAAGAAGCACACCAGTTATAGATTTCGAAGAGTCTAACCAAGGCGACCTTTACGTTGCCGTCGAAGGCCGAGGCTTATACCTTCATCGACAAGGGTCAGACATCACGCTCGTCCACTATAACAACGGCCAGGTAGCGACCAACCCGCAGCCCACTGGTTTACTCTCTACAAAGAACAACGAGATTATCTTCACAACCCTTTCGGAAGGCGCGTTTATTGGCAGCCCAGGGTCAGCTAGGTTTGAGCGTCACCCAATGCACGAATCGGCACTCGCCGATACCCTCAACGAAATCTACTCCTCTCACCAAGACCAAGACGGCAACTTGTGGATTGGTACAAGCTCCGGTATCGCAGTTTATACGAGCAACAACGAACTTATTTGGCTTACAAACTTCAACCCGAACTTACCTGACGATCGCGTGCTCAGTATCTTTCAGAGTCGATCAGGGCTAATTTGGTTTGGAACTTTCAATGGACTCGCCAAAGGCAGTAGGACCGTATTTCAACAGTTCAGCGCAGACGATGGCTTACCAGATAGCGCCGTTTCGGCGATCAGTTCCCTTGATGATACTACCTGGGTAGTAGGCACCGACAATGGGCTTTCCATGTTGAAGATGGAAAGGTCAACAGATGGCACTTGGAAAACACAAAAAGCGGCTGAGAACATTCTTCGTGGCATTCAAGTAATGTCCCTGGCCACAATCAATGACACGATTTGGGCAGGCACTTTTAACAGTGGTTTGTTTGAAATCCAACTGATCAGTCGTGAAATTACGCAGCACACACAAACCCAGGGTAGCATCAAACTTGAAAGTGATGGTGTTAGCGTACTAGAAGCCATCTCCAACAATAGACTGCTCATAGGAACATATGGCGGGGGATTAACGGTCGTTGACGCTAAATCAGGCGACTCAAAGATTTTTACCCATGACCCCTATCGAAATTCATCTATAAGTGACGACAGAGTGCTGTCTATTCTCGAGGATTCTAATGGACGAGTATGGATAGGTACCCAAGAGGGTTTGAATTTATTTGATCCGATCCGTGAGTCTTTCACTCGGTACGTTTATGACGCAAATGACGAATACAGTTTATCGAGCAACGTGATTTGGTCGCTCGCAGAGGATGCTAATCAGCGTATTTGGATTGGCACTCGCTCTGGAGGGCTTAATTATATAAGTGAGGGCGATGGCAAGCGGGTGACGCCGCAGTTTAGAAGACTGGATGAGGTGCGGCTACCTAGCGCGGATGTATATTCAGTGCTGCCTGATGACAAAGGTCGGCTGTGGATATCACACAATGCGGGCTTGAGCTTGGTCAATCTCGAAGAACAAAAGCAATTGACCTTTGATATGTCCTATGGCCTTCAAGGCCGAGAATTCAACTACGGCGCCGACCATGCAGTTTCTAAGGCCGGCGTCATTCTATTAGGTGGGCAAAATGGCTTTAATATCATCGATTCCAATGAAGTCTACGATCAGCCATATCGGGGATCAATAACAATAACCGAGATCCGAAGACTCAACGAACCCGTTTATTTTGAATCACCATACTGGAGTCTTGATCGCATCAACCTCAAGCACGACTATCAATTCGTTTCAGTTTCCTTCTCCGCACTAGCCTTCAGACAACCTACAGCTATCCGTTACAGGTATCGAATAGATGGTCTTCATAACGAGTGGATTAATCTGGAGAGAACAAACAATATTTCGATCTCTGGTTTATCGCACGGAAACTACTCTATCGAATTAGATGCTACGGACCAAACTGGAGATTGGGCGGGAGAACCAACCGCACTGGGACTAACGATAGCACCTCCTATTTGGCTCACCTACCAAGCTTATGCAGTATACACAGCACTTTTTGCTCTTGCGATCGCGTGGTTGGCACAGATTGGTCGAGCAAGGCAACGCCTGCAAGCTAGACAACGCGCGGAGCTTGAACAGAAGGTCCAAGAACGGACTGCGGATCTGCAGCACGCTAGAGCACAGGCAGAGGCCGCTGCGAAATCTAAGGCAGAATTTTTGGCAACGATGACCCATGAGATTCGAACACCACTTCACGGGATCATCGGAATGTCCGACCTTCTCCTGGCGGCCGATTTGAAAACCACGGAAGTTGGCTATGCGTCTGCGGTAAAACGTAGCGGTGAAAATCTCTTAACCATAATCAACGATATTTTGGATCTTTCTAAACTAGGAGCCTCTAAAACTAGCCTGCGCGAATCAACGTTCGATTTAAACCTAATGGTCGACCATGTTTGCCAGATACAAGCGCCTACTGCACACAAGAAAGGATTGAAACTACTCTCGTACCCGGCTCAACACAATACCTCCCTCATAATTGGAGACGAGCAAAAGCTAAGTCAATGCTTAGCAAACCTCGTTCGCAATGCAATCAAGTTCACCGCCGACGGGTACGTACGGGTAGCAGCGTCTGTGTCAATCAGGCAAGAAAACGTTGGTGTCTTGCAACTCGTAGTTCATGATGACGGTATTGGTATTGATCAATCTGAGCAGGAGTCGATTTTTGATCAGTTTACTCAAGTTGACACGGGCACTACTCGAAAATATGGGGGCACCGGTCTAGGTCTCTCTATTACGAGAGAGTACGTCGAGCTGATGGGCGGCAGAGCTTTTGTGGAGAGTGAACTGGGACATGGCTCCAAGTTCTTTGTTGAGATTCCAGTTACAGTAAGTCAGCCGAAAGTTCAAAACATAGTATTTAAGAAGCCAATAATAATTGTTGGCGATGATTTAGAGATAATCGATTCTCTAACAATGCACTTGCGCAGACTTGGACTAAACACTACTACGGCCTCACTTAAAGAAATCGAATCACTACAACGTGGGGACGTTGCGATAATACCAGCGGATCATTCTGTCGATTTTCTATCGTCCCAACACGAGACTCGTCCAAAGATTGTTACCTACAGCAACTCTCCCTCCAACGGTATAGACTTCCCGCACATTTCACTACCGGCAACTCAGGAGTCGTTACGGGAGGCAATTCTGTTTGAGCGAAAGCCCTGTTCGGATCAAGGGCCTTTGGCTACGAATACTGGACATCCACGTAAGCTAAGGGTCCTCGTAGCCGAGGATATTGAGATCAACCAAAACATTGTTAACGAAATGCTGCATCATCTCGGCCATGAAGTTAGGATCGTAACAAATGGTAAAGATGCAGTGATTGAAGCAGCTGCCTGGAAGCCGGACGTAGTTTTCATGGACTGTCAGATGCCAGTAATGGATGGCTTCGAAGCGACTAGGGCCATTAGACAGTCATCAATGGGAGCAAAGAATCATCACAGACCAACGATCATCGCACTCACTGCTGGCTACACGGATAGTGATCGAGAGAGAGCTTTTGAAGTGGGGATGGACAAGTTTCTCCGAAAGCCGTTCTCTCTTGCTGAACTGTCCGACAGCCTAGCCTCACATGATTCAGTGTTAGAACCAGCGACACAGCAAACTAAACGTAAAAACGCGGACCCCCTTCCAACCCTTGATGTTGAAACTACGGAACAGCTCGCGCGACTTGCGCGAGAAACTGGCAACCCCACTCTGCTTGCCGATCTTCATAAAGGGTTCAAAGATCAGTTTCAGTCCTTGTACACAGAATTAAACCAACCGTTGGATTCCCCAGAACTCGACCTCAGAAAGACAGGACACGCCATAAAGTCTATGTGCGCGAACATAGGAGCCAACCGAGCGCGGCATGTTGCTTCTATGATTGAAGAAGACTGGGGCGCCATGGACCAGAAGACGCTTTCTGATGTGGCTAGCGAGCTCAAGCAAGCGGTAGACGAGTTCAATACCGAGTTTCAAAAACTTGCAAGTTGATTCAAGCGCGAGTTAAAACATTGGCTCTCTCTGGGCCATTTCTACGAGCTGCCATCTTTTTGCTGTTGCCCGCGTTTAATGCTTCTGCAACGACATTAAGATACTTCCCTACCGACCTCGAGAATTACGTCAGTCCGTCTCTAGTAGAGGCTCTTGCTTTTGATAGTGATGGAGCGGTTTGGATCGCTACTCTGCGAGGCGTCCATAAAATCACAGAGCAGAGCTTGCTCGAAGCCACAATCGAACCAACTACTCGTGTTACCGCGGGGTCGAGCGTAGCGCAGATCATGCCGATGGGTGAAGCTGTTTTCCTTACTTCGACACGGGGTGATCTCTTTAAACTCACAGATGGCGACATCAAACTGATCTTGGAAAGCCCCACAATTCAGATGCCAATCAGGCCTCCATTTCGTATTCAAGATCAAAGCGTCGGAATTTTGACAGAACACGGTATACATCACGTAGAAGTTTCGAGTGCTAGTGTAAAGCCCAAGACAACTCTCTATGAAGGTAACTTTACTTCTAACGCGGTATTTACCGATGACTATGGTATCTGTGCTGCAAGTCACTCATCCTTGATTTGTGGCGTCGACGGCCCCCCAGGGCAGCAGTTTGAGTTGTTTGCGTTAGACGAAAACTCTGACATCTTCTACATTGACTTTTCAGGGGAAAACCAAACAGTAGCCGCACTTACGAGTATGCATACGCTGGTCGAGTTCCACGTAAGTCACGGCATCACTAGAACTCGAATTCAGCTCTCCGAGATCAATGGCGAGCCAATCCGGGCTTTTGCGAGATGGAAACACTATGCGCTCATTGGCACAGATCGGGGCGTACTGACAGTCGATTTAAAGTCCAAGTCGCAAAACTGGTTGAACTTAGACGAAAATCTTCGAACAGTCGCATTTGTGGAAGACAATGGTGGCGTTTGGGTCCTACACGAGGCCGGAGTATCACTCATTGCTGAAAGCAGTGTTCGTAACTGGCCTAGCCTGCAAGACTCATCGGCTATAGAAGTGTTAAGCATTGATGGTGCAGGCGACAGAACTATAGCAGGCACATTCGATGGCCTCTACTTCGTTGATTTGGACAGCGCGAAGCCAGCAAAGGCATGGCCACAATCAAAACTTTCATCCAAGCTAGATTTACGAATAACGGCGGTGGCACACAGTAGGTCGCGGGTGTATGCAGGCACCTTTTCGGGTGCACTCCATACGCTCTCCATCGAACGTGCACGTATCGATTATATTGATACGATGCCACTACCTTCCGGCGTTTCTGCACTACTCTATCATCAAGAAGAGCTGCTGATCGGAACTAGCCAGCACGGTCTTTTTGTCTTGCAAAACGACAATCTAGAACCGCTAGAGATGCCCATTTCTTGGAAGAAAAAACCGACGCCAATAACCAACATCATCAAGCCGAATTACGAAAATAGTGTGATCGTAACTAGCGAAAATGAGATCATCGAGATATGTACTAGTGAGTCATTCCAAGTCTGCGGTGTGCAGACACTGTCTGGTTCGTTGGCGGGCTCAACTCTTCTTGATGCCACCAATCTAGACAATGGTTCGCTATTGATTGGCACAGTGTCTGCAGGTGTGCTCCAAACCAACAAATCCGAAATTCGGCAGGGTACGATTCTCAATGAGAATTCTATAAAGATCGACCTAGGCGCACCGGTCTTTTCAGTGGATGCTACAGACAATGGTTTGATTGTCCTGGGCACTGACGATGGCGTACTGATCACCGATCGGGATTTTATGTCAGTCGGGCAGTTCCACCGATATCATGGCCTGCTAAACTACAATGTGAACCATGGTGCGACACACTGGCTCGACAAAGATACTCTTGCTGTTGGAGGTAGATTCGGAGTCAGCTCTTTAGATGTAAGCGATCTAAAAAGAGGGGAAAAAGATAAGAGAACGATCCGGCTCACGTCAGTTACGGTTCCTGTTGCAGGCAATATCAGCTCTGACTCAGTGAAAAGCGTAGCTCAAATATCGCTCAACTACCCAGAGTCGCGGTTGGTGTTGGAGTTTTCGGTAGGCGACTATCGGAAAATTCTTCGGAACCAGTACAGCTATTCACTTCTGGGTTTTGATGACTCATCTCGCGAAAAGTACGGGCGTGGTAGAGTAGAATACCGTCAGATTCCTCCCGGAAAGTACACCTTCCAAGCCCGCGGCGCCGACGCGCAAGGCGTTTGGAGTGACAATCAACTCAGCATCCCAATCATTGTCCATCCACCATGGTGGCGCAGCGCTACGGCATTGTGGCTTTACTGCCTTTCTTTACTACTAACCATAGGCTTGTGCTATCGGTGGGTTTTACAGCATCGTCGGCGCAAGGAGGAGCTGGCGTTTGCTAATGAACAGGCGCGGGCGCTGGCACGCCTTGAGGACTACTGGCAGGAAGAACGTGGTGCGGCAGAACGCGTGCTTTACCGGTTTACGCCCGCCGTAGTTGACTTGCTTGACGTGACCCGTCTCTTGTTCACAGCGCACCTCAGTACACGCGATGGAGATAGCGTTGCGGATGACGTAGATGCAATCCAGTCGAAACTCACGGCTCTTCAGAAACAGCAAGAGCTGTGCACGCGGACAACTCAAGAAGATAAGAGCAACCTGCACCAGCTCGTTGAGGAGCTTTTTGCAACGATAAGTTCAACGAGACCTGGCGGTAATCGCTACATACTGCTTAATGACACGCCATCGATCGACGTGCCCTCAGGCCATGCTCAATACCTGTCGCTCATAGTTCATGAAGTGGTTTGCCTGCTAGTTGACACTCCCGAAGCAACAGCTGATACCGATCCCGTGATTCAAGTAGCAATAGTTGTTGACGAGGTCAATTCTTCGTCAATGCTCAGATACAACCTTCTCGCCAGCGAAAGGCTCAAACGTCCGATCAGCGAATTTGAACTAGAAGCAGCACTGCCCGTGACGTTTCAACTCGTCGAAGACTTGGGCGGCGACATCCAGCAGTTGGATCGCCTCGGACTCGAGATTGAAGTCAACGTCTTATTTGATTTAAACATGGATGACCAATAGCCCCTAAGTGCATGCCCTGAAGGACGCACTTTCCGTCTTCACGTTCAGTGCCCCATAAAACGGGGCGGCCGCTTCTCACGTTGTGCCGCGAATCCCTCCTGCAGGTCATCGGACTCAGAGCACACTTTAGTTAGCTCTCCCGCTCTAACCCTATCAATTGGTCCGGCTTCGGCCTGCCTAACGAGTTCCTTCATCGCTGCCACGGCCAAGGGCGCAAGTCCTGCGAGATGCACGCTCAGTTCCTCTACACGCTCATCCAAGGCGTCGCGCTCCACAAGATAATCGTAGAACCCAATTCGATAGAGTTCTTCGGCGACCAGAGTCTCCGCCGCGACTAGCATCCGCCTTGACACATTCGCTCCCAGCTTCTTTACGAATCGCTCAATTCCAGCGGGCGGATAGCACAGTCCAAACGAGGCGGCGGGCACTCGTAAACGGGTACCCGCCACGCCAATGCGGAAGTCGCAGCTCAGCGCCAGTTCCACACCGCCACCGAAAACGCTGCCGTTTACGCGCGCGATGGTCGGAATAGGCAGGCGTGCAAGGCGTTCCATCACGCTCTGGAAACGATCCGGCGTAATCTTGCCGCTATTCAGATCGTCAAGCGCGGCGCCGGCGCAAAACGTTCGATCGCCACTGTTGCTGATCACCAGCGCGCGTATTTCCTCGTCGCCCGTGACGGCGTCCAACACCTGATCGATGGCATCCAACTCATCCGCGCCAAGCGCATTGTGCCGATCCTCGCGGCACAACAGCATCGTGCCAACAGCGTCGGTTAGGGCGTATTCAACGGTTCCTGACATACTGAACTCCACATCTGGGGTCGCTAATTCTACCCACGCGGAGCCTGGCACCCACGGTTTTCTTTTAACGAGGTATGCAATGCAGCGATGCGACTGGTGCGGGGATGACCCGCTGTACGTGAAGTACCACGACGAGGAGTGGGGGACACCTCTTCGCGACGAACAACGGATGTTCGAGTTTCTTGTTCTCGAAGGCGCCCAGGCGGGTCTGAGTTGGATCACCGTGTTGAGAAAGCGTCCGGCCTACATCGAGGCCTTCCATCAGTTTGACGTGCACAAGGTCGCCGGCATGAGCGACGCGGACCTCGAAGCACGGCTCCAAGACCCGGGCATCATCCGCAATCGCCTGAAGGTCGAGTCCGCGCGCCGAAATGCGCGCGCCACGCTCAAGCTGTACGACGAGGGGCTGACGCTGGTGGAGTACCTGTGGAACTTCGTCGACAACTCCCCGATCCAGAACCAGTGGACCAGCATGGCGGAAGTACCGGCGGAAACCCCACTATCCCGGCAAATCAGCCGCGACATGAAGAAGCGCGGCTTTAACTTCGTCGGACCCACCATTATCTACGCCCACATGCAGGCTACGGGCATGGTGAATGATCACCTCGTTACCTGCCCCCGGTACGCCGCTTGCGCCGAGTTTGCGTGAGTGCAGTCCCCGAGGAGCACCTTAAAACGGCGTGACGACGCCGCGACAGTGGACAGAGGCAAAAAAAATACCTAAGGTTCAAAGAAGTCAACTTTTCAGTATGCCGTCGTAGAAGGCGAGCCCAGGGAATGGCATCAAACCGTAGCAGCACCCGCAGTTCACCCTTTAACCGCAAGGCTCAGCACGACGCAAAGCGCATGGCCATCCTTTCGGAGGCCGCCCGGCTCTTCAATGGCAAGGGCTCCCGGGCAACCACATTGCAGGATGTGGCCAAGGGCCTGGGACTGACCAAGACCAGCTTGTACTACTACGTGCGGACCAAGGAAGATCTGATTTTCCAGTGCTACGACCTCGCCCTGCAAAAGCAGCACGAGTGTCTCGACTACCTGGAAGGTCAGACCCTCTCCCCTCTCGACAAAGCCCGGGAATTCTTCCGTCACCAATTTGCGAGCTGGATCAATGCCCGCGACGGGCGCGACGTTCACATTGCCGCCCTCCTCGAAATCGCCTCTCTAAAGGCCGAACGTCGGGCCGTCGTCGAGCGCGAGTACGTGCGCATGTTCAAACGCCTGCGACACTTTCTGCTCGACGCGCAGGCCGCCGGACAGGCGCGGGGCTTCGAGGCCACGTCCACCACGCGCGCACTCATAGGCGCCACGGACTGGCTGTTCTATTGGCTGCCACAGCTGGACGTTGACGCGGTGAACACGGCGGCCGACACCTGCTGGGACATCCTCCTGAACGGTCTGAATGGGGAGACGAGAGCCTACACTGCGCCCCCGATACCGGCAGGTGCACCCGCCGACAGGCCCTCTCAGGGCTTCGATCGCGAGGAACAGAATAAGCTGAAGCAGGAGGCTTTCTACAAGGCTGGCACCTGGTTCTTTAACAAAGCCGGCTTCAACGGCGCGTCCCTCGACGACATCGCCGAGCATCTCAACGTTTCCAAGGGCGCGTTTTACTACCACATCCGCAACAAGGAAGACCTGCTCTTTGCATGCTATGAGCGTTCGATAAGCATCATGCAGGGCATTCATGGGCGGATCATGGCAACAAACCTGAGCGGCCTGGAGAAATTCGACGAGACCGCTCGCCGCGTATTCCACGCGCAAAATTCAGACATCGGGCCGTTGATCCGTTACAACACGATCACGGCTCTACCGAAAGAGCGTCGCCTCGAAATTCTCGCCGCAACAGAGCAGAACAACAGTCTCTTCGAAACGTTTATTCTCGAGGGCATTGATGATGGGAGCATCCGCGCCGTTGATCCCTTTCTGGCTCGCAATTTGATGGCCGGTGCTATCAACGCCTCCATGGATATCGGTCTATGGCGTCCTGTCGATGACATCGATGCTGCGGCCATCGACTATTACGACATTTTTTTTAACGGACTTCTGCCGCGCACGAAACCGGAGAAACGGGTCGGGGATATCGCATGAGAGAGCTGGTGGAGGAATTGCTGGGCTATCTTGAGGTGAAGCGCATCGATACCTACCTGTTCACCGGTAGTAGTCCTGAGAGACCCAGACGCATCTTCGGTGGTCAGGTTCTGGCGCAGAGCCTGAACGCGGCCAATCGATCCATCGACGGAAGTCGCGTTGCTCACTCGCTGCATGCGCATTTTCTGCGCCCGGGAAATCCCGCCAAGCAGATCGTCTTTGAAGTAGACCCGACACGCGATGGCCGCAGCTTTGCAACGCGGCGAGTGGTCGCCAAACAAGACGGGAAACCGATCTTCATCACGTCCGTCTCCTACCAGCTGCCTGAGGAAGGTCTGGAACATGAGGCGCCTATGCCCGAGGTTGTGGAGCCCGAGTCTTTGCAAACAGACTATGAATACTGGCTCGAGTTATCGCAGAAGCATCCGGATCGATTTGACCCCCCGCTGGCCCAGGCCGTGGAGCGGCGTGTGGTCAAACGGCGCGACTACCTTGATCCACAGCCGGAGGATCCCGTTACGCATATGTGGTTCCGGGTGCCCGGCGACGTCGGAGACGATCCGAATCGTCACCAGACTTTGATCGCATTTATCTCGGACTTTGCGCTCCTGGGAGCTGCCCTGCTTCCACACCCGTACACAGCCATGAGCAAGAAGATTCAGGCGGCGAGCCTCGATCACGCCATTTGGTTCCATCGCCCAGGGCGGGTGGACGAGTATCTCCTCTACAGCATGGACAGTCCGAACGCTGGCGGCGGCAGAGGCTTCAGCCGCGGGCAGTTTTTCTCCCGCGACGGCCGCCTGATTGCATCGACCGCGCAGGAGTCGCTGGTTCGCCTAAGACCCGGATCGCCCTAGCGTCGCTTTGATTGCTACAACAGCACGCTGACTGGCAGGAGGTGTCAGTCTGACCAGATAAATAGGCGAGGCGCTTGATTAGCTTAGACGACGATTTTTGCGCAGAGATAGGAAGCCCATAGCAAACAGTACGACCGTGGCCGGTGATGCCATCATCGAACCCCGCTACTCAATGCTGACTGATGTGAATGCGGTCCGTGGGTCTCTCTCGGCGTCCAACGATGACCAGGAGATCGACGGGCCGCAGCGTAGTGTTGCCAGCGGATTCGAACGAACGCAGGACGACGTCCGCTTTTGACGAAGCGAACGTTGATCAGTAGTGTTAATGGAGACGCGCTGAAATCAGTATGTAAGTCGCTGACATATCCAGCCCGGTTTTCAGCGACTACTTAGAGTACGTGGAGCGCGCAACAGGTAAAGCAGCCCGGCCAGTACGTTCTGCGTGACCTTGGCAACTTATGGGGACTACTGTTGTTGAGACTCCATGTTTCTTGCCTAGGGCTATCGTGGGGCTATGGTCTATTAGATAGGAGGCTTTTATGAAGGCTACATGGAATGGCGCAGTAATTGCCGAGAGCGACGAGACTGTGGTCGTCGAATCGAATCACTATTTCCCCCGGGACGCGATCGTCGAGGAGTTTTTCGAGAGTAGCGAAACCACCAGCCATTGCCCCTGGAAAGGTGACGCGAGCTACTTCACCGTCACGGTCAATGGCGAGAGCAACCCTGATGCAGCCTGGTACTATCCCGCACCCAAGGAGGCCGCAAAGCAGATCGCTGGGCGTGTGGCGTTTTGGCGAGGTGTTGTTGTATCGGAGTGAACTCTCCAGGCTTAACTGACCTATCCAATTGAAGCCTGGCTCGCCCTGACTTCTCGAAGAAATACGCCGACGAACTTCAATGGGTCTAGCAACGCACTGCGCGGAATTGTTCGATCACGTCAAAAGCGCAGTGCACGTACTCTCCCGACACTTGTCTCTGTCGTGACCCTTTCCCTTACTTTAGTTGGCTCAGAGTTCCAATCACCCAGCTCCGCCTGCGTTCCGTTGCAAAAAAGAACAGAGTGGCGGCTAGGGACATCGCGAAAATCATGAATGTTGAGCACTGGAGCTATTCTCTGGCAGGTCAGCAGTGCCCAAGTTGCATGAACCAAGGTTTGGATGAATTCCCGACGAAGGTTGTACCGAAGTGATCGTCTTCGATAGGTCGAACAGCAGCTTTCTCAAAAGCGGACGTTGAGAGCCTTTGTCATTGGCGGCCGACACCGGCCAGCAGCTGCCAGTAAATCGAGCCCACAATCGGCAACCGGCGTGCTTCCAGTGCTCGCCGATCTTCCGTCGCAGTAAAGCCTCAGCTGAGCGCGTATGTCTTGCATGCAGTGTCCCTGGAATGCTTAAGTCGAAGCACACGTTCTGAGCCCTACTGTGACTACTAATTCAGTTTCTCGGCCATATCGTTTTCGATTAGGTGACGCACAGGCGTTTTGCCGCTTCGCGCTCTGTTGGCTTTTCGCTTCTTCTTGTGGCGCGTCAGAGCCTGCCCTGCCCGGAGTCCTAGAATCTGCCCCAGAACGAGAGTTCGACTGGCATGTGGTCGCTCAGCGTTTGTTAGCTGAGAGCGGGGCATCCTCTTGACCTGCTGGGTTTCTTCGGACCAATCGTTACTTTAGGACGGCCCCGCAGTTTCCATTGATCTCAACTCTCTTTTGAACTCGTTGGGCGTCATTTGACCCAAGCTCGAATGGGGTCGTACGGCATTGTAGTGTCGACGGA
>JBCDIW010000021.1:0-118134 GCA_038748515.1 Pseudomonadota bacterium
GACACCGGCTCGGTATCCGCCTCGCGGAGAATCCGGACCATTTGCTCTTCCGAAAACCGACTGCTTCTCATGACACTCGCTCCTTGGCGAGGGCCAGTCTCTCAAGTAACAGGTGGCTCGAAAATCCCCAGGCAGGTCACCTGGGTAGTGGCGATCCAGACTGAAGGCGTACCTGACCCATCTAGCTAAGTCCTCACAGCGGCTTCGATCTGAGCAGCTTGTTTGTTTTCCAGAGCTTGAACCGAAGAGACGGCAAAGAGCTGGGAGACCATGAATAGTGTTGGTTTGCAAAACATCCTCGGACCTGAGATCTATTCTGCCTTCCATGGGCTCTGGGCTACACGCCTCCACACGCCGTGTGACTGCAGCTCAAATTGGAGGGTTTGAATCCAGCGATTTATGAAACGAGCTTGCAGACCTGTTGTGATCGATTAGGGGCCGGTGCGACAAAGACTACTTGGGGTCGATCAAAGCCGACTTAAGATCGACAAAGACTTATTTGCTTTTACCTTCTAGCCGCGGTCAACCCGCAACGACAGGCGAGCTGCTGATATTCAGTCCTTCCGAGTGAACGTGCTATGTATTACGAAACACCCGCCTTCACGGCTGGGTTTTTTGAGAATTGGCTACGATACAGTCGCGAAACTTAGTTTCAGCGGTCGATAGAGATACCGAGCAACCATCGCCTAGGCTTACATCCAAGGCTGGGGCGTGAATCATTAAGTGGCTCGCTCCATAGACGACTAAAGTCGACAGGCCTTCGTTGAGCTTAGAGATCACAAGTTCATGCTGAAAGACAGCGCGAGCTTTAGAAATAGCAGCCGCCACGGCATTGGATCCGAAGGGGCCGTCGATCAACGGGCCTGCTTCTTCTGTTGAGAAATCAGCAGATAATGGCCGGCCGTTGGTGTGGACATACCATGCTTTCCAGGCATCAACTGTCGGTAGCGCCGAGGCATCAATATCGAGTCGGGTCCTGTTCTTCTCTATTTCGATACCAAGCAAGAAATCTATGCGTTCGTCCGCGCCATCACGTATTCTCCGCTCGCGAATCCATTGCGGAATGGATCGTAGCGTGTAAAACCCAAGAACATCGGCCTCAGAGAATCCCAACTGCAGTACACGCGACTTAATCTCCAGATCCGTCGGCTCACCGCAAAAAACCGTCGCGCCTTGAGCTTGTGCACCATTGACGGCTGGAACCGTTTCTCCCCCTCGCTGGAAATTGCCTTGCAGCGAAGCATTCGCTGATACCACGTAGTCAAAAAGTTGCTCTGGATCAGGTCCCCAACTATGTGGGCAGCCCTCGACAATGACCGCGTCGAATGAAAAGTTTCGAAATGCGTCGTTGACGAGCTTAAAAGTCAGGCTATCAGTTTTTGTTTCGTGTTTAGCTCCTATCCAAACGAGAGTCGCTCTTTTTGTGTGGTAGACATGGGCGAATGCGCTGGGTGGCTGTCTGTCACGCAGTGCGATCGAAAAGTCGGCTAGGGCGTCAGTCTCAGGAGTGAGGGTTCTTGGAACGCCCGCA
This sequence comes from Pseudomonadota bacterium, assembly GCA_038748515.1. GTDB lineage: Bacteria > Pseudomonadota > Gammaproteobacteria > Pseudomonadales > Halieaceae > Congregibacter. Next base: position 1,532 of record JBCDIW010000021.1, read on the forward strand.
TATTCAATTGCCGTGGACGTCGTACCCATCAGGCTGGCCAGTATCATGCCAACGCCACATTGTTTCGCACGAGTCATTTAGAACGAGCATTCCTGTTTGCTGCTGGTTGGCGAGAGTACGCGAACTACCACATCTGGCTCAATTTGGTGACCCCCCCATCGTTTCCGCTTTACCCGGCTGTGGGTTCGATCTTCTTAGCGCGTAGTCACTGAGGAGGTGCTGACCGCTATGGATCGTTCAGACCCATTCAATGTTTCTGTTGGTACGTCTGCTTAACTGGATATCCCTTAGGGCGACAATTCGCCCCCGCCAGCAGTGTATCCCTATATGGCCCCACAAATCCTTGGGTGCGGTAGCGCGTGTCTATGTGTAAAAAGCCCACCGTCACGCCATCCCCCTAGGGCGTGACGACGGGAAAGTCGTTCGGAGGTTCTTCAAGGGCATCAAAGAAGTCGGAGACCGCCGAACGAGCGCCATTGATCTTGATTTTCCTGGTGACGATCATCATGAGCGCGCTGCTTTCCTTGAGCACCAAGCGGTTGAAGAGGGCCCTCGTCGTAGAAAATTCCGCCAAAGGGTCTTCGGTGTAGTGCCCAAACCGTGGAAACGCGGTATCACGGCCAATGTCGACGCTGACGACTTCATCAGTGTCTGTAAAAACAAACTGGAGTGTGTAAGGGTCTCGGTCGATCAGTGCGGGGTTGAACCTGGCGGCTAGCGCATCAAACAAAGCTTCAGTCGGCACCGCTTCCAAAAAGGAGGCCGCACCTTCATCCAAGCGGCTGCCACCCCTTTTTCCGGTGCGCAGCTCCTGGGCAGCGGTCAGATAATAGTTTCTGCTTGCGCCACTTTCCGCAACAAAGCCCAGTTGTTCATACGTCGAAGCAAGCCACAGCTTGGCATCCTTGTTTTTCGGATCTGAGAACACGACGTTTGCCAAGACTTCCGCGGCCCATTTGTAATCACCGGTCGAAAAGGCTTCCCTACCCAACTCAACGGCGCGTTCGTCGCCACCCACGGCAGCCACAAATCGCCGTCCGCGCTCGACAGGCGGGTGTGTATCAAAGTCAGCGGGATTGCCGCCCCACCATCCAAAGTAGTGCTGATAAACGGCCTTAGTGTTGTGTCCATGCGATCCGTAGTAACCCCGCACGGACATGTTCTCAGTGGCAAAGCTGGGTTCCTCTACCAGTGATGGAAGCTCAGCCAGTGTCGCCCCAGCGTTTGCATATCTCAGCGTCTGATCGTGGAGCCGTCGGTACAAGTCTCGGTGCTGACGTAACTGGAGTTCAATGTCGTCTGCACCCCATAGCGGCCAGTGATGCGATGCAAACATCACATCTGTTTTGCCTTCATAGCGACGCAGGATCCCGTCGATCGCCTTACTCCAGGTAAGGGCATCGCGAACCTTGGCGCCGCGTATGGTCAGGATATTATGGAAGGTCCCCGAGACAACTTCGGCCGTACACAACGCCCTGAAGGCGGGTAGATAGAAGACCAGTTCTGACGGCGCTTCCGTGCCACCGGCGTCTGAGAATTCAAACGTTATGCCATCAATCTCTCGCTCCGTGGTTCCTCCGGCGAGTTCCACGGTCGGACGTACAAGACTGATCCGACCAGAGGCCAGACCCGGTCCAAGGCCCGATCCAATCTTGCCGTTTGTCCCCGAAGTGAGCGATCCCCCGTACATCAGCACGGACCGGCGAGCCATATGTGCGCCCGCCATCAGATTCTCTGAGACGGCCTCCTCGGTAAATCCCAAAGGCGCAATCACCGGGATGTCGCGGTCGTCGTTCCCAGGCGCATTGATGATGGCCTCAGCGCCGCCAAAGTGATCAGCGTGGCTGTGTGTATAGATCAACGCGGAGACCGGACGCTCGCCAAGCGTTGACTGAACCAGTTCCAGCGCCGCGGCGGCCGTCTCGACGGTCGTCAAGGGGTCAATGATTATCCAGCCCGTGTTCCCCCGGATGATCGTCATCACCGCGAGGTCATAGCCTCTTACCTGATAGATGCCGTCCGTGACCTCAAACAGTCCATGGAGGGACGTGAGCTGCATCTGCCGCCAGAGGGCAGGGTGCGCCGAATCAGGCGCTGGACCTTGCAAAAAGTCCAGGCCGTTCACGTCCCATACCGTGCGGCCTTCCTCATTAACGATCGCGTCCCGGTCGAGCGTGGCAAGCAGTCCACGCGACGCGCGTTCCTGGTCTTTGGCGCGAGCGATGTTCAGCATCCCCGCGGCATCGGCGTTCAATTGCTTTGTGTACTCGGTCGCGACGCCGGGTGGTGGTAATGAAACAGGCGTAGCTGGCTCGGATAGGTTTGTCGGAGCCGTAGTGTCTTTGGCCCCACACGCGCTCAGGGCGATAAGTAGTGGAAAGAGGACAGTAGTTGTGGCGAGGCGCATAGTTTTGGTCTCAGACTCGTCGGCTCTACGGGCGTACCACACCCATACAGCGTGCAATGACCGATCCGCGCAGTGTATCGCCAACGGTCCCGAATCCACGTCGAACGCCACCGCGCATCGCAGCCGTCTTTATCGTTGAAAGTGACAAATACCATTGCTTTGGCACGGACCGCGTCATATTATTTTAATGGCACGGTGCATGCAAATAACGATTCTCAAGATCACCGCCGCGAGTCTATTGATCACCCATTTTCACTCGCGTTCTTCTCCAGATGGTTCGTTGTTGTGCTGCGCATCACCCGTACTCGCGAGCCCGGAGGAAGAAGGACAGTCTATGAAAACCATAATCAAGATGAATCAACTCTCGGGCCGCTGGCAGCTCGTCCAGATAGGCTGCGCCGCGTTACTGCCCTCGGTTTACGCCAGTGCGCAACAACCGGTTCTGGAAGAAGTTATGGTGACGGCACAGCTTCGTGCAGAGTCCGCCCTGGACGTACCGATCTCCATCGCCGCCGTTGACGGCGAGCGCATCGGAAATTTAGCGATCACCAACCTGCAGGAACTCACCGCCTATATTCCGAACGTCAATATCAATAACGGCGCCCTGACACCCAATCTGTTCATCCGTGGCATCGGTTCGGGGACGAACGCGGGTTTTGAGCAATCTGTAGGGATGTATATCGATGGCGTCTACGCCGGCCGCGCAGCGCTGTCAGCGGTTCCCATCACAATGGATCTGGAGAGAGTCGAGGTCCTGAAGGGGCCGCAGGGTATCCTCTTTGGCAGAAATGCAATCGCCGGCGCGATCAGCATTACCTCAGCGAAGCCCAGCGAAGAACTGGAGGGCTCGGTGGAGGCTCTGTGGTCTCCCGATCACAACGAGCAACAGTACAACGTCATGGTCTCCGGCCCGATCACCGACACGCTGACCGGGCGACTGGCCGTTCGCTACGACTCCCTTGATGGTTGGTGGTCCGATGTTTCCAGCCAGGAGGAAGGGCCTAACTTTGACAATCTGTACGCGCGCGGCAGTCTTCGATGGGACGCGTCCGACAAGATCACTGTCGATGCGAAGTATGAAATCGGTGACTTCTTTACGGACAACAATCCCGGCGTCATCTACCAGTCCGACTTCGGGGGACGCCCGAACTTCGCGGGGACGGTACCGTTCCCGGTGATCTCAGAGCGTGATCGCGGTGCCTCTGACGCACCGAATGAACGTGATGTCGAAACTGATGTATTCGCGCTAACGGTGAACTGGGACTTGGAGTTTGCGACATTCACCAGCATCAGCGCCTACTCCGGATATACGCGAATCGATGAGTCGAACACGGATCTTGCGGCAACACCTTCCCTCAACCGCTTTACCGACGAGCAGTACGATCAATACAGTCAGGAAGTACGGCTGATTTCCAACGCGGAGGGGAGTCTTGATTGGATTGTTGGCGGGTACTATCAGCAGGCCGATCTTGAGATTCGCCGCATCAATACCGATCTTGACTTTGCCTTGTCCGGTCCACTCTCTGTACCCGCACTCGTCGTTGTCGACGGCGCTGAGCCCGTCACGCAGCTGTTCGACCAAGAGGCAGAGTCCTGGGCTGTCTTTGGGCAAGGTACTTGGTCGGCGTCTGAGACCCTGCGCTTTACAGCGGGCGTACGGTATCAAGAGGAACGCAAGGATCTCGATAAGATCAATCCCCCGAACCCGGCCCTCGGCTTCCGCGCGGGCCCCAACGTCCTCTTTGCGAGTCCCTTTACCGGCCAGCTCACATCGGATGTCCGATCTCACCGTTTCGAGAACCTCGAGCGAAACGATGATGGAGTGACCTTTACGCTGAACAGCCAGTGGTACCCAATGGAAGAGACCATGCTGTATGCGAGCGTGAGCACGGGATTCAAGGCGGGCGGTTTTGATGAGGCTTACAGTGGACCCGGTGAGACGATTCGTCTCGGCAATCCTCTGACGGGTCAACCCAATGGTGTTGTAGTTCCCGGCGTTGATGCATCGGTCCTCGAGTACGAAGACGAGCAGGTCGTGTCGTACGAGATCGGGGCGAAAATGACGCTGCTTGACGGCGCTGCCGAATTAAACGTCGCACTCTTCCAGACCGAGTATGAAGACCTGCAGGTCAGCTCACTCGTGGGCGATGTTTTTCGGGTCAGTAACGCCGGTGAAGCCACAAGCCGCGGTATAGAGATCGATGGACGCGCCATTCTGTCTGAGCAGTTCACGATTGCGGCCTCGGTTGCTTACCTGGACGCGACATACGATACGTTTGATGGCGCCACGTGCACGATCCCGCAAGCGACCGATCCCATGAACAACCCGGGTTGCTTGCGACCGGACGGTACTAACATTGTGGTGCCTGGCGAAATCGGTGGACAAGATTTATCGGGGCAAACGCTGACCTATGCGCCTGAGTGGAGTGCGAATATCAATGCGGTGTATACCCATCCTCTGACGCCGACGTTGGACCTACGCACGTCCGTCGATGTGAACTATAGAGACGAGTTCTACTCAGCGTTGGACCTCGATCCCAACACAGTTCACGAATCCTATACGCAGCTGAACGTGCGTATGACTCTGGCGAGCAATGACGGCAAATGGAGCGTGTCTCTGATCGGCAAGAATCTCACTGATGAGGTGACGTATGCGTGGCGAAATGACGTGGCATTCACCAACTCCAACAGCTATTTCGCAATTGGGGAAAGGCCGTTGTCAGTCGCTCTTCAAGGACGATATCGGTTTTAAGCCTTTGGAGAGTTGGTCGCCAATACGCGCCATTGAGACTACAGGAGCACTATAGGATGTCAGTTGTCTCGCGGGCACATGATTTAAGCGGGCGCGTGCCTCGAGTGCGCGCCCTTTTTTGGTTCGACCGGTAAATGCATTCATCGCTGGGTACGTCTGGTTTCGCTAGGGCCTTATTCGAACCATTGGGAAAGATACTGGGCGGCCTCATGCTGGCTCGGCCTACTGAGAGTCATGCTTATCTGAAGCAGTTTGAGGCTGGCCCAGTTTGTCAGGGCGATTGGCAAAAGCATCACTCTGTTCTGTCGGATCCTTCGGCAAGTCAGTGAGTCGAGCGTTAAGAGCAATGGCTGCTAAAGCTCGAAAACTTAATTGATTTGGCACCCAAGGCAATGCCGGCGGCAGTATCGAAGACGAGGAGGAAGAGCATGGCTCTGCGAGAAACATGGATGAGACTCGGTTGCCTGAGTGTATTGGCACTGGGCCTGTTCGCCTGTTCGAACAAGGAACCCGAAGTCAGCCTGGAAAAGTCCGGAGATGGCGCCAATACGATTGAGCTTGCCGAGTTTCCTGAGCGCCCCTATTGGGGTGACACGCATCTCCACACCGACAACTCCGTCGACGCGTTTGGCTTCGGCACTCGGCTGGGTCCAGAAGAAGCGTTGCGCTTTGCGCGCGGCGAAGAAGTCACCGCGACCACTGGTGGCAAGACTCAGCTAGCGCGTCCCCTCGATTTTTTGGTGATTGCAGATCACTCCGACGCGCTAGGGGCCACGCGTCAACTCTACGATGCGCCACGCTGGTATGTAGATTGGGTGATGGGCGATGAGACCGTCTTGCGTTGGTACGACATGATGCATGAAAGCCCCGAGCAGTCCATCCTCGCGATCGCGCAACTTATCGAAGCCGCGGCGAGCGGCGATGTCCCGGAGGCGTTTGCTGACGACGACGGCGCAGAAGAAAGAACCAAAGACATCTGGAACACACAGCTCAACACACTGGATCGATACAACGAGCCTGGCGTATTTTCCGCGATTGCAGGCTACGAGTGGACCGCGATGCCAAACGGCAACAATTTGCACCGCGTGGTCATGTTCCGTGATGGTAGTGACAAGACCCGACAGACCTTTCCTTTTCCTGGCATAGCCACCACAGCTCCTCAGTTGTGGGAGTACATGCGTGGCTACGAAGAGGAAACCGGGGGACGGGTGCTCGCCATTCCTCACAACTCGAACTTGTCCAATGGCCTCATGTTCCAGATGACCATGGAAGACGGTTCGCCCATGACCGCCGAGTATGCAGCGCTGCGCGCCTGGGCGGAGCCCGTGGTCGAAGCCACCCAGATCAAGGGTGACAGCGAAACACACCCTTTTCTTTCGCCGAACGACGAAATGGCCAGTTTTGGTGTCTTGGGCTGGGAGTTGGGTAATCTGGACCTGAGCCAGAAGAGCGAGCCCGAAATGTATGCCGGTTCTTATGCCCGCTCAGGCCTGCTACGCGGTCTGACGTTGGAGCAACAGCTGGGCGTGAATCCCTATGCCTTTGGCATGATCGGCTCGACGGACAGCCATACGTCGCTTGCTACCGGCGATGAAGACAATTTTTGGGGCAAGCACACAGGTAACGAGCAGTCCTACACTGACCGCGCAAACAAATCGCAAAGCCTCGGAACACGCAATGGGCGCTTCGGCTGGCACTATCTGGCCGGCGGCTATGCGGCTGCCTGGGCGCGAGGCAACACGCGTGCAGAAATTTTTGACGCCTTCGCCCGCCGGGAGGTCTACGCCACCACTGGGCCGCGAATGACCGTGCGCGTATTTGCTAGCCACGGGTTTACCGAGCAAGACTGGGCCGGCGACTGGGTGCGTAAAGGCTACTCAGAGGGTGTTCCGATGGGAGGTGAACTCGACGACACGGGTGCGCCGCCGACGTTCCTGATCAGCGCGCTGAAAGACCCGGATGGCGGCAACCTGGACCGAGTACAGGTCATCAAGGGCTGGCTGGATCCATCGGGCGAGATGCAGGAGCAGGTTTACGACGTTGCCTGGAGTGATGAGAACACTCGCCAACGGGTGGATGGAAAACTCGCGCCTGTTGGTGACACGGTGAACCGCGAAGACGCCACCTACACCAACACCATTGGTGCCGCTGAACTACGCACGACCTGGGTCGATCCCGATTATCGCGAGGGTCAGCGTGCGTTCTACTACGTGCGCGTCCTCGAGATCCCGACGCCTCGTTGGACGCTCTATGACGCGGTGCGCTTTGGCGTGACCTTGTCAGACGAGGCGATGGCCGACGCTGTTGCGCAGGAGCGCGCCTATACGTCCCCCATCTGGCTCAAGCCCAAATCCTGACGAGGCTTTGACTTTGAACATCTCAAGCTGGGCGCGCGAACCGCTGTTTCATTTTATTGTCCTGGGCGCCGTGCTCTATGTTGCACTCACCTGGGGCGGTACACCGCCGGATCCTCTAAGCCGCGTGATAAAGGTCGGCGGCAGCGAAAAGGAGAAGATTGCAGAGAGTTGGGCATTGACCATGGGCCGGGCACCGACAGATACCGAGCTCGATCAGGCGATTGATGCCTATGTGCGTGAAGAAATCTTGTACCGCGAAGCCCTGCGCTTGGGGCTCGATGAAGGTGACACGATCGTCCGTCGCCGGTTGGTGTCGAAGATGGATTTGTCCGCGAGCTTAGCCGCGGAGACGATGCAACCCACGGATGACATATTGCGTGCCTACTGGGAGGCCAACGCGGCGCGATATGCCGACCGCTCAGATGCAAGCCCACGGGTGAGCTTTGAACAGATTCTCTTTCCCAGCAAGGTAGCCGCGCTTGATGCGTTAACAAATGGCATCACCACGGGCGAGACCACTAGCTTGCCAGCATCCGTTTCAGAAAATCCCATGCGCGAAGTCATAGGGCGCTTTGGCCAGCAGTTTGCGGAGGGACTCAGCGCTCTCGATCCGATCGATGAGTGGCGCGGGCCGGTGGCGTCAGGCTTTGGCTGGCATCTTGTGCGTCTCACCGCACGAAGCACACAGACGCCCGATTTCAAAAGCCTCCGATCAGTACTGGCCAATGACTGGCGAACCGAGCAGATCGACGCACGAAAAAAACGCGCCTACGAAGTACTAGCCAGCGCGTATCGCATCGACCGATGAACACTGCGGTCCATTGGATTGTTGTTCTGTGCGCCCTGTTTGCGAGCTTGTCACTCTCCGCTCACGAGTTGCGCCCATCTGTTGTTGAACTGCGCGAGATAGATCGGGGCCAGTACACGATGGAGTGGAAGGTCACGCTCGCTGTTGGCAGTGGTCTCGCATTGGCGACGCGACTTACGCCGGTTATTCCACAAGTCTGCGAGTTTTCCGGTGAGCTTGTGCAGCGCATTCAATCCGTTGCGTTAATGGGCAGGGTGAATCTGATTTGCAATGCTTCTCCCGCCGGTGAGCAGTTCGGCCTCAGCGAACTACTGGGTAGGTCTGATGCGATAGCTCGTTTCGTACCACTCCAGGCCCCCACCCAAAGCTTTCGCCTGACGGCGGATACGCCGGCTGCCACAATCCAGAGGGAGCCAGAAACGCTGAGCGTGTTGTTCGATTACTTCTTCATTGGCGCAGAACATATCGTGTTTGGTTGGGATCACTTGCTGTTCGTGATTGCGCTGGTCTTGCTGGTGCGGGGTCCTTGGCCGGTCATCAAAGCAGCGACCGCCTTTACGGTGGCCCATTCCATGACCCTCGTGGCGACGGTGCTGGGTTATTCGGGTCTGCCGAGTCGCCCCGTAGAGGCGCTTATCGCCTTGTCGATCGTTTTCCTTGCCGTAGAAGTGGCGCTGTTGCTTCGCGATCCTGATCGCAACACCCTAACGCGCACCTACCCATGGGCGGTGGCCTTTGCCTTTGGTCTTGTGCATGGCTTTGGCTTTGCCGGCTCCCTTGCCGAGATTGGCTTGCCGCAAATGCAACTCGCAACGGCGCTTTTTGCTTTCAATATTGGCGTGGAAGCAGGGCAGTTGGCAGTGGTGGCAATCACCATGTTGGTTCTGACCGGGCTGGCCCAAGCCACGGAGAAAGCCGAGGCACGCGCGCTCACACTCACCACTTACTCCATCGGCAGCCTGGGAAGCTACTGGTTGATCGAGGGGATCATTGGGTGAGTTGAAAGAGCGAAGCTTTGGCGCTGAGCACGGGATTTAAATTATGAACGACCACTCCTGGCCGATAGCACGCCCCCGTAGGCTCTATTCTGAGCGCCTGCTCTTGGGATAGCCGCCGTGCCGCATTTCGTGGTGATAAACCGGATTACTCTTGATCGGCGGGTAGCATCGCGGATTGCCACGCGACGAGCTGCCAAGAATCGTCAAGCCTACGGGACACGTCGGTGAAACGCACGGTGAAGTTAAAGTCTCCTTCGTTTACTGCAACTCGCATTTCAGCCACGCCCGTAATAATGGCGACATCGCCATACAAACGAACCTGCAAATCCCGAGGCGCAACGGACCTGTAGTTGAGCCTCGATGATTTGATGGTGGACAGGAACTCAGCTTTCGATTCAGTCCACCCACTCGTATGGGTATAGCTCAACTCATCAGCCAGACAGTCCCTAAGACGTTCGGTGTCAGCGGTGACCATGGCATTGAACCGCGACGCCTGAAAGTCGAGGACGCCCTGGCGTACGGCATTGTCACCTGCGTAAACATCACCAGACAGACCGAATAGAGCAAACAACGCGAGAGCAAGGGGCTGCATCATTCGAAACATTGAAAACCACCTCTTTAATAAATTGCTCGGCCAATCGGGCTTGACGGGTTGTTTCTTGCTCTGTCTAAGCTCAAAGAGGTGCTCCATCCCATAGGCCGAGTAGGTTTCTTGCATCGCCATCTCCGTAGCGCTGTTGATCCTCTCTATAGCCGGATTTAAGCCCGTACCGTCCACCGTCGTTCTGAATGGTCGATCTTTAGCTTCGGTTATCAAAAGATTCAGAATCGCGTCAGCAACCATCTGCGGATCTGGCGCATGGTCGCTCGACTGACTCTCCTCGGTGCCAGCCCACATATGTTCGGGCGCATCGGCATGCTCCCCATAGCTCGCAGACACCGCGTTGTCACTTGACCTAAGCAGATTGGCACCAAAATCTGTACCAAATCCACCAGGCTGTACGATCAGCGACTGAATACCAAACTGTGCAAGCTCGACGCGATAATTCTCCGCTAAGGCCTCCACAGCATGTTTGGTTGCGTTGTACGAACCAAGAAATGGCAGCACAAACGCGCCCAGAATGCTCGATATCTGTATTAGCGTTCCGCTTCCCCGTTGCTTCATATGTGGCAACACCGCACGCGTGAGTCGCTGGACACCAAACACGTTTATGTCGAACACTTTCTTGAAATCCTCTATATCAAAGCTCTCCTGCCATCCAAGTGCTCCAACGCCGGCATTGTTGATCAATACATCAATGCGACCCATATCTTCGAGCGCCTTAGCAACGCCGTTGCTTACGCTACGATTATCGGTTACGTCGATGTCGACAATCGTTGCGCCTCTCGCCTGAAGTTCGCTGGCGATGGACGCATTTCGGCCTTTCGTATCGCGCATGGCGCCCACTACACGGTAGTTGTTGTCGACTAAGGTTCTGGCGATCAGATAACCGAATCCACTGTTTGAATCAGTCACTAAAACTGTCTCAGTCACTACTATCTCCTCAAGGTTCGATGTGTACGCCGGTGCTACGGCGTGCTTGGTCAGACGTCGTTTGGTTAGAAAACTGAGTAGCTTCCGCGCGAGCGCGACTGATGAACTGTCGTACTGTTCAATTAGCAGTTCGCGATCGACTACGCCGTGTGGCTGCCAGTCTTTATGTCCGCGCCCCTGGTTGACCCCTGCTTGGATCAGTGCGTTCTGGCGCCCAGGAACATCCCCCATACCAATAGTCTTGACAGTGTCATGGACGTAGGCCCCGTAGAAGCTGTGGTAGCTCAAGTTTCGGAGACAGCGTAGGTTCAGAGCGTTCATTAGTGAAGTTAATTACGATAAAGTACCCATTAACACGGCTAATGACGACAGGTGCCCGTTGTGAGTGTTCCCACACACGTGGAACTAAGCCAACTACGACTACTTCAGGTCATACTTGAGACGAGGAACTTGACCCGCACCGCGGAGCGGGCGGGACTTACTCAATCCGCGGTCAGTCAAACACTGAAAAAACTTCGCCATGCCTTCAACGACGCCTTAGTTATCCGTCAGGGCAATCGGTTGGTGCTGACGCCGCGGGCCGAATCAATCCAGATTCCGCTAAATCGTTGGCTCAACGAGTTTGAGCGAAACATCCTGTTTCAGGAGCCCTTTGACCCGAAAACGTCAGATCGTACTTTTTACATTGCGACGAGCGATATGGTGGAACAAATCGTGGCACCACCGCTGATTCGAAGACTTAAAGATGCGGCGCCGACCGTTCACTTAAGTTTTAGTAAGCTAAACAAGCTCAGTTTTGCCAATCAGATCGAGAGTGGTGAAGTGGACTTTTGCGTCAGCGTCTTGGAGTCGAATCATCCAAGTCTCATGGTTACTACGCTCTATAGAGACGACTTTGTCTCTCTTGTACGCAACGATCATCCTTACTTGCAATCTCCTCAGGATATCGAGAGCTTCTGCTCCTACCCGCACATTTTGGCGGGTACAGGACGAGATGCGCGTGGAACTGTCGACGATGTCCTAGAGTCGCAGGGGTTCTCTCGAGTGGTGCAATTTAAGGTCGCAAACTTTTCAAGTGCGCCATACATTCTCGAAGCAAGTAATTCAATCCTGACAGCCCCACGCAAATTTGCCAAAACTGTTGCTGGAAAGTTTGCCGTTGCGGAAATTGAGACGCCATTCAAGCATAAAGAGTATTCAATGCGACTCTATTGGCATATCAAGAACAAAGACGATGAAGGCAATCGATGGTTGCGCAAGCAATTCGCTGATATCGCAGCCCATATCTAACACCTCAAAGGAAGTCAAAGATCCGCTTCGGTTTTTCAAGATCTGAATTCGGAACGCGGATTTACTTGAATCCCGGGGATCGCCTGACCTGTAGATCCGCTTTGGGCTGATTCAAGATCTAGCCACCCGGAAAGTCCCCGCAGACCATTCACGGGTGCTACACGGTTTTCGCCCCGGCCAAATGAGCAGCTTCGGGTTGGAATCCTGGTGCTTAGGTTGAACTTCAGGAAGCACGACGGGGGCTCTCAGGTGGAGTATTCCATATTGATCCGATCGCACTGCCTCCCCCAACGCTTGGCAAGTTGGTGGACTGCTTTTTTGATCGATCAACGCGTAGCTGCCTTGTTTGTGCACCGGCGGCGGGTTTACGATCGGGGAGCCTCAACACCCATGGAACCGGCAAAGGAGATCCGATGAGAATCAGGCTGCTGTTAATAGGTTTGCTTGCGTGCGGACACGTGCAAGCGGAAATTCGAACGCAAGAAATCACCTACGAAGCCGACGGCGCCACCATGTCCGGTTACATCGCCTGGGATGATGCTATCGAAGGCAAGCGCCCCGGGGTGATTGTGGTGCATGAGTGGTGGGGGCACAACGACTACGCTCAGCGGCGCGCACGCGATCTCGCTGAGCTCGGTTATGTCGGATTCGCCCTCGACATGTACGGCGATGGCAAGCTGGCCGAGCATCCGGACGACGCTGGCAAGTTTGCGCAGGCGGTGTCGAGCAATTTTGAAGGCATGAGGACGCGCTTTGAGACCGCACAACAACAGTTACTTGGTCAGGAGTATGTGGATGGAAGCCGCGTTGCGGCTATCGGGTACTGCTTTGGAGGCGGTGTGGTCCTCAACATGGCACGGGCCGGCGCGCCGCTCGCAGGTGTGGTCAGTTTTCACGGCAGCCTCGGGCCGATTTCGGGGCCGGCGGAATCGGTTGACGTCCCGATGCTCGTTCTCAACGGCGCCGCAGATCCGTTTGTCAGTTCCGAGGCCGTGACGGCCTTCAAACAGGAAATGGACGCGGCGGGCGCCGACTACAACTTCGTGAACTATCCCGGCGTAGTCCACAGTTTCACCAACCCAGGTGCTACCGAAGTCGGCGAGAAGTTTGGCCTGCCACTGGTCTACGACTCAGAAGCAGACGCGCAAAGCTGGGAGGCGATGCAACAGTTTTTCGACCGCGTGTTTGACAACGACGTGTAGCCTTACACCGGTGCGTTCGTACCTTGCGCCCTGAGCATAGCGCTTCCGCTAAGGCGTCCTGAATAGCGTTGGCGGCCTACTTCCGGCCGCCCACGTGTCGCGCAAGCAAGACAGATCGCCCAAGGCAGCTTGGGTCCTCTTTCACATAGGTCACGCTTGAGAAGCCAAGTTCAGTGAGGGTTCGCTCATACTCTTCCGGGGACAGGCTGGCGTGATACACCGTTTCATCGTCGATCGTTCCCGTGACCTCGCCTTCGCCCGTACCCACGGTCAGGATGATACTGCCGCCCTCACGAAGCATGCCGGCAAGTTGAGGTAGCAGAGCTCGTTGTTCACTGACGGACAAATGGAAGAAACCATCCCAGCTGCATATTCCGTCAAAGTAACCGAGTTCAGGAAGTTGTCTTATGTCAGCCACCACCCACTCAGCGTCTGGAAAGCCGGCCCGGGCGATTTCAATCATCGGCTCTCCATAGTCGACTCCGGTGAGCACAAAACCTCGTTCCAGAAAGTAGTCAGCCAGCGGACGTCCGGTGCCGCAGGCCAGGTCCAGAATGCGGCTCCCGGGCGGTAATTCGCTGCTGAACCGATCGAGCCAGGGTCTTTCATAGAGCTGCCGGGACCGTTGGGCGTGCCAGTAGCTGGCTTTACGCTCGTAGACGCTTTTTGTTGAACGTCTCGCCGTATCGATGTCTCGCTGATCGCTCAGGACTCGCTACCTCGCTTTGCGTCGCCTCGACGCGCCTCTTTCTTTGTGTCGAATGGACCTGACCGTTCCCAAGAGGGGTGGCACTATCTGAAAGGTCTTCGAAGACATGAAACTGTGGTTTTCCAATGAATAGCGCCCGCAGTCGTAAGCCTTTGGCGAGCATGCCATGATCGTCGCCTCATGACGTCCACAACACAAACAACGCTGGACAGGCCGTTCATCAAGATGCACGGTCTGCGGAACCACTTCGTCATCGTGGATGCGCGAATCCATCCCTATCGCCCAAATATCGATGAGATCGTACATATCTGCGACGTGCAGGTCGGTGTCGGGGCGGACCAGCTGGTGGTTCTGGAGCCGGCTCTATCACCTAAAGCTGATGTCTTCATGAGACTGTACAACGTCGATGGCCGGGAGGTCGGGGCCTGCGGCAACGCGACGCGTTGCGTCGCATGGCTGCTCCTCGAAGAAACGACTGCTGAGCGCGTGACTGTGGAGACGCGGGCCGGGGTGCTTGAATGCCGGCGTTCGGGTGAGCTGCAGGTGGCCTGTGATCTGGGACGGATTCGTACGGACTGGCAGTCGGTTCCCCTGGCTGAGCCGCGAGAGCCTGGGCGCATCAGTTTCGCGGGACTCGAGGGCGGCTTCGCGCTCAACATCGGCAACCCGCACCTGGTATTTTTCGTTCCCGACATTGATGCTATCGAGTTGAGTACCATCGCAGTACAGATTCAGGCCGACCCACTGTTTCCCGAATCGGTCAACGTTGGACTTGCGCAACAGATGGCCGATGATCGCCTGCGCCTACGGGTGTATGAACGCGGGGTTGGGCAGACCATGGCCTGCGGCACCGGCGCCTGCGCAGCTGCCTATACCGCCTACCGGCGGGGTCTCGTGAAATCACCGCGCGTTTCAGTGTCGCTGCCCGGCGGAGAGGTACTCATTGAACTCGATTCGCGCAAGGACGAGGCCATGCACGCAATCATGACCGGACCGGTGGCGTTTTCCTTCCAGGGCACAGTCGAAACGCGATGAGTCTCCGATCGCGATCCCGTCCCTTCTTGTCGGCGGTTGCCCTCGCTGTGCTGCTCGCGGCGGGCTGCTCACCGGACCCCGGTACCCAGGTGGACGCCCTGTTCGCTGACTACAGCGGAACCGACACACCGGGGGCCGCGGTCCTGGTGGTCCGCCACGGTGAGAAAGTGCTTGAGCGTGGCTATGGCGTGGCCGACCTGGAGTCCGGAAGCCGGATTGACGCGTCCACCAATTTCCGACTCGCATCGATCTCCAAGCAATTCACAGCGACGGCGATCATGCTGCTCGTGGAGGACGGCCTTCTCAGTCTCGATACCGAGCTTCGGAGCCTGTTTCCCGAATTCAATGGCTACGCCGACGGCATCACGATCAGACACCTTCTGCAGCACCAGGCCGGCCTGCCGGACTACGAGCCCATGGTGCCGGAGGGCGCTACCGAACAGGTGCGCGATGACGATGTGCTGGCCATGATGGCAAGCGCCGAAGATGGGTATTTCGCTCCGGGCACTGAGTACCGGTACAGCAACTCAGGCTATGCGGTGCTGGCAATGGTCGTGGAGAAGCTTTCCGGCAGGAGCTTTTCCTCATTTCTGAACGACCGTATTTTCTCGCCCCTGCACATGCGCCATACCGTCGCCTTCGTGGCCGGTGAGCACGAACTCGAGAATCGGGCACTCGGCTACAAGGTGGGTGAAGAAGGGATCGAAGACGCTGATCAAAGCCTGTACAGCGCCGTTCTCGGTGACGGTGGTGTGTACTCCTCCCTAAACGATCTGTACCTGTGGGACCAGTCGCTGTATACCGATGCGATCCTGCCGCGCGCCGCACGTGCGCAGATGCTGACGCCGTCCCTCGAGAGCTATGGACTGGGTTGGCGCATCGATCGCTATCGCGGCCATCTTCGCTATCACCACAGTGGCAGCACCTCGGGATTCCGCAATTTTATGCAGCAGTTCCCGGAGCAACAGCTGACCGTGCTTGTCCTGACGAACCGGGCCGAACCGGACGTGAAGTCACTGGCGGAGAAGGTGGGCGATTTGTTTTTGTAAGCCGATACGCGCCGGAGCCCCAGGGGCGTTCTCTCCGGTTTTCAGTTCACAAAGTAGAGCAACAGGAACCCGACGCTGGCGATGGCCGCGGCGACAAGCGCGTAGGGAATCTGCGTGCGTACGTGATCAATGTGATCACTGGCCGAGGCCATGGATGCGACGACTGTGGTATCGCTGATCGGCGACGCGTGATCGCCAAAAATCGCACCGGATATCGCCGCGCCGAGCAGCAGAGGCATGGGCAAACCCAGGGTCGTCGCAATTGGTATGGCGATGGGAATCATGATCGCAAAGGTGCCCCAGCTCGATCCCACGGAAAAGGCGATAAAGGCCGAAACCAGGAAAACCAGCGGTGCAAGGAGGAACTCGGGCACCGCGGCCCCGGCGACGCCCGCCACGTAGGGCCCGGTCTGCAGCAGTTTCGCGACGTCGCCAAGGGCGAGGGCGAGGAGCAGAATGATGGCAATGGGCAGCAGATTCCCCGCACCCGTCATGAACACGCGCATCAGCTCATTGACGGAACTCTTGCGCGTGGCCAGCAGCATGACCCAGAGGGCGAGTATCGCGGCGCTGACGGCCCAGAGGATGGACGTTGAACCGGACCCCTCGATCAGATTCCCGGCGCCGGTAACGGAAAGACCGATCGGCATCATGCCGATCATGACGATGATCGGGATGACCATGTAAGCGGCCGATGGCGGCGGACCCTCGTCGACAATCGCCTCGGCCGAGGTGTCTAGCAGCGGTGTGGACGTCGGCCACAGCAGTTCACCCTTCGCGGTGCGTTCCTCCGCCGCTTTCATGGGTCCAAGATTGATGTTCCTCCAGATCACCGCCAGCGCCAGCAGGATGGCGACGATGGCATAGAGGTTGTACGGGATTGAGGCAATAAAAACCTGTAGCGGGTTCTCAACCCCCGTTCCGGCAATAAGCCCAATCATCACCGCACCCCAGGCGTTCAGCGGGATCATGGCGCAGACCGGAGCCGAGGTGGCGTCAATCAGATAGGCGAGCTTCTCCCGGGAAATCCGATAGCGATCGAAGAGCGGGCGGCAAACCGCGCCGGCGACGAGCAGGGTGATGTTCGATTCGATAAAAATCACCAGCCCGGTCACCCAGGCCAGAATTTGCGCGCGAACCCCCGTATGCACCCAGCGACGCGACTCCAGGAAGTGTACGAAGCCGCGCACACCACCGGAATGCTCGATCGTCGCGATCAACGATCCGATGAGCAGTGTGAAAATCAGTACCTTCGCGTCTCCGGCATCACTAAAGACATTCACCACGCCGTCGAGACCCGCGGTCAGTCCGACAAAGGGATCAAAGCCCTCGAGAATGAAGAAGCCCAGCCAGATGCCGGCGAACAGCGATAGCACGACCTGCTTGCTCCAGATGGCCAGCACGATCGCAAGAAGCGGTGGAAGGATGGAGTACCAACTTGGTTCGGGCATGGGGCGTGTCTTGTGGCGGGTCCGGCGACTGTAGCGTGTATCACTCTGACGGGCGATGGGCGCCGACTACGAAGGCCGTTCCTTGCGGGGTGTACGCGCCTGCTTACGCGCGTTCGAGCCGACGCACAACGTCCAACGCGCGGTCTATATCCCCGGGATTCACATACAGGTGTGCGCACAGCCGCACACGCCGATCATTGCGCTGCGCGCGCACCCGGATCTTTTCCTCCCAGAGCGCGTCCTGTAACTCGTCGGCGGTCTTGTTTTGAAGCCCAAAGGTGGTAGCCCCGGCAAACATTTCGGGATGGGTGCTGGAGTGGATGCGAACGTTGGGAATCTCCTGCAGACCCTTGTGAAGCTGAACCGTCATGGCGCGATTCCAGCTCGCGATACGCTCGATTCCAATTTGGCGGTTGAAGTCCAGCGCGGCCTTCAGTCCGGTCAGCAGCGATGGACTCCCGGTGCCGTACTGCATAAACCGGAAGGCGCCGTCCTCCCGATTGTCGTAGTTGTAGCTGCCGAGGGTGGCCCAAAGTTCGTCCTGGCGCGAGCGTTCGATATAGAGGATGCCAGTCCCCTTGGGCGCCAAAAGCCATTTGTGCGGGCTGGAGACGTAGGCGTCGCAACCCAGGTCCTTCACATCGATCGGCAGTTGGCCCACGACCTGGGCCCCGTCGACGATCGAGAAGATGCCTCTATCCCGGGCGAGCCGACAAAGCTCCTTCGCCGGAAGTCGATAGCCCAAACCCGACGTGATCTCCGAGAACATCAGTACCTTGGTGTTCGGTGTGATGGCGTCCTCGAAGGCCTCAAGCACCCCGCTGGGGCCGCGGGCCACGGCGGCGTCCAGATCGATCTCCCGGACCACAGCGCCGTGCCGCTTGGCCATCAGACGGAAGGGGCCGAAGCTCCCGCCGTGCTCCTGATCCGTAAACAGGATTTCGTCCCCCGGCCTATAGGTCATGCCGTTCGCCAGAAAGTTCATGCTCATGGTGGCGTTCTGGGTGAGGGCGATTTCCGCCATGTCCGCGCCGATAAAGCGGCCGATATCCGCACGTATGTCCTCCCGGGGCTGATACCCGGTCAGCGGTGCGCCCAGCTGGGTGTAGTAGGGCCAGTCGGGCAGTTCGGTCTCCAAACGACGCAGCTCCGACGTTTGTGCTTCAAGGACCTCGCGCGGCATCGCGCCGAGCGTTCCGGTGTTGCCGTAGGTGACGTCGGTGGGAAACAGAAACTCCCGGCGCGCGGCGGCGAAAAGCTCCGGGGCCGGGGCTCCCGGAGGCTTACTGAATCGGGACGTTTGCGGTGCTTCCTCTCGCGACCGCGCGGGATTGGCGGCGAGAAACGCAGCGCCGCCCGTGAGCGAAAGGAACGCTCGACGTCCTATCGAGTCTGCCATGATCGTGTGCCCCGTGTTCCGGCCCGCGCAGGCGCCATCAGCGGCTCAGCATACAGGACCTCGCCCGGGGCAGAGGAAGTTCGGAGCCACGGCGGTCGCGTTGTTACACTCGGCGCCGTGAATGAAGAAGAGAAAACCGTTCTCGCCGCCGATGCCGCGCCCGCGGGCGAGCCGGGGCCGAAGCTCGCGCAAGAGCTGCGTGACGCCTTCGCGCGGGTGGGCTTCGAGCTGATCGAGCCCCTGGGTTCCGGCGGCATGGCGGAGGTGTTCCTTGCCCGGGAAACAGAGCTGGGCCGTCGGGTGGCGATCAAGGTCATGCGCGACGAACTGACCAGCAACGAGGACCTGCGAACCCGCTTCGTGGAGGAGGCCCAGCGGGTCGCGAGACTCGAACACAGCAACATCCTTACGCTGTTTCGCGTCGGTACCATCGAAAGTCTGCGTTTTATCGTCATGCAGCTGGCTACCGAGGGCGATCTTGCGCAGCGCATCACGGGGCGTACGGTCGGTACGGCGGAGGCTGTGGGCATTGCCCAACGACTGGCCTCGGCGCTCGCCTATGCGCACGACCAGGGCATCGTGCACCGCGACATCAAACCCGGAAACGTGTTCTTCAACAAGGACGGCGAACCTGTCCTCGCCGACTTCGGCATCGCCAAGTCGCTGGTTGATCCAGGTCGGACGCAACTCGGGTCGATCATCGGCACACCGCGCTACATGTCTCCCGAGCAGGCAGCGGGGCAGGAAGTCGACGATAAGACGGACGTGTACGCCCTGGGACTGGTTTTTTTCGAGATGATGGCCCACGGACTGCCCGAGAATCGCGACAGCGTCAAGGAACTGCGCAGCGCGCTGCCGGTAGAGGCCAGGCGTTACGCCGACCTGATTATCCGATGCCTGAGCCGCGACCCGGCGGCCAGGCCAACGGCCGCGGAGTTTGTTGCGGAGCTGGCAGGCTCGCCGCCGCGCGAGCGCAGGTCGCCCGTGCTGGTGGCGGCACTGACTGCTGTAGTGGCCATGATGCTGTTCGCCACGATCTATTACGGCGGCGTTGCGAACAGACCGGCAGCCGTACGCCTCGATGTTGAGCCTGGGGACGCCCGCGTGTTCCTGAACGGTCAAGAAGTCACCGGGCCTTTACTGCACCTTAGCGAGGACACCGCCGAGGTGGCGTTGGTGAAGCGCGGCCACGTCGGGGTTCTGCTTCAGGTCAGCGGCGATCAGGAAGCGCTGAGTGCGGCCCTCGCACCGCTGACCTTGCCCGATGTCGCCGAGAAAGAGCGCTTCCACGCGCGTTTCGACAACGAAGCGCTGTCACCGGAACAATTGGTTTCTGACGATCTGAGCAACCCTATCTACCGGCAACTCATCCAGATGAAGCACGCGAGTCTCGCCGGCGCGAGCATCGAGGATGACGCGGCCGCGCTGCGGAAGCTGGCAAGCCTGGGGGACGATGCCGCCGCCCTGAAGCTGTTCCTGGCGGCATCGGTGACGCCGCCGCTGGTCACGGACGATCGGGATGTGGCCCGATCCTGGGTCGCGAACGCGTCCAACGCCGATCCCGACTATCCCGGCTACGGTCTGGCGAGTTATTACCGGGCCCTGGGCATCATCCAGGAGCGTGGTGTCGAAGAATTTACGGCTCGGGACAGAGCCGTGGTCCGGGACCTGCTGGCGCGATCTTACTTCCAGGGACTCAACTGGCCCGATGACAACATGGCCTGGTACCTGACGATGGCCTGTAACGTTCCCCTGGCAGCCTCCCGGCAGACGTCGCCGGCGCCGCGAATTTCCGCGTGTGTGGCGGCGATGCCGTCTGCCCTGGCGACGTGCCTGGCACCCGGCTCCGGCGTAAGCAGCGCCGAAGCCCTGTTGGCCTGCCTGCGCTCAGCCGGGCTGGCTATCTGACGTAGATTTCCACGCGACGATTGGCCCGATGGGCGTCAGACGTCATCTCCAGACGCATGGGCCGTGTCGAGCCCACGCCTTCGTAGGTGATGCGCTCACTCAACGCGGGTTCCATGGTCACAATCATCGAATAGATCGCATCGGCACGCTCTTCGGACAGCGTCTGATTGCTCATCGAATTCCCGGTAACGTCGGCGTGGCCCACAATGTGATAGCTCCGCTCGATGTCTTCGGCAAGGATCTCCACCACATCTTTGAGCCGATCCCGCGAGGTGTCATCCAGACGGGTTGAGCTGACCAAGAAGTTCAACGGTACGTTGATGGCGTTTGTTCGCAGGGGCGTCGTCTCTGGGCTTATTCGGGCGTTGTCCGTGAACGGAGCCGGACTGCTGAGACTGGCCAGGACCATCTCGGGAACTTTGAAATCACCAAGGCCGGAACGCATCGCTTCCCGGGTATTCATGGCCTTGGGAATCTCATCGGCCAGCTCCCTGATCCAGGAATTTTCCGGGTCGAGGCGCAGGGCTTCGCTGATGTAGTTATTCGCCTTCTGAGGGTCGTTCTCGAGATAGAGCACCTCGGCGTAGCGACCGATCGCCCGGGCCGCCGTTGCGTTGTCGCTCGCCAGGGGCAGGGCAGCGATAAACGCCTCTGCGGCGGCGGTAGTGCCCGTCTGGCATCCGGCCTCGCCTTCGTTCCCTCCTTCGTTCTCGCCATTCAGGCAGCCGGCGATCAGAGTGGCATCGCCAAAGCGCATGGCGAGTTCTCCATAAGCCTGCCATCGGTTGAACGTCGGGCACAGATCCACGGCTCGCGCCCGATAGTCGAGCGCCGTTTCGTCCGCGTATTCCTTTTCCGAACGGGACGCCAGGTCATCATAGTCCTGCGCGATATCGCAGTTCTCATCGGCTTGCGACGGGAGGGTGACCGAGCAAACCCAGGCGATAAACAGTGCTACGCCCGCCCGTCGAATTTTGCCTGCCAGGCCCATACGGCTTGCCCCCTATAACCGGTGCACGTTCTGTTCGAGCTGCGCCGCCGCTGCAGGAGAATGTGCCGACGCATGAGTTTACGGCCCCGACGCTACCCGATCTGCCGACGATGGCCAAGCCGCAACTGTACGACGATAAGCCGGCGGCATTGCTTTGCTCATCGACGTTGATTACTTTCTACCCTGCTTCTTTGACGCAGTGCTGCCCTTGCGGCTCCGATCCAGACATCGTCGCCTTGCACCCGATCACGCCATCACGCTCGTTTGTGTCTTGTTGAGCGTAGGCACTGCGCCCGGCGTGGTCGCGGCACCCGAGCCGTCCGCCACACCTGAAGCCGCCCAGCAACTGCTGCAGGAAGGGAATTCCCTCGCCAACGCCGATCGTCTCCAGCAGGCGATTGTGCGCTACCGCCGGGCGGGTCAGGAAGCCCTGGCCTGCGGCGATTCGTCCCTCGCGCTCGATGCCCGGCTTAACGAAGCTCGGGCCATGCTGGACCTGAATCGCAGTCCAGAAGCGGCCGCGCTGCTGGGCTCCCTCGCTGGGAACGGCGAGCCGTCCGATCTCAATGAGGCCGAGCGAGCCCTGGCCATGGGAGAGATGCTGCTTCGCGTCGACGGAGACATGGGTTCCCGGCGACGCTTACCGGAAGCGGTGAAGTGGCTGCAGAAGGCCCGGGGCCTGGCCCGCACCGCGGGTGACCTGCGCGTCGAATCGCAGGCCGTCGGACGGCTGGGCGGCGTCGCCGAATTGCAGGGGCAATGGCCTGCGGCACTGGCCAACTCGCGTATAGCAGCGCTTCTGGCCGAACGCGCTGGTGCCCTCGATCTCCTGTATCGCTGGCACTGGCAAACCGCCCGCGCTCTGGAAGCCACCGGCGAAGCCCAGCAGGCGCTCAACGCCTATCGCCTCGCCCTGGATACGCTCGATCCCATCCGGCCTCTGCTCTCCCAGCGCTCCACCACCTTTTTTAACCGCGAAGTGGCACCGCTTTTCTTTGATGCGGCAAGCGCTTTGCTGGCGCACGTCGACCAACAGCCGCCCGACGAGCGATCCGCGGGGCTGGTGCAGGTTCGCGACACGATCGAGCGTCTGCGGGCGGCGGAGGTTCGCGACTACTTCGATGACGAGTGCGTCCTGGCCGAGGAGCGCACGGTGGAGATTGCCGGACTCGGCCGTGACATTGCTGTCGTCTACCCCATTCTTTTCGATGATCGCCTCGAAGTTCTTATCAGCCTGAATGACACGGTGATCCGGCACACGGCCGCAGTCGGTCGCGGTGAGCTCCGCCGTCGGGTCGTGGAGTTTCGCCGCGCCCTCATGAGCAACAGTTCCGGAGCCTTCAAGGAACCGGCCGGGGACCTCCATCGCTGGCTCCTTGGACCGGCCATGGCGACCCTCAAGCGAGCGCAGGTGAGCACGCTCGTCTTTGTCCCCGACGGGCCCTTGCGCACCGTTCCCATGGCGGCCCTTTGGAGCGGTGATCGATACCTGGTCGAAGAGTTTGCGGTATCGACGTCCCTGGGCGTTTCTCTTACCGAACCGGAGCCCCGGGACAGCCGCGCCCTGAACGTATTGGCGAGCGGGCTTTCCGTCGCTGCCGGTGGCCTCGAGGCATTGCCCAGCGTCGAGACCGAGCTGACTCAGATTGACATCCTGCTGGACGGCCGTCTTCTGCTGAACGAGGCATTTCGAGCGGAGCCGATGCTGCGCGAGCTGTCGGACGGACCCTATAGCGTGGTGCACATCGCTACCCACGGTAAGTTTGCCGCGGATTTCCGGGAATCGTTTCTCCAGGCCTACGACGGCCGTATTTCGCTCAACCAGATGGAGCAGTCCGTGGCGCGTCGCCGGCTGACGGGGGAGCCCCTGGATCTATTGGTGCTGAGCGCCTGTGAGACAGCGCTGGGCGATGACCGTGCGGCTCTGGGACTGGCCGGTGTCGCGCTCAAGGCCGGTGCCCGCAGTGCGGTCGCCACCCTGTGGTCGGTGAGCGATGCGGCGACAGCAGAACTCATCACCGAGTTCTACCGGCAGCTCCGAGTTCCGGGGAAGAGCAAGGCGCAATCGCTGCAGGCGGCGCAGCGCGCGCTTATCGAGAGTGATGAGTTCACTCACCCGCGGCTCTGGTCGCCCTACCTCATCCTGGGCAACTGGCTGTGACGGCACCGCGGTGCGCTTTGCGCGTTAGTCTTGCGGCGCTGCTTCTCCTCACCCAGGCGGCGTCGGTTGCAGCGCAAACGCCTGTCCCCGATCTCAGTCAAGACTATGCGGATCAATTGCAGCTGCAAACCATCTGGGTTGAGAGCATCACCCTTGAAGACAATACGCTCCTTGAGCAACGTCAGGTCGATACAGTCCTGGCGGGTTACACCGGTCGACAAGTGAGCTTCGAGGAACTCCTGGCGGCGCGCGATGCCCTGACTCGCCTCTATGTCGCCGCCGGCTACATCAACTCCGGTGTGCTGATCGGGGACCAGAAAGTGACCGACGGACAGGTGGTCATGACCGCCGTCGAGGGCAGGCTGGGTGAGATTCGCCTGCGGGGCAACCGCTGGCTGAACGATCGGCGTCTCGAAGCCGTGTTTCGCCACGGCCTTGGAGACACGCTCCAGGTGGGGGATCTTGAAGCATCGCTGCGCGATATGCAGCGCCGTCCCATGATCCGCCGGGTCAATGCGGAGCTGGTGCCTTCAGCCCAGCGCGGCATCAGTGACCTCGAGCTGGCAGTGGAGGAGCGCGCGCCCGTGCGGCTCAGCTTCGACACCAACAACCATCGGGCCCCGAGCGTTGGCGAGTACCAGGGGGTGCTCGCTTTCAGCCACCAGAGCCTGACGGGGCGTGAGGACACGCTACAAGCCAGCTATGCCCTGGGAGACGGCGTGGACGATGTCGGTCTCGCCTACAGCCTGCCGCTTACCCGCGGAGACCTGCGCGGCGAGGTCTACTACCGGAGGGGCAATTCAGACATCGTCGAGGCCGGATTCGACGAACTCGACATCACCAGCGACATCGAGACCTGGGGCGTTGCGTTTCGACAGCCCGCGCTGCGCGGTGAATCCCAGGAAGTCACGCTGGGGCTGGGGTTCGAAAACCTGAAGGCCGAAAGTACCCTTCTAGGTGAGCCCTTTTCGTTTTCGGCGGGAGAAATCGACGGCGGAAGCGAGGTCTCCCTGCTGCGCGGCTCCCTGGAGTGGGTCTGGGGCAGTGAGCGGGACGCCCTGGCGCTGTATACCGCCGTGAACGTTGGCGTCGACTGGCTTGGTTCCAGCGACGCCCGGGACATTCCCGGGCTGATGCCCGGGGCCGCCAGCGGCATCCCGGACAGTGAATTCACCAGCCTCATCGCCCAGGTCAACTACGTCCGCCAGCTTCCCTGGGCAGGCGCCCGGGCGCTGCTGAGCCTGACCTGGCAACACAGCGACGACCCGCTGCTGCCAACGCTCAAGATGGTGGTCGGCGGTGTCGCCACGGTGCGCGGCTATCGGGAGAACCAGCTGGTGCGGGACAAGGGCCTGGTGGCCCGGGGCGAATTGCGGTTTCCCCTGTTTTCGGACAACGACACGCTCGCACCCTGGGGCCTGCAGTTCGCGCCGTTTCTGGACTACGGCCGCGGCGAAGACAACGCGATCAGTCTGCCCGGCTTTGAGGACCCTGCGGAGGACGAACTCGCGAGCATCGGGGCCGGGTTGCTGCTGACGGGCTACGCTCCGCTGGCGCTGGGTATCTACTATGGCGAACCGCTGATTGACGCGAGCACTAATGGGGACAGCCTGCAGGAGCGCGGCTGGCATGTGCGCGCGACATTCTCCTGGTCCTTACCGAGTCTGCCGTGATGATGGAACGCCAAAGGAAGCTGGGCTGGTTGCTTCTGGGGTTTGGCGTGGCCGTGCCGTCGGTCGCCGATATCGTTACCGATGGATCAGTCGGTCCCGCGCAGCAGCTCCGGGGGCCGGATTTCATGATTCCCGATACGCTCGGCAGCCAGCGGGGCAGCAACCTGTTCCACAGCTTCAGCCAGTTCAATATTGACAGCGCCGAGTCAGCTACCTTCACCACGTCCTTCGCCGGGCCAACCGACAACGTTATCAGCCGCATCACGGGCGCCATGCCGTCGACGATCAATGGGCGTCTCGCATCCACCATCCCCGGCGCCCAGCTCTGGCTGATCAACCCCCGGGGGGTGCTGTTCGGTTCCGAGTCCAGCCTGGATCTGCAGGGCAGCTTGCACGTGGCTACCGCGAGCTACGTAGCCCTTCAGGATGGGGGGCGCTTTGGCGCAGACCTGTCCGATCCCGCCAACACGCTTCTGACGACAGCGCCCGTCGCCGCATTCGGATTCCTGGCTGCGCCGGAACCCGTGGCGGCGGTTGGTCAGCTCGAGTTGGCGGCGGGGCACACGCTGACCATAGCCGCGGGTGACATCGGCGTTAGCGGTCAGCTCGAGGTGCCATCAGGTCGAATCAATATGGTCGCGCTGGGCAGTAGCGGCGAATTGGCGATCTCACCTGAGGGCGTTATTGATTCGGCATCGGTCGACGCCTTCGCGTCGCTGGGCGATGTCGATATCCAAAGCCGCAACAGCGAGCTTGCCCGGGTCCGGAGCGGGGGCGACAGCCCCGGTTCGATCTATATCCGCGGCAACACATTCTTGCTCGACGGGTTCGTGAGCTCGTCGGCTCATGATGTCGACTCCCCAGGCGCGAAAATTGATGTTGCCGCTCGTGAAGGTATCGCTATCGGGACGCGTTCATCCGAGGCGTTTCTGGTCACGGGGGCGCTGGGCTCGGCCCGGGCGGCCGATCTTCACGTGGCGGCCCCGGATATCGAAATTACGGAGAACGGCTTCGTAACCGCGTTTGTGGACACCGAGGCCCGCGGAGACGGTGGGGACCTACACGTTTCCGCAGACAGGCTGTCCGTAAGCGGCGCTTTGTCCACGGCCACGAACGGCAGCGGCGACGCAGGCAACGTCAGCATTGCGGGCTATTCGTCGGCCAATGCCGAGTTCGTAGCGGTTGCGGGCGAGTTCGCCTCCGTTTCTGCAGACAGCGGCGCCTTTTCCACACCCGCCGATGGCGATGCAGGCGATATCAGCGTCAGAACGCGGACGCTGCTGGTCGACAGCAACAACGGCGGCATCTTTGCCGATACGCAGAGTGCTCGGGCAGGCACGCTTACCCTCCATGTCGATGAACTTCTGATCCGCCAGGGCACGGTGTCGGCGTCCGTCGGTGCCGAGGGCAGCGGTGAGGCCGGTGCCGTCAATGTGCTCGGTCTCGGCTCGACCCAGGATTCCGTTAATGCAGCCAGTATCGTGAGCATTGTCCGGGGCAACGGAGCCGCGGTGCAGGGTTCGAGAGCGCCGGCCACGATCACAAGCGCAGGGGGCGCCGGCAGCATCCGCGTCAGCGCCGATCGGCTGCAGCTACGGGACGGCGGTGTGATCAGCATCAGCAACTTTGAGCAGGCCGGGGAGGGCGGTGCGATCACCCTGAACGTCGACTATCTTGACGTCGGCGCAGTGGACGGAGGATCGGGAGATCTGCCCTCGCTGATCACGTCGGCAACCTCCGCGACGGGTAATGCCGGGGATATTGTTATCCGCGGCGTGGGGTCTTCCGATGCCGAGGTGGTACCCAGCCAACGAATAACGCTCAGCGACCCGTTTGGCGGTTTGCGCGCGGACTCCTTCTCCGCCGATCCGGGCGCGGGAGCGTCCGGGAACATATCGCTCTTCACCCGCGACATGGTGATACAAAACGGAGCCGGTATCAGCTCTTCCAACGCGGGAGGCGATCCGGGGGTGGTCACACTCAACGTGGACGCACTCACGGTCGCGGACAGCAGTGAAATCACAACGCTAACGCTCGGCACCGCATCGGCTGGCGATATCCGTATCCGGGGCCTGGGCAGCAGTGACGCCGTACCCTTACCTGCGCGAGAAGTACTCATTACCGGAGGCTCCACCATTGGCGGCAATCCGCTCGGCGACGCCGGTGGTGCCGGCGGGACAATCACAGTCCGATCCAACAGTCTGATGGTGAGCGATGGCGCACGAGTCGATGTGGGCGGGTTTTCCAGTACGAGTGCCGGTGGAGATATCAATCTGCTCGTGGATTCGCTGGAACTCAACGGAGGGCAGGTGCTCGCCGATTCCACGGGCGGTGGCGTGGCTGGCAGCATTCTCATCGCCGGCAGCGGCCACAGCGCGGATGCGCCGAAACCGGCGCAGCGGATCCTCCTCCTGAACTCGGCTCGACTGCTCAGCAGCGCCACGGGCACCGGTCGTGACGCGGGAACCGCGGGCGATGTCTCAGTGTTCGGCGAGTCGATAGCCGTCAGCGGCGGCTCCGAAATCCTGGCGACGACCGCGGATGGCACCGGTGGCAGTGTGTCTATCGAGGCCGGCACGCTGGAAGTGTCCGAGGCCGGCCGGGTCGCGACATCAACCGTGGGCCTCGCCGATGGGGGAGATCTGACCCTTCGG
The DNA here is from genome assembly GCA_038748515.1 of Pseudomonadota bacterium. Classification (GTDB taxonomy): domain Bacteria; phylum Pseudomonadota; class Gammaproteobacteria; order Pseudomonadales; family Halieaceae; genus Congregibacter. The sequence goes on from JBCDIW010000021.1 coordinate 29,910, forward strand.
GTAGACGAGCTGCGCCTGGAATCGGGCTCTATTGAAGCCACCAGTGATCCGAACATCGGTCGCTTCGTGTTCTATCAGCGCTTTGTTCAGGCCCCGGACGCGTCGCTTAGCAGCGTGCTGGAGCCCGGCGGCGTGATCTTTGCCTCCATCCCGCCCGGCGAGCTCGGTGCTCCCGATAATCCTTTCCTGTTCTTTGTCGAACTGGCGCCCTCGGAGGCCGCGGTGTTGTGGGCGACGAATCTTGAGCTCAAGGATGTACCGGCCAATACGACGTCCGTTGCTCCGGGTGTCGCCGAGATTCGCGGTGCTTCCGACGGCTCCATTCCCATTCAACTTCTGATCACCGGAATCACCGATACGGAGTTCTCCGGTGAACACAACGAAGCGGGAGCCCTGGATATCAATCTGCAGTTTCTGGAAGCCGGCAACTACGAGTTTGGTGACGGCGGTAAAATCTCGATTCTCGGGCGAACTGCTCCGCAGGCGTCCGCGGTAGATCTGTCCGGAAGCGGCCGCATAAGCAGCGCGTCTCTGGGCCGGGTCCAAAGCATCGCACCGGCAGGTGACGCTTTGCCGGGACTTGTGTTCCATGTGATTCCCGGTGGTGCCGGAGAGATCGCCATCGCCAGCGACTCGCTTTCTCTCACTGACGCAGCGCTGATCAGCGCCGGCACGGTCGACGGGGCGGGTGGCTCGGTCCTCCTGAATGCCGAAACGGTGTCCCTCGCCGGCGCTTCGCTCGTCGGCGCGTCGTCGACGGGTGCCGGTAACGCCGGCTCCGTAATACTTCGGGGGTCCGGCGGCGCCGCCACCCAGACCCTGATCGACGGTGCGAGGCTGGAAAGCCAGTCCAGCGGTGCGGGCGATGCCGGTAGCGTAGTCATCGACTCGGAACGGCTGACGCTGAGCCAGGGTGCTGAGCTCAGTGTGTTATCCCAGGGCACGGGTTCCGCGGGGTCCGTGAACATCAGCGGCACCGATTTGGCGCTCACTTCCGGCAGCACCATTCTGGCCTCGGTGGCCGATAACGCCGGCGGCAGTATCAACGTCGACGTGGACGGCATGGTCAGCCTGTCGGACAGCACCATGGCGGCGTCGGCGCAGGGTCTGGCGGCCGGTGACAGTGGCGGCAATATCCGCATCAGCGCCCCCGGGTCGGTCTCCCTTAACGGCAGTCAGCTCAGGGCAGACGCCGACGCGGGCGCCGGCGGAAACATCGATATCGATACACGGACGATTGTGGTCAGTGCCGACAGTCAGATATCTGCGTCCTCGCAATCCAACGTAGACGGCCAGATTGAGATTGACGCCGTCAATCAGATTACCGGTACCTTGCTGAATACGGAAGCGCCCGAGCTGGCACAGCCCGCTCCGCTACGGCAGCGATGCACACCCAGGGACCTGGAAGAGCGCAGCTCGCTGGTGCTGCAGAGCGCGCCGGCCGATGCCGTCCGCTCGCCCTACCTGGATGGGCGGGGCTCTGAAACCCGGGTGGGGAGTTGTCGCACGGATTCGCCTTGATCGATGGGCGATCACGCTTGCGTTATGGACTCCGCGGGTCGCGTCCAACCTTTGGCAAGCAAACTCTGGCGCAAGACGTGGTCTTCAATCGTGCTGCTGACGCAGATGTTCTGGCCGAGGTAAAGGACCAGTTCTTACATCGGGCGAACACGCTTCTCGCGAATTGAACACCGGCGGCTGGCTCGTCGGTTCAGGACAACGAGGTGAGAGGCCGACAGCTTGACTTGCCTGCTGTGTGCTTACAAGCTCGCTGCCACCCTCGGTAAAGCGGCGGGTGTTGACGCAAAACACGCGAGACAAGCGAAAATCCCGCCGATACACAATAACTAGCCCGGACGGCACCAGCCCTGGTTGTGAGAAGCGCTGTGCCGTCCCGGCATCCCCGGAGCGTCGTCATGAACAGCATCACTACTCCCCAGTCCCCTGAGACCACGGCCATCATCGCCCGCGCCAGACGCCAGTCCCTCGGTGACATTCTCAAGCGAAGCGCAGGACGCTACCCCGAGGTCAGCGCCATCGAATGCGGGTCGCACATCGCCTGGACCTACGCCGAGTTCGACGCGCTCTGCGACGCCCTGGCCGCGGGTCTTCTGGCCGAGGGCCTGTCCAAGGGCGATCGGATTGCGGTGCTCGCTCGCAATTCTCACAGCTTCGCGCTGCTGCGCTTTGCGCTGGCCCGGGCCGGTGGCGTTCTCGTTCCGATCAACTTTAAGCTGAATGCCGACGAAGTCGCCTACATCCTCGAGCACTCGGGTGCTCGCACCCTGTGCATTGATGCCGAGTTTGCCGATGTCGGTCGTAAGGCTGCGGAGCAGGTGGGCGGTGATTTCCGCTTCTGGGGGCTTGAGGACGAAGCGGCCGCCTCGCCGGAGAACGTTCCGTCGCTGAACGAACTCGCCCATGCCTCGACTCCGGGTTCGGCCCTGGAAGCCGTGCAGGTCGGCGGCGATGATCTCGCGCAGATCATCTACACCAGCGGTACCGAGTCGAAACCGAAAGGCGCCTTGCTGAAACACGACTCGGTGATCTGGGAATACGTGACCTGCCTGGTGGATACGGCCATTGAGGCCGGCGATGTCATGCTTCACGCCCTGCCGCTGTATCACTGCGCCCAATTGGATGTGTTCCTCGGGCCGTCGATCTACGTGGGCGGCACCAACATCATCACCGCAGCGCCCACCCCCGATAACATCATTGAGAAGATCAGCAAGCGGGGCATCACGTCGTTCTTTGCTCCGCCAACGGTATGGATTGCCATACTTCGCGATCCGCGCTCCACGGCTGAGGCGCTGGCTTCCCTGCGAAAAGGCTACTACGGTGCGTCCATCATGCCAGTGGAGATACTGAAAGAGCTGATCGAACGATTCCCGGAACTGCGGCTGTGGAATCTGTACGGTCAAACGGAAATCGCGCCGGTGGCCACAGTCCTGCAACCGGAGGAGCAGTTAGCGAAGGCGGGATCCGCGGGGCTCCCGGCACTGAATGTGGAAACCCGGGTCGTCGACGACGCCGGTCATGATGTGGCCGTGGGTGAGATCGGCGAGGTTGTGCACCGTTCACCGCAGCTGTTGTCCGGTTACTTCAACGATCCCGAACGCACCGCCGAGGCGTTTGTCGGCGGCTGGTTCCACAGCGGTGACCTCGCCACCAGGGATGACGACGGCTACATCACCATCGTCGACCGCAAGAAGGACATGATCAAGAGCGGTGGTGAAAACGTGTCGAGCCGTGAGGTCGAAGAAGTGATCTACGAGCTTGGCGAGGTGTCCGAGGTGGCGGTGGTCGGCGTGCCCGACGACAAGTGGATCGAGGCGGTCTGTGCCGTGGTCGTTCTCAAGGACGGCGAAACCCTGGATGAACAGCGGTTAATCGATCACTGTGCCGGCAACCTCGCGGGATTCAAGACTCCGAAACGCGTCGCCTTTGTCGATGCCCTGCCCAAGAACCCGAGCGGCAAGGTACTCAAGCGCGAGCTTCGCGAACAAGTGCAGGGCTAGCCGGGACGCGACGCTTAGTCGCGCCGGTTAGCCGTTACCGCGTCGTTGTTTCGGGCGCCAGGCCCGGAAAGTTCCCGAACTGTTCAAGCAGGCGTCGAATGGGTGAGAGCATGACCGTCCCGCTTTGGCGCTCCGGCGCGTGAATCCGGACGGCGACTCACGGACGTCAGCGACTCATGAACCGTGCGACGGCCTGTTCGTAAAGCGACGGCCCTTCCAGGGTGGCGAAGTCGTAGGCCGGAAGGTCTACCTCATCGGGCAAGCCGTCAAAGAAGCCGTCGTCCTCGCTGAAATCGGCTTCAAAGAACCGATAGATCTGCTCCATCACCTCCGGCCTGTGGTCACGCAGTTCATTAGCCAGCGGGCAGTGGCCGGCGCCCCGCACGGTCACGAGGTGGCCGCGATCAAGAAAGCCGAGCGCGTGCTGGGCGTTTTCTAAAGGTGTGGACCAATCGATATCGCCGTTCACCAGGAGCACCGGATAGTCAACGCGGAAGTCCGACAGGAAGCTTTCATCGACTGGCGTCGTGGCCGTGAGATCTCGCGTTTCGCGATAGTACGCATTGATGTCGCCCAGCCACCGCGTCTCCGCCTCGGCGAGCAGCTGGGCGTCGCGGCGACGACTGATCCCCAGGGAGTTATCAATGAGGAGACCGATGAGCGTTGTCCTTCGCACGTTGCTGCGCGCGCGAAGTGCAAGGGCCGCCAGATAGCGGAAGTCTCCGGCGTGCATTTCCAGGATGAAACGCGGCCAGTTCTCGTGGCGCTCCCAGCGCGTGTCGCCGAAGGAGTAGGTCAGGGCATCGCGCAGGTCCTCCACGCCCACAACGACGATTAGTTCCTGGCCGTCCGGGCCCGGTAACGGCACGGATACGGGTGCCTGCTCAAGCCTTTCCACGACCGTGGTCAGCGCCGCCATGAGGCCGCCCTCGGGAATCGATGACGCCAGCTGCGCATTCCGCTCCGACAGTTCAGCAAGGCGGCTCATCCCCGCCCAGAGACCCGCCGGACTGTCGTAGGCAAAGTCGAGTGGCTCGACACCGCTGAGCAACGCGCGATCCACCGTTTCCGGAAAGCGCTTCATGTAGGTCATGCTCCATTGGGAGCCGAAGCTGCATCCCCTCAGCGCAATCTTCGGGTACCCCAGGGCCTCGCGAAGCTCGTAGAGGTCGGACGAGATATTCATGATGTCGTACCCCGCCAGGTCCACTCCGGCGGCCAGCCAGCGCTCCTGTGCGGTCGTTAACGCAGCGCGCAAACGTTGAACCCCGGCGTTGAACTCCGTCGGGCGATCCAGGGGGGCGCCGTCAATCTCAAGGTACAGAGAAGGAGTCAGTCCGGGCTCGCGGGGGTTGCCGCGCTGGCCAACGTAAACCACGTCGCGCGTGCGCCGCAGGCGTTTAGCGATCTCAAAATCCTTGGCCTCCGTGAAGTCATAGACGGAGCCGGGGCCCCCAGCCAGCAGAAATACCGGAGCCCGGGCGGCAACCGCTTGTTCCGCTCCGAACCGCATGAAATGGATTGCAATGGTTTTCGACGTATCCGCGCTGCGGTTCTCCGGCACAAAAAACAGTCCCTGCTCGGCGGTCTGGCGTTCCCCGGTTTCACTAACCACAACGACCGGCGTGGTCAGGACCGTTCCTTTGGCCGGCGTCTCGGCGCCAGCACCTTCGACAGCGCGGGCCAGTGCGAGGGCTAGAACGCCGACGAGCAGGGTGGCGAAACAAGGCGCAGAACGCGCGGCAGGCCGTCGGCCGAAGCCAAAATCAGATTTCATAGCTGTGTTTGTCCTGTCTATTGCGGCCTGGCTCCGAAGCACGCTGCGGGGCCTGCCGGAGGCTGCTCGGCGTGGCGCCAAAGTGACGTTTGAAGGCGCGATTGAAACTACTGAGATCGTTGAAGCCACAGGTGTAGGCGATCTCGCTGATGGTGACGTCGCTCGCATCCACGGCCTCGATGCGCTGCCGGCTGAGTTCCAGACGCCGCAGTCTTATCCACCGTGCCACGGACAGTCCCTCGCGTTCAAAAATCTTATTCAGATAACGCGGGGAGATGCCGTGACTGCGCGCAATCGTTTCCCGATTGAGTGAGGGATCGGAGATGTTCGCGTCGATGTGATTCTGGATACGACGCAACAGCTGCCGGGGTTTGCTATCGCCCTGGCTGGTAGAGAGATCCAGCGACAGGCATAAAAGATCGAGGAGGGCGTTGCTACTGCGCAGGGATTCATCCGCGGAGAGATGTTCCGCCTCCTGAAGACTCGCCTTTACCAGGGTGGACGTGAGGTGGCCGGTGCCGCGCGAGCCGTCGATGCGCTGGGCGAGGACCTCCGCGGCGCGCGGAAACCTCCCCTCGATGCGATGGCGAGGGACGCGGATCCACAGTACGTCGATAAACCCGGGAACGTTGATGCGATAGGGTCGCGTACTGTCAAGCACCGCGAGATCCGAACTCTGCAATTCTATGGAGCGCGATTCCTGAGAGAGCGTGATGCGGCCACCGAGTATGCAGGCGATGAAAAAGCTGTTGTACGTGGATCGCCCGACCAGCTCCTGGGAACGGATAACGGAAAAATCGACCCGCGCTGACCGGGTTCGCACCAGCTCCAGGTCACCGAAGTTTCGCGTGTCTGCGACAAGTTCAGAGCCCGGATCGCCGGCGTGAATCTCTACATCCAGTTCTACAAAGTGGTCTGAAAGCCCCCGGGCAAGGGCGTCACGATTGCCATGAATCAACGCTTTCCGCGCGCTTTTCACGGCCTGCTTCATGAGAGCGCGGCGTCTAGCGGGGGAATAGCAGTCCGATGACGCATCGGTCGGTGCGTGGCCGGTAACGGCCGTCTCGGGATAAACCGGGTGCTGGGACCGTCGCCGAGAACGTTATGAGGTCGACGCCTGCTGGTCGCGAAATTTGCAAGGACCGCGCGCCCGGATCCCCGGGCGGCGCCGATGATCGATACCGCTTGCATCATTGTTCCAAATTCTTGTGGAGCGGTAGGCCCGATCTCCGGGTCCCCTCGTACATGTATATAGCCTCCTAAGACAAAAATGCAAATTGTTCCTTTTTTGCCTAAACATTTGGTCTTAGATGCAAAGCGCACCATTAATGCCTGCTTCAAGATCAGGCTTTCCCAGATAACAAAAAGAGGGAGACACCATGGCGGTCAGAAAATTGGATGTTCTGGTTGTGGGAGCCGGCATCGCCGGCTTGTATCAACTTCACCGGTTGCGTGAGCTCGGTTTCAGCGTAAAAAGCGTGGATGCCGCCCCCGATGTCGGCGGAACCTGGTATTGGAACGCCTACCCGGGGGCCCGCGTCGATTCTCCGGCAAACGTCTACCAGTACTGGTTCTCCCAGGACCTGCTCGACGAGTGGGAGTGGTCCGAGCGTTTCCCGGCGCAGCCGGAGATCAAGCGCTATCTGAAGTATGTGGCCGAACGCTTTGATCTGTATCGCGATATCGAGCTGAACACAAAGGTGGAGTCCGCTGCCTGGGACGAGGACGCGCAGCGCTGGCGCGTGGCAACGGACCAGGGCGATACCTTCGAAGTGCGCTATGTCGTCAGCTGCGTGGGCATGCTTTCCGCGCCCAAGGTGCCGCCGTTCCCGGGTCACGAAGCGTATCGCGGGGAACTCCATCACACGGCACGCTGGCCTCAGCACGACATCGACTTCAGCGGCAAACGGGTCGGTGTCGTTGGCACGGGAGCAACCGGAATCCAGGTCATACAAACCCTGGCCGAGGAAGTGGAGGAGCTCTTTGTGTTTCAGCGCACGCCGCAATACGCCGTGCGCATGAAGAACTATCCCGTCGACGCTCAGATCATGTCCGAGTGGCGAGCCCAATACCCCACGCTCAAGGAACAGGTGCACCGCACCTTTGCCGGCTTCGAATGGGCCGTTCCGGAGGAGGGCTGGGCCACCTCGCTCACCCGGGAACAGCGCATCGCCGTGCTCGAGGAGTGCTGGGCAGACGGCTCGCTGAAAATGTTCGTCGGCACCTATCCGGAGGTGCTTGCGGTACCGGAGTTGAATGCCGAGGTCACAGAGTTCGTCCGGGCCAAGCTCCGGGCCCAGATCGACGATCCCGAGGTCGCTGCGAAGCTGATCCCCAGCGACTACGGCTATGGTCTGTATCGCGTCCCGCTGGAGAGTGGTTACTTCGAAGCCTTCAATCGTCCCAATGTGCATCTGGTCGATGTGAAGGAAAACCCCATTGAGCGTTTTTCTGAGAACGGCTTTATCGTCGGCGGAGACGAGTACGCCCTCGACATGATCGTTCTGGCCACGGGTTTTGATGCGGGCACGGGCTCTCTGGCGAGGATGAACATCCGTGGGCGCGAGGGTGTCGCGCTGGCCGATGTCTGGAAGAAAGACATCCGCAGCGCCCTGGGTTTGCAGGTTCACGGATTCCCGAATCTGTTCACCGTCGCCGGGCCACTGGCGCCGTCGACGGCTTTCTGCAACATGGCGACCTGCCTGCAGCAGCAGGTCGACTGGATTACCGACGCGATCCTGTATCTGCGTGATCACGACAAGCACAGCATGGAGCCCACCGCCGAGCGCGAAGAGGAATGGGTGCGTCACCATGACGAGGTGGCGAACATGACGCTGCTGACCACGGTCGACTCCTGGTACATGGGTGCAAACATCGAGGGGAAGAAGCGCCGGCTGCTGTCCTACATCGGCGGCGTCGATACCTACCGCGACCTCTGCGACGAGATCCAGGCAAACGATTATCCGGGCTTCACATTGGCCTGACCGCCGGCAGGGCCGCGTCCACTTTGATATTCAGAGCCGTTCCGTCAAACGCGCGCGCAGCTACTTCAACGCTATAAAAACAGGGGAGCACCATGGCCTACGATCCCACTCAAGACAGCCGCCTCGATCTTCGCAATCGCGACATGATGGCCGCGCTGGAACAGCCGCTGCTGTATCAGCCGGAAGACGTTGCCAACCGCGAGGAAGCCATCGCCCGGGCGACGACACCGGAGGCCTTGGCCCTGGAGGAGGCCATCGGCGGCCTCCTGGAAACCATGGACAACGAGGCCATTACACCGTCTGAAGGCTTGCGCATTTACAGCGAATCCTTCGAGTCGCAGCCCGACGGAAACACGATCCAATGCCAGATCATTCGCCCCGACAACGACGATGTCCTGCCCTGCGTGTATTACATTCACGGCGGCGCGATGATGATTCTGTCGGCCTTTGCGGGTAACTACCGGGCCTGGGGAAAGACCATAGCGCGGCAGAATCTGTGTGTTGTCATGGTCGACTTTCGCAACTCGCTTCGACCGTCCTCCACCGAAGAAATCGCTCCCTTTCCCGCCGGGTTGAATGACTGTGTCTCGGGCTTCCACTGGGTCGCAAGAAGTGCCCAGGCCCTGGGTATTGATCCGATGCAGATCCTGATCGCCGGTGAGAGCGGCGGTGGCAACCTGGCCATCGCGACGACGATGCGCCTGAAAGCGGAAGCTGCCGAGGCCACGCCGCTGGGACTGTACGCCATGTGTCCCTACCTGCTCGGTCGCTGGCCCGATGAGTCGATGCCTTCGACGATCGAAAATGAAGGCGTGCTGCTGAGCGTTGCGAACAACCACGCCACGATGGCCTACGGAATCGAAGCCTACGAAAACCGCGACCCCCTGGCCTGGCCGGCCTTCGCGACGCAGGATGAGGTCGCGGGCTTTCCGCCCACCATGATCAGCGTGAACGAATGCGATCCGCTCCGGGACGAGGGCGTTCAGTTCTATCGCCTGCTGCAGGAAGCCGGAGTGTTCAGTCACTGCCGACAGGTTATGGGTTCGGTGCACGCGAACGAGTTGTTCTCGGCCGTGATGCCCGATCTCGGTCGGGCCACAGCGAGAGACCTGGCCGGCTGGATCGATGAGTGCCGCATACAGCGAGCTCTTGATTCCTGAAAACCGTCCGTCCCAACTTTCTTCCGCCACAATAATGTTCATGGATCGATAATGAAGCACGCTATAAAAAAGCAGACCCTGGTCATCGCCGTCGCTGCAGCGACCGTCGTCGGCAACGCATCCGCTCAGCAACTGGAGGAGGTCGTGGTGACGGCGTCCAAGCGGGCAGAGAATCTGCAGGATGTGCCCCAGGCGATTACCGCGTTCTCGCAGGAACGTCTTCGCGAGCAGGGAATCGTGGAGACCAGCGACCTGATGGGAACCGTGCCGAACATCCAGGTCACCAGCGCCTATGGACGAACGCAACCCAACTTTTCCATCCGCGGAATCTCCGTGGCCAACGAATTCTCCGCGGCAACGGCCTCTCCGGTCGGCGTTTATGTAGACGAGGTGTATCAAAGTTTCCGCGCCTCCCACGGTCAGCAGCTCTACGACCTCGAGGGGCTCGAAGTGCTGCGCGGACCGCAGGGCACGTTGTACGGACGTAACACCACGGGTGGCGCGGTCAACGTCAATACGGTAAAGCCAAGCCTTGAGGAAGGCGTCACAGGATTTCTCAATGCGCGCGCCGGCAATTTCTCAACCACCGACTTCACAGGTGCCATCGAAGCAACGGTGATTCCGGACGTGCTCGGCTTCCGTCTCGCCGGTGCGATCTCCAATGCCGATGGTTACGTGGACAACACGCTCACGGGCCGCAGTCATCCGGAGATCTCGTCAGAAGCCGCACGGCTCTCCATGCTGTGGCGCCCAACGGACAGGACCGAGATTCACGCCAAGGTTTACTGGGCGGAGAACGACCCACGCCAGGACATCGCCTTCGGTGCCGGCTATCTCGAGGGCGGCACCAATGGAGCGGGTGTACCGCTTCTCGCGAGCCCCGACGCCACCCGCATTCGGGCGGATACGGCGGGCACCTACTTCACCAGCAGTGAAGGCTTAAGCCTGACGCTGAGCCATGAGATCAATGATGCCTGGTCCTTCACGGGCATCTTTGGCTACGACGAGGCCGAGTATCGTTTGTCACCCTTCGAGTGTGACGGGTCCGCGGCGGACGTCTGTGCGATACGCTACTTTTCCGAAAGTGAGAGCTACAACATCGACCTTCGCTTTGACTACACGGGAGAGAGGCTGCGCTTCATCGGCGGCTTCTACAATGGCGAGGATGAGATTTTTACCGCCAATGAGCCCGATTTCTTCGGCTTCCTGCAGCCGCTGCTCACGGACGCCGGGCTTCCCGGCGAGTATTTCAATCCGGCCATCGCCGTCGGAAATTCACTCGGTACCCTGCCGCTGTTCGCCGTCGATCCGAGTCTCGATCCCACGGATCCCGCCAACTGCGCGCCGGTAAACGTCAACCCGGACGGCCTCTTTGATGCGCGATCGCTGATTGCTTTCAACACCGACGTGGCGCTGACGAACACCGCTACCGGTACGGCTGTGCAGGCCGCGTGTCTTCAGGCGGGCGCGCCGCCCTTCGCCAACATCGACGTCGATCAGGAGTTTACCCTCGCCCGGCCATCGACAGCGGTGTACGGCGAAGTGGCCTACGACGTCACCCAGGATTTCACGCTGACCCTTGGTCTGCGTTACACCTGGGATGATGTGGAATATCGCGACGCGGCCTCGGTCATAAAAAACCTTGCCGGCACACCGGTGGCTGCGCTTGTACCTTACATCTACAACCCGGCCGATGTTGCCGCCGGCGTTCCCCTGGATATCAACAGCATTCCGCGTTTGAACCAGGACGAATCGACGAGCGAACTCACGGGCCGCTTGGTCGCCGAGTATCGTATAGATGACGACACCATGGTCTACGGCAGCTACGCCGCGGGCTACCGCGCTGGCACCTATAACGCGCTGGCGTATCAGGATGTCTCACAGGTCTATTTCGTAGAGCCGGAGACGGTAGATGCGTTTGAGGTCGGCATTAAGAGCCGCATACTCAACGACAGCGTCCAGCTCAACGCCGCTGCCTTCTACTACGACTATGCAGGGCAGCAGATCGCGCAGATCGTCGGCGCAACGTCGTTCCTGCGCAGTGCCGATGGCGAGGTCTTCGGAGCGGAAGCGGAGCTCTCCTGGCAGGCTACGAACGACCTCCTGATCAGCGCCAGCCTGGGGTTCCTGGAAACCGAGTACGACGATCAGCAGCTGTCAGAAGATGGTGCGAACATCGGGGGCAATGAGTTTCCAAACGCCCCCAGCATCAGCGGCAACGTGAGCGCCCAGTGGCGCGCCTGGTCTTCCGGCGATGCCGAATTCGTGCTCTACGGTGAAGCGCAGTACATGGGTGAGTACTGGTTCGATCCCTTCAATGACTACGGCCAGACGCCTTGCGACGCCCCCGCGCCCGGCCAGGCCACGCTGCTGGCCAGCCCGGAGCTGGCCTGCCAAAACCCCAGCTACTGGTTGTTCAACGCGCGCGCGGCCTACAACACTGATCGCTATTCCATCGCGGCGTGGGCACGCAATATCGGAGACGAGGGCTTCTACACCTACGGCCTGAACCTCAACGCGTTCTACCAGGACTACCTCGTGCGGGGGATGCCGCGGACCTACGGCGTGGAGTTCCGTTACAACTTCTGATCAGGCGCACTTACGACGTCCAGCTAAAGCGGCGCACGCTCATCGTGATCGCATGCCGGACGTCGTGCAAACCCGTTCTGTGAGCCGCGGTACGGCACCTGGTGTTACGGAAGGGGCACCGGGCTAGCAACGAGATAGTACCGAGATACTACCGAGATAGTACCGATGTTCATCGCACAGGCGAGACCGCGCGCTAGCTGCTCGTCGAGCGGTACTTACTCACGATGCTCGTCAGCATATCGGCAAGACCACGCAACTGATCCGCGGCGTGCTGATTGTTCTCGATGTTTTTCACCGTTCCCTCACTGATATCCGAGATCCTCTGGATGTTTTCCGACACGACCTGAGAGGAAACGCTTTGCTCTTCCGCGCTCGACGCGTTGAGCGTGTTGATATCGTTGATGCGCGAGACGGCCTCCACGATGCCCTGAAGAGCAGCTTCAGCGCGGTGGATATCTTCCGTGGTTTTCACCGTGGCTTCGCGGCCGTGATTGATGTGTGCGACCACGTCATTCGTCCCCGCCTGCAGGGCACCGACGATCGACTGGATCTCTTCCGTCGACTCCCGGGTCCGATGCGCGAGAACCCGCACTTCCTCTGATACCACTGCAAAGCCTCGACCGTGCTCCCCGGCGCGCGCGGCTTCAATCGCCGCGTTGAGAGCGAGCAGGTTGGTCTGATCCGAGATGTCGTCAATAACCTCGATAATCTTCTCAATATTCTTCGCGTGCACACTGAGCGTCTCTACGGCCGTACTCGCGTCATTCATGCTGCTGACCAGACCGCTGGTGGCGAGACTTGCCTCGTTGACAACGGTTTTTCCATTTCTCGCTTCTTCATCCGCCTGGCGGGTAGCGACAGCCGCCTCGTTGGCATTCTTGGCCACGTCCTGAATGGCCGTGGTCATTTCATCCATGGTGACCACAGCCGTATTTATCTGGTCGTGCTGATTGCCGATGGCCGAGCTGGTCTGGGTACTTGATTCGGCGAGGCTGTTCGACATCGCCGAGAGACTCGACGTTGTTCCGTGCAACTCCGAGATCAGCTTCTCAAAGTCGACCATCATGGCGTTGAAAGCCGTACCGATTTCGTTGTCATGGGAGCTGGCAATGCGTGTCGTCAGGTCGTTGGAACGCTGTACCTGCGACACCGCGTCAATCAACTGGGCGGAAAACGTCTGCTCCTGCTGCATGATGTACGCGTAGTAAATGAGAAACGCGGATTCAAAGACCACGAAGGCGGCGTGCAGCAGGAAGATCCCCCAACTGCAGCCGTAACCAAACAGAATGATCGAGGCCCCGAAGATGGGAATGTCGTAGAGCTGCAAGGCGGTGAAGATCAGGTGATGTACCGCAATAAACCCGGCCGCGGCGACCACGGGGCGCCAGTCGCGGTAGATCAAAAGCAGCGCCAGCGAGCCGAAGATATGGAAGTGCATCTCGATGCGCCCGAGCTGCGCCTGGATCATGAGCGCTGAAAGGGTCATGAGCAGGACGCCGGCGGCGATACTGAACTGAACAGTACCTCGCAAATTGACATACGCCACCGTGGCCAGCGCGCCCACGCCAAAGGCCGCCACAATGGCAAACGCGTAGGTGCCGTAACCCCAGGGAATCAGTAGGGCAAGGACCGGGAGATGCAGCAGGATAATGCGATAGACGATGCGGTCGTAGCCGAGAACTTTGTCCCGAGCCTGTAGCTCGCTGCTCCGGGCGCTGTGGGCGCCGATGTCGGTCTGAGCGTTCATCAATTCGTACCTCGTCAAAGCTGCTCGTAGTCAAGTCTGAGTTGCGAGAGATCCGTCAGGAGTCTCGGAGTTGCGTTCTGGTTTGCGGCGTAGGTGTAGCGAAGCCGACCGTCGGGGCCGAGGAGGTAAAAAACGCCCGTGTGATCGATCAGGTAGTCGGGATCTCCAGGGTTGCGCCGAAAGGAGGCGTGGTACTGAAGTGCCAGACTCTGCAGGTCGCTGAAGGCGTCGCCGTGGAGACTGATGAAGCCGGCCCCGCGCTCGTCAAAATAGGCGTGTACGGACTCCCGGGTATCTCTTTCGGGATCGATGGCGATGAATACGAAGGTGAGATCATCCGGCCTTCCCGCCGCGAGATTCAGTTCTTCAAACAGCAGAGCCTGGGTATGACACACGTCCGGGCAGTTCAGGTAGCCAAACATGAGATAGACGAAGCGCCCGGCGAAATCCTCGAGCGCTACCGCCCGGCCCGCGGTATCGGTGAGCGTGAAACCCGGCGCCGCACGCTGGATGGCGAGGCCGTAGTCGGCGGAGCGTCCTTTGCCAAGCAGCGGTAGGGCCGCCGCGAGCAGCACAAACAGCGCCCAGAAGGTGGCAAGCTTCAGATAATGGCGGGGCCCACGTATGACCGTGGTATCAGCGTCGTTGCACCGCGCTCGCGCGGCTGCGGTGTGTGGTCCCGGGCCGTACCTGCGTGGGATGCCGTTTGCACCGGACAACCTCTGGCGACAGTGCTCGATTGCTGCTTTGGACATCGCTATGGGTGGAAGCTCTGGGTTATTCTTCGTGTTGTACCGTGCGACAGCCGTCGCAAACGCGTGATTCGCGGGACCCGCGGAGTTAACGGTCTTGCGGCATCTACGCAGTAAACCGAAGAACGTATCTGCGCCTCCCCCGGGTGTTGTCTGACCCTGAATCCTCCCATCGAGCGCGGTTGATTTCCGCGACAAATACGCTTCGGACATGCCTTTTTTGTCTGCGCGGCGCACAATGCGCGCCCGGACCGGCATAAACCCTTGGGACACCCTCCTTTATGCAAACACAGGACTACGAAGTGCTGAGCGCCGCGGCAGAAGAGGTCTCCGCCGGTCGTGAGGCGTGGCTGGCGACCGTTGTCGCGGTCCATGGTTCGTCCCCTCGACCGCCCGGCTCCATGGCCCTGTTTTCACCGCCGCAGTCGCAGGTGGGATCGCTGTCCGGTGGTTGTGTGGAGGAAGAACTCGCGGTGGCCATCGCCAGCGGTGAATTCTCCTCCGACGAATGCCGCGTACTCAGCTACGGCGTTTCCGCCGAGGAAAATGCCCGCCTCGGCCTGCCCTGTGGGGGACACCTGACCGTATTGCTTCAAGCCCTGACGAACGAGCGTGATGGCGCCTGGCTGCGCAGCGTTCGAGGCGCGCTGCAGGCCCGATCCAGCGTTTGCCGGGTGGTGTCCGTGCCCGACGGGCAAACACGGATCGAGGGTGCGCAGCGCTTTGCACCCCTGTCCTTCGCAGAGGATCAGCTAAGGCAATACTTCGGTCCCCGCCTTCGCATGCTGCTGATTGGCTGTGGGCAGCTCGCCGCCAGCGTGGCGCAGCTCGCTCTGGGTATGGACTACGACGTGATGATCTGTGATCCCCGGGATGAAGCACGGGCGGATTGGCGTGGACCCGACGTTCCGCTGCTGCCCGGTATGCCCGACGATGCGGTCCGGGAGCACGCGGACGATCCGGACAGCGTGGTGATCACCCTGACCCACGATCCGCGCATTGACGATATGGCCCTTATGGAAGCCTTGGAAAGTCGCGCGGCCTATGTAGGCGCTCTGGGCTCGGAGAAAACGACCCGGGCGCGGCGCGAGCGCCTCGCCGTGCTGGGAGTCAGCGAGGCCGATCTGAACCGGCTTCGCGCCCCCGTGGGTCTTGATATCGGGAGTAAGACTCCGCCGGAAATCGCGGTGTCCATACTTGCGGAACTGACGCGCTTACGCCGCCGCGGTGTTTGAGAGTTTCACAACCTCGTAAGCGTCGAGGGCCGCCTGGCGCGCGGCGCGATGGTCGACAATCGGCTCGGGGTATTGCGTCCCCAGGACGATACCCGTGTGCTCGAGAATGTCCGCCGGGGTTTCCCAGGGGCTGTGTAGATACTTATCCGGGAGGGCGGCGATCTCCGGCACCCAGCGCCGCACGTAAGCCCCGCTCTTGTCGAACTTTTCTCCCTGGGTGATCGGATTAAAAATGCGGAAATAGGGCGCGGCGTCGGCTCCGGAACCCGCCACCCACTGCCAGCTGCAGCCGTTGCTCGCGAGATCGGCGTCGAGCAGCGTATCCCAGAACCAGCGCTCGCCCTCCAGCCAGTGAGTCAACAGGTGCTTGCACAGGAACGAGGCGACGATCATGCGTACGCGGTTGTGCATGTAGCCGGTGTGCCAGAGTTCGCGCATGCCGGCGTCCACGATGGGGTAGCCCGTCATCCCGCGCTGCCAGCGTTTGAGGTTTTCACGGTTCTTCGTCCAGGGAAAAGCGGCAAAGTTTGCCTTGAACGGACGTTCCGGGATGGTCGGGAAGAAGTGCAGCAGATGGTAGGAGAATTCTCGCCAGCCGAGTTCCGCCTGGAACTTGTCGACGCTGGCTGAGGCCTGGGGATAGGCGTCCTTGTACTGCTCACAGACCGCCCAAATCTGACGCGGCGACAGTTCGCCATGGTGCAGATGCGGCGAGAGGCGGGACGTCGCAGCAATGGCGGGAATGTCACGCTGATCCGCGTAGGTCGGCACGGATTCCTCAAGAAACTGATTCAGCCGCTCGCTGGCTCCCGCCTCGCCCGGTTTCCAGAGCGATTCCCAACCCTCCGCCCAGTTGGGAGCGTCGGGAAGTAAACTCCAGCTGTCCAGGGGCTCAGTCCCGGGCTGAGGCCCGGCCCAGCGCACCGTCGGTGGCGCTTTCGGCGGACCCAGAGGCTCCCGGCGGCACGCCCGCCAGAAGGGTGTGAACACCTTGAACGGGGCGCCGCTCTGCGTCAGCACGCTCCCGGGCTCATGGAGCAGGGCGCCACCGTAGCGCTTGATATCGATGCCCACCTCCGCGAGCCGATCGTTCACGGCGCTTTCCTGCGCAGCCGCCCAGGGCTCGTAGCGCCGACTGCAGAACACCTGCCGGGCTCCCGAGCTCTCGCAGAGCTCCAGGAGCACTGTCGTCGCTTCGCCCCGGCGCAGCACCAGTTCACCCCCGGATTCCTGGATCGTTCTCGCCAGCGCTTTCAGGCTGTGATGGAGCCACCAACGACTGGCCGCGCCGGGCGCCCAGGCACCCGCCGACTCGTCGTCCAGAATAAACACGGGCATGACCTCGCCGGCCTGCGCCGCCGCATTGAGGGCGGGAAGATCGTGCAGACGCAGGTCCTGACGGAACCACAGGATTACGGGAGTGCTCACCCCAGGACGTCCTCCAACTCTGCCAGGGCCTCGTTCGCGGGTCTCGACCATTTCACGCCGAGATCGTCGGCGCGGGTCTGCCCCGGGTTGATCAGGAAAATAGGCAGTCCAGCCGCAGCCGCCCAGCGACAGAAGCGAAAGCCCGAGTACACGGTGAGGGAACTCCCCACGACGAGGAGACTGCGCGCCGAGGCCAGGGCGTCGCGACAGGCTTCTACCCGCGCGGACGGTATGCTGCCGCCGAAAAAAACCACGTCGGGCATCAGGCGGCCGCCGCAGACAGTGCATGCGGGCACGCGCACGCCGTCGATCAGTTCGTCAGCCAGGTCCGCATCACCGTCGGGGCGCGCCCCACCACTGCCTCGCGGAAGGGAGGGGTTCAGCGCCTCAAGGCGCGACTGCAGCAGTTCGCGGCAGCTCTCGTCGCCGCAGTCCAGGCACACCACGCGATCCAGGCGTCCGTGCAGATCGATCACCCGCTGCGAACCGGCGCGTTGATGCAGCCGGTCGACGTTTTGCGTAACGATGTGTGTCAGGACGCCGCGCTGCTCCAGGCGAGTGAGACTGCGGTGTGCCGCAGTAGGAAGCGCATCCCGCACGCCAGGCCAGCCGCGCAGGGAGCGACCCCAATAGCGCCGACGCTTTCCCGGATCGGAGATGAATTCCTGGTGCTTGATGGGATCGCTGCGCAACCACTGGCCGCGGCTGTCGCGATAGGTCGGAATTCCTGTAGCAGCGCTGATACCCGCCCCGGTCAGAACGAGGCTGGGAAGGGCGTCGACGATGCGCCCGGCGATGGCCTCCGCGCCCGGTACCGGTGGTGCCTCGGCTATGCTTACATCTGCTTCCATCGCGATACTATACGCAGGGGTGGGCCTGGCGGTGCGCACTGTCCACGTTCTGATCCGAAGCGAGGATCGCCCGGTACCAAGCGTCAGCAACAATGAGGTATTTGCCATGCACATTCTGCTGACCGGAGGGACGGGTTTCATCGGCCAGGCGCTGGTGCCAGCGCTGCGCGATGAAAATCACGAGGTGAGTGTCCTATCCCGGAGTCGGAATGAAGAAAGCACTGGATTGCGTTACATCACCGCGTTGGATGCGCTGCCGTCACCCGTAGACGCCGTCATCAATCTGGCCGGTGCGTCTCTGGCAGCTAAGCGCTGGAACGCGTCGTACAAGACGGCAATCCGTAACAGTCGGCTGCGCACCACGAGTGCGCTGGGAAGGTACTTTGCGAAACGCAATGAAGTACCCGGCGTCTGGTTGAATGGCAGCGCCATCGGCTTCTACGGTCCACAGGATGACCGGGCGCTCGATGAAAGCGCGGCCAACGGGCAGGGCTTCGCGGCGGCGTTGTGCCGTGATTGGGAACAGGCCGCCCGAGACGCGGCCCCAGCGGACACGAGACTTTGCCTGCTGCGCCTGGGCGTCGTGCTGGACGCCGACGGGGGCGCCTTTGCGCAGATGGCGGCGCCGTTTCGCATGGGGATCGGCAACTGGGTAGCGTCCGGGCAGCAGTTTTTGAGTTGGATTCACCGCCGCGATACGGTGGCCGCCATCCAGCACCTCTTGAGGCACGACGCGGCCTCCGGCGCGTTCAATCTCACGGCGCCGAACCCCGTTACCAGCCGTGAGTTCTGTGCGGCCATGAAACGCCAGTACCGAACGCTGATAACGCTGCCCATGCCAGCGCCGATGATGCGCCTGATGGTGGGAGAGATGGCGGATGAGCTGCTGATCACCGGGCAGCGGGTGCTGCCCAAGGCGCTCGAGCAAAGCGGATTCAGCTTTTCGCTGCCTGATATCGATAACGCACTAGCGGATATAGCGGCCTAAGCGAACGTTCCTTGCCCGAGGGATGGACGTCTCAATGGGGACTCAGACGACGGCTCAGTCCGTCGCATCCACATAGTCGGAAAACGCCGCTCGGATACGGTCGTTGCGACTCAATTTCGTGAGTGCGGCGCGCTCAAGCTGTCGTACCCATTCCCGGCTCACCGACATCCGATCGGCGATTTCCGCCCGCGACAGGGGCGGGCCGTCGTGCAGCCCCCAGCGAGCGACCACGACTTCGCGTTCGGCTCGATCGAGTCCCTCCATCTCCGCCAGCAAGCGATCGTGCAGCGAGCGGGTTTCCGCGCTGGCCTCGGAAGCCGCAAAGGGACCGCCCGGCAGCGTGTCCAGGAGGGTGGAATCCTCATCATCGTAC
Source organism: Pseudomonadota bacterium (assembly GCA_038748515.1). Classification (GTDB taxonomy): domain Bacteria; phylum Pseudomonadota; class Gammaproteobacteria; order Pseudomonadales; family Halieaceae; genus Congregibacter. The sequence goes on from JBCDIW010000021.1 coordinate 49,312, forward strand.
TGGGGCGCGTCCAGGGATATACCCAGATTGCGCAGTTGGAGGAGATCGCGGGTTTTTTCCAGCGACAGTCCCGCGGCCCGGGCCAGGGCCGCATCGCCGGGATCCTCACCGGTGCGAGCCTGCTCCGTGAGGCGCAGTCGGTAGAGCTTGCTGACCTGCTCCTGAACATGGGTCGGGTAGCGTATGAGCCCACCGCTGTCGCCCACGTGACGCCGTATCGCCTGGGTGATCCAGTTGAAGCAGTAGGTGCTGAAGCGGAAACCCTTGCGGTGATCGTATTTCTCGGCCGCACGAATCAGGCCGAGCGTCCCTTCCTGAACAAGGTCGAGGTAGTTGACGCCTTTGCCGCGATAGCGACCGGCAATGGAGTAAACGAGGCGCAGGTTGTGCATCGTCAGCGTGTCCCGCGCTTCCGAGTAGATTTTGAGGTGTCCCTGCAGCGTGTCGCGCGCCTCCCCTGAGAGGCCGGCCACGTCCCGGTCGAGGCGGCCTTTGGCCGTGGTCCAGTAGCGGGCCCATTCCTCGAGGGCATCGGCGACGCTGTCGGCCACGTCATAGCCGGCGCGACGCAGAATGACCGCCGCGAGGCCGACGGTCAGGCTGGCCGGAAGTTCCAGGGCGTCGAGGCGCTGGCGGATGAAGCGCGCGCTGCGACGTTTCTGCAGCGCCGTGTGCAACGCTTCCATCGACGCTGCAAATTTGCCACCCGCCATATAGACGGCCATTTCGCGGCGCAAAATAAAGTGGTGGTCGCGATTGTCGAAGAACGCGATGTCGATGGGGGTGAGGGCACTGTTGCCCGACCACCGGACCAGGTAGGCCTGGGCGACCGGATCACTGGCCAGGAGCCCGATGAGCCCATCGACGGAAGCCCACTTGCGGCCGTCGATGTCGCGCTCGTTCTCCGCGGTGAGCAGCGGATAGCGCCGCGCTTCCGCGTACATCCGCTCGATGTCGCGTTCGTCGGTTTCTGTCGCTAGTGATTCCAAGTTCTTGCTCCTGCTTTATGTGTCCAGATATACGACGATTTGTCGCGCTTTGCCTAGAAAAAATCCCGTTTGTCCGGGTAGTATCACGACAAAACTTAAACATTCGGGTCAATCAGGGGCATCCGGTCCAGAATTTGTCGCGTAGGAACCTGAACAACAATGGAGACACACTTATGAACGCTGCGCTTTTTGAACCTCGCCCCCTCTACGGCATAGGAACGGTCGCCCGCCTTACCGGCCTGAAACCCGATACGCTCCGCGTGTGGGAAAGGCGCTATGGCCTTGGCGCCAGCCATAAGTCTTCCACAGGTCGACGGCAATATACTCAGTCAGACCTCGAACATCTGCAATTAGTTGCAACGCTCGTCTCCGACGGTGCGCGCATTGGCGAAATCGCGGATTCCGAGCGGAAAACACTCGAAATGCTGCTGCGCCAGCGCGGTCTGCACACCCAGAATAGCGTGCCTAAAAGCAAGCCCCGGGCCGTGTTCGTCGGCGTGGGCCTCTGCGACTGGCTTGACGGTCACCAGGGTTGCATCAGTAACGTCGACGCACGCCTGTCTCGCAGCGAGTTCGCCGACATGAGCGACGAAAGCATCCAGGCAATCGGAGAGTGCGACGTACTGGTCGTCGAATGTGCTTCTCTTGGGAGCGCGCAGATCGAACGCCTCCGCGTGCTGCAAAAAGCCGAAGTCGCCAAGCGCCTTATCGTGATCTATCGCTTTGGCAACAGCCGCTGGCTCGAAGAACTGGAGTCCTCGGGCGTTGCATCCATGGAGTATCCTCCTGAGAGCGGCAAGCTCGCCTTTGAGATCGCGCGCTCGGTAGCCGATGCCGAGGTCAGCGTCGGTGAAGGGAACCTCGGCGATCTTATCGCCGCGAAGCCGCGCCGCTTTGGCGCCACGGAACTGTCCGCGGCGGCCAATCTTAAGAGCACCTTGGACTGCGAATGCCCGCGGCATATCTCTGAGCTGATCACCGCCCTCGCCAACTTCGAGGAGTACTCAGCGTCCTGCTCTATCGACAACTGGCACGACGCGGCCGTTCACGCGTGCATTTATGCCTACACGGGACAGGCGCGGCACCTCATGGAGAAGGCGCTTCAGGCCGTGCTCGAGGAACGGGGCGAGGAATTCCGCGTGGAGATTGCTCGTCAGCGCAGCGCTCAGGCCGCGGGGAACGTCAGCAATGTCGCATGATGTGCAACGGCTGCCCTGTCGCGGCTGCACGAGTACCTGCGAAAACTACGTCCAGTGCGGCGGCAAGCCCTGGCTGCTCCGGGAGCAGCTGAGTCAGTCGCTCGACTGGGCTGGCCTTCGCGAAGAGCCAAGCAGCGACAAGAAGGCTTCCGAATCCCTGGCCGCGTAGGCCCATAACAGCATCGGACCCAGCGTCGGTACCAGCAAGGTCGAAAACTGGTACGCAAGCGCTATGGCCTCGGGGGAAGGGGTTGCCGGCAGTTCGAGGAACACGGCACCCAGGCCGAACATGAGGTCTTTCGTCGCGACGGCCAGGAGGCCGACGGCCAGCAGCAGCCACAGGATAACCATGCCCCAGGCAAAGCGATCGATTCCTCCACGCATGGGTGAGGCGCAATAAAGGGCGGCGTAAAAAGGGATGGAGTAGGACAGGAGGCGCGTGTTTATGGCGAACACCAGAGGCTCGACCCCGTTCTGAGCGGCCATGATCCGGCCCCCGCTCTCGCCGTAGGTGCTAACAATCAGCAGGTCGTGACCCTGCAGAGACGTCTGCTCCACGACGTTCGGTATCCAGATCCGCAGCACAGCGTCAGTGAGGAGCGTGGCGGGCGCCGCCAGTTCCGCCGCCAGGGCATGCCACAGCACGAACGCCGCCGGGAGTAGCGCCAGCACGGCAACGACAAAGCGCAGCAGCGGTCGCCGCTCAATCCACACGCCGAACCGGGCGAACAGTAGATTCACGCGCCTCGACCCGCCACCGGTCCCACCCGGGCGGGAGACACTTCTCCACGGGCGAGGTAGCGCAGATAAAGCACGAACACGATGAGTACATCGAGCATGATGAGCACGGGCCAAAGGTACAGGTGTGTCCAGGTGAACACGTCCACGTTCCACTGACCCAGATAAAAGAGGCTGATGATCCGCAGCGTATTCAACAGCTGGATGGCGATGAATCCGACGGCGATAGCGAGGAGTTTGTCCCGGGCCGCTGCGGGAAAAGCAAGGACGCCCGCGATGAGCACGATCGTCGCCTCTACCCCGTTGCAACCGGCCTCAATCGATACGGCGAAGCCGGTCTGGGAGTGACTGATGATGCGGCCGCTGGCCCGCACGTGGTCGTCCGTGAGCATCATGAGCCTGGCGCTTAAGTCTGCAAGCATTCCGGTAAACGGCTGAATCACGGCCGCCTGCACGGGTTCGAGTAGTTCCAGGGTAAACAGGCCGAGAAGTACGGCGGTGAACACCAGGACAAATCGTGTCATAGCGTCCTTGTGAACGTGACCCTAGGCAACGGACTGCAGGAAAATCAGCAGAATGATCGCGGGGCAGACCAGACGCAGATGCCAGGGCCAGATCTTCCAGAACAGGCTGTCGGTGATCTCCGGGGCACCCTTGCGCAGCTCCGCGAGCAAGCTGTCACGCCGCCATATCCAGCCTACGTAGATGCAGAACAGGAAACCGAGGATGGGCTGGCTGTAGCGGGTGGTCACGGTAATGACGAGGCCGAACAGCGTGGAGAAGTTAAGGAGGATCACCGTGCTGATCGCGGCGATGGTACAGCCGATAACAATCGCTGCGCGGCTGCGGCTCACGCCGTGGTTCTCGATGGTATAGGCGACCGGGACTTCCAGCATCGAGATAGACGACGTTAGCGCGGCGATGCTCATGAGGAAAAAGAACGTCGTGGACACCCAGTCCCCGGCGATGCCCATGGTCGCAAAGAGCTCGGGAAGCACGGTAAAGATCAGCGTGTCCTCGGAGAGGAGACGGCCGTCGGCGGCAAAAATCTCCACACCGTTGTTCAGGGCCACGTACATGGCCGGTAAGACCAGGAAACCCGCAATCACCGCTATACCGATGTCCACGGCGGTGACCAGCCCCCCGGCTACCGGGAGATTTTCGTTGTCGCTGATGTAGGAGCCATAGATAAGCATCGTGCCCACACCGAGCGACAGCGAAAAGAACGCCGAACCCAGCGCATTGATGATCAGCTGCGGTGACAGTGCGGAACCAAAATCAGGCTGCAGGTACATGCGCACACCCTCGGTCGCGCCGTCGAGCGTGAGTACGTAAAAGACCAGCGCCAGAAGCGTAGCCAGAAGCAGCGGCATAAGCCGGCTTGACCAGCGTTCGATGCCCTCGCGAACGCCGGCGGAGATGATGGCGACGGTCAGACCCATGAACAGGAGCATGAAGATCACGTTCCGGGTCAGGCCAAAGCCCGTGAGCCAGGCGGCGGCGTCGCCCAGGCCCGCAAGCCCGACGAGGGAGGAGAGGAAGTAGGCCACCATCCACCCCGCGACGATGGCGTAGAAGCTGAGGATAAAGCTCGCGACGATCATGCCGAAGAGGCCCCCCAGCCGACCGATCAGCGCCGTCATCGGATTATCGCTGACTCCCGACAGGGCTTTCACCGCGTTGGCGTGGGCGTGCCGGCCGAGGATGATCTCGGCCATCAGGGCCGGATATGCTAGAACAAAGGCCAGTACCAGATAAACAAAGAGGAACGCCGCGCCGCCGTTACTCGCCGCCTGCGTGGGGAATCCCCAGATATTGCCAAGACCGACGGCGCTGCCGGCGGCCGCCATGATAAAACCGAAGCGGGACGAGAACTCGCCGCGAACTGAAGCCATACGGTGTGGTATCCCGCCGGTACTTTCCTGCCAAAGCAGCGCCGCAGTCTAGCACGCGGCTCAGGAAGGCGTCGCCGCAACGCAGGGTCTGGGCTCCTCTCCATTGCGACCGAGACCGAAGAGTTTTAGCGGCAGGCTGGGCAGCAGGAGAAGCGCCTGCGCGGAAAGATCCGCGGCGGCCTGCAGGGGTGAGACCTCCAGGCGCGGGTCATCCAGCGCGCCTTCCAGACGCACGGCGCTTGGAAATTGGAAGGTGCGGGTTTTCGAGCGCGGCTCTACGCGCAGGTTGATCTGGTTGGCGGGAAAGTCGATGCGCGCCTTGCCCGTTGCGCGCATGCGCGGCGTATCGACGTAGATCGTGTCGCTCACCGCAATGCCTTCGCGAACGTCAAAATCGAGGAGGGTGCAGTCGAAAGTCGTCTCCGTTTCCCCGGCGCCGCGGGCGAGCCACGCAAGAAGATTGGACATGAGCAGATCGTAGGCCGCCCCGGCGACGGTAACGTCGTTAAGTGCGAAGCTGGCGTGGCCGTTCATAGTGCTCGACAGCTCCCGCGCCGTGGCACCCGAGGCGACCAGGCCCCCACGAAAGCTGACGTCGCCGCTTATCGTCTGCTGCAGGCCGAGGTCCTGAGTGAGCGTACCCAGGGGAACATGAATTCCCCGGCCGGCAAGGCTCAGCTGTGGCGCGGCGCCGCCAAGGAGCGCGGAGCCCCGCATCATCAACTCACCGCCTGCGTAGCGCGCGTCGAAGTGTTTTAACAGGGCGAGTTGCCCGTCGGTCGCGACTTCAATGCTGAGTTCACTGAGCTCGCTCTGGGTCCCGCGCAGTGTTCCGGCGCGGAGCGTGACATCGAGAGGCCACTCGGGAAGCAGGGTTGACCAGTCTATGGCCGGGGCGTCGGCTTTATCCTTGGACTCACCGGCGGACTCAGCCGGGAGCACGTCTTCCAGGTGAAGTACGGTCGCATAGGTGTCGACCCTCATGTTTCTGAGTGCCATGGCATCAAGATCTGCATTCGCCACGATCTGCAGGTCCGTGCCCCCAAGCCGGGCATTCGCGAGCGTCGTTGCATAGCTGGGACGCAGACGAAGCTGGGCCTCAAGTGTCTGGGGACCGAGGGGCATACCCAGGGCACTGTAGGCGGCGGGCGAGTCGGACGTCTGCAGGGTGAGCTTGATATCCGCTTCGTGTTGTTCCGCGTGGAGTCGCCCATCCCCGCGCGCCTGTAGCTCGAGTCCACCCTCGCCGAACAGCTGCGCGTCCAGGTCGCTGAAGCGAAACATCTCGGACGCGCGCGTCAGGCGCAGCGACGCCCGGCCGGAGATTCCCGGTGGAAGCAAGGCGAGCTCAGGCTGAAGGCGGGCGATCCCGGCGGCGTTCAATCCATCGAGCGTGGCGTCCAGTACGATGCCCCGCAGCCCCAGCAGATCGGCCGCTGACCCGCTGAACTGCGCGTTGGGCCCGTCTTCACCCGTTTGAAAATCAAGCGCCACCCGGGGGGCGGAGAGCGTCTCGCCGTTCCAGAGAAGGCTCAGGTCGCCATCGAGCGTGTACAGGTCCGAACTGAGGCGGAGCCTGCTTTCATCCAGGCGCACCTGCTCGCCCCGGTAGCTGAGTTCTCCTTCCAGGTGGGTTGCGGTGGGCAGGGGAAGGCTTGGCAGTTCCAGCTCGGTGCTCGCGAGCAGTGCCTGCAGATCGTTCACTTCGGCAACGAGATGCACGTCATCAAGGACGGGGATGAGATCGGCGCCCTCGGCGGTGCTGAGCAGACTCCCGAGCTCGACCTCGGAGGTCTCAAGCTTCACATGCCCATTGCCGGCAATGCGCATGTCGATCGCCAGGTTTCGCAGGGCAGGAGCCTGGGGGCTCCCGCCCAGTTCTAGCTGCAGCTCCGTTCCTTCGCTAAGCGACTCGATCTCCTCGGGCATCTGAAAGAGCGCTTCGAGGCGACGCGCGGAACCGCGTGCTTCAATCGAGAGACTGCTCGTCGGCCCCTGACGCACACGGCCAGTCGCAGAAAGGTGATAGTTCCCCGGAGACACGAGTTCGAGGGCTTCGATATCGAGAACGCTCTCCCGGAGGTTGCCCCGCAGCGCACCGGCGACCGTGAGTTCGCCCTCGAGATCCAGCGCCGTAATGCCTGCGGCGCGGAGGAATTCGCCGGCGTGTTCGTAGTGACCCGCGAGCTGAAAAGCGTAGCCGATCCTCTCGCCCGCGGCGTCGATCTCGCCGCTAAGGCGCAGCTCCGAGTCCACGTCCTTCAGGGTTGCGTCGAGGTCCACGGCGTGGCCCTGGGCGGTGGTGCGCCAGTCCGCGGTGGCGGCCAGGGCGATGCGCCGTGCACCAAGATACGCGTCCGAGGAAATCAGCAGCGAGCCTTCGGCGCTGCGCTTTCCTGTGACCATGAGCAGGGGAAGTACCTGCACCTCATCGCCCTGGGACACAACGTGAAGCGAATCGAGCGCGATCGAGCCTGGCAGCCACGCCAGCGGAGACAGGAGGGACTCCAGGTCGATGGGTTCGTCGCTGGCGCTATCGTCGAGGTAGTAGGTGAGGTTGCGCGCCCGAAAGCTCCCTTCGTCATGCTTCGGGTTCCAGAGATTGGAGAGGGGCATTGAAAGCTCGATAGCCTGGCCCGACAGCAGCGAAGGCTTCGTGGGGTCGCGGTACCTGAGCGAGAGCTGTTCCACGCTGAAGTGGAAGGGGCGCCACTGAAGGCGCGCATTACCCAGATCAAGATCGTAGGGCGTCAGCTCGTGTACGGCGCGCTGGGCCAGCGCCAGCGTCCGCTCCCCGGAACTCAGGTAGAGCGGCACACCGACAAGGAGCGCCAGGACAGAAAACCCGGCTGTGAGGCTCCATCTGGATCTAAACATGCGTGCTACTATCCGCCGCCGGCCCGGGTGGTGAAATTGGTAGACACAGGAGACTTAAAATCTCCCGCCTATTGCAGGCGTGCCGGTTCGATTCCGGCTCCGGGCACCATAACCCACTGAATATGCTCAATAAAAATGGCATAGCTTTTCTGGTCAAGATCCGAAAGGCCACCCTTTCTTCTCCATGCACATACCATGCACAAATCATCAGTCGACATAAAATTCTGATGCGAAAACTCCTCAATCCTTCCCCTGAAAGTAATCTTTGGTCGACAGAGATATTTAAACTGGTCCTTGTAACACCGCTAACCCTTGCTGTTCTTCTGGCGGCGGTGGCGGGTTGGAACGAGTGGGATAGAGCACTACCATGGTGGGCCTGGAACGGCGACGCGTACACTGAGTTCCTCAAGATTCATCGGCTTCCCATTGGAGTCCTTGCCGCGTTAATTCCATTGCTCGCGCTAGTCGCCGCAAATCATCGTTCGATTCAGTCTGCTGCAAATCTGAAGGCGCAGCTAGCCCACAACGCGTTCACCAACTACTACACACATCGCGACTTGTTTGAGCATTTCGCGCTTGATAAAGCGGGCGAAGCAGAACGACATATCGACACGCATCGATTGCATCAGTTCCTATACCCCGAAGGTCCTGCGGGAATACTTCAAATTGATCCGAACCTGCCTCCCGCTTTCTCGTTGCTGAGTATCAACATCATCGAACTCTGGAAGCTGTTATCAAGTGATCTATTCGATCCTTCACTACCAGAAGCTTCTGCGCCCCTAATTTCACGAGCGGAGTGTGGTGGAGTCGTGTTGAAAATCGCTGAAGTTGCGCAGAAGCTGGCGGAGATCGAGATAGCTGTTTTAGATTCAACAACCGACATCCAGAATAAGGACCTGAAATCCCTGGTGCGACATTCGGTCAGCCGTTTCCACTTGCTTGAGTCAGTATCGAAGTTTGATAGCTCTGGAGCGTCGTACAGTTTGGCAGATACTAGCCACAGAATCGTGGCTGTCTTGAGTGAGCTCGTGGACTACGATCAGTTCAGGCTGATCGAAAATTTGACTGTGGGACACCTCAATGAAATTGCCGAACACACCGATTATCAAGATTATGGAAATGAAAGCCCCTAGCACACCCCGGGCGGACGCCAGGAGGCTCAAAGAGCAGCGCATTGGTATGAAGCCAGCTAGGGAACGTCCGAACTGCCCATATCCGTAAGGCTCTGAGCGAATGCGCGCTTCGACTTCTCGAACCATTCCGGCTGCAGTAGCGTTCTGATGCTTTCTTGAATGCTGTCAGTCGCTTCAACGGCTGAGAGATTCGCTGACTCCGCTTGCTCAAAGCCTTCCGAAACCTGTGTCTGAATACGTTGCAGTATCACTGCGTCGTAAGCCGGCCATGCCCACAAGCCCTACACCGAGAAGCGCAAGCGTTGCGGGGGCAGCAACATTTTGATGCACGTTCTGGGCAATGACGCTGACGCTGCGTATGTAAAAGTCATCACTGTTGTTCCCGTCACTGATGAGAAATCCAGAGTAGAGACTCTGCAGGTCCTGTGAAGTCCAGGTAAAAATGCCCCCGGTACCGGATAGGTCAGGAATTCGATTACGTGCACTCGAGTTGAATATCGTATCGACACCTCCGAGAAGATTTATACCGCGGAGCCTTGCCCCGTCCTCGCCTTGCAAGCTTCCAAACACCACACTGGCGATGGCCACGGGGGCATCGAATTGAAAGCGCAGCTCTTCCCGAGCTGCGTCTTGACCATCAGGGCTGGGGACTCCACCGCTGACCTCAAAACTTCTATCGTCCGGGCCGGAAATGAGGCCGAGACCAACGTTGCGATCTATCGCGATGGCGGTGTTACTGCTGCCGGGGAAGCCACCTCGTATGACTCCATCTACACTTAATTCAAGCCCATCAAGCGAGAACCCAAGAGGATCTCCATTCCCGTTTGCGAATGGGCCCGATGCAGTAAAGTCAAAGGTAATCAGCCCGGCTGATGCGGCGTTTGAGAAGACCGTCAGTGCGAGAAATGATGAGAGCAACGCCCCTGCTCCAAACGCTAAAGGCGGCTTCCTCATAGCGACGCGTCCTCCGTATATCTGTTGATCACTGTTGCTTTGCCACACTCCCAATTAGCGAACATTAGTGTTATCCAAGAAGAGCGGCGTGACACTGGGCGGAAACCCTGATCGTGTATCAGGGGACACCCTGATAGTCGCAGAACAAGTAGTGAACTCGCGTGCGCGACACTCACTGTAATTCGCGCGTTCGACCCCTCTGACGCTACGGCCCGTCTTACTGCTCAGCCTGTTCTCCAGATGCTGGCAAAGCGACCTGTCAGGCATCAAACTGCGCGGATGGTCATCATGCGGGCAACGCAACTAACCCATGCGGCGCGATCGATCTCTTTCCGGAGACCGCAAATTTAATGCGACAAACAGCACGTCTGCCGGTGATGTTCCGAAAATCTCGACGCGCCGGGTTCAGTTAAGGACATTAGTTTTTCTTCTTTCTAGACACAGGCTTACCTCGCGCACGTCTTGGCTATTTGACGGACGCCGTATGCTCATTGTTGTGCGTTTCGGAGACTCAATGATCTCAACGATGAGTACGCCCGGCGCTAGCGCAACCGTCGCGATGCGCTGATGCCATGAAACACCCAGCCCTTGTCGGTCGTAGCGAGGAGTTGCGCCAGCTCTTGGATGGCCTGGGCGACGAGGATTCCCCTCGCGTGTACCTTATCTCGGGCGATGTGGGTATCGGCAAAACCCGCCTGCTAGGTGAAGTTGCCCAGTCCATCGGAAAGCGCATGCTGACGGTGTGGAGCGAACGCATAGAAAGTCCTTCCGCGCCGGCCCTCTATAGCTGGATCCTCGCCGTTCGCTCCTATATGGCTCGTACTGCCGATGCCGACGCCGAAGACAGCTTCCAGGGATTGGACCGCACCCTGGTGGATTTCGTTCCGGAGCTGCAGAGCCGGGATTTGCAGCTAAACCCGATTCCACACAAACACAGTGAAGCCAGTCGATTCGCTCTCTACGAAGAGGTCACGCGTTTCTTTCAACGGGCAGCGCGCAAACACCCGTTCGTCCTGCTCTTCGACAACCTGCAGCTGGCCGATCAATCCTCCCTGGAACTCCTGGAACACTTCGTCCAGCAAATCACCGACTTTCCGATCTGGGTGGTGGCATGCTCCCGCAACAGGCCGGACGGCGAGTACCCGGAGTTTGATCGGATCGTCGAACGCATAAAGCGGCACCGCGCATCTCAGTCGATTGCTCTGGATGGCCTCAGCCGGTCAGAGGTTCGCAGACTGGCCAATGAGGTAGCCGGCCAGGCATTGCCGCTGGGTGTGCACGAGCGCCTCTACGACCAGAGTGAGGGGAATCCTCTGTTTGTCGTCGAAGCCGCGCGGGTTTTGCAGGGCCGCCAGAACAAGCAAGGCCTCAGCGAATTAGTGTTCGATGTGCCGTTCTCGCTGAAATCCGTACTGCTATCGAGAATCGGCAGCCTGAGCGATACCGCTCAGCACACTCTCAGGCTGGCATCGGTACTGGGACGCGATTTTTCGCGGGCTGACCTCGGCGGTGCCTATAAAATCGCCGCACGCGACCTCAGCGCCGTGTTTGCCGAGGCCAGACGCGCCAATATCGGTTCCGCTCCCTGCCGGGGAACGTTTCGATTCCAGCACGCCCTCTATCGCGAGGTTCTCTACGACCAACTGGACGAAACAGAGCGACAGGACTTGCACGCCCGGGCGGCCGCGTACTTTCAAACCCGAAAGTCGCGCTCAGCCGCGTTTGATCTGGCCTATCACTACTATGAGATCGCCGACTGCGGCTATGCTCGGGAGGCGTGTCGTTTCAATCTGGCCGCGTCTGATATCGCCGAGCGCAATCACGCCTACAGCGTGGCGGCCATACATCTGCAAAGGGCGGTGGATGCGTTTCTCACGGCGGGCGATGAAGACCCGGAGCAACAGTTCAACCTTAACCTCAGGCTGGGGAAGCTTCTTTTTGCGGCCGGGAAAGTCGATATCGCCAGTGACCCCCTGCGGGCCGCCGCGCGCATCGCTGAAGCCGCCGGGCGGTGGGAAGACATGGCCGCGGCCCTGCGCGAACTTCAGTTTGTCGTCGGAAGCAATGGCACTATCGACGACGAGATCATCGAACTCCATGAAACACTCCTCCGCAGAATCGATCCCGAGCTTCGCTATGACCATATCCTGGCGCAGGCCTGCTATGCGGATGCCCGACGCCTGCGCGGCGACTACGATGCGGCAATTTTGCTTGCTTCCCAGGCCATGGAATCGGCCGCCCGCCTGGACAGAGAAGGCGGTGAATTGCAAAGCTTCTTTTATGCGTGCTGGGCATCTGGCTGCGTGGCTATCCACCCCGAGCAGATCGCGTTCCGAGCCGAGAAGTATGACCGGCTGATCGACGCCGCCTCGCGGCTGGAATCGAAACGTGAGCTGCTACAGATCCTGGCCAGCCGACTGTTCGATCTGTTCGCCGGCAACGCGGCAGCAGACACGCTTGATCAGGCGCTCGAGCAACTCCTGAACATTGCGACCCGAAGCCACGACCCTCACTACCTGATCCTGGCTCGAAGCCTGGAAACCTGCCGCCATGTGCTCCGAGGTCGGTGGCTTGAGGTCGTTAAAGCCGGGATTCAACTTCAGCAAGACGCGCTTCGCTGGGAAGTTACCGGCCTCGCCGGGGCGTTCTCCCAACAAATGTTTGTGGTGCAAAGCGCCACCGGCAACCTCGCCGCGCTGGCCCCGATCCTGAATCGCATAGAGGCCGACGCAGAGAAGGAAGGTCTGTGGTATCCCGGTCAGATACTGCTGAACTGTGAGCTCGGAAACCTGCGCGCCGCCCAGAAGCTCCTGCGCCGCTATGACAGCTTTGACACACTGCCCCGCGATGAGGTTTTTCTTCTCTCCCTTATCTATCTTTCCGAGGCGTGCCTTAAGTTGGAGGACCGGTCACGACTCGGGCAACTGTTTGTATTGCTGGAGCGTTTTCAGCACTTCTGCATCACACTGCCCGGCACCCTGGCTATCGGATCGGTAGCGGGCTACATGGGCGCCTACGCGGCGGCACTGGGCAAACGAAAGCGGGCGAAGGCGCTGTTCGAAGAAGGCCTGGACGCCAATGCCAGAATGGACGCCGAGCCCTGGAGCGCGCGAGTCCAGACGGATTTTGCGGAGTTTCTGCTAGCGGGCTCGGATACCCAGGGGCACAAAAGAGCGAAGGCCCTGATGGTGGATGCGCAAAGCACGGCAACCCGGCTTCGCTTGAATCCTCTGCTCGCCCGGCTGGCCACGCTGCAACAGCAAACGGGGATAGGCCGGCTGACGCCCAAGGAGATGAGCGTTCTAGCGCTGATCGCAAAAGGGGCCAGTAACAAACAGATAGCCGACAAGCTTTCGGTAAGCCAGAACACGGTCGCGACTCACGTGAGGCACATACTGCAAAAGTTGCAGGTGAACAACCGCGTTGAAGCCGTCGATCGGGCTCGCCAGGCGGCCTGGATTGAGTAGATATCATCATAAATGATGATAGGCGGGCTCCCACACCGCCCCTAGTCTGATTCCCACGTAAGGCCCGCGGACCGCTGTTTTCCGGTTCCGGGGCCGTTTTGCAAACCGTGGAGGAACCGATGAAAAAGTTACTGCTTGCTCCTGCAATTCTTGCCATGAGCACCATGGCGTGGGCCGACCGTACCAGTGAATCTCCGATATTTGAGCTCGATCCGGTATTCGCGACGCTCGGGGACCAACGTCCGGAAACCGACTTTTCGACCTTGAGCCGGCGCGAAAAATTGGTCAGCTACACCGTAAAAACGTCCGGACTGCTCGAGGAATCACCGCATACGGTCTGGCTCGTGGTGTACAACTATCCGGAGTACTGCCAAACCACCCCCTGCGGACTCTTCGATCTGCCGTTTTTGCCGGGCCATGACCCGCGGGTACAGGCGTCATTTGTGAATGCCGGTGGCGGGGTCAGCAATGTTGATGGGACCGGGCACTTCACGGGAACGGTGTACGCCGCATCGCGGGGCGTGAATGGCAGTGAAGTTGTGGTTGGCCCGGGGATGATCAACACCCGAAGCTCGCAGATCGATATCGTGCTGCGATTTCACGGTCAGCCAGCCAACTTGAGCGATCTGCTCGCCGCCATCAAGGAATACCGTGGCGCGTGCAACGACAGCAACCTCGTACAGCCGCCCTGCGGGGACTATCAGATTTCGGCACACCTGCCGTGAGCCGGGCGTGTCGCTAGCGCACTATTTGCATGCACCGTGGGACCGGTTTTGGACGTCGCTGCGCTAGCGAACACCGGCTTCAATCCGCCGAGGGCACGTTTTGCGTGCCCAGGGGCGCGGGTCTACACTCGGTGCAATAGTCAGGAGGAGCGTCGATGGCACTTTTCGTTATTGAACGTAATTTCGCTGAACAGCTCGATATGAAGCCCGAGGAGGTGAAGGCGATAGAGGATCTGAATGACCAGATCGGTATTTCCTGGCTCTTTTCATTCCTTTCCGCCGACAGCAAACGCACCTATTGCCTCTACGAGGCAAAAGATCCCGACCAACTGCGCAAGCAGGCCGAGCAGCTAGGCATACCGGCCGACGAAATCATCGAAGTCAGCAAGTTTGATCCCAGCGCCATGCACTGATGCCCCCAGGTCCGTCGTGAGTGCAGCGAACTCGCAGGTCTGGCGAGCATCACGCCTCGCGAAAGCGACGCGAGCTTAGCGTTCCGAGGAACAGGTCTAGTACGCTCGGCCGCCAGGCCTAATTCTTATTTCTGCCGAACGGTCGTCCGACCGGGACCGCTTTTTCAACATCGTGTTTCCCAGGCACGGAAGTCAGGCCTGGGGGTCCCGCGTGAAATCGTCGACCTCGTCGTATACATCCACCGAGATGCGGGTGCCCAACTCGCGCATACGTTGCATGGCCTCGGGATCCGCTTTGCCCCAAAACGCTCTCCAGTGTTCGAGCGAGGCCCAGCGGGCGACGGTGAGGACCTGCTCAGGATCTTCGGCTTGTCTGAGCATGAAGCTGCCCAGGGCGCCGGGCACTTCCGCGTGAATGGCGTTCGTGGTCGCCTCCCACGCGTCCCGGAACGCCGTGAAGTCTTCTGCCACAACCTGCCACTGGTAGATAACCCGAATCATGTCCTTGCACCGAGTCGCTGTCCCTGGACGTCAACAAATGTTGCTCACTTCGCGTTGCCTGGCAACCGAACCGCGATTTCTGAATCGATAGCCGCGGCTTGCGGCAAAATGCGCTGCGGTTTTGCGCGTGATACGAGAAGTGTGAGCCGGATCATAGCCGGACGTGTCGGGTGAGGGCACGCTTCACTGGTAAGCTTCAGGAACGGATCAGCCAGACATTCGAAATCATGTTGAGAACGGAAGACAGCGGCGCCACGGTCCAGGCAGGCACGGAGGGCGACGGGCGCATCAGCGTCCATCAGTACATGGATAGGGCGCACGTCAACGTCGTCTTCGGCATCGGATGACGGAAGTCCTGCCCGCGGAGCCGACGCGGATCAATCTCATCCTGGGGTCCGGCGGTGCCCGGGGTCTGGCGCACATCGGGGTGATTAAAGTCCTGCACGAGCAGGGCTACAGTATCGAGTCCATCACCGGCTGCTCCATGGGTGCGCTCGTGGGCGCGCTCTACGCGACAAGACACCTCGACGCCTACGAAGACTGGGTGTGTGAGCTGACGCGTCGCGATGTCCTGCGCTTTTTGGATATCTCTCTTCTTGGGCGTTCTGGCATGGTCAAGGGCGACAAGCTGATGGAGCAGCTGGCGTCCTGGCTCGCGGGTGTGGCTATGGAAGATCTGCGTCTGCCGCTAACGGTGGTCGCCGCGGATATCGTGGCTCGCAAGGAAGTGTGGATTACCCGGGGCGACCTGCTGGAGGCCGTGCGCGCGTCCATCGCCGTTCCCGGCGTGTTTACGCCGCTTATGAAAAACGGGCGTATTCTCGTGGACGGGGGCATTCTCAATCCTCTGCCCATTCCGCCGGCGCGCATGGACAACAGCGCTCTCACGCTGGCGGTGAGCGTGAGTGGTCGGGATATGCTCGATCCCTTTGGTGATCACGATAGCCCGGCGCCGCTGGAAGCCGCCGCGGAACCGGAAGCCGCCGCGGCAGACGCCGCCCCCAACGCGGATGAGACGGAATCTACAGACCACCAGCCCATCGAGGGGTTTCTGGACAGTCTGACGCGCTTCTTCGGTAGAGAGCGGCCCCCGGCGGACGAGGGCGCAACGAACGGTGCCCGGGCCCCGCGCCGGACCACCGAGAAGATCACCGGACGCCCCGCCTTGACGGACGTGATGTTGGGCATGTTCGCCACCATGCAGGACATCATCGCCCGCCACCAGCTAGCCGGAAATCCGCCGGATATCCTCATTGATATCCCCCGGAACATTTGCCAGTCTCATGAGTTCTACCGCGCCCGCGACGTGATCGACGCCGGCGAATACTGGGCCCGACGGGCCCTCGACGAGCAGCGGGTGCGAGACGAGCTGAGCGGCGTGGCCACGACCAATGGAGGAAGCTAGTGTTAACAGGGCCTAGTACCTATGCGTGAAGCGCTGACCACGATGCTGCGCATGCAGGACCGCATCAATACCCAGGTTCACCCGCAATGGATAGAACAGTCCTTCGCCTGGCATCGGGCCATCTGGGTCGAGTGCGCTGAACTCGTCGACCATTACGGATACAAATGGTGGAAGCGCCAGGATCACGATCTGGCCCAGGTGCAGCTGGAGGTCGTCGATATATGGCATTTTGGACTCTCAATGCTGTTCACCCCGGGCGCTTCCCCGGATGTCCTGGCCGGGGAGATCGGGGCGACCTGGCCCGACGAGGTGGAAAGCCTCGGCGTCATTGATGCCGCGGAAAAGCTGGCCGGTACCGCCGCGCTCGAGAAGCAGTTCAGCCTGGACGCCTTTGCATCACTTCTGGCCGCGGCGGCGCTGGATTTCGACAGCCTGTTTCGCCAGTACCTGGGTAAGAACGTCCTCAACCGCTTCCGCCAGGATCACGGCTACAAGGACGGCAGCTATCGGAAGCAGTGGCAGCAGCGGGAGGACAACGAACATCTGACGGAGCTGCTTGCCGAGGTCGACACGGACCTTGCCGATGCCGAAGAGCGTCTCTACGCGGCGCTGGCGCGGCGTTACGCCGAGGCGGCCTAAGCGCCCAGATGGTAGAGGCGGCCGCTACCACGCTCTCTACGTCTGCGCTCGCCAAGCGTCTGAAACTGCCCATACAGCAGCTTTTCGTGACACTGCGGGACTACGGCTGGATTGATCGCCAGGGCGAAAGCTGGGTGTTAACGGGGAAGGGCGAACTTCACGGCGGTGACTATCAGAACAGTCCGCGCTACGGGCGCTACATCGTCTGGCCCGAGAACCTTGTCGAGCACCCGCTCATCACTGCGATCGAGAGCAATCAGCGCATCTATGCCGGAGATCTCAGCCGCTATTACGCGCACCTTAATCCCACCCAGATAAATCGCAGCCTGCGCGAGCTCGGGCTGCTGCGCAGCTCCGTCGAAGGTCTGCTGCTCACGCCCCTGGGAGAGCGTTTCGGCGGGCGCCAGGAACGCGATGAGAAGCATGCCCTCGCCGTCGTGAGCTGGCCCCACGGCATCATCGACGACCCGGTTATCCATCGTGAACTCAATCGCCTCGCGGGCTCCGGGGCTTCTCCCGAAGCGGTGCCCCCCGTCGCAGATAGCGCCGAGAAAGCCCCTGCGGATGATCTCTTCGCCGACCTCAAGCAGGATTCGCGGGTTGTCCCGCGGCGCGGCCTTGACGGTCACCGGGTCGATAGCCTCCTCCAGCTACGCGTATGCGACTGGCTCTATGAAGCACAGTTTGCCCACGCCCACTCCCGTCGCCTCCCGGTGGAAGAGGCGCTCACAGCGGACTTCTATGTGCCGGCCGCCGGTCTCTACATCGAGTGCTGGGAGAGCGAAGTCCCGACACAGGAACTCAGCCGCCGACTGCGCACGCGGGAAGTGTGCCGGGAACTGGGACTGGCCTATCTCGAAGTCGCCGCCGCGGACATCGATCGTATCGACGCCGTGCTCGCCGCGGCGCTGACGCCGAACTCGCCCCGAAACTAGTCGTTTCGCGTGGCGATAGAAGGTCCAAAGGGCGTCGGGTCGCCGAATCGGTGAGATAGGCCGGCAAGGCCCTAGCTCAGTGCCTAGCTGATGTCGCGCTTTTCGAGAACGACGCCGCATTCGAGATGCGGCGTGTAGGGAAACTGGTCAAAGAAGGCGAGGGCGCTGATGCGATGCGTTGCGGCGAGGTCACGCAGATTGGAGATCAGGGTCACGGGGTTGCAGGAAATGTAGAACACCCGGCGAAACCCCGCTACGCACTCGAGCGCAGCGGCATCGAGACCGGCCCGCGGCGGATCCACGAACACGCTGTCGAGACGAAATTCACGCAGGGGCTTCGGGAGCACGCTCAAACGTCGAAACTCGCGCACACCGCGCAGTGCTGCGCTGACTTCCTCGGCGCTAAGGCGAACGATATGAACGTTCTCCACGCCGTTCAGGCGCAGGTTCTCCCGGGCAGCGCGGGTACCGATCTTGGATAGCTCCGTGGCGACGACCGCGGAAAATCGGTCCGCAAGCGGCAGCGTGAAGTTTCCATTGCCGCAGTAGAGTTCGAGAAGATCGCCCTCGCAGTGCTCCGCCTGCTGCCAGACCCACTGCAACATCTGCTGATTCACGGGCGCGTTCGGTTGCACGAACGACTGTTCGTACTGCCGGAAACCATACTGTCGGCCCCCGACCTCGAAATGCTCCACAACGTAGTCGACCTCAAGAACCTGCTTCTGACCGCGGCTGCGGCCGACGACGGCCACGCCGAGATCTTGCGCCAGGGTACGCGCCTCGCTCTCCCAGTGTTCGTCGAGGCGGCGATGGTAGATGAGCGTTACCACGACGTCGCCACTTCGGGCGGCGAGGAATTCCAGCTGGAACAGCCTGCGCCGCAGTTCGGCGGTGTCTAGCAGGCGCTGCCGCAGGGCGGGCATGAGCTTGCGTATGGGTTCCAGGGCCGGCGCGAAGTCGGCGATGGGGATAGGCGTGCGCCGGTCTTCACTGTCGAACATGACGTAGTCGAGTTCGCTTCCGTCGTGCCACATCCGGAACTCCGCCCGGACACGATAGGAGTCCAGGGATGAGGGAAAGCGATCCGCCGGCGGCGCGCCGAGTTCCGAAAACTGTGCGGCGACCGCGGCACACTTCTCGTCGAAGAGCTCGGCATAGCGCTCGGGCTGGATTTCCCAGGGACGCATCGTTACAGACAGTTGGCAGGCTTGGGTAATCCCGCAATCTTGCTGCCGATCTTCGCCGGCGAACCGGGAAAGAGGCGCAGGAGATAGATGCTGCGTCCCTTTTCCTCGCCGAGCTGCAGGCGCACGTACTTCACAAAAGCCCGCATGGCGGGAGACGAATCGAAAGCAACCCAGTAGTCGCGAAGCAGGTAGAGAACTTCCCAATGTTCCTCCGTAAGCTCGATGCCTTCGCGGCGGGCGAGCAGCCGAGCCACATCCCGATTCCAGTCATCCACGTTGCGCAGAAACCCTTCCTCGGTGCACGCGGGGGCCGGGGCGCCGACGTCAGAAGATGTCATCTTCAGCGCCAAAGCAGCTGCTTGCGATGCGCCGCCGCCAGCTCCACAAAAGCATCGTAACCAAGGGCTTCAACGCGGTGATCGTGCGGACTGACACCGTAGCGGATGAGATCGTCGTCAAGGGCGTACAGCCTGTGGTCGCCGGCGAGAAGCTTTGCCAGCGCGGGATGAGTGCTGCGCGCCACGTTTGCCGCCGGCCCGAGAAGGAGCACGGCATCCCCGGCGTCCAGCCAACCGAGTAGCCGCTCGATGAGATCGCTGCCGGCGTCGCTGTTCAGGCAGTGCAGAGTCATGTCAGTAGCACAGCAGGTGCGAGGCGCCGTTGAGCAGCGATTTTACGGCTGCCGCGTCGAGGCACTGCGCAAAGGCCGGCAGCTCCTCTCGGGTGATGCCGTGGGTCTCGAGGCTGGCTGCATCTACCCAGATCGTTTCCACGTCGTAGAGTGGTAGAGAGTCGATCAGTTTGCGCAGCGACGGCTCCCGCCGGTCGGGCTCAGCCTGACGACGCAGCAGCGCGAGCACGCCCACCCCGCTGAACAGCACCTCGGGATGTTGCGCGAAAGCCGCAAACGCCATGAGCGTATCGATACCAGCACGCATGCGTGCCCCGGCATAGGGTGCGCTTGTTAACCAGATCAGCGGTTTGCCTGCCATGCGTATGGGGTCACTCAGTCCGCGAAAGTCAGAACACGGTCGCTGGCGAGCTGCGCCTCCACGAGCTCGCCAAGGCCCCGAACCTGAAAGCCATCCAACAGGCGTTGGGAGCTGCTGCCATCGCCAAGACCGTAGCGGAGTGCCGAGGCGCTGCAGGCGTAGAGCGACGCGTGTTTTTCCAGGCCCAGTCTCTGCCAGCCGGACCTCAGGTCATGCTCCGCCTGGGCGGCTTCGCATCCCGCCAGCGCTGTGAGCACACCACTGTCCTGAAAAAAGACACAGCCCAGCTCGTGACCGGCATCCAGCAGGGCACGGCTGAAGCCGAGGGCATGGCCGTTGGCGCCTCCCAGATCCGGGGCGCCGAGCACGAGGAGGGTGAAGCGCATGGCGGCGGAGTATAAACAAAAAAGCCCCGGGCGCTGCCGGGGCTTCTTCGTCCTGCATCAAGGTCTACTCAGACCCGCGCCTCCCGCCCCGCGGGCGAGTGGGGCTTAGTCGTCCCCGGACAGCGCGGTCAACAAGTGCAGGAGGTGCACAAACAGGTTGTAGATGTTCAGGTACAAACTCACCGTGGCGCGGATATAGTTCGTCTCCCCGCCGTTGATGATCCGGCTCGTGTCAAACAGGATCAGCCCCGACATGATGAAGACCACCGCCGCCGAAATTGTCAGCGACAGGGCAGGGATGCCAAGGAAGATGTTCGCCACCATGGCAATCAGGGCCACAATAAGACCGACCATCAGGAAGCCGCCAAGGAAACTGAAATCGCGGCGTGTGGTCAGGGCATAGGCCGACAGACCGAAGAACACGACCGCCGTACCTCCCAGCGCCTGCATTACCAGCGCTGGACCACCGGGCATGGCCAGGTAGTAGGACAGCATGGGCCCGAGCGATGCGCCCATGACGCCGGTAAAGGCGAAGATTGCGAGCAGACCCTTGCTGCTGTCCGCCATTCTGTTCACCACAAAAAGCAGTCCGAAGCCAACCAGCATCAGTACCAGGGCCGCGCCCCGGGGAATGCCGATGGCGACGGAGATGCCAGCGCACACAGCGCTGAACAGCAGCGTCATGCCCAGCAGCATGTAGGTATTGCGCAGAACCTTGTTGGTGCTGACAACGGCATCCATGGCCGTATCGACGTCATACACTCGCGGATTTGCCATCAGTTCTCACCTCTATTCGTGTAAAAACAAAGACTTACGATAATAGTAGGACAACGTCGGCCCCGTTTGGTTCCGCGGGCCGGACGCTGTCATTCACTGCTCTGGGGGGAGTATACCGAGCCCTGGAGTGCGCACAAACACGACCGAGCCGCGGCCTGTCGACGCCGGGGCGCTCGCATCACCACAGTTGGAGCATCACCAGCCCGCTAAACATGAGTGTGCTCGCTACGCAGAGCGTTGCGGCGGCCCCTCGCAGCCCCGGCAGGACGACCGACGGCCAATCCAGGGCGCGCCCGCGCAGCCCCAGCGCCACGCCCAGGGTGACCAGACAGCCCAGCACGTTCCACCACAGCCACGACAGCTGCGGTAGAAAGAGTCCGGCATACAGATTTACGGCAAGCCCGGCGGCGAACCCGGCCAGGGCGCGTTTTTCACCCACGGAACGGGCGAGGAGGGCGATGACGAAAAGTCCCAGGAGAGGCCCGTTGAGCAGGGAGCCCACTTTATTGATGGCCTCCAGGATAGTATCGGCAATGAGCTCCACGGTGAAGGAAAACGCGACGGCGAACAGGCCCCAGGCCAGCGTGATCAGCTTTGAGCGACGAAAGCTGAGCCTTTCCTCGCCGGCATCGGGGGAAAGAAAATCTTCCATCGTGCTTGCGGAAAGACTGTTCAGAGCCGAATCGATGGAGGACATGGCGGCGGCAAAGAGACCGACAATGGCGAGGCCCGCCAGGCCACTGGGAAAGCTCTGCAGGACGAAACTCGGAAACACCAGGTTAATGTTCGGATCGCCGGACCCGTTGAGCGGAAGGCCGGCGATGAACTCCGGCTCCGTGCTGGCATACGCGGCGAGCCCCAGTCCAAGGACACAGTAGGCGAACACGAGGGGAAAGCGCAGCAGGCCGTTCAGCAGCAGCACCTGGCGCAGGGCGTTGCCGTCGTGTGCCGCCAGCAGGCGCTGAGCCTGACTCTGATCAAAGCCGTAATAGGCCACATAGAGAAATACGCCCCCAAACAGCATGGGCCAGAACCCGAAGTCGCTGCTGCCGTCCACACCCCAGTCATTGAGGAGGGGCGCGGTGCGCTCGCCAAGCGCCGACGCGTTGTCGAAAAGCACCGGGCCCAGCTGCGTCAGGGCAAGGACTACGGCTGCGACAAGCAGCAGCATTTGTACGACATCGGAAATCACCACGGCGCGCATACCGCCGAGCACGTCGTAGGTCACGGTCACGCCCATCAGAAGAACAACGGCGGCCAGGTAGGGTATATCGGTAATGAGCGCCAACACGGAAGCCACGCCGTACACCGTGATGCCGGTGGCGACGCCGCGGAAGAACAGGAAGCAGGCGCTGGCGAGCAGCCTCGATCGCCGCCCCAGCCGTTCCTCAAGGAATGCATAGATGGAAATGGGCCTGGCGCGATGGATCACCGGAAACAAAAGTGCAAGAACCAGCATCGCCAGGGGCACCGCGAGTTCGTACTGCAGCCAAAGAAGCCCCCCGCCGAGGGTGAAGCCGACGAAAGCCGGCGCGCCGAGCAGGGAGTTGGTGGAACACTGCGTGGCTAGAATCGAGATCGCCAGGGCCGGTGCGGGCAGGGTACCTCCGCCGAGGAAGTAGTCCCGTCGTGAACCCTGCTTCCGCCCAAGCCAGGCGGCAAGCAGGAGCAAAGCGACGAGATAGGTCACGATGACCCACCAGTCGAGGACGGTCACGCTGCTGGTCTCCTGAGGTCGTACCGAGAGAAGGCCGTTAGTCTACTTCGTCCAACGGGAGAGCACGCAATGCAGGGTCCAGGTTTGGTGTCCATTTCGACGTTTTGTAGGCGTCGTGTAAGCGCAGCTCTCGGTGCACCGGCGCTCGGCGTTTCAGCAGCGGTCCGCGCCGGCGAAGCGGTGCGCTGGCGCGAACGCGCAGACCGTCAGTCCTGGGATTCCTTCACCGCCTGTCCCGACGGGAACTTCGCGAGGTGAGCCTTTGCTCCGGCGCCATGCGCCGTCAAAGCTGCGCTTCGACGACCGCGGCAAAGCAGCCCCGCGAGGTGTCCCCGCCGAGATGCACCGCTTCCCTCAGACTGAGTCCGCTGGGCTGAAAAAATGCTGCCAGCTCCCGCGCGGGATCGTGCAGGGGGAGGCCAAAGCGGAAGCTCTCCCCGCTCAGGCTCAGGAACAGTTTGCCCGGTCCGATGCGTCCCAGGCGGAGGAAACGGTCGGCATAGATATCGGCGAGCAGCACACTGCCCGGAGCCGCGAAACCGGCGATCTCTCGAAGCGTCTCCACTACGGCATCTTCAGTAAGGTAGAGCGTTACGCCCTCCCAGAGAAAAAGTGTGCGCTTGTTGGGATCAACGCCGCACTGCGCAAGCCTTTGGCCAAGGGCATGGCGCTGAAAATCAATCGCTATGAAATGAAGATTCCCGGGGATGGCGTCGAACGATGCAAGAGCCTCTTTTTTGAGGGACTGAAGCTGCGGTTGATCCAGCTCATAGCAGGGAATGCCCGCTTCGGCGGCCACGGCAGCGGCGCGAACGTCCAGGCCCGCACCCAGAACGACGAACTGCGCCGTCGCGGGCAAAAGGCGCTCGATCATTTGATCGAGCACCTGGGTCCGCGCCGGTATGAGATCCACCACGCGTTCCTGCCCGGTGGGCGGGACGCGCGGGTAGAGCGGCTCGGACCCATCGATTCTGTGTTTGAGCCATAGGGGAAACAGGGCCGCCCCCAGGCCCAGCGGCGAGGCGTTGGGCAGGGCGTGCGCCAGTTGTAGCGACAGCCGGTCCTCGCGCTGACCGAAAAGGTGCATGGCGCAACGGGCGTTGAGCACCTCCACGGCCGTGCGCGATACGCCCAGCTGTCGACTCATCGTCATCTGCCGATAACCCATGGCGGCCGCGCCTCCGAGGGTAAGGGGCATGAACGCCATCTGCAGCGGCAGATGCGCGGCCAGGGAGAGCAGGTTTTTTCTACCCAAAGCAGACGGCACGCCGCGGCTCCGATCAGACCATCGAGACGATCCAGTCTAGTGCAAACCGGTGCTCAACGCTGGGGGGCGCGCATCTCCCTTACGCGCATGGGCATGGAGTCGATGCGCGCGAAGAGGTCTTCGATGTCCAACCGGTCCGCGCGAAGCTTTAAGCCGCCGTCCTTGCCGATGAGGGCAACGGTGGCATTACTGCTCCTAAGGCGGGCCGCAAGCTCGACTCGTAGAGCGGGATCGACAACGCCGGCAAAGTTGCTCTCAAAGCGGTTTTCGCCCAAAACAAACCAGAGAACGTCGCGTTCGCGAAGTTCTCGCCGTACGCTGGTAAGCGATGCAAGCGCCTCGGCATCGATGGCGGCGTCCAGGAGCAGCAGGCGATAGGTCCAGCGAAGGTCGCCGGAATCACGAAGCGCGGGCGGCGACACCTGGGCGACCGGTGGCTCCTCGCTTGCCCTTTGCAGCCAGTCAAACAGCCACGGAACGGCCGGTCCGCGCTCCGACGCGAGCATGAGCCGCACCTCCGAGCGAAAGGGCGTGTCCTCTAGATCGTTCAGGAACAGCAGATAGACGGCGCCCTCCGTGAACTCGGCCGCGCAGGGCGCGTTCCGATCAAAGAGCAGCTTTTCCGGAACGGCTCCCTTTAGCGTGGGCAGGTAGACAAATAGCTCGACTTCTTCGGGCACTTCGTCATCGGCAAGCACGCCGCGGCGAACCACCCGATCGACCCGGCCCGCGAACACATAATCATGGACCGCATAAAGGCGATCGAGATCCTCGGCGGTCTCATCGGCAGCCGGCGTGCTGCAGCTCTGGGACTGGGCCATACTCGGCATTGAAAACAGCAGCGTCCACACCATCACAGCGCGGCCCGGGTATAGGGCCCGGGAAAACCATCTGCCTAGGGGCGATGAATTACGCACGTGTTGCCCCATAAGCTGGGTTGGACTCAGGAGCCTTCGCATACGTTCGCACAGTTGTATCCACAAACAAAAACAGGGCACCCACCGGGCGCCCTGTTTCTCGTTTTTGGCGGTGGGCCAGGGATTCGAACCCCGGGAACCTCTCGGTTCAACGGTTTTCAAGACCGCCGCTTTCGACCACTCAGCCAGCCCACCGAAGTCCGCTCTGAGCGGACGCGCGATTATACGGAGCGAAGCGCGGCAGGTGCAATCAGCGACGGGCCCGGACGCGTCGGGGTCAGGTGACTGCGGTGATCCTGGGGACCCAGCCCGCCCCGGGGCCTTGCCGTTATCTGCGGCGCAAAGAAAAGGGCGCCAGATTGGCGCCCTGCGATGATGGCGGTGGGCCAGGGATTCGAACCCTGGGATCCCGCAAAGGATCAACGGTTTTCGAGACCGCTGCTTTCGACCGCTCAGCCAGCCCACCGGTAACGCGTCACCGGGAACAATCCCGATGGTGAGGCCGGGATCAGGCGCTCTCCACGTCCGTACCGCGGGGCCCGCGAGGATCGTTGCTCGCCCGTGGAACATTGCGATCCTGAGACGCCACGGCGGGAGCCGTCTGCTCGCGAAACAGCACCATGCGCGCTGTTTCGATCGTGATCTCGCCGACCGGTGCCGGGGCAATGCGCGGATCATTGGTTGCGCGCCCGTCGGCGGTGACACCGCCGCTCGATGCTACCGGGGCTGAGTCCGCATCACGGGTCACGGCGACCTCGACCGAGTCTTCCGATGCGGCGACCGGCGCCTCTTCGATCACGTCGACGACGTCAGGCTCCTCGACGGGAACCCGCTCGGCGGGAGGCTCTTCGGGCGCCGGCGAATCGGCCACCGCTGTGGGCTCTTCAGCGATCTCACTGTCCTCGGGGACAGCTTGTGCCGCAACGCCCGGGTCGGCTTCTGCGGGTTCTGCGGGCGGCGCTGCCGTGGCGCTGGCGCCGGCTTCGCTCGCGGTTTCGCTGAGCTGTGCGTCCGCCATAGCCGGAGCCACGGTCCCGGTGTCGCCGGCTATATCCACGCTGTTATCGCCGACTGGCCCATCGAGAGCCACGGCGGCGACCTGTGGTACCGCGTCGTCCGCGGGCTGATCGCTGATAGCGACCGCAGCCTCACCGGCGCTTTCACCGGCGACTTCACCGGGAACGGGGCGACGCCGCCGCCGGGGTCCACGTCCCCGCTGGTCGCTGGGGCGGCGGCGAGGACGGTCGTTGACGTCTTCGTCGCTAGCGTCTTCTGCTGGCTCCTGGGCGTCCTGGCTTTCCGTGTCGGTGGCTTGTTCTACCGTGCTCTGCGTATCCGGCTCCCCGGCACCGCGTCGTCCGCCCCGGGAACGGCGGCGGCGACGCCGGCGCGTGCCCCCTTCTGCGTTTTCCTGGACGTCCCCGGTTGCCTCCTGGGTGTCCGTCTCAGCGTCGGCCTCGGCGCTCTCCTCGGCGCTTTTCTCGGCGCTTTTCTCGGCGCCGTTCGCCGGGGAGACGGCTTCGCCGCGATCACCGCGTCCGCGGTTACGACCAGACCCGCCGCGACGGCGCCGCCGGCGGCCTCGGCCTTCGCCAGCACTCGCCTCGCCACCGGTCTGTTCTTGAGCAGAACCCGGAGCTTCGGCGTTGGCGGTAGCGGTCTCGGCTTCCTCGGCCTCCGCGCTTGCGGGCGCCGTTGCCTGCGGCGTACCAAAGAAGCTGACCCAGAGACGCTGAGCCAGTCCTGGCCGATCGTCCGCCGTTGCGCCGGCACTCCCGGACGGGGCGGCCTCGGCGCTCGGGGAGGCGGGGGCGGGGACAGGCGCAGCGGGTTCCGGTGCCGCCACGGGCGCCGGCTGCGGCGGAGCCACACCCTGCACCAACGCTTCCGGCTGTGTCGGGACGACACCGTGCGCATCGGAGATCGCATCGGCATCCGGCACCGCGATCTCGACTTTGTAACTGGTCTGATGATCTCCATCGACCTCGTCGTCGCGCAGACGCTGCACTTCGAAGTGGGGCGTTTCGAGATTGGGGTTGGGGATCACCAGCACTCGGACGCCCGATATGGTTTCAATTTCACCGAGCGCCACGCGCTTTTCATTGAGCAGGTAGGCGGCGACGTCCACGGGCACAATGGCGCGCACTTCAGCGCTGCGTTCCTTGATCGCTTCTTCTTCGATCAGGCGAAGGATGGAGAGCGACAGGGACTTGGTGTCACGGATGGTCCCCTGACCGGCGCAGCGCGGGCAGACAATGGCACTGGTCTCGCCAAGGGACGGCCGCAAACGCTGGCGGGACATTTCCATGAGTCCGAAGCGGGAAATCCGGCCTACCTGCACACGGGCACGATCGATCTCCAGAGCGTTGCGCATGCGATTTTCAACGGCGCGCTGATTCTTCGCCGCAAGCATGTCGATAAAGTCGATGACGATGAGACCGCCGATATCACGGAGACGCAGCTGCCGGGTAATTTCATCGGCCGCCTCCAGGTTGGTTTGCAGGGCGGTGTCTTCGATGTTGGAGCCCTTGGTGGCCCGGGCCGAGTTGATATCGATGGACACGAGTGCTTCCGTGGGATCGATGACGATGGAGCCTCCCGACGGCAGCCGCACCTCGCGCTGGAAAGCGGTTTCAATCTGGCTTTCGATCTGGAAACGATTGAACAGAGGGATACTGTCTTCGTAGATGCGGATGCGCTGCTGGTACTTTGGCATCACCATGCTCACGAAATCCATGGCCTGGCGATGTGCCTCGGGAGAGTCGATGAGCACCTGGTCAACATCGTCGCGCAGATAATCGCGGACCGCACGAATAATGACGTTGCTCTCCTGATAAAGAAGAACGGGAGAGGTGTTCTCCTCACCGGCCTTGCTGATGGCGTCCCACAGGGCCAGGAGATAGCCCAGATCCCACTGCAGCTCCTCTGGAGAACGGCCCACTCCGGCCGTGCGAATGATCACGCCCATGCCGTCGGGAATCTCAAGGCTGCTCAGGGCCTCGCGCAGCTCGGCGCGATCGTCTCCCTCAATGCGACGCGAGATCCCGCCGGCGCGGGGATTGTTGGGCATGAGCACCATGTAGCGGCCCGCCAGGCTCACGAAGGTGGTCAGCGCGGCCCCTTTGTTCCCCCGCTCTTCCTTGTCGACCTGCACCACGACCCGCGTGCCTTCCTTGATCACGTCCTTGATCGAGACCCGACCGTCGCGGCCCCGGGCGTTGCTGGTGAAGTATTCCCGGGCGATTTCCTTAAGGGGCAGAAAACCGTGTCGTTCGGCACCGAAATCCACGAAAGCGGCTTCGAGGCTCGGCTCGACGCGGGTGATTTTGCCAACGTAGATGTTGGCCTTCTTCTGCTGGCGGGTGCGGTTCTCGATATCCAGATCGTAGAGCCGCTGTCCATCGACGAGGGCCACGCGAATCTCTTCCGAGTGCGTGGCGTTGATGAGCATCTTCTTCATTGCGTTAAACCTCTTTAGGTTCAACCGCAGTGACGTGAGTCTGGGCCACAAGCCCGCGTCAACGCCCGTTTTCCGGCATCGACCGATATCTTGCTGTACTACCCGGGCGTCACCAGGCGACGCCCCTGTCCTCTAATTACTGCGGTTGCCTGTTCGTTATCAGGCACACCGGCACTGGGTTTCTGCGGGCAAGCTGCGAGAGCGTCTCACCACTGGCTTCGTGGGCCGGGTTCTGGTGAGCACTCTCTATGGGTTGACTTAAAGGCGCAGAAGCCGGTGCTGTTCCTGTATTCCGTTCATGGGCCCGGGGAGCGTCCGCGACGTAGGTTGTCGGCTGCACCGGAGTGGCGATAGCGAAAGCCTGAAGTGCAGCCTGGTACGGGTGAGTTGCGTTTTGCTTGAGGGTTTTTGCCTCTCGCTCGCTGCTCGTCGTACTCTCGCTCGCTGCTTGCCTTGCTCTCGCGGTGAACTCGCCGAACTCTGGTGGCGCGTGGACCGTGTGCGGGAATATTCCTGGGCTCTGAAGCTAAAAAAAGCTTATGTAAATAAGCCGAATAACCAAAAAAAATAATGATTCTGTACGACCACGCCCTGCCATCGTTTTTGTCCTACGGCGAGGCTGCGGTCCTGATGCGCAAGCACGCTGTTGTCATCAGCGCCTGCGCTCGTCCGATACCTGCCTACCTACTTTCTCCGTGCTACTTGCTACATTCTTCACCATCTCACCGATCTTCCTAAAGCATCCAACGAAGCAGGCTGGAGGTCGGGAGGGCGTAGGCGGCGCACAGGGACGACGCGAAGCGGCGCTGCGTGACAGCGTCCTTCAGCGAAGCGCATACTAACAGTCGCGCAACCCAAGGTAAATAAAGGAAAAATGAGCACCAAGAGCGGAGTTCAGGCAGATGAAGGCAGCCCGGGCCCGCGAGCCCGCCTGTTGACCGTCGAAGTTCGGGGTGACGGGCAGCGCCTGGACAATTTTCTACTGCGCGAATGCCCTGGGATTCCGAAAACTCGCCTCTACAAAGCCATTCGGAAGGGTGAGGTGCGGGTCAATAAAGGGAGAGCGCGCCCGGAACGGCGTCTGCAGAGTGGCGACGTCGTGCGCCTTCCACCCTTCGCAGAAGAACGCAGAGCACCCGCCGTAGCACCCTCGAATTGGCAGCAGCGCCTGGCCGACGCCGTTGTGTACGAAGACAAGGACCTGCTGGTTGTGAACAAGCCGGCCGGTATCGCCGTGCATGGCGGCAGCGGCCTGCAGTTTGGTCTTATAGAGACACTGCGCTCCATGCGACCGGAGCACGATTACCTCGAACTCGTACACCGTCTGGATCGCGATACGTCAGGTCTCCTGCTGGTGGCGCGCAGGCCCACAGCTCTGAGGCGCCTGCATGCGCTTCTGCGAACCCGCGGCGAGGTAGACAAACGTTACCTGGCCCTGGTCGCCGGTCGTTGGCCGCGCTATCTGGGAAGTTGCGCGGCGCCCCTGAAGCGCGACGAACTGAGCTCCGGCGAACGCATGGTGCGGATAGCTCGGGACGGGAAAGAGTCTCTGACCGAATTCAGCGTTCAGCGTGTCGGCGACGCCGTCAGTCTCATCGAAGCCAGGCCGATAACGGGGCGCACGCACCAGATTCGCGTCCACGCGGCGCATCTCAGGCATCCCGTGCTCGGCGACGCCAAGTACGGCGATGAACGCAGCGCATTGACAGGCCGCGAGCTCGGCCTCAGACGCCTGTTTCTGCACGCCTGCGAGCTACGATTTCGGCTCGACGGCAGGCCGTTTCATTTCCGGGCTCCGCTCGGAGACGAGCTGGATGGCGTGATTGCTAGAGCGTTTTCCTAGTCGGCATAACTCGGCGATATTTGGAATTCTCGGCGAGAGATTGTGCGTTGCAGGGAATTTTCAGACCAGTCACGCTCAGCGGCCGGGCTGCAGGGGATTGACGCCCACGGATCTCAGCATGGCGGCGACGCGGATGAGGGGCAGTCCTTCCAGGGCCGTCGGGTCCTCGCTACGCAGACCTTCAAAAAGGCAGATTCCTATGCCTTCCCAGCGAAAGCTCCCCGCGCAGTCGAAGGGTTGGTCGATGTCGACGTAGCGGGCCAGCTCGTGCTCGGTCAGGGTTCGGAAACGGACCTCCGTGTGCACAACGGCTTCCGAGTGCAGCGAGCCGTTGGTCGTCAATGCTACGGCCGTATGAAAGTCGACGCTCCTGCCCGAACAGCCGCGCAGTTGTGCCAGCGCGGTCTCTCGATCTCCCGGTTTGTTAAGGACCGCATCACCGAGCGCCGCCGTCTGGTCGCTCGAAAGGACCAGCGCCTGGGGCCAGCGCGTCGCCACGGCTGCCCCTTTTTCGCGGGCAAGGCGGCTGGCCATAGTCCTCGCGTCTTCCTGCTCCCATCGCGCCTCGTCGATATCCGGAGGGTCGCACTCGAACGGGAGCGTCAGACGCTCCAGGAGCCGCCGCCGGTACACGGAGCCGGATGCCAGGACGAGCGTTTTCTGATCGATCATCAAGACGACCCCTGTGTTGAGCTAAAGCGCGGGATTGTAAAGATTTTTTTGACAAGGACAGGGGTCGTGACTATAGTGCGCCGCCATGTCGGGTACCCCCCTTTCGCGACGCGTCACCGTTCGTAAGGCAGTGACCCGGGACGCACGTTATGAGGGCGTTCTTGGCGCCGCGCAGATCCCCCAGTTCGAGGACATTTTGCACGGTGAGGACGCTCTTGCCATCAGCGCGGAGTTCAGTCGCGACGACGAAGAGCGGCCGATTTTGCGTGTGGGTATGCGGGCGCGAGTTGTTCTCGAATGCCAGCGCTGCCTCGGCAGCTTCGAGCGGCTTCTGGAAAGCCGCAGCGTCCTGGCCCTGGTCCTGACCGATGAGCAAGCGCAGGCGCTGCCGCGAGATTACGAACCGTGGCTGGTAGACGACGAAGTGGATTTATGGGCCGTCGCCGCGGAGGAGCTGGCGCTGGCCCTGCCCGCCGTGGCTTATCACCCTCCCGGGGAGTGCGAAATGCCTGCCCATGCAACGCAGGCCCCGGAAGAGGACGCCGAACGGGAAGCAAGCCCTTTTGGAATTCTCGCGGAGCTTTTGGGCGGTGATAAATAGGCAGTGAGACGTAGACGGAGCGCGGGCAGCGGCGCCGTCCTACGGCAACGAATTCGACAAGGAGTAATGAGTAATGGCCGTTCAGCAAAACAAAAAGACGCGTTCGCGCCGCGGTATGCGTCGTGCACACGACTCCCTCACCGGGGCCACGCTGTCTGTGGACGCGACCACGGGCGAGAAGCATCGACGTCACCACGTAACCGCCGACGGTTTTTACCGTGGCAAGAAGGTTGTGGACACCGGTAGCGAAGACTGACTCTGCGACTGGTTGATAACGCGCACGCCCTACGGGCGTTCCGTTTAAAGCCTGGCGCCCGGACGCTAGTGGATATGTACGGGGAAAGAGCGTGAGCAACGATCACGAAAACCTGGCCTTTCTGTTTCCTGGCCAGGGCAGCCAGCGGCAGGGCATGCTTGGAGAAGCCGCAGCGCAGTTCCCCGTTATCTCGGAGACGTTTGCACGCGCTTCAGATGCCCTGGGCTACGACCTGTGGAGCGTCGTTTCCGAAGACCCCCAGCAGCAGCTGAACCTTACCGAATACACGCAGCCGGCCCTGCTCACCGCCTCCGTTGCGCTGTACGCAGCGTGGCGGCACAACGGCGGTGCGGCGCCGGACGTCATGGCCGGGCACAGTCTGGGCGAGCTTTCGGCCTTCTGCTGCGCGGACGCGATCGATCTCGAAGACGCCGTACGTGTCGTCCGGGAACGCGGCCGTGCCATGCAGTCTGCGGTCCCGGTGGGCGTTGGAGCCATGGCCGCCGTGCTTGGCCTGGAAGACGACGTTGTGGTGGCAACCTGCAGCGAGTTGAGTGCACCCGAGTCCCGCGTCGAAGCCGTGAATTTCAATGCCCCGGGCCAGGTGGTCATCGCCGGGCATGCGGCGGTCGTCGAACGGGCGATCAGTGCCCTGCGCGACGCCGGCGCCAAGCGTGCCATGCCACTCCCGGTGAGTGCGCCGTTCCACACGTCCCTTATGGCTCCTGCATCGGAACGCCTCGCGGGCGTTCTCGGGGAACTGGAACTGCGCAAGCCTGCCATTCCGGTTGTGCAGAACGTCAAGGCTGCGGTGGAACACAGCGTTCCCGCCATTACCGAGATGCTGGTAAAGCAGGTCGCGGCCCCCGTGCGCTGGACACAGTGCATGGCGACGGTGCTCGGGATGGGCGCGAGCCGGGCCGTAGAGTGTGGGCCCGGCAAAGTACTTGGCGGTCTGTTGCGACGAATTGATCGAAGCATCGATTGCCAGTACCTGGAAACACCCGATGGCCTGCGCGGTGCCCTGGCCGCGGCGGCCTGAGCCGCGACCGGCCAGCGAATTCACCGGGGAATCGAAACAGCGATGGAAAACAGTGATGACGCCGGGCGTATCGCCCTGGTCACCGGGGCCAGCCGCGGCATCGGAGCCGCCATAGCGTCAGCCCTCGCCGACGGCGGCAGTCGTGTTGTCGGCACCGCTACCAGCGACGCCGGCGCCTCCGCCATAGACGAGCGCCTGTCAGCCTCGGGGGGCTGCGGAATGCGCCTGGACGTAAGCGACGCACAGAGCGTCGCGTCTACCCTTGCCGCTATCGGA
The DNA here is from genome assembly GCA_038748515.1 of Pseudomonadota bacterium. Taxonomy (GTDB): domain Bacteria; phylum Pseudomonadota; class Gammaproteobacteria; order Pseudomonadales; family Halieaceae; genus Congregibacter. Next base: position 82,575 of record JBCDIW010000021.1, read on the forward strand.
GAGCGCTTTGGGCCACCGCAGATTCTGGTGAATAACGCCGGCATCACTCGCGACAACATCCTTATGCGCATGAAGGAAGACGAGTGGCAGGATGTTATCGACACCAACCTGTCCTCGCTCTATCGGCTGAGCAAAGCCGTTCTCCGGGGCATGACCAAAAACCGCTGGGGTCGTATCGTAAACATCACGTCGGTAGTCGGCGCGATGGGCAATGCCGGTCAAAGCAACTATGCGGCGACCAAAGCCGGCGCCGCCGGCTTCACGCGGGCGCTGGCTCGCGAGGTTGGCGCTCGAAACATCACCGTCAACGCGGTGGCTCCAGGATTTATCGATACCGATATGACGCGCGCGCTGAGCGATGATCAGCGCAGCGTCATGCTGGCCCAGATACCGCTCGGTCGACTGGGCGACGCCCGGGAAATCGGCGCTCTGGTGGCGTTCCTATGCAGCGATGCGGCGGGCTACATCACCGGTGAAACGGTCCATGTAAACGGCGGGATGTACATGGCCTGAGCACCGCGAGAACGGTGCCGGGCCGGAGAAAATCCGGTAAACTTCGCGCCAGCCCGGTGTCATGGGGGTTGGGTTAACTCTGCAGGAGCAAGGAATAAGCATGAGCAGCATTGAAGAACGTGTAAAAAAGATCGTCGCTGAGCAACTCGGTGTTAAAGAAGAAGAAGTTCAGACGGAAGCGTCCTTCGTTGAGGATCTCGGTGCTGATTCACTCGACACGGTCGAGCTGGTGATGGCTCTTGAGGAAGAGTTTGAAACCGAAATCCCGGACGAGGAAGCCGAGAAGATCACAACCGTCAAGCTCGCGATCGATTACATCAACGAGCACCTCGCCTGAGCGACGGAACCACGGGCCGCGGCACCTGCCCCGGCCCGGCTACCTGTTCAGCCCGCTCCGGTCGAGCACCCGATAGGGCTCAGCAGGACAGACGCAGGCGAAACTTCGCTCCGGCTTAACGTGTTCAAACGTTACCGCGTCTTTTCTTCCCGAACTGTGAATGACGCGTTAACTAACGCCTGTATAGCCCGTTTAGCTAGAGCGCCGGTACAGAGAGCCATCGGCGTACCGCTCTTCGTTCAACCCCAGCCACGACACTGGCAGCGAGAATGGCAGCGAGAATGGCAGCGAGGTTGACCAAACTCCGGGCGGCGGAGCAGACGCCAGGATAACGGCATAAGACGGCATAAATAGCGGCACGTTGGCTCAATAATTCGCCGTATGAATGGATTAAAGAACCCCCCGAGGAGGCTGCATTGAACGGCAGACGCGTAGTTGTGACGGGTCTCGGTCTTGTCACTTCTGTCGGTCACGACGTGGCATCGAGCTGGACAGCCATAAAGGCTGGCCGCAGCGGTGCGGCGACCATCACGGACTTCGATGTGGAGGCCTACAGCACACGCTTTAGTGCCAGCGTCCGCGACTTCGATACCGAGCCCTATTTCCCGCCCAAAGACGCGCGCAAGATGGATTTCTTCGTGCAGTACGGCATGGCCGCAGGAATCCAGGCCATGCAGGACTCCGGCTTCGAAATCAGCGATGAAAACGCGCGCCGGGTGGGTGCGATGATCGGTTCCGGGATCGGTGGCATTGGGCAAATAGAGAAGAACGCGGAGATCGTGCGCACCGTCGGGCCCCGACGCATCTCACCGTTTTTCGTTCCAGGCTCGATCATAAATATGATCAGCGGAAACCTGTCGGTTCGCTACGGTTTTCGCGGACCCAACCTCGCGGTCGTGACGGCCTGCACCACCGGTACCCACTGCATCGGCCTCGCGGCGCGCCTGATCGCCCACGGTGACGCCGATGCGATGCTCGCCGGCGGTGCAGAAATGGCCACGAGCAAGGTTGGACTCGGCGGATTTGCCGCCGCACGGGCGCTTTCAACCCGCAACGATGACCCCGAGGCCGCGTCACGACCCTGGGATGCGGATCGCGATGGCTTCGTCCTCGGCGACGGGGCGGGTGTCATCATGCTTGAGGAATACGAACAGGCGCGAGCCCGCGGTGCAGCTATCTATGCCGAGGTCACGGGCTTTGGCATGAGCGGCGATGCATATCACATGACCCTGCCTCCAGAGGACGGACGCGGGGCCGCCGACGCGATGCGCGCGGCGCTCGCCGATGCATCGATCGACGCCGCCGACGTCGAGTACGTGAATGCCCATGGGACTTCCACGCTGGCCGGTGATCTTGCCGAGAGCCGCGCCGTGGAAAGTGTATTCGGCGCATCGGCGAATAGGGTGGCCGTAAGCTCCACTAAGTCGATGATCGGGCACCTTCTGGGTGCCGCAGGCGCCGTTGAAGCGGTCTTTTCGGTTCTGGCGATTCGCGATCAGGTGGCTCCCCCAACCATCAATCTGGACACGCCCGGCGAAGGCTGCGTACTGGATTACGTGCCCAACACGGCACGGGATATGAGTATCCAGAACGTTCTGTCCAACTCCTTCGGCTTCGGCGGCACCAACGGCTCCCTTCTTTTTTCTCGCTGCTAGCCAGTGGAGCTGGACCCGCAGCCGATACCGGAGTCTGATCGCTCCTTTCTCTACGGGCATGGGGTCTTTGAAACCATGCTGTGCATGCAGGGCCGCCTGGCCCTGCGCCGCTATCATCTCGATCGCCTGCACCGGGGAGCGGAGCGTCTCGCTATCGTTATCGACGAGGGAGACGTGCATGAGGCGCTGAAACCTGTGGCGCAGCTGACCGGTACGCATATCGTTCGTCTCCATCTGAGCGGCGGCAGCGGACCTCGGGGCTATGCGACCCAGAACTGCGGTCCACCTCGATTTTCCTTGCAGGTGTTTCCGCTGGAACGCGATCCCTGCACTGTGGTTCCAGCGGCCCGGGTTTGCCGGGCGCAGACACCCATAGCTCTCCAGCCGGCCCTGGCCGGCATCAAGCATTGCAACCGTCTTGAGCAGGTACTGGCCGCCACAGAGGCCCGCGAGCGTGGTTTCGATGAAGCGCTGATGTGCTCCGCGACGGATGATGTGTACTGTGCCACCGCGGCAAACGTCTTCGTGCTGCAGGGTGCCCTGTTACGGACCCCGGCCTGCAGCGTCGCAGGCGTTGCGGGCACCCGCCGACGGCTTATTCTTGAGGAACTTGCGGAGCGAGCCGGTCTGCGCGTCGAGGAGGGACAGGTCACGGCAGAGGAGTGTCGCCGGGCCGACGCACTGTTGCTGACCAGCGCCGGCGCAGGAGTTCGCCGGGTGTCTGCGTTTGAGGATCGTGCCTTTGAGCCCCGGGACGCCGTCCGTCGCCTTCAGTCGGCCTACAGCGAGGTGCTTCGCGCGTGTCTCTACGCCTGAAGATCTTTGCGGCGCTGACGGTGCTCGCGCTAGCCCTCCCGATTGCCGCGACCCTGCTGCGCGCCCGGATTCTCGCTCCCCTTACCATCCCGACGGAGGGCATGGTCCTCGAAGTGCGCGAGGGAAGCAGCCTGACCAGGGTAGCCACAACGCTGAAGCAACAGGGGGCGCTGTCGTCCGCGCGCCTGTTTCGCATCGTCGGTCGCATGACCGGGGCGGATCAGCGGATTCGCCGCGGGGAGTATCGTTTGAGCGCGGGTCAATCAATGCTGGATGTGCTGGATCAGCTGCAGAGCGGGGCCACGATTCGCTACCTCGTCACTCTTCCCGAGGGGATCAGACTCGCGGACGCGCTTGCGCTGCTGCGCAGCACCGAGGGTATACAACCGGTTCTGGCGGGCATCGACGACCCCCGCCTCGACGACTTCACGGGCGAGGCTCCCAGCGCGGAAGGTCTTTTCCTGCCCGAAACCTATCAGTACGAGCGTGACGATACAGATCTCGACATCTTGCGGCAGGCGCACAAGCTGTTTGAGATCACCCTTGCCGAAGTCTGGGAACAGCGCGACCTGGGTCTGCCTTATGACTCCCCCTACGAGGCGCTGATCATGGCGTCCATCATTGAAAAGGAAACGGGTGTAGCCGAAGAGCGGGCCCAGATTGCCGGCGTCTTTGTCCGTCGCCTGCGACGCGATATGCGCCTGCAAACGGACCCGACTGTGATCTACGGGCTCGGTGATGGCTTCGATGGAAATCTGACCCGGGCCCATCTGCGCGATGAAAACAACGAATACAACTCGTATCGTCGCGACGGACTTCCGCCTACTCCGATCGCCCTCGCCGGGCGAGCGGCGCTGGAGGCGGCGGTGCGCCCGGCCGCGGGAGACGACCTCTACTTTGTAGCCCGGGGAGACGGGACCCACGAATTCAATGCTACGCTCGCCGGACACGAAGACGCCGTCCGGCGCTATCAGCTCCAGCGCCGGGAAAACTATCGCTCAACCGTGGAACGGGAAAAATGAACTCGCGTGGACTCTTCATCACCGTCGAAGGCAGTGAGGGAGCCGGAAAGACGACCGCGCTGGACTATCTGGAGACCGCTTTGAGCAATGCCTCCGTCAGCGTGCTACGCACGCGGGAACCGGGAGGCACGCCGCTCGGGGAACAGTTGCGTGAGCTGCTGCTCAACCCTGAGGTAGGTGAGGTAGACCCGCTTGCTGAATTGCTGCTGGTTTTCGCGGCGCGGGCGCAACACCTCAGAGAGAAGATAATCCCGGCCCTGATGGCCGGGCAGTGGGTCCTCTGCGACCGCTTCACCGATGCGACCTACGCCTACCAGGGCGCGGGACGGAAGCTCGGGATGACGCGGGTCGCGGAACTCGAGGATTTTGTCCAGGGTGAGCGGCGCCCCGACCTGACGCTGCTGATGGACATTCCGGTGGCCGCCGGTCTCGATCGCGCCCGAGGGCGTGGATCCCTGGATCGTTTCGAACAGGAGGACATCGCCTTCTTTGAGCGCGTGCGACAGGCCTATCTCGATCGGGCGACGCACAGCTCCGGGAGATATCTGGTCGTGGACGCGCACCGCCCGCTGCAAGAAGTCATCGCAAGCCTCCAGGACATCACCGAGCAGCTGGTGAAAGTGTACAGGGGCGAGCGCACCCCATCGGCTCTGCGGGATCTTCGCCATGGCTGATGCCCCGCCGACCTCCGGCGAGCCCCTGTCCTGGCACCAAAGCTGCTGGGAGCGGGTGCTTCTAGGCCTGGAGTCCGGGCGCCAGCACCACGCGATGCTGCTCGAGGGTCTGCCCGGCACGGGTCGCGCGCGCTTCGCCGAGGCTCTCGCAGTGCATCTATTGTGCACAGGCGTTTTGTCTGCGAATGAGCACAGCACCGGGCGGGCTCGTGAACTCGCGACGGCGGGAAGCCACCCCGATCTGCGCAACGTCGCGCCGGAGGAGGCCGGCAAAGCCATTGGCATTGACGCGATCCGTTCAGCCGCGGCCTTTGTAAATGCAACCCCAAGCCTGGGTGAGCGCAAAGTGTTGCTCATTAATCCCGCCGAGCGGTTAACGCTGGCGGCATGGAATGCCTTTCTGAAGTGCCTCGAAGAGCCCTCTCCGGGCACGGTGATTATTATGGTCGCGGCACGCGGTCATCCTCTGCCGGCGACGATTCGCTCCCGCTGTCAACGCATCCAACTGCCTTCACCGACTCCAGCACAGGCGCTTTCCTGGCTCGCGGAGACGCTGGGGGAGGAGGGGATGGCATCGAGGGGCATGGAACATGTGCTGCGCCTGTTTGCGGTACAGCCGTTAAAGGCGTTTGCCTTTAAAGACAGCGACGACCTTGGCGCCCTGGCGGACTTCTTCGAGTGCTTCGATCGGGCACTGAGCCACGGCGCGGCGGATGCAAGGACGGTACTGCAGGCCGAGGCCGCCGCTGCACGCCTCGATCCCGATAACCTTTTGGAGGCGGTCGAATCGACTCTGGCAGACCGGCTGCGTGAGTGCCCCATCGACGAGCTGCGGGCCCGGCCGGGGCGGTGTGGCTTCGAAGCGTTGGAGACCGTGGCTGGCCTGCGACGAGCCCGACGACGGGGGCAGAACCCCAACGCTGATCTGCTGCGCTCTTCGGCTGTGGCGGCGCTGCTTGGGCCCGTTTCTCTCTGAGCCTGCGAAGCATTGCGCTCGCCGCGGCCCTTGCTACGACCCATGCTACGACCCTTGCTACGACCCGGCCGAGCGGTGATACACTGCCGGCCGTCCCAGCGTGGAATGTCCCCAGTAAGTCTTTCGTGTGAGTAGCCAGTCAGCCAGCCATCAGGGGATCCTTTCCCTCACCATACGCGACAAGGCCGTGCTCTACTCTGCCTATATGCCCTTCATCCGCAACGGCGGATTGTTTGTACCGACCAACAAAAGCTACGAGATCGGCGACGAAGTGTTCATGCTGCTCACGCTCATGGATGAGCCTGAGAAGATACCCATTGCGGGGCGGGTGGTTTGGGTTACGCCGCGGGGCGCTCAGGGCAACCGCACCTCGGGAATCGGAGTGCAGTTCTCGGAGCAGGATGCGGCGGCGAACGCCAAGATAGAGGAATATCTTGCCGGGATGCTCAACTCGGATCGCCCCACACATACGATGTAGACCGTCGTGCCTGCGCCGCTGTCCTGGGGACCACGGCGCTAAACCGAGCACTACGCCCGTACGGCTGCACACCTGTTACGAGATTTGCTGACGGGCCCAGCGATGTGATCAGAGCTCACGTTTCACTTCGAATGAGAGTTCGAGTCAGTAATCGATTCGGCTCTTGCACGAGCGCTTTGTGCCGGGTCGGGGCCAGAATAATGCGCACCTTTCCTACCAGGCTTTCAACCCGGCTTTCAACCTTGCCATCTCGCGGTCAGATTTTATGCTTCACATGAATAAATGACAATAAACCTTTGAAATATATAAATAAAATTCAAAAAAAGGGCTCCAGAGGAGCCCAACAAGACCATTAGGAGTGAAACATAAAGGAACATCGTCCTTCACAACGGAGCATTGGGTTTGCTCCAGCGACGTACCATTCCTGCGAGGAAATGGGGTCACCTCTATAGTATCGCCGTCTTGCGTGAATTTTCCACAGTTCCCAAGTTCCGGATTAGCACGATTGGGCATAACCAAAGTATTTTTTAATTTCTTCATGCTCTGTCAACGGCTATTTTTCTCGAACAGGTCTCAACTATGACATCCCTGGGCGTGATCGAAGGCTTCTATGGCCGTCCATGGGACCACGGTACCCGGATACAGATGCTTGGCTGGCTCGCGGCGCTTGGCATCGACGGCTACCTCTACGCGCCAAAATCAGACCCCTGGCTGCGGCGTCGCTGGCGCGACACCTGGCCATCTTCGGAGCTGGCCCTGCTGGCGGGGCTCGCAACCGAGGGCAGGGCGGTAGGTATCAACGTCGGTGTCGGCCTTTCCCCGTTTGCGCTTTACCGCGCTTACGACGCCCGGGCAAGGGCCGATCTCCAGGCCCGAATAACTATGCTGGTCAGCTGCGGCGTCGATTTCATTGCACTGTTGTTCGACGATATGCCCGGGGATACGGACGCCCTGGCTGAACGTCAGGCCGAGATAGCGAACGACGTTCACGTCTGGGCCGGAGAAACAGCGCTTCGCTTATGCCCGACGTACTACAGCGACGATCCGATGCTGGACGAATTTTTTGGCGCGCGACCCGAGAGCTATCTTATCGAGCTCGTCGGGCAGCTCCCGGCTGACTGCTTTCCATTCTGGACCGGTCCCCAGGTCTGTTCGTCGGCCATACCGAAGGCGCATCTTGAGCAGCTGGCTCAGCGCCTTGGTCGGCCCGTGGCGTTGTGGGACAACTATCCCGTGAACGACAGCCGCAGCCGTTCACCGCACCTGTATCTGAGCCCGTTGGAAGACCGCACGCCGGCCGAAAGCACGGTCCTGGAAAGCCATTGGTGCAATGCCATGAATCAGGCGGCGCTGTCGTTACCGGCGCTTGCGTCGCTGGCGGCACTCCATGGACGTGACCAGAGCGCGGGCGCCGACGTATTCGCATCCGCCGGTTTGACGCCGGAACTTATCCGGGCCTGCCGCCCCCTGGCGGAGCATGCCCTGGGCGACCTCGGCGGGGAGCAGCGCCATGAGCTCTCGCTGCTGGGTGAGGCCTCCAGTCCAGCAGCTCGCGAGCTCTCCGCGTGGCTTGCCGGAGAGTACGTATTCGATCCCGCCTGTCTCACCGACTAGCCTCGACCCCGGCTGAATCACGGCTAATTCACGGTTAAAGGAAGAAGCGCGGGCCAAGACATCCCACCCGTGTGCATTTCGTATTGCTGCAGCAAAGTCACTGTGGCAGAATCGCGCCCCTTCGACGGCGCCGGCCGACCCCGCTGTCACTAATTTTTCTTAACCAGATCAATAAGATGCGAGTGGTTCGCGGGGTCTGGGGATGCTGGAACGGAACCGCCGGGGCACCGCTCACACCGGCTCGAAACCGTCTCCTGCCGACAAGCGGGGTGCACGCGTGCACTCGTTCGAAGAAAGCGATGCGCGTTAGGGCGCGAAACGCGGAAGTGGCGGAACTGGTAGACGCGCTGGATTTAGGTTCCAGTGCCTTATGGCGTGAGAGTTCGAGTCTCTCCTTCCGCACCATTTTTTACATCGGTGTTCTGCCCCGCAGGCGCCGAAAAACACGGCCCCGGCGATGCGTGCTGGCCCGGGCCTGAACGCTCCCGTTTCCGGGCGTTGGTCACCAGACACAGCCGGTGATCCAGGCCCCCGGAGCGTCTCAGTTGAGGATCCAAGTCAATGCAGGTTTCCATCGAAACGACTTCAAAGCTTGAGCGTCGCCTGACCGTCGGCGTACCCGCCGAAACCGTCGACGGCGAGGTCGACGCCCGCTTGAAGCAGGCGGTTAAGAACGTCCGTCTGCCGGGGTTTCGACCCGGCAAGGTGCCGCTCAAGGTCATGCGGCAGCGCTTTGGCTCGGGCGTGCGTCAGGAGGTCCTGGGTGAGGTGATGAGCCGCAGCTTTCAGGAGGCCGTTGTCCAGGAAAACCTGAAGCCCGCCGGCCAGCCCACCATCGAGCCGCGGAGCATGGACCCGGGGAGCGACCTCGAGTACGTGGCAACCTTCGAAGTCTTTCCCGAGGTGGAGGTTCTTGAGCTGGCGGGATTCAAGGTCGAACGTCCGACGGCGGATGTAAAGGACGAGGACATCGACAATATCATCGACGTCTTTCGCCGCCAGCGGGGCACCTGGAGCGAGGCGGAGCGGGGCGCCGAAGAGGGCGATCGCGTGACCATCGACTATGCCGGCACCCGTGATGGGGAAGCATTCGAAGGCGGCAGCGCGGAAGAGAGCCAGCTTGAACTCGGTTCCGGGCGCATGATTCCCGGGTTCGAGGATGGCATTGTCGGCATGCAGGCCGGCGAGGAAAAGACCCTCGAGCTCAGCTTTCCCGAGGACTACCACAGCGAAGATCTCGCGGGGGCCGCGGTGAGCTTCGCCATCAAGCTGCACAAAATCGAAGTACTCGAACTGGCACCGCTGGATCAGGAGCTCTTTTCCGCCTACGGCGTGGAAGAGGGAGACGAAGCAAGCTTCCGCAGCGAAGTCGCCCAGAATATGGCCCGGGAGCTGCGCAACGCGGTAACAGCGCGGGTTAAGCAGCAGGTCATGGACGCAGTCATCGATGCCTACGCGGGTCTGGAAGTGCCGTCCGCGCTCGTCGCCCAGGAAATCGACAGTTTGCGCCAGCAGATGTTTCAACAGTTTGGCGGCGCCGGACAGGATCTGGATCTCAAATCTCTCCTCCCGGACGATATGTTCTCCGAGAAAGCCGAGCGGCGGGTCAAGCTCGGGCTGGTTCTTGCCGAGCTGATCTCCAGCTACGAACTGAAAGCCGACCCCGACGCGCTTCGTGCGGCGGTTGAAGAGATTGCGTCCACGTATCAGGACCCGGAAGAGGTGGTCAACTGGTACTATGGGAACCAGGAACAGCTCTCAGCCGTGGAGTCCAAGGTTCTCGAAGACGCCGTCGTTGACAAGCTTCTCGAGTCCGCCGCCGAAACGGAAACGCCCTGCAGCTACCAGGAAGCAATTGCCCTGGGTCAGCAGGCCAACCAGTAGCGTACAGATCCGCGTCGCGGATCGGCGTCGTGGTTAGGCGTCGTGGTTCGGCGTCGTGGTTCGGTGTCGAGTAGTCGTGTAAAAGCCGCGCGACGCCAGGCTAAGGAGGGCCGTTCATTGATGTAACGGCCATTGGGTATCTGTCTTCATTGGCCGAGGTTGCGTGGATTCCGCCGCGCAATCGCTGCTTTCAAAGGGAGATGGCATGTCCAAGCAGTTTGAAGGTCGTGGGGGTCGTTTTGGATCAGGGGCCGCAGGGGTCCTGGGGAGCACCGGCGAGGGGCTCGCGCAACCCGCCTACGGCCTGGGCCTTGTGCCCATGGTCGTCGAGCAGACATCCCGGGGAGAACGCTCCTACGATATCTATTCACGCCTCCTCAAAGAGCGCGTGATCTTTGTGGTCGGCCCGGTCGAGGACCAGATGGCCAACCTCGTGGTTGCCCAGCTCCTTTTCCTTGAGTCTGAGAACCCGGACAAAGACATCCACCTGTACATCAATTCACCGGGGGGCGTTGTGACCGCCGGCATGTCGATCTACGACACCATGCAGTTCATCAAGCCCGACGTGAGTACCATGTGCATTGGTCAGGCCGCGTCCATGGGCGCGTTCCTCCTCGGCGGCGGAGCTCGTGGCAAGCGTTACTGCCTGCCCAATGCGCGCACGATGATTCACCAGCCCAGCGGCGGTGCGCAAGGTCAGGCCACCGATATCGAAATCCAGGCCCGGGAAATCCTCGAGCTTCGGGAACGCCTCAATCGACTCATGTCGGAGCACACCGGGCAGCCCCTGGACGTCATCGAGCGAGACACCGAGCGCGACCGTTTCATGAGTGCCGAGCAAAGCCGCGATTACGGCCTGATCGACGAAGTTGTGACCTCGCGCACAGGGCCGTCCACCGCGGACGAAAACTGAGCTAAACCGCGCTTCGGCGGCGCCAGGGGGTGCTGCCGATCACGCGCTCGACTTGCATTGACGTCTGAAAAACCTCACTCTACGGGTGCGGGAAAGCGCGTGCAGCAGGCGTGCCCGGGACGGGCAAAAAAAGCGAAAAGAAGCGCGTGCAAAGGCAGCCGATCACACGTGTAAGGCCCAGCTGCCTTCCAGAAGACGCCGACCGCTATGAATAACGTGAGACCAGCAAGGTGACCAGTTTGGGTTACCGCTAGAGAGTGGGAGAAGAGGTAGGCCAATGAGCAAGGACTCGGGTAGTTCGGACGACGGCGGCAAGCTTCTCTACTGCTCATTCTGCGGCAAGAGCCAGCACGAAGTACGGAAGCTGATCGCCGGGCCCTCCGTGTTTATCTGCGACGAATGCGTCGACCTCTGCAACGACATCATTCGCGAAGAGGTCCAGGAGAACAACGCCGAGGAAGGCTCGGAGAAACTCCCGGTACCGCGCGAGATCAACGCGATCCTCGACGAGTACGTCATCGGCCAGCAGCGCGCCAAGAAGGTGCTTTCGGTGGCCGTTTACAACCACTACAAGCGGCTGCGCCACGACGGCGGACGCGGCGACGACGTCGAGCTGGGCAAAAGCAACATCCTGCTGGTCGGCCCCACGGGTTCGGGCAAAACGCTGCTTGCGGAAACCCTGGCTCGCCTCCTGGATGTGCCGTTTACCATTGCCGATGCAACCACGCTGACCGAAGCCGGCTATGTGGGCGAGGATGTCGAGAACATCATCCAGAAGCTGCTTCAAAAGTGCGACTACGATGTCGATAAGGCCCAGGTGGGTATTGTCTACATCGACGAGATCGACAAGATCTCGCGCAAGTCCGACAACCCATCCATAACCCGGGACGTCTCCGGTGAAGGGGTTCAGCAGGCGTTGCTGAAGCTCATCGAAGGCACCGTGGCGTCAGTACCCCCCCAGGGCGGGCGAAAGCACCCCCAGCAGGAATTCCTGCAGGTTGATACGTCCAACATCCTGTTCATCTGCGGCGGCGCTTTCGCAGGCCTCGACAAGGTCATCCGCGATCGGTCGGAAAAAGGTGGCATCGGCTTTGGGGCTCAGGTGCACAGTAAAGACGAGCGACGCAACGTGGGGGAAGTCCTCGCCGATCTCGAACCGGAAGACCTGGTTCGCTACGGATTGATCCCGGAATTCGTCGGTCGACTTCCGGTTATTGCCACGCTCGAGGAACTTGACGTTCCGGCACTGGTCCAGATCCTTACGGAGCCGCGGAACTCGCTCACCAAGCAGTACCGAAAGCTCTTTGAAATGGAAGGGGTGGAGGTGGACTTCCGTGACGATGGACTGCGCGCGGTCGCCGAGAAAGCCATGGAGCGCAAGACCGGGGCGCGAGGACTGCGTTCGATACTGGAAGGTGTTCTCCTTGACTCCATGTACGGAATTCCCTCGCGCGACGATGTCGCGAAGGTGGTGATCGATGAATCCGTCATACGCGGTGACTCGGAGCCTTTACTCGTCTACCAGAACAACGAGCCGGCGCGCGCGGCATCGTCGCCCGAGGACTGACAGCACCGGCGCAAAACTGGCGGGCATCGCGTTCGCTGAAGAGGTACGCCGGCTCAGCGCCGACGCGTCGCTCTCAGCCGGCAATGTAACCCACCCTCGCCACGGGACGTGGAGTGCTCACCCGCACTCTCGTGCAAGAAGCGGTGTAAGTGCCTGCGGCGGGAGACCGCTTTCAGGCGCATCGATCCGGTTTCGCGCTCTGCGGCTCTTGAATTGGCAGCTTATGCCCCCACTGCTAGCAAGGAACGCTCGCGTAGCTAGCAATGATCGCGCCCGGTCAACCGCCCCGGACCTGGCCCGCGCTCTTCGGTGCAAACTGCCCGAAATGCTCGACCACCGACTCCGCCGCCTTCGTCCAGAACGACTGGGGCAGCGTGTGACGCCACAGCGCGAAGCATCCGAATTTTGGAGAATGAAATGAGTGATCACCCCGTTCTGGAGCTACCGCTCCTGCCGCTGCGCGATGTCGTCGTCTACCCGCACATGGTGCTGCCGCTCTTCGTAGGGCGGGAGCGCTCCATCGAAGCGCTTGAGCACGCCATGGCCAATGATAAGCAGGTGCTGCTCGTTGCTCAGCGGAATGCCTCCGAGGACGACCCCGGAGCCGACGATATCTACCAGGTCGGGACCGTATCCAACATCCTGCAGCTCCTGAAGCTGCCTGACGGCACGATCAAGGTGCTTGTGGAAGGCGGCTTCCGGGCCGCTGTCGATCATGTAAATGATGACGGCAGCTTCACCGTAGCCGGCGTGCGCGAGATCGAGGGCGAAGACGTCCCCGAAGACGAGGCCGCGGGCCTGGTCCGCAGCACCACGGCCAATTTCGAAAAGTACGTCACGCTGAGCAAGAAGGTCCCCGCCGAGGTGCTTACCTCGCTCACCGGTATTGATGAGCCCGGGCGCCTGGCCGATACGATCGCGGCCCACATGGGCGTTGATCTGGAGCAGAAGCAAAAGATACTTGAGATCGCCGGCGTAAAGGTGCGCCTGGAGTATCTGATCGGGCTCATGGAAGCCGAAATAGACGTTTTTCAGGTCGAGAAGCGTATTCGCGGTCGCGTCAAAAAGCAGATGGAGAAGTCGCAACGCGAGTACTACCTCAACGAGCAGATGAAGGCCATCCAGAAAGAGCTCGGAGAGATGGACGATGCGCCCAACGAAGCAGACGAGTTGGAGCGTCGCATCGACGAGGCAAAGATGCCCGAGGAGGCGCGCGACAAAGCGCATGCAGAACTTGCCAAGTTGAAGATGATGTCGCCGATGTCGGCAGAGGCGTCGGTGCTGCGCAGCTACATCGACTGGATGGTGAGCGTTCCCTGGTCCAAACGTTCAAAGGTCAAGCACGATCTGTCCCGGGCGGCAGGCATCCTCGATGCGGACCACTACGGGCTTGAGGAAGTCAAGGAACGAATCCTTGAGTACCTCGCGGTACAGAAGCGCGTGCGAAAAGTGAAAGGACCCGTACTGTGCCTCGTGGGTCCCCCGGGCGTGGGCAAGACTTCCCTGGGTGAATCCATTGCCCGCGCCACAAACCGCAAGTTCGTGCGCATGGCCCTCGGGGGAGTGCGCGACGAAGCAGAGATACGCGGACATCGCCGCACCTACATCGGCTCCATGCCCGGCAAGCTGCTGCAAAAAATGGCCAAGGCCGGCGTCCGCAACCCGCTGTTCCTGCTCGACGAAATCGACAAGATGGGTATGGACCATCGCGGTGATCCGGCTTCGGCCCTGCTTGAGGTGCTGGATCCGGAGCAGAATCACCAGTTCAACGACCACTACCTCGAAGTCGACTACGACCTTTCGGACGTCATGTTCGTATGCACCTCGAATACCATGAACATACCCGGACCGCTGCTCGATCGCATGGAAGTCATCCGCCTTCCCGGTTACACCGAGGACGAAAAGCTGAACATTGCTCAGCGGTACCTTATTCCGAAGCAGATCAAGCGCAACGGTCTCAAGGACGGGGAGATCGATATCGGGGAAGACGCGCTCACCGACGTGATCCGTTACTACACGCGTGAGGCAGGCGTTCGGGCCCTGGAGCGTGAGATTGCCAAGATCTGCCGCAAGATGGTCAAGGCCATCACCCTCGGAGAAAAAGAGAGTGGGACTCGGGTGGAGGCGGAGATGCTCGCCGATACCCTCGGGGTGCGGAAGTTCAACTACGGTATCGCCGAGGACGAAAACAAGATCGGTCAGGTCACAGGACTGGCCTGGACTTCGGTCGGCGGCGAGTTGCTCACCATCGAAGCCGTAGCCACAGCGGGCAAGGGACGCTACGTGAAAACCGGATCCCTGGGCGATGTCATGCAGGAATCGATTCAGGCCGCGAGCACCGTGGTCCGCAGCCGGTCCCAACTCCTGGGCATACCGGCGAGTTACCACGACCGCCACGATATGCACATTCACGTTCCGGAAGGTGCGACTCCGAAGGACGGCCCGAGCGCGGGTATCGCGATGTGTACAGCGATGGTTTCCGTAGGAACGCAGATCCCGGTTCGCGCGGACGTCGCCATGACCGGGGAAATCACCCTGCGCGGGGAAGTTCTGCCCATCGGCGGTCTCAAGGAAAAGCTCCTTGCGGCGCGCCGGGGTGGCATCAAAACCGTGGTGATCCCGCGTGAGAATGAGCGAGATCTCAAGGAAGTCCCGGATAACATCAAGGAAAACCTCGAGATCGTTGCCGTAAAGTGGATCGATGAAGTCCTGGCCGTCGCTCTGGAGTCTCCGCTGAAGCCCTTGAGCGACGACGAGTACCTTGCGAGCGTGGAAGAAAGTCGGCGCGATCCCACGGACAGTGGCGATGGGAGCCGGATCAACACGCACTGAGTCCTGTCGGGGCGTGCGCGGCTCTCGCTGGCGCCCAGGCCCCGCTTTTTGTTGACCCCTCTCGCAGCGCTGTTATATCTTCGCTCCCTCGCTGTTTAGCATCGAACCTCCCAGCTCCGGTCCCAGTGTTTCGCGAGTGCTTCGCGCCCGTTATCGCGCTTCAATCCTTGCACGGCCTTCGACCGTCGGGGCCGGGTCCAGGCAGTGTGCTCGGTGCCTATCGTGGGGCTACCGAGTTTCGGAACGTTCAATGCGGACCGACGCTCTTCCGGCTGCAGCGCGCGTTGAAACGCGGCGCTCGTGAGAGGAACCTCGGGAACAACACAGTCAGCGAGAGAATCAGGGCAAACAGACCAGTACGAGTAGACAAAAATGCGGCCCTCTCGGGTCAGGCATTCAACAACAGGGGCTCCTAGTGAACAAAGCTGAACTCATCGACGCGATCGCCGCAGCGGCGGACATCAACAAATCTGACGCAGGGCGTGCTCTCGACGCTGTCATTGACAGCATCACCGATTCCCTGAAGCGCGGAGACCAGGTTTCTCTGGTTGGTTTCGGAACGTTCGCGGTGAAGCACCGCGCTGGACGCGAAGGCCGCAATCCGCAAACCGGTGAGACCATTCAGATTAAAGCATCCAATGTTCCCGGCTTTAAGGCGGGCAAGGCCCTGAAGGACGCCGTAAACAGCTAGGGCCGCGCGCTCACGCGGCAAGGGTCGCGGTACCGCGGGCGCCAGCCCGTCGAACGAGGAGGCGCGCCCTGGGCGCGCTTTTTTGTCTGTTTAAAGCCGCTGCAAGCGCGGTCGCGGATTGAACGCTGATTTTTTAACCGTAACTCAAACCATTTTTACTTAGGGTAGGCGAATGCTTCAGGACATCCGTGCCAACAGTCAGGGCACGATCGCCAAGATCATTATCGGCCTCATCGTCGTTTCGTTTTCGATCTTCGGTATCGAATCGCTGCTGTTCAGTGGCAGTACGAACGCGGTTGCCGAAGTGAACGGGGAGGAAATCTCACCCTTTGACCTGCAGCAGGAGCTCTCTGTACAGCAGCGTCAACTTCTCTCCATCCTCGGCGATGACGCAGACCCGGCTCTGCTGGACCAGGCGAACCTGACCGAGCAGGCCCTCGAAGCGCTGGTGCGCCGCGAGATCATCGTTCAGGCGGCTAGTGGGATGAACCTGATTTCCTCCGACTCGCTCCTCGGCGAGCTGATTTCATCGATGGAGCAGTTTCAGATTGACGGCCAGTTCTCCATGGACATGTTTCAGAGCAGTCTTGCCGCCGTTGGGTTTACGCCATCTCTGTTTAGAGACCGGCTCGCCAACGACGTGCAGGTCGGTCAGCTTCGGGCCGGTCTTATCGGCAGCGATTTCGCCACGTCAGAGGAACTAGCCCTGGCAGCGCGTATCAATGCCGAGACTCGCGATGTCCGCTACGCAACGCTGCCGGTGGAAGACTTCGGAGCCGCGGTTGAAGTCAGCGACGAGGCCGTGTCTCGCTACTTTGACGCCAACCAGGATCGCTATCGTAGCGAGGAATCCGTCAACGTCGCTTATCTGGAGCTGCAGCTGGACGACTACCGCGAGGCGGTCAGCGAGGAACGGCTGCGAGAAGAGTTCGAGCTGGTGCGTGACGAGTTTGAGGTAGCGACGGAAGCCCGCGTGTCCCACATCCTCCTGGACGGATCTGCGGACGAAAACGCCGAGCTGGTTGCCGAGATACGCGCCGAACTCGACTCGGGCAAAGCGTTCGCTGAGCTAGCCGCAGAGCGCTCCACGGACTTTGGCTCGGCTTCCACGGGCGGCGATCTGGGCTACACCGCGGGCGACGCCTTCCCGGACGCGATGGAAGAGGCTATCGCCGAACTGGGGGTGGACGAAATATCCGGTCCCATCGAGACCGAGGCAGGCACGCACATTATCCTGGTGACCGATCGGCGCGAGGGCACGGAGGTTACCTTCGACAGCGTCCGCGGTGAACTCGAAGACCGTATCCAGCGCGACGACGCCGCGGCGGAACTCCTCCTGGACGTAGAGCGCCTTCGCGACGTCGCCTTCAACGCCGCCGATCTCGACGATCCCGCGACAGAGCTCTCGGTGAGCGTCGCCACCGAAGACGGCGTCACGCGCGTCACAGGACCCGGTGTATTCAGCGATGCCCGTCTCCGCGACGCGGCCTTCTCGGAAGATGTTCTGGACCTTGGCCACAACAGCGACGTGATCGAGCTGGATCCAGAGCACTACGTGGTGCTTCGGGTTCGGGAGCGGCTGTCGGAAAAACCGCTTCCCCTTGAGGAGGTTGCCCAGGAGATCCGCCAGGAACTGCAACAGGCGGCGGCCCGGGACGAAGCCCAGGCGGCCGCTGATCGAATCCTCGCCGGCATTGAAGCCGGCGAGAGCTTGGAAAACGCGGCCCTTCAGGCCGGCGTTGAATGGCAGGTTGAGTTCGGCGCCCTGCGCGGCGGCGGGCGTCTTCCCGTAGCCGTGCGAAACACGCTCTTTGCCCTGGCAGCGCCGGAAGGCGACGAAATTCTGCGCACGATCACGGAATCGTCCTCAGGCGACGAGCTGTACGTTCTCGAGTTTATCGGGCGCAATGAGGGTAGCCTTGAGGCCCTGAGCGTCGTCGAGCGCGACTCCCTGCAGCGCCGTGTCGCCGGAGAAACCGGGGGCATTCTCCAGCAGCAGTTTGAGACCGCCCTGCGCGATCGCGCGGAAGTCGTGATCTACTAGGCCCATCAGTTGCGGGCATGGCTGCATCCACGCTCCAGGGTGTTGTCGACACCATAGTCGCCAGCACCGCCGGTCTTCCCGATCCGGCTACCATCGCGTCCTGGGATCCCGCGCTGAGCGGCGATATCGAAATCCTGATTTCGGCCGATGGCACCTGGTCTCACGCGGGGACGGTGATTCAACGCGAGGGGCTGGTACGCCTGTTTGCGTCGCTTCTACGAAGGGAGAGCGACGGGCACTACTACCTCGTCACGCCCGTGGAAAAATGGCGGATCAAGGTTGAAGGGCATCCCCTGCGGGCGATCGATTGTGACCGGCAGGGCCACAACGGACATGGCTACTGGTTCGTACTGCTCAATACCGGAGGACGATGCCGCGTCGGTGGGCGGTACCAACTGCACGTGGATGAGTGTAAGGGCGATAGCAGCTACGCGGCGGGTGTTACGCCCTGGGTCGAACTTCCCAATGGGCTTTCGGCCCAGCTCACGCGCGCCGCCTGGTATCGACTGATCGATGCGGCCACCTTCCTGGACGACAGGGTGTTCATCGTTAGCGGGGGCGAGCGCATCGAACTCGGATCGCTTGCGGGCTGAGCCCTTGCGCAGGAAAGCGATCCCACGACCTTCAACCCCGTCATCTCCTCGTGGTCAGCACGGCGCTACATATTCGGATAATTGGGGCCGCCAAAGCCCTCCGGCGCAACCCAGGTGATGTTCTGCGCCGGGTCCTTGATATCGCAGGTTTTACAGTGCACGCAATTCTGCGCGTTGATCTGAAAGCGCTTGCCCCCGTCGTCCTCCACTACCTCGTACACGCCGGCCGGACAATAGCGCTGCGCGGGCTCATCGAAGCGAGGGAGATTGCTGGCGATCGGCAGCTCAGGATCGGTGAGTCGAAGGTGACAGGGCTGGTCTTCTTCGTGGTTGGTATTTGAGAGAAAGACGGAAGACAGCCGATCAAATGTCAGCACGTTGTCGGGCTTGGGATAGTCGATAGGAGGGCTGGCGTCCGCGGACTTCAGGGCGGCATAGTCTTCCTTCGAATCGTGGAGCGAGAAGGGCAGGCGCCCGCCCAGGATGTTCTGCTCCAGCCAAACCATCGCCGAGCCCAGAAGGAAGCCGAACGTGTGCATCCAACCGGAGAAATTGCGCGCTCTGTAGAGTTCGTCATGGATCCATGACGCCTTGAACTTTTCCTCAAAGCTGTCGAGCTGGGCCTGAGGCTGATCGCCTGCGAGGGCTTCGACGACCGCTTCCGCCGCGAGCATGCCGCTCTTCATTGCCGTGTGGTTACCTTTGATCTTGACCGCGTTCAGCGTCCCCGCATCACAGCCCAGGAGCAGACCTCCGGGGAACTGCATCTGGGGAAGCGAATGAAGCCCGCCCTTGGCGATAGCCCGGGCGCCGTAGCTCAACCGAGTCCCTCCTTCAAGATACTGCCGCGTTTTGGGGTGCAGCTTCCAACGCTGAAACTCCTCGAAAGGAGAGACGTGAGGGTTGCTGTAGTTCAGATCGGTGATCAGACCCAGATACACCTGGTTATCATCGGCGTGATAGAGGAAACCACCACCGGACGAACCGCTCTCCTTGAGTGGCCAGCCGAGACCGTGAACGACGAGTCCGGGCTGGTGTTTCTCCGGCTCGATTTCCCATATTTCCTTAATTCCAATCGCGTAATGCTGAGGATCACGGCCGCTGTCGAGGGAAAAACGCGAAATCAGTTCCTTGCCCAGATGTCCCCGACAGCCCTCGGCGAACAGGGTGTAGCGGGCGTGCAGTTCCATGCCGCGCATGTAACCGTCCTTTTCCTCGCCCTCGGCGCTCAGTCCCATGTCCCCCGTGGCAATTCCCCGTACCGAACCGTCGTCGCCATAGAGGATCTCCGCCGCCGCAAAGCCCGGGTAGACCTCAACGCCGAGATTCTCGGCCTGCTCGGCGAGCCAGCGGCACACATTGCCCATGGACACGATGTAGTTGCCTTCGTTATGCGTCGGCTTGGGAATCAGGAAGTTGGGGACTCTGGTCGCGGCGCTGTCGCTCGTATAGAAGTAAAAAAGGTCCTCGCTCACCTCGGTAGCCAGCGGAGCGCCCATGGACTTCCAATCCGGAAAGAGCTCATCCAGGGCTCGCGGCTCGAAAACGGCGCCAGACAGAATGTGGGCACCCACCTCGGAACCTTTCTCGACCACGCACACAGTGACTTCACGTTCCTGCGCCTGGGCAAGCTGCATGATGCGGCAGGCCGCCGACAGACCCGCGGGACCGGCGCCGACGATGACAACATCAAACTCCATGGCTTCGCGTTCCAATTCACACCTCGCTCTGCTGGATGGCAACTATGGAAGGGGGCAATATGTCGCGGACGCAACATACTCAAAGTTCAATTATAGGGATTTTGTCTCCTCTCGGCATCCTGGCGCCTGCTCGCGATGTGATCAGGCGCGCAACTCGCCGTAGCGTTCCAGCCGCCAGGGACGGCGCAGCAGGTCTCTCAGATCTGCCGCCAAAAGCAGCTCGCCATCGTGCGGGTGGATCGCGATCCGCAGGGGCACCCCGCGGGCCGCGCTGCGCTGCTCGGCGCGCCGGTTCCACAGCCGTAAGGTCGCCGCCCGCAGCGCCGTATCCGCCTCGAAACCCGTCAGCGGAAGGGACTTCATGACCGTGTCCTGTCCCTGGACCAGGATCACGCCGCGCAGTACTTCGACACTGCTGAAAGGAAGCTCGGCCAGCCGCCGCGGGGGGATGCCCAGGGCCCAGGCCGGAGGAATATAGGTCCGGGGAGGTGCCAGGCCTTGCGCGGCAAACCAGTCTCGGGAGCGGCGCATCAGCGCGATCACAGCATCGGCACGCAGATCAAGATGCTCGGCCACATTGCGGGACAATAGCGCGGCATGCAGTCGATGATAGAGACGCCGGGGCCGGGTCTCGTGTTTCCAGCCATGTGCGATCAGCTCCGAGCCCTCCCTCTCCCAGTGGCGCAGGGTCGCCCGTTGCTCGAGGCTCCAGGCGCGCTCGGGAACGACAAGCAGGCCGGGGGGTGCCAGACCCAGGCCCATGCATTCGCCCCGCAAAGCCGCCACCTTTTTAAAGGTTTCAGGCATGACGTCGTGGATCGAAAGCAGCGCGCGAGGAGAATCAGTCACGGGTCTTCCGCCCCGGAGCCTCCAGCTGCCGAGCCGCAGCGTGGCGGCCCAGAAGTTCCTGCCAGTGATCCATGGTGCGCTCATTCAATGTTTCGGCCACCCGTCTCGCGGCGCGGGAGCGAGAAATCCATTCACTCTCGTTGAGGGTGGCCAGTCTCGCCAGAGCCTCACTGAGGTGCCCCGGTTCGTCGAGCGAGAAGAGGCCGTCTCGCAGCGCCGGCCAGGCGTGGATGCCCGCGCGAACGGAAACCAGGGCCGGTCGGCCCCGGGCCATGGCCTCCAGCGCCACGGAGCCGAACGTTTCGAAGGCCGACGGAAGCAGGAGCAAGGACGCGCTGTCGAGCAGATCGATAAGGTCGTGGCGGCGTAGCCAGCCGGTAAAGCGGACATTTTCACAGCCCGCGGCCTCACTCTCGAGACGCGTCCTCAGTGGTCCATCACCGGCGATGACGAACTCGATATCCGGCAGCGATTTCGCGGCAGCCAATATGTGCTCCACATTCTTTTCCGGTGCGAGGCGACCGGCAAAACAAATGCGTCGCAGCGCCGGGGCAATGGGCTTGAGCGGGCGGCGCAAAAACTCCGCGGCCAGAGGCGTCCCGATCACCTCGATATCCTTCGCGCCGAGTCGCTGAACATCACGGCGCAGCTCGCTGTTGTTGATCAGCACGCTGGCGCTAGAGCGACAGATGATGCGATTGGCGGTACGCAGCACAAGGTTCACGAAAAAACGCGACACGGGATTCCAGTACATGCGCGCGAGCTGTTCGAAATCCGTGTGAAAAGCGGCGATCAGCGTCGCGCCCTGACGCCGCGCTTCCCACACGCCGAGAAGGCCGTAGAGTCCCGGCGTGACAACGACGATAACCTGCGGAGACTGCGCATCGCAGGCGCGGCGAATGCGGCCGATGCGCGGAGTGACGAGGCGCTGACCCGGGTCACCCGGCATGGCTATGGACAGGAGTGGTGGTCGCCCCTCGTTGCTGGGCTGGAATACCTGCACGGATTCAACCCGTCCGGGAAGCTGGGCGACGAGATCGTGGTAGTAGGCACCCGTACCGTTACGCTCCGAAAAGGCGTCGGAAAAAAACGCGACGCGGAGCGTGGCCGCCTCCTCCTGAGCGGCGGGAACGACGGGCAGTTCGCTGCGCTGCGTCACGATGGGGTCTCTCGCTGACTCCGCGCAACCCGACACAACAGGCTGTAGGGAGCCTGCATCCCGGCGACGGATTCATCGTGGAGGTGCCAGGAGGCTTCTCGGGCCGGCGGCGCGCTCCCTTTCCGCCCGCTGGTCGAGGCATCACTACCGGCGACGACCGCCGGCGCTTGTGTCCCCAGACGGTCGTAAATCAACTGCAGTGCCGGCTTTCGATGGTGCCTGAGCCACTCCTGCTCGATCACCAGTGGAGGGGGATCAAGGCTCTCGACCTCCCGGGCCAGGGCACGCCACCAATCGTTGTAGTGCTCGCTGAATCGGCGTTCGAGGTCCTCGGGACGGGGAAAAGTCCCGAAGGCCCTCCGGGCTCCCTGGAGACTACTCAGCTGAGAAGCGAGTGCGGTAGCGGGATCGCGGATACACATCAGGATCTTGGCGTCCGGGTAGCGGGCAGCGATGTAGGGCGTCCACGCCGCGAAGGCGGCATTCTTCGACAGCAGCTGTTTATTGCCATGAAAAAAAACCTGGCGCTGCAGCAGGGCATGATAGTGCTCCAGAATGCGCGTTTTTTCTACCGGCTTGAGTCCATCAAGGCCCGCCAGGCTTCGGAATCGACTTGAATCGGGAAACGCCATGCTGGCGAAAAAACACCCGCCGCAGGGTAGGAGCGCGAGATAATCTTCCTCGGCGGCGCTCAGTCCCAGCGGATGCACCTCGTTGACGTCCCTCATCGTGCCAGCCAGAAGGGCTCTGGACGCCCGCGCCAGCGGCGCGCCGGCCGCGCGATCAAGGCGGCCCAGCGCCTGCACAAGGTAGCGCTGACAAATTGACGGGGCGAAGAGCAGTTCCCAGGTCCGCGGTGCGGTGAAGTTCGGGTCCCGGGCGAGTTCCCGATGAATGAACGTTGTGCCGCTGCGCGGCACTCCCAGGACGAATACCGGACTTCGGAGCGTCGTCGAGCGAAATGCCGGGAAGAGCAGGTGGTCCAGGCCCAGGCAGACAGCGTGGAAAAGCTGAAGAAGCGGAAACACGGGAAAGAGGAGGAGAAACACCGCGCGGCGATAGCTGAGGGGCTCCATGACGTGGCGCGTGCCGGCTTCATCGATCTTCGGGAAGGGCCACAGAGACTGCAGCGCGGTCGCCAGCGCAGACAAATAGGCCCTGAGATAGGCGACTAAGCCATCGACGAATATCATGGGGCGGGGCGCATCTCCCGGCGCGCCTCGGGAACGCGCGTGCTTAGTCGCCGATTATCGCGGAAATGTGAGCATTCCGCCTTACCGATCGGGAAGTATTGACCTACCCGCGCAGAATGGGCACCATCGGCGCCCGTTTCTGGCGCTGGCGTCGTGTCGCCGGCCAGCGCTGCACCCCACCCAGCCATTCGGGAGTCATCATGAAGGTGCTCGTCGCAGTCAAGCGTGTTGTCGACTATAACGTCAAAGTTCGCGCCAAGGCCGATGGTTCAGACGTTGATCTGAACAACGTGAAAATGTCCATCAATCCGTTCTGCGAGATTGCCGTGGAAGAAGCGGTGCGCCTCAAGGAGGCGGGTGTCGCGGAGGAAGTCATTGTCGTTTCCGTCGGTGAGAAGAGCTGCCAGGAGCAGATCCGCACCGCTCTCGCGCTGGGTGCCGACCGCGGAGTACACGTGGAAACAGAAGGCAGCGTAGAGCCGCTGGTGATTGCGAAACTGCTCAAGGGCGTGGTCGAGCGCGAGTCGCCGCAGCTCGTGATCCTTGGCAAGCAGTCCATCGACGGCGACAACAACCAGACCGGACAGATGCTTGGCGCACTGGCCGGCATGGCGCAGGGGACCTTCGCCTCCGAGGTCAAGGTCGAAGACGGCAAGGCCATGGTGACCCGCGAGGTGGACGGCGGGCTGCAGACGGTGGCCCTCGCGCTGCCGGCGATTGTCACTACGGACCTCCGCCTCAATGAGCCGCGCTACGCTTCGCTGCCCAACATCATGAAAGCGAAGAAGAAGCCCCTGGACGTTGTGGCTCCAGCGGACCTGGGTGTGGAAGTGACGTCCCATCTCAGCCTGGTCAAGGTTGAGCCGCCGCCGGAGCGCTCTGCCGGCATCAAGGTGTCGAGCGTCGAGGAACTTGTGGAAAAACTCAAAAACGAAGCGAAGGTGATCTCATGAGCACGCTGGTTGTAGCCGAACACGACAACGCGAGCCTCAACCCGGCCACGCTGAACACGGTTGCCGCGGCCCAGGCGCTGGGCGCGGACGTTGATATTCTTGTCGCTGGAGAGGGGTGCTCGGGAGCGGCGACAGCCGCGCAGGGCGTGGCCGGCGTGCGCAAGGTACTGGTGGCGGACAACGCGGCCTACGCCCATCAGCTGGCGGAAAACGTCAGTCTCCTCGTGGCCGATCTCGCCCAGGGCTACGACAACGTTCTGGCAGCGGCGACGACCACCGGCAAAAACACCATGCCGAGAGTCGCAGCGTTGCTGGATGTCGCTCAGATCAGCGACATCATCGCGGTGGACTCAGCAGACACGTTCAAGCGTCCAATCTATGCGGGTAACGTCATCGCGACGGTGCAAAGCAGCGACGCTCGGAAGGTGATCACCGTGCGTACGACGGCGTTCGACCCCGTGGCTGCAGAAGGCGGAGCCGCGGAGCTGGTGTCCGTCGACAGCGTTCACGACGCGGGCCTGTCGAGCTTTGTGGGTCAGGAAATCGCGGAATCAGATCGCCCCGAACTGACCGCCGCGCCGGTGGTTATCTCCGGAGGCCGGGGCATGCAAAACGGCGACAACTTCAAGCTTCTCGAGGGGATCGCAGACAAACTCGGTGCCGCCATCGGCGCATCGCGGGCCGCGGTGGATGCGGGCTTTGTCCCCAACGATATGCAAGTGGGGCAGACCGGCAAGATCGTCGCGCCAGAACTGTATATTGCCGTCGGGATTTCCGGGGCCATCCAGCATCTTGCGGGTATGAAAGACTCCAAGGTCATCGTAGCTATCAACAAGGACGAAGACGCACCGATTTTCCAGGTCGCTGACTACGGGCTGGTAGCGGACCTTTTCGAAGCGCTCCCCGCCCTCGAATCGCAACTTTGAGACATCGATCGTCGGGACCGGCGGTCGAGTTCTTCTCGCTCTGGACAGCCGCCAACTGTGTGTTGAAAGCCCGCTTTTTGCGGGCTTTTTACCATACCGGCCTGCGCCGGCGCCGCGGAGTTGGCGGCGCGTCCGGCCACGGTCAGGAGACCGGGGCCCGCGCTGGCCTCGGGCGGCTCTTGCTATGTGCTGTGGCGTGCTGTCCCTCAGGGGCCTATCCCGCCGAGCGCCTCGCGGTCTTGGACCATCGGCGCTTGCCGGAAGCCTCCGGCATGGTCGTGGCCGGTCACGATCCAGAGCGGCTATGGTTCATCAATGACAGCGGCAATCGGCCGGAGCTCATCGCCCTGGACCTTGGCTCGGGGAAGTATGAGCGCCTTCGCGTCGCCGGCAGCAAAAACAGAGACTGGGAAGACCTTGCCGCGTTTCGCTACGACAACGAGCCCTGGCTGGCGATAGGCGACATCGGCGACAACGCGGGAAGGCGGGGCCACATCAAGGTTTATCTGCTGCCGGAGCCGGCGGACCCAAGCGTAAGGGAAGCGAAGGTTCACACGACGCTTGAACTCGAGTATCCGAAGAAGGCGCGCGACGCCGAGAGCCTGGCCATTGATTCCCGTACCCAGACGCTCTATCTGATGAGCAAGCGCGAGAGACGCCCGCGTCTTTTCCGCGTGGCCCTGCCCGAGCTCAAAGAAGGCGCCGAGCACAAACTGACACTCTCGAACATGGGCAGGCTGAAGAGCATCCCAGCCCCCAGCGAAGACGAACTGGCGCGCCCCTACGGAAAATTCGCCGCGCAGCCCACGGCCATGACGTTTATGGAACAGCAACAACGCATCGCCGTCCTTACCTATCGCGGCGTCTACGTTGCCGATCTTGACGACAGCGGAGACTGGCTGGCGGCGCTCAATGAACGGCTCTGCCCCTTGGCTATGCCGGTGCTCAAACAGGCCGAAGCTATCGCGGGCGACACCCAGGGTCGCATTTACGTCACCAGCGAGGGAAAAAACGCGCCGGTGTATCGCCTGGAGGCCCCATCCTGCGATCTCTGACTTCCGCGATGCCCGAAATCAGTCCCGGCGCAGGCGGTCCTTGATGGCGATCGGGGTAGGGTAGTTGAGCACCACGATGTAAGACGACACAAGAATCGTCAGTATCGTCGCCGCCTGGATGGTGAGCGACGTGGTGGAACTGATGAGCCCCACGTCGAAGGCGATGTACGCAATCAGCAACGAGAATTCGCTGGCCTGCCCAAGGCGGAAACCCAGGTCCCAGGCCAGACTGCGGCGCTCGCTGACCCCCTTCAGGAGATAGCGGTACACCACGGGCTTCAGCAGCAGCACCAGGGCCGCCAGCGCGAGGGCGGGGAGCCAGACCTGCGGCAGCATACCCAGGTCGAAGCGTGCGCCGACGGCAAAGAAAAACAGGATAAGAAAAAAGTCGCGCAGGGGCTTCAGACTGATGGCGATGTACTGCGCGATGGGACTCGTCGCGATGCTGATTCCGGCCACAAAGGCGCCTATCTCGGCGGAGAGTCCAAGCAGCTGGGCCGCCTCCGCCACACCCAGGCACCAGCCCACGGCGAGGAGAAAAATGTACTCCTGAAAGCGGTCAAAGCGCTGAATCAGCGCGAGAAGAACGAAGCGGACCGCGGCCCAGGCCGATCCCGCCAGAAGGGGCAGGGCGAGCATCACGCTGGCCACCTGCGCGGCCGCCTGCTCTTCACCCCCGCCGGAGCTGCTGGCCGTGATGAGTACCAGGGCGATAATCGCAAGCACATCCTGCAGCAGGAGCAGACCGATCATCATGTCGCCGATGTGCCGATGATGCAGTACCGTCGTCGGTAGAAGCTTGATACCGATGATTGTCGAGGAAAACATCATCGCGATGCCGACAATGCCGGCCTCGACCGAGTTTTCGATAAACACGCGCGCCAGGCACCAGCACACGACAAAAAAAATGGCCGAACTTGCCAGGCCCACCACCGTTGATTTCCGCAGGGTCGTGACCAGGGCCTGGGGTTGCATATCCAGGCCCAGGAGAAACAGCAGGAAGATGATGCCGATATGCCCGATGTCGGAGAGCTGCTGGAGATCGGTAACAAGGCTGAGGCCGTAGGGCCCAATAAGAGCGCCGAGCGCGATGTAGGCGATAATCAGCGGCTGGCGCGTATAGAGCGCCAGGGAGGCGAGCACCGCGGCGCCGCTGAAGATCAGGAAAAAGGCGAAGGTAACGGATTCGGCGTGCATGGCACGAGCTTAGCAGCCGCCCGGTAACAGCACCCGTACGGCCCCGCGTTAAACGCCGGGCCTTTATCGCCCGGTGGCCTTAGCGTTTCAGCTGGCGCGCCTGCGGAACAGCGGCAGGGCACTGAGTGCGTCAGCCTGGTAGGACTCTTCCGGGCTCACGCAAAGTTCAACGCGCTCGGAAAGCGACGCCGACTCCAGCGCCGTGAAGCCCAGGCGCTTGAGATAGGCCCACTGATCAGGCAACAGCTCCCCCGCCGCGATGAGTTCGCCGCGGAAGCCACGCAGGCGCAGACGACGGCCCAGACTGAAACCGCGCCCATCGGTAAACGCGGGGAAGGTGACGGTGATTCTATGGACCCGAAGCAAAGCCTCGAGGTCGTCACCAAGGTCATCGTCGCCCTGCAGAACGACCGCCACTTCGGCCGGTCGACCCATCAGCCGCCACTCCTCAAGATTGCAGGCCGGTCCGGGATCGCTGGGATACTCGCCCATTGCGCGCTCACTGCGTTCAAGCCGATCCATAAACTGCCTCCTTGAAGGGGGTTAGACCGATACGTTCAAAAACCTGGAGAAACGATTCGCCGTCTTCGGCACGCTCGGCGACGTAGAATTCAAGAATCCGCGCGATGACGTCCGGAAGCTCAGAACGGCTGAAGGAAGGACCCAGGATCTGCGCGACCCGCGCGTTGCCATTCTGGGATCCGCCAAGGCAGACTTGGTAAAACTCCTGCCCTTTTTTGTCTACGCCGAGAATACCGATGTGGCCCACATGATGGTGGCCGCAGGCGTTCATGCACCCGCTGATATTCAGCTGAAGGGGCCCAAGATCGTACTGGTAGTCCAGCGCCTCGAAACGCTCCTGCAACGCCTGCGCGACGGGAATCGATTTCGCATTGGCAAGGGAGCAGAAGTCGCCACCTGGACAGCAGATCATGTCGCTGAGGTGGCCCGCGTTGGATGCCGCGAGGCCCCATCCCTGCAGCGTTTTCCAAAGCTCGAGGAGATCGCTCTGGCGCACATCGGCCAGCACCAGGTTCTGTTCGTGGGTGGTCCTCAGCTCACCGAAAGAGAAACGATCGGCAAGCTCGGCCATGGCATCCATCTGCCCCGCGCTGATATCCCCGGGCGCCTGTCCCGTGGCCTTGAGCGTTACGGTGACCGCCCGGTAGCCGGGCTGGCGGTGAGCGCGGGTATTGCGCCCGACCCACGCCGCGAAGACCGGGTCGCGCTCGGTGGCCGCGGCCAGGAACGCCGCCTCGGCATCGGCGTCGAGCGCCGCGTAGGGTGGTGCCACGAAATGCCGGGCGACGGCGTCTATCGCAGCATCGGTCAATGCGTTTTCTGCGCTTCTGCTGTGCCGCCATTCCTCTTCGACGGCTTCCCGGAAGGCATCGACACCCATGGCTTTGACCAGGATCTTGATTCGCGCCTTGTACTTGTTGTCTCGCCGTCCGTGCAGGTTATAGATGCGCAGGACCGCCTCGAGATAGTTGATCAGCTCTTCCGGCGGCAGATCCTCGCGGAGCACGCTGGCCACCATGGGCGTACGTCCCAGGCCCCCGCCGGCCAGCACCCGCAGGCGAACCTGCTCGTCGCTGTTGCGGTACAGCTCAATGGCCACGTCGTGGAACCGCGTGGCGGCGCGGTCGGTCTGCGCACCGTTGACGGCGATCTTGAATTTCCGTGGCAGAAAAGCGAACTCAGGGTGCAGCGTTGACCACTGGCGAATCAGCTCACAGTAGGGGCGCGGATCGACCACTTCGTCGTGGGCCACACCGGCGAACTGGTCCGTGGTGGTGTTGCGCACGCAGTTTCCGCTGGTCTGGATAGCGTGCATCTGTACCGCGGCGAGATCCGCGAGAATGTCCGGCACATCTTCGAGGCGCGGCCAGTTGAGCTGGATATTCTGCCGCGTGCTGATGTGCCCGTGGCCCTTATCGTACTTTCTGCTGATGTCGGCGATGGCGCGCAGTTGGCGACTGCTGATCAGGCCGTAGGGAACCGCGATGCGCAGCATAGGTGCCAGCCGCTGCACGTAGAGACCGTTCTGGAGGCGCAGGGGCAGAAACTCGGCATCGCTCAAGTCGCCGGCGAGATAACGCTGGGTCTGTTCGCGAAACTGCGCGACGCGATCGTCCACGATGCGCTGATCGATGTCGTCGTATTGATACAAGCCGGCCGTCTTCCCAAATGCTTCGAAGGCGCGCAGTCTACCGGCTCAGGCCATGCTTATTTATCTTTGTTTTTCATAAGTATAGAACCCTTACCTGAAGGGTCGGAGCAGGCCCGTCGGGGGGTTCCCGGGGAAACTCTACTGCTTTGGTCGAGTTTCGACGGCGGCCTGCGAAGTGTTACCATTGAACACATCAGGGCCGCGCCAGCCGTAACGCCAGCGCGGGCTAAAAAAGCGTCCCGGGCCTACCCGGGGTATGGCTGCGAATGCCGTAAAAGCCGAAAAAAAAGGGGGAACTATGGGAGCTTCTGGACCGAGGCACTCCGACAGCAGCGTTGATGCTCTGGCCACCGTATTTGTCATCGGGATCATTGTAGCCAGCATCAGTTTCTGGCTGGCCGGGATGCCAAGCTAGCGCGACGCCAGCACCACCGAGACGACGGTATACACGGCACCGATGAATAGGGCTGTGAAGATAAATCCGGCCACGATAAACACGCCCGCCCGACCCTGCTGAAAATCGCGCTCGCGATTTCGGCTGCTCTGCACGCCGAGTCCGGCCGCGAGCACGCTTCCGACCACCTGTAACGGTCCCAGGCGCTCCCGCCCCTTAGACGACGGTGCTCGTGCCGAGGCGTCCCCGGCCTTCGCCGCCGGCGCCAGGCCGTCGGCGCGCTCAGCCCGATTCCTGCCCGTGTTCTCCCTGGCGTTTATATCTGCGTGCTTGATTGCGTCAGTACCTGAGCCGGCTTTCACTTCGGACACGGCGCTCCCTCTGATCGATTCCATCGCCTGCGTGCGTAAGCCGTCTGTGCACACGGCCGGCCCTATGTCCCGCGCGCAGTCAGTCGAGGTTCGGTGACAGCCAGCGGCGCATTTCTTCCACGGGCATTCCCTTGCGCGTGGCGATGCTTTCAAGCTGGTCTTCGCCGATTTTGCCCACCCCGAAATAGCGGGCGTCGGGGTGCGCATAGTACCAGCCGCTCACGGCTGCCGCGGGCTCCATGGCGAAGCTCTCGGACAGGCTCACTCCGACCGCTGCCTCGGCATCGAGAAGCCGGAAGAGGGTGGCCTTCTCCGTGTGGTCCGGACAGGCCGGATACCCCGGCGCCGGGCGAATGCCGCGATAGCGTTCCCGTATCAGATCGTCGTTACCCAGTTGCTCTTGCGGGGCGTAGCCCCAAAGCTCGCGACGGACCCGCAGGTGCATGTGTTCCGCCAGGGATTCGGCGAGTCGGTCCGCCAGGGCCTTGAGCATGATCGAGCTGTAGTCGTCGTGTGCTGCCTCGAACTGGGCCGCGCGCTCGGCCACGCCGTGACCCGTGGTGACCACGAATCCGCCGGCATAGTCGTTTTCGGGGGCCACATAATCAGCCAGGCTGAGATTGGGCTGATCCTCATTCTTCTGACTCTGTTGCCGAAGCTGATACAGAGTCGTACCGGCGCACTCGGGAGAGTCGAGAATGATGTCCTCGCCGTTCGAGTGTGCCTGCCAGAAGCCGAGCACCGCCTTCGCCTCAAGCCACTGTTCATCGATGATCTTCTGCAGCATTTCCCGGGCGTCCCGGTACAGTTCGCGGGCCTGCTCGCCCACGATTTCATCGTCCAGAATGCGGGGAAACTTACCCGCCAGCTCCCAGGTCATGAAGAACGGCGTCCAGTCGATGGTATCCACGAGATCGGCCAGATCGATGTCGTCAAAGCAGCGCACACCGAGAAAGGACGGTTCAGGGGCCGTATAAGCGCTCCAGTCCGGCACGGCACGATTCGCCAGGGCCGCTTCGTAGCTCAGGCGCTTCGCCCGGGGCTTGCGCTGGGCGACGCGTTCGCGCACCACGGCGTACTCATCGCGCCGTTCTTCGACGAATGAGGCCTTGCCGTCCCCAAGGAGCTGGGTTGCCACGGCCACGCTGCGGGACGCGTCGGGTACGTACACCACCGCATCGTTTGCGTACTGCGGTTCGATTTTGACCGCGGTGTGTGCCTTGGAAGTGGTCGCACCGCCGATCAGCAGTGGCACGGAAAAGCCCTGACGCTGCATTTCTCCCGCCACGTGCATCATCTCATCCAGGGATGGGGTAATGAGGCCCGACAGCCCGATCACATCGACGTTTTCTTCCCGGGCGACGCGCAGAATTTCTTCGCAGTGCACCATGACCCCAAGGTCAATCACCTCGTAGTTGTTGCACTGGAGAACAACACCCACGATGTTTTTGCCGATATCGTGGACATCGCCCTTCACGGTGGCCATGAGAATCTTGCCGTTACTGCTCCCCGCGGTTTTCTCATCCTCGATGAACGGCTGCAGATAGGCTACCGCCTGCTTCATGACCCGCGCACTCTTCACCACCTGGGGAAGGAACATCTTGCCGGCCCCAAAGAGGTCACCGACGACGTTCATGCCATCCATCAAGGGTCCTTCGATCACCTGGATGGGGCGGTCAAAGCTCTGCCGCGCTTCCTCGGCGTCGTGCTCAATGTAGGTGTTAATGCCTTTCACGAGCGCATATTCGAGGCGTTTCGCGACGCCTTCCTCGCGCCAGGAAAGGTCTTCGGTACGCTCTGCGGCGGCTCCATCGCCCTGATACTTGGACGCCAGTTCCAGCAGGCGCTCGGTGGAGTCATCGCGGCGGTTGAGAATCACATCCTCGACCGCATCCCGCAGCTCGCCGGGCAGTTCGTCATACACCGCCAGCTGGCCGGCGTTGACGATCCCCATGTCCATGCCGGCGCGAATGGCGTGATACAGGAAAACCGAGTGGATCGCCTCGCGCACCGGGTTGTTGCCACGGAACGAAAACGAAACGTTCGATACCCCCCCGGATACCTTCGCCCCGGGAAGGCTCTCCTTGATCCAGCGAGTCGCTTCGATGAAGTCGACGGCATAGGCGTTGTGCGCCTCAATTCCCGTAGCCACCGCGAAGATGTTGGGGTCGAAAATAATGTCTTCGCGGTTGAAATCGAGGCGATCGCGGAGCAGGCGATAGCTGCGCTCGCAGATTGCCTTGCGCCGTTCCAGCGTATCCGCCTGGCCGTCCTCATCGAAGGCCATCACCACCACGGCGGCCCCATAGCGCTGGCAGAGACGCGCCTGTTCCAGGAATTCGTCTTCGCCGGCCTTGAGGCTGATGGAATTCACGATGGCCTTGCCCTGGATGCAGCGCAGGCCCGCCTCGATCACCGACCACTTCGATGAGTCGACCATGATCGGAACGCGACAGATGTCCGGTTCCGCAGCGACGAGGTTCAGGAAGGTCACCATCGCCGCTTCCGCGTCGAGCATCCCCTCATCCATGTTGACGTCGATGATCTGGGCGCCGTCTTCCACCTGAGTGCGGGCCACGTCGAGCGCCGTCTCATAGTCTCCAGACAGAATCAGCTTCTTGAAACGGGCCGATCCCGTAACGTTGCAGCGCTCGCCAACGTTCACAAACAGACTGTCGTCCGAGAACGCATAGGGCTCCAGACCGCTGAGACGGCAGGCGGGAGCGATTTGCGGTACCGGTCGCGGGACAACACCGTGAACGGCGTCGGCGATAGCGCGGATGTGATCGGGCGTGGTACCACAGCAGCCCCCGGCGACGTTCAGAAAGCCACGCTCGGCGAAACCGCGAAACTCCTCCGCCATCACTTCCGGTGTCTCATCGTACTCACCGAAGGCATTCGGCAATCCTGCGTTGAGGTGAGCGCTGAAGTAACTGTCTGCCGACTCGGAGAGTTCTTCCATAAACGGGCGGACCTCGGCAAAGCGACGGCCGCAGTTACTTCCGACGATCAGGGGCCGCGCGTGGGCAACGGAGTTCCAAAAGGCGCTGGGACTCTGTCCGGAGAGATTGCGACCGCTCACGTCGGGGTAGGTCACCGAGATCATGATGGGGAGGCGCCTGCCAAGTTCTTCGTAGACGTTCTCGATGGCAAAGATGGCGGCCTTGGCATTCAGCGTGTCGAAGATGGTCTCCACGAGAAGAAGGTCAGCGCCGCCTTCAACAAGCGCCCGGGCCGCGACCGCGTAGTCCTTGGCAAGGCTTTCGAAGTCGATGTTCCTGGCCCCGGGATCATTCACATCAGGGGAAATCGACGCCGTCCGCGGGGTCGGACCCAGCACACCCGCCACAAAACAGCGACGCGACGGATCCCGCGCCATCACCGCGTCCGCGGCTTCCCGGGCGATCCGTGCCGCTGCCAGGTTGAGCTCCTCGGCAAGAGACTCAAGGTTGTAATCGCCCTGGGCCACCGCGGTGGAATTGAAGGTATTGGTCTCGATGATGTCGGCTCCGGCATCGAGATACGCTTCGTGAATGGAACGAATAAGGCGCGGCCGCGTCAGGCAGAGGAGGTCGTTGTTGCCCTTGAGATCGCCTGGATGGTCGGCAAAGCGCTCGCCGCGATAGTCCGATTCCTCCAGGCCCTCAGCCTGGATCATTGTCCCCATGGCACCGTCTATGACCAGAATTCGGGTCTTCAGGGCCTCAGCCAACGCGGAACCAAGGGATTCCCGGGGAAGGATAGGGGCGTTCATGTCTACGTCCTGCGGTTGCACGGGGAGCGCCGGAAAGCCGCGATGATAGCAGTGCGGCAATCTATATCAAAATATTTTGATATAGATTATTTCACTGTTACCGACACCCCTAATGCCGCGCGGGTACGGCCGGAACTTGCATCCATAAGCATAGAGCGGTTGGCGCTAGCGCCCGGGATGCCAGAAACGGCGAGCCACGCTATAATGACCGAGTGTTTTAGTCAGGATTTATCCGCCCCCATGCTCACGATAACGGACAGCGCTCAGGAATACCTGGCCGAGCTTCTCAGCAAGCAGGAAGACGCCCTGGGCGTACGTGTATTCATCAACCAGCCGGGAACGCCCCGGGCCGAGACCTGTATCGCCTATTGTCGCGACGGCGATGTAAAGGAAGACGACGTCGAGCAGCGCTACGATCAGCTGACCGCATGGTTTGACGGACGCAGCGTGCCCTTCCTTGAAGATGCGCTCGTGGACTACGCCAAGGACCGTATGGGCGGCCAGCTCACCATCAAGGCGCCCAATGCCAAAATGCCCCGCGTCGACGAAGACTCCCCCATGGAGGATCGCATCAACTACATCCTCTACAACGAGGTCAATCCTTCCCTGGCGGCCCACGGCGGTGAGGTAAGTCTGGTCGAACTTACCGAAGACGACTACGCCGTTCTGCAGTTTGGAGGCGGCTGTCAGGGATGCAGCGCGGTGGACATGACGCTGAAAAACGGCGTTGAGAAGACGCTCATGGATCAGTTGCCTCAGCTCCGCGGCGTGCGAGATATGACCGATCACACCGATCGGAGCAATGCCTTCTACTGAGTTGGCTGCAGCATCCACAGGTGCCAACAAACTCGACGCGAGTTTCCTTCTTACGATCTAATTCTAGGTCAGAGGCACCGGGTAGCAGGCTACAGCACCAACCGGTCGACGGCCTCTCGAGTGACTCGCATGGCTCGATAAGTGCGTTGAAACCAAGCGCTTCTACGCCGCGAAGCCGGCGAGGGGGGGGGGGGGCCGGCGGGGGGGGGGCGGGGGGCCCGGAACGGAGGGGGGCGGGGCCCCCGACGCCGCCGACCCCGCGCGGGGCGCCCCCCCGTGGGGCGGTGGTGTCGGGTGGGCCCCGCCCCCCGTTCCAGGGCCCACCGCCCGCCGCCCGCCGGCCCCCCACCGCCCTCGCCGGCTTCGCGGCGTAGAAGCGCTTGGTTTCAACGCACTTATCGAGCCATGCGA